>NZ_JAPZLN010000009.1:0-86811 GCF_027498475.1 Agrobacterium salinitolerans | reverse complement strand
CTTAGAACGAAAGACTTCGTCGCCAGCAGCGCCGCCGCCCTCGTTCAGTGAGCGGACTTATAAGAGAACCTCACCAAACAAGTCAACACACCAAATTCGAAAAAATAAAGAAATGTGATATCTGCATGATTCTAAAAGGAAATTTCGTTTTCTTGAGCGTATCGGCATAATAAGACGCCACCGAGCTTGTGGTTTTGCACAGGAGAGTACGCCCACGCGCATGAAGGCGGGTCGCGCGCCTTCTTTTAGCCCCCTTCCTCGCTAATTGCTTTGCCAACGAAGCGTTAACACGAGACATGCCTGCGCGTGTCCCTATACAGACGGTTGCGACATGTCTTCCGGTGCGTCGACCGATTTGACTCACGGCTTTGAAAGTTGCACATCTTCGCGTGAAGTTTCTGGAGAGCGCATGACCGACAGGGCACAGCTGGTATGACTGCGGATCGCAATGTGATCCGGTCGCTAGGCACGGAACCGCCAATTCTGGCGGAAGGACGACGTGCACCCGATCGCCGTGAGATTTCGTTGCGCTGGCTTTCGGGTACGTTCCTCACGGGGATTACCTCTTCCATCTTGATGGGGGTTGCGCTGTTTGCCGCTCTTGACGGTCGCCAGCAGCTTGCCATTCCCGCCGAAGCTTTCGCCAAGACGGATATGGGCGACAATGTGACGGAGGCAGCTCGTCGCGGCACTCGCCTTGTTGCTCCGAACATCGCGGCCCGCCCCTCCGATCGCTCGATCATGGAAGTTTCCACCGTTATCAATGAAGGCGACAAGGAAGTGGTCCGCAAAGTCCCCTTCTCTCACGTCAAAATTCCGCTGGCGTCCAATTACGCGAAACAGGATGACTACCCCGCCTTTGATCCGCTGAACATATTTGCCAGCAACGACGACAAGGATGCGCCCGCTCCGGCGGCGAGCCGCACCGGCACGATCTACGGCTCCGAAGTCGAATCCGAAGTCAGCCTGAAAACCGTCGCCTTTCCCATCCAGCACTCCAAATATGCTTTTGCGGGCTCCCTGAGCTTCGATGAGGTCGAGGAAGCAGTACGTTCAAACGGCTCGATCCTGACGGACGGTAACGAGCAAGTTGCGGCACTCTACTACATCGACCCACGCCGCTTCGATAATGATGATGGCGATGTCGACATTACCGCCGGCCTTGCTGCCCGCGTTGTCGAGCAAAACATGTCTGTTTCGACCCCGCAATCACCCTCGGTTCCCGCCAAGGAATATGCCGACGACGTCATCCCTGCCCGCCAGACGGAGACAATCGAAGCTGCCCTCTTCGGCGCCGGTTATTCGAAGGCGCAATCCTCCGAAATTGCCGGGCTGCTTTCGCCGCAAATCCAGTCGAACAATGTCGAAAGCGGCGACGTTCTGCGCGTCGGCATCATCCAGGAAGACGAAAAGAGCGACATCGTGCGCGTGAGCCTTTATCGCAAGGGACGCCACATGGTCACCATGGCCATCGATGATCGCAAGCGTTTCATCAAGGCTAGCGAACCGCCGAAGCTCGACGCCGTGGCGACCGCCTTCGACAGTACGCCAGCGCCTGCCGCCGGTCGCGATCTGCCGAGCGTTTATGACGGAGTCTACCGTGCGGCTCTGGCTTACGGCATGAACCAGAGCATGGTTTCGCAGCTCATCAAGCTTCTGGCCAGCAGCGTCGATTTTCAGGCGCAGCTCAAGCCGGCCGATACGCTGGAGGCCTTTTTCTCCGTGGAGGACGCGGACGGCAAGGCGACGGACAAGTCGGAACTGCTCTACGTGAACGCCAAATTCGGCGACAACGAGACACGGTTTTACCGTTTCCAGAACCCGGACGACAACAGCATCGATTATTTCGACGAGAACGGCAAAAGCATCCGGCAGTTCCTGTTGCGCAATCCCGTTCCGAACGGCCGCATGACATCCGGTTTCGGTATGCGCCGCCATCCGGTTCTGAAATTCAGCCGCATGCACACCGGCACCGACTGGGCGGCGCCCCGTGGAACGCCGATCATCGCGACCGGTAACGGCATTGTGGAGAAGGCCGGCTGGGCATCCGGTTACGGCAACCAGACCCTGATCCGCCACGCCAATGGCTATGTCTCTTCCTACAACCACCAGAGCGCCATCGCCAAGGGCGTCACCGAAGGTTCCAAGGTCCGGCAGGGTCAGGTGATCGGTTATGTGGGATCGACCGGCCTTTCGACCGGCGCGCATCTGCATTACGAGCTGATCGTCAACGGCACCAAAGTGGACGCCATGAAGGTGCGCCTGCCGGGCGGCAAGTCGCTTTCCGGCGAGGCGCTGGCGCGGTTCTCCGATGAGAGAAAGCGCATCGACAATCTGCTCAACATCGCGGACAAGCCTAATCAGGTGGCGAGCCGGTAACTCGGCGGACTTTTACGGGTTAAAAAGTTGTCAAATGAAAAGGGCTCCGTTTCCGGAGCCCTTACATTTTATGCCGCATCGGCCGTTTCAGTCTCAGCCTCACCCTTGGCGGGTTTGACCTTGAACAGCAACCGGTCCGTGCCCGAGGTCACTTTGACCCGCGAACCATCGGGGATTTCACCGCCGAGGATCATTTCCGCCAGCCTGTCCTGAACCGATTTCTGGATCACCCGCTTCAGCGGACGCGCGCCGTAAGCCGGATCGTAACCCTTATTGGCAAGCCAGTTGCGGGCATCCTCATCCAGTTCGAGCGTGATCTTGCGATCTGCCAGGAGCGAGACGAGACGCTTCAGCTGGATTTCCACGATCGCACCCATTTCGTCACGCCGCAGGCGGTGGAACAGGATGATATCGTCGATACGATTGAGGAATTCCGGCCGGAAATGCGACCGGACCCGCTCCATGACCAGTTCACGAACCGAATCCACATCGTCATTGTCGCCCATCTGCGTCATGAATTCCGAACCGAGGTTCGAGGTCATGATGATGATGGTGTTCTTGAAATCGACGGTGCGGCCCTGGCCATCCGTCAGGCGGCCATCATCCAGCACCTGCAAGAGGACGTTGAACACGTCCGGATGCGCTTTTTCGATCTCGTCGAACAGCACGACCTGATAGGGCCGGCGGCGAACCGCTTCCGTCAGGGCCCCGCCTTCTTCGTAACCGACATAACCGGGAGGCGCGCCGATCAGCCGGGCAACGGAGTGTTTCTCCATATATTCCGACATGTCGAGGCGAACCATCGCGGTTTCGTCGTCGAACAGGAAGCGAGCGAGCGACTTGGTCAGCTCGGTCTTGCCCACGCCCGTTGGGCCGAGGAAGATGAACGAACCGATCGGCCGGTTGGGATCCTGAAGGCCAGCGCGCGAACGGCGAACCGCCTTGGAAACCGCCTGAACGGCCTCGCCCTGCCCGACAACGGACTTGGCAAGCTCGTCTTCCATGCGCAGCAGCTTTTCGCGCTGGCCTTCCAGCATCTTGTCGACCGGAATGCCGGTCCAGCGGGAAACGACATGGGCGATATTGTCCGCCGTCACCACTTCCTGAACCATTGAGCCGGCGCCGCTGCTGTCGCGGGCTTCCGCCGCAGCCAGTTCCTTTTCAAGGCTCGGAATGATGCCATATGTCAATTCGCCGGCGCGTTGGAACTGGCCGTTGCGCTGGGCGATTGCCAGCTCGTTGCGGGCTTCATCCAGCCGCTTCTTCAAGTCGGCGGCATGGCCGAGCTTCTGCTTTTCCGCCTGCCAGCGGGCCGTCAGCGCATCCGCCTTTTCTTCCGTATCGGCCAACTCGTCCTCGAGCTTCTTGAGGCGGTCGGCGGACGACTGATCCGTTTCCTGCTTCAGGGCTTCGCGCTCGATCTTCAGCTGAATGATGCGGCGATCCAGTTCGTCCAGTTCCTCCGGCTTGGAATCCACCTGCATGCGAAGACGCGAAGCGGCCTCGTCCATCAGGTCGATTGCCTTATCAGGCAGGAAGCGGTCGGTGATGTAGCGGTTGGAAAGCGTCGCAGCCGCAACCAGGGCCGAATCCGAGATGCGGACCTTGTGGTGCTGTTCGTATTTTTCCTTCAGACCGCGCAGGATCGAAATCGTGTCCTCAACGGTCGGCTCATCCACCAGAACGGGCTGGAAACGGCGTGCAAGGGCCGGATCCTTTTCCACATGCTTGCGATATTCATCGAGCGTGGTGGCGCCGACGCAGTGCAGCTCACCGCGGGCAAGCGCGGGCTTCAAGAGGTTGGACGCATCCATCGCGCCATCGGCCTTGCCGGCGCCGACCAGCGTGTGCATCTCGTCGATGAACAGGATTATGCCGCCATTCTCGGCCTGCACTTCGTTCAGAACCGCCTTCAGGCGTTCCTCGAACTCACCGCGATATTTCGCACCGGCGATCAGCGCGCCCATATCGAGCGCCATCAGCTTCTTGTCCTTCAGGCTTTCGGGCACGTCGCCATTAACGATGCGCAGCGCAAGGCCTTCCGCAATCGCCGTTTTACCGACGCCGGGTTCACCGATCAGAACGGGGTTGTTCTTGGTACGGCGCGACAGGACCTGGATGGTGCGGCGAATCTCGTCGTCGCGACCGATGACAGGGTCGAGCTTGCCTTCGCGGGCTTCTTCCGTCAGGTCGCGCGCGAACTTCTTCAGCGCGTCGAAGCCCTGTTCGGCGTTGGCGCTGTCAGCCGTGCGGCCCTTGCGGATATCGTTGATGACCTGATTAAGCGCCTGCGCCGTTGCGCCGGCCTTCTTCAGGGAAGCCGAAGTGGTGGCGGAACTTTCAATCGCAAGTGCCTGCAGAAGACGCTCGACAGTGACGAAACTGTCGCCGGCCTTCTTGGCGAGATCTTCCGCAGTCGAGAACACTTTGGCAAGCGGCGCGGTGAGCGAAAGGCCGCCATTGCCGCCGGAAACCTTGGGCAATTTCGCAAGTGCCGCATCATTGGCAAGACGCGCTTCCTTGGCGTCGCCGCCGGCGCGCTCGATCAGCGATGCCGCCATGCCCTGCTCGTCATCGAGCAGTACCTTCAGAACGTGTTCGGGCGAAAATTGCTGATGGTTTTCGGCAAGCGCGAAGGTCTGCGCCGACTGCAGGAAACCGCGAACGCGCTCGGAGTATTTTTCAATATTCATAGTCGAACCTCCATAGACCGGCCCGCCCGCTTTCGGCACGGCACCGGGTGTTAGGGTTGAGGCTCCCTCAAAAGGCAAGCCCCGCTACGACAGCCGTGTTTAAGAGATTTCACGTCCGTCGCCTCTCGCTGGTCGGCACCGACGATGCGGTGTTTGTCCTTCCTGCACGAATATGGGAGCCGTTTTCATCGGTTTAAAGGGGAGCAAATCCGCCGTATCGGGAAATTTTCGTTCGATCTGACAGGTGTCAATTCGCCCCGCCGGATGAAGCTGGAGAAGGTGAACTATCGCCGAAAACAAAAAACTCCGGCAAGCCGGAGTTTTTCAATCGCCATGTGATTTGCAGACGCTGCTTATTCGGCAGCATTCTCGAGAGGCGCGACCTCTTCACCCGCAGGCGTTTCTTCGCCTTCGGCGCCTTCCGCCGCGGCGGTACGGCGCGGGCGACGCTGACGGGGGGCAGCTGCACGGCGGGTCTTCGGGGCACGTTCAGCCGCTGGTGCTTCCGCCTGCTGCTGCTCTTCCTCGACAGCCACCTCCATGGGCGTGCCTTCAATGACGGGCTGCGGCGCCTGGCTGGCGTCGTAAACCGGAGGCTGCTGTTCCGCGGTCACCTGCGGCTGGCGCGGCTGACGCTCCTGCCGTTCGCGGCGATCCGGACGCTCACGACGCTCCTGGCGCGGTTCGTTCCGCTCGTTACGCTCCTGGCGTTCGGGCTGCTGCGCCCGCTCGGCCTGTTCGGCCTGCTGCTGCGGCGCAACGGCACCTTCATCGCCGTCGTTCACTTCCATATCGTCACCGTCGGCGGCATTGTACTCGCCGCGGTCGTCGCGCTGGAAGCGTTCCTGCATCTGGGCCTGAGCCGACGCAATGATGCGGTTATAATGTTCAGCGTGCTGCAGATAATTCTCAGCGATCACGCGGTCGCCGGAACTCTGCGCGTCGCGCGCCAGCGCCGCGTATTTTTCCGCTATATGCTGGGCTGTGCCACGGATTTTAACATCGGGGCCGGAACTGTCATAAGTCCTGGTGAGCGGGTTGCCGCCCTTGCGGTTAAAGTTGTTGTTACCGCCACCATTGTTATTGTTGTTGTTTCCACGCCCCCGGCCGCGCTTGTTTTGCTGTCCTGGCCTCATCAATTGCTCACCTGAATTCTGTTTTGCTGACAATCTGGTTGTTTTCATGCAATTCCGGGCGGAAAACCGCTGGAAATTTTTTCCTGAAATTGCTCCATCACGCGCCTTGCCGAAGATAACTCCCGGGCAAGACCTCGCGTATGACGACCGGCTGCGCAAATGCTGCACCGAGCCGCCTGCGAACAAAGTTTACTGATTCACATGCCGGAAACGCCCAGCCTTTCAGGGCTCCTTAAAGAACCCGCTTCGGGACTGACCCATACCCTGACGAATCTCAGTTCGTCCTCAGCCACCCGGCATGTGGCCGCAAACTATCCCGCTTCCCGCGGAAATCCAAGCCTTTTCTTTTGCTGTGCAAAATATCCTTGCAAAAAAATCCGCAGACATATCGCGAACAACTATCTCCGGAAGGTCAAAACTCTGTCGTTACCGCCATAATCCTTGACGGCGTCCAGAAGAGAGAAGCCGTGGGAAGCAAATATAGCGGAAACATCAAGCCTTTGATCGAAACCGATCTCCACACCGACAATCCCGTTTTCCACAAGAAAGCGGCCTGCATCGGCAGCGATGAGGCGGTACGGTGCAAGGCCGTCCTGACCTCCATCCAGCGCCGCCATCGGGTCGTGGTTACGAACCTCCCGGTCGAGCGTTGCGACGATATCAGTTCTTATATAGGGCGGATTCGACACAATTATGTCAAAGCGGCCAGAGATTTTTTCAAACCAGTCACTGCGAATGGTTTCGAAGCGTGAACTGAGGCCATTTCGAGCGGCATTTCTGGCGGCCGTTTCCAGCGCATCGGCCGAAATATCACTGCCAATACCGGACGCCTGCGTACATTCCTTTAGCAGTGCCAGACAGATTGCACCCGTTCCGGTACCCAAATCCAGAATGCGGACGCTACCCGTTCGGGAAACCGTCTCCTTTAACGCCGGCAACAGCGTATCGACGAGAACCTCTGTATCCGGGCGGGGTTCGAGTGTTTCCTTCGATAGAAGAAGATCAAGGCCGTGAAACTCGCGGTGGCCGAGAATGCGATGCACCGGTTCGCCCAAGGCCCGCCGCTCGATCATGGCGGCGATACGCGCGTTTTCTTCCGCGGTGACCGGGCGGTCTGGCTTCATCACGAAATCGGTCAATGAGAAACCGACGACTTCCGCAATCAAAAGCCGCGCATCGAGAAGCGGATCATCGATCCCGGCTGTCTGCAGCCTTTTGCGGGCGGCGGCAAGCGCGCTCGCGATACTTGCTTTACCCCCCGTGCTCAAAGCTGTTCGCCGAGCTGGGCGAGTTGTCCCGCCTGATAATCGGCGATCAGCGCATCCACAAGTTCATCGATCTCGCCTTCGATCATCCGATCCAGCTTGTAGAGCGTGAGATTGATGCGGTGATCGGTAACGCGACCCTGCGGGAAGTTATAGGTGCGGATGCGCTCGGAACGGTCGCCGGAACCGACCTGGCTCTTGCGGTCGGCCGAGCGTTCACTCTCCACCTTCTGCCGCTCGATGTCATAAAGACGCGAGCGCAGGACCTGCATGGCCTTGGCGCGGTTCTGGTGCTGCGATTTCTCCGAACTGGTGACGATCAGGCCCGTCGGAAGATGGGTGATGCGAACGGCGGAGTCTGTGGTGTTGACGTGCTGACCGCCGGCTCCCGACGCGCGCATCGTGTCGATACGGATGTCTTCCGGACGGATTTCGACGTCGATGTCTTCCGCCTCCGGCAACACCGCAACGGTGGCGGCAGATGTGTGAATGCGACCACTCGCTTCCGTTTCCGGCACACGTTGCACACGGTGCACGCCGGATTCGAATTTCAGCTTGGAGAACACCCCTCGCCCGCTGATCGTGGCGATGATTTCCTTGTAGCCGCCCGCTTCACCTTCGCTTGCGGAAAGAACTTCCACCTTCCAGCCCTTGGTCGATGCGAAGCGCTCATACATGCGGAAAAGATCGCCGGCGAACAGTGCTGCCTCGGACCCGCCGGTGCCGGCTCGAATTTCGAGGATCGCGCTTTTTTCGTCCGCCGCATCCTTTGGCAACAGCAGGACCTGCATATCCTTTTCAAGCTCGCCGATACGGGTCTCGACCTCTGGCAGCTCCATTTCCGCGAGCTCGCGCATATCCTTGTCGGTCGTCTTGTCGGCCAAAAGCGCTTCTAGATCGTTGGCCTCGGAAACAGCCTTCTCGTAGTCGCGGATTTTCTTCACCACCGGCTCGAGTTCGGAATATTCCGAAGCCAGTTTCACATAGACATCCGCTGCCGGGCCTGCCGACATGCGCGCTTCGATCTCGCCGAAACGTCTTTCCAACTCGCGCATTTTTTCGACGGGAAGCTTCGCCACCAGTCACTCCAATAATGAAACAGGTCTTTTAGAGCACTTTCGCTTTTCATCGAAACGCGAAAACGCTCTAACTTTTTGCTTTAACGCATTTCCGGACGGAAAACCGGGGTCCACTCTTCCTGGAAATGCTCTAAACGGGAATGGAATGCGTCGCAGCGAAGCGTAACAACACCTCGCGCGCGCTTTCCAGCGAATTGTGATCGTCCAGCGCCGCGTTCAGCTCTTCGGCAAGGCGCGCGGCATCGAGCCCGAGCAGCATTGCCTTGACCGGACCGATTGCCGTCGGTGACATGGAGACCGAACGGAAGCCGAGGCCGATCAACGCCATGGCCGAAAGCGGCTTGCCCGCCATTTCGCCGCACAGCGTGACCGATGTGTGATGCCTTTCGCCAGCGCGGACGATATCGCGCAGAATGCGCAGGAACGGCTTGCCGAGATTGTCGAAACGATCCGAAACACGCGCATTGCCGCGGTCGACCGCCATCGAGAACTGGAACAGGTCGTTCGAACCGACGGACACGAAATCCACCTCCTGCATCAGCTCATCGAGCTGCCACATCAGGGAGGGCACTTCCAGCATGGCGCCGAATTGCAGCTTTTTCGGCAGCGCATGACTGAATTTGGAGAGATGCTGCACTTCCTTCTGTAACAGGTCGCGGGCGGCGCGAATTTCTGACACTTCCGTCACCATCGGCAACATCATGCGCAATTCAGCACCGGATGCGGCGCGCAACAGTGCACGCATCTGCGTGCGCATCAGGCCCGGACGGTCGAGCGACAGGCGAATCGCCCGCCAGCCCAGCGCCGGATTTTCCTCTTCCTGGCCCCGCATATAGGAAACGACCTTGTCGCCGCCGATATCCAGCGTGCGGAAGGTAACGCTCTTGCCCTTGGCCTGCCGCAGAACGGAGCGGTAGAACGCCTCCTGCTCCTCGCCCTTCGGCATATTGGAGGCGATCATGAATTGCAGCTCGGTGCGGAACAGGCCGATGCCATCGGCGCCGGATTCTTCCAGTTGCGGCAGGTCCACCAAAAGGCCGGCATTCATCTTCAGATTGACCTTCTGGCCATCCTTGGTGATCGGCTCGACATTGCGCAGCGCGCGGAACTGCTCCTGTCGCTTGGCGCGCAGGCGCACCTTTTCTTCATAAGCACGCTGCAGATCCGACATCGGGCGCAGATGCACCTGACCATCATCGCCATCGATAATGATGGGATCGTTATTTTCCGCCAGCGCGACGATCCCGGTCGCCTGCCCGATGATCGGAATGCCCATGGCCCGCGCGACGATGACGACATGGCTGGTCACCGCGCCGTCTTCGAGCACCAGTCCACGCAGTTTTTCACGCGGATAATCCAGCAGCTCGGCAGCGCCCATGGCGCGCGCCAGAACGATGGCGTCGAGCGGGAAATCCTGCTCCGGCCCACGCCCGCCAAAACCGATCAGCTGGCGCAGCAGCCGGTTGGCGAGGTCGTCGAAATCATGCATGCGCTCACGCAGATAGGGGTCAGTGAGCCGCATCATGCGCGCCTTGGTGTCGCTCTGCACCTTCTCGACCGCCGCTTCCGCCGTCAGGCCGTTGCGGATGGCCTCTTCCATGCGCCGCACCCAGCCCTGATCGTGGGCGAACATGCGGTAGGTCTCGAGAACCTCGCGGTGTTCGCCCTCGGTCGGCACGTCACGGCGCTGCAACATGTCGTCGATCGACAGGCGCAGCGAGCCGATGGCGTCGGCAAGACGGCGGATTTCCGTATCGGCATCTTCATTGAGCAGGTTGGTCACGACGATGCGCGGATCGTGCAGCACGACGTGGCCAAGGCCGATTCCTTCGCCATAACCATCGCCATCGATGGAAACCGCGCGCGTCAGGTCCAGCTCCACGCCGGGGCGGGTGATCTTCTTCAATTCACCGCTCGCCACTATTTCAGCGATAAGCATCGCGGTTGTCTCGAGCGCTTCAACTTCATCCTCCCGATACGTTCGGCTGGCCTTGTTCTGGACCACAAGAACGCCAAGAGTGCGACCGGAGCGCAAAATCGGCACGCCGAGGAAGGAATGATAAATTTCCTCACCGGTTTCAGGAAGATAGCGGAAAGCGGGATGCGCCTGCGCATCGGAAAGATTGAGAGGTTGGGCGGACGCGGCGATGGTGCCGACAAGACCTTGCCCCATTTTCAGCTGGGCAAGATGCACGGCATCCTTATTGAGACCTTCGGTCGCATAAAGTTCCAGCACGCTGTCGGAACGCAGCACGTAGACCGAGCAAACCTCCGCCACCATGTTGCTGGCAATCTGACGGACGATCTGGTCCAGACGCTCCTGCGGTTCAAGGTGCTCCGCCATCATTTCGCGCAGCCGCTTGAGCAGGACACGCGGACCTGCGGAAAGGTCTCTCATCGCGTTTGCTCCCCGACGCTTCCGATCCGAATGTCATAATATTCGGGAATCAAAAGGTCATTTAAAAATTTATAGCGCGAGAAGCGCGTCCCGCAAGGGACACGCTTTCATGAAACGCCGCATCGGAAGAACGCAACTCCGAAGAATCGGAGCATCGGGAACCGATGTCTCGGGTTCAAGCTTTATCGAGGCCGTAAGCGGAATGCAAAGTGCGAACGGCAAGTTCGGCATAGGCGCCGTCGATCAGGATCGAAATCTTGATCTCGGAGGTGGTGATCGCCTTGATGTTGATGTTCTTCTCGGCAAGCGCCTTGAAGGCACTGGCGGCCACGCCGGCGTGGCTGCGCATGCCGATACCGATGACCGACACCTTGGCGAGGCCCGTCTCGTTCTGCGCGACGTCGAAGCCGATCTGGGCCTTGTTGTCTTCCAGAAGCTTGATCGCCTTGGCGACGTCGCCCGAAGGAACGGTGAAGGTCATGTCGGTGCGCGAACCGTCTTCGGAGATGTTCTGCACGATCATGTCGACATTGATATGCGCTTCGGCGAGCGGCCCGAAGATCGCGGCGGAGACGCCCGGACGGTCGGCCACGCGGCGCAGCGAGATCTGTGCTTCATCCTTGGCATAGGCGATGCCGGTTACGACTTCCTGTTCCACGATTTCATCCTCGTCACAAATCAAAGTACCGGGCGGGTTGATGAGGTCGCCCATGCCCGGCGCATCGGGATCCTCGAAACTGGAGCGAACGAAGGTGCGCACCTTGTGTACCATGGCAAGCTCGACCGAGCGAACCTGCAGAACCTTCGCACCGAGAGACGCCATTTCGAGCATTTCCTCGAAGGCGATCTTCTTCATGCGGCGAGCCTTCGGCTCGATGCGCGGGTCGGTCGTGTACACACCGTCGACATCCGTATAGATGTCGCACCGGTCCGCCTTGACGGCGGCGGCGATGGCGACAGCCGAGGTGTCCGAACCGCCGCGGCCGAGCGTCGCGATGCGGTTGTCAGGACCGATGCCCTGGAAACCGGCAACAACGGCAACCTGGCCTTCGCCCATGCGCTTGACGATATCGGAACCGTCGATTTCCAGAATCCGGGCGGCGCCGTGCGCATTGTCGGTGCGGATCGGGATCTGCCAGCCCTGCCAGGAGCGCGCATTGATGCCCATGGATTGCAGCGTGATCGCCAGAAGACCTGACGTCACCTGTTCGCCGGATGCAACAACCGCATCATATTCGCGCGCGTCGAAAAAGGAGGCAGCGTTGGCGCCAGCCACCTTCGCGGCGTTCTGCACCCAGTCCACCAGCTCGTTGGTTTTACCGGACATGGCAGAAACGACCACGGCCACTTCATGGCCGGCATCCACTTCGCGTTTCACATGCCGTGCGACATTGTGAATGCGTTCGAGGTTCGCGACGGACGTGCCGCCGAATTTCATGACAATGCGAGCCATAGCCTTGACCAGTACCATCCCATTTTCCCGCCGGCTCCTTCAGGAAGCGGACGGACAAGAACAAACCCAGTCGGCCCTTCCTGAAAAGAGCCTCAAGTTGCGGGTCTCTTAGCGAAAAGGTGGGGGGCACGCAATGCCGTTTATGAACCATGCGGTACGCCTTCTTTCTGGGCCGATAAAACGGACGAAGACAGCATCGAACCGTTAACGAGATAAAGCACCCGTAAAAGAGCGTACCGCAGTGCACTGTACAAATGGGCCCATTCGCAGTATGAGCGCGGCAATGCAACCGGCCAGATGGCCGAAATGGCCTGCATCGGCTGCCCCGGAGACATTAGGATCTATTGGTTTCGGGCGGATGCGGGCAGCTTCATATCCGAAAGACGGTAGATGACAGACACCCAGGGTATCGCCCCGGCGATCGCGCAGGCGTTGGAAAAACGCGGCTACAAAGACTTGACCCCCGTGCAGCAGGCCATGCTTGCGCCCGAACTCGCCGACAAGGACGCGCTGGTTTCCGCGCAGACCGGTTCCGGCAAGACCGTTGCCTTCGGCATCGCGCTCGCGACCACGCTGCTGCGTGACAATACCCGTTTCGGCCAGGCCGCTGCCCCTCTGGCGCTTGCCATTGCCCCCACGCGCGAACTGGCCATGCAGGTCAAGCGCGAACTGGAATGGCTTTATGAGTTTGCAGGTGTCTCCATTGCCTCCTGCGTCGGCGGCATGGATATCCGCAATGAGCGCCGGGCGCTGGAGCGCGGTGCGCATATCGTCGTCGGCACGCCCGGCCGTCTCTGCGACCACATCAAGCGCAACGCACTCGATCTTTCGTCGATCCGCGCCGTCGTGCTCGACGAAGCCGACGAGATGCTCGATCTCGGCTTCCGCGAAGATCTGGAATTCATTCTGGAAGAATCGCCGGACGATCGCCGCACGCTGATGTTCTCGGCCACCGTGCCGCGCAGCATCGCCAAGCTGGCCGAAAGCTACCAGAAGAACGCCGTGCGCATCGCCACCGCTTCCGAACAGAAGCAGCATGTGGATATCGAATATCGCGCGCTCCTGGTGTCGCCTTCCGATCGCGAGAACGCCATCATCAATGCGCTGCGCTTTTATGAAGCCCGCAACGCCATCGTATTCTGCTCCACCCGGGCCGCTGTGAACCATCTGACGGCACGCCTGAACAATCGCGGCTTTTCGGTCGTGGCTCTCTCCGGTGAACTAACGCAGAACGAACGCACACATGCCCTGCAGGCCATGCGTGACGGCCGCGCCCGCGTTTGCGTGGCGACCGACGTTGCCGCCCGCGGCATCGACTTGCCCGGACTCGAACTCGTCATCCATGCCGATCTGCCGACCAATTCCGAAACGCTTCTGCACCGTTCCGGCCGTACCGGCCGCGCCGGTCAGAAGGGCGTCAGCGCCGTCGTGGTGCCGGTCAGCCAGCGCCGCAAGGCCGAACGCCTGCTCGAAGGCGCCAAGGTCAGTGCCGCATGGGTTCACCCACCCTCCGTTGAAGAGATCGTCGAGCGCGACGGCGCCCGGCTTCTGGCCGATCCTACGCTAAGCGAAGCAGTGGCGGATGACGAACGCGATTTCGTCACCAAGCTGCTGGAACAGCATGGCGCGGAAAAAGTCGCCGCTGCCTTCGTGCGTCTTTATCATGCCGGACGTTCGGCGCCGGAGGACATTTTCGAGGTCGCGCTTGACAACACCCGCAAGCCGCGCCGCGACAGTTTCGAAACACCCGAAAACAATGCGCCGCGCCGCGACAGGTCCGATTTCTCCGACAGCGCCTGGTTTTCGCTCTCCGTTGGCCGCAAACAGAGCGCCGAACCGCGCTGGCTCATCCCCATGCTCTGCCGTTTCGGCAAGATCACCCGCCAGGATATCGGCGCGATCCGCATGCAGCAGACGGAGACCTTCGTGGAACTGGCGGCTGATGCCGTCGACCGTTTCACCTCCGCCATCGGCAAGGATATGACGCTCGAAAAGGGCATCCGTCTGAAGGCGCTGGAAGGCAAGCCGGAAATAACCGGCAGCTTCCGCGAAGACACCCGCCCGGCGAAGGCCCAGCGCAAGTTCAGCAAATCGGACAATGCTGCCGCTCCCCGCGATGACCGAAAGGGCGACGACAAGCCCTGGAAGAAGAAAAAGCCCTTCGGCGACAAGCCGAAATATGAAGGCAAGAAGGACAAGCCTTTCGAAAAGCGTGGGCCGAAGCAGCCGAAGGGCTGATTGCCTTTCGCTCTTCGACATCTGAAAGTCAAAGGCCCCGTTTTTGCACGGGGCCTTTTTATTGCGACATCTACAGAATGTCCGTCACGGGCATCCCTATTTGGTCGTCACTTCGACAAGGGCCGTGACCGGCTTACCGTCAACCAGAACGGGTTGATGGTGATCGTTCGCCAGTAGAACGCCGATGACATGCCGCCCGGCCGGGCTGGGGCAATGGCCAAAACGGGCCTTGATCAAATCCCCACCGAAGTCGCTGTTCATGCTGTTATAGGTGCGGCCGGGAATATTGCACGTATCGCCTGAAGGGTCGATTTTCATATGCACGTGGCCGCATTGGCCGTTGTCTCCACATTGCCCGGCGGCAAGCAGCATGAAGTTGCTTTTGACGACGACGCCGATTGCGCGTTCCGGGTCATTCCCCAGCTCTATGACATCGCCGGCTTTCGGCCAGACGATTTCGAGGGTTGGGCTGTCCCCGGCATATGCGACGGCGATTGGAAGTAAGGTAAATGCGAGACTGAACTTTAACAATAAACGCAGCATTGAACCCTCCTGACAAAATGTAATCGATGCTTACATCAAGGGAGCGGCTTTACGCAAGAGAAAAATAATCAGTGATTACATCCGCGTTCCATGCTAGGGACAGCCATGAGTACGAACATGAAAGCGAATGGGGACAAGCCCTACCACCATGGCAATCTCGTCGATGAACTTGTCGCGGCAACGATCGCAATCATCGAGGAGCGAGGTGTAGAGAACATTTCAGTCCGCGAAGCCGCCAAGCGCGCTGGCGTTTCGCCTGGAGCGCCGTTCAGGCATTTCCGTTCGAAAACAGCTCTGATGACTGCTGTCGCGGAACAGGCGATGAGCCGACTGACCGAATCCGTCGAAGCCGCAAGACGACAGGCCGGCAGTGACGATCCCCTCGTCGCCTTTGAAGCCATCGGCCACGGCTATCTGCGCTGGGCACTGGCCAATCCGACGCATTTCGAAATCATCAGCTCGAGAACGCTGATCGATTTCAATTCGTCCGATATTCTACGCGAGCAGAATGACGCCATACGTCGCCTGATGGTCAACCTGCTCGCGCAGGCGCGTGAAAACGGCCAGCTCGCAAAGGGCCTCGACCTCGACCAGCTCGTGCTAAGCTCCCGCGCACTGGTCTATGGCCTTGCCCGCATGGCAATCGATGGGCATTTTCCGGAGTGGCATGTTGCAGAGCCCCCTTCGGAAGCGATGCATAAAGCACTGCATCTGTTCATAGGGCAGTTCCCCAAGGGATAGCCGCCAAAAGAAAAGCCCCGATTTCGCGGGGCTTTTCCATTCTATCAATCAAAACATCGGCAATCAGAACTCCAGCGCGCGATCGCCGTTTTCGTCCTTGATGCGGTTCGGAAGACCGATCTTGTTCAGAAGGTTCAGGAACGGCTTCGGCGGCAGTTCTTCAACATTCGCCATCTGCTTCACGTCCCATTCGCCGGTGGCGATGAGCATGGCGGCTGCGACCGGCGGAACGCCGGCGGTGTAGGAAATCCCCTGCGAGCCGACTTCTTCATAGGCATCCTTATGGTCAGCCACGTTGTAGATGAAGACTTCGCGCTCCTTGCCGTCCTTGATACCCTTGACGATATCGCCAATGCAGGTCTTGCCGACATAATCAGGCGCCAGCGAAGACGGATCGGGCAGCACGGCCTTGACCACCTTGAGCGGCACGACTTCCAGGCCTTCGGCCGTCTTGACCGGCTTCTCGGACAGGAGGCCAAGGTTCTTCAGCACGGTGAAGACGTTGATATAGTGATCGCCGAAGCCCATCCAGAAGCGCACATCGGCGCCGTCCATGTTCTTGGACAGCGAATGCACTTCGTCATGGCCGGTCATATAGGCCTTCTGCTTGCCGACGACAGGCAGGTCGAATTCCTGTCCGACTTCGAACATCTGGTTCGTCTGCCACTGGCCATTCTGCCAGGAGTAAACGACGCCGGTGAATTCGCGGAAGTTGATTTCCGGATCGAAGTTGGTGGAAAACCAGCGGCCGTGGCTGCCGGCATTGATATCGACGATATCGACCGAGGTGACCTTGTCGAAATACTCATCCTTGGCGAGACGCGCATAGGCGTTGACCACGCCTGGGTCGAAACCGACGCCGAGAATGGCGGTAACGCCCTTTTCCTTGCACTCTTCCGCGCGCTTCCACTCGTAGTTTCCATACCACGGCGGCGTCTCGCAAATCTTGGTCGGATCCTCGTGGATCGCCGTGTCCATATAGGCAACACCCGTGTCCATGCAGGCACGAAGAACGGACATATTGACGAAAGCCGAACCGACATTGATGACGATTTCCACGCCGGTTTTCTTGATCAAGGCTTTCGTCGCCTCGATATCCATCGCGTCAAGCGCATGGGCCTCAAGTTTCACATCTGTCTTGAGGCTCTTCTTTTCGCGTACGGACTCGACAATCTTGCGGCACTTTTCCACGGTCCGTGACGCAATATGAATGTCTCCCAATACATCGCTGTTCTGGGCGCACTTATGCGCCACGACCTGTGCTACGCCACCGGCGCCGATGATCAGAACGTTCTTCTTCATTTCAGGTGATGCCTCCTTTTCCCCGCAGGGATGAGCTTCGTTTCATGTTAAAAACAGGGTTTAAGACAGGCTTTGCTCGAAATCGGCAAAGTCGAATTCACGAACGGCGCGAACGGTGCCGTCCAGTTCCTTGATGGCGATGGTCGGCATCCTCACGCCGTTGAACCAGTTCTTCTTGACCATGGTGTAGCCGGCCGCATCCTGGAAGGAGATGCGGTCGCCGACCTTCAACTCCTTGTCGAAGCGAAAATCGCCGAAAATATCGCCGGCGAGGCAGGACTTGCCGCAGACCATATAGGGATGCTCGCCTTCGTTCGGCAAAACCTTGGCGGTTTCACGATAGATCAGCAGATCGAGCATGTGCGCTTCGATGGAGCTGTCGACGATAGCAAGGTTCTTGCCGTTGAACAGCGTGTCGAGAACCGTCACTTCGAGCGTCGTGCTCTTCGTGATCGAGGCTTCGCCCGGCTCCAGATAGACCTGCACGCCATATTTTTCGGAGAAGGCCCGCAGACGGTCGCAGAACTGGTCGAGCGGATAATTATCGCCGGTAAAGTGGATACCGCCGCCAAGGCTCACCCATTCGGCACGCGACAGCAGCGATCCGAACTTTTCCTCAATCTGGGTCAACATGCGGTCAAACAGAGAGAAATCGCCGTTTTCGCAATTGTTGTGGATCATGAAACCGGAAATGCGGTCCATGACCTTGTCGACCTTGGCCACATCCCATTCGCCGAGACGGCTGAAGGGACGCGCGGGATCGGCAAGGTCGAAGCTCGAAGAGCTGACCTGCGGGTTGAGGCGCAGACCACGGGTAATACCGGAGGCCTTGTCCGCAAAACGCTCGAGCTGGCTGATGGAATTGAAGATGATCTTGTCCGCATTCGAGATCACCTCGTCGATTTCGTAATCGGCATAGGCGACGGAATAGGCATGGGTTTCACCACCGAATTTCTCGCGGCCGAGACGGACTTCATAAAGCGAGGACGAGGTGGTGCCGTCCATATATTGCGACATGAAATCGAAAACCGACCATGTGGCGAAGCACTTCAGCGCCAAGAGCGCCTTGGCGCCGGATTTTTCCCGCACATAGGCAATCTTCTCCATGTTGCGAAGAAGTTTTGTCTTGTCGATGAGGTAATAGGGCGTCTGCAGCATGTCGTTTCACATATTGATTGAAGTCAAGGTACGTCTCGATGATGGGCCTTATAGGATGCTTGTGACAGGAAAACAAATGTCCGGGGCCTAATTCCTGAAAAATGCCTGACCATTCAAGAAGGGCAAATAATCACATGACGTTACGGAACCAAGGCCGGGTCGGCGCGTTTTACTCCCGGACAGGCGGGTTGTTTCTGCCGCCGCAACGATAGTTAAGCGGTGTCAGTCATTGACATGTCGCCATTTCCATCAACGATGTTCAAGAAGGACCTGACCCATGGCAAGCGTGCGCAGCAGCGTTAACGACAAGATCCAGCAATCCCTCGAAAGCGGTGACGCAGCCGATGTGGCCGCACAGCTCGCCCAGCTTCGCGAAGATCTGGCAAATCTTGCCAAGAGTGTGAAAGCGCTTGGCGTCGGCGCGTCTTACGAGCTGAAAGCACAGGCCGCACGGGTCGCAGACGATGCAATTTCTGCCTCGAGCGACATGGCGGATACGGTCCGCAGCGAGATTTCCACGCTGAACGACAACCTCACCGATCAGGTCCAGAAGAACCCGCTGCAGTCGCTCGGCATCGCCGTTGGCGTTGGCTTCGTTCTTGCCCTCCTGACGCGTCGATAAGCTCATGCTTGAGGCATTGCTGGTCTATCTGGGGGAGACCCAGCGTGAAGGGCGTGTCGTCACGAGACGATTGCGCTCCGTCATCATATTGTCGGTGCTGGCAGGGATATTTTTCCTGATAGCCTTTGTCGCAGCGGTCGTGGCGGGATCAATCTATCTGGCGCGTCACGTGGGGGCTGGACCGGCAGCGCTCGTCGTTGCGGGCTCTGCCTTTCTGCTCGGTGTTATCATGCTGGTGGCGCTCGCCATCCTCAAACGCCCGAGGGTCTACGCGACCAGACCGATGTCACCACTTGCTGCCGCAGCACCTTTAACGGCTGCGCCGCTCGCGCTGCAATCGCTGCTTTCGCTTGCAATCCAGGCACGCCCTTACGCGACACTTGCCGTCGCTGTCGCAGCCGGATTTCTCGCGACGAGAGCGGGTACAAAAAAGACCAAGTAACTTCTTGGCAGCCTCGCAAGACCAACCGCGCGTCCAGACGATGGATGCGCGGTTTTTTTTATGTTACCCGCGAAGGATAGACTGGTTGTTGGCGTTGCCCGCCACGCCGCCCTTATTTGAACAAAGTGACATACAGTCTCGGGCAGTCTCTGCGCGTCCGTAATTTTCTGAAAGGCAATTGATGAAGAAGAAAGTCCTTGTCGTCGGCGGTGCCGGCTATATCGGTTCGCACACCTGCCTTCTCCTGTCTG
Organism: Agrobacterium salinitolerans; assembly: GCF_027498475.1. Taxonomy (NCBI): domain Bacteria; kingdom Pseudomonadati; phylum Pseudomonadota; class Alphaproteobacteria; order Hyphomicrobiales; family Rhizobiaceae; genus Agrobacterium; species Agrobacterium salinitolerans. The sequence goes on along the minus strand of NZ_JAPZLN010000009.1, from coordinate 67,111 downwards.
AGCGAGGGTATGAACCGGTCGTTTTCGACAATCTGTCCAACGGGCATGAGGAGTTTGTCCGCTGGGGGCCTTTCGAACAGGGTGATATTCGCGACCGGGCGCGGCTGGACGAGGTCTTCGCCAAGCACCAGCCAGAGGCCGTTCTTCACTTCGCCGCGCTGATCGAAGTCGGTGAATCGGTCAAGCAGCCCGTGGCTTTCTATGACAACAACGTCATCGGCTCGCTCAACCTGCTTTCCGCCGCCATCGATGCCGGCGTCACGGCTTTCGTTTTTTCGTCCACCTGCGCAACTTACGGATTGCCCGAACAGGTACCGATCGACGAGACGCACCGGCAGGCGCCGATCAACCCCTATGGCCGCACCAAATGGGTGGTGGAGCAGGCGCTGAAGGATTACAGCACCTATAAGGGGCTGCGTTCGGTCATGCTGCGCTACTTCAACGCCGCTGGCGCGGATTTCGAAGGCCGCATCGGTGAATGGCACAAGCCGGAGACCCACGCGATCCCGCTGGCCATCGAAGCCGCACTCGGCCGGCGTCAAGGCTTCAAGGTGTTCGGCACGGATTACGACACGCGCGACGGCACCTGCGTGCGCGACTATATCCACATTCTCGATCTCGCCGATGCGCATGTGCGGGCCGTGGATTATCTGCTTGCCGGCGGGGAGACCGTCGAACTCAACCTCGGCACCGGCACCGGAACGACTGTGAAGGAACTGCTGGCGGCGATTTCGGAGGTTTCCGGCCGCCCCTTCCCCGTCGAATATACCGGGCGGCGCGACGGCGATTCCACGACACTCGTCGCCAATAACGACAAGGCGAAGGAGGTTCTCGGCTGGGAGCCGCGTTACTCCCTCTCCGACATCATCAAATCCGCCTGGGCCTGGCACTCCTCCCGCAATGCGGGCGATTGAACAGCCGGCGATCAGATAGAAAAAAGACACCGGCCTGTTGGCCGGTGCCTCTCGCGGGACAGCTGATAGAAGCCGGTCCCGCTCCTGCCTCCCAGGGACGGGAATTAGGGCTTGGTGGCGGACGTCGTCGTGCCGTCAGGGGCCGCCGGCGTTGCCGCGTTCTTTTCGCTCGCCTGCTGCTCCAGCGTCTTGAATTCGGGAGCGGCCTTCAGCGTTTCCGCCGTTTCCGTCGTTGTCAGGCGGATTGTACCGTCTTGCGCGTTGCGCGTCATCGTTACCTTATCCATCGGAACCGCAACATCCTTTGCGCCGATGCCCAGGAAGCCGCCGACGCCGATCACCGCAGCAACCAGACCGCCATCTTCTTCCATAATCAGGTTGGTGACGTTACCGATGCTTTCATCGGCCGCCGTATAGACCGACTTGCCGATATAATCGTTCGCGCTGACCTGCGTTTCGCCCTGCTCGGTCAAATAGGCGCCACCCATCGTTGTGGCCGCGCTGTCATTGGCAGAAGGGGCGGCAGGCGTCATCGGGGTGGCAGGCGGGTTTGCCGGCTCTGTCTGCGCACTCGGATTTGCCGGTGCGGGCTGGGTCGTACCCTGAGCGATGGCCAGCGGCGCGAAAGCCGTGGTGCCCATCAAAGCAGCTGTGACGAGGATAGTAATTTTCTTTGCCATTTCGTACCTTCCTTTCATCGTTCTCAACTGGCCGGCGGTGATGAATTTCATACCCGCTGCTCGACCGGTTCGTCTGGCAAACGGGTTGGTCGTTGAAATAGTTCCGATTTTTTCAATCATACCGATGCAATTGTGGCCTGCCACAACGACCGAAGGTAAAAAATCAGGCATTGCTAATGAGGGACGGCACGGTATTATCCGTGCCGTAACAATGCCATAACTGCCGGAGTTTTGTATGCCTCTACCCGGCAACAGACTGAAAGACATGATTTCGGCTTTGCGTCGGCGCAGCGCGAATTTTTTCCCAACGGCTTCCATCGGCACCTATCTGGTGGTGATGGCTACCGTCATCACCCTGCCGCTCATTCTCTTTGGCGGCTATCTGATGCTGCGCCTGGAAGCGGAAAAACGCGACGACCTGCAACGGGAAACCATCGAGGACGTGCGGGTGGCCTCGCGCAATATCGACCGCCGCCTGCAGGAAATCGCCACGTCTCTCAATCTCCTGTCGCAATTCCCGGAACTTGAAAGCGGCAATCTCGCCGCGTTTCAGGGACGCGTCGCCGACAGCCTGAAGCGGGAGGGCCTCTACGCCATTCTCACGACCAAAGATGGCCAGCAGCGTCTCAATACACGCATGCCCTATGGCCAGCCGCTCGGCAAGGTGCCGGCGGAAGCCAACCTGGCCAAAGCGATCGACTCTGGCCGCATCACCGTCTCGAACATGTTTTTCGGCCAGACCAGCAAGGAATGGGTGTTCAACGTCACCTTGCCGCTCGGCCCGGATTTGGACGCCGCCGGAGACGCCCTGATCCTGACGCAGAATACCAGCGACCTGAGCCGGCTCATTCCCACGGAAACCCTGCCACGCAACTGGGCGGTCGCCATCATTGACGGCAACAACCGCGTTGTCGTCTCAAGCGCGCCCGATGAGGCGGAAATGGGCAAGCCGTTTGTCACCCCGGACGTCCTTTCGGAGATGCAGGCCTTCAGCGGCAATTTTTTTGACGGCAAGGGCAATCTCTATGCCTATGCCCAATTACCGGGCTGGCAATGGAAGACGGTGATGTGGGGTCCGCTCGCCGCAAGCCAGGCGGCGCTGATAGATACCTGGCGACAGATGATGATCGGCAGCCTAGTGCTGGTGCTTATCGCCATTGGCGGCGCCTATCTGGTCGGCCGGCAATTGCGCAGCTCCATTCGTGATCTGACCCTGATGGCCGAGCGCATCGGTGAGGGCGAGATCGTCGCACCCATCGATACCAAGATAAAGGAAGCCAACCAGGTCGCCATAGCACTCTCCAACGCGTCCTTCGACAGAAGCCAGTCAGAAGAGCGGCTGCAATTGCTGCTGCACGAACTTGTACACCGTTCCAAGAACATTCTGACGCTGGTTCAGGCGATGATACGGCAATTGGGACGCGAAAATAAAAGTATTCCGGAATTTCAAAAGGAGGTGGATCACCGCCTGCGCGGCCTTGGAATGTCGATCCGGGCCTTGGCGGAGGTTCAATGGCAAGGCCTGCCGATCCGCAAGCTGATCGAGACCCATCTCGAAGTTTTCGGCACCGTGGCGCATCGCGTCCTGCTGATCGGAGATGATTTCATGCTCTCCCCGGAAGCAGCACAGAATTTCGGCCTGGTGATCCATGAGCTGACGACGAATTCCATCAAATATGGCGCATTGTCGGTTCCAACAGGAAAAATCACCGTGCGCTGGCAGCCGTTTGAAAAAGACGGGCGCCAGATGATCCACCTCGTCTGGACCGAAACGGGTGGCCCTCCGGCGAGCGAACCGAGCCGCAAGGGTTTCGGCACCACGGTCATAAAAAGGCATGCGGAAGGCGCCTTCGGTGGGCAGGTGCTGACGGAATATCGTGAAGCCGGCTTCGAGTGGACGCTGGAGGCGCCGATGCGTTATTTCACGCCCAAAAGATCGGAACAGACAGGCCAGCACTGATGCCGGCAAGCGGGTTCAAAAGCAGCTCATTTGTCGATTGTTAAAAAATGCATTTTGCGGGAACCTATTCCCGGCAGGTGCATTCTTACTGCAGGCCAAGCAATTCCCCCGTCCCCGCCTGAAGCTTGGCTGAAAATAAACAGGTTTCACCCCTGAAAACCTGTCATAAAATAGCACGGCTCTTTTCATGAGCCGTGCTATTTGTTTTTGATTTCCAGGACATGAGCGTTAAACCCGGCGTCGCGCCCGATATCGCGATTTCAGGCGGCGTCCACGCTGTCGCCGGAAGGAAATTTCAGCCGGTAGACGATTCGCTTAGCCGTCAACTCGTATTCGGCGCTTCCACCCAGCGCGGAGGGAACCACCTTTTCGAGCACCACGCTGCCGAAGCTGCCACGCCGGGTTTCGACCGGCTCTTTCGACGGCATCATCGGCTCATTCCATTCAACCATATAAAACTCACCCTCCTGACGACATTGCAGGGATATGGGGGGGTGATAGGCAAGATTGCCGCTATGGCTGACGGTGTTGACGACCAGTTCATGGAAGGCGAGCCCGATATAAAGCGCGCCGTTCGGATTTAGCAGCAGGTTTTCGCCTTCCATATGGATGAGGTTCGGATATTCCGGCACATAAAGATCGAATTGCTGGCGCAGCAGCTCGAATATTCGCGCGCCCCGCCAGTCCGAATCCGTGATGAGATCCTGACTTTGCGCAAGAGCATGTAGCCGTCCTCGAAACTTTCTCAGAAAATCGTCCTTGGTCAGGCTGAAGCGGGCCGTCTGGCCTGCAAGGCTCTGGATGATCGCCAGGAGATTCTTGGAACGGTGGCTGACCTCGCGCAGCAACGAGCGCAGAAGCTGCTCGCGCCGCCTTTCCGCCGTCACCTCGCGAATGGTGGTTTTCATCACCACCTGGTTCGACTGGTTGAAGGTGGAGTGGACCTGAAACTGAAAGACACGATCATTGCCGGCGTTGACTTCCAGCATACCGCGGCTGCCCGCCGTCTTCATGTCCTTTTTAAGTTCGGCAAGCCGCGCGGAGAGATCTTTGCCGAACAGATTTTCATCGGTCGGATGGGAATCGGCCGGAAGTTTCCAGACATCCGGCAGATTGGCCACGAATATATAGTCGCGGTTCCAGTCCTGCAGCATGACTGTCTCACCCGAATCGAGCAAGGCGAGAACGAGCGAGTCGTGAAGTTCGCTTTCGTTCCTCTCCGCGTTGTGCCATGCCAGCCGATGCAAATTCATCTCCTTGCAGAACGCCGCAGGTTAGCCCCACGACTGTAACCGCCAACGCCCGGGCGCCAGACTGGTTCCCGGTCAGCCTGCGGCTTCGGCAAAATTCACGCCGCGGCGCGTGAGCTTTCGTTGAAAAACAGGGCCTGGCTGATAAGCGCCTTCACCATGTCCGGATTAAACGGCTTCGTCACGAGGAAGGTCGGCTCCGGCCGTTCGCCCGTCAGAAGACGCTCGGGGAAAGCCGTGATGAAGATAACCGGGAGGGTGGTCATCTCAAGAATGTCTTTCATCGCATCGAGACCGGAACTGCCGTCGGCAAGCTGAATATCGGCAAGGATCATCTTCGGTTGGGTGCGATGGAAGAGATCGAGCGCTTCCGTATGCGTGCGGGCGATGCCAGTGACACGGTGACCGAGATCGGTGACCATCTGCTCGATATCCATCGCGATCAGAGGTTCGTCCTCGATGATCATGATATCGGTCGCCACCTGCCGGGCGATCTCAGAGGCTGCCTCATCGATCAGCTTGCCGACCTGACCCTCGGAGACTTTCAGGACCTCTGCGGTTTCCGATGGCGTGAATTCTTCGACCGTCGTCAAGAGGAAAGCCTGACGGGCCAGCGCCGGCACGGCGGAGAGGTTGGCCGAGGCGCGTTTTTCCCATCCCGACAGGTTTTCGTCGGTCTTAATATTGATCGTGACGGAACTAAAGATCGATACGAACAATTGATAGAGCGAAACGCGATCGCTGCTTGTCTGCGGAAAAATGCTGATATCGGCGATCAGAGCTTCGAGTGTTGCCGCAACATAGGCATCGCCCGTCGATTGTGAGCCGCAAACGGCACGCGCGAACCTGCGCAGATATGGCAGGTGCGGTGCGATGCGTGTAGAAACTGACATGGAATTCTCCCCTTTCATGCGGTCTGCAACGCAAACCCACGATAGCAACGTGCGCATGTCAAAAATAGTTCCGGATCGCCGGAACTATTTTTTTCACCGCGCATTCTTTGCCACGACGCAGAAGGAATACCGGACGTTATGAGAATATTTCAATCGGACCAAGACCAGCCGGACAATCCGGCCGCCCCTCAGGTTCCACACTCGGGACGGGCGGTGATTTCCCGCAAGCTCAGGGAGCTTTATGATGCCGTTCAGGATGAAGGCATCCCTGACAAATTCCTCGACCTTCTCGAAAAACTCGATGAAGCCGAAAGCAGAGCCAAGACGAAGGCTTCGGAGGAATGATGGCGAAAGAGCCGGAACAGACAGAATACAATTTCAAGCGGGAAATGCTGGCGGCGCTGCCGAACCTGCGCGCCTTCGCGATTTCGCTCATCCGCTCGAGGGACCGTGCCGACGACCTCGTGCAGGACACGATCATGAAGGCCTGGGCCAAACAGGACAGCTACCAGCCTGGCACCAACATGCGGGCATGGCTGGTGACGATCCTGCGCAACGAGTTCTACAGCCAGATTCGCAAATCCGGCCGTGAGGTGCAGGATACGGACGGCGTCTATACCTCGCGCCTGTCGGTGCCGCCGGAACAGCATGGTTCGGTAGACCTTCAGGATTTCCGCGCAGCACTCGCAAAGCTGCCAGACGACCAGCGTGAAGCCATCCTGCTGATCGGGGCTTCGGGTTTTGCCTACGAGGAAGCCGCCGAGATTTGCGGTTGCCCTGTCGGCACAATCAAGAGCCGCGTGAGCCGTGCGAGACTGCGCCTGCAGGAATTGCTCGGCATTGAGAACGAAAACGAGTTCGGCCCGGATGCGCAGATGAGCGCGGTGACCGCCGCTGCCACGGCGCGCTGAGGAAATTGAACGACAGAAACGGGCAGGCAAACGTCTGCCCGTTTTTTCATGTCCGCTTTTCAGATGCCGGTTTCCTTGACCGATTGCATGACCACGAAGGTCGAAGTGTTGGCCACGGATGGCAGGCTCGAGATTTTTTCGCCGAGTACCCTTCGATACTTGCGAATATCGCTGGTGCGCACCTTCAGAAGATAATCGAAGGCGCCGGCGATCATGTGGCACTCCTCCACTTCCTTGATCTTGCGCACCGCCGCGTTGAACTCCTCCAGCGCCTTTTCACGCGTATCGGAGAGTTTTACCTCCGCGAAAGCGATGTGATCGACGCCGAGCTTCTGCGGATTGAGCATGGCGCGGAAGCCGAGAATATAGCCTTCATCCACCAGCCGCTTCAGCCGCGTCTGGCAGGGCGTCTTGGAAAGACCGACCCGTTTTGACAATTGCAGAACGGACATCCGCCCGTCCTCGCTGAGCGCCTCGAGGATCTTGAGATCGAAGTGGTCCAGACCGTCTGTTTTTTGACTATTTGCCACGCGATTTTACGCCTTATCTGAAAAATAAAAGTTCATATAGCCTGTTTTATCCCGAAAATAGGGCCATAGCAATTTTTGCGATGATGATATTGTCTGTGCCAGAGATGAAAAGCGGCGGGCGGAGGACACGCGGCCGCCGAAGGTCTGTCTTCAACAGCGTTTTCAGGGTTTTTCAGAATGGCCGATGGTGCAAGCAACGCCGGTGTAGTGGCGAACGGTATCTTCCAGAATTTTGCGCCGCCGGTGCGCGAGCAAAGCTTGTTGCGCAAGGCGATCACCGCCGCTTATCGTCGCCCGGAAGAAGAATGCCTGGCGCCGCTTATCGAGGCGGCAACGGTGACGGCTGAAGAGGCGAAAGCCATTCGCGACACCGCCCGCAAACTGATCGAGGCATTGCGCGCCAAGACCAAGGGCACCGGCGTCGAGGGGCTGGTGCAGGAATATTCGCTCTCCAGCCATGAGGGCGTGGCGCTGATGTGCCTTGCCGAAGCGCTGCTGCGCATTCCCGACACCGCCACCCGCGACGCGCTGATCCGCGACAAGATCGCCCGCGGCGACTGGAAGTCCCATATTGGCGGAGGGCGCTCGCTCTTCGTCAATGCCGCCACCTGGGGCCTCGTCATCACCGGCAAGCTGACTTCGACGGTAAACGATAGCGGCCTTTCGGCGGCACTGACCAAGCTCATCGCCCGCGCCGGCGAACCCGTCATCCGCCGTGGCGTCGACATGGCCATGCGCATGATGGGTGAGCAATTCGTCACCGGCGAAACCATCGGCGAAGCGATCAAGCGTTCGAAGCCGCTGGAGGAACAGGGCTTCCAATATTCCTACGATATGCTCGGCGAAGCCGCGACCACCGCTAAGGATGCGGAGCGTTATTACAAGGACTATGAAAACGCCATCCACGCCATCGGCAAGGCGTCGGCCGGCCGCGGCATCTATGGTGGTCCCGGCATTTCCATCAAGCTTTCGGCGCTGCATCCGCGTTATGCCCGCGCGCAGGCTGAGCGGGTGATGGCTGAGCTTCTTCCGCGCGTCAAATCGCTGATGCTGCTCAGCAAGACATACGATATCGGCCTCAATATCGATGCGGAAGAAGCCGACCGGCTGGAACTGTCGCTCGATCTTCTCGAAGAACTGGCGCTCGACAGGGATCTCGCTGGCTGGAACGGCCTCGGCTTTGTGGTGCAGGCCTATGGCCGCCGTTGCCCCTTCGTTCTCGATTACATCATCGACCTCGCCCGCCGTGCGGGCCGCCGCATCATGGTGCGCCTCGTCAAGGGCGCTTATTGGGACGCGGAAATCAAGCGCGCACAGGTGGAGGGGCTGGAGGATTTCCCGGTCTTCACCCGCAAGGTGCACACGGATGTCTCCTACATCGCCTGCGCCCGCAAGCTGCTCGCCGCGCGCGATCTGGTCTTTCCGCAGTTTGCGACCCACAATGCGCAATCCATGGCGACGATCTACCATCTTGCCGGTCCAGACTTCAAACTCGGCGACTACGAGTTCCAGTGCCTGCATGGCATGGGCGAACCGCTCTACAGCGAAGTCGTCGGCAAAAAGAAGCTCGACCGTCCCTGCCGTTTCTACGCCCCCGTCGGCACGCATGAGACGCTGCTGGCCTATCTCGTGCGCCGCCTGCTGGAAAACGGTGCGAACTCGTCCTTCGTCAACCGCATTGCCGACCCCGCCGTGCCGGTGGATTCCCTGCTGGAAGACCCAGTCACGGTGGTTAAAACCTACCCCGTTCCCGGCGCGCGTCACGACCGCATCGCCGCCCCTGAAGGTCTGTTCGGCCCTGAACGCAAAAATTCCGCCGGCCTCGATCTTTCCAACGAAACGACGCTCGCCGCACTGGACGGAACCCTCAAGGCAGGTACAGCAACGGAATGGAAAGCCGCCGCGCCGCAGGCAGGCGGTAACGCGCGCCCGGTTCTCAATCCCGGCGACCACAATGATATCGTCGGCCATGTGACCGAACCGACTGAAGCCGATGCCGAAGCGGCCATGCAGCGGGCGGCGGCCTCGAACTGGCCTTCCACCCCGGTGGATGAACGCGCTGCCTGCCTGGAGCGCGCCGCCGACGCGATGCAGGCCGAGATGCCCGCCCTGCTCGGCCTCATCATGCGCGAAGCGGGAAAATCCATGCCGAACGCCATTGCGGAGGTGCGCGAGGCAATCGACTTCCTGCGTTATTATGCGGCGGAAGCCCGCAGGAACTTCAAGGCCGGCGAAACGCCGCTCGGCCCGGTCGTCTGTATCAGCCCGTGGAACTTTCCGCTTGCGATCTTCATCGGTCAGGTAGCGGCGGCGCTGGTCGCCGGCAATCCGGTTCTGGCAAAGCCCGCCGAAGAAACGCCGCTGATCGCGGCTCAGGGCATACGCCTGCTGCATGAGGCAGGCGTTCCGGAAGACGCCGTGCAGCTTCTGCCGGGCGACGGTAAAACAGGTGCAGCACTCGTCGGTTCACCATCGACGGCAGGTGTAATGTTTACAGGTTCAACGGAAGTGGCGCGGCTCATTCAGGGCCAGCTTGCCGGTCGGGTTCTGGCCAATGGCCAGCCGGTGCCGCTGATTGCAGAGACCGGCGGACAGAATGCCATGATCGTCGATTCCTCTGCGCTTGCCGAGCAGGTCGTCGCCGATGTCATCGCGTCCGCCTTCGACAGCGCCGGCCAGCGCTGCTCGGCATTGCGCATCCTCTGCCTGCAGGAAGATGTGGCGGACCGCACGCTGACCATGCTGAAAGGCGCACTGCATGAATTGCGGATCGGCCGCACCGACAAGCTTTCCGTCGATGTCGGCCCCGTCATTACCGCCGAGGCGAAGGGCATCATCGAAAAGCATATCGAGGGCATGCGCGGGCTCGGCCATCGCATCGAACAGATTTCGCTTGCGGGTGAGACCGGCAGGGGCACCTTCGTGCCGCCGACGATCATCGAGATGAAATCGCTTGCCGATCTGAAACGCGAAGTCTTTGGCCCGGTGCTGCACGTCATCCGCTTCAAGCGCGACAATCTCGACCGGCTGATCGACGAGATCAACGCCACCGGTTACGGCCTCACCTTCGGCCTGCACACCCGTCTCGACGATACGATCCAGCACGTTCTGTCCCGCGTCGCGGCCGGTAATCTTTATGTGAACCGCAACATCATCGGCGCGGTTGTCGGCGTGCAGCCCTTTGGCGGACGCGGCCTCTCCGGCACCGGCCCCAAGGCGGGCGGCCCGCTTTATCTCGGCCGCATGACGCAAAAGGCGCCGAAGATCGACCGCATCGCCAGCCAGCAGGATCAGGCAGCCGTCGATCTCGCCCGCTGGCTGGATGAAAACGGCGAAACCGTCGCGGCCGAAGCCGCACGGCAGGCGGCAGCGCTTTCCGGCCTCGGCTTTGAAACCGAGCTGGCGGGGCCTGTCGGCGAGCGCAATGTCTATGCGCTGCATCCGCGTGGAAAGGTTCTGCTGGTTCCGGCAACCGAACAGGGGCTTTACCGCCAGCTTGCGGCAGCGCTTGCGACCGGAAACGCGGTTGTCATCGACAATGCTTCTGGACTGGAGAAGTCGATCTATGGCTTGCCGGCAACTGTAACCTCGCGCATCGTCTGGGCGGATGATTGGGAAAAATCCGGTCCCTTCGCCGGCGCGCTGGTTGAGGGAGACGCGGATCGTATCGTGACGGTCAATAAAAAGATCGCCGCCCTGCCCGGCCCGCTCACTCTCGTTCAGGCCGCGGCGACGGAAGCGCTTTGCGGGGAAAGCCAGCCCTATAATCTCGACTGGCTGGTCGAAGAAGTCTCCGTCAGCGTCAACACCACGGCCGCCGGCGGCAACGCCAGCCTGATGAGCATTGGCTGACGATATTGTCCGGCGGGTCTCGACCCTGCCGGTTCATGCCTTGTCCGTTGGTGCCGCCACGGCGAATAGAAATGCCGGCGTGGATGAAGCCGCGCCGGCATGGTGGATCAATTTCTCTCTGGAAGAGGCGATTATTCGATATCGAACGAAACACCCTGTGCCAGCGGCAGCGCCTTGGAGTAGTTGATGGTGTTGGTGGCGCGGCGCATATAGGCCTTCCAGGCGTCGGAGCCGGATTCACGGCCGCCGCCGGTTTCCTTCTCGCCACCGAAGGCGCCGCCGATTTCCGCACCCGAAGTGCCGATATTGACGTTGGCAATGCCGCAATCGGAGCCTTCCGACGACAGGAACCGTTCCGATTCCTGCATGTCGCGGGTGAAGATCGATGACGAAAGACCGGCGGCAACGGCGTTGTGGTCGTCGATCGCCTGATCGAGATCGCTGTATTTCATGACATAGAGGATCGGCGCGAAAGTCTCTTCCAGCACAGGCCCCGCCTGCTTCGGCATTTCGACAAGCGCCGGCTGGACGTAATAGGCATCAGGCGCACCCGTATCCACGCGGCCGCCGCCATTCACCACGCCATCATGCGCTTTCGCCGCTTCGAGGGCCTTCTGCATGCCGTCAAAAGCCGCCTTGTCGACCAGCGGACCGACGAGTGCGGAGGTTTCCAGCGGGTTGCCGACGGAAACGGACGCATAGGCCTTTTTCAGGCGCGGCACGAGCTGGTCATAGACACTGTCATGCACGAAGAGACGGCGAAGTGTGGTGCAGCGCTGACCGGCCGTGCCCATGGCGCCGAAGGCGATGGCGCGTAGCGCCATGTCGAGATCGGCGGAAGGGCAGACGATACCGGCATTGTTGCCGCCGAGTTCCAGAATGGCGCGGGCGAAGCGTTTCGCCAGACGCGGGCCGACATCACGGCCCATGCGGGTGGAACCGGTGGCCGAGACGAGCGGCACCTTGGGATTATCCACCAATGCCTCGCCAACGGCGCGGTCGCCGATCAGAAGCTGCGAGAGACCTTCCGGCGCATCGCCGAAGCGGGCGGCGGCGCGCTCAAAAATGCCCTGAACGGCAAGTGCCGTCAGCGGGGTCTTCTCCGAAGGCTTCCAGACCACCGAATTGCCGCAGACGATGGCGAGCGCCGCATTCCACGACCATACCGCGACCGGGAAATTGAAGGCGGAGATGACGCCGACAACGCCAAGCGGATGCCAGGTTTCCATCATGCGGTGGCCTGGACGTTCGGTGGCGATCGTGAGACCATAAAGCTGGCGGGAAAGACCGACGGCGAAATCGCAGATGTCGATCATTTCCTGCACTTCGCCGAGACCTTCGGACGGAATTTTGCCTGCTTCCAGCGACACGAGACGGCCGAGATCGCTCTTGAAGGCGCGCAGTTCCTCACCGAGCAGCCGGATCAACTCACCACGACGGGGAGCCGGCACATTGCGCCATGCCTTGAAGGCGGCGTCGGCCCGGTCGATCACGGCTGCGACACCTTCGACCGAAACGGTCTTCAGGCTCGCGACCTGCTCACCCGTCACCGGGCTGAAGGACGCCATATCGCCGCTGGTATAAAGTTCGCGGGCAACGCCCATCCTGTCGAGCAGGGCCGCCGCTTCCTGTTTCACATCGAGCTTCGTGGTCGCATCCATATCCGTCGTCCTTTTGGCTAAAAAAGGGAGGAAAGGCCGTTTTGATGCGGCGCTTTCAACTCCCGTCACTTTTCTTTCCCCGAATTTGTCATCCGTTCTCTGGAACTGGCGTTTTGCACCGTTCCATTCTTTCCCGTAATCATATATGGCTACAATAACGCTTTCTAATGAGGAAAGCGGGTAAGTTGATGCGAGAATGGAATGGATCCACGCAGAAGACTGGTCCCTGACATCGTTACCCTGCAAGCGTTCGAATGCGCGGCGCGGCACGGCAATTTTACGCGTGCGGCGGAAGAACTCAACCTCACGCAGAGCGCGGTGAGCCGGCAGATCGGTGAACTCGAAGCGCAGACGGGAATGCAGCTTTTCGAGCGCATCCGCAGGCGGGTCGTGCTCTCGGAGGCGGGCCGCAAATTCCTGCCGGACGTGCGACGCCTGTTGCAGCAGTCCGAACAGCTGATGGTGCGCGCGGTTTCAGCCGGAACATCGCACGCATCGCTTTCCGTCGCGACATTGCCGACATTCGGCAGCCGCTGGCTGATGCCGCGCCTCCGCCGCTTCATCGACAACAATCCTGATGTGGCAATCACTATCGGCTCGCGCTCCCACCCCTTCGATTTCGATGAGGAAGGTTTCGATCTCGCCATTCATTACGGCCAGCCGGTCTGGGCGCATGGCACCTGCACATTTTTATGCAACGAGGTGATCGTGCCGGTTGCGAGCCCCACCCTCCTGCGCCGCGCCAGCGTGAGCGTGCCGCAGGACCTGACCGGACAACCGCTCCTGCATGTGACGACGCGGCCGAAACTATGGACGGAATGGCTGGAGATGAACGGTGTGACGGCGGCTAACGCTTATCAGGGCAGCCGTTTCGACCAGTTTTCGATGATCATCGAGGCAGCCGCGAGCGGCATCGGCTTTGCCCTTCTGCCAAAATATCTCATCGAGGCGGAGATCGCCTCCGGCCGCCTCGAAATCGTCTTCGACATTCCCCTGCGGACCGACAAGAGTTATTACATCGCCCTGCCGGAAGGACGGCAGGACAATGCGCTGGCCCGCGCCTTTCAGGCCTGGCTGCTCGATCTGGTCGGCAAGCCGGTGTAATCCATCATCTGCTCAGAGAAAAGGGCGAAGGGAAACACCGTCAAGTTCCGGAAGATCGGGACCGACAGGCACGATACGGGTCGGATTGAGCGCCTTGATGGAATAATAACCACGCTTGATGTGATCGATATTGACCGTGTCGCGCACGCCCGGAACGTTCAGCACGCGCATCATATAGGCGTGTAGCGCGGAATAATCGGCGATGCGGCGAAGATTGCATTTAAACAGGCCGTAATAGGCGGCGTCGAAACGCACCAGCGTCACAAAAAGCCGGACATCCGTTTCGGTCAGAAGATCGCCGAAAAGGAAAGGCCCGCCTGAGACAAGACGGTTTTCAAGCTCCTGAAGCGTTGCGAAGACGTCGGCGAAGGCCTCTTCATAGGCCACCTGCGTGGTGGCGAAACCTGTTCTGTAAACGCCGTTGTTGAGGCGCGGATAGATGTGGTCATTGAGAGCATCGATTTCATCGCGCAAACCTTCCGGATACAGGTCCACGCCATCATCGGCCAGAGCGCCGAAACCGGAATTCAACATGCGCAGAATATCGGCGGATTCGTTGTTGACGATGGTTTTTGTTTTTTTGTCCCAAAGCACGGGCACGGTGGCGCGACCGGTATAATGCGGATCCGCGCTGGTGTAGGCCTCGTGCATATAGGTAAAGCCGTTGAGCGTATCGCGGTCCGAACCCGGATAGTCCCCGAATTTCCAGCCCTCATCGGAAAGCGCCGGCTCGACCACGGAAACGGAAATCACCTCTTCCAGCTTCTTCAGCTTTCGGCCGATCAGCGTGCGCGATGCCCAGGGGCAGATCAGCGCGACATAAAGATGATAGCGGCCACTTTCGGCCGCAAAACCACCCTCGCCCGTCGGCCCCGCCGAACCGTCAGGTGTCACCCAGTTGCGGAAGCCGGAGGTCTGGCGAACGAAGCCGCCCTTCTTGTCGGTCGCCTGCACCGGATGCCAGTCGGCGGTCCATTTTCCATCCACGAGCATTTGCGGCTCCCCGTTCATCTAAAGATGAAAGCCTTATGGGCCGGGTCGCCGCCGCTTCACAAGCCGCGCTTCGGTTGACGCACTGTTTCCGATCAAGGGTGAGTTCAAAGACGATTGCGGAAAAACGGGTTCCAGCGCACGGTGCCGAGCCTTACCTTCTCACGGATCATCGTCAGCAGTCCCGATGCGGCGATGACGGCGAGCCCAAGCACAGCAGTGGCGTCAGGATATTCGTGGAAGAAAGCAATGCCGATCGCCACGGCCCAGAGGATTTGCGAATAATGCGAGGGCGCGATCTGGCTTGCCGGCGCGATGCGGGTTGCGACCAGAAGGGTGATCTGGCCCGTTGCCGTGCAAAGCCCGATGAAAGCGAAGGCGAGCAACTGGTGAAGATTGGGCATGACGAAATCGGGGATCGACGCGATGCCATTAAAGGTCAAACCATAGATCAACAGCACGCCCATGATCGAGGTGCGCTTTTCCCTGCCCGCCAGCGAGCGCAAAAGAACGATGGTCATGGCCGCAAGGAATGCCACGCCGATCGCGGCAATATGCCCGAGCTCCAGTGTCTTGAAACCAGGCCGCACGACGAGAATGACACCGACGATGCCGGCCAGAACCGCCGCCCAGCGCCACGGGCCGATATTCTCCTTCAGCACGGCGGCGGAAAGGACGGTCACGAAGAGCGGCGACAGGAAGATCAGCGCATACGCTTCCGCCAGCGGAATGGTGGTGAAGGCATAGATTCCGAAAATACCGGCGAAGAGGCCGGAGATGGCGCGCCCATGCACGGCGAAGGGCCGGCTCATGCGCCAGAATTCACGCCACCTTTCTTCGCGCGGCTTGCTGAAGAAGATGAAGATGCCGGAGAAAAGAATGCTGAAAAAGCCGATTTCGAAAACGCTGATCTGCGATCCCAGCGACTTGATTGTGGCATCGCCCATGGAAAAGGTCGCATAAGCGAACAGACCGAGCAGAAAACCCTTTTGCATTTGACTTCCCCAACATCGACCGCAATGCAAAGCATCCCCCGGCCGCGTGACGCGACCTGGACTCCCCAACCAAGGGACAGACGGTCTGGCAGATTTGATCCTCGACCCTATGGCTAGACCCGGCTACCTATGAGTGCAAGCCGCAAAACAGGCAAAAATGGGCGATCTCACAGCATCGATGCAATCGGCTGCAAGGTGCGGCAAATTTGTCCCGCCACGGCCATCACATCACCGTCATGGAAAGAGGTTAGCCGGTGTTGATCGCAGCGCTTGGCGACGGACATGAAGGCGGCTAAACATCATCATGCGATTTTTCACCCGCCGATTTCCCCGGCCGGTGCAGCCGCGTTAACATGGCCTCGCTAACCGAAAGGAAAAAGAATGCGGATTGTGATGATCGGTTCGGGTTATGTCGGCCTCGTGTCCGGCGCGTGTTTTGCCGATTTCGGCCATGACGTGGTCTGCGTCGACAAGATGCCGGAGAAGATCGAAGCCCTGAAAAGCGGCCATATCCCCATCTTCGAGCCGGGTCTCGAAACAATCGTCGCCAACAACGCCAAAGCCGGTCGGTTGAGCTTCACGACCGATCTTTCCGCAGCGGTGGCCAATGCGGACGTCGTCTTCATCGCGGTAGGCACACCCTCGCGACGCGGCGACGGCCATGCCGATCTCGGTTATGTCTATGCGGCGGCGAAAGAGATCGCCCATGCGCTTGACGGCTTCACCGTCATCGTCACCAAATCCACCGTTCCCGTCGGCACCGGCGACGAGGTGGAACGCATCATCCACGAGGAGAACCCCTCGGCCGATTTCGCCGTGGTCTCCAACCCGGAATTCCTGCGCGAAGGGGCCGCCATCGAGGATTTCAAGCGGCCGGACCGCATCGTCGTCGGCCTTTCGGATGAGCGCGCCCGCCCCGTCATGACCGAGGTTTACCGCCCGCTTTACCTCAACCAGTCACCGCTGCTCTTCACTACAAGACGCGCTTCCGAACTCATCAAATATGCCGCCAACGCCTTTCTGGCGATGAAGATCACCTTTATCAACGAAATGGCTGATCTCTGCGAAAAGGTCGGCGCCAATGTGCAGGACGTCTCGCGCGGCATCGGTCTCGATGGCCGCATAGGCCCGAAATTCCTACATGCCGGCCCCGGTTATGGCGGCTCCTGTTTCCCGAAGGACACGCTGGCGCTCGCCAAGACCGCGCAGGATTATGATGCGCCGGTGCGGCTGATCGAAACCACCATCGCCATCAACGACAACCGCAAGCGCGCCATGGGCCGCAAGGTCATCAACGCCGTGGGCGGCGATGTGCGCGGCAAGAAGATCGCCGTGCTTGGCCTCACCTTCAAGCCGAATACCGACGACATGCGCGACAGCCCGGCAATCGCCATCATCCAGACTTTGCAGGATGGTGGCGCAAAAGTGGTGGGCTACGATCCGGAAGGCATGGCGAATGCCCGGCACCTGATGGAAGACATCGACTATGCGGCCGGCCCTTACGAAGCCGCGGAAAACGCCGACGCCGTCGTGATCGTGACGGAATGGAACCAGTTCCGCGCGCTCGACCTGCCGCGCCTCAAAGCCATCATGAAAAGCCCTGTGCTCGTGGACCTGCGCAATATTTACCGAACGGATGAAGTTGCCGGCCATGGCTTCATCTATGCCGCCGTCGGCCGCCCGCATGAAGGCAGCCCGGGCAACGGCACCTGAAGGCTGCGCTTTCGCAATTTCATCAAAAGATTTTCCGCGCTTCGGTCTAACCGCAAACGCACCAACGGATTCGGGACTTAGTCATCATGCGTTATCTGGTTACCGGCACGGCAGGATTCATCGGCTTTTACGTTGCGAAACGGCTGCTGGACGCCGGCCATTTTGTCACCGGCTTCGATGGCATGACGAAATATTACGATGTCAGCCTCAAGGAAAAACGCCACGCCATCCTTGCCCGCTCCAACGGCTTCCGGGCCGAGATCGGCATGTTGGAAGATACCGATGCGCTGAAGCGGGCGGCAGAAGCAGCAGAACCGGAAATCCTCATCCACCTCGCCGCACAGGCCGGGGTTCGTTACAGCCTTGAAAATCCGCGCGCCTATATCGATTCCAATCTCATCGGCTCGTTCAACATGCTGGAGCTCGCCAGAAGCCTGGAGGTCAAGCACCTGATGCTGGCGTCTACCTCTTCCATCTACGGCGCCAATGAAAAAATCCCGTTTGCGGAAAGCGACAAGGCCGACGAGCCGATGACGCTTTACGCCGCCACCAAAAAATCCATGGAGTTGATGGCGCACAGCTATGCGCATCTGCACAAGCTGCCCACCACCGCCTTCCGCTTTTTCACGGTCTACGGCCCGTGGGGACGACCGGACATGGCACCGATCAAATTCGTCGATGCCGTTTCCAACGGCCGGCCTATCGATATTTACGGGCAAGGCAATATGAGCCGCGACTTCACCTATATCGACGATCTGGTGGAGGGCATCGTCCGGTTGAGCCAGATCATCCCTTCCGAGGAAAACCGCGTCACGCAGGAGGGCGTGACCGACACGCTCTCGCACCATGCGCCCTTCCGCGTCGTCAATATTGGCGGCGGCCAGCCGGTGGAGCTGATGCATTTCGTTGAGACGGTCGAAAAGGCCGTTGGCAAGCCGGCGATCCGCAATATGCTGCCGATGCAGCAGGGCGATGTTCCCCGCACCTTCGCCTCGCCCGATCTCCTGAGGGCATTGACCGGTTATGTGCCGCAGACCCCGGTCGAGGAGGGCATCAAGGCCCTCGTCGCCTGGTATCGCGACATGAACGGCAAACTGAAAGAATAATAATAATCAGAGTGTCGCCAGCAGCCTGTTCGACAGGGCACCACCGGATGCCGCCTGCATCGACACCTTGGTTTCCACCGCCTCGATGATTGTATCGCTGAAGTCCACATTGGTGAGTTCAAGGATATTCGACAGCCCGCCCGGCGAAAACACGTTCACCTCCAATATCTTGTCGCCGACGATATCGAGGCCGACAAGGAACATGCCATCCTCCACGAGCTTCGGCCGCATCATTTCAGCCAGTTCAACGATCTCATCCGTCACCTTCACCGCTTCGGCCGTGCCGTTGGCGTGGATGTTGGAGCGCAGGTCTCCCTTGGCCGGCACCCGGCGAAGCGCGGCATATTGGCCATCGCGCATCAACGGCCTGCCATTCATCATGAAGAACCGAACATCACCCTCTTTCGCGGCCGGCAGATAGGCCTGCGCGATCAGATAACCCTCAAGGCTCACCGCCTCGAAAATCTGATTGAGATTGGTCTCCTTGCTCGACCCGATCTTGAAAACATTCTTGCCGCCGGAGCCCTGCAGCGGCTTGACGATGACGCCCTTCGGGTGCGCATCGGCAAAGGCGCGGATTTCCTCGACGTTGCGGGAAATCAGCGTCGTCGGGCGAACGATTTCAGGAAAGCTCTGGAAATAGAGCTTGTTCTGCGCAAGCGCCAGACCTTCGGGGTCGTTCAGCACCACCACACCGCGCTGCTCGGCAAGCCTGCCGAACAGAATACCGGCATGAACGGCCCATGGCCGGGTAGTCTGGTCGAGCGACGGATCGTTGCGCAGCATCAGCGCGTCGATTTCCTCCACGTCCATGGTCATGCGCTCAAGCGCCTTGTCCTGGAGTGCCGCATGGAAAGCCTCGGGCTTTTTGTATTTGCCCTTGCGGACAACAGTGGCATGAACCGCCAGCGTGTCATCGGAGCGCAGGGTAAAATCCCCCGGTGTCAGATAGACCACATCATGGCCGCGATTGAGCGCGGCCATGGCCAGCAGGCCCGTGGCGAAGGTCGGCCCCTCGGTTTCGATGGAATTGACGAAAAATGCGATACGCATGAAGCCCCTCCTATAAAGTCGCCAGTTCGGCGATGGATAATCCCGCCCGGATTTTCTCCAGGCGCTCATTGGCCTTGGCGGGCAATAAAAATGCAGGCCTGACCCCAGGCGGGCGTAACAGGCCGCGCAAGGCCAGCTCCTGCATGACAGGAAAATGCTGAGCGGCGATCTTACCCATCCAGAACGGATCGAGCGCCCCGCCCTTTCTTAGATGGTCCATCACCTCGGCCAGCCCGCGCAGATAAATCGCATCCTTGGAGAGACCGCCGCCGCGATAGATGCGCAGCACCATGTTGAAGGCGCCGGCCTCATCGAACCCGTGATCGCGGGTCATGATGCGGAAGGTCTCCACGAAGCTTGCACCATCCAGCATGGCGGCGCATCCGACAACGCGGCCAGCGATCAGCCGCAGGCGCTCACGCGTCATGCCGCCAGCCAGATATTCCGCCAGCACTGCCAGCCCCTCCTGCACGCCTTCGTAACCGGAAAGGCCGGTGCGGAAGAGCCGCAACCCCTGAAACGAGCCATTGAAATAGGTGAGAAGATGCACCCCGATCTCATGCGACAGCAGCGCCTCGACACGGCGCTGTTCCATGACGGTATGGCGGGAGATCAAAAGCTTCTCGCCCGTCACCATCATGCCCGGCGGCAGGTCGTCGCGGATTTCGACGCGCGCCTTGAACTCCGGTTCTTCCGCCAGATAGGTCTCGACCATCTCGCGCGACTTCTTCGCGACAGCATAACAATCGACCATGGCGATTTCGCCACTTTCCTGCCCGCGCGGGCAATCCTTGAGCACATGAAGCGCCAGCGTCAGAAGCGCGGGTTCGACGGCGCCGTAGAGCGCGCGGGAGAAATCGGTGAAGGTACGATGATGCAGGCTGGCCAGCATCGTCAGCTGCAGATCGATCTCCCGCTGTTTCTCCCGATAAAGATGATAGAGCACCGGGTCTTCGAGGTGATCGAAGGCGACGGAATAAAGCTTGCGCTTCTGCTCTTCCACATCCACGCCCAGCGGTCGGTAAAGCAGGCGCGGCGCGTATTGGAAGCCGCCGTCGCGAAACTCCTCGAAAGCCCGTCGCGCATTGATGGGCGTGACGGAGAGTAGAAAATCGAACGACGAGACGATGTCGTCGATAGATCGGTCGGCGCGTTTCACCGCATCCACAAAGGCCTTGCGACCCAGCGCCCTGTGACTGGCGACGTTTAACGCATCCATATCGGAGGAAAAAGACGAAAAGGCCTGCAAACCCGCATCGAAAAGATCGGCGATCATCGTCTCCCGCAAACCGGGATAATCGGCACCGGATTCCGGCTGGCGATAGATCGGCGCAAAACGCACGCTGATGCAGGGAAAATCCAGCCCGGCATTCTGAAACCGGAGGATCGGATCGGCTTCCGGTTCCGGCCGGGTGATGCGCGGCGTACGAAAGCGTACCTCGGCATCGCAGACTGCCTTTATGAAGACCCGACGCGCTTTCTGGGTTTCCGGTTCTGACGTGGCGGAGACCGAAACCTCAAAATGCGGCAGGAAAGGTGAATCGTCGGCCAGCAGGATGTCATGCTCCAGTTCGCCGATATCGAGCACGATGAAGGCGCCGAAACGCTGCCGCATGACCCTGCCAATAGCCTCGATCAGCGGCGCCGCCTCCTGAATGGTCGGCACGATCAGATAGGAGGCATGGGCGGCGGCGATTTCGCGGGCGGCGAGATTTTTCGTGCCGCCGGTCAGATGCAGGCACAGGAACGGCAGCGGCCGGTCGATATGCAGACGACCGTCTTTGCCGACATCGCGGCGGATGGCCTTGCCGGCCTCGAGGCAGGACACGACGTCATCAACCAGATCGGCGATGGGAGAGGGCGCGCTGGGGGCGGATGAAGGGTTCATCGCCGCGATCTCAGACATTCTTCGATTACTGGCTGGAGTGCCGCGATCGCTTGGCGAATATCCGCCACCACACGCTCATCCGGCTTTCCCGTCCACTCGTCCATGAAAAATTTCTTGAACTCGATTGCGATGGCGCAGCCATTTTCTGCGAACCTTTCGTGGATGAAACGGGTCTGCTCTCCCTTGCCCTGAAACGCCACGTTCTCGCGAACATCGAGGTGGCGTTCGCCGATGGTCGCTGACGCGAAATGGCGCCCGACCGCGCTCACGATATCGCCCCAGCGGCTGCGATCCATGGAAAAGGTGCCTATATTGATATCGGGCGCTTCCGCCTGCGCCGTCGGTGGCGCGGCCGCACCCTGCCGGCGATGATTATAGCTGTGTATATCGAGCACCACGAAAGCCCCATGCCGCCTTTCGATTGCGGAGAGCATAGTCTCCAGCATCGTGTAATAGTCGGCGTGAAAGTCGAGCGACTGCCGGACGGCGTCCTGCGCCGGCTCTTCTTTCCAGACCTCAAGCCCCCAGGATTGTTCCGGCTTCAGATAGATCGCCTGATCGGCCGCTCGGTTGAGATCGATTTCGAAACGTGAATGGTGAACGACGATACGGTTCGTCAGCCCGGCGATCATCTCACCGGTGAAAGGATCTTCCTCCCTCAGCCTCTGTTCCGGGGAAAGGGCCATGAGCCGCGACACGTCAGGTCTAATGCGATGGCCGTCATGGATGGCCGTGCCGATAACGGGCGAGCCGCCGAAATCGATCGACCAGAAGCCTTTGTTTTCGTGGTTATTCCGGTATTCGCCGTCGCTCTGTCTGGCTGCCATGCCGCCTCCCCTGCATCGGGGATAAAACAGCGGGACATGCCCGTTTGTTCCGGTGAAAAATTGCGCGCGATACATTCCGCTCGGCAATGACGCCGCCGGAAAACTACGGAACCTTACCGGAAAGATCACGTTGTTCAAACTGGAGGGGCCGCCGTGTCAAACGGACGCGATGGCGGTGAAGAACATCGGGATTTTTCCGTTTTCTCCCGATGGCCAACGAAACGGCAGCCGAGCTTCTTACCCATCCGGCGCCCCTCCGTTCCCGCTTTCGACGCACAAGGAGCCGCGACATGGAAAAGACCGAAACACGCAAACTTGCGGAAGAATATCTGCGTCTCGGCGGCACGCGTCAGGTGATGATCGACGATAACAAGACCTTCGTGCGCCAATGGGAGCACGAACCGGCGGAGGCCGAACGGTTCTGGCAAACGCATATCGAAAATCTCGATGCGGAGCGCCGCAAGGACGTGGAGTTTTTCCTGCCATCTATCAATTCCGACAAGGACGACTAAACCGACAAGGAGAAAGACATGACTGCTATCAACGCCGCAAAAATCCTCATTCTCGCAACGGACGGCTATGAGCGTTCCGAATTGCGCGTGCCCTATGACCAGCTGAAGGCCAAAGGTGCAGACGTGAAGATCGCCTCCATCGAGGAGGGCGAGATCAAGAGCTGGGACAAGAAGAACTGGGGCGACAGCATCGCCGTCGATCTCTTGGCGAAAGCCGTCAAAGCGGAAGATTTTGACGCGCTGGTTCTTCCCGGCGGCCAGATCAACCCAGATATTCTGCGTCACGACGAGGATGCGATGCGGGTGGTCCGCGATTTCGTCAAATCCGGCAAGGTGGTCGCCGCCATCTGCCATGCACCGTGGCTGCTTGTCGAAGCCGACGCCCTGCGTGGCCGCGACGCCACCTCCTATTGGTCGATCAAGACCGACCTCAAGAATGCCGGCGCCAACTGGAAGGATGAAAAGGTGGTAACGGACAAGGGGATCGTTACCTCCCGCAGCCCTGACGATCTCGACGCCTTTGTCGCCAAGATCGTGGAAGAGGTCGAGGAAGGCCGCCACGAACGCCGCGCCGCTTAAGACACGCACCTTTATTCCCGTGCCGCCGGTTTTCCGGCGGCACTTCTATTTGGGAGGAAGACATGAAAAGCAGATTGCTGGCAAGCGGCGCGGAGCGTACCTTCATCCTCGTCATTGATCCCGAAGAAGAAGCATTCGAGGCTATCAGGCGCTTTGCCAAGGCCGAGAACATCAACGCCGCCTCGGTGAGCGCGATCGGGGCTTTCGCCACGGCGACCCTCGCCTTTTTCGACCTTTCGACGCGGGACTACAATGAAATACCGGTCACCGACCAGAGCGAGGTTCTGAGCCTGCTCGGCGATATCACCCTTGACGAGAACGACACACCCAATCCGCACCTGCATGTGGTTCTGGGCTTTGCCGACGGCTCCACGAAGGGCGGCCATTTTCTCAAAGGAGTGGTGCGGCCAACGCTGGAAGTCGTCATCCGCGAAACACCTGCGGAGTTGCGGCGCAGTTATCGCCGGGAATTCGGCATCGCTCTCATCGATCCCGCGAAATAAACCCACGGAACCGGAAAAACACCATTGCGTTATCGCTCTGGACAGGGGGTAGCATGGTGGCGGCGATCAATCAAAGAGATGCGGATGATGACGAGGTCGGGCAATTTCTGATCGGTCTCGCACGCGGCACGGCGGGTGCATTGCTGTTTGCCCTGCCCATGCTGATGACCATGGAAATGTGGTTTCTCGGCCTTTACATCAATTCATGGCGGCTTTTTCTGCTTTGCATCCTCAACCTGCCGCTGCTGCTGCTTCTCGCCCGCCGCATCGGTTTCGAGAATGTTTACTCCTGGAGCCAGGCGCTGCGCGACGCGATAACGGCCTATGGGCTGGGCATCGCCGTCAGCGCCGCCGTACTCCTGCTGTTCGGCATTCTGAACGACCAGATCACCGCCTCCAACTTCATCGCCAAGATTGCGTTGCAATCCGTTCCAGCCAGCATCGGCGCGCTGCTTGGGCGCAGCCAGCTCGGTCAGCATTCTGATACGAAGGATGAAGAGGAGGGCGAATATTCGGGCGAGACGGGTTATCTGCACGAACTGTTCATGATGATGGTCGGCGCGCTTTTCCTCGGCCTCAATGTCGCCCCGACGGAAGAAATGATCCTGATCGCCTATAAGGTGACGCCCTATCACATTCTGGCGCTTTGCCTGCTGTCGATCGCCATCATGCATGGCTTTGTCTACGCGCTTCACTTCAAGGGCTCGCACCAGCTGCACGAAGGGCAGAAGTGGTGGCAATCCTTCATCCGCTTCACCCTGCCCGGCTATGTCGTCGCCATCGCCATCAGCATCTATACGCTTTGGACCTTCGAGCGCCTCGACCACACCTCGCTATCGCAGATCATGAATGCCGCCGTCATTCTCGGCGTGCCCGCCTCGATCGGCGCGGCGTCGGCCCGGCTGATCCTGTGAGGACAAGATGACGATATCCAAAAACGGAAAACAGATGGAAAGCGCCGATCCGCATTGGATCGAATGGGTGACGGGAACCATCTGCACGCTTCTGGTCGCCGCCATGCTAGGCTCGATCGGTTATGACATTTATCGCTACAGGCCGGAGGATGCCCGCTTCGACATCGCCGTTACCGGCGTAGAGGGGCAAGCCGGGCAATACCGGGTGAAATTCGACATCCGCAACCTTTCCATGACGACGGCGGCGCAGGTGCAGGTGCGCGGCGACCTGCAGCAAAACGACGCAACGCTGGAGAGCGCCGATGTGACATTCGATTACGTCGCCTCGGAGTCTCGCGACACCGGCACGCTTTTCTTCCGCAACGATCCCCGCAGCGCAACGCTCACCATCAATGTCGCCGGCTATACCGAGCCGTGACACCTTTCAGGATGATTTCATGCCGACATCGGAACTGACAAAAGAACGTGACCTCAGGGACTCAAAACCCGTGTGGGCGGATAGCCCGCGTATCGGCGTCCGCAGCAGGCGCACGCCGGAGGCCGACCATTACGATACGATTGTCGTCGGCGCCGGCATCAGCGGCGCACTCGTATCCCACGCCCTGCAACGGCCAGGTCAATCCATGTTGATCGTTGACCGGCGTGAGCCGGTCATGGGCAGCAGTGTCGCCAGCACGGCGATGATCCAGCACGAGATCGATACGCCGCTGACGCAGCTTCGAAAGATGATCGGCGGGCACGCGGCTGACAGGGCATGGCAGCGTTCCGCCCGCGCCGTCCTGCGGCTGGAGGAAATCGTCTCCTCGCTCGGCATTTCCTGCAGCATGAGGCGCAAACAGGCGCTTTATCTCGCCGGAGACGACATGGGATCGCGCGCGTTGAAAGCCGAAGCGGATGCCCGCAAAGAAGCGGGCATCGAGGCCCGTTTCCTCACCGCTGCGGAACTGAGAGAGCAATATGGGCTGGATCGGACCGCCGCCATCCTCAGCGATATCTCGGCCTCCGCCAATCCCGCACAGCTGACGGCCGGCCTTTTGCGCCACACGGCGGGCGCGGGCGCCGAAATCGTCTCGCAGCTTGAGATCACCGATCTTAGAAACCTCGGCGACGCGGTTGTCCTTGCCACCGCCGGTGGCAAAATCCTTTCCGCACGCAATGTCGTTTTCTGCACCGGCTATGAATTTCTGAAAATGCTCGAAAGCCCGAAGCACCAGATCATTTCCACCTGGGCGCTGGCGAGCAGAAAGGGGCTTGACCTGCCCGACTGGCTGGAGAACCACATCGTCTGGGAGGCCTCCGATCCCTATCTCTACCTGCGCACCGACCGGGAGGGGCGGATGATCGCCGGAGGCGAGGACGAGGAAAACCCCACCGCCTACCAGTCGGAGCGCAAGCTCGCCGCCAAGGCGGAAACGATCCGTCGCAAGATCGAAAAGCTTCTCGACATCGATGTGGGAGAACCGGAATATCGCTGGGCGGCGGCCTTCGGCACGACCACCACCGGTCTGCCGCTGATTGGCCCCGTGCCCGGAATGAACAACGTTTATGCAGTGATGGGTTTTGGCGGCAACGGCATTACCTTCAGCCAGATCGCCGCTGAAATCGTGGCCGCCGCCGTCAATGGCGGCAAGGACCCCGACGCCGATCTTTTCCGCTTCGACTGATGTCGTTTAGTCCTCCTTGATGCCCGCCGCCACCTGCATGCGGCGCAGCGTCCACAGGACGACAATACCCATCCCCGAAGCAAGAAGGGCAAGCGGCCACATGCCAAGGCCGGCCGAAAGGCCGATTGCCGCCGAAAGCCACATGCTGGCGCCCGTCGTCAAGCCTTTGACATCGCCTCTGGTATAAACGACCACACCCGCCGCGAGAAAGGCGATGCCGGCCGTCACCGCCTCCACCAACCGGATGGGATCGAGCCGTGCGGCTTCATGACCTTCCGCCATTGTCTCCATCATATGAACGGTGATGACGCAAAAGGTGACGGCGGCGAGGCCGATCAGCATGTTGGTGCGCAGTCCAGCGGTGTTCTTGTGAAACTCCCGTTCCAGACCGATCAGGCCGCACAGGATGACCGCGCCAAACACACGCACCAGCAGCACCTCGAAGGGGATGGAAATATTCATCGAAAATTCTTCTGCTAGGCTTTGGGGCAAGGTCGCATCTCCTCCGGCAATTTCTTCACACTAAGTTTAAGGAGACGTGTTGGTTCCACTCGGCAATATAAACGTTGCGCGCAACAGAGCCGGAACAATGGCCGAGGCAAAGGGTTTGCCTCCCGTGCGCATGGGCGCACGTCACATATTTTCACACATGGGAGAAGGACCAATGGCCGAGAAGAAACTCGACGATCTGTTTTATGACACGCTGAAGGATATTTATTACGCCGAGAGGCAGATACTGAAAGCCCTGCCGAAAATGGCCCGGGCGGCCACCGACCCGAAGCTGAAACAGGCTTTTGAAAAGCACAAAGAAGAAACCCAGGGCCAAATCGAACGCCTGCAGGAAGTGTTCGAAATCATTGGCAAGCGGGCTCAGGGCAAGACCTGCGAAGCCATTCAGGGCATCATCGCCGAAGGCGAAGAGATCATTGAGGATTTCAAGGGAACGCCCGCTCTCGATGCCGGCCTTGTCTCCTCGGCACAGGCGGTCGAGCACTACGAGATCGCCCGCTATGGCACGTTGAAGGCATGGGCGGAAAAGCTTGGCCACACAAAGGCCGTCGCACTGCTGGATGCCACGCTCAAGGAAGAGTCCAAGACCGACGAGGCCCTGACAGCGCTCGCCAAGACCTCTGTTAATGCCGCCGCAGAGAAAAAGGCAGCGTAAGGCGCTCTCATCCAAAACAAAAACCGGAATGGTCACCCATTCCGGTTTTTTTGTGCCTGAAGACCCGTAGACCCTATGGCAGCGTATAGGCGATGACGTAATCGCCGGGCTTGGTTCCAACCGAACCGTGGCCGCCCGCTACCATCACAACATATTGCTTTCCGTTTTCCAGCGAATAGGTCATGGGCGTTGCCTGACCGCCGGCCGGCAGACGCGCTTCCCAGAGCTGCTTGCCGGTCGTCAGGTCATAGGCGCGCAGATAGTTGTCGACGGCAGCACCGAGGAAGGCGACGCCGCCCTTGGTGATCATCGGCCCGCCAATGCCCGGCACGCCCAATTTGAAGGGCAGCGGCAGCGGCGTCATGTCATGGACCGTGCCGTTCTTGTGCTTGTAGGCGATATCGCCGGTGCGCAGGTCAGCGCCCGCGACGTAACCCCATGGCGGGGCCTGGCAGGGAATCTGCAGCGGACCGAGGAACGGGCCCATGAACACGCCATAGGGCGCACCGTCGTTGCGGTTCAGGCCCTGTTCGCTGCCTTTCTCGTCCTGACCCTTCGGCGGAATGTCGGCGCGCGGCACGAGCTGCGAAGTGAAGGCCAGATAGGTCGGCATGCCGAACATGACCTGACGTTCGGGATCGACCGCCACGCTGCCCCAATTGAAGGTGCCGAAATTGCCGGGATAGATGATCGAGCCGTTCAGCGAGGGCGGCGTATAGCGGCCCTCGTAGTTCAACTGATGGAAGCGGATGCGGCAGGCGAGCTGGTCGAACATGGAAACGCCCCACATGTCCTTTTCCTGCAACGGCTCCGGCTTGAAGGACAGCGCTGTCGTCGGCTGAGTCGGAGAGGTGAAATCCTCGGGGATTGCCCCGCCCGGTGCAGGCTCTTCGGTGATCGGCAGCAGCGGCTCGCCGGTGCGCCGGTCGAGAACGTAGATATCCCCCTGCTTGGTCGGGCCGACGAGGGCCGGCACGGTCTGGCCGTCCTTGGTGATGTCGAGCAGCACCGGCTGAGCCGGCACGTCCATGTCCCAGAGATCGTGATGAACCGTCTGGCGCACCCAGCGATCCTTACCGGTATTGATATCCAGCGCGACGATGGAGGAGGAGTATTTCTCCACATTCTCGCTGCGGCCCATGCCGAGCTGATCCGGCACCTGATTGCCGAGCGGGACATAAACGAGACCGAGGCCTTCATCGTAACTGAAGACCGACCAGCTGTTGGGCGAATTGGTGGTGTAGGTCTCACCCGCCGCAATCGGTTCGGTTTTCGCCGGATTGCCGGAATCCCAGTTCCAGACGAGCGCGCCGCTGTTCACATCGAAAGCGCGGATGACGCCGGACTGTTCCTGTGTGGAATAGTTGTCGTTCACCGCACCGCCAATAATGATCTTGCCCGCGGCGATGACGGGTGGCGAGGTTGAATAATAATAACCGGCAGGATTGTATTTCATGCCCTGCTCAAGATGCAGCACACCCTGATCGGCAAAGGACGTGCAGACCTGACCGGTGGCAGCGTCAAGAGCAATCAGCCGCGCGTCCGAGGTCGGCAGGTAGACGCGTTGTGCGCAGGCCGTGCCTTCAGCGGCATTCGGCTCGGCATAATAGGAAACGCCGCGGCAGGTCTGGTGCTGGCGGTCCGGATTGAGACCGACATTGGGGTCGTATTTCCACTTTTCCTTACCGGTGGCGGCGTCGATGGCGATCGCCCAATTATGCGGCGTGCAGATATAAAGCATATTGCCGATCTTGAGCGGCGTCACCTGATAGGTGGTTTCACCCACGTCATCTGGCAGCTTCACATCACCCGTCTGGTAACGCCAGGCTTCCTTGAGCTGCGAGACGTTGTCGACATTGACCTGTGTGAGCGGTGAATAACGCTGGCCATAGGGCGTGCGGCCATATTGATGCCAGTCACCGTCAGGGACATCGCCACCATAAACGGGCGTGGCCGAGGCCGTTTCCTGCGGCAGGGAACCTGCCGTATCGTGCGGATCCTGCGCCATGGAATATCCGGCAACGACGATGGAGGCGAGGACGGAAAGGGCAAGAGGCCAGGCATTCGGCCCATAGCTATGTCCGGTCGGGCTTGCAAAACCGAGCGGCTTTCTGACCCATGGAACCAGAAGCCAGAGACCGATGAGAATGATGACGCCGCCGCGCGGGCCAAGTTGCCACCAGTCGAAGCCGACTTCCCAGATGGCCCAGGCAAGCGTCGCGACAATGAAGACGGCATAGACATGGAGGGCTGCGCGATTGCGCTTGAACAGCAGAAAGGCCGTCAGCAGAAAGGCAAGCCCGGAAAGAACGTAATAAAAGCTCCCGCCCAGCATGACGAGCTGAGAGCCGAAACCGAACAGCGCGAGGCCGATCAGCGTGAGAAAAACTGCAGTGACGGTGACTGCCATGAATGAAACCCCCGATTCCTGTCACTTTGCGTGAAATGAAATCGGGCGCGATATGGTTCCATGAAAATCATCGTCGTCGCGAAAAAACTTCACGCCATGGTGGTCACGGGTTTTGTGGGGCTCCGGTCGAATCCTGCGGTACGGGATTTGTCTCTGTCGACGATGGCGGCTGGGCACGGCCATTTGCCGGATTGTTGTCGAAGGTTCCGGACCCGGACGGCTGCTGCGGCACGGGCGCTGTTTCTGTCTGCGAATTCTGCGGCCGGTTTTCGTCGGGTTCGAAAACCGAATATTCGACAACGGCCCACACCACCAGTGCAAGAAACACGCTGACGATCAGAATGACAAGGACGGGACGCCCGCGCGATCCCTGCCGCGCACGTGTTGCCGTTTCGCTTTTCGGCGCATCCCGACCGCGAAGATAGCTGGCATTATCTCTGGCCATGTCTTTCACTCCCTGTAACCCTGCTGATCTAATCCCCGGGGTCAGGGTTTTGTTCCAGATCACCGGAGCGCCTTAACCGCACTCGACCGGTATACGAGACCTCTCTGAGCCGTCGCAGCCTGTCACATCCACCGCGCTGAAGCTTTGCCCGAGCCCAAGCCAGGAGACCGGCAAGTGCACTCCGTCATCATCCATTTCCCATAACTCGTCTGGCAGGCCGTCCAAATCCGCCAATAGCGAGGGCGATGGCGCCTTGAGAAATTCGGCGTCCGAAAAAGAAAAGTATTTTTTCACCGCAGGGCGCCATCCGCGCCACAGGTCCAGAAAAGCAAGAATTTTCAGCATCATGATTGTCAGGCAATATATCTAAAAAAATAACCTCGCCTTTTTGGCACGTCTGGCGGCCATGCGCATCCCCGTTGCGCCGCAACTGCAGCGAATGGTCGAATTGTGCCAACAAGCCGCCATTGAGTGCCAGATTAACGCCCGACCAGGCGTGATCAGCGGCCGAGCCGTACGATCCAGCGTGTCCATTCGGCGCTATCCGGCTTCAGAATATCCGGTGCAATATCATGGCTTTCCAACGCGAAATGCCGCATCTGGCGCGGCGAAAGGCCGAAGGTCTTCTTGAAGACGCGGCTGAAATTTTCCGGATTGGTGAAACCATAGGACGCAGCCACCTCGGCAATCGTCATATGCGCCGATTGCGGCGCCCGCAGGAAATCCATCGCGCGCTCGAGACGCCGGTGGGTGATGAAGGCCGAAAACCCACCCAGCGGCTCGAAGAGCCGGTAGACGGTGCGTCGCGACACGCCGAATTCGCCCACGACCTTTTCCACTGACAGCGCCGGATCGAGCAGGTGATTGTCGATATAACGCCGGATGGATGCCCTGAGCGCCCGCTGCACGCCCTGCGCATTGCCGTGCCCGACATGATTGTTGATGGCGGCTGCAGCAAGTTCCAGAAGCGGAGAGACCGTGGCTGCGCCTTCACTGGCGTTCATGACGTCGAAATGGCGATAGATGCTCGTCATCGTTTCGCGCAGCAGCGATACCAGCGGCAGACCGGCCGGCAGCACGCGTTCATGATGATTGCCGGAACCGCAAAGCCTGCCTTCCAGCAGCCGGCGCGGCACGACGAGGCTGAGATGATCGTGATCCGACGTAGTAGTGGCCAGCGGCTGCGCCATATCGATGAGATAGAGGTCGCCGGGGCCTGCTGTCTCGCCCGATCCGCGCCGCGACATGCTACGTCCGCTGGCGTAGAACTGCAGGAGAAAACCATCCATGCCGTCGCGGGCGATCTTATGGCGCGAACGGTCGAAATCCTGCGCGAACGACTGGGTGCGGCCAAGCGCGACATTGCCGATGAAAGCGGCATCGACACTGGCGAAGAAACCGTCATCCTGCGATCGCCGCAGGCGGGCATCGAACAGCACATTGATCGAATCCCGCCACAGCGCCATGGCGTCGCGTTTCAGCGCCTGGCGCGTATCAAAGCGTGAGCGCGCCAGCGGCGCCTCAAAAGACCCTGTGTTCGTCATCCCGCTTTTCCGTGAATACGGCGCTGAACCCCGCCGTCCACGAAAATTATACAGGATTGAAACCGTTCAACAATGACGGAAGTCGACGAGACGGTTCGCTTAAAGCGGGTATGCGAAAATTATTTCGCGGTCCAGCCGCCATCGATGGAGATGGTGGCACCGGTGATGGAGCGGGCCATATCGCCCGCGAGATAGAGCGCCATTTCCGCCACTTCTTCCGGTTGTACAAACCGTCTGGTCGGCTGCGGCGCAAGCATTACCTTTTTCACCACGTCCTCCTCGCTCATGCCATGCACGCGCGCCTGATCGGCGACCTGGGCGGCGACAAGCGGTGTCCAGACATAACCGGGGCAGATGGCGTTGCAGGTAATGCCAAGTTCGGCCACCTCCAGCGCCACGCTTTTCGTCAGGCCCACCACCGCATGTTTGGTCGCCACATAAGGCCCCTTGAAGGGCGAGGCACGCAAACCATGGGCGGAGGCGATATTGACGATGCGACCCCAGCCCCTTTCCTTCATGCCGGGCAAGGCCGCATGGATGGTGTGAAACGCGCTGTCGAGCGAGATGGCGACGATGCGGGAGAAATCGGCGAAATCGAACTCGTCGATCGGCGCGACCTTCTGAATGCCGGCATTGTTGACCAGGACGTCGATATGGCCGAACTCGGCGATGACGGTTTCCGGCAGATGCGCGCTCTCGTCATAATGGGCGAGGTTGGCGGCAAAATAGACCGGCCTGTGCCGCGCCGCCTTCGCGACCGCCTCCAGCGCCGGCGTCGCCTCCTCAGCCGCCTCTATGCCATGCAACGCGACCCGAAATCCCGCTTCGGCGAAACGCTTGGCGATGGCAAGTCCAATGCCGCTGGTGGAGCCCGTGACGAGCACGGTTTTCGGTTGATCCTCCATAGGCCTAGTCCTTCAGCTGCGGCAGGTTGCGGAAAAGTTCAAGCGCTTCGGGATTGGCCAGCGCATCGACATTCTTCACCGGCCGGCCATGGATGGCGTCGCGTACCGCGATTTCGGAAATCTTGCCGGAACGGGTGCGGGGAATGGCGGCAACGGCAATGATCCTTGCCGGCACATGCCGCGGCGTCGCGCCTGAACGGATGCAGCTGCGGATGGTCTTTTCCAACTCCTCCGTCAGGGCAGTGCCTTCTTTCATGCGTATGAAAAGGATGACCCGCTGGTCGCCATCGATATCCTGTCCGACGGCAATGGCCTCCTCGACTTCGGGGACGGTTTCCACCTGCCGGTAGATTTCCGCCGTCCCGATGCGGACCCCGCCGGGATTGAGGGTCGTGTCCGAACGCCCATGAATGACGTATCCGCCGGAGGGGCGCAGCTCGGCAAAATCGCCATGCGCCCAGATGCCCGGAAACCGGTCGAAATAGGCGGCCTGATACCGTGAACCGTCCACATCGCCCCAAAATTTCACCGGCATGGACAGATGAGCGTTGCGGCAGACAAGTTCACCGGCGACGCCGCGAACGGAACGGCCCTCGTCGTCAAGCGTATCGATATCCATGCCGAGCATCGCGCCCTGCAATTCGCCGCGATGCACCGGCTGCAAAGGGTTGCCGCCGAGGAAACAGGCGCAGATATCCGTGCCGCCGGAAATGGAGGCGAGGTGCACGTCGGCCTTCCAGTCGCAATAGATATAATCGAAGGATTGCGGGATGAGCGGCGAGCCTGTCGAAAGGATCGTCCTGAGCGATGAAAGGTCATGGCTTTCACGCGGCTTCAGCCCAGCCTTCAGGCAAGCGTCGATGAACTTCGCCGATGTGCCGAAAGTGGCGATCCGTTCGGCGTCGATGAGATCGATCAGCCGCGCGGAGGTTGGATAACCGGGATTGCCGTCATAGGTGACAAGCGTTGCGCCGAGCGCCAAACCGGATACCTGCCAATTCCACATCATCCAGCCGCAGGTGGTGAAATAGAAGAAACGCTCGCCTTCCTGAATGTCGCATTGCAGCTTCTGCTCCTTCATGTGCTGAAGAAGCAAACCGCCGCCGGAATGGGTGATGCATTTCGGTTTGCCGGTCGTGCCCGAAGAATAAAGGATCGCCAGCGGCGCCTTGACGGGCAGACGGTTGAAGGCAATCTCACCCCCCGCATAAGGCGCGACGAAATCCGTAAGCGTCACGCAGCCGAGATCGGCAAGGCTTTTGGGAACGGCATCGCCGATCAGCACGATCTTTTCGGGACTTGCACTTTCCGCCACCGCACGGATGGTCGGGGCTACATCGATGCGCTTACCAGCATAACCATATTCCGGCACGGCGATGAGGACTTTCGGGTCGATCTGGGAAAGGCGGTCCGAGGCCCCGGCGGGGCCGAAATCGGGGGAGCAGGACGACCAGATCGCCCCGATGGCGCTGACAGCCAGATAGCTGACGATCGTCTCGATATCGTGGGTGACGATGGCGCCGACACGGTCGCCTTCCCTCACACCGGCTTGGGCAAGAGCCTGCACCATGCGGGACACTTCGGCGTAAAGCTCTTTGCGAGTAATCTCGCGCCTTGTTCCATCGTCGCGATAGGCGATGATGGCCAGCCGCTCATCCGCATCGCGCAGCAGGTTTTCGGCATAATTGAGCCTCGTGCCCGGATAGAACTCGGCCTCCCGGATCGTCGCGCCCGGTTTGAACGCCACGTCGCCTCGCGTGCCGATAATGCCGAGTTCGTCCCACAGAGCATCGTAAAATTCATCCGGCGCGTCGATGGACCAGCGCAGCAGGCCGGCATAATCATCGGCGGCCTGCCCGTGCAGCTTTGCCGTTTTCGTCGCGAAGGAAAAAAGCGACGAATGCTCCAGCCTTTCACGCGGCGGCACCCACAGAATATCGGAAGGCGTGGCGTCCATCATGCATCGCCCCCACGCAGCATCTCAACGATGGCGGAAAAATCGCGCCCGCCGCTTCCCGCATCGACGAAGTTTTCATAAAGCGCCGCCGCCGCCGCGCCGAGCGGGGTGGAAGCCCCGGCTCCATTCGCCGCCTCCTGCGAAAGCTTCAGATCCTTCAACATCAGGGCCGCCGCAAAACCGGGCTGGTAATCCTTGTTGGCGGGCGATGTCGGCACCGGCCCGGGCACCGGGCAATAGGTGGTGAGCGACCAGCATTGCCCGGAAGAAGTGGCGGCGACATCGAACAGCGCCTGATGGGAAAGCCCGAGTTTTTCGCCCAGCACGAAGGCTTCCGAGACTGCGATCATGGAGATGCCGAGGATCATGTTGTTGCAAATCTTCGCCGCCTGGCCGTTACCGCCCTTGCCGCAATGCACGATCTTCTTGCCCATTGCCTCAAGCACCGGCTTTGCCGCAGAGAAGGCCGCAGCCTCACCGCCGCACATGAAGGTGAGCGTGCCGGCGGCAGCTCCGCCTGTTCCGCCCGATACGGGCGCGTCAACCGAGGAGCAAGCGGCGGAAGCGGCGAGTTCATGCGCCTTCAGGGCGCTTTCCATATCCACCGTCGAGCAATCGATGAGAAGCGTTCCAGCAGGGATTTTCCGAACCAGATCGCCATAGACCGACACGACGTGTTCGCCCTTCGGCAGCATGGTGATGATTACTTCAGCGGCTTCGATGGCCTCGGCCGAATCCGAGGCGACGGGAACGCCCGCCTCTTTCGCCGCCGCGCGGCAGGCGTCGGCAAGATCATATCCCCTGACGGCATAACCTGCCTTGACGAGATTGGCGGCCATCGGCAGGCCCATATGTCCCAGCCCGAGAAAAGCGACGGTCTTCATAGGTGCGCTCCTTTCAGCGATTATCCGCAAGGATCATGTCGGCAGCCTTTTCGGCAATCATGATCGTCGGCGAATTGGTGTTTCCGGATGTAATGCGCGGCATCACCGATGCGTCGGCGACGCGCAGCCCGGCGAGCCGGCGGAATTTCAGCCGCGCATCGACAACGCTTTCCATATCCGACCCCATGCGCAGCGTGCCGACAGGGTGGAAGATGGTGGTGCCGATATCGCCCGCCGCTTTGGCAAGATCATTGTCGTTTTCAAAGGAGGGACCCGGCTTGTATTCCTCCGGCTTGAAGCGCGCGAAGGACGGCTGGGCCACGATGCGGCGCGTCAGCCGCATGGCGTCGATGGCCACCTGGCGGTCGCCTTCGGTGGAAAGATAGTTCGGGCGGATTTCCGGCTGCATGGCGAAATCCGGTCCTTTCACATGCACTGAACCCCGGCTTTCCGGCCGCAGATTGCAGACACTTGCGGTAATGGCCGGAAAATTGTGAACCGGATCGCCGAACTTGTCGAGTGAAACCGGCTGGACATGATATTCCAGATCGGCGGTTTCCTTTTCCGGCGAGGAGCGGGTGAAGACGCCGAGCTGGCTGGGTGCCATCGACATCGGCCCGGAGCGCGTCAGCGCATATTCCAGCCCGATCCTCGCCTTGCCGAACAGGGTGGAGGCCCTTTCATTCAGCGTCAGGACGCCGGAGACCTTGTAGACCATGCGCAATTGCAGATGGTCCTGCAGGTTCTCGCCCACACCCTGAATCTCGGCCACGGTGTCGATACCGGCCGCCTGCAGCACATCGCCACGGCCGACGCCGGAAAGCTCCAGAACATGCGGCGAACCGATCGCGCCGGCGGACAGCACCGTCTCGCGCCGCGCCCGCATCGTTTTCAAGACGCCGTCATGGTGAAACTCGACGCCGGTCACCCGGCCCTCTTCGATGATGAGACGCTTGACATGCGCCTTGGTCAGCACCGTCAGGTTCTTGCGACCAAGCACCGGCTTCAGAAAGGCTTTCGCCGTGTTCCAGCGCCAGCCGGCCCGCTGGTTGACATCGAAATAACCGGCGCCTTCATTGTCGCCCCGGTTGAAATCATCGGTCGCTGGAATGCCCGCTTCGCCCGCTGCCTTCTGGAAGGCGTCCAGCACATCCCAGCGCACCCGCGCCTTTTCCACGCGCCATTCGCCGCCGGCGGCATGCAGATCGCTCTTGCCGCGATAGAAGTCTTCCGACTTCAGGAAATAGGGAAGTATATCGTTCCACCCCCAGCCCTCGCAGCCGAGCTGCCGCCACATATCGTAGTCGCGCGCCTGGCCGCGCATATAGATCATGCCATTGATGGAGGAGCAGCCGCCAAGCACCTTGCCGCGCGGATAGATCAGCGAGCGGCCGTTAAGCCCCGGCTCTTCCACCGTTTTGAAACACCAGTCGGTGCGCGGATTGTTGATGCAATAGAGATAACCGACCGGAATGTGGATCCAGTGGTAATTATCGTTGCCGCCCGCTTCCAGAAGCAAAACGCGGTTGTTCGGATCTTTCGAAAGGCGGTTGGCGAGAACGCATCCGGCACTCCCCGCTCCGATGACGATATAGTCATATTCGCCCATGCTCTTCTCCACGCGTCACCCTTGCCGCACCGTTCCGGACGCGGAGGCCGCCTTCCAAGTGTTTTAAAAATGTCTAGCTGCGGTGCTGAAAGCCGAGTTTTCTCCCGAGCCGCGACGCGTAAAATTCGCCGATAAGACCACGCCGGAACACCAGGACGCAGGCCATGAAGACAAGGCCGGTAATGATGGTGACCGGGAAATCCGATGTCGCGAGATAGTTCTGCAAGGTAACGACAAGGCCTGCGCCAAAAATCGGGCCGATCATGGTGCCGATACCGCCGAGCAACGTCATCAGGATCACTTCGCCGGACATCTGCCAGGTGACGTCGGTGAGCGTTGCGAACTGGAACACCAGCGCTTTGAGGCCTCCCGCAAGACCGGCCAGCGTCGCCGACATGACGAAAGCACCGAGCTTGTAGCGCTGCACGCTGTAGCCCAGCGAAATGGCGCGCTGCTCGTTTTCGCGGATCGATTTCAGGATCATGCCGAAGGGCGAATTGACGAAACGCCAGATGACCAGCAGTGCCAGCACAAAGGCTGCAAGCACCGTGTAATAGATATTGAGCGGCGCATTAAGGTCGAGAAGGCCGAAGAGATGGCCTCGCGGCACGCCCTGCAACCCATCCTCGCCATGGGTAAACGGCGCCTGAAGGCAGAAGAAATAAAACATCTGCGACAGTGCCAGCGTGATCATGGCGAAATAGATGCCCTGGCGGCGGATGGCGAAAAAGCCGATGACCAAGCCGAGAAGGGCCGCCCCTGCCATGCCGATGACAAGGCCGATTTCCGGCGTCACGCCCCATTCCTTCACCGAATAGGCCGTGAAATAGGCCGCACCGCCAAAGAATGCCGCATGGCCGAAGGACAACAGTCCCGTGTAACCGATCAGCAGATTGAAGGCGCAGGCAAAAAGCGCAAAGCACAGCAGCTTCATCAGAAAGATCGGATAAACGAACATCGGCGCGGCGACGAGGACAGCAAGGCCAGCCAGAATAAGCACGGTCTTGATGGCGCCGGCGGTCGCAGAGACTTCGGTTTGCGGCATCGCACCGGCGGTGGGGTTGTGGGTGGCTTTGGACATATCAGGCGTCCTTTCCGAAAAGTCCGGCGGGGCGGATGAGCAGCACAAAGGCCATGATGACGAAGATGACGATGTTGGAGGCTTCCGGATAAAACACCTTGGTCAGGCCTTCGGCGACGCCCAGCATGTAGCCGGTGACGATGGCGCCCATGATCGACCCCATGCCGCCGACGACGACCACGGCGAAGACGACGATGATAAGGTTGGTGCCCATCAGCGGCGAGACCTGATAGATGGGCGCTGCGAGAACTCCGGTGAAACCGGCAAGGCCAGCGCCCAGGGCGTAGGTCAGCGTCAGCAGCACCGGCACGTTGATGCCGAAGGCCTGCACCAGTGTCGGGTTTTCCGTCGCAGCACGCAGATAAGAGCCGAGACGCGTCTTTTCGATCAAGGCCCAGGTGGCGATGCAGACGATGAGCGAAATCACGACGACAAAGGCGCGGTAGTTCGGCAGGAACATGAAGCCGAGATTGGTGCCGCCGGCAAGCTCACGCGGCACCGAATAAGGCTGGCCGGCAGCGCCGTAAAGCCAGCGGAACGTGCCTTCCACCACAAGCGCCAAGCCGAAGGTGAAGAGCAGCCCGTAAAGCGGATCGAGATCATAAAGCCGCGACAGCAGGAAGCGTTCGACGATCGCGCCGAAAAGCGCAACAACGAGCGGTGTCACCACCAGCGCCGCCCAGAAATTGATGCCGAAATATTGCAGGCCGAGAAAGGCGACAAAAGCGCCGAGCATATATTGCGCCCCATGCGCAAAATTGATGACGCGCAGCAGGCCGAAAATGACGGCAAGGCCCAAAGACAGCAGCGCATAAAAGGACCCGTTGATAAGGCCCACCAGCAATTGCCCGAGCAGCGCCTGAATTGGAATACCGAAGAGCATCGTCATCGTTAAACCCCCAGCACTTTGTTGAGTTCGCCCATGCGGCCAGAAAGCTCGCTGACCGGAAAATTGCTGACCATCTGGCCGTGATCCATCAGGTAGAAACGGTCGGCGATACGGCTGGCGAAACGGAAATTCTGTTCGACCAGAACAACGGTCATGCCGCGACTCTTCAGCTTTTGCAGCACCTCGCCAATGCGCTGCACGATAACGGGCGCAAGTCCCTCTGTCGGTTCGTCGAGCAAAAGCACCTTGACGCCGGTGCGCAGGATGCGCGCCATGGCCAACATCTGCTGTTCGCCGCCAGAAAGCTTGGTGCCGGGGCTGGTGCGACGTTCGTATAGATTGGGAAACAAC
This sequence comes from Agrobacterium salinitolerans, assembly GCF_027498475.1. Taxonomy (NCBI): domain Bacteria; kingdom Pseudomonadati; phylum Pseudomonadota; class Alphaproteobacteria; order Hyphomicrobiales; family Rhizobiaceae; genus Agrobacterium; species Agrobacterium salinitolerans. The sequence continues at coordinate 27,372 of NZ_JAPZLN010000009.1, read as the reverse complement.
TCGTAGATTTCATCGAGCGTCATGCCACCGGAGGCGACGACGGGCGGCAGCATCAGATTTTCCTCGACACTCAGCGTCGCGAAGATGCCGCGTTCCTCCGGCACGAAACCGAGGCCGTATTTTGCCGTGCGATGCAGCGGCACCGGCATCATATCCTTGCCGCCCAGCTTGATGGAACCCTTGCGGTTGCGGATGATACCCATGATGGTGCGCAGCGTCGTGGTCTTGCCCACACCGTTGCGGCCGAGAATGGTGATGGTTTCGCCCTCGCCGACCGTCAGATCGACACCGTGCAGCGCCTGGCTTTCGCCATACCAGGATTTGAGGTTGGAGACTTCGAGCATTGCCGCCATATCAAGCCTCCTCCGTGCCCATATAGGCCGTGCGCACCCGCGGATCGGCTGAAACGGTGGCATAATCACTCTCCGCCAGAATTTCGCCGCGCTGCAACACCGTGACCTGATGGCAGATATCCGCCACGACTTTCAGATTATGTTCCACCATCAGCACCGCGCGAGTCTTGGCCACCTCCCGGATGAGTTCGGCCACATGGGAGACATCTTCCCCGCCCATGCCGGCCATCGGCTCATCGAGCAGCAGAACCTTCGGATCGAGCGCCAGCGTGGTGGCGATTTCGAGAACCCGCTTGCGGCCGTAAGAAAGATCGGCCGCAAGCGCATGTTTTTCCCGTGTGAGGCCGACCGTGGCGATCAGTTCCTCGGCGCGGGCGTTCAGCCTGTCGAGTGAGGAGAGCGGCAGCCAGAACTGCGTTGCAAGGCCATTCGGCCGCTGCAACGCCACCCGCACATTTTCCAGAACCGTCAGATGCGGAAACACCGCCGATATCTGGAAAGACCTGACGAGGCCGAGACGCGCCACCTTGTCCGGCGGCGTCCTTGTTATATCCGTTCCCATGAAGGTGATCGCCCCGCCCGTCGGCTGGAGAAACTTGGTCAATAGATTAAAGACCGTTGTTTTGCCGGCGCCGTTCGGACCGATCAGCGCATGCACGCGGGCATGGTGGACGTCGAGATCGACGTTTTTCACGGCCGCGAATGCGCCGAAGGTCTTGGAGAGACCACGCGCCGAAAGAACGACGCGAGGTTCGGCCTGCCCGGCGGGGGCGGGAGCGATCATCATCAAGCTTTCCCCTTTTTATTCTTCTTTACTGCGTTACCAGCGGGCAACCGCTTTTTGCGGGGTCCATGAAGGCTTCCTTGCCGGGAATGGTGGCCAGCACCTTGTAATAATCAAAGGGCTGCTTGCTTTCGTCCGGCTTCTTCACTTCCATGAGATACATGTCGTGAATCATGCGGCCGTTGGCGGCGACCTGGCCATCCTTGGCGAAGACGTCATTGACCGGCATTTCCTTCATGGCCTTTGCAACGGCATCGGCATCGTCGGTGCCGGCCTTTTCGATGGCCTTCAGGTAGTGCAGCACGGCGGAATAGGTGCCGGCATGGACCATGTTCGGCATGGCGCCGGTGCGCTCCTTGAAGCGTTCGCCGAATTTGCGCGATTCATCGTCGCGATCCCAGTAAAAACCTTCCGTCAGCGTCAACCCTTGAGCCGCTTCGAGACCGAGGCCGTGAACTTCGGCGAGTGTGAAGAGAAGCGCCGCGAGCCGCTGGCCACCGGCGACGATGCCGAACTCGGCCGCCTGCTTGATGGCGTTGGAGGTATCGAGACCGGCATTGGCAAGACCGATAACCTTCGCGCCCGAGGACTGCGCCTGCAAAAGGAAGGAAGAGTAATCCGTCGTGGCGAGCGGATGGCGCACGGAACCCAGCACCTTACCGCCATTGGCCTTGACGAAATTGCCGGTGTTTTCTTCCAGCGAATAACCGAAGGCATAATCGGCGGTCAGGAAGAACCAGCTGTCGCCGCCCTGCTTGACGAGCGCACCGCCGGTGCCGACCGCCAGCGAATAGGTGTCATAGGCCCAGTGGAAACCATAGGGGCTGCACTGCTTGCCGGTCAGTTCGGTGGTTGCCGCACCCGTATTGATGGTGATCTTCTTCTTGTCCTTCGACAGCGCCTGCACAGCCAGACCCACCGACGACGAGGTCAGTTCCATGATCGAATCGACCTGTTCGGTATCATACCATTGGCGGGCGATATTGGAGGCGACATCCGCCTTGTTCTGATGATCGGCGGTCACCACTTCCACCGGCGCGTCGAGCACCTTGCCGCCAAAATCCTCAACCGCCATCTTCGCGGCCTCATAAGAGTATTTGCCGCCGAAATTGGCGTAGACGCCCGACTGGTCGTTCAAAATGCCGATCTTGACCTTGCCGTCCGAAATCTCGGCGGCATAAGCGGCGGTGCCAGCGGCCAGCACCATGGCCGTGGATAAAACGATACTCTTGCGCATGACTTCTCCTCCCAGAGATGATTGCGAGCCTCAGATTGTCTGTGCAACGGTGAACGAAACCATTGCACCTGAACGGTCACACCGCCCTCCTCAAAGCGATGCATCCTGAGCCTAGACTTCTCGAATTCGGCCGTTGACACAAGAGCGGGGCATCATCAAATTGCGAACAGGAACTGTTCATTTTTGAACAGAACTTTTGATGGGAGACGAATATGGCCACCCCTTTCACCTGGGACGACCTACAATATTTTCTGGCCGTGGCCCGCACCGGGCAGCTCTCATCGGCCGCCCGAAGCCTGCGCACCAGCCACGCCACCGTCTCCCGCCATATCGACCGGCTGGAATTTTCCCTGAAAACCAAGCTGTTCGAGCGCAATCCGCGCGGTTATGAACTTACGACCGTCGGGCGGCGGCTGGTCGATACCGTCGAGCGCATAGAGGCTGAAGCGGAAAGGCTGCAATCGGACATTTCCGAAAGCGGCAGCTTGCTGCGCGGCGTGGTGCGCCTTAGCGCGCCTGAAGGTTTTTCCAATTTTTTCTTCGTGGAGAGGCTGAAAGACTTCGCCGTCACCCATCCCCACATCATGGTGGAGATGGTGACGATCCAGCAGATCATGGCGCTGTCCAAAAAAGAGGCGGATGTGGCGGTAACGCTCGATCCGCCAAAGGCCGGTCCTTACATCAATGAACAGATCATCGATTACACGCTGCATATCTATGCCTCGCGTTCCTATCTCGCCGGGCGGCCGAAAATTGTAAAGCGCGAGGACCTGCTCGACCACTTCTTCATCGGCTACGTGCAGGACCTGATCTTCTCACCGGGCCTCGATTATATGCGTGACGTGCTGCCCGGTCTGCGGCCGAGTTTCCAGTCCTCGAGCATTTTTGCGCAGCTGACCGCAACGCTAAGCGGCAGAGGGCTGTGCATTTTGCCGAATTTCATCGCCGCCCGCTTTCCGGATCTGCAAATGGTGCTTTCCGGTGAAGTGGAGCTGCGTCGAGGCTATTGGCTGACGAGCCACCAGGACCTTGCCAACGTGCCGCGGGTGCGCTCGCTTATGGATTTCATTCTCACCACCGCCCGCGCCCACCAAAATCTCTTCGTGCTCGATCGAAAGACGACCGCTTGAGCGGCATCGTTCACATTTCGGCGACACCGTGTCTACCGGTGGCGAATTGGAGAACGCGCCCAACTGCTTATATGACTGACAACAACAAAGCTGGCTGGCAAAGCCGGCATCCTCCGACATCTGGAAGGTCATCATGAAAAAGATCGGATTCCTGTCCTTCGGCCACTGGACGCCCTCGCCCCAGTCGCAAACCCGCTCGGCTGCGGACACGCTGCTGCAATCGATAGACCTTGCCGTGGCTGCGGAAGAACTGGGCGCTGACGGCGCCTATTTCCGCGTGCACCATTTCGCCCGCCAGCTTGCCTCACCCTTTCCGCTGCTGGCCGCCGTCGGCGCGCGCACGAAGAAGATCGAGATCGGCACCGGCGTCATCGACATGCGCTATGAAAACCCGTTCTACATGGCGGAGGACGCCGGTTCGGCCGATCTCATCGCCGGCGGGCGCCTGCAGCTCGGCATCAGCCGCGGCTCGCCCGAGCAGGTGATTGATGGTTGGCGTTATTTCGGTTACCGCCCGGCCGAGGGCCAAAGCGAAGAAGACATGGCGCGCCAGCACACCGAAGTCTTCCTCGAGCTTCTGAAGGGCGAAGGTTTCGCTGAGCCGAACCCGCGCCCGATGTTCCCCAACCCGCCCGGCCTTCTGCGGCTAGAGCCGCATTCCGAAGGGCTGCGCGAGCGCATCTGGTGGGGCTCAAGCTCCAATGCGACGGCGGTCTGGGCGGCAGAGCTTGGCATGAACCTGCAAAGCTCCACCCTGAAGACGGATGAAACGGGCGAACCTTTCCATGTCCAGCAGGCGCAGCAGATCCGCACCTTCCGGGAAGCCTGGAAGGAAGCAGGCCATAACCGCGAGCCGCGTGTATCGGTCAGCCGCAGCATCTTCGCGCTCGTCAACGACCGCGACCGGTCCTATTTCGGTTACGGCAACGAAGGCGACGACAAGATCGGTTATATAGACGACAAGACGCGCGCGATCTTCGGGCGCAGCTATGCCGCCGAGCCGGAAAAGCTGATCGAACAGCTGAAGGCAGATGAAGCCATCGCCGAGGCCGACACGCTGCTCCTGACGGTGCCGAACCAGCTGGGCGTCGATTACAACGCCCATGTGATCGAAACGATCCTCAAGCAGGTAGCACCGGCCCTCGGCTGGCGCTAACGGCACGCTTGGAAATGAGGGCGGCGCATTTTATGCGCCGCCCTTTTATTTCACCGCCTTGCCGTAGCGGGCGAAGCTTTCCGCTAGCGGCGTGGTGCTAGCGCCGGGGCGCTCCGGACGTTTGTAAACACCGTCCCGCACATGGATCGGCTCTTCGAAATGATCCTTGATCCACGGAATATATTCGAGAACAGTCGAGGCCGGGTGCCAGTAGCTCAGATGCACATGCACCTGGCTCATCTCGCCGGCATGCGGCACAACGGGCAGGCGATGGGCAAGCGCCAGATCGGCGACCTGAATATATTCGGTGATGCCGCCGAGCCGGGTCACATCCGGCTGGACATAGGCGACCGCACCCGCATCGATGAATGAGCGGAACGCATCCACCGTGTAGAGCTGCTCCCCGAGCGCAATCGGAATGGATGTATTGCGCGCCAGCCGCGCATGGCTCGTCACATCGTCATACCAGAGCGGCTCCTCGAACCAGTAAATGTCCAGATCCTTCGCCGCCGCGCAGAAACGCAGGCAGGTCGGCAGATCCCACTTGCCGTTGCCGTCGATGGCGATGCGGATGGACGAACCGACACGCTTGCGCACGGCCGCAAGGCGGGCAATGTCGATATTCGGATCGTCATGCCCGACCTTGATCTTCAGGCGGGTGAAACCGTCTTCCTCCACCGCCCTTGCGCTGCCCGCCAGCAAATCTTCCAGCGCGAAGGAAAGCCAGCCGATATCGGTATTATAAGCCTCCACCGCCGCCGTGCGCGCGCCGCCGAGATAGTGCCAGAGCGGCACGCCCGCCTTTTTCGCCTTCAGGTCCCAGAGCGCAACGTCCACTGCCGCCAGCGCCAGATGGGTGATGCCCGCCCTGCCGACCCATTGTAGAGCCGGATAACGGGCCAATTTCGTCCAGAGCCTCGAATGCTCCGACGCATCCTCCCCCACCAGCAAGGGCGCGTAACAATCGCTGATGCAGGATGTGATCAGCCTGTCCGACGGCAGATGCGCGTGGGTGCCGGTAAAACCATAGCCCTCAAGGCCATCGCTGGTGGTGATCTTTGCACCGACGACGCCCCAATGGGTGATGCTATGGGTGGAATCGGAAATGGACTCCGATGTCAGCGGCAGGTGCAGGATGAAAGGTTCGACAGCGGTAATTCTCATGATCGGTCACTCCTCGATGCTTGATCGCTTCCGGGGAGGAATAGACGCCGCGCGCCGCGACCACGGGCCGCGAAGATGGCTTTCGGGAAATTGCCAGACCGCCCTCCTCCAGCAGCCGGCTTCCAATGACGGATAGAGCTAAAGCAAAAATGGCCTTTGTAAAATAAAAAATTTTTTATTTTTAATATTCTACCATTGCCAGTTCTGCAAAGCTGGGCGATGATGCCGCCATGAACTCGCTGGTCAAAGTCACGCTCGCCGAACAGGCGCATCAGGAACTGCGCGCGCGCATTGTCAGCGGCAGATTGCGCGGCGGCGAACGCCTGCTCCCGAACGAGCTTGCCGCCGATCTCGGCATCAGCCCCACGCCGGTCAAGGAAGCGTGCCTGAAACTCGAGGCCGATGGGCTGGTGGTCAATTCCTCCCGGCGCGGCATGGTGGTTCGCGATTTCACCGTGGAGGATGTGGAGGAACTTTACGCCGCCAGAATGCTGCTCGAAAAAGGTGCGGTGGAAGTGGCCTTCGATGCCGGGCAACTGGATGGAGCCCTGCACGCGGAGCTTCTGGAAAGCCTTGCGAAACATCGCGAATTCGCCAAAGGCTCGACGCTCGACGAATTGTCGAAAGCGCTTTTTTACGACCGCAGCTTCCATGCGACCCTTGTGTCGGCGGCGCGCATTCCGGTCATTTCCGGCTCGCATGATCGCATTCTCGACCAGACCCACACGGTTTTCGTCTCTATCCTCGGCGATTACGCCCGCTCGGTTGAGGAGCACCAGAATATCGCCGATGCCATCTCCGCCGGCAGCAAGGCCCAGATCGTCGATGCCCTGTGGCGGCATCTCGAGCGCAGCCGCCAGAATACGCTGCGCCAGGTCCGGCTGCTCAAAGAGGCCGGCGCCTGATCATTCCGCATGTAAGGGGAGGAACCGACATGATGCGCCACAAGCCGGATGCCGCAACGAGAGCGGCGCAAGCCACAACCGCCCCGTTCCGCATGGGGATTTTGCATCGATGACAGATCGGCTTTCCGCTGCAACCCTGCCCCGCCTGGCGCAATCCGTCACGACACCCGCCTATGACCGTCAAAGCGTCACGCCCGGCATCGTCCACCTCGGCGTCGGAGCCTTTCATCGGGCGCATCAGGCGGTTTTCATCGACGATTGCCTTAATCGCGGCGAAACCCGATGGGGCATCGTCGCGGCATCGCTGCGCAGCCCTGATACGCGCGACGCCATCGAGCCGCAGGATAATCTCTACACCTTTTGCCTGCGTGACGGTGAGAGCGAGCGCATGCGCGTGATCGGTTCTATTCTCGAAACCATCGTCGCGCCGGCAGAGCCTGAACGGCTGTTGGAGCGGATGGCCGATCCGCGCGTCCTCATCGTCACCCTGACCGTGACGGAAAAAGGTTACCTGACCAATCTCGCCTCCCGCAGCCTGCTGCGCGATCATCCCGATATCGTCCATGATCTCGAAAACCAGGAGCGGCCGCGCTCCATCTTCGGCTTCATCCTTGCGGCCACACGGCGCAGGCGTAAAGAGGGTTCCCGGCCCCTGACGCTCCTTTCCTGCGACAACCTGCCCGCCAACGGCCATGTGCTGCAAAAGCTTCTGCTGGAGTTTGCGGAATTGACCGATCCGGAACTGGCATCCTTCATTAGAACCAATATTGCCTGCCCCTGCTCGATGGTGGACCGGATCGTTCCCGCCACCACGGATGCCGATCGCGAGGCGATTTCGACCGCACTCGGCCTCAGCGACGCCTGGCCGGTGGTGGCCGAACCCTATTTCCGTTTCGTCATTGAAGACCGTTTTCCGCATGGAAGGCCGGCGCTCGAGAAATCGGGCGTGGAATTCGTCGGCAATGTCGAGCCATACGAGCATATGAAGCTCAGAATACTGAATGGCTCCCACAGTGCCATCGCCGCCATCGGCCAGATTGCCGGCCTTGCGACGGTGGCGGATGCATGGGATGAAAAGCCCGTGCGCGATTTCATCGATGCCTATTGGCGCGAGACCGAACGGACGCTCGACCCCGCCGTCGACGGGGCGGAATTCGCAGACGGCCTGCGGGAGCGTTTCGCCAACCCCTCATTGCAGCACAAGACCATGCAGATCGCCTCCGATGCGTCGCAGAAAGTGCCGCTGCGCATTCTTGGCCCCTTGCGCGAATTGCTTGCGGAGAAGGCTGAAAGCCGGGCGGTCATTTTCGCCGTCGCGCTCTGGATCAGGTCCTGCGCGGACAAGAATGAAAAGGGGCAGCCGATCACCATTCTCGATCCCGCTTTCAAGGAGTGGGATGCGCCGGATCAACTGGCAATGACGCCGGATGCAGTCGTCGACCGATTTTTGACTTTCGAGCGCACATTTGGCAGCGACCTGCCCAGGAACGAAACCTTCGTCCTAGCGCTGAAAGCCGCCTATCGCGACATTCGCGAACAGGGCGCGCTTGCGGCAATCGAGCGTTTCCTGAAGTCCTGAAAAAAGAACAGGCCGGAAATCCGGCCTGTTCTTAACCTCGGTCGTCAGCCTTCAGGCCGTCGCTGCCAGCCGTGCCGCCTTGCGGCGTTCCACGCGGGCGCGGATGGCATCGACATCCGTGATCGGCGTCGCGGCGAAAAGCTGGCGGGTATAGGGGTGCTTCGGATCGGCGAAGAGTTCCTCGCGCGTGCCCTGCTCCACCGCCACACCCTTCGAAATGACCATCACATCGTCGGCGATGTAACGCACCACCGAAAGATCGTGGCTGACGAAAACATAGGTCAACTCGAATTCTTCCTGAAGGTCGGCGAGAAGGTTCAGCACCTGCGCCTGCACCGAAAGATCGAGCGCGGAGACCGGCTCATCCAGCACCAGCAGCGCCGGGTTCAGCATCAGTGCGCGCGCAATGGCGATGCGCTGGCGCTGGCCGCCGGAGAACATGTGCGGATAACGGTTGAAATGTTCAGGACCGAGACCGACCTTCACCAGCATGGCTTCGGCCCGCTCGCGTCGCTCGGAAGCCGGCATCTTGGTATTGATGACCAGCGGCTCCATCAGGACGTCACCCACCTTCTGGCGCGGATTGAGGCTGCCATAGGGGTTCTGGAACACCATCTGCACCTTGGAGCGCATCTCCGTATCGGGACGGCGTCTGGCGATGTCAACCGGCTTGCCTTCAATCTTGAGTTCGCCGCCGGATGCCGGATCGATCAGCGCGATGATGCGGGCCAGCGTCGATTTACCGGAGCCGGATTCACCGACGATGGCGAGCGTCTTGCCGCGCTCGACGGTAAAGTCGATGCCCTTCAGGGCCTGCACCGTCTTGGCGCCGCCGAACATGCCGCCGGGAACGTGATAGTCGCGGGTAATGCCCTTGCCTTCGACAACGATACTCATTGAACGCCCTCCTTGCCGAAGAAATCGGAAACCGTGGGCAAACGGTCGCCGGTGGCATTTTCCGGCAGGGCCGAAAGCAGTGCCTTGGTATAGGGGTGCTGCGGGGCTTCGAACAGGCTCAAGACATCCGCCTCCTCCATCTTGCGGCCCTTATATTGTACCACGACGCGGTCGGCGGTTTCCGCCACGACGCCCATGTCATGGGTGATGAGAATCAGCGCCATGCCGTATTCTTCCTGCAGATTCATCAGCAGATCGAGGATCTGCTTCTGGATCGTCACATCAAGGGCGGTGGTCGGCTCGTCGGCGATCAGCAGGCGCGGCTTGGAGGCGATCGCAATCGCGATCATCACGCGCTGGCACTGGCCGCCGGACATCTGGTGCGGATAGGCCTTGAGCTTGGTTTCCGGCTCGGGAATACCGACAGCCCGGAACAGTTCAAGGGCGCGGGCGCGCGCGGCAGCGCCGCTCATGCCGAGATTGAGGCGCAGAACCTCCTCGATCTGGAAACCGACCGTGAAGGACGGGTTGAGCGAGGCGATGGGCTCCTGGAAGATCATGGTGATCTCGCGGCCGATCAGCCTGCGGCGCTCCTGCGGCGACATGGCCAACAGGTTCTTGCCGTCGAAGGTCATCTCATCGGCAGTAATCGTCGCCGTATCGGGCAGAAGCCCCATGACGGCGAGCATCGATACCGACTTGCCGGAACCGGACTCGCCGACGATGGCCAGCACCTCGTGTTTGTCGACGGAGACATCGATGCCGTTGACGGCCGTGAAGGCGCCGGTGGCGGTGGCGAATTTGACGGTGAGGTTTTTGATTTTCAGCAGGCTCATTGCTCAGCTCCGCTTCAGTTTGGGATCGAGCGCATCGCGCAGGCCGTCACCCATGAGGTTGATGGCGAGCACCGAGATCAGGATCGTCAGGCCCGGAAGGGTCACGACCCACCAGGCGCGCAGGATGAACTCGCGCGCTTCCGCCAGCATCGTTCCCCATTCGGAGGCGGGCGGCTGCGCGCCCATGCCGAGGAAGCCGAGAGCGGCGGCATCGAGAACCGCGGACGAGAAGGAGAGCGTCGCCTGAACGATCAGCGGTGCAAGGCAGTTCGGCAGGATGGTCTTGAACATCAGCCGGAAATTGCCGGCACCGGCCACGCGGGCGGCGGTGACATATTCTCGTCTCAACTCAGTCATGACGGCCGCACGCGTCAGACGCGCAAAATGCGGTTGGTAGACGATGGCGATCGCGATCATGGCATTGGTGAGACCCGGCCCGAGGACCGCAACCAGCACCAGCGCCAGAAGCAGCGACGGAAACGCCAGAATGACGTCCATGACGCGCATGATGACGGTGTCCACCCAGCCGCCGAAGAAACCGGCGACAAGACCGATGACGATGCCGCCGACAAGGGCGATGGAGACGACGACGATGCCGATGAACAGCGAATATTGCGCACCATAGATCAGGCGGGACAGCATGTCGCGGCCCACCGCGTCGGTGCCGAAGAAGAAGGCGGCACGACCGCCTTCCTGCCAGACCGGCGGCACGAGCAGCGCATCGCGATATTGTTGTGTTGGATCATGCGGGGCCAGGATGGGCGCGAAGATCGCCACCAGCACAAGCAGGATGAAGACGGCAAGCCCGATGACGGCGCCGCGGTTCTGGCGGAAATAGAACCAGAAATCGGCAAGCATCCGGCGGCGGATGGCGGCGTCCGAAAGACGGACGCCGGGAGTGGTGGTCACATCGGTCATTTGTGACGGATCCTCGGATTGATGAGGCCATAGGTCAGATCGACGAGCAGGTTGACGATCATCACCAGACCCGCAATCAGGAGCAAGCCGCTCTGCACGACAGGATAGTCGCGGCGCGAGATGGAATCGATCATCCACTTGCCGATGCCCGGCCAGGAAAAGATGGTTTCGGTCAGGATGGCGCCCGCCATCAGCACGCCGATCTGCAGGCCGATGGTGGTGATGACCGGGATCATGGCGTTGCGCAGCGCATGGATGCCGACGACACGGGCTGGAGACATGCCCTTGGCGCGGGCGGTGCGCACATAGTCCTCACCCATGACTTCCAGCATGGCCGAGCGCGTCTGGCGCGCAATCACCGCCAGCGGAATGGTGGCGAGCACGACGGAGGGCAGGATAAGATGCGAAAAGGCCGACACGAAGGCGCCCTTCTGGCCCGAAATCAGACTGTCGATCAGCATGAAACCGGTGACGGAGGGGAAGAAATACATCAGCGAAATGCGGCCCGACACCGGCGTCCATTGAAGAATGCCGGAGAACATGATGATCAGCAGCAGTCCCCACCAGAAGATCGGCATGGAGAAGCCGACAAGCGCGGTCGTCATGGAAATCTGGTCGAACCAGGAACCGCGACGGATGGCAGCGATGACGCCGACCGGCACGCCGATCAAGGTTGCGATGATGATGGCGACGAGACCAAGCTCGACCGTCGCGGGGAAGAGCGACAGGAACTCGGTCAGAACCGGCTTCTTGGTAACCAGCGAATTGCCGAGATCGCCCTGAAGCAACCGTCCGAGAAAATGAAGATATTGTTGCCAGATGGGCTGGCTGAAACCGAGTTGTTCGGCAAGCTGCGCATGCCGTTCGGGTGAAATGCCGCGTTCGCCCGCCATCAGCAGCACGGGATCTCCCGGCAGGACGCGCACGAAGGAGAAGGCGACAAAAGTGATCCCGAGAAATGTCGGAACGAGATAGAGAAGTTTGCCGAGAATGAACCGGATCATGGCTTTTTCCTGAAAAGACGCGCGGAAGAACAGGGTCCTTCCGCGCGTCCGTTGTTTGGGATTATTCCGCGATGTCGACGTTTTCGAAGGTGAAGTCGCCAAGCGGGCTCATGGTGAAGCCGGAGACCTTGGCGGACATGGGAACGAACTGCGTGGAATGCGCAAGCGTCGCCCACGGAGCCTGTTCCTTGAAGATCACCTGCGCCTGTTCGTAAAGCTTGGTGCGCTCGGCAACGTCAGTCGCCTGCTTCGCCTTGGAAATCAGGTCGGAGAACTCCTTGTTGCACCACTGCGCACGGTTTGTGCCGCCTTCGCCTGCCGAAGCGCAGGAGAGCAGAACGCCCATGAAGTTATCAGGGTCACCGTTGTCACCGGTCCAGCCGAGGATGACGGCGCCGTCGCGGTTCACTTCCGTCGACTTCTTGAGATATTCACCCCATTCATAGGAGACGATCTCGGCCTTGACGCCAACCTTGGCGAAATCCGCCTGGATGAGTTCGGCGGTGCGGCGCGCGTTCGGCATGTAAGGACGCTGAACCGGCATTGCCCAGATCTTCATCGACAGATCCTTGACGCCAGCGGCTTCGAGAGCCTTTTTGGCCGCTTCCGGATCGTACGCATCGTCCTTGATGCTGTCGTTATAGGACCACATGGTCGGCGGGATCGGGTTCTTGGCAACCTGACCGGCGCCCTGGAACACGGCGTCGATGATCGCCTGCTTGTTCATCGCCATGTTCAGCGCCTTGCGGACTTCCGGCTTGTCGAAAGGCGCAACGGTCGTGTTGTAGGCGAAGTAAGCGACGTTCAGACCCGGCTGCTCATCGAGCTTCAGGTTCTTGTCGGCGCGGATGGTCGCCAGATCAGCCGGAGCCGGGTATGGCATCAGGTGGCATTCGCCAGCCTTCAGCTTCTGCAGGCGAACGGCGGCGTCAGGCGTGATCGCGAAGATCAGGTCGTCGATCTTCGGAGCTTCACCCCAATAGTCGGCATTCTTCTGGTAGCGGATGACCGCGTCCTTCTGATAGGCGACGAACTTGAACGGGCCGGTGCCAATCGGCAGGTTGTTGAAGTCTTCCTTGGTGCCGGCCTTTTCCAGCGTATCGGCATATTCCTTCGACACGATGGAGGCGAAAGGCATGGCGATATTGGCGAGGAACGGCGCTTCCGGACGCGTCAGCACGAACTTGACGGTGTAATCGTCGACCTTGACGATGTCCTTGATCAGCGACGGCATTTCCATGGAGTTGAAATATTCGTAGGTGATGCCTGCGATATACTGGTTCCACGGGTTCTTAGCATCGCGCTGGCGGTCGTAGCTGAAGATCACGTCATCGGCGTTGAATTCGCGGCTCGGCGTGAACTTTTCGTTGGAGTGCCACTTCACGCCCTTGCGCAGGTGGAAGGTATATTCCAGACCGTCGCTCGAAACTTCCCATTTTTCGGCAAGGCCGGGCTCAACTTCGGTCGTGCCCTTCTTGAACTCGGTCAGGCGGTTGTAGACCGGATGCGCGGAAGCGTCGAAGGTGCCGCCGGCGGTGTAGGGCGACGGATCGAAGCCTTCCGGCGATGCCTCGGAGCAATAAACGAAGGTCTTCGCCATGGCGGGCATGGCGGAAGTGATCGCAATCGCAGAGGCGATAAGCAAACTGCGGGTCAGCGTTTTCATCTGGTGGTCCTTTCCCTCTTTTTCTGAGTTCCTGCGGCCCCGTCCGGGGGCCTACCTCTTCTGGTCAGCAGCGACGCGGGAGCCCCATGTCGCCGTTCGGTCCTTTGCCTCCCGACCAATTACCCGGCGACCGGCTGAAACAACCGGTCGAGGTTCTTCTCCGGCGGGCAGAACCAGAGCGGTCCCGCCTCCGTCATATAGGCTATGTCTTCGAGACGGACGCCGCATTCGCCATAAACGCACAGCATCGGCTCGATGGAAAAACACATGCCCGGCTTAAGCGCCGTGGTGTTTCCTGCAACGATATAGGGTTCTTCGTGAATATCCAGCCCAAGCCCGTGGCCAGTGCGGTGCGGCAGGCCGGGAAGCTGATAATCCGGGCCGAAACCGGCCGCTTTCAGGCTCTCGCGCGCGGCCCTGTCCACATCCGAACAGGCAGCGCCGACTTGGGCTGCGGCAAATGCCGCCGCCTGCGCGTCGCGCTCGGCGTTCCAGAGGAAACGCTGCCGTTCCGTCGGTTTGCCGAAGACATAGGTGCGGGTGATATCGGAACGATAACCGTGAAGAATGCCGCCGAGATCGACCAGCACCATATCGCCTTCGCTGAGCGTCTGCGCATGGGGCACGCCATGCGGATAGGCCGTCGCCTCGCCGAACTGGACGGCCACGAATAGCGGCTTCAGGCCAAGGGCAATATGCGCCGCGTTGACGAAATCGGCGACTTCCGTGGTGGAAACGCCGGGACGCAGCCCTTCGAAAACGGCCTTCTGCACGCGGTAGCTCGCGTCCATCGCCGTCTGGATGATGGCGATCTCGGCTGCGGATTTGACCTGCCGCTGGGCGACGATCATCGGCTGGGCGGAAATGATGCGGCCTTCCAGACGTTGCATGAGGGCCGATGCGAAGACAAAGGGGGTGGCGGGATCGATGGCAACAAGATGACCGGGACAGGCCAGCGCCTCAATGCGCCTTGCCATCAGGTCGAAGGGGCTTTCATCCTCTTCCCAGACGGCAACCTCACCCGGAATGCGGATGAGCGTCTGAAGCTTCGGCTCCTCGAAGGTCGGACTGACATAGACCGGAGGGCCTTCCGACGGCACCAGGGCGCCATGAATGCGCTCGGAAAGACCAAGCGACAGGCCGGTATAATAGGTCAGCGACGATGATGCATCGAGCCAGACCGCCTTGATATTTTGCTGGATCATTCGCGCCTGCAGGCCGCGTAGCCGCAACCCGAGCTCGTCTTCAGCGATCGATGAAACCGCGATCGGCTGAAACCGCTTCAGCGTCTCTAGAAAGTCTGCCATTCTCTCCCCGCCGCTTTCGGGCCGCAGACACAGGCGTGCCGGCAACCTCCCAAGCGTTCTTTTGCACATGCTTAAACACAGGGCGGGGGCTAAGCAATGGCCCGGCCGGGCGCACCACGACAAAACTGTGCAAATTTATCTAGACATAACGGAAATGTGATCGACGCACGCCTGATTTCAACACGCGTTGCCTTGACGGAGAAATTCAAAATCCCCTGGAAATCCAAGGGCGATCACGGCTCGCCCTCGGCACTGAGCCAGCGCGCAGGAAGCCGTCAGCCAAAAATATTCAAGGAAAACACGCCCAAAAAGGAAAAAGCCTGCCGCGGGAGGAGGTGCGGCAGGCTTCAAACTTGATCGGCGATTGGGAGGAGGAGTACCACCGATCCACATCGAGCGACGCTGGGAGGAGGAGTGCGTCGCTTCGATGATTTGAATATAGCGGTATCCGTGATTTTTAACAGAGCAAGTCTCGCAATGCAGCATTGCATTTCTGCATAGCTCTGCAATTCCTGCCCGGTTTTTCAGCACTCCCCGGAATCGTGGGAAAATCAGCTTTCCCGATAGACCTGGAAACCGGCGAAGGACTGGTTGACCGGCATGAGTTCGAGGCTGTTGATGTTGATGTGCTTGGGCTGCGAGGCGACCCAGTGAATGGTGTTGGCAATATCGTCCGCCGTGATCGGATTGACGCCCTTGTAGAGATTGTCCGAGGCTTCCTGATTGCCGCCGGTGCGCACCAGCGTAAATTCCGTTTCGCACATGCCGGGCTCGATGGATGTCACCCGCACGCCCTTGCCATGCAGGTCGGAACGCAGGCCAAGCGAAAACTGCCGCAGGAACGCTTTGGTGCCGCCATACACATTGCCGCCCGTATAGGGGTAATGTGCCGCCACTGACGAGAGGTTGACGACAATACCCTTGCGCCCGATCAGCGTCGGCAACAGATGATGGGTGACGTTGAGGAGACCGGTGATGTTGGTGTCCACCATGGTCTGCCAGTCTTTCAAGGGCACCTGCGGTGCGGGCGCGGTGCCGAGTGCCAGACCGGCGTTGTTGACGAGAACGTCGATATCCCGAAAGCCCTCCGGCAACCCGGACAGCGCCTTTCCAGTCGCCTCCTCGTCGGTGATATCGAAGGCGAGGCCATGAAAGGCGGAGCCGAGTTCAGCGGAAAGCGCCTCCAGCCGCTCCGCCCGCCGACCCGTACCGATGACCTTCCAGCCCTCCTTGACGAAGCGCCGCGCCGTGGCCTGTCCGAAGCCGGATGTCGCGCCGGTGATGAGGATGGTTCCGCTCATGATGATGCCTCCACTCTATTCGTTTTTTCAGGGTCAATCGGTGTCAGTAACTTTTCGGCCGCCGCCGCGAGACAGCGCCTGTAGGCCTCGAGATCCGTATACAAGGCCTCTTCGGGAGCATCGCCAATGATGATGACGCCGCCGCGCCGCAAAATCCCGCCATGCAGCATGAGATTGTCGACCATGTCGAAATTCTCGATCGACAGCCCGTCCGGCCCGCGATAACGGCCCGTTTCATCCAGGGTGGCGACGCCGCCATAATGCGCCTTGATGCGGGTGAAGTGATTGGCCGCAACATTGGTATAGGCAAAGACCGGCTTGCCCAGCGCGCACATGAAACCCAGTTCATAGCTGGTTCCCGTATCGGCCGCGATGCCGCGAAACGGCGTGAGATTGGCGATCACCGCATCCGCTTCCAGCATCATCCGCTCATCGACGGCATTGATGTTGCAGCCGTGACCGACCCTGGTATCCGCCGGCGGGATTTGCAGATCGCCCGGCGAAAGCGGCGTGAAACCGGCTTCCCGCGCCAGCGAGGCCTTGAGATCGAGCATTTCGCGCGCGTTCGGCAGGAAGACTTCCGGTCCGGCGAGATAGATTTTCTTTGTCATCAGGAATTCATGCGATTTGTCAGGAAAGAATGTCTGACCCTAACCCGGGGACTTTCGCAAAGGCAAGTACCAAGGGCGGTGGAGCGCGATGCGCTGGGCGAGCCGATAAAACGGTATCGTCCCGCCGCTCTTTCCGTTATAGCCGGAGCAGGAAACTGGAATTTCTGGAGCAGGACATGGCAGCACCCATCCGTTACCACGAAGGCGATATTTCCGCCGAAGATGCCGCGCGTTACAACGGCGCCATCGCAATCGATACGGAAACGCTGGGACTGGTGCCGCGCCGCGACCGCCTCTGCGTCGTTCAGCTTTCGCCGGGCGACGGCACCGCGGACGTCATTCGCATCGCCGCCGGCCAGAGGCAAGCGCCAAACCTCGTGCGGATGCTTGCCGACCCCGCCCGCCAGAAGATCTTTCACTATGGCCGTTTCGATATCGCTGTTTTGTTCCACACCTTCGGCGTGACGACCACGCCGGTCTTCTGCACCAAGATCGCCTCGCGGCTGACCCGCACCTATACCGACCGGCACGGGCTGAAGGATAATCTCAAGGAAATGCTGGAAGTCGATATTTCCAAGGCCCAGCAATCTTCCGACTGGGCTGCCGAGACCCTGTCGCCGGCCCAGCTCGAATATGCAGCCTCCGACGTGCTGCACCTGCACGCGCTGCGCGACAAGCTGAAGGGGCGTCTCGTGCGTGACGGCCGCCTCGACCACGCCGACGCCTGTTTCGCCTTTCTGCCGACCCGCGCGAAGCTCGATCTCCTCGGCTGGGAAGAAACCGATATTTTCGCCCATAGCTGAGCCTTCTGCCGCTTCGTTTAAGCACTGATTTACCAGAATTGCCTATTCTCGGCCGCAACTTTGGGCGGCCGGGGATTTTCCAGATGATTACTCCGTTACAGCGGACGGCGGGCATTGCAGTCAGCGACCTCATGCGCTCGATGGTTGAAACCATCGAAGAACGCCAGCGCGAAGAGCAGGAAAAGGCCAACGGCACCAAAAAGAACGATGCGGTCAAGACAAACCCCCTCCCGGACGAAAGCCAGCGCGCCGCCAACGAGAAGATAAGCGCCTATCTCTTCGGCGCCATGAAACTCGATCCTGACGCTTTCTTGTCCCTCATCTCCCGGTTTGTTTCTGCGCTTGGCGTCACGCAGGAAGCAAACGAATCGAGCTTTGCCTTCGCAAGCCGGCTCCAGGACGCGCTTACGCTGACCCAGTTCGAAAAATCCGACGCACTGGGAAATGCCAGGAAAATTTCCCTGATATCCTTTGGCGTTTCGGAAGCGCAGGTCGTGGATGTGCTGAACAGCGGCGCCAACGCCAAGACCGCCCCCATGGCCGCGCTTGCCGCCCGCATTGCGAAGGGCGCAGGCCTGACCGGCACGGAAGAGGATTTCGGCGAGCAGATGTCGAATGCCATCATGGCGGCGCGCGCGACCCTGCCGAAAAACGTCGACGATCTGGAAGAATCGACCGGCATCAAACAACTCGGCGTCTCCGCCCGGCAGATAATCGCCGCCATCGCCAACCCCTATGGCGATGAGGCGCGCGCCGTTAAGGACGCGCTGAACCACCAGACGCAGAGCGCCAGTTTCATGACGCGTGAAACCCTGAAGGTCATCCAGCGTCTGGAAGACGTCGCCGATCCCAAAACCAAGGAAGAGTTGCAGGCCGAACGTGGTGAAGAACGCATCGGCGAGATCAACGATGCCGAAGTGAAGGCCGAAAGGAAACAGGATATTCAGGCCCGCGATGCGCAGGGCAAGCTTGACGACGTTAAAGAGCTCCAGGACGTCGTGAAGGAGCATATCGAAGCTTCCGGCGACGAAAAAACGGCAGGCGACGACCCGCAGGCGCCGGCCGACACGTCATCGGAAACGACACTGATCTCCGTACTTGCAGCTGCGCCCGCTGAGCAGGCCCCGGCGGAAACCGAAAATGTGCCCGCGGAGACAGACACCGGCCGCAATCGGGCCGAGACGGAAACGGGCGGCCAAAAACTGCTCGATGCGCAGGCGCTTGTCGAAGACGCCCGCAGAGCCATTTTGCCGATCTCGATCGACGACAATGGCCTTTATGAACTGCTGAAGAAGAAGGCGGCATGACTGCCGCTCCCGATCATTCCCTTGAACAAAACATGATGTGAGTTCAGACATGACCGATATTTCCGGCCTGGCTGGCAGCGCCGCTTACGACACAGAGCCTAATGCCGCGCAGGCGCTGCTATCCATGGCCGCCCCGCCGCTCGTCCCCGATGATGCGGCCTTCACCGCGCCCGCTGAGGAAGCCAGCCCCATCGACCCCGCGAACGCTCAACCCGAAAGAAGACTTCCCAAGGCAAGCTGGCTCGACGCCATGCCGCCGGAAGCTTTTGAGACGGCACCCAGCGATCCCGACCATATTTCCTCTGTCAATTCCGACGATAACGGCCTTTACCGGATGTTCATCGGCGTTTCTCCCTAACGGACGCCAATTCGTTGGTTAGCCAAATCTTAATATCTGCAAGCCAAGATTGAGCTTGATGATTCTGTATGCGCTGCAACCGGCATTGCGGCCAGAGGCGTATACGGCGCTCCCGCATGAGCGGGCGAGATGACACCTGTCCATCACCGGCGCGGCGATTTTTTCAACATTCAAGCCAGATGCGGATCACAGAGCCAATGGGGATTGGCCCTTTCGCCGCCAGCGGCGGTCACCGATAGAAACGGAGCGCAGCATGTTACCGCCTGTCGCGAAAATTGCGGCAACCGACGCCGCCTATGGAGCCACGGTTTCACTGACACCGCGCGAGCAGGTGAAAGAGATCGCACCGCCATTGCCGAGCACCCCCGCCCCTGAAAACAGCAGCCTTTTTGCCCGTGCGGCAATCGCCTCCCTTACCAGTGAGTTTCAGCTCTCGCGCAGCACCGCTATTCTCGCGGAAGCGCTCGGCAAGCTGATGAACCTGCCGCGGCGGGATGGCGAGGCCATAGAGACCTATGTGACGCGGCTGACGGAAGCGCTCCGCACCCTGCCGGCGTCACAACGCCTGGCGTTGGAACAGCAGGTCGGCAAGGCCCTGCAGGGTCTGACCCTTTCGATGCTCGCCGAAATCCTGAAACAGCCGACCGGACCGGATGCCGCCCGCCTCGCGCTACTGGTCGAGCTTTCCCGTTACAGGGGAATGGATCTTGCGGCGAAGGCGGTGATTTCCTCCTATCAGCAGAACAATTCCTCCAATCCCGCGCCCGCGCAATCGGCCCAGCCGAAACAGCAGAACGCGCAGAGCCAGAATGCGGAAGCTCGCCCGTCTCCGGCCGCGACAGCGCAGGCGGCAAATTCCGCCACCGTCAGCCGGTTCCTGCCGCTGCTCATCGGGCCGCTCTCCCTCAGCGGCGCAGCAATGAAAGCAACGGTGGCGGCGCTAACGGCGCAACTGGACCCCCGGCCTGCGCCTTCCACTCCGCCTGCCGACACACTTGAGATGCCGACCAATGCCGCAAAGCCGGATGGAAGAGCCGAAAACGCGGCACGTCCGCTTCCGCCACAAACCGGCAGCGTGACGAAGGAAGTATCGGCCGAGGTCCGCCCGGCAAATCCGCCCCGCGCCGAAACGGGCGAAGCCCGCCCCGCCCTTCCGCATCGGGAGACGATGAAGCCGGAGCAGAAAGAAATCCGCACGGGATTTTCCCCGCCATCCGGTCCGCTCGCGGACGACGCCGAGACCGTGAACACCCTGCTGCTTGCCGCCACAGCCGGCAAGCTTCCTGCCAAGGCAGCCGGTACACAGCAGCCTCTGCCCACGCCGCAAAGTGGCGCACAGCAACCGCCCGACGACCAGGCCGCTGAAAAAGCCACCGTCGCAACGGCCGCCGCCCGCCCCTCGGGTGAAGAAACGGAGACGGCGACCCATCGTCCAGAAGCCCAGCCCCTGTCGCGCGCCACACTGGACCCGGAAGCGAGAATGGCGATGCTGGAGCAATCGGCTTCGCAGTCATTGATCGCCGCCGCCCTGGTAAAAGACGGCACGCCGCTGCCGCTCATCGCCTATCCGCCGGCGGACGAAGACTATGAATCGGAAACACCGCCACGCGGAGGCGGTCCCTTTTCCGAGGATGAGGCGGAAGGTGAGGCCGAGACCGAGGCTGAAAATTCCGATGGTCAGGATGATACGGAAGAACGCATTGCTGCCAATGACCCGACCGACGAGCAGGAGAGCACGCCTGCAGCGGCTTCCGACGACAACGCAGAAAATTATTATCTCAAGATGAGCGGCATGCTCTGACAAGCGGGGGCCATTGCCCGCCCACCGGCGCGACCTGGAAGCAACAAAAAACCCGCCGGAAAATTCCGGCGGGTTCTTCATTTCAAAGATCGGAGCGATTATTCGCCGCGGTTCTTCAGAGCCGCGCCGAGGATGTCGCCGAGCGAAGCGCCCGAGTCGGAAGAACCGAACTGTGCGACGGCTTCCTTCTCTTCAGCGATTTCCAGAGCCTTGATCGAAAGCATGACCTTGCGGTCCTTCTTCGAGAAGTTGACGACGCGGGCGTCGACAACCTGGCCAACCGAGAAGCGCTCAGGGCGC
Source organism: Agrobacterium salinitolerans (assembly GCF_027498475.1). Classification (NCBI taxonomy): domain Bacteria; kingdom Pseudomonadati; phylum Pseudomonadota; class Alphaproteobacteria; order Hyphomicrobiales; family Rhizobiaceae; genus Agrobacterium; species Agrobacterium salinitolerans. Next base: position 5,955 of record NZ_JAPZLN010000009.1, on the reverse strand, counting down.
TGCTCGTCACGATCACGGGAAAGGTCCGCGCGACGGATGAACGAGGTGAGGTCTTCGTGGTTGACGAGCTTCACTTCGATGCCGCCATCGTTGACCGCGGTGACTTCAGCGGAAACGACTGCGTTCTTGCGCAGGTCGCCGGAAGAAGCGGCTTCGCCAACAGCGTCCTTGCCGAGCTGCTTGATGCCGAGCGAGATGCGTTCCTTCTCAACGTCAACGTCGAGAACGACAGCCTTAACGACGTCACCCTTGTTGTACTCTTCGATGACCTGCTCGCCCGGACGGTTCCAGTCGAGGTCCGACAGGTGAACCATGCCGTCGACATCGCCTTCGAGGCCAATGAACAGGCCGAATTCGGTCTTGTTCTTGACTTCGCCTTCGACTTCCGTGCCAGCCGGATGGCTGTAAGCGAATGCCTGCCACGGGTTTTCAAGCGTCTGCTTGAGACCGAGCGAGATACGGCGCTTGGACGGATCGACTTCGAGAACGACAACGTCAACTTCCTGGCTCGTGGACAGGATCTTGCCGGGGTGTACGTTCTTCTTGGTCCAGGACATTTCGGAAATGTGGATCAGGCCTTCGATGCCCGGCTCCAGCTCAACGAATGCACCGTAGTCGGTGATGTTCGTGACCGTACCGGAGATCTTCTTGCCAACCGGGTACTTGGCGGAGATGCCATCCCACGGATCGGACTCGAGCTGCTTCATGCCGAGCGAGATACGGTGGGTTTCCTGGTTGATGCGGATGATCTGAACCTTGACCTGCTGGCCAATGTTGAGGATTTCCGAAGGATGGTTGACGCGGCGCCATGCCATGTCGGTGACGTGCAGCAGGCCGTCGATGCCGCCGAGGTCAACGAACGCACCGTAATCGGTGATGTTCTTGACGACGCCGTCAACAACCTGGCCTTCTTCGAGGTTCTGAACGATTTCAGAACGCTGCTCGGCACGCGACTCTTCGAGAACCGTACGGCGCGAAACAACGATGTTGCCGCGACGCTTGTCCATCTTGAGGATTTCGAAGGGCTGCGGGTTGTGCATCAGCGGGGTAACGTCGCGGATCGGACGAATGTCGACCTGCGAACGCGGCAGGAACGCAACAGCGCCGTCCAGATCGACGGTGAAACCACCCTTGACCTGGTTGAAGATGACGCCTTCGACGCGCTCGCCAGCTTCGAACTTGGCTTCGAGCTTGACCCAGCTTTCTTCCCGGCGAGCCTTCTCACGCGACAGAACAGCTTCGCCGAGAGCGTTTTCGATGCGCTCGACGTAAACTTCGACTTCGTCGCCGACCTTCAGCGTGCCGTCCTTGGACTTCGCGCCGAATTCCTTGAGCGGAACGCGACCTTCGACCTTGAGACCGACGTCAACGATCGCGACGTCCTTCTCGATTGCCGTTACGATACCCTTGGCAACATAGCCTTCGGCAAGATCGTTCGAGGCAAAGGATTCTTCGAGAAGCGCTGCGAAATCGTCGCGCGTGGGGGTAGATACTGACATGAAATCTCCTGAATGCATCCGCGTGAGCGCGAATACAAAGCGCCGGTGGGCTAGTGTTGTTGATACCCGAACCCATGCCCGCCTTTTCAAAAGGCTTTCCGGCGCAAGGACATGTCTTCAGGCAATTCCGGACTAAACGCAGAGGGCGGCAAGCCGTTCCGCGAAAAACCTATCTCTTCAGGGCGGCGTCGATAATCGTGCGCGCGGCCTGAAACGCCGCCTCTATACTCATTTCCGACGTATCTAGCAAGTGCGCGTCTTCAGCCGGCTTCAACGGGCTGTCGGCGCGGCCCATATCGCGCTCGTCGCGCTGTTTCACCTCGGCGAAAATGGCATCATAATCGCCATTGCCGCCATTGGCCAGAATTTCGTCATAACGGCGCCGCGCCCGCACGTCGGCAGAGGCCGTGACATAGAGCTTCACCGGTGCGTCAGGGCAGACAACCGTGCCGATATCGCGGCCGTCAAGCACCGTGCCCGGCTCTCTCAAGGCAAAAAGCTGCTGGGCCTTGACGAGCGCCCGCCTCACCGGCGTCATGACAGCGATTTTCGACGCCGCCTCGCCAATCTCGTGCCGGGAAAGAACGGCGCGGTCTAGCCCGGCAAGATCGAGTTCCAGCGCCATTTTTTCCGCGACCGCTTCATTATCGAGCGGCAGGCCGGCATCCAGAAGCGCTTTGGCCGTTGCCCTGTATGTCAGCCCGGTATCGAGATGATGAAAGCCATAGGTCTCCGCGATCTTCCGCGAAAGCGTTCCTTTGCCCGCCGCAGCCGGCCCGTCTATGGCAATCGTAAAGGTCATGAAGCGTTCCGTCCGTGCATTCGTCGTCATTATAATAAAGTGTGCAAAGCCTCTCCTATTACATCAGCATTGACGCATAGGGCTTGCGCCAGCGGAGGCCGCACCCGAAGTTTGTCTTTGACACGAAAGAGCGCAACGATTAAGGGGACCGGCTATAAATTTTACCGTCTATGCCGGTTTTACGGCGTACACACCGAAACTCATTCGACAATTTGAGGCTTAGACAGTGGCAAAAGCGGAACTTGGTACCAAGCGCACAGACCCCGATACCGGCAAGAAGTTCTACGATCTGAACCGCGATCCGGTCGTTTCTCCCTACACCGGCAAGTCCTGGCCGCTCTCCTTCTTCGAGGAAAGCACCGCCCAGGCCAAGATGGAACAGGCTGAAGAAGAGGAAGTGGCGGAAGTCGATACCGAAAACACGGAAGTCGAACTCGTCTCGCTGGAAGATGCCGACGGCGACAACAGCGGCGACGATATCCCTGATCTGGGTGACGACGACGACGTCGAAATCGATGACGACGACGACACCTTCCTCGAAACCGACGACGAAGATGACGACGACGATATGTCCGGGATCATCGGCGTACCCGGCGACGACGAAGAAGCTTGATTTTACTTGATAATTCGGCCCGACGACAAAAAAATGACGCCGGGCCGTTTTTTATGCTTGCACTCGCCGGAAAGCCGCAGTAGTAAGCCGCCACCGAACGGAACAACAACCGCTTCGGTTCCCGGAACCGGAAGAAATGCCGGAACCCTTATGGGGCTATAGCTCAGCTGGGAGAGCGCTTGCATGGCATGCAAGAGGTCAGCGGTTCGATCCCGCTTAGCTCCACCAATCACTTTTGCGGTGATATTTTCCCTTTAAAAACAATATCTTGCACTTTTGACTGCTTGCGTTGCGTACCCCGCTTTGTACCCCATCTACGTACCCCGCGTGGGAATAAGTTCGGTGCTCAACGACCAAAGGCCGCTTAGAAGCCCCAAGGAAGAATCATGGGGCAACCAAAGGCGCGGCTGGCATCCTGACGCCCGCTTACCTCTGCCTTCCCGTGGTCCTTCTTGGGGGCTTCGCTTCCACGCCTTCCGAACAATGCGGGAGGTGCAGTGCTTATCAGGGGACATTTTATGCGCAACATCATCACCCGTAACGACATGCACAATGATGCCGTCGAAGCTCTCACCAAACGCATTGTCGAGCTGGAGGCGGCGCTTGCGCTCGGAAAATACAATGTCGAGTTCCTGAAAAATCAAGGCCGGAAGAGTCGCGGAAAAACCAGGGCCATCAAGCAGGGGTACTCCCAAGCTCGTAACCATCTTAGTCAGGCGCTGGACAGGGCAGAACGGGCGGAGCGCTTTAGTGAGCAGTATGCGCGGCTGGCTGGACGCTAATTAGAACCCACCATTAGAGGCTCGCAAACCAGCAGACGGCTGAATTACCCCTCACCATAGAGTTTCTCTCGCCCCGACGATGGTGGCGCGAGAAATCCTTTTTCGGGCCACCCTCAGTTTTTCTTCATGAAAGCTGGCGGTGGCGTTTTTCATTTCCATCACCGGGCTTCCGGTCCCACCTTTCATTAGCTCGGCACCTTTTTCGGCTGCCAGAAGGAACTCCTATGACAAAACTACCGGGATTGACCCGACAAGATGACCGCCCCTCAGTGGGTGGTGCGAACCGTGGCCGTGTGCAGGTTCGGAATCCCATCGGGGACGTAGCCTTGCAGCCGCAGGCTCGCCCGGTGGATACCTATAGCCGCCCTCAGGCCGCACCTTCTGGACCCAACGGTCTCCAGCAGCTCGCCGGGGCGCTTGCTCAAATCAGCCCCGCGCTCACCAACTATCTCGATAACACTTCCGCGAAGGCACAGAAGGACGCCGAGGACCGCGCTATGCGACGGATTGGCGGCATGAGCTTCCAAGAGGCTCGTGAAGCTGTGAACAGCGGCAAGATGAGCGAGATGGATAATCCGTGGTTCAAGGCTGCTTTCATGAAACAGTACGGTGAGCGGCTGGCCTATGAGCGCGTCAACGAGCTTTCGACGGAATACGAGACCAACTTCGACAAGAACTCCGGTGATGTCGATGGTCTTATCCGGGGCCGTACCTCTGATGACTTGGACCAATACGGTAACGACCCTCATTTTACTGGAGCGTACACCAAGGTCATGGATGGCTTCGGTGCCAGGGCAAAGACCGCCCAAGCTCAATACAAGACCGAGCAGGTGAGCCGACACTGCGTCCCTACGGTGATCGTAAGACGTCATCGTGCCATAACGACCGTCTGAGTAATCCTCTTTAGGTACCTCATAGCAAGTGGTTTGCACGTCGTATCAGCGTGCCCAACTCTTCAACTTTTGTGCGCAAATCGAGGATACTCAGATCAGTGATCGAAGCCAAAGCTGCACGAGCGACGGCCACTTTATCAACTGTCCTCTCCAAAAGATCATCGCTCCCAACGTTATGCTCCTTACGTCTTGCCTTTGGTGCATTCCTGTAAAAATAAAGGGGATGATCATACCGACCTCCCGCAGCCGGGTATGCATAAACTCCTTCGTAAACATCCTGCACAGCTGATTGAAGCATGGTGTGATCAACATAGTTTTCGATTTCGCGACCAGCGGTGACCCATGCCAGTCCACGGCCATTACTAAGCTCATCAACCAAACGCGATTTAGTAGAATTTATCGTGTCGTTTTCGCTCTTTAGGTCACTATCGATGACAATTGCCATATTTTGATTGAGCGACTTAAGCTCAATAAAGTCTTCTACCCATCCTTCGACTTCGCCATCATCATCATCTGACGCGGAAAGGTGACTCAATAGGCGCCCGCCGTAAAACATAATCGAATAGTGGATACCCTCTTGGAGTTCCGGGAACGCAAGGCTCAGCCAATGCTTAATATAAATTCGGTCAGACGGCCCCTCCACCCACACAATTGAATTGGCCTGAACGATATCCGAGGCTTTATAGCCAAGATCGGCACATATGCTGACGCGAGATGAACGAAGCACACTCTCCGATATTCTGGTCTGTTCGCCATCATTTGAAACGTGGAAAATCGTAGACCCCGGGGTATCGATAAAGCTCGCAGAATGTGTAGCTATAAAGTACTGATTGGAGGTATTTTCCTGTAGGTATTTGATAAGTTTTCTTTGGAGCAGAGGGTGCAAATGTATTTCCGGCTCTTCAATGCAGACGATTTTATTTGTTGCGATTGTACAAAATGCTGCAATCATTATTACTTCATGAACTCCAGTTCCGAGCGAGGACAAAGGTAAAACTTTATTGTCCATGTGGACTAGTACATGCGCGCGGTGATGTGGTATTTCTACGCGCGCATCACGCTTCCCCGTTACCGTCTGTAGAAAATGATTGATTTTTTCGAACAGCTTGCGGTCTTCGAGCTTGTCATAACCAGGGCTTTGGATCTCTGCTAATCTGTCGATTAAACCGCCTCCTTTGAAGTCAAAGGCAGTTCCAGACAACTCGATTTGACGTTTCGCTGGTATTATCTCTACAGTCGGAATATCGATTTTCTGCGCACCAATTAACCTTCTTATTGTTTCAGGAGCCCAATTGGACTGTATGCCTCCGCCGAAGGCCGTCTGCCCTGATTTGGTGATTGGCTTTAAGTCCATGCCTTATGTCAT
>NZ_JAPZLN010000008.1:0-117084 GCF_027498475.1 Agrobacterium salinitolerans | reverse complement strand
GAGCATTCTGATTAGCCTCACCCCAAAGGGCGAACACATTTTGCGAACGCTTGCCAGAATACATCTGTGTCAATCGGCGTCGTAACGGGACCCCATATCGGCTCCCAAAAGGGACCCCTGCCTCTAGTTGCATCGGGTCAGCGCGCGTAGGCCCGGAGCTCTCCATTTAGCGCAGGGGCCTGCGGGCGCGGGTTGTTTGTCTTTTCGGCTTTAGCTTTGAGAGCGGTTTTTAAAGCGCCAGGATTCGTTCCCGGTTTCCACGATCTCGCAATGGTGGGTGAGCCTGTCGAGCAGAGCGGCGGTCATCTTGGCGTCGCCGAATACGGCCGGCCACTCGCCGAAGGCCAGGTTCGTCGTGACGATGATCGATGTCCGCTCGTAGAGCCTGCTGATGAGATGGAAGAGGAGCTGGCCGCCCGCCTGGGCAAATGGGAGATAGCCCAGTTCGTCCATGATGACGAAGTCGAGCCTGGTGATGAAGTCGGCCAGTCGTCCCTGCTTACCGCTGCGTGCCTCCGTCTCGAGCCGATTGACGAGGTCGACAACGTTGAAGAAGCGGCCTCGTGCTCCGTTGCGGATTAGGGCGCGTGCAAGCGCGATGGACAGGTGGGACTTCCCCGTGCCGGTTCCGCCGACCAGAACGATATTGTGCTGCTCGGCGAGGAAGGCCCCGGTTGCGAGTTGGCGCACCAGGCCTTCGTTGACCGGCGTGTCGGTGAAGTCGAAGTCGTCGATGTCCTTGGCCAGCGGCAGCTTGGCGACGGTGATCTGGTATTTGATGGAGCGCGCCTGCTTCTCGGCGATCTCCGACTGAAGCAGGTCACCGACGATGCGCGGCGGTTCGTGCTGTCGCTTGATGCCGGAGGCCATGATCTCGTCATAGGCGCTGCGCATGCCGAACAGCTTCAGCGTGCCCATCATGTCGAGGATTTGGGATCGTTCCATATCAGCTTGCCCTCCTGAGGCTGTCGTAACGGGCGCAATCGGCCAGAGGCTCGTGGGTCAGGCGAAGCGCATCGGGGATGGAAAGGATGGCAGCCGGCTGCGGATCACGCTTGCGGGCCAGAATGTTGATGATGACGGCGGCCGAGAACACGCCCTGATCGATCGCCTCCTGGCAGGCCGCTTCGACGGCGGGGAGCCCATCCAGGCCCACGCATTCGAGGATCGACACCATCTGCCGGTCGCCGTCATGCATGGCCTTCAGCCGGCGGCGCACCTTCTCCATGGCGGCGGGCAAAACCCAGTCGTGGAACGGCGCACCGTTGCGCAATGCTCCCGGCTTGCGGGTCAGGACCGGCACGTAATGCCAGGGATTATAGATCGTCTCGCCACGGCCGAAGCAACGCTCATGTTGGCCGATCTCGACGCCATCCTGCCGGATGACGATGCGATCGGCATAGGCATGTATCTCGGCCGGGCGGCCGACTGCCGTGGATAGCACCGAGTATTTGTTGTTGTCGAAACGGACGAGGCAGGTCTTGCCGATCGAGGCCTGCACAGCGTGGAAGCCGTCGAATTTGCCGGGATAGCCGACCAGATGCGGCCGTTCCGCATCGAACACCTCCCAGATCGTGCGCTCCGTTTGATCGACATGCTTATGGGCGCGGGCATAGCTAATGCACTTGTCCAGCAACCAGCCATTCAGCTCATCGTAGGATTTGAAGCGCAGCCGCGGCGTGAAGAAGCGTTCCCGCACCAGATTGACCTGGTTCTCGACCTGGCCCTTCTCCCACCCCGACGCCGGCGTGCAGGCCACCGGCTCGATCAGGTAGTGGCTGCACATCTGCAGGAAGCGGCGATTGTACTGCCGTTCCTTGCCGACGAAGACCGTCTCCACCGCGGTCTTCATATTATCATAGATGCCGCGCGTGCAGGCCCCGCCGAAGAAAGCGAACGCCCTGTCATGGGCGTCGAAGACCATCTCTTGCGTCTCGCGCGGATAGGCTCTCACATACATCATCCGGCTGTGGCAGAGCCGGATATGCGCAACCTTCACCGTCGTCGTCACGCCGTTCAGCACGACAATCTCGTGGCTCCAGTCGAACTGGTAGGCCTCGCCCGGCGCGTAATAGAGCGGCACATAGGCTTGCGCCGTCACGGACCCGCGCTCCTTCGCCCAGGTTCGGGCGTAACGCCGGACTGTGTCGTAACCGCCCTCGTAGCCGAGGTCGCGCAAGTCCTCGAATATCCGGATCAGTGTCAGCCGTTCGCGAGAGGATTTGGCCTCATTGGCGAGCAGCATTCCATCGAGCTGATCGCGCCAGGGGCCGAGCTTCGGCTGAGGTTGACGGGTCCGCTCGTATTTGAACTCCGTCTCATCGGTGCGCAAAACCTTCCGTACCACTTTCCGCGATATGCCCAACTCCCGGCAGATCGCCTTGATCGACTTGCCCTGAACATGGGCCAGCCGCCGTATCTTCAGAATTGTTTCCACAATAAGCATCCAAACAAAAAGCCTCCGATGAAACCGGAGGCTGTTGTAACCCCATCGCAGATGGGGGTCCCGTTTGGACGCCGATCACCCCATTTGCGGGGTCCTTATTCCATGCCTAATCACAACCCAAAGGCAAAGGCCGCTGCCGGGCATTGTCGAGACCCCACGCTTGAGCAATTCCCGCGACAACGCATCTCGCCTTTCCTGATAGATGCCGCGTGCGTTTGCGACGATTTCGGAGGTTTTCTTGTCTCGGATGAGCCAGGCCACCGCAGCCTGCAGGACGCGGCTTGTCCAGCCGGCGCTGAAAGCCCGGTATGATTGGATCTGCTCGACAATGGCTTTGGATCCAGACAGAACGGCAAGCCGCAGATCAGGCCCAAGTGTCTTCGAAAAAGAAAGAATGCGCACTGTTCTGTCTGGAAAGCGTGAGCCGAGAGAAACCGGCTTCTCAGCCGAGATATCAGCGATACCGTCATCTTCGATGATCAGAGTGTCGCTATTGGCCAGAACGTCGGCCAGCGCCTGGATCCGCTCTGGCGTAACCGTTTGTCCTGTTACCGAATGCAACCGCGGCTGAAAGAGAAACGCGGCTGGTCGCTCCGTCATTGCGTGTTTCAGCGACGTGGGCACAGGGCCCTGTTCATCGGAGAGAACAGGAACGATCTTTACGCCGAGATCTTCGAGGATATCGAGAAGGCGCATGGCGGTAGGGTGTTCCACGGCAACGACCGAGCCCGATCGCACAAGCGCACGGATAGTGGTGTAGACGCCATTGTATCCGCCATTGATGGCGAGAAAGGCTTCGGCGTCATAAGGCCAGTCGCCAGCAAGCGCATCTCGAAGTTCGGGAACGATACGGCTGCGCTCGTAGCTGTTCAAATCACTGACGGAAGTCGCGTGTAACATGGCCTTGGCAAGTGGCGGAAGCAATGCTTGATCGGGCACCGCCATGGAAAGATCGAGAACATTGGCGCCATAATGACCCGCGCTGGCCAACCGCTCCGGCTTTGCGACGAAGCGGTCCGCACAAACCCAGGTTCCGTTGCGCCCACGACCGCTGACGATCTTCTGCTGGCGCAATTCGCTCCAGGCTTCGGAGATCGTGGCGGGACTGACCCCCATCTCGTAGGCCAGATCTCGAATAGCGGGCAGCCTTGTCCCAACCGGCAATAGTCCGGCTCTTACGAGAGCGCTGGTTTCCAACGCAATTCCGCGAATGGTCTTGTTGGTTATTTTTTCAGCAAGCCAGCGGGCTTCGATGATCTCGCTCAATTTTCTCTCACTTTAAATGTTCAATAACGTAATAACATTTGTACGATCTCGAGTGTACATTTACTCTCACGGCATCGAAAATACAAACGAGTAAAAAATCATGCCGTTGAAACTTCGTCTTGCGCTTCGCGATTGGGATTATATGACGCCCCTCGTTCTGGCAGATGTCTCTTCTCCAAAGCTTCAGATCGAGGTCGATCGGGTTGGTACGCTCATCTCCAACATAGCTGAAGACGATGCTCACGACGCCGCCGAAACATCCTTCAGCCGCTACGCGCAGCTGCGCCACGACGGCGATGAAAGCGTTATCGGCATGCCGAATTTCATCATGCGCGGCTTTCGCCACCGCTGCGTTATCACCACCAAGGATAGCCCGATCCGCACCCTTGCCGATCTTGCAGGCAAGAAAATCGGGGTGACCGGCTGGCGTGATTCCGGCAATACCTGGACCCGGGCGGCGTGCCGACGCGAGGGCGTCGGCGTTGAAGACGCCATGTGGTATGCCGGCCGCCTGACGGAAACCCATCCCGTTACCGACCGTCTGGATGGCTACGGACGTCCAGGCAGGATTGAAGCGACACCCGGCGAACGGCCGATGGTCGACTTGTTGAAGGAAGGCGGGCTCGATGCCGTATTTACGCCATTCATGCCCAAAGGGTTTTTCGATCAGGATTCGCCTTTTCGACAGGTTCTGCCGGATTACCGGGCGTCGGAAGTCGCTTATTTCAACGAGGTTGGCTACGTGCCTGGCATGCATCTTATCGGGTTCAAGGCGCACATCGTGCGTGAAAATCCCTGGGTCATGGATGAACTCAGCCAGCTCATCGACGCTTCTCAAAAGATGTGGCTGGAAAAACGCGAAAAATACGCCGACACCACGCCATGGATGATCGACGAATTGCGCCGTTGCGCTGCGGATCTACCGCCGGACTGGAATGTCAGCGGCTTCAAGGCAAACGAAGTCATGATCGCCGATTTCGCCAATGAGCTTCACGCTCAGGGCATTCTGCCGCGGCTTCTGACGCCAGCGGAACTGTTTCCGCTACACGCCGCAGGCAACTGACGAACAACAGACAGGCCTTGGCAATTCAATCGTTGCAAACAAGAAGGGGAATACCGAAATGCAAACGAAACTCATTGCTTCCGCAGCCCTTGCCGGGCTCATTCTCGCCGGACCGGGTTTGGCCGAGACGGCTGCCGTTCCAAAGCAGAGCGTGAACGAGGAACTTCGCGCCCGGCTGCCGGAAAAAATCCGCTCCGAAGGCAAGATGGTTTCCGTCAACAACGGATCCTTCCCTCCCTATGAAATCGTGACGGGCACCAAGATGGAAGGCGCAAGCGCCGACCTGACCGATGCTCTGGGCGAGGTTCTCGGCATCAAGATCGAGCACGCGACCGTCGGCGGTCTGCCAGCGCTTCTGGCGGGCGTCAACTCCGGGCGCTACCAGTTCGCCTTCGGGCCGGTAGGCGATTTCAAGAGCCGCGAAGAGGCCAATGATTTCGTCGACTGGGTACAGGAATTCGTGGTCTTCGCCGTTCAGAAGGGCAATCCCAAGGGCATCGTCTCGCTGGACACATCCTGCGGCCAGCGCATTGCCGTCATGGCGGGCGGCTCGGCTGAGCGTGTCATTCAGGCCCAGGCTGAAAAGTGCAAGACCGATGGCAAGGGCGCCATCGAGGTGCAGTCCTATACCGACCAGCCGAGCTCCATTCTGGCTGTTCGCTCCAAGCGCGCCGATGCCTTCTTCTCCTCCCAGGCGCCGCTGACCTATTTTGTGTCCCAGGCCAATGGCCAGCTGGAATTGACGGGTGTCGGCCAGAAGAACGGCTTCGACGATCTCTATCAGGGCGCTGTCGTTCCCAAGGGCTCGGAACTCGGTCCGGTTCTTCTCGATGCCATCAAGGTGCTGATGGACAACGGCACCTATGCGACGATCATGAAGAAGTGGGGTCTCGAGAACAACATCCTCAAGCAGCCCGGCATCAATCTTGGGGGCCAGTTGCCAAAATGACGACCTCTGTTGACATGAAAGTGCCGCCTTCGGGTGGCACTGATCTGCGGGACGTGGCGACAGCCTATACCCCGTTCAGAACCGGGCGACTTGTGCTCTGGGTGGTCATCGCTCTTGTCGTCGCCAATTTTGCCTGGATCGTCGCCAATAACGAGAACTTCGGCTGGCCCGTCGTTGCGCAGTATTTCTTCGACCCGACCGTCATCAGTGGCCTCTACGTCAGCCTTGGCCTGACGGTTGTCGCCATGATCCTCGGCGTTATCCTCGGCCTCATCATCGCCATTGCCAGAATGTCCAAGGACGGGCTGGCAAGCTCGTTCGCTTCGCTGTTCATCTGGTTCTTTCGCGGTACGCCGCTGCTGGTCCAGCTGATCTTCTGGTACAATATGTCCACGCTGTTTCCCCAGCTTTCACTTTCGATCCCTTTCGGACCGACCCTGGCAAGTTGGGACACCAATTCCGTCATCACCCCCATGACAGCAGCGATCGTTGGCCTGGCGCTCAACGAAGCCGCCTATATGGCGGAAATCATTCGCGGCGGACTTCTTTCAGTAGATCGCGGGCAGGCGGAGACGGCTGAAGCTTTCGGCATGACTAAGGCGCGCGCGCTGTGGCGCATCATCATCCCGCAGGCCATGCGTTCCATCGTCCCGCCAACGGGCAACCAGCTGATAAGCATGATAAAGGCGACCTCGCTCGTCAGCGTCATCGCGATGGCCGATCTCCTTTACTCGGTCCAATCCATCTATAACCGCACCTTCGAGATCATCCCAATGCTTCTCGTGGCAGTGATTTGGTATCTGCTCATCACCTCGATTCTCAATGTAGGCCAGAACTACATTGAGGCCTATTATGGCCGCAGCGACCGCCGCAATACGGGTGTTGCCAAGCCCGCGCTGGAAGAGGAGGCAAGCCATTGACCGCAGTTGCAAGCACAAAGCCTCTCGTCGAGGCACGCAATGTCCATAAGTCCTTTGATCATCTCGAGGTTCTCAAAGGCATCGATCTGGATGTGATGCCGGGTGAAGTGGTGGTCATTCTCGGCCCCTCAGGTTCCGGCAAGTCAACTTTCCTGCGCTGCATCAACCATCTGGAGTCCATCCAAAAGGGATCGATTGCCGTGGATGGCGAGCAGATCGGCTACCGAGTAAAGAACAACCGGCTGGAGAAGCTTTCCTCCAACGGCATTGCGCGCCAGCGCCGCAAGATCGGCATGGTGTTCCAACAGTTCAATCTGTACCCGCATATGACGGTGCTGCAAAACATCATAGAAGCGCCAGTCGGCGTCCATGGTGAGAGCCGTAATGATGCGACCGAAAATGCCATGCGCCTGCTGGAACGCGTAGGTCTGTCCGAGAAAGCCGCCTCCTATCCGCGTCAACTTTCCGGCGGACAACAGCAGCGTGTCGCCATCGCGCGCGCCTTGGCCATCAAGCCTAAGCTCATGCTGTTTGATGAGCCGACCTCAGCGCTCGACCCCGAACTCGTCGGTGAAGTTCTCGCCACAATGAAGGATCTGGCACGGCAAGGCCTCACTATGATCGTAGTCACTCATGAAATAGGCTTCGCGAAAGAGGCGGCAGATCGGGTGGTCTTCATGGATGGCGGCCACATCGTTGAGATGGGCAAGCCGGAGGAGGTCATCGGCAACCCGCAACATCCGCGAACCCAGGCGTTCCTCTCGCGCTTCCTGTAAGCGATACATTTTCTCCCCAACTTGGCGCCAGCTCAACGGCTGGCGCACTTTTCAAGACCTTGGTGTACCCATGCTGAACGACAATCAATATGCCCGCGTTTCCGATTTCGAGCCTATGGAGGCAGAACTCAAGGCGATGCGCCGATATCTGCACGCCAATCCCGAGCTTTCGCTGGAGGAGGTCGAGACTGCCCGCTACGTGGCGGAAAAGCTTGAAGCATGGGGCTATGAGGTCACCCGCAATGTCGGCGGTCATGGCGTCGTGGCCCGCCTGAAGAACGGCACGGGTACCAAGAGCATCGGCATTCGCGCCGATATGGATGCACTGCCCATTTTTGAAGAGACAGGACTGCCCTATGCCAGCAACACGCCCGGCAAGATGCATGCCTGCGGTCATGACGGGCACACGACCGTTCTCTTGGGCGCCGCCGAATATTTGGCCCGCACCCGACGTTTCGACGGCACGGTGACCCTGATCTTCCAGCCCGCGGAAGAAAACGGAAAGCCCTCCGGCGCGCAGAAGATGATCGAGGACGGCCTCTTCGAACGCTTCCCCATCGACGCGATCTTCGGTCTGCACAATCATCCCGGCGTACCGGAAGGCACGATTTTGACGCGCTCCGGACCGATGATGGCCTCTTCCGATACGGTGAAGATCACCGTCAAGGGTAAGGGTGGCCATGCATCGCGCCCGCATCTGACGGTCGATCCTATCGTCGTGGCCTGTAATCTCGTCGTTGCACTCCAGACGGTCGTCTCGCGCAACGTAGACCCAACCCAGACGGCGGTCGTCACCGTCGGCACCATCCATGCGGGAGAGGCGGTCAACGTCATACCGGAATATGCCAAACTGGCGCTCAGCGTGCGCTGCTTCGAGCCAAAGGTGCGCGAGCTTCTGGAACGCCGTCTCACCAAACTCGCGCAGTCGATCGCGGAAGCCTATGACGCGACAATCGAGCTGGAATACGAACACGGCTATCCTGTCGTTGCCAATTCGGAAGCCGAAACCGCCTTTGCAAGGCTTGTGGCGGAAGAGCTGATCGGAAGCGAAAAGGTCGCCACCTGCCCGCTCATCCCCGGCAGCGAAGATTTCTCCTACTTTCTCGAACACAAGCCTGGCAGCTTCCTGCGTCTCGGCAACGGCATGAACTCCGCCATCCTGCACAGCCCCAAATATGACTTTGCCGATGACAGTCTTAAGTTTGGAGCAGCCCTATGGGCGCGCTTGGTTGAGAAATTTCTGCAACAGTGATCGCAATTTGCGAGCCGATGCGACCACTCAACACAATCTGTCCGCTGAACGCCCTTATCGGCATGTCGGAAGCCATATGGATCTTGATCCGCATGAATAATCTCGCCACAAGCTTAACGATCTTGTGGCCGCGAAGATTCTTGGTCGGACAATTTCAACTTGGCTTCCCGAAGTTGTAGCAGCAACGGGCGATGTTCGTCGTTGCTCAAGCGGCGTATGCTTGAATCTTGGCATCTAGCACTCCACATGGAGCGGCATTTCTACCTGCCTTATGCTGACGCGCTGCTGGACGACCGTCTCTCGTGGCACAACTCCACCAGTTGCCACATAGCGATCAAACCGCCTTGTATGTAGTAGAAGTAGAGCGCATCTTCAACGATCTAAATTAGCTGCACCGTTGAAGCCTTGGGTAGCTCTTGAACGGATTCGAACCGTCAACCTCTGAGTTCAAGTTCTTCTTTAAACATTAATCAGGTGAATCAGGATGTTAGTCACGGCTCCGGGCTGGAGGCAGATCGGCATCCTCCGCAAATAGTGCTGGAAAACCGGGGCTTTTGCCCACCCATCTGCTTCCGCACGTGACAAAAGGCTCTCCTCTGTGCTGGCTCGTTTGATATAGCCCTATGATCATTGAACAGAGACCGTTATTGTGAATTCTCGCGCTGTAGTCCAGATATGGCTGCGAACAGCGCCACCATAACTTTTGAAAGACATCCCGTGCCGCGCAAAGTCGTCGATACCCTCATCCTTGATCTTGACAACACCCTCTTTGATTGGTTCGCGGTATGGTACGCGTCTTTTGAGCCAATCTACCGGGAGATAATAAAACAGACCGACCGCGCCGAAGCAGAAATTCAGGCTGACATTCGAAATTTGCATCGGATACGTCGCACCTCCGAATACACATTCCTTCTCGAGGAAATTGAAGCACTTGCCGACTTGCGCCAGCGCGGGGACATTCGAGCGGCGTTCCGAGAAGCTATCGAATTGTCGAGGCAGGGTCGAGACCTCAACCTCAAACTCTACCCAAGCGTTTTGAGGTCCCTGTGGCGGATTAAAGGCCAAGGCACGAAGATCGTCGCTTATACGGAGTCCATGGCGTTTTACAGCGCGTACCGCCTGAAGCGCTTCGGCTTGGACGGTGTTATAGACATAATGTTTAGTCCTGAGGACCACGATATGCCAAGCGGCGTGTCGGTCGACAGTATGCGAAGACTTCCAGAGGAATTCTACGAATTACAGGTTACGGAATCGCGCCACACCCCGCCGGGTGAACTCAAGCCAAATCCACGCGTGCTGCTGGATATCATCAAGGCGGTAGGCGCGACGGTCGATCGATGCGCCTACGTCGGAGACAGCCTTTTCAAAGATGTTGCGATGGCTCGCGATGTCGGTGTCTTCGACATACACGCAAAGTACGGCGAGAGTCAGCGCCGCCCTGAATATGACCTTTTAAGGCAAGTGTCCCATTGGACGGAAGAAGATGTACAGCGTGAAAAAGCCATCTTCGAGAAGGGTCACGACTTCGAACCAAGTGCAGTGCTGACAGATTCCTTCGCTGAGATTTTTATTCACTGCGACTTCGAGTCGTTCAATATCAAACCTAGTACCATCGTAGATGACAAAACGGCGACCCAGTATGCTCTTGAAACTTGGAAGAAGACCGTCGACGTCCAACAGCATTTCAATGATCTAGAAATGCGCATAAGGAATTTCGCGATAACGGTGGTGGGTGCGCTGATCGCTTCGGTGGGCTTTACCTATCAGCAGGGCCTTCAGGCGGATGTGTTTGGTGTCAGGATTTCAGCGGGCGTGGGGCTTGTACTCGCTGCCGGCTTCGCTTGGTTAGCCTTCTTTTTTATGGATCGATATTGGTACCATATCTTCCTCCGGGGAGCCGTTAAGCACGCTAGCACGATCGAAAAAGAGTTTGCCGATCGAATTCCGGGGATCGGTCTCGGCACGACGATCTCGCAAATGAGCGGCGATGTAAAAATCCTCTGCTGGAAAACGAACTCCGAACGACGACTCACGATATTCTATGCTGCAGGCTTAGCCATGCTGGGAGTAGTCCTTCTCACTCTGCTAATCGCGCAGCCGCAACGTCCGAGTGACTACCCGCGCGATGCGCGTGTCCTCGAAGAGTCTAAACGGCCGTAGCATCAAGACGCAGCCACCTCGAATTTTAACGCAGAAGGCGGGCTCTGAACCGAGGACGCCCGCCTTCGTTGCCGAGCATCCTCTTTCTGATCTGAAAAATGACGATTCCACACGGTCATCGCCTAGGATTTTCCTCGACGACGGGTTCCTGAAACGTGCTCGGGCTCGCATTTCGCGTATGTCCTAGGTTGAAATACCGAGACAACAGCCCTAACGTGCTTGCAACGCAGAGAGGAGTAACACCGCCATTTCGGAAAAAGACCGTCGCTATTGAGACGGCCAGTCCGGCGTTGAGCGCGCTTCCAAAGCTTTGCCATCAAGCATACGGTCTAATAAGGATCGACGCTGAACGTGGATAACATGACCGAAGACAAAATTATTGGCTACCCTTTTCGTTTTGGCGGTACTTGGTACATAAGAAAGGCGAGGAACGCCGAAGAGGTAGTCGAGCTGATCACCGCAGCTGGTGTGTTCGTTGGCATAACCCCTGGCAAGCTCAGCATCGTCCATGGCGGCTATGTCGATACGGGTCGGGAAGGCGTGCTGAGCTTTCAAGTCTTGCATGCTGAGCACCCCATAGAATACGACACCGATTTGGATCACACGATCAGTATCGACCCACGGAAGATAGTCGAAGCTGAGGTCAGCAAGAAAACCCCGAATTGGCATCTCGTGGAAGCCGCCAGCCGGGAGTTTGTTGATGACGATCCTAACCGAGTTCGGTTTTCTGTCGATGCTGCCCATATCCAAAGGCTCGGTGAGCAGCTTGTCAGCAAGCAGGAAACCGCGCTCTCTGAACTCATCAAGAACGCCTACGACGCAGATGCTACGAAGGTCACGCTTACTTTCAGCAGTCAAGAAAAAATAGGCGGCAGTCTCGTTATCGAAGACGACGGCGTGGGGATGACCGAGGACGTCATCCGGTCTTCGTGGATGCGGATATCAACGAACGCGAAAGATACCGAGCCCACCTCGCCGGTGTTCGGTCGTGCTCGTGCCGGTAAAAAGGGTATTGGACGATTCTCTGTGCAGCGTTTGGGGAAGCGCCTCACATTCGTGTCCAAACCAGCAGGTGAAAGCTTTGGTTATCGCGTTCAGTTTGACTGGGACCGCGACTTCATTGCGGGTGCTTCACTTCAAGACGTATTCAGCTCGATAGAGCGCTTTTCAAAGCCCTCTGAAGATCATGGTACCCGACTTCAAATCGAGGACCTGCGTGAGCGATGGTCAGCATCGGATATCGAAAAGGTGTGGCGAGCTGTCGTCCTGCTACAGCCACCATTCCCCGTAGCGATCGACGATACCCACCTCGCTCTGGAGGGGGGCTTTAGGGTGGACCCCGGATTCAAAGTAGAAATTAACGACATTTCCCAAGAGAGCCAGCGCGAGCTATTTTCTATCGAACGGTCGTTTCTCTCGCATGCGCTTGCAACGATCACGGCTGCTATCGATGATAAGGGTATTGCCACCTTGCGGGTTACGTCCCCGAAATTCGAGTTGGATGAGCAGGCAATATGCGAAGAAAAGTTTCTTTTGACTGGTCCGGTCAAACTGGATTCGCGATACTTCATTTACAGCCCAGAACATTTTTCAGGCTTATCCATTCAACAAGCCGCACGTATGAGCCGCGAGTTTGGTGGCATTCGAATTTACCGCAATGGCTTTCGCGTCCAGCCGTACGGTGACCCCACGGACGACTGGCTTCAGCTAGCTGCCGATACTGGTCGCAGAAATATTCTCGTCCCAGCGAACAACTCGAATTTTTTCGGTCAAGTCAGCATTCCTCCTTTGTCGGAATCGCTATTCGAGGAGACAAGCAGCCGTGAAGGCCTCATAGAAAATGAAGCATTTGTGGAATTGCGCCGTTTCACCCGTTGGGCGTTAGAGTGGGCTGCAATCAGAATAGCTTCAACACGCAAGCGTAAGACCAGAGCCGGCGAGCGCAACTATGTTCCCGAACAGAAAAAGCCCTCCGAGGTTCTCAGAGACTTCCGAGAACGCCTAATTACGAGTCGGCAAGACAGCGACGTTAACGAAGAAGTCCAAGAAAGCCTTGCAGAAGCGGAACAGCTCATCGTCGAGTACGAGCGGGTTGTAGAGGAGCAGCGCGCGGCTTCCATCGAGTACGAGGAGATGCTGCGGATATTGGCTTCGCTTGGGATATCAATCGGCGTCTTCGGCCACGAAATCAAAGGCTCTCAGGGAGCACTAGTATCAAACCTTCATCTGCTGAACGATCTCGTTTTGGAAGTTGCGGACCCGGTGATGAAAGGCAAGCTTTCCGACCAGCATCTGGAGCTGCAGAAAGCGGTAAGCCGCGTCTTCGACATCGGAGGATACATCGCTGGATTGCTGTCCCAGACTGAAAGCCGGGAACTTAACGAGCTGTCAGTGCAAGGATCCGTCCAACGGTTCGTGGCGCAGTTCAAAAACTACATGACCAAGCAGGGTGTCGACTTTGTCCTCGACATATCGCCACCTTCTATCCGGACAACGGCGATGCACTCGGCCGAATTTGACTCTATGCTGCTTAACTTCCTGACCAACGCAGTCAAATCGATGAAGCGTGCCAAGGCCCATCCTAAAAGAATCAGGATATCCGCGCGGAAAATCGATCAGCACATCGTGCTCGCATTCGAAGACAACGGCACAGGATTAGAACCGGAAATCGCTGACCGCATATTCGATCCATTCTTCACGACCAGTGCTGGTTCGGAGGAGGACGGCATAGCAGGCCCCGGCACGGGATTAGGTCTAAAAATTGTTTCGGACATCGCCGAAAGTTATGGCGGATCCGTTTCGGTTGCCACGCCCAGTCATGGGTACAATTTCAAGATTGAGTTTCGCATTCTCTCAAAATAGGATTTCAGCAATCGATGTATAAGGGCGTTTTTGTAGACGACGCGGACGAGGCCTACGCCGGCGTTATGAGCACTCCTGGTGAATTGGAATTCGAATTCCTAAAGGTATCGCCTTTGACCACCCAGGCTCTGACTATCCGCGAGCGTAACCCACATGTGGTCGCGTTAGACTATAGGCTCGATGAAGTCGATGCTGGTATCGAGGCTGGACATACCTATAAAGGCAGCGGGCTAGCTCAGCTTTTAAGGGATGCCGCGATCATGCATCCAGCCAACGACTTTAGTCTCGTGCTAGTCTCCAACGAAACCAAGCTCAAGGCGGCATATGATCCCGATAAGACAGCCCACGATCTTTTCGACAAAGTATATTCCAAAGAAGAGGTCAATGAGAACCGGGACCGAGTTAGAACAGAGCTGATCGCTCTAGCCCGTGCATACCAGACTCTTCGACAGATGCACACGAAGTTTGACATCTCAACGATTCTTGGCGCGAATGAGCTTGATACCGAGCAGCTCGACAGCCAGGAGCTCCGTCGTTCTTTCGAGACCGCCGCAGCTCCGCACCTTATCGTTCGCCAGCTACTTCGAAACATGATTGAAAGGCCCGCAATCCTGATTGATGACCATTGGGCCTGTGCGATGCTCGGGATCAACCCGGAAGATTTTCATTTGATCGCACCTGTGCTCCAAGAGGCAGGAGTCCTCTACACCGGACTTCTCGGAGATGGATGGCGCAGATGGTGGTCAGGGAGACTTGAGGTCTTCAGTGAGAAGATATTCGAGGACCGACCATCAGGTCTGACCTCTGCCGAACGCGCGGCAAAACTAAGCGATACGCTAGGGAAGAAAATCAGACCGAATATGTCTCCCTGGAACGGTAGCGTCGACGAGTATCCAGTATTCGCCTGCGCTTCATGCGGCCGTCCATCGGAACTTCGCCACTCGCTTGCCGCTTATGACCCCCGAGCCCCACGATACACGACGCGTAGGCGGATCTGCTGGGATTGCATACAGAAAGACACCTATAAGCATCTAAACTCACCTTTGGAAGTGGATGAAACAGATGCGGATCTTGTAAACGACGTCCAGGAAATGGAACGTACCGAAGGTGGAAAATGACTGATTTCAGGGCGGAGGACGCTGGAAAAGCTCTGAGTGTTATCGCGGAAAAGCTACACTTGGCCGGTATACTTACCCAAGAGGGCCGTTCCGCGCTTTCCGACGAAAGCAAGAACATAATCAAGCAGAAGAGATCAAAGTCATGGTCGGTTGAAATCAAGCCTGCACGGCCTATTTCGTTCGCTCGCGCCAAGGACAAAGATGGTCACGACATTCAACTCAACCTCATTTCGAAAATAAAAGTCGCGCAGATAGACGAGCATCATCCGCCTTTTGAGTCTCTCGATATAGCGTTGGAGATGTTTGATCGCGTCGGCGACCCAATCGGAAGATGGCATGTAGATCGGGCGAATGCAGGGCAGAGCGGTCCGTCCTACCACTTGCAGTTCGGCGGCCATGCGCGGGGACATCGCGCAACGGATTTTCCCGTCAAGGAACCACGTTGGTGTCATCCACCAATGGAAATTGCCCTCCTTTGCGAAGTTGTTTCTGCCAATTTCTTCGAGGCGCTTTGGAAAAAACACCTTCGCGACGATCCCGCGTGGTGCAAGTCCATCCAGCTATTCCAACAGCTTTGCTTCGAAGCCTACGCAAAAATACTCGCAGATTGCCTACGCGTCGGTCAATCGACGGCACTGGGCTCAATGTGGGGCGATCGTTGGGTGCGAAAGGCAAAAAAATAGAGATCAAGGACGACGGCGCTGGCGCACCACTGCAAGCGCCCGTAGAAGATCATCGGAAATTTTCTTCGCAGAAGACAGGCCAGCAGCCTCATATATGAAGCTGTCGGCTCGCTTGGACGCTTCGATTCCGCTTCCGCGCCTAAGCAGCCGGTCTAGTTCTTGGAACACCGAATTCAATTCCTCTGCACCAACGTTGGGCATCAGTAGCTGCAGCCGCTCGGCATCACGTGGTTCGTGTTTCAAGACTCCAGATCCGTATCTTCGCCCCACAATTTCCGCCGACATTTGGCTGAATGACGTCAAAATGCTGATAGCGGCCAATTTGCGCATTTTGGCCGATGCCGCCGCGGGATGGAAGAACACGCGATGTATCGTGTTCGTCGACGTCCCATCGGTTTCGTTTAGCACAAGTCTCGGGCCCTCATGATGCATCACTGGAAAGAAAGCGTCTGGATGTCTGCCATCATATGTCTCAGACCAATGACGGCGCTTGCGGAAGGTACTGTTATCCTCGCGCCGCTTTGTATCGAAGGTCGAGAGATATTTTTTGATCGACGCACATTGGTCCTGTTTCCCAAGCGAAACCAAAAACGTCTTACCTCCCTCCGCAGCGTATTTCTGGAAATCCTCGTCGACAAGAGCGATGCTCGGCGATGCCTTGAATTTTGAAAGCACCCTGATGCAAGCGGACTCGGGGATCCCGGCGGCTTCCAGACCTGAGCGGCTCAAAACAAAAAAATCGTTCGCGCCCGTGACTACGCCAATTTGGACCTTAGCGAGCTTGCCAAACACCAATACGCTCTCGTGAGCGGCCACAGTCGAAAACAGCGAGGTTTCAGCCGACGTCAGGCTGAGGCTTGCCGCACTAGGACCGCTCACATCGCCCTTCCAAAGACCCTCATCCCATCGTGTTACCGTCTTCTCGAGTTCCTCGAGATCAGCAGCTATCCCTACGGCCATTCTCCCGTCTACCTCTGACGCCAAGAAACCGTCAGCTAGCAACACCACAGTTTCCTCGTCAGTTCCTTCCGAAACGAAAAGTCGATCGCGAACTATGAATGCCGCAACGCGCTCAAAGCGGCGCGGAAGATAATCCCTTAGCGCTTTCGCATAGTCAGCCTGCATGAACGCGCCAGGCAGAACCCAAGCCATACGCCCACCAACTGCGATGAATCTTAGACTGTGCCAGATGAAATAAGCCCAAAGGCTACTCCGACCTCGAACGCCTGGAACTGGCCAAACACGCGAAGAAAGATCTCGTACTCTCTCCTTTCCTATGCGCTGATGGGGAATGTACGGAGGATTTCCGATCACCGCCGTAAATCGGCTCGGCCAAACGTCAACGTCAAGACAGTCGAGGAAATCGCCCTCCACGAAACCGTCCAAGTCGCTCCGGCCATTGAACAGCCTCGACAGATGATGGAACGCCAAGGGATCGATATCACAGCCGAACACTCTTTTCGCGGGATCAGTTGCCCCTCTGCGGGTCAACGTAGACAAAGCGGAAGCAAGAAATCCACATCCGCCGAAACTAGGCTCGAGGATAAGATCCTCAGCTCCACGGATTGCCCAATCTGAAAGTATCCCGCTAAGCCGTTGCGGCGTGTAGAATGCCCCGAGCTGGCGTCGTTCTTGTAGTCCTCGCGCTGCATTGGATGCATCGAACGCAACAAATTCGCCCCCGCGCTTGTCCAAACCAGAATGAACGTTCACAAAATTCATCACCGCCTGCTCAGCCTGCCAAAATCTGGATAACCCAATCGAATATCACGCCCAACTAACTCCGAATCTTCTTTTAAAGGCTCCACCAAATCACTCTTTATCAAACTGGCGTCGCCAGCAATAGCAAACTCTACATTGCCAATCGTCTGCTAAATCGCATTGGTTGCGTTTGGCTTCATGGGACCCTGATATTCCTGTTGCTTGCTATTCATGCCGTCCATTGGAATTGAAGCTACGGAATGCCAATCAGAGGAGACCCCATGCACGAAACCTCCCCCTCCCCGTCATCTCGCGCAAGCCCAGTTCCAAAACGATCCGCCGCGCCGCCTGCGGCGTCACCTCGAGCGACTTTGCCACCATCCCGGCCGACACCAATGGCTTCGCCATCACCAGTTCAACGAGCTCCGGCAATTTTGAAGACGTCCGGCGCCCCTCCAGCTTCCGCTCCATCAACGAGCGCGCCAAAACCAGCCGATCATGTTCTTTCGTCCCGATCTCGGCGGCCGCCAAAAGCCCGTGGGCAATCGCGAGCAGCCGCGTTTCGCGGTCGCGGCCGCGGCGCCGGTCGACCGGAATGGTTTTCAGGCCAAGATTGATGGCGGCCAGATGGGCACCGGTGGTGATGCCGGCCTGGCGCAGGATCGAGGCGCAAAACGGCCGGCCGAGCCAGGGCGCATGCTGCAGAACCAAAATCTCATTCCAGGCATCGAGGGCGATGATGGCCTGCAGCACTGTCGGCAGCTCCTTTGCCTGGCGCAGTACGTCTCGCCACTCGTCGAGCCGGGCATCCTCGTCCCAGTCGAGATCGTAAACAAGCGGATCCTTCTCGGCGGCACGGGCGTCGGCGCGATCGGGCCGCTTCGCCTGCTGTATGGCAGCATCCGACCGGGCCAGTAGCGCATCGATGGCGGCATAATCGACACCCGGAAGGTTTTCGATGTCATCACCATCGTCCCCCTTCCCTTCCAGCTCGACCATTCTTGCGGGCCAGAGACTGCTGTCATCCACGGGGCTGTCAGGGCCGTCTGATGGTCCAGGCCACGCCTGGGTCTGTCGGAGCGTGCGAATGCCTTCCGGCGAGAGTGCCCAGTCGGGCGACTGACCAGCAATCCGCCGGCGGGTGCGCAACACGTCGCGGGCAATGGTGAGTTCGTGGGTCGGCGTGCGGATGTCGCGGGTAGCATCGTGGAGGACGAGGTCTTCGAGATGCACCAATTCGCCGTCGATCCACAGCGATGCGCAAGCGTCGGCAAAGTTTTGGCGTTCGAGAAAACCGGCGCCGACGGGAGAGCGGGCGATGCGCTCGTCGAGGCGAGTGAGCGCGACACCGGCGTCGAAAGCCGGTCGCATCAGGGTGTTCATGCTGATTTTTGAAACATGGTAAGCCATTGATATTATGGTAAACGATCTTTTAAACGAACGCTATATCAATATTGCGGTTCTCTACATGGTATGATTTCTGGTTGGCGTCTTAACCATCGATAAGTATCGCTTATCGCTGGTAGATTGACAGAGGCCCCGAATCCGTCGAATCTGGGCTAAATCACGCTCAGCAAAGGCTCCGAAAACATGGAAGATCGCGTCCGCTTCGCCCTCGAAAAGCTGCTCAACGTCGCCCACGGCGATACCGGACAGAGCTGCCGCGTGGCCAATTTCATCCTTGCCTGGTGGAACGCCAACGTGCATGGCGGCTTCGACCTGACAGACCTCGCCGATCTCGATCCTGAAATCTGCG
Source organism: Agrobacterium salinitolerans (assembly GCF_027498475.1). Taxonomy (NCBI): domain Bacteria; kingdom Pseudomonadati; phylum Pseudomonadota; class Alphaproteobacteria; order Hyphomicrobiales; family Rhizobiaceae; genus Agrobacterium; species Agrobacterium salinitolerans. The sequence goes on along the minus strand of NZ_JAPZLN010000008.1, from coordinate 98,132 downwards.
ACGACATGGTCACCGTCTTTACCTGGATGGCGCGCGAAGAAACGCTCTCCTATCCGGACGCCTACAAGCCGGAGATCATCCAGATCATCCGCCGCTGGCGACCGCACGTCGAGATCGACTGATGGCGTCCCCAAAGAAATCCGCCGCCCTATCCAGCGTCGAGCGCCGTGCCGTTGAGCTCGACACGATCGCCTCGGTGCTGCCGATCGAGCGCCGGGACGAACTGGCCGAGCTTCTGAGCGACCACGATGTCGAAACGTTAAAACACCTCGTCAACCAGGGCATGGGCGACAATACGCTACGGGCACTGACCTCCGATCTCACCTATCTTGAGGCTTGGGGCCTGGCCGCCACCGGACAGTCCCTGCCCTGGCCAGCACCTGAAGCACTATTGCTCAAATTCGTCGCCCATCATCTATGGGATCCGGAAAAGCGTGCTACCGATCCGGAGCACGGCATGCCATCCGAGGTCGACGAAAATCTCAGGCGTCAAGGCTTCCTGAAATCCATCGGCCCGCATGCACCTGATACGGTACGACGGCGGCTGGCGAGTTGGTCGACTTTGACCAAATGGCGTGGTTTTTCCGGTGCCTTCGCCTCCCCTGCCCTCAAACAGGCGATCCGGTTGGCGGTCCGTGCCGTTCCCCGGACGCGCCGTCGTAAGAGCGCCAAGGCAGTCACCGGCGACGTGCTGGCAAAACTGCTGGCGACCTGCGCCGCCGGCAGCCTGCGCGATCTGCGCGACCGGGCGATCCTGATGGTCGCCTTCGCCTCCGGCGGCCGTCGCCGTAGTGAGATCGCCGGGCTTCGTATCGAACAGTTGAGCCCTGAAGCGCCCATCGAGATGCCGGAAGGTTCTCCCCTCCCCTCCTTGGCGATTCACCTCGGCCGGACCAAGACGACCAATGGCGAGCAGGATGAGCTCGTCTATCTCACCGGCGGGCCGGTCGAGGCGCTGAATGCCTGGCTGGCGACTGCCAAGATCGACAAGGGGAGCGTGTTTCGGGCGATCGGGCGTTGGGGGACGGTTTCGAAGCGAGCGCTCGATCCGCAGTCGGTCAATGCCATGATCAAGCAGCGGGCGACCATGGCCGGGCTGGAGCCCGGAGAGTTCTCAGCGCATGGCCTGCGATCGGGGTATCTGACAGAGGCCGCCAACCGCGGCATTCCTCTCCCTGAGGCCATGGAACAATCGCGTCACCGATCAGTTCAGCAGGCCTCCAGTTACTACAACAGCGCCACCAGACGAAGTGGACGGGCAGCGCGTATGCTTTGATGACGCATCATTCGAAATGAATGAGTAGATTCTGCTTTTAAAATCAGACCCGCAAGTCTGCCTCACGAGTGACAACCCGTTGTGAGTTCTCGATTTGCGGACCCACCCCGTGATGAATAGAGAGCATTGCTATCGATCATATAATTGGGATATATGATCGATAGAAAGGGTGCTTATCGATCATGAAATGGAACTGGACACAGCAAGGTTGGCCAAAATTCACCTACGATATGGCTCTGCTTGAACCTTTCGAGAGCTGTTTTCAGCGCGCGTCGGGAGAAGTTATTGGCGCCATCCGTCATTTCGACAGCAAGGACCGTGATCTCCTCCGCATCGAGCTTCTCAGCGAAGAGGCTGTTAAGACCTCGGAGATCGAAGGCGAAATGCTCGATCGCTTGAGCGTACAGTCCTCTTTGCGCCGTCAGCTTGGTCTGGATGCCGACGCTCGGCCGGTCAAGCCGCAAGAACGCGGCGTCGCCGAAATGATGGTCGACGTTTATAGGACTTGGTCAGCACCTCTTGAAGACAAGACCTTGTTTCGCTGGCACAGCATGCTGATGTCAGGCAACCGCCATATTGGGACAATCGGCGGATATCGGACGCATGATGATGCGATGCAAATCGTATCCGGTCGGCATGACAAGCCTACCATACACTACGAGGCGCCCCCCTCGCGCCAAGTTCCAGCGGAAATGACCGCCTATCTGGATTGGTTCAACAGGTCAGCCCCTGACGGCCAGACTCCCACTCCAGCCCTGACGCGCGCCGGGATAGGTCATCTTTATTTTGAGAGCATCCATCCGTTTGAAGACGGAAACGGCCGACTTGGCCGCGCTCTTGCGGAAAAGTCATTTGCACAGAATCTCGGACAACCAAGCCTGATTGCGCTTGCCTATACCATAGAGCGGGGTCGCAAGACCTATTACGATCAGTTGGAACTCAATCAGCGGAAGCTCGATATCACCGACTGGCTCATCTACTTCGCGGAGACAATTCTCAAGGCGCAGCAAACCACTCTCGAACGAGTTGCCTTCTACATCGCCAAAGCACGCTTCTACGACCGGTTCCGTGATCAGTTTAATATACGGCAGGAAAAGGCTATCGCTCGCATATTCCGCGAAGGGCCTTCGGGCTTCAAAGGTGGTTTGAGCGCTGAAAATTATGTCTCAATCACTCAGGCCTCTCCTGCGACTGCGACACGCGATCTACGTGATCTGGTATTGAAAGGTGCGCTGACGCGTACAGGTGAGCGCAGGCATACGCGCTACGCGCTAAATCTATAGCATACGCTCCCGCCTTATTCGGCGCTTGATTCCTGCACAGTGGTCAGTTCTCGAAAAATGGCGGCCCCATCGACATGACTTGGCGATGTACCTCTACCAACGACATATTCGGCCCATACGCTTCTACCGGCCTGCTGTCGGTCACATGTTCAGCCAGAAAGCAAAGTTGGCCGAAGGCGAACCACTACACCTTGTCATGCTGGGATTGACCTTGCCCCCAAGTTTTATCCAGTTTTGAGTTCACTCCAGCGGTTTTGGATCCTACGACCTACTTCATTAACGACACTTGTATGGAGATCGACTCCAACCTCACCGGGTGATCCGTCAGGCCAACTGCTCTAAATCGCAAGAACGCATTATTTGCGCTCAGACCCGCAGCCGAACAGCGAGTGAATTATTGCTTCGCTCACCGAGACCACCAGGCTCAAAGTTAATTTGCTTGGCCATCTCGACAGTGTGCGTACCAAGATCGTAAACGCCCACCCCAAAGTCGGATTGATGAGTTATTGCCCTAGCCATATAGAGCCGATAAAATGTTCGCGACGTAGGAACAGGCGTGCACCGTGACAGAGCAGAGCATCTTATGGGAACAGGACGGGATAGACTCTGGCTGGCTCTTTGCCAAGAACATCGGCTCAGTGAGAAGCAGCTCCAGTTATCGCCCCGGGGGCTGGTGGTTTCTGCCGAAGTGGCTGCCCGACTCGCAAGAAAACGACATCGGCCCCTTCAAAACCAGAACTGCCGCAGTGGCAGAAGCAGAGAGACTAGCCACTCACCGACTTACAAAATAAGCATCCATTTCTGTCCGCCGTGACCTTAAAAGCGGCCTACCCTATATCCGATTCGCCTTGATGCGTTTCCAGGCAAGACGATCTATCCATTTGCCGATCATGATGGTCGTCGAACGAGCAGGGTAGTGGACCTGCTCTACCCCGCCTTGGTGACAGACAGCATTCGGGCGGCGGAATTCTCTACAGGTTAGGGACTAAGGATTCATGAGGCAGACAATTGGTCACCGACCCAGATCGGAAACTTGAGGGTCGTAGGGTTCGTAAAACTGCGGGCTCCGTTGATCTATCTCAAATCTCTCACCCAGTTGGCCTGCTGTAAGAGGTCAAATCCGAGCACGAAATCTGTAAATCAATCCAGCGCGGCTCGCTTCTTAAGGACTGATCCCCAAAGTCCTAACGACGATGCGCCTAAAAACAAATAACGACTCGGTCGCTTAACCCCGCGTCTCCACGAACAAGCAAGCGACAGAAGCTCAAGAAAGTTGCGGTGAGATCCACCCTGCTCAAATGATCGCCGCACATATTAATCCGGCGCCACGATGCCGGCCAAAGCTCTCTGACTACGCGATCGACAACCGGCACGCTGGAGCCGCCACAGGGGAGGGGACTTTAGCAGCAGCACCCATCAGGCCTGCGTGCACATGAACGGATATTGCCATTTTTCTAAGTGCATATTCTGCCGAAGAATTTCGCAAAAAAGCTTCGCTTGCGATGATGACGCTCGCTGGCGGGCAGCGTTGCTTCGGGCTTCGCCATCCCCATAAGAGCAAAAAACTCGGCGCTAGCGCCTTACTCGCTAACCGATCAACCCCAGCTCCAGTTTGGTTCCACTTCATAATACTCAGATCAATCATGCCGATGCCTTCACACACCAGCGGGAAGGCATCCCCAGCGGCTAAACGCGACAGCCAGCTTTGCGTCATCGGTACCCAGCAGATCATCGGACTTTACAATTGTAAACTTCGTGGACCGCCCATAGGGACTTTACAACTGTAAAGTTTTCGAATGGCCAAAGGCGGTTTCGGCGTTAACTTTCGATTAACTAAAAACGCCTTGTGGAATCGGATGCTCTCTGGCATCGTTGACGGAAATAACGTTTTAAAGAGCAAATAACCGTCAAGAGGAATTGATGCCACAAGCCGCAGCCCATAACGTCAGGGACACCGCGTCAAAGATCGAAGCCTACACAACGAGGCTTTCGGCTGAGCTCCGTGACATGCGCGAAGCGGCTTATCCACCAGAGGCCCGCAAATCATTCTCTAAAACATTTTCCACAGTAGACCTAGCACGCTTGTTGAATGTGCCAGAGAGCACCCTAAGACAATTGACGATCGAAGGGAAAGGCCCCCAACCTGATCGCGCCGACAACAATCGTCGAACTTACACGGTTAGTCAGGTGAGGGAGCTACGCACATTCCTCGGGGCTCTTCGCCCAGACGAAGCCGCGCAGTTGTTGCCGTCACGTCGAAACGGTGAAAAACTGCAGGTTATTGCTACCGTCAACTTCAAGGGCGGAAGCTCAAAAACCACAACATCCATACATCTCGCGCACTTCCTCGGTCTGCAAGGTTACCGCATTCTCTGCATCGATCTGGACCCACAAGCGTCGATGACAGCGATGTTCGGAATTCAACCCGAGTTCGATCTCGGTCCAAATGAAACGGCATATGCAGCGATCCGATACGACAACGAGCGCCGTCCGTTCGCTGATATCATTCGCTCGACTTATTTTCCCGGTGTCGATCTCATTCCTGGGAATCTGGAACTAATGGATTTCGAGTTCGATACGCCAACTTATCTTACCTCAAAGACCAGGGATGAGCTTGGGCTGTTTTTCGAGCGCTTGAGCGCCGCCCTGAGGAGTGTTGACGACCAGTATGATTTCGTCATTCTCGATACGCCACCTTCATTGGGATACTCAACGCTCGCAGCCCTCTACGCCGCGACGGCACTCGTCGTCACTGTACACCCTGCAATGCTGGATGTGGCATCTTGTAACCAGTTCCTGATCATGATTTCCGACCTTTCAGAGGTGCTTGAGCAATTCGGTGCTCAATTTGAGCATGATTTCTTTCGTTTCTTACTTACCCGCGTGAATCCCAATGATGGCCCTCAAAAGTATATGGCCGGCGTAATGCGACGACTGTTTGGTGATGACGTCCTGGTCGCCGAGGCTTTAGAATCAACCGCTATCGCCGGTGCGGCAGTGGCCAAGAAAACACTCTACGAGCTGGAGACAGGCGAGGTAGGCAGAGAGGCGCTTAAACGAGCCCTTGAAAGTGCCGATCGGGTCAACTTCGAGATTCTTAGTCTGGCTCACAAAGTATGGGGGCGTGATATATGAAAAAGAACATTCTCAAGCGCATGGCCGAAGAAGCATCAAGCCGTGTAGATGTACCGGAGGATGGAGCTCAGGAAAAGCCACTGCTTTCTCGTCGCAGTTCTTCTCCCGTCATCTCCAACGTCGGGAGAGCATTGAGCCATTTGTCTGAGGATAGTATCCTTTCGCTAGATCCGGCCAAAGTTGACCGTTCTCCCTATCACGACCGCTTTGAAAACGATCCCGATGCCGAGGTCGAACTTGACATTTTGAAGGTCTCGATTGCGGCGGAAGGACAGAAAATCCCTGTTCTTGTCCGACCGCACCCGTTAAAGCCCGACCACTATCAACTTGCATATGGGCATCGCCGCCTTCTCGCGATTAAAGCAATGATGGCTGAGGCGGATCGGCCAGAAATCATCAAAATTAGGGCCTACGTCCGCGATTTAACCGATCGGCAGCTCATTGAGGAACAAGCGCTGGAGAATGGAGTGAGGGAGAACCTCACTTGGATCGAACTTGCGATGTGGGCCGTTCAACTCAAGGAAGCAGGTCTATCTCATCGGGCAATTTGCCCGGTGCTTGGCCTGTCAGAGGCCAGCGTCTCTCATCTCTTTCGCGTGACTTCTGTTATCCCGAGCGACATCATTTATGCAATCGGCCGTGCCAAACACGTAGGACGCCCGAAATGGACGGCGTTTGCGGAATTGCTGAAAGGCTCGGGTAAGATTGATGCCGTCCGTACAGTCCTCGGAACGGAAGAGTTTCTCAAAGCTGACGGCGCTGGGCGCATAGCCATAGCAACCAGAGCCGGCAATGAGGCCTCTAAACCCAATCCTGGGGAAGAGCCTACGACGGTCGATTTTGCCTTGGGCAAACGTCTCTTTGGCCGCATGAAATCATCATCATCAGGGACGGTCGTTACGATCCCGAGAAAAGAGGATCATTTCGCACAATGGTTGGCTGATCGCATGCCGGACTTGATGCGTGAGTATGAAAACCACGCTGACTGATCGCACGATCAGCTAAGCTAACTCGCAACTTATAAGGAGCAGCAGCACAAAGAAAAAGGCCCCCAAAACGTTTCCGTCGTGGAAGCCTCTCTATTCCTTAGCAAGATTGAGAATCGCATTTTCACGAATCCTAGTCAAGAGTCTTGGCACCGTTTTGGTGAGCTGATTTCTTTTGCCTGAAGAAAGGTGAAGGAAAATGCAGAATAGTACGGTGACGACGCCTTTTGGGCGGCGACCGATGACGCTTGCCTTGCTTGTAAAGCACAAACAAGTCGATCAGCCAGTCCCGGAAACAAAACGCAACAAATGGAAGCTCTTTCGGACCATTTGCGAAGCTCGCCGGGCGCTTGATATTAGTGACCGATCCCTAACCGTTCTCGACGCTCTACTGTCGTTTTACCCGTCGGAAGAACTCTGCTCTTCCAACAATCTAATCGTGTTTCCGTCGAATGCCCAGTTGTCTATTCGAGCTCGCGGGATGACTGCGGCCACGCTCAGGCGACATCTTGCGGCCCTTGTTGAAGCCGGTCTCATCTTGCGCAGAGATAGCCCAAACGGGAAACGTTTTGCCCGTCGTAGCAGGGCAGGGGAAATCAATCAGGCCTTTGGCTTTAGCTTGGCTCCACTCGTATCCCGTGCCAAGGAGCTCGAAGATACCGCTGGTCGAGTGATGGCCGACCGTGAACTCGTTCAGGCACGGCGTGAGCAGATCAGTGTCTACCGCCGCGAGATTACCAAACTTATTCAAGCGGCATTGGACGAAGAAGTTGAGGGCGAGTGGAATAGTCTCCACAACCTCTTCAGGTCTCTTCTATCATCGTTTCCGCGCCGTCCTTCCATCGATGATATGGAAGCGCTGTTAAACCATTTGACGAAGCTTCGCTCAAAGATCATCAAGCTATTGGAAGATCATTATAAATCGCAAAATATGAGCGCCAATGAGTCCCAAAATGAGCGCCACATACAGGATTCAAAAACACAATCCTTTTATGAATCTGAAAACGAGACCATCACGCATAAACCTTCGGCTACAAACGTCGTAGTAAATGTGAAGACATCAAGCCATGAACAACAAACAGCTAAAATTGAAAATCACCCCCTAGAGAGAGCAAAGCCAAACGTCCCTCTCGACACCGTCCTGCGCGCCTGTGAGGAAATTCACCCCTATGGACCTGGAGGATCCGTCAAAACCTGGCGAGACCTGCTGACCGCAACTGCAGTCCTGCGATCAATGCTCCAGATAAGTCCCTCGGCCTTCCGTGAAGCCTGCCTAGTGATGGGACCGGAAAATGCCGGAATTGCAATTGCGTGTATCTTCGAAAGGGGAGGGCAGATCAATTCCGCAGGTGCGTATCTTCGCGACCTCTGCAGACGCGCCGCCCAACAACAATTTTCGGTAAAACCGATGGTCGCAGCCCTACTGAGGTCCAAAGCAAGCCCGTCACGAAGCTTTTGTGCCAATGTTGCGGCTGGATAATGGGAACCGCCCTCGTCTATCTGATTTGGTCACGCGAAAGAAGTGATTGGGCTAGGCCTTGGCCGATCAATCGAGAAACGTGACCGAGTCCATTTACACTATGGCGGAGAGCCGGCGGCAAGCGATGAAGACATACAGGCAGGGGGACTCCAATCATCTCCCCAAGGAAAAACGACTTGGCACAGATCATCCAGAAAATCACGCTCAATGCCGGCTCCGATATTGCGTCGACCCTTCAAGGCTATGTGGACGGTTTTCTAGCTTGAGCGACATCGTCTTCGCTCAAAAGGCTCCCGACTAGTCACTGTCAGAACCCTGGGGCGCTGTATAATGGCTGGCCATGGATTGGATGATCCTTATTACCAGTCGTAACCGCGAAAAAGGAGCCGACTTGCGGTCCCATCGACGATAGCTATCTGTTGTCATCCGTTATTTCTGCTGCTTTGCAGCATTACATATGTGTGACTAATTTGATGTCGCTTGGGGGGTAATTGCATCAATAATTACGAGGATTTTCGATGCCGACCTCTCCCGATCTGGAAGCCGTTGCCCGCCGTGGCGGCAAATTTCAGCGTATGGCAGCGCGCATACCGACCTATCTAACGGATTTCCGGGAGAACCCGGCCTGGTTACCCATGTTCATGCTGGCCCGGACGATGCCATTTCGCAAGGCCCACTGGCTCACAGCCCGTGCTGTACGTGGCTCCACGGAAACGACTTCCTCGATGTTCGGGAACCTGAGACCGGAAATCATCGCCGACGAATTGCGTCGAACGGGAATTTTTAACGGCTTGTCCCTGCCACCCGATGTCCAACGAGAGCTGTCCAGTTTTGGCCGTGAAACGCCTTGCTTCGGAAATTTTGAACGGAAACTTGAATTCCTTCCTGCTGAACATGCAGAGGCTGAACGGCGCTTTGGACGTACGATCCTGAGCGGGCATCATTTCGAAAAAGTGATGGGATGCGATGCCGCATTGGCTGTCCAGGAGGATCCATTGCTCATCGCGATCGCCAGACACTATTTGGCGGAGAAGCGAGACTGATTACCACACGGACCTGGTGGAGCTTTCCAACGAAATCAGCATCCGAGGCAGATCTGAGCCGTGCGTCCTTCAAATATCATTTCGATCTTGATGACTGGCGTATGCTGAAGTTCTTTTTTTATCTGTCGGACGTGGACAAGGACAGCAGCCCTCACGTCTATGTTCGTGGTAGCCATAATCGTCGCCGTTTGAAGCATCAGCTTACGCTTCTTGTGGGGCATCCTGCAGAGGAAGTGCTGGAGTATTATGGCTCGGAAAATGTTGTCGAGTTGACAGGTAAAGCCGGGACCGGCTTCGTTGAAGATCCGTTCGGATTTCATATGGGCACTCCGGCAAAGACAACCCCGCGCCTGATGATGGAGGTGGGCTTCGGCGTTTCGAAACCGTCAAAGCGGCGGTATCATGGTGAACCCATCGTCCGGTAGTTCATCAACGAGAAACCGGCGCATGTGGCGTAGCCGGGTATAAAAGAAGAGGTCTCATACTCGGGGCCTCTACGCCGGTCGGTTTGCAAATCTCGTTCCGACCCCAACTTCGGTAAAAAGACGGCCAGCTTCTGCGGGAAAGGTCAGCGACGATGGATTTCGCACGGCGAAAACCCATTTCAATTCGTAACAACGCGACGGCAAGGGACAAGAACTATTGTCGAACGAGTGAAACGACATTTTTCCGGGCACCGGCAGACAAGGAAATTATAGCACGAGGGTAATATCAACGCGGGTGGCAAACGCGGCGACCTGCCGCATTTCTCCAACATCCGAATAGATCGGGACATTGCTGATCTCGAGCATATCGGTCTCTGCGACGCGATCTCCGAACAGGAGCACTGCTTGCTGTGGATCACACCGTTTAGACGTCCAGATCAGGCCATGCGCGGCCGGCCTGCTTTGATGAATAGCCAATGCCCACTGAGCAGTGATGTGATAGTCAGTGGCCGTCGTATCGATGAGGTCTGCCCTGCGGATGCCCCATTTGGCGAGATCAGGTGCGAACAGAGGTATCAGAGCAAGATCACGCTTCAGCTCGACGACGGAATGGGCAAGCGGCTTGATATTGTCGACACCAACAGTTTTGTTCGGCTCGTCGATCGGCACATCATGAAAGATCGTCTCGTGAACCGCGCATTCGTAATCGGTCGCGAGATATTGCGTTGGGATAGGATCGCTGCCCAGGAATAGCGGCGCAAAGCGGCTGGGGCGACCCTTTCCAGGATTGAAAGAGCAGCTTCCGAAACGCTGATCATGAACCCTGTGGAACCTCGTCCCCGCCTTGATCTCGTGTGAGTTCGAGGCGGGGAAGGGGGAGGGAGGCGAGGAAATCATCCGGCGATATTTTCCGCCTCACGGGCTGCCGCCGACACCACCACATCGCCGTCTTTCAGGGCGTCGACCGGGCGCTTGCCGGCAAGCCATCCATTCGGGGAGGTAAACCAGAATGCCAATTGCCAGCCGGACTTTTTCTCACCAAGCAGGGCGAGCGCTCTGGCAACGGTTTCAATCGGCTGCCCTTCCTCGAACTGGAAGGCCGGAAAATACTCGACGCCGCCATGCCTGATCGAGAAGACCTTGCCCTTCATCTTCCATCGCGAGGCGGTCATGCTCTTGTTCTTGGAACCATGTCCGGCCACTTCCGCCAGATGCTTGCTGGTAAAGCTGGGCCACTCCCCAAAAAAACGCGCTCTCGCTTTCGCATTGCTGTCATACAGCAGCCTCTCGACGTCGGCATTGGGAGGCGTGCGCATATAGACCGAAACCAGCGCGTCGATCGCGTCATCGGTCAGCTTGCTTTGCCGGGCTTCGACGATGGCCGGGACATGCTCGACGATATCACGGATGGTTTCCCGAACCGCCTGGTTTGGGGTGTCGACCAGCACGACCATCATGTCATCCACATCGGTTTCCGGCGTCGAGTGCATCGCAGTCGCCATTGCCCTGCGCAGTTTCGCGCCGATGGAAGACGCACGCTGTTTTCCTGTCAGCTTACGCTTCAGCAGGGGGCCACCGGCGTCAGATGTTTTCCCGCCGGAAGCAGAATCCATCTCGACCTGTAGCGCGTGGGCGAATTCAGCGCCATCATAGACGCGAAGACCATTGGTGGCAGCCATCTCGATGCTCCAAGATATTTCGGTTACCTGTCGTATTATAACCTATATCACCGAAGGCTTGTTTTCAAGTGCGACCCCATTTGAGTCGGCAGGGGGGCGAACGCCACAGCAAAAAAATAGGGCCACTGGTTAACCAGGGCCCTGTAAGATGTGAAGGTCAATAACCTCCAGAGGGGAACAGCTGATACGATGGCACTGGGAGAGGCCATCAAGTGCATCAACTGTGTTCTAAATGCCTGTTATGTGTGCAGTGCGCAATCATTTATTGTGCATTGCAGCTATGCGATAGACAAAACGTGCACTTGCGCCTCTTGAGAAAGCCTTCCACCGATTGCGTCGTGACCGCGGCAGGGAAACTCAGGCTTTTTCATCGATTTCCTTCTGAGAGAGCGCTATCATCCTTCAGCGTAGATCGCGAAGTTTGCTCCTCATCGACTTCGCCGAAGCCTGATTTGTACGAGAGGCCCCTTTTCCCCCGAGAATAGCTGCCCTGTGTGCCGGTACTTCGGAGAGATTTGATTCGCGTCAATATCGGATTGTGTCGCAAAAAAGTCAGTTTATCCGCGAGGTCACGATCAGCTTTCGAAGGTGCTCAGCTTTTTCAGAAGGTCTTCGGATATCTCGAACTGACGCGCGGTTCCCCGCCCCATCGAATTCGTCCCCATGGTTTCATTCAGCATGCCTCGCTTGACGAGAAGATCGACAGTCTCCTTCGCACCGCTCCGCGTGAGCGCAGTAATTTCAACGATATTGGAAAGAGTTAGCTTCTGATGGGCCTGGCTCATCGTGTAGAGGATCGTCATCATGCCGATCTCTTTCAGCCGCGCCTGCGGTGTTTCGTCTTCCAATGGATGATCGAGGATCTCGTGGAGGATCAGCCCCGAGAAGGCAAGGTTGTGCAATTGTGTCTTGAGCGCCCTTGTCATGTTATTTAACTGTGTTATATACGTTAGTAAAATTGCGTTGCGCTCCTGCCGGACATTGTTGCCGTAGCGCGCTGTCGTTGTTCCGGAGGGGCAAGTCCATGAAAAACCTTCTGCTGAATAGTCTGCTGTCTGTTTCCTTCATGCTGCCATCCTATCTGATTTCCGGCAGCAATGCGCGTGCCGATGACTGGGGATGTCAAGTTATTCTGTGCCTTTCCAATCCCGGCGGGCCAACCCAGTATGCGGAATGCCAGCCACCGATCCAGAAACTCTGGCGCGCACTTGCCAAGGGGCATTCGTTTCCGACCTGCAGCGGTGTCGGGTTTCGTAGTTCCCAGCCCGGCTACGAGCCATATTATTGCAATGAAGGTGATCGGCTTTCGGGCAGTTACGGACCTCGCGGTCAACAGGCGACCTGTGTTTCGACCACGCTCCAGCGCGTGAGCCCTTCGCTTTGCTCTTCCGGTCGCGACAACTCAGGCGACGATTCCGGCTCTGTCTTGTCGGCACGATGGCAGCGCCAGGGCGGCCGGCTCCAGTGCATGGGTTATCCGATCACGCGCCCCAACCTGCGATCGCAGCCGCACTATATCGACGTGACCATCGATGGCGTCGGCAGGCAGCGCGTCTGGTACTGAGCATGGGCGCCACGTTCGTCGATATCGCGCAGAATTGCGCGCCAATGGTCCAGGTGGAAACGCTGGCCGCAGTCGTTAGCCTGGAAAGCAGGTTCCTTCCCTTCAATATTCGCGTCAATAGCGGTATGCCGCTTCCCGCGCAGCCCGCCAGCAAGGCGGAGGCGATCGAAATGGCGACGTCCCTGATAGCGGATCACCAGGATATCCAGATCGGGCTTGGCGGTATCGGCGTCGAGGAGCTTCGCAAACTCAACCTCTCCGTTTCCGACGCCTTTGATCCGTGCTTGAACCTCAAGGCGACCGCAACGCTTCTCGATGGCTATTACCGTCTCGCCTTGCGTTTTGGTGCTGATCCCGCCCGGGCCGAAACGGTGATGCTCCAGTCCTGGTACGGGCGGGATGACCCTTCGGTCGGAGAAATGGTCCGGTATGACGAGCAGGTGCGGAGGGAGGCAAAACGGCTTTCTCCGAAGCTCGCGTCGCTCGCGATTGGCGGGCCGCTTGATCGCGCGGATACCGCGGAGGAACAGGCTCAAGATCAATTGGCCCTGCCAGTCCCCAAACAAGCCGCCCAAACCGAAGAAACCGCATCATGGGACGTGTTCAGTTCCAGACGGCACTCTTCAGTTCTCGTTTTCCAGAATGAACGATCGGAGCAGAGTGAATGATCTCCAGAACCAGCCTTCGTCCTCTTGTCGCCTCCATGCTCATGGCCATCGCCATTGTCGCCTGCCTCGTCGAACCGGCCTTTGCCCAGTCCGCCGGCATCGAGACCGTGCTGCAGAACATCGTCACCATGCTCACCGGCAATATCGCCCGCCTGCTGGCGATCATCGCCGTAATCATCATCTGCATTGCCTGGATGTTCGGCTACATGGATCTGAGAAAGGCCGGCTTTTGGATCATCGGTATCGGCGGCATTTTCGGGGCGACCGAGCTGGTCAACACCATCGTCGGTAGTTGATGTCCATGACGAGCATTCCCGCCCTTGAAGAAGACACGCTGTTCCTGGCCTGCACTCGACCGGCCATGATCGCCGGCGTGACCATGGAAGCGATGGGCATCAACATCATGCTGACCACCATCCTCTATATCACCGCGGGATCGATTGCCTATGCGCTTGTTGGCATCATCTTCCACCTTGTGTTTCGGGCGCTCGTCAAGCACGACCACAATATGTTCCGCATCCTGCTTGCCTGGATCGAGACCCGCGGCCGCTCGCGCAACGCTGCCTATTGGGGTGGTGCAACACTCTCGCCGTTGAAGCTTGTCCGCCGCTACGACGAAAGGGATCTGAGCCTTGCCTAGCCTTGTGACGCTCCGGTCCCGAGAGCTCGGACCGGAGACCTTCATCCCCTATGTGCGTCATGTCGACGAGACCACCATTGCGCTCGAGTCGCGCGCGCTGATGACCGTGCTCGTTCTCGAAGGTGTCTCCTTCGAAACCGCCGATATTCTGGATCTCAACGGCCTGCATCGCAGCCTCAACACGCTCTACCGCAATATCGCCGACGAGCGGTTGGCGCTCTGGACGCATGTCATCCGCCGTCGCGATAACGACTATCCCGAAGGACACTTCGCCAATCGTTTTTCCGATGGTCTCAATGCCAGATACCGCGAGCGGATGGTGCGCGAGGACCTTTTCCGCAACGATCTTTACCTCACCCTTATCTGGTCTCCGAGCCGCGATCCCGCCGAAAAGGCAGCCAATCTCCTTTCCCGTCTGCGCAAAGCGCGCCGATCCGGCATGGAGCTGGACGAAGCGGCGCTCAAGCACCTGCAGGACAAGGTGATCGACGTCGCTGCCGGGCTGAAGCGCTTCGCCCCTCGTGTTCTGTCTCTCCATGAGTACGACGGTATCCTGTTCTCAGGGCCAAGCGAGTTTCTTCACCAGCTTGTCGGCGGGCGGCGTGAACCCGTGCCCCTGACGGAGGGGCGGATTTCATCGGCGATCTATTCGGACCGGGTGATCTTTGGTCGCGAGACGGTGGAAATTCGACATGAGGCGGAAACCCGCTATGCCGGTATGTTCGGCTTCAAGGAATATCCGGCAACGACGCGCAGTGGCATGCTCGACGGTATCCTGACCGCTCCGTTCGAGCTCGTCCTGTCACAGTCCTTCGCCTTCACCTCGAAGGCGGACGCCCGCACGATCATGGGCCGCAAGCAGAACCAGATGGTCAGCGCCGGTGACAAGGCTGCCTCCCAGATCGAAGAGCTCGGCGAGGCGATGGACGATCTCGAATCCAACCGCTTCGTGATGGGCGAGCATCATCTCGGCCTTGCGGTCTTCGCGCCGACCGTGAAGGAACTGACCGACCATATGGCGAAGGCGCGCGCGCATCTCACCGGCGGCGGCGCTGTTGTCGCCCGCGAGGATCTGGGGCTTGAGGCAGCCTGGTGGGCGCAACTGCCGGGTAATCTTCGCTATCGTGCGCGCTCGGGTGCAATCACGTCCCGCAACTTTGCGGCATTTTCTCCCTATCATTCCTACCCGACCGGCCAGAAGGATGGCAATGAATGGGGGCCGGCGGTCGCCATGCTGAAAACCGCTTCCGGTTCGCCGTTTTATTTCAATTTCCATCACAGCGATCTCGGCAACACCTTTGTCTGCGGCCCGTCGGGCGCCGGCAAGACGGTGCTCCTCAACTTCATGCTCTCACAACTCGAAAAGCATGATCCGCATATGGTGTTCTTCGACAAGGACCGGGGTGCAGACCTTTTCGTTCGTGCAGCCGGCGGCACCTATCTGCCGCTCAGGAACGGCGTGCCGACCGGCTGCGCGCCGCTGAAGGCGCTTGATCTGACGCCAGAGAACAGGATATTTCTCGCTCGCTGGATCGGCAAGCTGGCGGGAGCGGCGACACGGGAATTGAATGTCAGCGAGCTGCGCGATATCGCCTCAGCCGTTGACGGTCTGGCGGACCTTCCCGTCGAGCGCCGCTCCATCGGCGCCCTGCGCACCTTCCTCAACAACACCGATCCCGAAGGCATTGCCTCGCGGCTCCGGCGATGGGAGAAGGGAGGGCCGCTCGGCTGGGTCTTCGACAACGATCTGGACGACATCGGGATCGGCGCCAGGTTCATCGGCTACGACATGACCGACTTCCTCGACAATGAGGAGATCCGCGCGCCGCTGATGGGCTATTTGTTCTATCGTGTCGAGCAATTGATCGATGGCCGCCGGATCATCATCGTCATCGACGAGTCTTGGCGCGTGCTGGAGGAGGAAGAATTCCTCGCTCTTGCCCAGAACAAGCTGAAAACCTTTCGCAAGCAAAACGGGCTGATGGTGTTCTCCACTCAAAGCCCGCGTGACGCGATCAGATCACCGATCGCTCATACGATCATCGAACAGTGCCCGACGCAAATCTTCCTGCCCAACCCGCGCGGCGACCGCGCCGACTATGTCGACGGCTTCAAGCTGACCGAGCGCGAATTCGAGCTGATCTCACGCGAGCTCTCGCCCGAAAGCCGGCGCTTCATCGTCAAGCAGGGCCACAACAGTGTGGTTGCCGAGCTGAACCTCAACGGTTTCGACGACGAGCTGGCGATCCTGTCGGGCCGGACAGTGAATGTGGAACTGGCGGATGCCATCCGCGCCGAACTCGGCGAGGGACACCAGGACTGGTTGACCGTGTTCCAGCAAAGAAGGAGGACATCATGATCCGTAACGGCAGGACAGGGCTCTTCCTGGCAACCGTCACGCTGCTGGCGTCGGTCGGTTTCGCGAATGCTCAGGGCATTCCCGTTACCGACCAGGCGGCGATCGCCAAACAGATCGAGAGTATCGCCCAGCTCAAGTCCCAGCTTGATGCGCTGAACCAGCAGCTCCAGCAGGCGCAGCAGCTCTACGGCTCGCTGAACAAAATCACCAACATGGCCGATGTCGCCAGCCTGCTGAACGATTCCTCGATCCGCAAGGCACTGCCGCAGGACTTCAATGCCATCGAAAGCCTGTTCAAGGGATCCGGGAGCGGCGTGTTCGGTGACTCCGCTTCTAAATTCCTCGAAGGCAATTCCATCTACCGCACCGATGCCAACGACTTTTACGCGCAGGAACTCTCACGCGTCCAGAACAAGAACGCCGGACAATTAAGTCTCGGCCAGCAGATCTATGACGCCGCCACCAAGCGCATCGACGGCATCGATGAACTTCGTCAGAAGATTTCCAGTGCTGCCGATGCCAAGGATATCGCCGATCTGCAGGCCCGTCTGCAGGCTGAAACCGCCTTCCTGCAAACCGATATCCTTCGCATGCAGGGCTTGCAGATGGTCCAGCAGGCGCAGGTGCAGGTCGACGAGCAACGCAAGGCCGAAGACTGGCGCCAGCGCATGGATACCATGGGAGCGGCGCTCAAATGAGATGGTTCGTGTTTGGTGCGGTGCTTCTTCTTCTGACCGCCTGCTCCCCCGAGAATAAGAAGGTCTACACGGTCGATGAACTTGTCGCCGACGAGGCCTTGCTGACCAAAATCATCGGTGAATGCCGCAACAATCCGGGCGAACTCCACGACACGCCCAATTGCCGCAATGCCGAAGCCGCCGATGGCAGGCTCCGCCTTGAACGCATGCGCAAGTCGCTCGGAGGCTGAGCCATGTATGAGGTGTTCAGTTTCGTCGACGGCCAGTTCAAGACGCCGCTCGAAAATTTTATCTCCACTGGAACCTCGAACATCGCCAACTGGGTGAGCGGCCCGCTGACGGCGGCGCTGACGCTTTACGTCGTGCTCTATGGTTATCTGGTGCTGCGCGGCTCGGTGCAGGAGCCCATCCTGGAATTCGCCTTCCGGGCGATAAAACTCGCCATCATTGTCATGCTGGTGCGCAACGCCAGCGACTACCAGACCTACGTCACCAATATCTTTTTCGACATCCTGCCGAAGGAGATCGCCGAGGCGCTGAACTCCGGGACAGCGCTGAGCGCCTCCACCTTCGACAGCCTGCTGGATAAGGGCCAGAAGTGCGCCTACGAAATATGGTCCCGAGCCTCCTGGCCGGTCGATATCGTCACCGGCGTCGGCGGCATGCTGGTGATCGGCGCGAGCTTCCTCGTCGCGGCGATCGGCTATATCGTATCGCTTTATGCCCGTCTGGCGCTCGCCATCATTCTGGCGATCGGGCCGATCTTCATCGCGCTTGCCATGTTCCAATCGACGCGGCGGTTCACCGAATCCTGGATCGGCCAGCTTGCGAACTTTGTCATCCTGCAGGTGCTGGTCGTGGCCATCGGCTCTCTGCTGATCACCTGCATCGACACGACCTTTACCGCAATCGAGGGTTATAGCGACGTGCTGATGCGGCCGATCGCGCTCTGCGCCATCTGCATCGCCGCTCTCTATGTCTTCTACCAGTTGCCCGGCATTGCCTCGGCGCTCGCCGCCGGCGGCGCATCGCTGACCTACGGCTATGGCGCGGCGCGGGACGCGCATGAAAGCACGCTCGCCTGGGCAGCCTCGCACACGGTCAGGGCGGCCGGCCGCGGAACACGCGCCGTTGGCCGCCGGTTGACTGCGAACCGGGCGGAATGACCGCCTCGATATCAAGGACATTGGACAGGTTACTTTTAGATGATCCGCATCCTCTTGCCACTTTTGCTGAGCGCCAGTCTTTCCGGTTGTGCCTCGATTTCCTACCCGCTGCCCAAATGTGACGGCTATTCCAGGCGTCCGCTGAACCGCTCAATGTGGCAGTGGGAGGACAAGGAAAAGCTGCAGAAGCCTGCCAGCGAGAACGCTCAGAACCCGGTAAGCCTTGGGGTGCCTTACGCCGAAGAACCGGCTTCCGTGACGCCGGCAGCGTTTGCACATTTCGATGTCGCAGACTCCTACCGGCCATGCGAGGGCAACTGAGATGGTGAACACCGACAGCCTCAAGAGCTATTTCGACAAGGCGCGCCGCTTCGATCAGGATCGGCTGATCCAGGTCGAGCGTTCTGCCCGTATCGCCTGGTTCGTCGCCATCGCGGCCAGCGTGGTCGCTGTCGTCTCCGTCTTCGCGATCGCCGGCCTCACGCCTTTGAAAACGGTGGAGCCGTTCGTCGTGCGGGTCGACAATTCCACGGGGATCGTCGACGTGGTGTCGGCGCTGACCTCCACCGCCGGCACCTATGACGAAGCCGTCACGAAATATTTCGCGGCCAGATATGTGCGCGCCCGCGAAGGCTATGTCTGGAGCGAGAGGGAGGAGAACTTTCGGACGGTAGCGCTTTTGTCGACCCAGCCGGAACAGACCCGCTTTGCGGCGGCCTACCGTGGCAGCAATCCGGACTCGCCGCAGAACACCTATGGCCGGAGCGCGACCTCGCGGATCAACATCGTTTCGATCTCGCTGATCAACGCCAATGTGGCCTCCGTCCGATACATGCGCACCGTCACGCGCGGCGATGACGTTCGCACCACGCATTGGGTGGCGACGCTCACCTTTTCCTATGTCAACGCTCCGATGTCCTCCACCGACCGGCTGGTCAATCCCCTGGGCTTCGTCGTCAGCGAATATCGCGCCGATCCGGAGGCCATCAATTGAAACAGAGATTTTTGCCCGTTCTTTTCCTGATCGCTGGCTTTTCCTCGCCGGCATCAGCTCTGGAGATCCCGCGCGGGGCGTCCCAGGACAGTCGGGTTCGGTTTATCGACTATCAGCCCTACAACATCACCCGCGTGGTCGGCACGCTGCGTTCGTCGGTGCAGGTGGAGTTCGCAGCCGATGAGGAGATCGCCCATGTCGCACTCGGCAACAGCGTCGCGTGGGAGGTGGCGCCGGCCGGCAACATCCTTTTTCTTAAACCCCGGGAAAACCAGCCGGTGACCAACATCTCCGTCGTAACGACCAGACGGGACGGTTCGACGCGCAGCTACCAGATGGAGTTGACGGTCCGGGATGGCAGCGTCGAAGCCGGACAGAACACCTATTTCTATGTGAAATACCGCTATCCGGCCGATGAAGCGGAGCGCCGGAGAGAAGTCGCGGCCGCTCGCGCCCTGGCGGCGCAGGCCGGCGAAGCCGATCGGGTTCTGTCCCTTCACGAGGCCTACGGACCCCGTAACTGGCGGTATTCCGCTCGAGGTTCGCAAGCGCTCGAACCGCAGGCCGTCTATGACAATGGCAAGGTCACGACCTTCGCCTTTGTCGGCAATCAGGAAATGCCGGCGATCTACATGGAGAATTCGGACGGAACGGAAAGCCTCGTTCCAAAATCTGTCGACGGCAATCTGGTGCTGGTCCACGCGATCAGCCGCAAGTTCATCCTGCGCCGCGGCGGCGATGTCCTATGCATCTTCAACGAGGCCTACGATCGCGTCGGCATCAATCCCGAGACCAATACGACGTCACCGTCGGTCGAGCGTGTTGTCAAGGCCGCCCCCGGCACGGCGCAATAGGAGTTGTCATGGCCGACGAAGAAACCACCCGGATCCCGGGCGAACGTGCCGAAACCTCGACTGCCCGGCGGATCGACAATAACCCGATCCTCAAACGCGGCGCGGTTGCCGCCGCAATCGTGGCCTTTGTCGCCTTCGCCCTCTGGTCGATGCGCGGGCAGAACAAGCCGACGGATGGTGCTCAGCCGGAACGGGTGGTCATCCGCCAGACATCGGATTTCGAGCCGGCCAAGGAACCGGTTCAACCCCTGACGATGCCGGCCGAAGCCCAGCTTCCGACACCCGTGATCACCGAGAGCGCGGCCACCGACGACGACAAGCTGCTCGACGCTGCGCGGCGCGCGCCGGTGATGGCCTATGGTGCGGAAAAGACGCCGACCGCCAGGCGCCAGCAGGATGATGCCAACACCGATGCCGCCTCGAACTATGTTCCGCTCGCAAACACCCCGGGCAGCTTTACGGGGCAGGGAGAGAACGAGGATCAGCGCTTCAACCGTATGCTGACCCCGACGCAATTGCAGGGCTCGCGCGCCGGCACACTCGGCAACCGCGATTTCATCGTCGCCATGGGAACCTCCATCCCTTGCGTACTCGAGACGGCGCTTTCTTCCGATCAGCCGGGATTCACCAGTTGCGTCATCAATCGGGATGTCCTGTCGGACAACGGCCGTGTCGTGCTGATGGAGAAGGGAACGCAGGTTGTTGGCGAATATCGTGGCGGACTGCGCCGCGGCCAGAAACGCCTGTTTGTCCTCTGGAACCGCGCGAAGACGCCGAAAGGCGTGATCATTACGCTCGCATCGCCGGCGACAGACGCTTTGGGTCGTGCCGGCATGGACGGTTACGTCGACACGCACTGGTGGGAACGGTTCGGTAGCGCCATCCTGCTGTCGATCGTGGGCGACGTGACATCCTATGCCAACAGGCAATTGCGCGACAGCGACGTTGATGCCCAGAACACCACGAGCGCAGGACAGCAGGCCGCGGCGATTGCCGTCGAACAATCGATCAACATTCCACCGACGCTTATGAAACATCAGGGAGGGCTGGTCTCGATCTTCGTGGCGCGCGATCTCGATTTTTCCAGCGTCTACCGGCTGCGCGTGACCGAACCGCGCAACCGCGTCTATGACCGCGCCGTTCTCGGCGATTTTGCCCCGGACTCGAAGCTGGTAACGAAGTAGGTGTTGCGATGACTGAAGCTGCAGATTCCGGTGTCGTGCGAGAGCTTCTCCTGCCGCTGTCGCCGTTCCTTCGCGACAAGGCGCTCTATGAGGTCATTGTCAACAGGCCCGGCAAGGTCGTAACTGAAGGAGCGAATGGATGGCAGGTCCACGATATGCCGGAACTTGCCTATGACCGGCTGATGCGCCTTGCTCGGGCGGTGGCGAGCTACTCCAATCAATCGATCGACGAAACCCGGCCGATCCTGTCGGCGACCCTGCCCGACGACGAGCGAATCCAGATCGTGATCCCGCCTGCGACGACGAGGGGAACCGTCAGCGTCACCATCCGCAAACCGTCCTCGGTGTCGCTCGGCCTTGACGATCTTGACCAGGGTGGACTGTTCGCCGGGGTGGTCCGCACACAAGAGAATAGCGGGCAACCGGACCAACGATTGTTGGAACTCCATCGCGCCGGCGCTCACAGGCAGTTCCTTCGGGAAGCGGTGCTGGCGCGGAAAAACATCATCATTTCCGGAGCGACGGGATCGGGCAAGACGACGCTATCCAAGGCGTTGATCCAGTACATCCCGGATACTGAACGCATCATTTCCATCGAAGATACCCCGGAACTCGTCATCCCGCAGCCCAACCACGTCCGTCTCTTCTATTCGAAGGGTAGCCAGGGGACTGCGAAGATCGGCGCCAGGGATCTTCTCGAATCCTGCCTGCGCATGCGGCCGGACCGAATATTGTTGCAGGAGCTCAGAGATGGCGCGGCCTTTTACTACATCCGCAATGTGAATTCCGGACATCCCGGTTCAATCACGACGGTACATGCCGACTCTGCGCGCCTTGCCTTCGAGCAACTAACCTTGTTGGTGAAGGAGTCGGAAGGTGGTGGCGACCTCGAACGGCACGACATACGCGAAATGCTGACGATCGCGATCGATATCATTGTCCAATGCAAACGGATCGACGGACGGTTTCGGGTGACGGAGATCTATTTTCGCGACGCGCTTGCGTCTGGCACTGGAGAGCGCCGAAAATAGTGCCACCGATGTTGAACTGCACTCACCGGGCGGCTAATCGTTATGGTTGCTGCCGTTTAGTGTACTTTTCTCGGAGTTTTTCCAGGTTGAAGCGCCAAATGCCTTTCTCTTGAATCTCGCACATTAGCTGGTCGGCTGGGGTGAAGGATTCAAGCAGGGTGACATCCTGCATAGACGAATTGATCATGTCTTGCAGGTAGAGGCCGATAGGCTGCTGATCCTCAAAGAAACTGGCCCGGAACAGGGAAAGCCACCCCATTAAGAAGGCTAGCGGCGTTTCTGTACTGTAAGGCTTGATGAACCCTGTCGCTGGTTGGGCACCGATCTTGTGCGGGAATGGCAGGCCGATCTGCTGAGTGAACGGCGCATTCAAGTGCGGTGATAGGATCAAAGCAATTTTCTGGTCCAAGAGGAAGACGCCGTCGAGAGGCAGGACTTGCTCACTCTCGATGTATTCCATGACCTCCAGCAGGATAGATTGCCACGAAGACGACGTTTCGGTGGCAACGAGGAAATATGGGCGATAGAAAACATAATAGGTTGCCCAAACGTCCGGAGCGTCAATGCGCACCAAACGCGACATGTTTTGTGCCCTGAGTGCGCGAAACCTGCGAGCTTTTCGGAGTTCGTCGGGCATGACGGAGCGCGCTAGATTTGTCTTCACCTCACCGGCAGCGAATACGCCTTCGACGAAGAACAGGGTTGGATTGTCCCGAGCGGACGGAAAAGGTTGCGATGCATTAGAGAACACGAGATCTATCTGGCCTGAGCGCGTCTCCGTGCTATCGCTTTCCGACGCGATGACCTCACCAGTGCCCACAGTCACTGATCGCGGTAAATTCCTTTCGAAGAAATCGCGCGTGGCGATCTCAAGTGCATTGCCACGAAGTCCACGATGCTCGAAACGCTGCCGTGCTATGGCCAGTTCGAGTTCAAGGATTTTTTGTTGTTGAACGAATAGGTCTTTGAAGTCCATCGCAATGCTCCTTAGCTTAACCACGGTCCGGTTACTAGGCCACCATGATCTCAAAGGCTCCGATCTCCAGCTCAGGCAATGGCCGCCGTGTGAATGTTGCAGATCTGAGGACGTAATATTATAGCGTCCAGAATAGCTGCTTGAAGGATAACGAAATGAAGGTGCAAGCTTTGCTATTGGCATGGACGCTGGGACTCACTTCCACTTCAGCATCCGCCGCCGATATCGATGTCGATGTGCTACAAATCGTATTAAGGTACGGGATGGTGCAGGCTGACTTGAAAATCACGAATAATCTGCCAACCCGCGTCGGGCCAATCTATATCAACTGCGCGTTTTTGGACGCCAATAGGCGCTTTATCGACATCGGAAGGGGCTTGGTTACAGCGGTGGCCCCCGGTTCCGCAGCCTATACCAAAACAGCTATTGTAACGGACGAGCAGATTCAATCTGCCAAGTGCATGATCAGCAATCCACAGAGGTAGGCTTGATCTTCTTTTGGAAAAGCCATTTTGAGCCCTAGCTAAACTGAGCGTAATAGTCGCCAAGGTTGGTTAAGTTGGGGGTCAACAGGAGATGATGCATGCTAAAGCTCTTCCTCTCACTGGGCTCCAGTTCGATGTGGTATGCCGTGGTCGCGCTTGTGTTCTCAGCCAACAAGCCGCGCGTCGTTTACCTCCATTCCGAAACATGGATTGACTGGAGCGCGTTCGATCACAAAAATCCTGAAATCTGTAGGGAATGGCGGCTTTGAAGGCACTTTTGCGTCATGAAGCCCAACGGCCCAAAATTGCCGCTCATTCATTCAATCCGGATTCCCGCTATTACCCAGAAACAAAGGTCAAGCCTCGTTCTTGGCATGGCGGGCGGCGACCCAGGAAAGATTGGGAATGTCGCCTCCACCAGTCTTCACGACTTCCGTTCCGTGGAACATAATACCGTATCCGTGCTCGCCTTCCCAGGTGCAGGCAAGCTCAACCCCGAAATAGGGAAGCTGGCCCCTGACATCATGAATGACAATATAGAGGAGGCGTATTAGCGGGCGTATTGTTGGCTCGTCCCATCGTTCAGGGAGAAGCCGGCCATCGCCGCGCGTGACCTGGCTCTCAATACGCGGCAGTCCAGGCAGGTCGGCAAGAATGGTCTTGATGATCGCACGCTCAACCACTTCGTCATTCGCAATCAGCCAGCGTGCTGTTTCAAGCATGACGGAGTTGGGCGCATCACCTGAGCCGTCGTCATTCTCCAGCGCAACGGGTACTTCCCCAGGTTCAGCGAAATCGGGATACCCTCGGCGTGGATGGGGTAGAGCCACAAGCGAATGCCAGAGCGTCGAGGTTAGCGGCATTGGTAGCGCGGTTTGCCAGTATCCGTCTCCTCCGTAAAGAGCGGGAAGCCCCTCAGCGTCAAACACTGTCTTGCCGGGCGCGATCTTATCCAGAAGCATATTTCACCTCTTACCAGTAGGACGCGGTTTCGAGACAGGAGAATTTCCCGTCCGAGTGGGCATATAACGAGCAGTGCAATTTTTACGCAACTCAAAATAGCGCGACACAGTGTAGTCTAAGG
The DNA here is from genome assembly GCF_027498475.1 of Agrobacterium salinitolerans. Taxonomy (NCBI): domain Bacteria; kingdom Pseudomonadati; phylum Pseudomonadota; class Alphaproteobacteria; order Hyphomicrobiales; family Rhizobiaceae; genus Agrobacterium; species Agrobacterium salinitolerans. The sequence continues at coordinate 73,122 of NZ_JAPZLN010000008.1, read as the reverse complement.
AACGTTTCAGCTTCCGACTTCTCGAAACTTTCGAGGGTAATGCGGCGTCGGATTGGAGACCATCCGCAATGGCCGCTAGTGTCGCAGACTCTACATGTGGGCCAGGAAGCGGGAGCGATTTCCGTTTCCCAGCCGGTTATCCGGCGAAATTTGCAAGTCTCTCTGGTTTCAGTTCCTCGCAACAGATTCTGAACGGATTTTTCTCTGTAGCCAGCAACGAGAAGAATGCTGGGGGAAGCGGTGAGGGTGGCGGCCGGCAAAGAGGGAGAGGGGGGAAGGGGAGTTCGTGGCGGATTGTGGCGGTCGGAGAGAGGCTCCGGCCGATCCGCCACGGAGAAACGACATGGCACAGGCCATCCAGAAAATCACGCTCAATGCCGGGCGCGACATCCCGTTCAACAAGCTCGTTTTGAGCCAGCAGAACGTTCGCAAGATCAAGGCGGGCGTCTCGATCGAGGAGCTTGCCGAAGACATCGCTCATCGCGGACTGCTGACCAGCCTCAACGTTCGCGCCGAGACCGATGCCGACGGCAACGAAACCGGACTTTACCGCATCCCGGCCGGCGGCCGCCGTTATCGCGCGCTGGAACTGCTGGTCAGCCAGAAGAAGCTGTCGAAGACGGCTGCTGTTCCATGCATCGTCAGTAAAGGCGAAACGCCCGAAGTCGAGGACTCGCTTGCCGAAAACATCAAGCGCGTTGACCTTCATCCGCTAGACGAGTTCCGGGCGATCATGACGCTTCGCGAACAGGGGCTCGATGAGGAGGAGATCGCCGCACGCCTCCACGTCTCGGTTGCAACGGTGAAGCAGCGTTTGCGGCTGGCGTCGGTCTCGCCGCGGCTTCTGGAACTCTACGCGAATGACGAGATGAAGCTCGGCCAGGTCATGGCGTTTTCGATCACCAATGACCACACTCGGCAGGAGCAGGTTTGGGATACGGTCTCAAGGTCGTATAGTCAGGATGCCAATTACATCCGTCGCATGTTGACGGAAACTGCGGTCCGGGCCTCCGATCGCCGCGCCACCTATGTCGGCATCGACGTCTACGAGTCTGCCGGTGGCGTGGTCATGCGCGACCTGTTTGAACCGGACAATGGTGGATGGTTGCAGGATCCGGCGCTACTCGAGCAACTCGTGATCGAAAGGCTGACCGCAGACGCGGAAGCGCTCAGGGCCGAAGAAGGCTGGAAGTGGGTCGAAGCGGCGTTCGACTTCTCTTACGGTCACGCCTCCGGCCTTCGCCGTTTTTATGGCAGGCAGGCGGAATATACGGAGGAAGAACTCGCCCGTCATGATGCCCTGAAGACGGAATACGACAAGCTTGACGCCGAATATGCCGAGACGGAAGACTATTCCGAAGAAACCGAGGCCCGACTTGAGGAACTTGGCAATGAACTGGATGCGTGGAACGACCGGCCCTATGTCTTCGATCCGGACGACGTCGTGCGCGGCGGCGCCTTCATCTCGCTCGCTGTCAACGGCGAATTGAAGATCGAACGCGGTTTCGTCCGGCCCGAGGATGAGCCGGTTGTCGAGGCGGATGGCGGTGACGGCGATAGCCTCGGCGGACACGATACCATTTCGGGGTCTGCGATTGGCGGCGTCTCGATCAACGGCAAGTCTGCCGCTGTCGAGGAGCCGGAAGACGATGACGGTAGGCTTCGCCCGCTTTCCGATCGCGTTATCGAAGATCTTACAGCCGCTCGCACTGTTGCCCTTCGCAATGCGCTGGCGAACGACCCGGTGATGGCCTTCATAGCCGCTCTCCATGTCGCGGTCCTCAAGATCTTCTACAGATACGGGGCAGACTCGTGCCTGGAGATCACGCTGCAGCATACCACATTTGGCCAGACTCAGGGGCTTGTGGATACGGTGTGGGCGAAGGAGATCGAACAGCGACAGGAATCCTGGGGCCATGATCTCCCCGCGAACGCCGACGAGGTCTGGGACTATCTGATCACGCTCGATGAAACCAGCCGCATGGCGCTGTTTGCCCATTGCGTTTCACTGTCGGTGAACACCACGGTTCAGGCGTGGAACCGGCGGACCAAGGAAAACGTCCATGCACGACAGCTTGCCGGCTCGCTCGACTTCGGTATGGTGGAAGCGGGTTGGACGCCGACCGTCGACAACTACCTCGGGCGTGTGACCAAGGCGCATATCCTGCAGGCAGTCCGCGAAGCGAAGGGCGAGCAGTCAGTGCAGCTCATCGATCACCTGAAGAAGCCGGACATGGCGCGCGAGGCTGCCAGGCTGCTGGAGGGCAGCGGATGGCTCCCTGAAGTGCTGCGGCTTCCGGTCACCGAACCCATGGCGGTTGCCGAGGTCGATGTGACGGCAACGGATGACGTTGGCGAAGCCGGTGCCGTCGAAAATACTGACGTCGATCTGCCGGCCTTCCTGACCGAAGGCGAAGATGCGGAGGAAGTGTCCACCGATCCGGTCAGTGACGACGACGAGCATCTGGAAGCCGCCGAGTAACCACGTCAAAGCCAACCCTCACGGAAGCCCGGCCTCAAGCCGGGCTTTTCTTTTTTCAGGAGTGGAATGATGCCTGTTTATACGATCGAAACGACCTATACCCTGCCGATATTTCGGCACCGCACTTACATCGCCGACACGCCGGAGGCAGCCTGCAAGGCCGCGCTCGTTGACGACAATTGGGAGTCCTTGCAGAAGGATTATGATGCCTCCGGCGAGGTTCACGTCACCGGGATATGGGAGGGTGAAAAGGCTCATCACACCGGATCATCGTTCCCCGTACCGTCACAGTTCGACGAGGCGCTCCAGCGCCGCGCCGCCCACTTCGAGATCCTGCTCGGGCTGCTCAAGATGATGGTCCACGATACCGGTGCGATGCGAGCTTCGTCGTCGGGCTGGCTGGCCAAGGCGGCCTGGGCGGTCGCGCGAGGCGAGGCAATTCTCGCCTATGCCCCCGATCCCCAAGAGCCGGTCGGTACTCCGAAGCCAAGTCACATTCTCGCACGTTTGCACGAAGAGCGGGTCATCAACGCGATAGCCGCCGTACTTGATGTTGATGACAGCTTCGGATCACTTTCCCCGGATTCGGTGACAGATGAAGAGATCCGGTCGGCTTGCGAGACCACCATCTCAATGGTGGATCTCTCCGATGCCGTGAGCAACGCCGAATTTCAGGCGGCAATGACAGCGCTCCGGGTGGCGCACCGTCGTCTCTATCCAGATTGACGCAGATGAACCGCTGTTGGTACGGGTTGCGGTTTCGGTCAGCAGGGAAGGGAAGAGTGGGGTCGGGAGAGGGCGAACCGGGCGGTTGAGAGAGGGCTGCCCGGCCTGATCCCACCGCCTCTCTGGAGAACGATCGATGTCAAAATTCGAAACCAGCCCCCAAACCGCCACCATCGTCCCTGACGAGCGCCGCCTGGAATTCCTCCCCATCCTGTTCGGGCGCTCGCTGCTGATCATAGGGGAGAACGCTGTTTACAGTCTCATGGAACGCCTCAGCCCCCTCGATTATCGCGGCGGGTTCTGGGACTTCTATGAGCATGAGGGCAAGCCGCTGTTCCTGGCGCCGCGATCCAGATCGCGTTTTCGGATCACGGGCGAGATTACCGGGTTTCAGGGGGAGGCTTCTGCGGAAGCGGCGGGGATTATCGCCACGCTTTTTGCTTTCTCGCATCTCTCCTTCCGGCACCCGTCGGACCATCTCTCGGAAGGTTATGGCCGCCTCTACGCCTATTCGGCCGAGCATCCCGAAGCCTCCGAGATTTTTCAGGCGATCGACTGATGTGCGATGTCTGCCCGCCTCGGTTGACGCGGCTATCCAGCAATCTGAGTGGATCGGTCCGGACGGTGTGCCGCCCGGACGAGCCATCCCGCAATCTGAAAGGGTCGAAGCCGATGACGACACTGGAAAGCCACACATTCGTGACCATCTCGACAGGTCATGTGAGCGCCGTAACCGCGAGGATGCTCGACAACACACCCTGCGCGGAATGGCCTTGCGTTGGAGGGAGTTACGCCGACTATGGCTGGTTCTTCTACGCCCATGACGAAAACGCCGGCGAAGGGGACGAGCAGATTCCCGACGATCTCTTTGCCGTCATGACATGGGCGCGTCAAAAGGGGTTCAGCCATGTCCTGCTCGACCGCGATGCTGAACAGGTCGATGACCTGCCTTGGCACGATTGGTGAGACCGGTGTGTCGGCCCCGGGCTATTCAGCGCAACAGCCGCATTCTAAAAAGGACTGCGTGTCGCGCCGACCATCGGCGACGCAATCGCCGATCACATCCTCTCCGATGGTGCGATAGATCATCCGCCAGGGCTTGTGATGCCGAGACCGGTCAATTCCTTCGGAACATTCCCCCCGGGTGGGCAAATCTTCCAGCCCCAGACAGGCTTCCTCAGTTTCGACGAGAATCCGTTCAGCGGTCTGGATGCCACCGCGGCTGGCAGGCAAGCGGTAGCTATCGTCGAGATCCTGTTCCGCGTCATCAATAAACAGCTCCTGATACGGCATCAGGCATCGGGCTTCGCCAGGCGCGCACGAACGCGCGCGAACGTTTCTTTCGCGGGGCGCCTTCCCGTCCTCGACCTGCTTGTTCGTCAATGCCAGCACCTTCAAAAGCGCCAGCGCTTCCTGCGTTTCTTCATATTGCGTGATGTGCTGAAGTACCGCTTTCGCTTCGCCGTGCACTGTGGTCACCACTGGCTGCCGATCATCAACGAGCTGGCGAATAACTTCCGGTGCATGCGCCTTGAGGTAGCCGATGGGCTTTACCTGTTCCGACAGTTTCATCGATCCGATCTCCTTTTGACCAGAATATATAGACCGTCAAATGCCCGCCCGGAAGCGATGATTGCCAAGTCGCAAGAGGGGGAGGCGGGCCGTTTGCCGGGTGGCGGTTGCCGGAGGGCCAGAGAGAGGGCTTTCGCAATCGCTTGCATCGCGGTGCCAGCCCGATGGTGATGTCACCCATTCTTCCTCCACCAGCCCGGTTGGCCGCGAGAACGGCCAGCCGGGCTCTTTCGTTTCAGGAGACTTCAGCATGAACACCATGATTTCCAGCCCCCCTCGGACCCAACGACCGGCGTTGTCCGGTTTCAAGGTCGACATTTCCCGCGGCGAGCGCATTGGGCGGGTGTCGTCAGAATGGTTCTCGCGTCCGGACGACGAGCGCTATCTGTCGCTTTCCGATCTTCATCGCGTGGTCAGCGCCAGAACCGAGCAAGCGCGTGTTCGCACCGTCGAGACCGCCGAAATCCGTGTCGATGCGACCCGCGGCAATGCCGAGCGCTTGTCCCTGATCGTCCCCGGCGGGCGTGAACCGCTGGCACCGACACATTGGAGCTACGGGCAGCTTTGCAGCCTGGTCGGTGCGCCTGCGAGCTACATGCGCCAGCTCCCCGCGCCGCTCGCCGCGATCAATCTTCAGCATGGGCTCCTGAGCCACAATGCCGAAATGATGAAAACCCTGGAGATGGACGACGGCCGCCTCGAACTGCGAGCGGTCACCGGTCCCGAATACGGCCGGATCTGGGACAAGGATCTGATCGCCGCGATCATGAACATTGCCGGCAATGGGACGGGTGACACCATCTGGAAAGTCCCGGGCTTGCTCGACTGGTCGACCATGACCCATAATCCCTTCGTCGATATCACGAAGGACACGACCACACTTTATGCCAGCGATCGCGACGTCTTCGTCTTTCTGTGCGACGACGCCCACCCGATCGAAGCGGGCCGTCTGCCGAACGGCGAACCCGATCTCTATTTCCGCGGCTTCTATGCCTGGAACTCCGAGGTGGGCAGCAAAACCCTTGGAATTGCAAGCTTTTACTTGAGAGCAGTGTGTGCCAACAGGAATTTGTGGGGCACCGAAAATTTCGAGGAAATCACCATTCGCCACTCGAAATTTGCCGCACAGCGCTTCGCCCATGAGGCCGCTCCGGCGCTGACAAACTTCGCAAACTCTTCGCCGGCACCTTTCATCGCCGGCATTCGGGCCGCCCGTGAACGTATCGTTGCCCGCAATGATGAGGATAGGCAGACGTTCTTGCGCCGCCGGGGTTTCTCCAAGGCCGAAACGGGCAAGATCATCGAGACGGTTTTGTCCGAGGAGGGCAGGCCCCCTGAGAGCATTTTCGACTTTGTGCAGGGCATCACCGCGCTGGCGCGGGGAAAATCACATCAGGACACCCGGCTCGAACTCGAAGGCAAGGCGAAGAAACTGCTCGAAAGCGCCGCCTGATCACAGGGGCTCACCGCAAATCCTCATCCATCCCTTCCATCGCCCGGCCGTCGCGCCGGGCTTTCTGTTCTGGAGAACCGAAATGACAGATTTCTCATTCCACGCAGAGGTTGCGGCAGAAGCCATCGAAAAGGTCGGCCGGCTGTTCAACGCCACGATCGACGATATTCTGGGCGAGTTGCTACAAAACGCACGTCGCGCCGGCGCGACAGAGGTGGTGATCGACCAGATTAACGATCCGCATCTCGGCAAAGCGGTGCGTATCACGGACAATGGCGCCGGTCTCGAAGACCCTCGGTCACTCTTTTCCCTGGGACACAGCGGCTGGTCCGAAACCCTGTCCCGGTCAGAAGACGCAGCGGGCATGGGGTTCTTTGTTCTTGCCAATCGAGGCGCCACGATCGTCGCCCGGCGGAAGGGATCCTCGGGCTCGTGGCTCGTCCAGGCGACTGCAGACGCCTTTCATGGCAAGCAACCCGTCAACGTCGGGTCTGGGCCACAAGATCATCAGGGTGTAACCATCATCTTTCCCGAAAAAGGAAACGAGAACGTCGCCGGAGCCGTTCAGCATGCGGCCCGCTTTTATCCCATCCCGGTGGAATTCAATGGCGCGATCATGCCGTCGTCGGATTTCCTTGGCGATGCCGAGCATATCGAGGAATGGCATGGCATCCGGATCGGCGTATTCAGTGACAACCCCGGTCGATACAATTTCGACAACGCCAATTTTCACGGTGTGACGCTCGGGACGCCGCTGCCCGAGCTTCGTCAGTCATGGCACCGATCCTTCTTCGCAGGGGTCGATGTCATCGATTGTGCCCATCTCAAGCTTGTGCTGCCGGCGCGCAAGGAGGTGGTGCGCAACGAAATGTTCGATGCCCTGCTGGAGGAGATCGACCGCATCTATTTCCGCCTGATTGCTGCTTCCGGCCCGCATAGCCTGTCGTTCAAGGATTATCAGCGGGGACGCACTCTTGGCATCGCCCTCGATGAGGCTGCACCTGCCTTGAGACCATTTTCCCCGGTCTTCGCGGAATCCGACCGCAATGAACTCTTGCCCGCAAAGCCAGTCGGCCCGAACGCTCACATCTACGAGGGCAGCGGTCCCCTTGAAGAGCAGAATGTCGCGCGTGCGTTTGCCGCTTGGGGCGATGCTCCGCCGATTTTCGAACCGAACCACGCCTTTGCTGGCCATCTCTGGTACGACCGGCTAAGCAGGATCGTCCTCAAGAGCTACAGGATGGTCATTGGCGATGCCGGTGAGGAGATCGATCCAGTCGGCTCGTTCGAGACCGAGGGTCGGCCTGACCGGCTGGAGATCGTTCTTGAGATGGGAGATGCCAAGGCGGTGGATATCCGGCATCTCGAAACCGATCTGATCGTCGCAGGTCCCGAATACGGTTCGCTCCACGAGGCGGACATTCAGGTGACGCGACAATCGACGATCACACCGGTGGCATTGCGCATGTTCCTGATCGATGCATTGTTTTGCCCATCCGACGATACAGACGACGCGTCCTATGATCAGCAACTGGAATGGTTTTCTGACGAAGCGGAAGACCTGAGCGTCAACCTGCTGCAATCAGCGGCCGAGGCTGACATCAATGCCATTATCCGCGCCGTCGAGCGTGAGGTGGCGTGGCGTGTCCCGAAGAAGGGATCGATCGTGATCCGGATCGATGACCGCAAGGTTTCCGTCGAAGGGATGCCGTGCGCTGAAGATACCGCCCCGGGATCTGACTCTGACCTCGCCGGTTAGCAGCGACCGTCGCATCGGCATTCAGCATTTTCTCAAAAGGACCCGGCCATCGCGCCGGGTTTTGACGTTCATGGAAAGGAACCGTCATGACCACCCTCGAAACCAGAATTTACACCTATCCACCTATCCCGCTCGCCGACATCAGTCCGCTCGAAATGCTGATCCTCACCAATATGCTCGAATGCAGCGAGACAGACGCGGGCCTGGTGCTCTTCACCGATTTCGGGCCGACCAATCCGATCCGCGTCGCGCGCAGCGAACTGATCGACGCATTTCGCGCCTCGGCACAATTTGCCAAGGAGCCGGTCAATGTCTTCATCGCCAGCCGTGTCCTCGCCCTTCTGCCGGCCGGCGGTAACGCGGTTGAGGAGGACGCGATGATCAACGTCGATCTCAGCGAGTTCCCATGGCAGTTCATCGTCCAGGGTATCGTTGCGCGATCAGCGGATCTGCGCGAGGTCACGGTGATCCAATGGACGAACCATCCCTCGCAACGCCCCGAGTCATACGGCGCCGGCGTTTCGCTGATCACCGCCAGGGCCATCCATCATGCGAGCAGCGAAGATCTTCTCGCCCGCTTCAGGCTCCAGGACCAGGCGCTGCCATCCGTGGCATCGCCTGCGGCCCCTTCGGACACCGGCGGCACCTTGTCCTTATCCGGTATTGCTGCAATCGATCCGTTCACGGTGAAAGAGCTTGAGACGGCGCTCTGCATCTGGGAGGCCATGCTGTATTTTCGCGGGCTTCATCAGGATGGCCGGCCGGTCCCCGACACGATCGTCCGTATGTCGGAAATCTGGGATGCGGTAGGATGGAGGGCTATGCGGCTCCATGTTCGCGCGCTCGTGCCCTTTGCACTCGACGTCTATGACGGCCTGTTCGAGGACCTTGAGGAAGAAGGGTTCACCTTCGATTTCGACTTTGCGCCGGCCTTCGTCGAGGCACTGCACTGGTCCGACGAAGGAGCCTACCGCGAGGGCGAACGGCAAGAGTTTCTCGAAGACGTGATGGTGGCCGTGAGGCGCCATCGGCAAGATGTCGTCGCGCAAACGCATCCGGCTTCAATCCGGACCTTGGCCGGGCTGGCTTGTGAGGACGAACGAACATAGCCCTGTTCAAGGCAACCATCGAGATTCTTGTCGATGTTGATCATGAGGCCGAAGCCTGAGACTGCGTCGCCGAGACTTTACGCGAGCTGCTTGCCGAAACTGGTCTATGACGTCGTCAGGCGCCGAGATCGCGGTTGTTCATGGGCGCGCCGCCGTTTGACGGCTGCTCGGCCGTGTTTGCGTTAATAACCTCAGCCATTTCATTGGCAGCGACCTGGTTGCTTGCCGCCTTCAGGTCGATTGCGCCCCAGATCGAGTTTGGTTGCGTGGATTGGCGACGCCGGTTCTTGAACTCGACGACAAACGGCTTCTTCTCTGGCTTCATGGTGCTCCGGCTGATTGTAGCAGATGGATTTCTCCGTAGCAGGTGCTCTTATTCGCTGTGTCCTGTCAACGGTCAGTGGCGCGGAACCCGGATCAAGGGAGCGAGGGTATTTCGCCGTCCGCCACACGCCAGACCCACGGGGTGATCTCCAGTCGCGTTTCGATCATGTCGGCGAGCGCACGTTCATAGTCGTCACCGGCGCCTGGAGGGACGATGAACATTGCGACGGGTGCCGGCTTCTGCTCGGGCATGATCACCGACACGATCGGCGCATCGCGTGGCAGATTGAAACGCAGCCCTTTGACGGTTTTCCGCTTCAGGTGACCGAGCTTCTCCATCAGCCTGAGTTCGTGAATGTCCTCGAACGGCAGCCAGTGATCGTTGACCACCATCAGTGCGACCTCTTCGACGGATGCGATGCCGGCGGCGGAAATGCCGAAGGTGGCGATGACGATCAGATGGAACGTCTCGCTCGATCGCCACAGTTCGAGTTCGGTCTCATAACGCGCCGCCAGCCGCCGCCATGCGCCGTCCTCGATCATCAGGGGGAACGGTGTGTGTCGCACGACGATTTTCTGGCCTTCGCGCGCCGGGGAAAATTCCTTCACTTCGGCTACGATTATCATCAACTTCCGCGGCCCGGACTTCGTCGCCTGCACGCCCTTGAGCGCCGCCGCGCGTCGGGCCGCGATGCCATCCTTGTCCTCCGGCTGGAATACTTCCGGCACGTAGAGCATGTCGATAAGAGGGCCGCCTCTCGCCGACATCTGTGAGGCGGCATTTATGAGACTGGAGCGAACCCGGCCCCAGCCGCGCCTGCCTTTCCAGGTTGAACGCCATTCCGTCAATTCGCCCGCCTCCCAGAGATAATGAAGCATCGCCCTGAGCGACAGCTTTCGAGCCTCGCTGCGGATGCCGGCCTCTGATGATTCTGCCGGTGCACCTAACGCAGCACGCGGTCCCCGTTTCGTCAGCGGAAAATCCAGTTTCAGGTCGGTCTTGCCGCTGGCGTCGACCTGGATCGCATTGCCGATCAGCGGGCCAAGGCCGGAAAGCTCGTAGGGCGGCTCAAAGGAGGGGCATGCAGGATCATGGTCTCGCCCCGATAGCGGCATCCGCTTGATGAGATACTGGTCCTCGACGCGGGCGATATACATTGGCACGGACGGATTTTTGCACATGCACATTGGTCGCAAACGTTGCTCGTAGGCTTGCGCGAGAAACACCTGCCATTCAGGCTCGGTTTCCTCGATGACATGATCTCCGATTGCGAATTTCCGCATCACTGCTCTCCCTGTCTGCTGTCAAATCTATGCGGCCATCGTGCATTTTACTACCGCAAATTAGTCAGTAAGGCATGGGATGCTGCTGCACCCTGAGCAACAGGGTGTAACGCCGCGAGCGCCACAGTCACGAAGGGAAGCCGATCAGCGAAGAGGAGAGGGGAGTTCGACCGGCAAAGGTATGGTCCGGCCGAGACTGGAGAGAGCATGTTTCGGTCCGGGGTTATCGGCAATGCCCCCACGGACCACCTGCCTATCGACGCCTGCGCGTCCGGCACGATCCCGCTTTCTGCCTCTGAGCAGCCGACCGCGCACATCCACAACCCGTCTGCCCGGTAAAACCGGGCTTTTCTGTTTCAGGAGAAAAGAATGGCAATACCCAATTATGTCAGAGCAAACTTCCGGACCCTGCTGCGCGCGGCGGCGGACGACAATCTTGCGCTTATGGAATGCGTCGATTCCGGCACGCGGGAGCCTCGTTACGTGCTGTGTGCTGTTGGAAGTGACGGAACGAGCCACGTGTTCACGCCTTTTGGGCACCTGGCCGACGGAAACCCTTACGAAACCTATTTCCCTCCCGATCCTGACAATCCTGAAGGCTTTCTGACTGGGCAACAGGTCCGATCCGGCGATCGGTTGCCGAGCGACGACGACGGTGGAGGCGGGAATGCAGATCCGGCGTAAACCCCGACCGGATGAGATGCCACATCATCTCGCCCATTCGCTCTATTCAGCGCGACTTGGGGCGCATGATCAGGGTTGCTATCGTTCGACGCCTCCGGGTGCGCCGGATGTCGCCGCGCTCGTTCGTCCCGGCATGATGGTCGGCACGTCCTATGGCACGGGCGGAATCGTCATCATGATCGAAGGTTCCCATGTCCATGTCACGACGGACGGAAGGGAATATCCGCATTTCACGATCGTCTATGTGCCGGCCCACCGGTTCGGCAGGCACACGAAGGTCGATCACAACTGGATCAATGAATGCGTCGCCGTCGACGGCCGCATCCTGATGTTGTTCGAGGCCAACACCGACGAAGTCTTTTTCGAAGCTGTGCCCATCGGCCAGCCCTGAACGGCAGCACCTGTCGCTCGATCGACCTCAGCTTCCCCCTTCCAGCCAGACCCGACGCTCCACATGGAGCGTCGGGCCTTCCCGTTTTCAGGAGAGCATCATGACCATTCCTGCAATCGAATATCACCGGCCGGCAGCAGCGCCGGCCTTCCTGAAATTCCGTTTCGAGGTCGTGCGGCCCGTTTGTTTTGCGATCGTCTATTGGGACGGTCCGGGCGACACACTCTACGCCTTCGAGGATCGGACCGCGTTCGAGCGCCAACGCGCCACGGCGGAGCGTCATGTCGTGCATGTTCATGAACTGTCGGCTGAGGCTGCGGATTGGATCGCTGACGGTGGCAAAGCCGTCCTGCATGAAGTGTCGGCAGGCGGCGTCGCGGCGTTCGGCAACCTCAAGCTCGCGCCCCGCTAAAGGCCGGGTGCCCGCCGCCTTTGTCGCCCCGGAGGGAGAGAGGGGCCGGAAAGGGGAGCCTGCCGGGGCTTGGAGAGCGTCCGGGTGGGCTTGTCCTTTCCCGCTCTCGACAGGATCTCCCATGAACGTGATCTCGACCCCTGCCGCAAACGCGGTCGCCACTTCGCTCGTTTCTGCCGGCCGTGCGGACAGTATTCTCAACGCCAGCCATGAGCTTCTTCCGTTTCTCGAACGCGGCCATGCCATCGGCGCAGCCGATCTCCGGACCATCCTGACGAAGGCCTTCGGCGGCTCGGACGCTGCGGGCTTCTGGTCCTGGAAGGACGCCTATGAGGCGATGGAAGTCATGCAGGTCCTGTTTCTGCGCAAGTTCGGTTCGGCGATTGCCGCCCGCGCGAACGCGCCGCAGACAGCGCTCACCATGTTGACCAAGGTCGCAGGCCTGGTCCCGACCCACACCCGGCGCTCCGAGGAAAGCCAGCAACTCCAGCAGTTTTCCACGCCGATGCCGCTCGCCTATGTCGCGGCCCGCGCCGCCGGCATCATGCCCGGCGATATGGTGCTCGAACCATCGGCGGGAACCGGGCTGATGGCGATCTTTGCCGAACTCGCTCGCTCGCGCCTCGCGCTCAACGAATATGCGCCGCTCCGCTGCGGTCTTCTGGAACGCCTCTTTCCGGGTTCGCAGGTCACGCAGCACGATGCCGCCCACATCGACGACTATCTCGATCGCGCGGTTCGACCGACCGTCGTTTTGATGAACCCGCCGTTTTCCGCCGGCGTTCATGTCGAAGGTCGTATGACTGAGGCCGCATGGCGTCATCTCGCCTCCGCCTTCGCGCGGCTTGCCCCCGGAGGCCGTCTGGTGGCGATCACCGGCTCCAGCCTTTCTCCCGACAATCCCAAATGGCGCGACGCCTTCGTCCGGCTTCAGGGCCGCGGCGCGGTTCTGTTCAGCGCTGCGATCGACGGTTCCGTCTATGCCCGCCACGGGACGAAGATGGAAACCCGCCTGACGGTGATCGACAAGATCGCCGCCGCCGATCCGGCAAAGCTCGCTGCATCGCAGGGTGTCGCCCCCGATCTGGAAATATTGCTCGCCTGGATCTCCGGCCTTCCGCCTCGCTCACCCTCCACCGCGCCGAATTCCATCGGCGCGCTGAGCAATGAAATCCTGAGCGCCTGCGCGGCGAAGATGGCCACCCGCAAAGCCGCCGGCACCATGCGTCCCGCGGCGGTGATGGTCCCGGCAAGCCGCCCTTCAGCCGTTCATGCGCCGCGGCCTGTCGCCTCAGCCGCATCCCGGATCGACGATGAAATCGTCGTGCTCTCCTACGAATTGCGCAACGGAACGATAAACGGCCGCGCCGATGTCGCCGATGGCATCTACGAACCCTACCGGTTACAGGCGATCCGCATTCCGGACGCAAAACCGCACCCGGACAAGCTGGTCGAATCCGTCGCCATGGCCTCGGTCGCGCCGCCCAAACCGAGCTATCGCCCGCATCTGCCGAAGAGCATCGTCATTGGCGGGGATCTTTCCGACGCCCAGCTTGAAAGCGTGATCTATGCCGGCGAGGCGCATTCCGGCTATCTTGCGGGTCACTGGTCCGTCGATGCCACCTACGACAATCTGAAGGCCGTCACCCCGCAGACGGAAGGCGGCGTCCGCTTTCGCCGTGGCTGGTTCCTCGGCGACGGGACGGGAGCCGGCAAAGGGCGACAGGCGGCGGGTATCATTCTCGACAATTGGATCAAGGGTCGTCGCCGTCATTTGTGGATTTCGAAGTCCGAAACCCTGATCGAGGATGCGCAGCGCGATTGGGCCGCACTCGGCCAGGAAAAGCTGCTGATCACGCCGCTGTCACGCTTCCGCCAGGGCAAGCCGATCAAGCTCGACGAGGGCATCCTGTTCGTCACCTTCGCCACGTTGCGCACCGACGAGCGCGAGGGCAAGCAATCGCGCGTTCAGCAGATCGTTGACTGGCTGGGTCAAGGGCCAAGGAGCGGCGAAGCCGCGACAGGGAACGCAAAAGGCTTCGATGGCGTCATCGTCTTCGATGAAGGCCATGCCATGGCCAACGCTGCCGGCGGCAAGTCCGAACGCGGCGAGAAGTCTGCCTCGCAACAGGGCCGCGCCGGTCTTCGTCTCCAGCGCGCCCTCCCAGATGCCCGCGTCGTCTACGTCTCCGCGACCGGCGCATCCGAAGTGGAGTCGCTCGCTTATGCCGAACGCCTCGGTCTATGGGGCGGCGCGGACTTTCCTTTCTCGACCCGGTCGGAGTTCATCGCGGCAATCGAGGACGGCGGCGTGGCGACGATGGAAGTGCTCGCGCGTGACCTGAAGGCCATGGGGCTATACGCCTCCAGGTCTCTGTCCTTCGAAGGTGTCGAATACGACATCCTCGAACACGAACTGACCGAGGAGCAGGTCCGCATCTACGACTCCTATGCCGAAGCGTACCAGGTCATTCACAAGCATCTCGATCAGGCGCTGGAGGCTTCCGGCATCACGTCCAGCGGCGGCACCCTCAACAAAAATGCGAAAGCGGCCGCGCGCTCCGCCTTCGAAAGTACCAAGCAGCGCTTCTTCAACCATCTCCTGACATCGATGAAGACGCCGGCGCTGATGAGCGCGATCAAGGCGGATGTGGCAGAAGGCCATGCTGCAATTGTCCAAATCATTTCCACCGGCCAGTCCCTGATCGAGCGCCGCCTCGCCGAAATCCCGACCGAGGAATGGCATGACATTCAGGTGGATGTCACGCCGCGTGAGATCGTCGCCGAATACCTCAATCATTCCTTCCCGACCCAGTTGTTCGAGGAATATTCCGACGCCGAAGGCAATCTCCTTTCGCGCCCGGTCTATGATGCCGACGGCAATCCGGTCTTGTGCCGCGAAGCTGTCGTCCGCCGTGACGATCTGCTCGAACGGCTCGGCAGCCTGCCGGCGATCCCGACCGCGCTCGACCAGATCGTCCAGCAATTCGGTACGGAAGATGTGGCCGAGATTACAGGCCGAACGCGCCGCATCGTTCGCCGCCAAGATGGCGGCATGATCGACCGCTTTGCCGTCGAAAGCCGGCCGGGCAGCGCCAATCTCGACGAGACCCGCGCCTTCATGGACGACGAGAAGCCGATCCTGATCTTCTCCGAAGCCGGCGGCACGGGGCGCTCCTACCATGCCGATCTCGGTGCGAAGAACCAGCGCCTGCGTCTGCACAATCTCCTCGAAGCCGGCTGGCGCGCGGACGTTGCCATTCAGGGGCTTGGTCGCAGCCATCGCACCAATCAGGCGCAGCCTCCGAAATTTCGCATGGTCGCCACCAATGTGAAGGCCGAACGTAGGTTTTTGTCGACGATCGCCCGGCGTCTGGACACGCTCGGGGCGATCACCCGTGGGCAACGCCAGACCGGCGGGCAGGGGATGTTCCGTTCTGAAGACAATCTCGAATCGCAATATGCCCGCGATGCGCTGCGGCAGTTCTACAAGCTCGTCCATGCCGGCGGCATCGAAGGCTGCTCGCTGGAAAAATTCGAGGCGATCACCGGCCTGTCGCTGACGGCGGAAGAGGGCGGCCTGAAGGATGAGCTGCCGCCGATCCACACCTTTCTGAACCGTATGCTCGCGCTCACCATCGCCATGCAGAACCTGCTGTTCGATGCGTTCGAACAATTGCTGGCCGCGCGCATCGAGGGCGCGATCGCCGCCGGTGTCTATGACAAGGGACTGGAGACGCTGACGGCGGACCGTATGACGGTGAAGAACCGGCGGCTGGTCTACACCCATCCGGTCACCGGGGCGCAGTCTCATCTTCTGACCATCGAACGTATGGATCGCAACAGGCCGATGCTGCTTGCCGATGCTTTGAAGCTTGCCGCGCGCGATCCGCACGCTGTTCTGATGATCAACGGCAAGTCCGCCCGCCCGGCGGTGCAAGTTCCGACCCGATCGGTCATGCTCGACGACGGTTCCATCCAGCCGCGTGTCGCGCTTATCCGGCCGATGGACGAGATCCGCTTCGAAATGCGCCAGCTCGAAGAAACGAACTGGGAAGAGGCGGACGAACAGAACTTCTCGGCCGCATGGGAGGAGGAAGTCGCCAGTCTCGCCGAATTCTCCATATCGACCATGCATGTGGTCTCGGGTCTCCTGCTGCCGATCTGGAAACTGCTGCCGCAGGATTATTGCCGGGTCTATCGCCTCCAAACTGATGAGGGCGAGCGTATCGTCGGACGTCTGGTCTCCTCGGAGGGGCTGACGCGGCTTTGCCGGAATTTTGGGCTCGACCAGACCGAGGTCGTCAGCGCCGCTGAAATATGGCAGTCGCTGCTCGGTGGCTCTGCGGTGGTCGCCCTTGCCGGCAACATGACGCTCAGGCGTGTCCGCGTGATGAACGACTATCGTGTAGAGCTCACTGGTTTCACCGACGGCATGCGCGAAAGACTACGATCCATGGGCCTGTTCTCCGAGATGATCGCCTGGAAGGTCCGGTTCTTCATCCCGACGTCGGAGGAGGGACCGGGGATCCTCTCCCGCCTCATCGAACGTCATCGCATCGTCGACGTCGCCGGCCGGGGATGATCGCCATGTTGTCCGCGTCCGAACTGGCGGACCGTCTCTCGCAGAACGCTGAGGCGGTCTGCCGTCACTATCTCTCCGCCGGTCGAAGGGCCGGCAATTACTGGGTCGTTGGCGATGTCGCCAACAGCAAGGGCAAGTCGCTCTATGTCCATCTCTCCGGCTCTCGCAAGGGAAAGTGGGCCGATGCGGCGACGGCTCAATATGGCGATCTGCTCGATCTTGTGCGGGAAACCTGCGGGCTGGTGGATTTCCGCGATGTGGTCGACGAGGCGCGGCGTTTCCTCAGTCTTCCCCAACCCGCCCCGGCGTCGTCCCGCGGGGGCGACGCCCGCGCCGATCCTCCGGTCGACAGACCGGCAACCGAACGCGCGCAGCGCCTGTTCCGAATGACGCAGCCGCTTGCTGGCACGCTGGCCGACGGCTATCTGCGCCAGCGCGGCATCCTGCGGGCGGCTCTGCATCCCGCGCTCCGGTTTCATCCATCGTGCTACTATCGCGATCTTGTGACGGGAAGGACCAGCAGTTACCCGGCACTGATCGCAGCCGTCGTCGATCGCTTCGGAACGATCACCGGCGTGCACCGCACCTATCTCGATCGCTCCGGGCTCGATCCGGGCAGCATTGGCAAAGCGCAGGTGGACACGCCCCGGCGCGCGCTCGGCGGTCTGCTTGGGAATGCCGTGCACTTCCGCTTTCCGTTTCATGTTCCCGTTCCGGTCATGGCCGCCGGCGAAGGCCTCGAAAGCATTCTTTCGCTCATCGCTGTGATGCCCGCCATGCCGATGGTCTCGGCATTGACCGCCAATCACCTTGCCGCCTTCCGGCCGCCGGACGGGTGCGAGCGCCTCTACATTGCCGCCGACGCGGATGCCGCCGGCCGGCACGGCATCGAGGGATTGAGCCGCCGGGCGCAGGCGCTCGGCATCCTGCCGCTCGTGCTCACCCCGCAACTCGGCGACTTCAACGAGGATCTGCGCCAACTCGGACCGGACCGCCTGATCGCCAATCTGCGGGCGCAACTCGCCCCTGAGGATGCTCAGGCTTTCCTGTCCGCGTGATCGGGCCGTGATGGGGAGGTAAGGCGGGATTGCTGCGGCGCGGGTGGGAAGGTCGGTGCCCTGCCGGTCCCCGCCCGGATGGGCGCGCGCCTGCGGGCCTGCCGGGAGGCGACCCTTACCATGCGGCGGGCGGGCCGCCAGCCACCGCCGGAAAGGTTTTTTCCCCGCACCGGCTCTTCTCGCGCATCGGCCGCTCCGAAACCCGGTTCCCGGTGTTCGGGCCGATGCGGGGCCGGTGCTCCTCGCGGGACAAAAAACCTCCCCGGCGGGGCCCACTGCTTTGCGTGGCCGCCGCGCGGGGCGCTGCGGTTCTGGCCCGCCGCCGCATGGACAGGGATCGCCGTCAGGCCGCGAGAGGCGCGGCCCAAACCGACGGAGACTATCATGACCCTCATGCTTCCTAACGACGACGCCTTCGAGCCGCATCACGCATCCTCTCCAACCGACCGCTTCATCTACGAGATGCAACTCTACGGCCATCGCCCCTTTCAGGATGAGCCGGACCCGCGCCCACTTCCCGAGGAGCCGGTCGTCCAGTCGGCGCTGACCGCGATCTTCGACGCTCTCTACGAGATGCTCGGCGACACGCGGCTGGAACCCGATCTCGAAGACTTGCTCTGGTCGGTTCCCAATCTCTTCCACCGTGCCGGCGAGCGTATCCAGCGCGAGCTTCAGCGCAACGAAGATGCGCAGCGTACCGGCCAACGCGAACAGGATGGATCGGAAGTCAAGAGCGTCGAACTCGAACGCCATATCGCCGAAGGCATCACCCTTCTGGAGCGCCGCAACGCCTTCGAGTTCATGCGCGATGTTGCAGCCGATCTGTTCGAGGCGCAGACCGGATCGACCTGGCGCCCACGCACCGGCTCCAAGGTCAGCCACGCCAACATGACCGCGGCGATGATCGACTCCAGGGATTTTCTCTCCGCCCGCCGGCGCACCGAGACCGCTGTGCTGATCCCGACCGGCACTAAGATCGCTGTTGGCGGCGGCATGGATTACAACGACCATGAGCGGATATGGGCCGCACTCGACAAGGCCCATGCCAAGTATCCCGATCTGGTCTTGATGCATGGCGGTTCGCCGAAAGGAGCCGAGCGCATCGCCGCTTGCTGGGCCGAGGCCCGCAAGGTGACGCAGATCGCCTTCAAGCCTGACTGGACGAAACACGCCAAGGCGGCCCCGTTCCGCCGCAACGATGCCATGCTCTCGGTCATGCCGGCGGGTGTGATCGTCTTTCCCGGTTCCGGGATTACCGACAATCTTGCCGACAAGGCCCGCGGGTTCGGCATCCCGGTCTGGCGTTTCGGCGGAGACAGTGCGTAAACGGTCCCTTCGGAGGCCGCGCGGCCCATTCGCAGCCGGCCTCTGAAATATTCCCGGGCCATCGTGTGGCCCGGTGCTGTCGGCTTATCGCGCGCAAGGAAGGTCGACGTTGCCCCTGAAGGTACCAAGTATGGTTGATGTAGCATCTGCGGATGCTATAGTTCGATCAGGATATCGTATGACTGACGAGGGGTGCCATGCCGAACTCTGTTTCATCGTTTGAACAGCGACGCTCATCTCTTCGTCAAGCGGAGATATTCGTCATGTTTCCATTCCGCACAGCCGTCGTGCTCGGCGCTCTTGGGTTTGTGAATTTCGCGCTTGTGTTCAGGCAACAGGAGAGCCCATCGTGGCTGGCGACTGCAGCAACGGTCGGCATGTGGGTCCTTGTATTGGCGAGTATTCTTCGCTCAGTGATCGCACTGACGACCTCGCCGGACGGTCGCTATAACCGTGGTGCGAGCATAGCTGCGGCGTTGATCGGCAAGTTCATATCGGCTCTGCTCGAACTCAAGCGCAGGTATCTTGAGACTCGGTTCGAGAATCCGGCATCATCAATACGCTTCCGTTTTCCGTGGCAGATGAGGCATAGCGCTGTCTCGCCGTCGCTGCGGTGTATCGAGGTGCTGCTACTGTTGGTGGGAGCAATGCCTTCCGCGCTGATCCTTCTCGCCTTCGGATTGATTGTCGGCAATGCCGATCTATGGGGATCGGCACTCGGACAGCCTGCTTTTGCGATTACTATCGCTGTCGCTCTCGGATGGATGACCGTTATTCTGAGCGCTATCGCGGTCTTGCTTGTTTTGATCGACGCAATGTTTCTGCTCTTTGCCGAGGGCATCAAGGCGGATTTCGCGAACAGAGCGCACAGAATAGGGAGCTGGTTAACAACGCTCCGTTGACTTCAGTCGACCAGTCTTCAACGCGCAATCTGCCTACACAACTGAACTTGCCGAGATTGGTGATGACGAGCACCAGGCCTCATAGCTTGGTGTGACGTGCAGGGCATGACAAATTCCAATACAGGTTGGGCACACCTGCATGTGACGTAAAAAGCGGCGAGTATTGATACCAGTTTGATAAGTCGTCTATCTTTTGCGAGCAATAATGGAGATTTCGACATGATCAGTGCCGATTTGGGCAAACAGCTCGAAAGCTATATCCAACACCTTGTCGATACGGGTCGCTATGGCTCCAAGAGCGAAGTGTTACGCGAGGGCGTGCGGCTTGTGCAGGACAGAGAAACGAAACTGGCCGCACTCGATGCGTCGATTATGCGCGGGCTGGCCGATGCTGACGCTGGCCGCACGAAGCCAGCCAGTGAGGTGTTTGACCGCCTGGAGGCCAAATATCGTGCGATGGCTGCACAGGATGAACAGTCCACATGATCGTTGAATTTTCCGGCGAAACGAAATGCGATTTTGAACAAATCGCGGATTGCATCGCTAAAGAGAATCCACACCGGATGCCGACAGGGTGCCTGCACAATAATAAAACTCAAGCCTTGCATTTCTGACGATTTGTGTACACATTTTCCATTCAAACGGAGCTTCGCTATGCCTCAATCCCGGCAACAGACATCTTCCCCCCGCCGTGTCGGTGTACGCGAATTTCGCGGCAACCTGACGTCCTTCCTGAAACAGGTCGAGGATGGTCAGCGGTTTGTTCTCACCTCCCATCATAAGGTCGTCGCGGAAATAGGGCCGCCATCAAAGGATATTGTCGTTCGCAAGCCCGGCGCGTTGCGCGGGAAGATTAAAGTTGCCGAAGACTTCGACACCCTGCCAGCGGATGTTCTGGCCTCAATGGAAGACGAGGCGTGAGGCTACTTCTCGATACGCATGCCTTGTTGTGGTGGCTGAACGACGATGAGAAGCTGGGGAACCATGCGCGTAGCCTTATCGGCGATCCTGAGAACGACGTCCTCGTCAGCTCTGTCTCCCTTTGGGAAATCACCGTGAAGCTGCGGATCGGCAAGCTCGATGCCGATATAGAAGAGATTCTTGCGATCTTGCCGATTCAGGGTTTCTATCGGTTGGATATCACAGACGCACATCTTATCGCTCTTGCTGCTCTCCCGCTTCATCACCGTGATCCCTTCGATCATCTCCTCATGGCCCAGGCCGTGGCAGAGGAGGCGCATTTCGTTTCGCAGGATCAGAATGTTCCGCTTTACGGCATTCCGTTAGTGACTTGCTCGGATCCTGTCGCTTTGTGATCTCCGACGGGCCTGGGCACCGTCGATGAAGCCGCTCCAGTTCGCTCGGTACTGCTGGCTTGCCGGTAGGCAGCGTGCCAGAGGGTTCACTGTCCGGATGAACGAGCGATAACCGGGCAAGCTGGCAAAGATCGCGCATCGGATATCGGGCGCGCGCAGCGCCACCAGATGTTGCCGCACGGTCGGCAAGGGGCAAGACGGTCGCGGTGCCGATCGTTCCGCCCCCGAAGGCATGGCGAGGTGGGAGCCTCATCGCATGTCTTTTGAATCGGGAGCAGTCGCCAGGAGGTGGCGTTGAAGCGGATAGTGGCGAAGGCGCGCACGCGAGGGGTGCGGCGGTATCGCACAGCGCCGGACCGGGCAGCCATGATGGTTTCTTGCCCTTCGATTGCCCCGAACCATTCCCGTTGTATGTCGCTCGTATAGACGGCCGCCTGCTTTTGCGGCCAACCCCTGAAGGGGTAAGACTCGCCCGAAATTTTTGCAAAATTCTATTTCGGTTTCTTGTCTTGGCAGAAAATACAATTTTGCAAAATTTTCTGGCGAGCTGACCGCAGCAGGCGGCCGTCTCTTCGTGCGCCATCGGGAATGGTCCCGAGCAACCGAAGGAGACAATACCATGGCCACCACGATCGCAACCCTGACACAGAAGACCGACGGCAGCCTCGAAGGCGTTTTCGCCACTATCCGGGTCAACGCACCGATCGCCATCGTCCCGAACGCCCAGAAGGCAAGCGAGGAAGCGCCCGACTTCCGCGTCATCCACCGCCGGACCGGCTTCGAGATCGGCGCAGGCTGGAACCGCATCGCCCGCCAGACCGGTGAGGAATACCTCTCGGTGAAGCTGGAGGCGCCCGAGATCGGGGTGATCTTCGGCAATCTCGCACAGGCCCCCGGTGGCGATCCGGCGAAGAAGGTGATCCTCTGGAACAACCCGAACTGAGCGGCAAGTAGCCGGCCCCGAGCGATCGGGGCCGGCTTCGGCATTTTGGCGCTGACCGATCCCCGTGGTCATTGGAGCGGAAGCGGGCATCGAGCCCGCTTCCGCTCCTCTTCGGTGCCAAACGAAACCAAACTCTGTCTGCTCAGTCCGTCCGAGGGTGCCATGGCGGGCCGAATGCCTCAAGGACGAGCGGTTCCCCCAATTTTCAGCCACAGCCCCTGCGGGACCGCGTCAGAAAATCGGCTCCCCCACTCGCCGCCTCCGGCGGTCGCGTTCCGCGCTCCTTGACCCCTCCGGCCCGCCATGACCGCGAGCGGCGTCTTTCACAAACATCAAGGAGATGACTAATGTCGATCGATCAGCACATCGAGGAACTGCGCGCCGAACTGCGGAACGCCGTCCATCGCAACGAGCGCCGCTGGATCGAGAAGGAACTGGCAAAGGCACTGGCCGAGCGCGAGATGCTCTGGGCCGCGCAGGCAGCCTTCCTCAAGAACGAGCCGCCCTTCTAGGGCGGCATCACGCTTCTGGCGCGCTCGGCGGCTTAGCCGTTGAGCGCGTCCTTCACGGCCTTTGCCGGCGTGAAGGTTAGCTTCTTCGACGCTGCGATCTTGATCGTCGCTCCCGTCGCCGGATTGCGGCCTTCGCGCGCCGGCGTCTCTTTCACCTTGAATTTGCCGAAACCCGGCACGTTCGTCTCCGCGCCGCTCTTTGCCGCTTCGCCGATCTGCCGGAACACGCTGTCGACGATAGCTTTCGCCTGTGCTTTGGTCAGGTTCTGTTCGCCAGCGATCTTGTCCGCGATCTCGGTTGCTGTCGTCATGGAAGAAATCTCCTTGCCAGGTTGATGATCCCTTCCTGTATCGCAATCGGCCAGCGGCGATGGTAGGACAAAGAATACGGTACCGCCCTGAATCCACTGGAAATCGACGTTTTCGTCGTGTCACCTGCCTTCAGGTCGTACCATCATCGCGATATCCCCTTCGGCGTTTTGCCTTTTGAAGCCGCATCGCGGCAGTTGCGGCATCGTAGTCGCTGTCGAAGGTTTCGATCTTCGACTGGCCGCTCGTGCCGATCCGGCCCCAATTGCGGATGACCGATGCGCCGCCGAAGAGCGTCGGCTGGATCGCGAGCACATAGAAACGCCGCATGTTCTGTGACGGATCGATGCGGCGAAGATGAACTGTTCCTGTATCCTCATTTTCCATGACCGGAGTCTCGCTTCCTTTGGGAGACCCGTCCAACGACTTCTTTGAATCGATCCGCCCCGACCGATTCATTGCGGTGATGATTGGTGGGTTCGAACCGGTACCTTCGGTCAAGAAGGGTTGGGCGAGACCCCTTGCGGGGCGCGGCTCTACTCACGCCCGAAGGGGCGCTCCCGGAGCCCGCACGCGGTCTCCGCGCATCCGCGTAACGATCCTCTCGCGATGTGGCACGACCAGTAGGCAACTGGACCGTTTGCAGCTCCGTCGCCCCCCAAAAAAAAAGAAAAAGGGCGGCGCCAGAAAATCGGCTCCGCGCTCGCCGCCGGTCAATTAGTGGTCCCTGCCCCCTCTGGGCCAAAATATGATTGCTCTCTGTCTCTCGTCATGCGGACAAAACGTGTCGGGTACGCACCAATCCTTGTGCTGCGTTTATGTCGAAGTTAGACTCGCGCAAACAAGCAAGTAAATCTTACCGTCACGTTCCGCCGGGCGCTTGCCGGGCAGCTTGCAACAGGAGGCGCATCGATGACCGCTGAACCTTGCTCATCCCACCCAGTTGCTGAAGAAACTCACCCAAGTCCCCTTGGGCGTATCGTACGGTTCACGGTGAGGCTGCCCTTTGTCACTTTTGGCGTCATCGTTCGAGGGCTGCTCTACAGCGCATGGTATTTGGCCTTTTATGTGCTCTGTATGTTTCGCCCCTTCACTGGAATGATGGTGCTGGCAGCGATCGTCATGCTGCCAATGTCGATCGTCGTCTTCGCGCATCCCGAGGCTGCCCGTGGAATGCCGTTCTGGGCATTTGGCCTGATGGGGCTTGGCTTTGTCGCGTTTGCGCTCGGTTACACGCTCTTTGTCGACTGGATCACCCCGCCTGGGGCCGAGGATCCCTTCGAACGCTATCGCCGGCGCCCGAGGTGACCGTCTTGTGGATCACTTTTTCGGCGAGGATAAAATACCAGTGATTGTCGCTACGACGATAAGCGCACCGGCTTGAATCAGCACCCAAAAATCCGGCCCGTAGATCATGCACCAAAGGGCGGTAATCAAGCAAACCAGCACGCTGAAGACCAGGCATTTCACCTGCCAGCGAAGATGCTTTCCCCGCTGCGACAGGAGCAGATAAAGCGTGATCGCAATTGCCAGCAGACCGGCAAAGGTAAAGACGAGTTCCATCAAAATCCTTTCTTGTTCAAATTCTTTAAAGGCAAGCCTCACCGTTGGTATGGCATGCCACCATCGACCGCGCGGCCAAGCAGTATCGCCCTGGAATATGTCTTCCTCAGTTCCTTCGAATGGCTGAACTCACGGAAATAAGACAGTCTGTCCCGAAACTCTCCGAGCGTCCACCGCCGAGCAGGTCTGGGCATTTACGGGCCCAGTTTGACGAAACGATTTACTCTTGCCGCTGCATCCATATCCTTGCGCCGGAAGTAAATCGCGCGCCCACAGCGGATCGGGCTGTGCCCTTGCACGATGATGATCTGCTCGTCCTTGCGCATGGACTGCGTGATCTCATGCGGCATGATCAACGGCCGCCTTTGGAAATTGACGTTCTCCGATTTGCGCGACGCGCTGTTTTTCGTATCCCAGCCGATATTGCGCGAGCTTCCCTTTACCTCAACCGTCATCTCGCCGCATTGCGCCGAGACGTTGCGCGCCGTGTCGAGCGCCTTGATCGCCGCATAGGAGGCGAAAGCGCAGCCATCGATCCACGACGTCGCGCCATCCTTCCCGAAATGCCGCTCAAGCTGGCCGACGGACTGGTACATCAGCATCATCGAGATTCCATACTTTCGGCCGCGATCGCGCGCCTCTTCCAAGACGCGCATGTAACCGAGCAGGTCCACCTCATCGAGCATGAACAGCGCCCGCCGCTTGAAGGCTCCATCAGCCTGCGTCATCGCATTGATCAGCGTGCCGATGATGACACGACCGATGCCCGGATAGGAGCGAAGGATCGACGCCGGGATATTCAGGAACACGTCCTTCTTCCCGGCAACGATATCGCTCGATTTGAAGGCGTTACCACAGACGAGCGCCGCATAGCTGTCGAGCGACAGCCATTGCGTATCCTTCGACGCGGTCGAATAGACGCCGGAGAAGGTTTGCTCGGTCATGTTGGTGAACACGCCCAAGGTTTCGCGGATGAAGGTCGAGCCGGAGTTCTCCTGAATGTCGCGCAGCATGGCGAGCACCGACGGCTCGGGCTCGGATACGATCTGGCGCAGGCTGCGCAGGTTTCGCCTTCCGGCGTATTCCGGCGACAGCATGACGTGGGCGAGCAATCCCGTCAGCAGATTGTGCGCCTGGCTCTGGAAGTAGGAGCCGGTCGAGCTTTCGAAGCGAACGCTTTCCGACAGCAGCATATGGGCGACGCCGACGATATCCTCTTCCTTTTGTCTGGATGTCTCGATGCCGTCGAGCACGTTGAAGCCCATGATCGGATTCGTCGGGTCGAGTACCATGACCTCACGGCCGAGGGCGTGGGTGCGGTGTTCGACGACCATTGGTGCAACTTCGGTCGACGGATCGAGGCATATCAGCGGCCCGGTATAGCGCAGCGCCGTCGGCACGACATTGCTGGTGGTCTTGTATCCGCCCGATCCGGCGAAGAAGAGCATATGGGTGGAATCGAAATCTTGATTGTAGGTGAGGAGCGCGGCTTTGCCGCCTTGTCCCCATGTTGAGCGATCGTTCGGATCGAAAGGCAGCTCATGGACGATTTCCTTGTCGACACGGTAGCGCTCGCCGACGACGATCTCACCGTCCGACGGAAAAAGTTTTCCGGCGGCCGACATCGAAAGCCAGTCCGCATCGCCGAAGGTCGCTCGCCGCGCGCGCTTGACCTGTTCGGGAACGACGGTGGAGATGCGGGCCGAGGCCGCAACCGCCATGAAGCCGCAAAGGGCTCCCACCACGGCAACCATGTCGAGATAGGAAAGCGCATGGTCCCATCTGACGAGACCGCGCTCGACGGACGGCGCAAGACGCCCGTATTCCCGCAAGGCATAGAAGCCGACGACGCCGAGAAAGCACAGGAGGCTCACCATGGCGATCGGTCGCCGGCGGTGCATGGGCGAGGCCCATACCGTCAACAGGCCGGCGAGCGGCCCAAACAGAAGCGCCGACAACGGAGCGGCACGCAGAAACCAATATTCGGTCTTCCCAGACATGCCGGTCGCCAATCCCGCCCACCGCCAGCCAACGATATAGCCGGTAATCGCCGTGACGACGATCGGCACGAGCGTGAGCAACAGGCTCGGATGCAGTTTTCCCTTCAACGCCATTCCAGCATCTCCCCGGCGCGCGTGATCTCTCCCTTGAGTGCCGGGGCCGTGAACGCCTCTTCGCCGATATTGCGCAGTCGCCGGTGTTCGGGAGAGCCCGTTGTCACGCGCGCGAGCTCAAGCAGGCCACCGAGCAGGAACGCCCGGTCGGCTTTCGACAGGCCCGCCTTGACGACAATGCCGCCAAGCAGGAATTTTTCGCGGGCCTCCTGTTTGCGGTCAGCCGTCATTTGAAACCGCCTCCGGCGTTCCAGCCCCACTATCTGCCGGTCGACGCGCCGGAGCAGTTGCGCCACCAGAGCCTTTCTTTTCCGCTTTCCGAAATCGCGCGGCGATCTCCTCAAAAATGCGATCGACCTCCTCGTCGGTAATCTCCATCTCCGCCAGCCCCGACTTCGTGGCGGCCCTGGCGAAGCGCTCAGCGGATTTAACTATCAGAGAACGCCTGCGCTCACGCAGCTTCTCGATCTGGGAATCAATATCCAGAATGGATGTTTTTGCGGCCATCTACCTATCCCTTTCCGTCGCGACAATCTTTCGATTTATCGATTATACTAACTAGAATACGATAGTAAAATAAGCTACCTTGCGCAAGTCCCCAAAACGTCGATGCCGGAATTCCGGCCTGGGCCGTCTTCCGGAAAAGCGGCATCGGACCTGCGGTCCGATCGGTTTGAGGGCGCAATATACGTCGCTCGCGCGACGTGCTTGGAAGGTCTGGAGACGACGATGGCGATCATGTTCGTCAGAGCGCAGGTGATCGGAAGGGGAGCGGGACGCAGCATCGTCTCGGCCGCCGCCTATCGTCATCGTGCCCGGATGATGGACGAACAGGTCGGCACGTCGTTCAGCTACAGGGGCGGGGCAGCCGAACTGGTGCATGAAGAGCTGGCGCTGCCGGACCAGATCCCGACCTGGCTGAAGAACGCGATCGACGGGAAATCCGTGGCTGGCGCCAGCGAGGCGCTGTGGAATGCCGTCGATGCCTTCGAAACGCGAGCCGACGCACAGCTTGCCCGGGAACTCATCATTGCCTTGCCGGAGGAACTGACGCGGGCCGAGAACATCGGCCTGGTCCGCGAGTTCGTGGCGGACAATTTTACATCGAAAGGCATGGTCGCCGATTGGGTGTTCCACGACAAGGATGGCAACCCGCATATCCATCTGATGACGGCATTGAGACCCTTGACGGAAGAGGGATTCGGGCCGAAGAAGGTGCCGATCCTCGGCGAGGATGGCGAGCCTCTGCGGGTCGTCACGCCCTACCGCCCGAACGGCAAGATCGTCTACAAGCTCTGGGCCGGCGATAAGGAAACCATGAAGGCATGGAAGATTGCCTGGGCGGACACGGCCAACCGACATCTGGCGTTTGCCGGCCACGAGATCCGTCTCGACGGGCGTTCTTATGCCGAGCAGGGCCTCGACGGCATCGCGCAAAAGCATCTCGGACCGGAAAAGGCAGCGCTCGCCCGCAAGGGGATCGAGATGTATTTCGCGCCCGGCGATCTTGCGCGCCGGCAGGAGATGGCCGACCGGCTGCTGGCTGAACCGGAGCTTCTGTTGCAGCAGCTCGCCAACGAGCGCTCTACTTTCGACGAGAAGGATATCGCCAGAGCGCTGCACCGTTATGTCGACGATCCCATCGATTTCGCCAATATCCGGGCGCGGTTGATGGCTTCGAACGATCTCGTGTTGCTGAAGCCGCAGCAGGTCGATGCGGAAACCGGCAAGGCAACGGAACCCGCCGTTTTCACCACGCGTGAGATTCTGCGCATCGAATACGACATGGCGCAGTCCGCGCGCGCTCTTGCCGATCGCAACGGATTCGCCGTCTCCGCCGCACGAGTGGCCGAAGCGATAAGAACCATTGAGACCAAGGATGCTGAACGGCCGTTCCAGCTCGATCCAGAGCAGGTCGATGCTATCAGGCATATCACCGGCGACAATGGCATTGCCGCGGTTGTCGGCCTGGCCGGCGCAGGCAAGTCGACACTGCTTGCCGCAGCGCGCGTCGCCTGGGAAGGCGACGGTCGCTGGGTCGTCGGTGCGGCGCTTGCGGGCAAGGCGGCCGAAGGGCTGGAGGACAGTTCCGGTATCAAGTCCCGAACGCTTGCGGCGCTTGAACTGGCATGGGCCAGCGGCCGGGACCTGCTCGAACGCGGCAACGTGCTTGTGATCGACGAAGCCGGAATGATCTCTTCGCAACAGATGGGGCGGGTGCTGAAGGTTGCCGAAGATGCTGGCGCCAAGGTCGTTCTGGTCGGCGACGCCATGCAGTTGCAGCCGATCCAGGCGGGAGCGGCGTTTCGGGCGATCAGTGACCGCATCGGTTTTGCCGAACTCGCCGGTGTGCGCCGCCAGCGGCAGGAGTGGGCGCGCGAGGCCTCCCGTCTCTTCGCGCGCGGCAATGTCAGGGATGGTCTCGACGCCTATGCGCAGCAGGGCCGCATTGCGGAGACCGAGACCCGCACAGAAATCGTCGAACGCATTGTCGCGGACTGGACCGATGCTCGCCGCGAGCTTCTTCAGAAGACCACAGAGGGAGGAGACGCACCGCAGCTTCGTGGTGACGAACTGCTGGTTCTGGCGCACACCAATGATGACGTGAAGCATCTCAATGAATCCCTACGCAAGGTGATGATGGAGGAGGGGGCGCTGACCGGCGCCCGCGAATTCCAGACGGCGCGTGGGGTTCGCGAATTTGCCGCCGGCGATCGGATCATCTTCTTAGAAAACGCCCGTTTCCTCGAGCCGCGTGCGCGCCATCTCGGTCCGGAATATGTCAAGAACGGCATGCTCGGCACGGTCGTTTCGACTGGCGACAAACGTGGCGGGGCATTGCTAAGCGTTCGTCTCGACAATGGCCGTGATGTGGTGATCAGCGAGGACAGCTATCGCAATATCGATCACGGCTATGCCGCGACCATTCACAAATCCCAGGGCGCGACCGTCGATCGGACCTTCGTGCTTGCTACTGGCATGATGGACCAGCATCTGACCTATGTGTCGATGACGCGTCACCGGGACCGCGCCGATCTCTATGCGGCGCGCGAGGATTTTGAACCGAGGCTGGAATGGGGACGAAAGCCGCGTGCCGATCATGCCGCCGGCGTCACCGGCGAACTGGTCGAAACCGGCCAGGCGAAGTTCCGACCGCAGGACGAGGATGCCAAGGAAAGCCCTTATGCCGATGTGAAAACCGACGACGGTGTTGTCCATCGCCTCTGGGGTGTCAGCCTGCCGAAGGCGCTGGAGGAGGGCGGTGTCGCTGAAGGCGATACCGTCACGCTGCGCAAGGATGGCGTCGAAAAGGTCAAGGTAGAGGTCACCGTCATCGATGAGCAGACTGGAAAGACGCGAACCGAGGAGCGGGAGGTCGAGCGAAACATCTGGACCGCGGAACTGAAGGAAACCGCCGAAGCCCGCGAGCAGCGCATCGAGCGGGAGAGCCACCGGCCGGAACTGTTCAATCAGCTTGTCGACCGTCTCGGCCGGTCCGGCGCCAAGACCACAACGCTCGATTTCGAAAGCGAGGAAGGTTATCGCGCGTATGCTGAGGATTTCGCACGGCGGCGCAGCATCGATACGCTCGCCGGGATCGCGGCCGGGATGGAGGAGGGCGTTTCGGGGCGGCTGGCGTGGATTGCGGAAAAGCGGGCGCGGGTGGTGAAGCTTTGGGAGCGGGCGAGCGTGGCGCTCGGTTTCGTGATCGAGCGGGAGCGGCGTCTCTCGTGCAGTGAGGACCGCACCGAAACCCTGGCAGCGGAGATTCGGGTAATCGGCAAATATCTGATCCCACCCACTACCAGGTTTGCCCTCAGCGTCGATGAGGATGCGCGACGAGCGCAACTCGCTTCGCAGCGATGGAGGGAGCGGGATGCGATCCTGCGACCAGTGCTCGAAAAGATCTACCGCGATCCCGAAGAGGCACTTCTCCGTCTGAACGCGCTGGCATCGAACGGAAAGACCGAGCCGCGCGCGCTTGCTGACAATCTCGCTGCAGCACCTGATAGGCTTGGCCGCATTCGCGGCTCCGATCTTATGGTCGATGGCCGCGCCGCCCGCGACGAGCGCAATGCCGCCACGGCTGCACTTTTGGAATTGGTGCCGTTGGCTCGGGCCCATGCGACGGAATTCCGTAGGCAGGCCGAGCGCTTCGGTATTCGCGAGGAGCAGCGGCGCGCGCATATGTCCCTGTCGATCCCGATGCTGTCGAAGCCGGCAATGGCGCGCCTCGTTGAAATCGAGAAGATCAGAGAACGGGGCGGAGGCGATGCCTACAAGACTGCTTTCGCCTACGCCGTCGAAGACCACCAACTGGTCCAGGAGATCAAGGCCGTCAACGAGGCCCTGACCGCACGCTTCGGCTGGAGCGCCTTCACCACGAAGGCCGATGCGGTTGCCGAGCGCAACATGACCGAGCGCATGCCGGAGGATATCGCACCCGAGCGCCGGGAAAAACTCCTCCGCCTGTTCGCCGTCGTCAGGCGTTTTTCCGAGGAACAGCATTTGGCCGAAAAACAGGACCGTTCGAAGATCGTTGCCGGCGCAAGTGTCGAAGTTGGCAAGGAGACTGTGCCCATGCTGCCGATGCTCGCCGCCGTAACCGAGTTCAAGGCGCCGGTGGAAGACGAAGCGCGCAACCGTGCCGGCGCAGTCGCGCACTATCGTCACCATCGCGCCGCCCTCACCGAGACCGCGGCGCTCATCTGGCGCGACCCCGCGGGTGCAGTGGGAAAGATCGAGGAGCTTGTCGGAAAAGGCTTTGCCGGTGAGCGGATCGCAGCGGCGGTCAGCAATGATCCTTCTGCCTATGGTGCGTTGCGTGGCTCCGACCGCATCATGGACAGGATGCTCGCCGCCGGTCGCGAACGGAAGGAAGCCCTCCAGGCTGTGCCGGAAGCGGCAAGCCGCGTGCGTTCGCTCGGTACGTCGTGGGCCGCTGCCTTGGATACGGAGACTCGAGCCGTCATCGAGGAGCGCCGGCGCATGGCGGTCGCCATTCCCGGTCTGTCGCAAGCGGCCGAGGACGCGCTCCGGACATTGGTGGCGGATGCAAGAAAGCAAAAGAAGGACAAGGACAAGAACGCCAGGCGCGATATCGCCGCGGGTTCGCTCGACCCGCGCATCATCAGGGAGTTCGCCGCTGTCAGCCGGGCGCTCGACGAGCGTTTCGGCAGGAACGCCATCCTGCGTGGCGAGAAGGATGCCGCCAATCGTGTTCCACCCGCACAACGCCGTGCCTTCGACGCGATGCGGGAGCGCCTGCAGGTTCTGCAGCAGGCGGTACGAACAGAAAGCAGCCAGGAGATTATTGCTGAACGCCAGCGGCGGGCTATCGATCGCGCGCGTGGCGTCACCCGATAGGCATTTTGGAGAACGAAAGGAAGTCCAACATGGCAGACCAGGAAACCTCTTACGACGCGATCATCCGTGCGGAAATTGCGATCGAGATCCTCAACCAGTCGCGCGCCATCGTCACCGCCCGCGTCTATCAGCTTGAGGACACGGATCCCGCTGCGGCCGAGACGCTGCGCCGGCGCCGGCGCGATCTCATCGAATTGCAACAGAGTATCCGCGTCGCGGACCCCGCCACGGTTGAGGACCTCATCACCGTGTGGGGACCGCGCGTGCAGGACGAGACCCGCTTCTGGGCGGAGTTCTGATCATGGCGGAGGAGGTTTCCGGGCCGCTTTCGCCCGAGAGGAATGAAAGCATTTTCCGCAACGACATTGTTCCGGATTGTCTGCCGGATGCGATGCGCGCAGTTGGCCGGCCACGGCTTATCCTGCTCGGCGGTCAGCCGGGCGCGGGCAAGACGGCGGTTCTGATCGCGAGCCATGCCGAGTTCGAACAATCCGGGTCGACCGTCCGCATTGTCGGTGATGATCTCAGATCCTATCATCCGCAATTCCTCGCCTTTCAGCGTCAGGACCCGGAAACCGCCTCGCAGTTCACGCAAGCGGATGCCGGCCGCTGGTCGGAAAAGCTGCTGATCGCCGCGGCCGAGCGTCAGGTCAACATCGTCTTCGAGACAACGATGCGTACCCCGGAAAATGTCGCCCGTGTGATCGGGATGGCGCGTAGGGCCGGATACGAGGTCGAGGCCCGCGCCGTCGCTGTCAATCCGCGCCTGAGCTGGCAGGGCAACCACTATCGCTTCGAGGAGATGCTGCGGCTTGGCGATGCCGCGCGCATTCCGCCAGAGCATATCCACGATGCCGCGGTCGATGGCTTGCGGGTCAGCCTGGAAAAGGTCGAGGCCGAACGGCTGGCGGACCGGGTACAATTGCGCACACGTGGCGGCACGGTGCTCTATGACAATGAGACCCGCAATGGCGAGTGGCAAGAACCTCCCCGCGCGCGGCAGGCGCTGGAGGCGGAGCACACCCGGCCGATGACCCGTGGCGAGCTGCAGCGCTTTGCCGACGACTGGAGCTATGTTCTCAGCCGGATGGAAGAACGCAACGCTCCGGATGAACGCATTGGCGCAGTGAGGAGGCGCGCCGCCGAGGATGTAAGCTTCCTGCTCGCCCAACGGCGTGAAGCCGATGGTGAGGAGCATTCGCGCCGAGGGAGGGCGATTTTCCAGCGACAGGCCGATACGCTTAACCTGTTCGTCGAACTCTACGACAATACCATCCGCGATGCAGAGCGCCGGCCGGTCGGCAATATCGAGGCCCACGCCTTCGGCCGCCTGACCCAGACCTATATGGCTCTCAAGCTGATCGAGGCGGCTCGGGATCTCGGCCTCTTGCCGGAAGACGGCAAGATCGTTGGGACGCGCGCCATGGTTCAGGACAAGCGTGGATCGCAAGAGTTCCCGTCGGCGCACCGCTTGCCGGCGGATCTCGCCGTAGAAACGCCGGACGGATCGCGCCGGCGGCTCACGGACTATCTTGAAGTCGCACTGAACCGTGTTGTGGTCGATCGTGACGTATTCAGCCGGACCGACCGATTGTCACGCATGGCCAATGTCGTGGACTCGTGGCTCGAAGCCGGTGGGATGAGAAAAACCCTTGCACGTGCCGCCAACGCCGTCGCCACGGGTAGTCAGTCGGCCGATAGTGCGATGGCTGAGATGGTCGAGCCGGGTTATGCCGCGGCGATCGTGCATGCGCGTCATCGCCTGGATCGGAATATGGCAATCGCCGAGCGGGCTGCTATTGCCACTGCGATCGTGGATACGAGCGGAGAGCCGTTTCGCGCAATGCGGGACGATCTTCGACTGCGCACCGCCGATCTCGAAAATCGCGCTCGGGCAAAAGCCATGATGGACGCGGTGCTGGTCGAGACGGCGCGTCATCGGCACCTTGATCCGGAGCATCGCAGAGCAGCCGAAGAGTTCATTCGCGGGATTGGCGACAACGAGCGCAATCTTGGTACGAGACGCTCGCCGGATCGGAGCAAAGGGCCGTCCGATCCACTGGTACCGGCGCGAAACCTGCCTGATCTCACCGAGCCTGAGATCAGCGACCGCCTGTATGGTGCCTCGCGGTTGGCTGGCAAACGCTCCGAGATCGAGAACCTGTCACGGCTGGTATATGGCAACAGTCAAACTGTCTCGGCATCCCTCGACAGCATCACCGATGCGCGCAGTGGTGCAACGGCTGCTGACGATGTTCGTACCGGCCGCCTTGGCGACCTGGCCGGGCAGGGGCGAACATGGTTGCGCGGGCCGAGCCCTGAGCGGCAAACGGCAGAAGCCAATGCGCCGCGGCTTGCGACGGCCCTTGCCGACTATGGCCTGGCGGTGGATTTCGAGCGGTACCAGATCGTCACACAACATCGCGAGGAGCAGGCGAGGCAGCGTGTGGAGATCCCGCGTCCGTCGTCGGGCCTCTCCGAGGTCTTGCGGGCCGACAGCCAGGAGCAGCGTCGCCGATTGGCCAGCGACCCTCCGCTGCGCCGTGAGCTCGAATCTTTGACGCTAGCAATCACTAAACGGCTCTCACCTGTGGAAAAGATCGACCTGAAGGATGGCAACACAGCCAGATTGGCTTCGTTCCTAGGGATATCGCCGGAGCAGGCAACAGCGTTGCGTGGTGTCTACGAGCGCGCGAGGGTGGTGCAGGAAAGGGCGATGCGGCAAAACCACGACCTTTCCCGCACAAATCAGCTCGATATCCAACGTTAGCGCTTGGGCACTCACCCATAGGCCCTGTTGGCCTATAGGCATTTCGCGCTACCGGCTCCGTCGTCGGCCACCTGCCGGCAGATTGCCCGAAACGGCGCTCTGTCCGCAGGGAGCCATTCGATTGCTTGCTCGCTGCACGGCAGGTATTTTAGAAGGCTGCCTTCAAGCAGCGTCCGAATTCCATAGAAAATGACGAGATGCCTGGCTGAAACATGAAGGAACAGACCTTTGTCCACCGGCCGGATGATCACCCGTCCGTCACCGAAGTCCAGCAACCTGTCGGGACCTGCGGACACGATGGACCGGCAGAAATCCTGGACCCTCGCGCAAACCTTTTCGGCTACGCATTGTGCATGCGCGACAGCGACGAAGGCCTCGGCAATATGTTTGTACATTTGATCTCCAATTTAGCCCCAACGGCCCGGCCTGCTGTGCGTCGGCAACCCACCGTGGTGGAAAACGCTTCAGTTCACGCCAATATCGCTGCGAACATTCCGGCTTCAGTTCTCGTGAAGCGCGGGCGTCTGTAGAGCGGTTCGACGACATGGATCTTGCTGCGCATCTGCTCGAGAACGCGCGGTGACACCTCGAAGGCGCCGCAGCATACCGGAAATCTGCCAAACCCTTCGGCGCGGCCGAGTTCGTCGAATTCGGCGCCTGCCCGCTGATAGATCCGCTTCATGTGCGGTTCGTAGTTAGAGATCAACATATCGATACCATTGTCCAGAGCGACTTCGCAGAGGGCGAGCAACAGCAGCGAAAAGGCTCGTTCCGGCCGCATGTCGGGAAACGCGTGCCCGACAGCCCCATCATCGATGCACATCCGCGTGCCTTCCCATATCCCGGGCGCGATGAGATCGCAGGCGTCGGGGAATGTATCGCGGAAAACGTCGTAGAGCAGCGTCGGACCCGTCGTTGGCATCAGCCGGACCGAACCGTATAGCCGTTCCCGTTCTTCGTCGCACCAGAGCAGATACGCGGGATGAAGATCGTCGTATCGGTCGCGCTCGCGTGGACCGGACACGGGGACAGCCCAGCCGAGTTGGTCGACGAAAACTTTTTTCCTCAGCCGGAACGACTGGTCGAGCAGGCTCCGATATTTGTGAAATTCATGCGCTTGAACAAGGAGATACATGTTGGCCTCCATCTGATGACGGAAGCAAGCATGCGGCTCCTTGCGTCCCCGAGAAATACTCGAAAATCAGCTCCCCGAATCCTGAGTATTGCCATACGGGTTTATTAGGCGAAGCTGAATCGCAAGAGCAGTCGCAGAGGTGGTCGATGCGGCCCCTAGCTTGGTCCGGGCGGTCGTCAGGTATCGTTGTGTGGTATGTTCGGACAGTCCCAGGATTTCGGCGATCTGCTCGTTGGTCTTGCCGAGCGCGCTCCAATGGAGGCACTCTTTTTCGCGTGGCCCGAGCCGTGGAACTGGATCATTCTTACCGTGCAGCTCGAAAACAGCCTTCTTGTGGATCAGGAAAGCGAGTTCCAGCCACTCGCTTCGATGCAGACTAATGCTCGCGCTCCATTCCGCCGGCCGCTTGTGAGAATTAAAAGACAGCAGGGCGCGACGCGACTTGTCGACGATGGGAATGGAGTAACCGCTTGCACCAACGCCGTGTTCCGCAGCATCGGCTAGAAATTCGTGGGCTGTTGCCGGGATTTCGACCTCGCGCCAGTCAAAAGGCATTTGCCGCATGACGCCGTCCCGGAGGATGGGATCGACTTTGGCGTATCCTCTGAGAAGATAGCGTGAAACCCAGAGAGTGGGATACGTGGTCCTTACAAAGGGTGTGTCAACGACATCGGCGATTGCCTGGGCTAGATGATAGGTGGAAAAGTCGATTCTATAGGCGTCACTGAGGGCGTGGAGAGCGCTCTCGACATCCGGCGCTGCGTTGATCTCGCGAAACGCGATTTGGAAAGGCGCTGATTGAGGGTCCGAATCCATTTTAAACTCCTTCAGGGGAAGGCAGGTGTTCGGCGCGCCTCCTGGTCCAATCGCTCACATGGAGGGTGGCCGCCGAACCTCCCATCGACAGAGATGCCGTGGGACGGAGATGGATAGTGTCATGTTATTGTATAACATATCGCATAATCTATCTTATGGAACTTTTGGTGGTCCAGTTGCAATTTGATCAGGCGGAGAAACCGAAGGATTAACTCCGCAGGTTCCATGTTGATCGGGTCACAGAACGGGTCCAAGACCACGCATGAGCACGCCGCTATCAATTTTTCTGGTGCTCTGCACTTCCTCAGGAGTGCCGCCATTCGCCGCCGAGCGGTATCCCGCCTCAACAACCGCGAATGCATGCTCGGCATCTCGCAAAGCTGCGATGGGAGGTCGACCGGCCCGAAGATCTGCCCAGCATTGCCTTAGAAAGGTCGAGTAGTAGGCGTCCGTATTGTATTCCACCGTTTCGGAGCGCCCCTGCTGCTGATCGCGCGATTTCCTGTAGAACTGGTCCGAAAATCCTCGGACATACGAATTTCCGTGCGAGATTGAAAACGAGAAGTCGCGCTGATCCTCTGCCGTCGATGGATATAGATACCCCGTCTCAATTACGCCGATCTGACCCGCGGCGGTGCGGCATGTGAAAATCGCCTGCTCCTCAACCGTCACATCAGGTCGATAGGTCTGCATTTGAGCAGAAACCTGTGTGATGGGGCTGTTTGTCAATGATGAAATCAGGTCGATGAAGTGAACCCCAACATTCAGCGTGGATCCACCACCGGCAAACTGTTTGTCGAGCATCCAACTGCACCCTCCCCGCTCATATCGAGCGACAGGCCCAACAATGAATCGAAATGAGAGATGCTGATAATCGTCGTGGGAAAAACCTTCTGACACTGACAGGCGGCTCGCGAGGTCGCTCACTCGCAGGATGAACGGGACACTGACATAGACGCCACGCTCTTCCGATAGATGGCGTATTCGGCTGACTTCCTGAAGATTAACACCGCACGGCTTTTCAATAAGGAACGGTATGCTGCGCAAGATCAATCGCTCGGCCAACTCCGCCATATCTGAGTGTCGGCTAAAGACCAAAGCAAAGTCGAAATCCTCTTTGAGAAGATCTTCGTTCGACGCAAATAACTTCGTGTTCAGCTGACTGGAGAATTTTTGTCCTGCATACGATGCGGTGTCGGATATACCAATCACCTCTATTCCCGAATCCTGCAGCGCGGACAAATATAAAGGAAAGTGCCAATGGCTGACGTCGAATATCGCAATTCTCATACTTTCCTCCGCAGTTTGATTCGTTAACCAGAATCATTTCTCAGCCGTTGATGCGGTGCCCGCTAAAGATCGTTGCGCTTTGCACTTCGTAACAATTTAAGAAGTGCGTGGGCAGTATTCACGTCCCTAGCCGGCTGGTCAGATCCACAGACCGCGGGGACTGAAAAGTTGCGGCCGCACCGCTGATGTGTTAATAGAATTGTATTCCGGCAAACAACTATCGTGGTATCATGCGACTTGTCAAATCCCTCATCGACCGCTGCTTTGATCTCATCACACTTCTCAGTGAAAACGCCAGCGGGTTGTCGCTTGGGGAGATCAGTCGGCGATTAGACGTTCCAAAAAGCGCGGCTCATCGCCTGCTTACAAATTTGTGCGAGCTGGGTTGGGCTGAACAGGTTCCTGATAGTGGTTACTATCGCCTGTCACTGAGACTGGCGGTTGTTGGCCAACGTCTCCTTGCAGGCACAAAGATCCCCGATATCTGTCAGCCAATCCTTGATCGCTTGGCAGACACGACGAAGGGCCTAGGCAGAATTGCTATTATTGATCCGGACGGCCTAACGTGGATTGCCCATTCGCAAGGGGTTCGCTCAGGTTTGATATATCAGCCTGAACTGGTGGCAAAGGTGCCGCTTCACACGACAGCAAACGGCAAGGCGTGGCTGGCGACACTTGACCGTGACGAGGCTTTGGCTCGCGCTGTGGCCAGCGGTCTCGGGCGTACAGACATCGGAGGCCCCCGGGCCATCACGACCAAGCAGACATTCTCGGCAGCCCTTGATGAAACGCAAGAACAGGGCTGGGCAAGTGCCATTGAGGAAGCCGAGCCAGGCGTTGCCGCTATTGCGGCTGTTATAAAGGTCAGCGGGCAGGTTGTCGGTACCGTCAGTGTTGCTGGTCCAATTCACCGGTTTTCGCCGGTCGTGGTCCCAGAAGTCGCAGAGCAGGTAAAGGCAGCGGCGCAGGAGCTTTCCGAACTGTGGCCTTATCGGGTGACACTTCCTGGTCATCAGGCACCGATAGCTACCGTGGCAAAAGGTATGAAAAAAACCGTTTAAGCCAACAACGTAACTTCGAGTTTCTCTAACGGCGAAGGCGCAGCTTGACACCCGCAAACGTTAATGGAATAACGTTCCGATAAGAGCGACTAGCAATCGCGGTCCAGGAGGGGCCGTCTTTACGGCCATGGGAGGTTCGAGTGGCAAATGTTGAGCTTAAATCAGTGCGCAAGGCGTATGGCGCGGTAAAGGTGCTTCACGGCGTCTCCGTCAACATC
This sequence comes from Agrobacterium salinitolerans, assembly GCF_027498475.1. Classification (NCBI taxonomy): domain Bacteria; kingdom Pseudomonadati; phylum Pseudomonadota; class Alphaproteobacteria; order Hyphomicrobiales; family Rhizobiaceae; genus Agrobacterium; species Agrobacterium salinitolerans. Next base: position 33,641 of record NZ_JAPZLN010000008.1, on the reverse strand, counting down.
GACGAAGGTGAATTCGTCACACTAGTAGGGCCGTCGGGCTGCGGAAAATCGACCCTTCTGCGCATGATAGCTGGACTGGAGGGTATTACCGGCGGCGAGATTCAGATTGGTGGACGCACGGTCAACAATATTCCGCCGAAAGAGCGCGACATAGCCATGGTTTTTCAGAACTACGCGCTCTATCCTCATATGAGCGTCGCTGAAAACATGGGCTTTTCCCTGAAGCTAAAGAAGGCCTCCAAAGAAGAGCGTGAAACGCGCGTCAAGCGCGCTGCAGAAATTCTCAGCCTTACCAAACTTCTCGACCGATATCCTCGCGAACTTTCGGGCGGTCAGCGGCAGCGTGTGGCCATGGGCCGTGCAATTGTCAGAAACCCGCAGGTTTTCCTCTTCGATGAACCGCTTTCAAACCTGGATGCCAAGCTTCGGGTTCAGATGCGTGCAGAGATCAAGGAACTCCATCAGCGTCTGAAGACCACGACCGTCTATGTGACGCACGATCAGGTGGAAGCGATGACGATGGCCGACAAGATCGTTGTCATGCATGACGGATACGTCGAACAGGTCGGCGCGCCTCTTGATCTCTATGACAAGCCCGACAACATGTTCGTTGCCGGCTTTATCGGTTCGCCCGCGATGAACTTCCTCAAAGGCCGGGTCGAGCAAAGTCGCTTCGTCCTGGAAGACGGGTCTTCGCTGCCTCTGCCCGATGGCTTCGACCAATCGCCCGAAGAGAGCGTCATATACGGCGTGCGACCGGAACATCTCACCTTGAGCGACAGTGATGGCTTGGCCGTCACGGTCGCCGTTGTGGAGCCGACAGGCTCGGAAACGCAGATTATCGCCCGCCACGGCTCCCAGAGCATCGTGTGCATTTTCCGGGATCGAACTCTTCCGAAGGCGGGTGAAACCATCCGGGTGATTCCGGAACTCTCCCGCATCCATCTTTTTAGGGAAAGCGACGGGAAACGCATTTCCTGACCAACTGATAACGACAGCTGGAGCAGGACGTATCCGCACATCGTCGCTAGGAACGGAAGAAAATGTCGACACCACCCATTCAAGCCGCTGCCAACCCGGTTGCAGCAAAGATCACGAGCCAGGAACCCGAGGCCAACGAAGAGGCGCGCTTGACGTGGGCGCCATATCTCTGGTTTGCGCCCGCCGTTCTGATCCTTTTTCTCGTTACCCTCTATCCGACGGCCTTCGTTGCTTGGCTGAGCTTTCAAAAAACGAAGTACTACGAGTTGGCAGGCTTTGTCGGACTGGCAAATTACCAGGAGGTGCTGACGTCGCCCGAATTCTGGGACACAACGCTGATCTCGCTGATCTACGTTTTCGGCTCACTTGCAGGCGCCGTGATCCTCGGCATGGCAGCGGCCCTTTTACTCAACAATGCCGGCGTTACCGGTTCGGCCCTGCGTGTCTTCATTCTGTTCCCATGGACACTTTCCATGTCGGTGGTGGGGAGCATCTGGCTATGGCTTCTCAACCCATCTTTCGGCCCTATTCCCTACCTCATCCAAGCAACGGGATTCGATCCCGGCCTCATGCTGGGCGACCCGGGGCTGGCATTGCCGCTGATTACACTTGTCACGGCCTGGTGGTCATTTCCCTATGTCATGGTCATGGCCACAGCCGCGATGCAGTCGATCCCCAAGGAACTGTACGAGGCCGTGGAAATTGATGGTGGCGGTGCATTGGTCAAATTCCGTTATGTCACGCTGACACATATCATGCCGACCCTTGGTAGTGCGGCGCTGACCCTTTCGATCATCTACCTCACCCTTATGACGTTGATTATCGTGATGACGGGCGGCGGCCCTCTGGGATCGACCACCACGCTGAGTTTCGAGGCGTTCCGTGGCACGATCCAGGCTGTGAACATTGGCCCGACAGCTGTCGTTTCGATTGTCGTTCTTTTCTTAAATGTAGCGCTGGGTGCGCTTTACACACGCCTCACTGGCCGTGTCACCGGATAGGAGATCCCGAAGTATGAGTACCGCTCTAACCTCAGATCGTCCAGCCGGACGGGTTGCCGCGATAATAGGATCCCTGTTCATTGCACTCATCGTTCTTGGCCCGATTTTGTGGGCCTTGGCAACATCATTCAAGACGGAAGTCGAGGCCGTGGCCGTTCCGCCGACGCTGTTGCCAAATTCGGCGACGCTCGAGAACTACATCAAGGTCTTCCAGGATCAGTCATTTCTCCAGGATCTATGGAATTCTGTCGCGTATGCGGTTGGCGCCGTCGTCATCGCCCTTCTTGTCGGAATACCCGCCGGCTACGCTGCCGCGCGTTTCAATTTCGCCGGAAAACGAGCGCTGATGCTCGTCATTCTTGCAACCTCAATGGTGCCGGGCGTCGCCTTGCTGGTTCCGACCTATTATCTTCTCGACTCGGTCGGTCTCCTCAATAGCGGAATCGTCGTGACAATTATTCTCTCCGCGAGGATCATCCCGCAGACGGTGTGGTTCATTGCCAATTTCGTCGAGGCTGTTCCGGTCGAGATCGAAGAATCGGCTATCATGGATGGAGCCAACCGGTTCGATATCATCTGGAACCTCATCCTTCCGTTGATACGACCAGGCATTGCCGCCGTCGCGACAATCGGAATTGTCACCACCTGGAACGATTACATCACAGTTGCGGTCTTTGCGCCTGATGTGGCCAAACGAACGCTTCAGGTCGCTCTTGTTAATCAGGTCTTTGATGCGATCGGCATCTCCTGGTCCTACATGATGGCCTTTGTGATGATCGCATCCATGCCAGTCATCATCATGTTCGGCTTTATGCAGAAGTGGTTTATCTCCGGCCTCACCGCTGGCGCTGTCAAAGGCTGACCAAAAATCCATCAATCACACCAGGGAGGAATATCATGAAGGCCAAATCAAGAAGAGCTTTGCTCGGGGCGGCAGCGATGCTGAGCCTCAGTGCAGGTGTCTCAACGCTTTTTACACATACGGCTTACGCTCAGAGTAGGGAGATCATCTACTCGACGTTTCTCGATCCCAACAACGACAAGGATCCTCGAGCGGCGGCCCAGACAAAGATGATCCAGGCCTTTGAGACGAAGAATCCGGACATCAAGATAAAGCTGCTTGTTGACCCGACAGGCCAGTCCGTATCTCGCTCGATCAAGTCCGGAAGCCAGACGCCTGATGTTGTGCGCATTGTCGGCTTTGCAATCGCTGAATTCGCGTCCACAGGCAATCTCGTGGATCTGGGCGAGCTTGTAAAGAAAGATGGGATTCCAGAAGACGATTGGCTTCTCCCGCTCTCCAGCGCCAAGGTTGGCGACACTTTGTTTAGCCTTCCGCAGGACTTCCGCATTCCTATCCTGTTTTATCGCAAAGGTGCCCTTCAAAAAGCTAGCGTCACCCCACCAAAAACCTGGGATGAAGTCTGTGCCGCCGGCCCTAAATTCACCGAGGCAAATACCATTCCGTTTGCGGTCCCGCTTGGAGCAACGGGCGGCCTCGGGGGAGCGCAAGGGCTTGGTGAATTCTATCTGAGCTCAATGCTTCCGGGAAATGAAGGTCAATATTTTGGACCGGATGGGAAGATTGCTTTCTCGAAGGAGTCCTTCGTCCTCGCCGCAAAGACCATCAAAGAATTCTTCACGACATGCAAGGTTACGCCGATGCGAAGCGCCCAGATGGGGATCAACGAGGTTCATGATGGCATTCGGTCTGGAACGGCGGCGATGACGGTCTTCGGCCTATATCGTTTCAAGACCGTTCAACAGCAGGGCGGTGGAGACGATCTGGGCTGGGCCCCCGCTCCTGCCTTCTCGGATACCGACAAGCAGACGGTTTACAGCTATCACATTGCCATGAACAAGAAGTCCGAAAAGCAGGATGCCGCGTGGACCTTCATCAAGTTCATGGTCTCGCCCGAGGCGCAGGCCATTGCGGCCGAAGGCGGTGAAGTCGTGTCACGGAAATCGGCATACAGCGCGCCGTACTTCCAGAATGCGGCAGCTCAGAATCAGGTGCAGTGGGCGGATCTCATCAGCAAGCGCGGTCGCACTGTGGCTTACACGCCGATTTTGTCGACGTTTCACACGATTGTCGGCGAGGCTTTCCAGAGAATGATCCTGCGCGATGGATCGGCTGAAGACGCCTATGACGAAGTCGTCGAGCGTTATGATGCAGCCCTAAGCAAGGCGCAGTGATCGCCTGATTGTAAAACAGGCGGGGCGGAACCGGGAGCATTCTCCGTTCCGCCCCGCTTTTTTAGTTCACGAGGTGAGGGTGTTTGGCGACAACATTCTGAAAATAGGCGTAGTGGGAATTTTCGAGGCGCTATCCTGGGGATCGCGCCTCATGTCTTTCCAGCTCAACCCGCCGGCACGTCAATGACGTCCGAGCAGCCTGACCGCGTCGGTTACTTCATCTTCGAGGGATCGATGGTTTTGCCCGTCGTGGCCGAGTCAAAAATGGCGGCGGTTGCCTGAAGACTTCGCATCCCGTCTTCGCCACTTACGAGCGGCTCTTCCTCGCCCGTGATAACGCGTGTGAAATGCTGCAGTTGCAGGCGGTAAGCGTCGGTGGCGGCTTGCACCACACGGCCTTCGCGACTGATCGGCTGCGTCCATCCGGCTTCACCATCGACGCGGTAACGCCACAGGTGCAGGTCCGGGAACTCAAGTGATCCCTCTGTACCGAAGAAGCGATAGGAGTTTTCCCGACTGACGGGAAACAAGGGGTTTTCGCCCGAGTTTAAATCCCACGACCATGGCGACGGGCTGGCATCGCTGCCAATCAGCGTACCCAGTGCGCCGTTCTCAAAAGCGAGCAGGACGGCAACCGTGTCCTCAACCTCATGGCTTCGAGCCGAGGCTGTGGTTTTTGCCGTAACGCTGCTGATCTCTCCGCAGAGGAAACGGAGAAGATCGATATCGTGCACAAGGTTGGTCAGGATCGGACCAGCGCCGATGCGGCGGCGCCAGTCCGGTTCAAAATAGCTGACGGGCTTTAACAGGGCCCAAATCACATTGACTGCCAGCAGACGACCAAGTTCATGCGTGACGATCTTGCGGGCGTGCTGAACAATAGGATTGTGCCGTCGGTGGTGGCCCACCAGGATTTTTGCCCCGCTCGACTGCGCCGCCGCAATTAGTTCGTCGGCTTCGCCCGGCAACACGGTAATCGGCTTTTCAATGAGCACAGAGACTCCGTGAGAGATCGCGATCACGGCTATGTTGCGGTGAAGCTGTGTGGGGGCAGCGATGATGACCCCGTCCACCTTCTGCCGTTCCAGTAATGTTTCGATGGTTCGATAGTGGTTGACGCCCACATCCGCAGCGAAGGTCGCGGCATTATCCGCAGGATCGACGATGCCGACAAGATCGACGGTTGGCTCGTCTGCGCAAAAGAGGGCGTGGCGGCGCCCGATGGCACCCGTGCCAACGACGGCAATTCTGACGGCGGGACGCGCAACGCTGATACGACTAGGCATTTTGTGCCCCTGATGAGACGGCATCAGCCTTGCGACGGGCGATGCCGGGAATCCGGTCAAGAACCGAGAGCGTAAGACCGCCGTCGACCATGATGTTTTCGCCGGTGATATAGCGATTGTTCGGGTCGATCAGAAAATCAACGAGACGCGCGACATCGACAGGCGCGCCAATCCGCTTCAGAGGGACAATGGCCTCTCGTTGGCGCGTGATGTCATCGTCGTCGTATATCGAGCGCGTCATGGGTGTCATTATCATTCCGGGAGAAACGCTATTGACCCGAATGCCGTGCTCTCCCCATTCGAGCGCCATCTGCTTGCACAACATGATGAGCGCCGCCTTCGCGGCACTGTAAGCTCCCGTCTGGCGATGCGGATGAACGCCGGATTGCGATGAGATCGCGACATAGGCACCCTGGCTTTTCTTCAGATGCGGGAAGCCTTCCTTCGCAAGAAGCCAGCTGGCGCGGCAGGTTAAAGCGAACATGTCTTCCCAAACGTCGAGCGACATGTCTTCCAACGATGTCGGATCGACAGCGCCCGCGTTGGAAACAATCGCGTCGAGACCTTTGAACGCGTCCGTTGCTGCGCCGACGAAGTAGTCGGGCACGGCAGGATCGCGAAGGTCGCCCTCGAGGATCAGGACTTCGCAACCCTGATGCCGCAGTTCGTCTGCAAGTCTCACCACGGATTCGCGGCTCTTTCGAACGCACATTGCTATCGCTGAATTTGGCCTGTTGGCGATTTCGCGGCAAATCGTGCCCCCTATCCCCTCGCTCACCCCCGTCACGAGAACGCGCATGTCTACCTCCCTATCTGTTTTTGAATGCACACTAGATGGGCGTCGTCTTTGTTGCCAGACGCTGTGAGTGAGCTCACTCCTGAACTCCCGCCCTCATCCCGCAGTTTGCAATCCGATGCCTATGCTATCGGAACGATATTCCATAATTTACAGCCGCACCTAATCTGTCAAGGCTCGAAAGATGGCCATTTCCTCTTCGGGGCAGCGTTTTTCGCCCGGTTGACAAGCTTAGTTTGCTAGATAGAATGATGTTCCGATAGTGTTTCGGTTGAGACTTTGGGAGGTTTGGCCGGTGCAGCCATGGGTGGGGCACGCAGGCTCAAGTGAGGTCTTGCCGCACTGACGACGTATCATCTGACGAGGCGCCCTGGCGCACGACAGCGAACAAGTGCAACAGGGAGGAAACCATGCACGAGAATTTCAAACTTTCACGCCGTTCACTTTTAGGCGGGATCGCTGCTGCATCCGTGGTCGCCGGGGTCGGAAGTCGCAAGGCATCGGCCCAGTCGGGCTCCACAACCGAGGTGAGTTACAACGGCTTTCTCGATCCGGCAAACGCCAAGGATCCACGCGCAGCCGCGCAAAACCGCATGATCGAAGCATTCGAGAAAGCAAACCCATCCATCAAGATCAAGGTCGTCGTGGATCCGTCGGGCGCAAATGGCATCCGCGCTGCGCGCGCGCGTGCCGGTGCGCCGGATGTCATACGCGTCACAAATTTTCAACAGCCCGAATATTCATCTACCGGCTCAATCTTGCCTATTGACGAACTCGTGGCGCGCGATGGGGTTGATACGAACGATTGGCTCATCCCGTTGGAGCAGACGAAGGTCAACGGACAATTATGGGGTTTGCAGCAGGATTTTCGCATTCCAATCCTCATCTACCGCAAGAGCCGGTTTGCAGAAGCTCAGATCTCTTCTACTCCGGGCACCTATGAGGAAGTCGGTGGCTTGGGAGCGAAACTTACAAAAGGAGCAACGATCGGGTACGCTGTCCCGCTTGGCATCACGGGCGGTATAGGCGGCGCACAGGCATTCAACGAGTTCATCACCAGCTCGATCCTTGCCGGTAATGACGGCCCCCTATTCGCTCCCGATGGACGAAACATCGCTTTTGCTGATGATCGGCTTCTGCTGGCGGCATCGACAGTGTCCGATCTCTTTGCAAAAAAGGCCTCCACGCCTGTCAGTTTGCAATACGGATACAATGAGTTGCAGGACGGTCTGCGGTCTGGAACGGTCGCCTCCGCATCGTTTGGGCTTTACCGATACAAGGGAATCGAAAAGGCGATCGCCGACAACGATCTCGCCTGGGCTCCGGCGCCCACTATTGCGCGAAACGACAAGCTTACCGCTTATGGCTTTCAGTTGAGCATCAATGCGAACTCGCCGAACAAGGAGGCTGCGTGGGAGTTCGTGAAATTCATGGCAAGTCCTGAAGCGCAAGCTCTCGCTGCGCGTGGCGGAGAGGTTGTCGCGCGGGCGAGTGTTTACAAAGACCCTTATTTCTCGACGCCTGAAGCCGCGGACCAACTGGGCTGGAAAAACCTCGTGCAGGAGCGCGGACGCCTGGTCACTTACTCTGTCATTCAATCTATCTTCAATCAGATTGCCGGCGAGGAATTCCAGCGCATGATCCTGCGCGGCAGCACGCCTGAAAGCGTCGTTTCGCAGGTCAAATCCCGCTACGCCGAGGCTCTTTCGAAATCTTGAGCGGTCAGGAGCCGCCTCTCGCAATTGGGATGCGGTGCAACCACAACCGCACTTAACGAAAACAGCAACGATCCCAAAGCAGCTTGCTTCGCGTTCATCAATGTCGATTGAACCGAGTTTGGCGCAGGAGACACAGCCATGAGGTATCGATATCTAGGCCGGACCGGGGTCCAGGTCAGCGAGTATATGCTCGGAACCATGAGTTACGGATCGGACGGCAACGCCGACGAAGGCGAATGCGTCGATATCGTGCATCGGGCCCTCGACCGGGGGATCAACTTCATCGATACTGCTGACACGTATTCCCACGGGGAAGCCGAGAGCATTGTCGGCAAGGCGATTTCAGGACGGCGTGACAAGGTCGTACTGGCGACGAAGTTCAGGCTTCCGGCGGGCGACGGCCCTAACGAACAAGGTGGATCGCGCTACTGGATAATGAAGCAGGTCGAAAACAGCCTGCGGCGGTTGAAGACAGACCACATTGATCTCTATCAGATGCACCGTCCGGATCTTCAAACCGATATCGAAGAGACGCTGGGCGCATTGAGTGATCTCGTGACCCAGGGCAAGGTTCGTTACATCGGATGTTCTACAGCACCCGCGTGGTATATTGCTGAAACCCAGGCTGTCAGTTGTCTGCAAAAGCTCTCCCGGTTTGTCAACGAGACATCTCCCTATTCGATTTTTCAGCGCGCTGTTGAGCGCGAGACATTGCCGGCCGCTCAACACTACCGGATGGGTTTTACGGCATGGAGCCCTCTGAACGGTGGGTGGCTGACGGGCAAATATTCTGCCGGCGCCATGCCGGCCGGTTCGCGCGCGGACCGCGTCCAAGGCCAATGGGGAAAGCACTACCCCATTTTGCAATCGCGCTTCGACATGCAGCGCGCCGGCAATCGCCGAAAGCTGGAATTACTTCCGGAGCTTGAGGCCATCGCCCGACAGGCAGGACTTTCCCTCATGCACATGGCTCAGGCGTTCCCACTTGCACACACCGCCGTCACTTCCGTCATTCTCGGACCCCGCACGATGGAGCAATTCGACGGAATGGAGGCGGGGTTCGAGGCGAAGCTGGACAATTTGACACTCGACCAGATCGACGCGCTCCTTCCACCCGGTGGGCTGATCGAAGAGGCAGATCGTGGCTATGTCTCGCCGTGGCTGGCTCCCGAGATTCGTCGGCATGCTGGCACGGGGTCCGGCAAGGCCGCCTAGCGTCCGAAGGGACCCCGTCCTTTGCTACCCTACAGCAAACAGGTTTCATCCTCTTTAAAGAGTGCGGCATACGCAGGACGCGAAATCACTTTCGGCCGAACTTTACGGTTCCGCCGAAAGCACAAAATCGAACGCTGTTTCCGGACCGAACGTGATAACGATTTCACCTGGTTTTTTAATTTCGATAGCCCCGCAAAGACTTCCCGTCGTGAAGACCGAACCTGCGAGCAGCGATGCTGAAGGCCTCGAGCGGTCATTAGCATAGCCAAGAAGCCATGTGAGAACGTCGCCGGCTGGATGTTGCGCAACGCCGTCATGAAGCGTTGCTCTGTCCAGCGACACCGCGAGTGGCATTCCCCCAAAAGGATCAAGCGTCGAGGCCGGAAGCCTTGGACCGATCACATAGCCCATGTTCCCAAGTCGATCAGCCAGAAACAGAGGATAGGATATCCTTGCGCCTTCTTCGACTGCAGACCAGACCAGTTCGGCACCGAGGTAAATCTCCGAGATTGCGTCTGCAAGGCCGCTTCGGGAATAGGCACCATTTGACAAAACTGGTAGATTTTTACCCAGCTTTACGGCGATTTCGACTTCGAGTTTTATGCCTTGTCGCCAGATAAGAGTTGGTTTCGGGCTACTGCGGACGAAGGGATGCAAGGGAGCGACCACGTGGTCATTGCTCGGCGAGCTCGCAACCTTCCAGGCACGACTGTCGATATTCTCCAGTTCAGAAACAACGCCTTGAATCTCCATCGCACTCTCACGATCGGCCGGGAGTGTCTGGAATTGCGTTGTTGGAAGTTGCTTTCCCTCGCTTCGAAGTCTGACGAGTGTTTGAGCTAGGTTATTTGTATCCATCATTTGATATGAATCGCTCATGGCGTTTCCTTGTTTCTGATGCCGTGAAAGAAGTTGAAGTAGAATTGCAATCCGTCAGCCTTGCGACGCTAAGATTATCACTCAGTGGGAAAAGGCTGCGAAAAACAGGGAACCAGATACGATAGCAAGCCATATGGATGCAGCACGCTGGACGATAGCAAAGCGAACATTTGTGCCAACTTGTGATCGGGTGAGCCTTCCAAGGGAGCACCAGACCACGGTCACGCCAGATGCGGCAGCGCAGAAAAACGCCAGTTTCAGTAGAAACTGGCCATCGGTCGGTGGTGGCAGAAGCACAAAAGCGACGATAAGCGCCTTTGGATTAAGCGCTGTCGTAGCGAAGACCCGCTTTGCGGACACCTCCATATCGCTGATGATGCCGGATCCTGACTTCCACAGACTGATCGCCAGATACATAACCCAGGCGGAAGCAGTCAATTCAGGACATTCGTGGCGGAAGGCAGGCTCTTGATTATCATTGCACCGAACCAGGCTGCCGGCAGGATCATCGTCAGATAGCCCAGGAGTTCCGCTGGCAAAAGAAACCGAAGGCTGCGATGACCGCTTTGCGCGCCGGCAAGTGCGACAAGGGTGTTGGTGGGGCCTGGCGCAAGAAGGAGCGCGACGACTGCAAAGAGAAAGACTGGATAAGTCATGCGGCCCTTCCGGCGAAATTTTGAAGCGATACACCAACTCTGACAAAAGCTCCGGGCGCAATGACACACAGACGTCTCATTGCAGCTTTTCGAGCCATGTGTCGGTTTCGTTGGCATGGGGGATACTGGATTGGCTACCGGCGCGGCTACAGGCAAGTCCTGCTGCCGTCGCTGCACGGGTCATGGCGTCCTTTAAGGAAAGCCCGCGATCGAGCGCCGACGCCAGGACGCCGACGAAACAATCTCCCGCCGCAGTCGTATCCTTCGCTTCGATCGACAAGGCCGGAATTTTGATAATCTCTCCGCCAACGCTTGCTTCAGCCCCGTCACCGCCGAGCGTCTTCAGGACGCCTGTTTCAAGCTTGAGCGACAGGTCCATTGCAGATGAACCGGTGTCCAGCCAGCCCGCAAGCGCTTCTGCCTCGTCCTCGTTCACCACAATAAGATCGCAAAGCGACAGGACCTCTTTTTCGAGATGAATGGCCGGAGCCAGATTGAGAATGGACATGGCATTTGTAACGCTCAGGCGTCGAATGAGCTTCTCGATCTCGGCGGGGTCGTTTTCCATCTGCATGAGGACAATGCGCGCTTCCTGAACGAGGGCGTCGTCCACCTCATCGGAGGAAGCAACGAGATTGGCACCGGAGGCGACCGCAATCATGTTCCGGCCATGGCTGTCGATCAGGATCGAAGCACAGCCCGTCGGTTCGGTCACACGGAGCACGCGGCTGAGATCCACGGTGTCCTTCAAATTCTTCAGCGCGACATCGGCAAGGGCATCATGGCCCACCGCTCCGACCATCACAACGTTTGCGCCATCGCGCGCCGCCGCAATGGCCTGGTTTGCCCCTTTGCCGCCCGCTTCTGTGCGAAATTGATCGGCCAGAAGCGTCTGGCCAGGCTGCGGCATCTCCCTGACCGAAAAAACCAGATCGGCATTGATGGAGCCAAACGTGACAATCACGAAAAATCCTTCCTGAGATGACGCTGATGCGGGTCGTGAATGCGTGCCCGGAAATAGAGAGAGGATACACAGGACCAGAATTTCGCCGCCATCTTACGGCAGGCAAAGTTCTGGTCCTGGCCGCCGAATTACTGTCCGGCGCGCTGAGCGATCGCCTTCCGGAAGCGAATCGTGCCCTCGTGAATATGGTTGAGCAAATCCAGAACGGCCCAGTGACGCTCGGTGATGTCGTAGTCGGTGACTCGGGAGTGAGCACTCCGGAACGTTCCAAGCTGCGTGTGGTAGGTCTTTGCTATTCCGGGATAACTCATCGATTCCGCCATGGCGGCAAGGGCTAGGAATATCTCCAGATCGCGCCGCAACGGGGAATCTTCGGTCGCGTGTTTGTAGAGCCATGCATAAAGATCCGGATGGATATTTGTGAACACTCCGGCAAACCCCTTCGACCCCTCGCGGATCGCCGCCGCAGCAATGGCAGCGTTGGCGTTAACGACGGCAAATCCGGAATCTGCCGACATCGCAACCCGTCGACGGACGGTGTCGAGATCGCATGAGACGTCCTTGAGTGTCACGAAACGACCGGTGTCGCGGCAGAATTTGAATTCATCGTCGCTCAGCAGGCGGCGATAGGGTGCGGGGCATTCGTATAGTCCCAGAGCAAGATCGCCCGGCACCCAGTTCAGGACCTTCTCAACGCCTGCGCGGAACGCCTCCGTTCCACTATCGCCGGTATCGAGCCGGTTGGTAACAAGCACCAGGGCATCGATGCCGGTATCGGCCATTGCCATCAGTTCGGTACGCTGGTCGTCTGCGCTATCGCTGATGTGACCGGACGCGATAACGGAAACGCGGCCCTGCGCCAACGAAACAACGCGCCGAGACAGAGAAACACGCTCGTCAAGGGACAACCTCTGCATCTCACTGGACTGGCACACGGCGAAAAGCGCATCGGCGCCATTGTCGACATACCACTCGACGAGCCGTTCAAGCCCGTCCCAGTCGATTTGATTGTCCGGTGTAAACGGAGTTAGCATGACCGGGACAATTCCATGCGCATTTTTGCTCATCAGTGCTTCTTTCATGTGGATTTACGGATCGATTTGATATTAGAATAGCATTCCAGTAACGAATTTGGAATAGGGAGAGTAGGCGCGTGAGTGTAAAAAGATGGGAGGACGATGCGACCGTCTGGCATGGTCCGGATTACGGCGCAGAGGTTCTGCATTATCACCGTGAGGTCAATTCGGCGGCGGTTGCCGGACGCATCATCACCTGCGTCGAAGTGGTCGACTGGACAGGAACGGGTAGCAGAGATCTTCTGATATCCGCTTGGGATCCCTGTTACGATGGCCGGGTTTTTCTGCGACGCCAGATCGGCATTTATGAAGATGGAACGCCTGTTTTGGGCGAAGAGGAACTGATCGAAGGTGTTCGCGGCTATGTCACGGCCGTAAAAGACGGCGACACTTTCCACCTGGTGTCAGCATCGCGCATGCGCAAGCAGATTTATATCTTTCCCAACATCGGTCCGAAGGGAGCGCCGGAATTCGGCGAACCCGTTCGGCTCGATCTGGATGCAGACTGGGTCAAGGGCAACGAATACTTCCATATGGCCCGCTTCCACGACATTGATGGCGACGGCGTGCCTGAATTGATCGTCGGCAGCGACTACTGGGACGACTACTGGCCAAACGGTCTCGAGTGGAACGACGAAGGGTATCGCGGTTATGACGATGCCGGGCGCTGGCTCGGTGGGCCGTTGCGCGGCTTTCTGTATGCCTTCAAAAATACCGGCACGCTTTCACACCCGGTACTGGAAAAGGGCAAAGCTCTTATTGCCGGTGAAACGGCGCTCGAGGTCTACGGGCAGCTTGCGCCTGCCTTCGGTCGATTCGGTGGGCAGAAGGATAGCCTTATCGCTGGCGAATTCTGGAATATCCTGCATATCGCGCGGCAACGCGAGGACGGGTCCTTCGAGCCGACCAGCCTTATAAGAACGCCAGACGATGAAGTTCTTGAACTCGATCAATGCATCCATCTACCTTGCGTCGTGGACTGGGATGGCGATGGCCGTGAAGATATTCTCGTTGGCGCCGAGGACGGTTACGTCACCTTTCTCAAGAATTGCGGCTATGGAGCGGATGGGCTCCCGAGGTTCGAAAAGCGCGGACGCGTTGAGACCACCAAGCCTCTGATCCACGCGGGCGTTTTGCCAAGCCCGGCCGCCCATGATTTCAGCGGTGACGGACATTTCGATCTCGTCGTCGGGAACAGTAGCGGGGAATTGCTGTTCTATCCCAGCCGGGAAGAGAATGGCTCGATCTATCTCGGCAAGGAAAGCATGCTGGAAGCTGGCGGCAAACCCATCAGGATCGCAGCCGGTCTGGACGGCTCGATTCAGGGGCCGTCTGAAAAGATGTTCGGCTATTCCTGCCCGACAATTGCCGATTGGACCGGCAGTGGACACATGGATATTCTTGTCAGCGATGTCACCGGTCGCCATCGACTGTTCCGCAATACCGGCGAGAAAACGATCCCGCCGCGTTTTGCCGAAGAGGAGTTTCTCACCTATAACGGCAAGCCGCTGAAAACTGTCTGGCGCGTCCGCCCGGCCGTCGTCGACTGGCAGGAGAGCGGCCACTTGCATTATCTCGCTTTGGACGAAGACGGCGTCCTCAGCGACTGGACGCGCGCTTCCGATACCGAACTCGTTGATAAACGGCATATCCGCTGGGAAAATGGCGATGCGGTGCGGTTTACCGTCGATGTCGGTGGCGGTAGAGGCCGGGTGAAGCTCTGCATCTGCGACTGGGAGGGAACCGGCCGGAAAGACCTTATTTTCGGAACCCATGCCCGCGCTTGCGTTCCCCCGGATCCAAAAACCGGCGCTCCGCGCAACACCACGAAGCAGGCCGGCTTGTTCCTGTCCCGGAATGTCGGAACACCGGAAGAGCCTCGCTTTGCCTTCCCCCTCCCTATCAGCTTCAAAGGTGAGACTATTGCGATGGCCATGCACGTTGCCTCTCCCGAAGCGGTGGACTGGGCCGGTCGTGGTGCCCTCGACCTGATCGTCGGCGTCGAGGATGGAACCATCGTGTGGCTGAAGCGAGAGGAATTGTCGTGGTAGGGAGCTTCGAGATTCGTGGAACCACCCGGCTCATGGGTGTGATTGGCGATCCCATCACGCAAGCTAAAACGCCTGCGGCCATCAATCCCCTGTTTGCAGAACGCGGCGCCGACATCGCCTGCGTTCCTTTGCATGTCCCGGCAAGCGACCTGCACAATATCTGGGTTGGTCTCAAGGCTATGCCGAACCTGATCGGGTTCGGCATCACCCTTCCCCACAAGCAGACAGCAGTCGAACTCTGCGACAGTCTCGACCCGGTGGCCGCACGTGTCGGTGCGGTCAATGTCGTTCGGCGCGAAAGGGATGGCAGCTTCCGTGGTTACCAGTTCGACGGGAAAGGGTTCGTCAGTGGCCTTCTGGCAAAACATGTCGTGATCGAAGGCCGGGATGTGTTGTTGGTCGGGGCTGGCGGGGCTGCCGTTGCCATAGCATTCGCGCTCGTCGAAGCTGGTGCCAGAAGCATAACCGTTTCCAACCGGACAGTGGACAAAGCGGAGGCTCTGGCAGAAACGGTCAATGCCGGTTTCGGTCGAGGCGTTGCAAAGGCGGGAAGAGCGGAGCCTCAAGCGGGCGCGCTGGTTGTGAACGCCACGTCCCTTGGCCTCAAAGAAACAGATGCCCTGCCACTCGATGCCGGACTTCTGCAGCCCGGCATGACCCTTGCTGAGGTCATCGCCCAGCCTGAGACAACTCCACTGTTGGCGCTTGCAGCGAAGAACGGCGTGCAAGTTCATTCGGGAATTCACATGATTACCGGGCAGGTCGGATTGATTGCCGACCATCTTTGCGAACTCTGGGGATAGATAATTTTATGACACATAAACGCCGCGCGCGCTGCCGCGCGGCGTTTGATAATTATAACACCGTTCCCGCAGGAAGGCCTGCCGCGAAGCCTGCCATCAATCTTATCTGTGCGCCCAGCATATCTTTACCATCGGACGTCGTAGCACCGGCCGCGCGCGCGGCACGCAAAAGGGCCGTCTCGCCGGTAAGGCTCGCAATATCCGCAACCAGCATATCCGGCCGGATCGCTGCATCCGGCATGGGGAAAACGGCCGTTCCTTTGATGCCGATCGGTGAAGCGTTGATCACCACATCATACTCCCAGCCGCTTGATGCATCGACTGCGCGCGCGCATTCGCGCCCCGTCACCGCATTGATCATGTTGGCGGTGAACGCAATCGAGTCGGCTGACAGGTCCATCAGGCCAAGCTGCCCTACCCCTTCTTCAGCAAGCGAAAAGGCAATGGCGCGTCCCGCGCCTCCTGCACCGACGACCAGCACGCGGCTTCCGCGAATTCGGGCCTTCGCCTCTCCGAGACCTTCGACAAAACCGATACCGTCAAAAAGCGCTCCGTGCATACGCCCATCGGCGCCTCGCTGTACGCAGTTGACCGCGCCGACAGCCCTGGCAGTTGGCGTCAGAGTGTCGCAACGTTTCGCACCATTAACCTTATGCGGCACTGTCGTGCTGATTCCGCTGACATTGGACATAGCGGCAAACGCGTCCCATGCGTCTGCGAAGCGCTCTGCCGTGACATGAAACGGCACCGCATAGATGTTCTGGCCGGCGGCGGCGAAGATCGGATTGATGAGAGTTGGCGTTTGCACTTGGTAGATCGGATCGCCGAACACAGCGTAGATCCGCGAATGGCCATCAAGGTTCGGAATTGTTTCTTTCATGCCATCACCTCCTGGCCGAAAAGCTGCCGGCAGCGATCGATGGCGATGTCCATCACCTCGCCTGGATCTCGTGACCACCAGTCTGTTGAGAAAATTTCAACCTCTACCGGTCCATGGAAACCGGCACGACGGACCATGCCCTCGATGCCGGGCAGATCGATGATGCCGTCTCCCATCATACCCCGGTCTGTTAGGAGATGCCGGGTAGGCAGAAGCCAGTCGTTGACGTGAAAGCCGAGAAGCCGTCCCCCGCGGCCAGCACGGTCGATCTCCGCTCCAAGACGCTCATCCCACCAGACATGGTAAACATCGACGACCACACCAATTCCAGGTCCCAGTGCTTCCGCCAGAGCATTGGCATGGGACAGGCTCGCGATGACCGTGCGATCGCCAGCGAGCATGGGATGAAGCGGTTCGATCGCCAGCTTGATGCCGATCTTTCGGGCCATATCGAGCAACCGGCCGAATGTGTCTTCCACCCTCCGTCTTGCCGCTTCGAGATTTTTTTCGTTTTCTTGAAGGCCGCCTGTAAAGACGAAAACATGGTCTGCCCCAAAGCGCGCGGCACGCTCCAGTTCAGCCTCTGCGCAATCCAGATACTCAGGTACGAACGGGCCAATGCGGTTGTAGCCGGAGACAGTCATACCTAAGTCATCAAGGACCGACAGCGCGTCGGCCTCGCCAATTTTGGCGATTTCGTCACACCAGACCGACACGGTCTTCAGACCCCGGTCTGAAGAAAGACGTAGAAATTCAAGCATATTTGCTCTTTCGCGGACGGTAGCGTGGTTGAATACGATTTCTGTCATAAGACCTCTCAGAACTTGTAGATGCTGAGCCAATAAGATTGCCGAGACCCCGTTGAGCTATCCCCGTAGTCTGCGGACCCCCGACAGCGAGACAGTCCAACGCCCCCGGGGTGAAAGCACGGAGACGGGACTGGCGTTTCGCCTATGAGCAGGGCGTTTTCGGTCGAAATTGAAACTTGGCCGATTTCAGACCTCCCTCGCACGGCCTTGTAGCAGTGCAAGAACTCTATTATCGGAATGGCGTTCCATTTGCTACTTTTTTCTTTTGTGCGTTGGGGGATTAATTTCACTGAATTTCGCGAGTTTTCTCGAACGGGAAATTACAACTCGGCCAAAAAAGCGCCGGCGAGTAGTGAGATCGAGATTGTCGCTTGGAAGCTATGCCAAATGCTGAGAATGCGCTGACTGGCGGGCTACACAACGCTCGAACTCAAAGTGGCCTATCACCGCCCATTGAACGAGAAGACTGGTCCTGTGCGCGCCGAAGCTGATCGACTCGCAAGGCCGGCTCTGTACGTCCGCAACCTCGACCCTGCTTGTGTTCCCGATCGAGCCGTGACCTTCGTGATCTCGGGCCAACCGCATACAGAGACAAATCATCTCATCACGAATTCATACAGAGAAGTCTTTCGCGACGAGCCCGCGAGCCCCGTGTGCGGGACACGGAGCCGACGTTCAAAGCCGATATCACCGTCGACCCGCTGACCTACCCCTCAGCGGTCGGCGAGTAGAGTTGACGGTCGTGTCGCGTCGGTTCTGGTGCGATGCGGTTTTCTGCGGGCGGCGCATCTTCTGCGAACAGTTCGACAAAGATGGTCTGGCTCGCTATGGCCGCCGCACTCAACGGCTCGAGACGATCGTCCACCATCTTGGTTTGGCGCATGGCAGCATACCAGCTGCAGCTTTTGCCAATCTCGTCTGATGATGCCGGCGGCAATTTGGTAGGAGGTAGCGGGGCCAACCTTAATTGCAGACCCTTTGCTGCAAACGATTGCGGCCTTGCCCTGCAACGCGCTTAATGGAAATCATGTGTTTTCGTCAACCGTGAATGGGTAATAGGGTCTGCTGTTGCAGAAATAAAACGGCAACCTTCTACTTCGTTCATCGCTGCCTTGCTGTTTGAACGTCACGACGCGGAGGCGCGCCGAACATGCGAGAATACTCGCGGCTGAACTGGGGTACACTTTCGTATCCTACCCTGACCGCGGCGATATTTGCATCGACCCGCTCTGTCAGCATCAGATTTCGGGCGGCATAGAGACGCAGGCTCTTTTGGTATTGAAGCGGGCTCGTCCCGGTGAGACGTCGAAAATTATGGTGAAAGGTCGAGCTTGCCATTGCGGCTAGCGCAGCAAGCTCTTCTATCCGCAGCGGCTTCATGTAGTTGCCCTTCAACCACTCGAGAGCGCGAACGACACCCGTGGCTCTGTATCCTTCGCTCGCCATACGCGTTAGCCAGTTTCCAGCCTCGCTTTGAAGCAGGCGCACGTAGATCTCGGATTGGATTATGTCCGCCAGCAATGAAATACTGTCGGGCTTGAGGTTTAGATCGACCAGGCGCGAGAATGCATCCAGCAGTTCCTCGGACGCTCGGCCTCTTGCGATACCGACAGGGTCGACCGAAGCATCCGGCTCCAAAAGCCCCATCTTTTTTGCTACGTCGTGAAGCCTCTGCAGATCGATCCGCATGACCAGAGAAAGATAAGGCTTGGCTGCTGAAGCTTCGATCACATGCGCTGAGGTCGGAACATCGATGGAGGTGACAAAGAAGTCACCAGGCTGAAAAAGCATTTCATCCTGATCGAACATGACGCGCTTCGCACCGCTGAGAATGATCGCGATGCAAGGTTCGTAAAAACATCTGCTTGGTTCGTCCGGCTGTGAAAGCTTGAAAAACTTCAGCCCGGAAAGTTTGCTTGGATTTGCACCTTCACTGACGCAAAGGCGTTGTACCACCGAAGCCAATTCGAGGAACGGAGTCCGCAATGACGTCCAGCGTTCATCGACAGCTTGAAACTGATTCATTTCGGTACCTCTCGTTCCGCTCCGCAAAATGTGATCGCGAAGAGAGATCCGCCGATCAGGTATCGACAGGATTGTGCAAAAAATCAGTCGAATCAAGATCACGCCGGATGAAACCAGCGCCTATTCTTCTCTCCGGTGGTTTTGTTTTCGCATCTGAAAATTAACAGGCGGAAGCGTGCCTAGAAGTCGAACAACAGACGTTAAATTCGTCATGGAGAAGAGATTGAGAAACATTGTCCTCGCAGCGGCCCTGTCGTTGGCTGCCATAGCTCCATCCACAGTGCGCGCCCAGGAAGCCGTCGTCGTATCGGACAATCCGGAAGTGCTGTTTACCAGCCCTGACCCGAAGCTGAATGCCAACAAGCAGGTTGTCTACAAGATCATTCTTGAGCTTCTGGAAGCTGGCCATTGGGACAAGGCCAGCCAGTATATCGCTGACGATTATGTCCAGCACAACCCGAATGCTCAAAGTGGACTAAAGCCGGTCGTTCAGTACTTCACCGAAGTGCTCAAGGTGCAACCCAAGCCGATCCCCGCGGAAATTAGCATGAAGATTGCCGACGTGGTTGCCGAGGGCGATCTGGTGGTCGTGACATATGCGCGGACCGAAAAGGATCCGAAAGATCCGTCAAAGACCTACAGCACGACGTGGTTCGACATGTGGCGCATCAAGGATGGCAAGGCCACCGAGCATTGGGACCCAGCCTTGCTCAACGAAGCGCCCGACTTACGCTGATCCCGGCAGGTCCGAGACTTCGTGCCCGGCGCCACCATTTCCCGTTACCCAGGGGACCAGCTGGATCTGCATGTCCACGGCGCCGTCGTCGATCCAAGGAAACACCGCGCCCATTGATCGCTAACACAGCCTGTGCCGCCAGCCGCGCGGTGCAACGCTTTCCCTTTAGATAGTCACCAGGATACTTTCATGGAACGTCGGAAATTTCTCGCCCTCGCGGCTGGCAGCGCAGCTGCCACGATGGTTGCCCCCCATCTGGCAAGCGCGCAGACTCCATCATTTGAAGCGCAAACGGTCCAGGGTACCGTCATGGCGACCCGTGGGAACATCACGGGCACAACCCTTCCGCTGAATGGGCCTGCCGCCGATGGCATACGGTATCGCCCGCGGTTCCGCTTCGGAATGGGCGGAACCCAGATCGGCAACATATTCGCTCCCATCAGCGACGCTCAAGCGCAAGCAACCCTGCAGACAGCTTGGGACGGTGGCATACGCCATTTCGACACATCCCCATTCTATGGCCACGGCCTCTCGGAACATCGACTGGGCGCATTCCTGCGGGATAAGCCGCGCGATGCGTTTCTGGTTTCAACCAAAGTCGGCCGTATTTTCCACCCGAGCCGACAGCCACTCGCGCCAACTCTTTGGGCTGAGAAGCTGAACTTCTCCTATGAGTATGCCTACACGGCTGAGGGCGCTCGTCGGTCTGTGGAGGATAGTCTGCAGCGGCTCGGCCTCGCCAGCATCGACATCGTTTACATCCACGATCTGGGTCCAGAAAATACCGAACTGCCGCAACCATGGACACGCGCCTATGAGATCGCCCGTACCGGGGCGATGGTCGAACTGGAGCGCATCCGCAACGAGGGTTTGATCAAGGCATGGGGGTTCGGGATCAATCGCCCGGACGCTGCGATAAAGGCGGCAACCGATGACGCCCCAACGCCTGATATCGTCCTGCTTGCCTGCCATTACAGCATCATCGAACACGAAGAGGCCCTGGAGCATACCTTTCCGGCACTTGCCGAAAAGGGTATTACCGTAACCGTGGGCACACCGCCGAACGACGGGTTTCTTGGCGGACGAAATCGTTACCATTTCAGTGACAAGCTGCCGGCTGGCGCTGTCGAAAAAAGGGCTCGTCTGGCCGCGGTCGCCGATAGACACGGCATTGATATCCGCACCGCGGCACTTCAGTTCGCGGCTGCGCCTTCGATCGTTTCCGCGATAATCCCCGGCGCCCGCGTTTCTGGGCAGGTCGAGGCCAATATCGAGTCGATGAAGGTCGGCATACCGAAGGCTTTCTGGGACGAACTGCGCAACGAGCAAATCATTCTGCCTGAAGCACCCGTTCCGGTCTGACTTCCCTGGCCTGACCCCATGATGAACAGGTCGGAAGGCACGTCGATGGCGTCGACAGCGTTCAGCTTTCCCTCGACCTTGATGGCGATACATTCCCAGGTGAATCCATCGATCACGTTGAGCGTGCGGACTTTCCTGCCATCGCGTGCGGTCCTCGACGAAGTCGTAGGACCTGACGAGATTGGGGTATCGTCGCGGACGATCTTCATCCTTGCCTTGGCCGCGGCGGGAGAGAATGACCCCTTCATTCTGGTCACTCACTCGCTCGGTGACCCTACAGCATGGCCTAAGTTTGGCGATCAGGTAACGGGGCTGGTGTTCGTCGACGCGACTCATCCGGATCGGGTCGCTCGATTTTCAGAAGTGGGTCCAATGATTTATGGAACTCATGTCACTCGTGGCGGTGATTGCGGCTTTCCTGTCAGCATAGGGTGTCGGCGGCTCGAAGCGAAATCTTCCGGATGTGCTGACGGAATACCTGTTGGAACTCCCTAAAGTTATCAAATCCGAGAGCAGTGGCCACTCTGACCACGGTTGAGGGCGAGACTACGCATCGGTCCGCAAGCGTTTGCGCGGTGCCGAATGCTACGGTTTCCGGATGGGCGAGAGCCGTGCGTGCGACGCGCTCCTGTTGCTCTGGGAGTCTGAGCCTGGTAGCTACGATCATATCCTTTAGCTCCGCGATGGTCGTCGGCTTTCGAACGGTTTTTTCCGTGCTCATGATCGTGCTCCCGTTGCATGTTCGCTATGACTCATTGGGAAGGGTCGTTGGAAGTTGTCATCTAACTCCCTGAAGTTTGTCGGGATGGAACGACAGGACCGCGCCACGTATGCTCTCGGAGGCGCGATGGCGGGGCATGGAAACCGTTCCTCGGATGGCGACATCCCGTCTCCATCCTCGTTGAAGCTGTATCCTGGGACCGGTAACTGTAGTTGTAGAAGCACCTTGATTAAGTT
Source organism: Agrobacterium salinitolerans (assembly GCF_027498475.1). NCBI lineage: Bacteria > Pseudomonadati > Pseudomonadota > Alphaproteobacteria > Hyphomicrobiales > Rhizobiaceae > Agrobacterium > Agrobacterium salinitolerans. The sequence continues at coordinate 11,250 of NZ_JAPZLN010000008.1, read as the reverse complement.
CCTCGCATCGCACCATCCTCCGGTAAACCAGTACTATGCGGCTGCTCGATCCGAAGTTCGGGCCGCCGCTAGATCGAACACGAGGAGTTGTCCGACAGAGACTATTTTGCTTCTCCGAAAGCTCCGCCAAGAACCTCTGCCAATTTCACCGGCGATCCGTTCTTTGCAGACTGGGTTGCAGCTTCCGCCATGGCGAGCGCTGCAACACCATCATCAAGCGTGACCGGCAGTGCAGAGCCTGTCTTCACAGCGGTTACAAATGCTGCCCATTCCGCTGCATAGGCGGGCATGTAGCGTTCAAGAAAGAAATAAGTCGGCTTTGCGCTCGTCACGCCGGACGCGCTTGACTTGATTAACGTATTCTCCAGCACGTTCTGAGCCTGTAGCAGGCCTTCGGAGCCGAGGAGCTCTAGCCGCTGGTCATAACCGTAGACGGCTCGGCGGCTGTTCTTGATCACGGCAATGCGGCCATCCGCATAGGCAAGGGTCACGACGGCGGTATCGACATCGCCTGCCGCGCCAATTTCCGGATCGACAATCGATGTACCTACCGCCGAGACGGAGACCGGCGCTGCCCCCATGATGAAATTAGCCATGTCGAAATCATGGATCATCATGTCCCGGAACAACCCGCCCGAGACCTTGACATAGGCGACCGGCGGCGGAGCCGGGTCGAAAGAGGTGATCGAGAGTAGTTCCGTCTTGCCGATTTCACCACGGTCGGCTGCTGCCTTGAGAGCCACAAAGTTGGGATCGAAACGGCGGTTGAAGCCGATCATCACCGGCTTGCCGGTAGCGGCGGCCACCTTCTGGCAAGCCTGAGCCCTGGCAAGGCTGAGGTCGACAGGCTTTTCACAAAGCACGGCCTTACCCGCAGCCGTCGCCCGCTCGATCAAGTCGGAATGCGTATCGGTGGAGGTGGCAATCAGCACGGCATTGATGGCGGGATCATTGAGGATCGTATCGGTCGAGCGGGCTTCCGCGCCATATTGGGCGGCGATCTTCTCAGCAGCGGCGTGATTGATGTCGGAGACGGCCACAAGGCGGCTACCGGGATTGGTGGAGATGGCGGCGGCATGGACGCCTGCGATACGGCCTGCGCCCAAAAGGCCGACGTTCAGGATGGTGGATGACATGGGTGATCCTCTTCGGATGATAGCATTCAGATAGTGAAAGCAGTGCGGAAGGCTTCAAGTGCAGCTTCCGGATCACCGGAGGCAAAGGCTTCCATCCCGACCGGTCCCGCGTATCCCATGGATTTCAGGGCTTTTGCGACGCCGTGCCAGTTCACTTCGCCCGTGCCCGGCTCGCAACGGCCAGGATTATCAGCCACCTGAACTTCACCGATCCAGGGCAGGCAGGCTTCGCACCAGCGGATAAGATCACCTTCACCGATCTGAGTATGGTAGAGATCGAGGTTAATACGCAGTTGCGGGCGGTTGACGGCCGCAACGAGCCCAAGCACGTCTGCCGTCGAGCCGAAGGGGCAGCCGGGATGATCGATTGGGTTGAGGTTTTCCAGCGTGAAGACCTGACCTTCGGCTTCTACCAGATCGCAGATGCGGTTAAGTGTATCGCGCGCCCGCTGTTCCATGCCCGGCGCGAAGGCACCGATCCTGGGGATCGGAATGCCCATGTCGCCAAGCCCCGTGCCATGCAGATTGAGCCGGTGGACACCGAGCCGCTTGCCGACCTTCGCCGTTTCCTTGGCAGACGCTAGAAGCATGTCGCAGCCTTCTGCATCGGTGAGCCGACCTACGAGATAGCCATTCATGATAGTGAAAGTAGCACCGGTTTTTTCAAGCGCATCAAGGTTCCAGGCGGGCCAGTTCCACAGGCCGACTCCGAAGCCCATTTCCTTGAGGCGGCTTGCCCGCCATTCGATTGGTTTGTCGCGCCAGAGCATTTCGGCGCAAGCGGCAAGTTGGAAGCTCATCTTAGATTTCCTGAAGTTTGAAATCGGCCGGTGCAACGGGCATGACACCCTTGAGAAGGGCCACGGATTTCTCGAGGCCCTCAAGTGAGTTGAGAAGCACGTCCTCATGCTCAATTGAAAGCCAGCCGTCGTAGCCAGCCATCTTCAGGCGATAGCAAAACTGTCGCCACCACTCCTCGCCGTGGCCGAAGCCGAGCGTGATGTAGGACCAGGAACGGGTCGGAATATCAGTCAGGTTGCCGTTTTCGAGGAGGCTGGTCACTGCCTGCTTTGGCGCGTTCAGGAATGTGTCCTTGGCATGGACGTGATAGACGGCCTCACCCAATGCCTCGGCCGCTATCAGCGGATCGGCTCCCATCCAGAAGAGGTGCGAGGGATCGAGGTTCGCGCCAACGATAGGGCCGACTTCTTGACGGAGTTTCAGGAGCGACGGCACGTTGTAGACGCACTGGTTGCCATGCAGTTCGAGCGCAATCTTTTCCACGCCGCATTCATTTGCCAGCGCCACGATCTCGATCCAGAAGGGCAAGAGTTTTTCTTCCCACTGGTATTTGAGGATCACCTGCGTTTCCGGCGGCTAGGAAGAAACGACCCAGTTCGGCATAGTATCGGACGGATTGCCCGCAGGTAGGCCAGACATGGTGCAGACCGCCTTGATGCCCATCTCGCCTGCGACCCGGATGGTGTTCTTCAGACCTTCGCCCTGAGCCGGATCGGTGGGATGCAGGGGATTGCCGTTGGCATTCAGGCTGATCACATCAAGCCCACGATCTGAAAAGGCTTTGAGGAAGTCCTTCTGCGCGACCGTGTTGCCCAGCATGGATTTGAGATCGAAATGCGGTGCGGTCGACCAGCCGCAGGTGTTGACCTCTATACCGGAGACGCCCATGCGGGCAGCGTTGTCGAGAAGGTCTTCGAGAGGCATGCCGCCGAGGCTGTCAGATACAAAACCCAGTTTCATGCGTAGAACTCCGGCTTGGAAATCATGGCGACGCGGTGCTTTTGGCCGGAAGCGAGTGCCGTTACGCCTGCTTCGGCGGTAACGGCTGCGGCATAGCCATCCCAGCAGCTCGACGCGGTCTCGGGAAACACGTCTGTGTCGACGAAGCGTAGGAAGGCACGGTTCTGGCGTCGATAGGCATCGAAGTAGCGAGTCCGCCAATCGGCATCATAGCCGGTATGGACGCCAAGCGAGCGTTCGAGATGGGTATAGGCGACATAGTTCATGGAAATGCTCGCCTGCTCGCCCACGAGTTCGGCGCGAACGTCGTATCCGTACGCAGCGTTGTTGTTAATCTCGATGTTGACGAGCTGGCCATCGACTGTTTCTAGGACCATGAAGACGGGCGCGACACGTCGATCAGAGCGCTTCGGCTGGAAGGCAGAGATCCAGGCATATTCGGTGCCAAGCACATGGCGCACGACGTCGAACTCATGCGGGGCGGAATTGGTGATTGCCATGGCACCGGTGAAGTCGGAGGCTGGCGTTTCCACATTGCGATGGAAGTTGTGCATCATCAGGGCTCGGCCTAGCGTGCCAGTTTCAATTGCCTCTTTCATCTCGACATAAGACTGATCGTAGCGCCGCATGAACCCGAGCTGGACGAACTTTTGACCAACTTCCTGTTCGGCCTGCATGACCGAGAGGCACTCGGCCGAGGACGGCGATAGGGGCTTTTCGCATAGCACCTTCTTGCCCGCGTTAATGCAGGCGAGCGACAGCGGCGCATGGGTGAAGTCCGGGCTCGCGACGATCACCGCATCCACATCGGCACGGGCAATCACGGCTTCCGGATTGCTTGCAACGTCTGCTGCACCATGGGCATCGGCCACCTTGCGAGCGCGGACTTCATCCATGTCGCAAACCACCTGAAGGCTCGCGCCAGGCATTTCCTCCGCGACGATCTTGGCGTGGTCAGCGCCCATCAGTCCCGCACCAATGACTGCGATACGCACCATTGGACAAACTCCTTCCATTCGGCTGGCACACAGCCCAACCGCTTCCATTCAACACATTCGGTTACGTGGCGGCTATATCAGCTACATTCAGTGCGCGGCGGGGGCGGAACACCGTCATGTGTCTCCCTGTAGCCTTCGATGGAGGCTTCGAGCGTTGCCATGGATTCCCCACCGGCCATCAGATCGGCGATCTGCTCGCGTGTCTTTTCCCCCTTGCGGAAGTCGGCTGCGATCGCACCGCGAATGAGCACCGCGAAGTGATCGCCCACGGCCATGGCATGCATCACCTGATGGGTGCAGGTCAAATACCCGAACAATGTCGTTGAGGCCGATCACGGCAAGCTGAAACAGCTGATCAGGTCGGTCAGAGGGTTCAAGACGTTAAGGACAGCCTACGCGACGATCAAAGGTTTCGAGGTGATGCGGGCTCTACGCAAGGGCCAGGCTGCGATCTTCAACTTGACCGGCGATGCCCGTGGCGAAGCTCGCATCGTTGAACGAGCCTTCGGGGTTGGGCCCAGCGCCCTTACCGAAGTTGTGGCAATCTTCGCCCAGAACCTCGACACAAAAACCGCGTGACTGAGGTATAGCGCCCGCCTTCGCGGCCAATCAGAATTCTTGCAACAGAGCCCTCCTTCCTGTACCCTCTCAATGCCATGATGGCGCTATCAAGCGCAGCCATCAAGTATTTGAGCAGAAATTGCTTTGAGTGTCTCTCTGCGAATAATTTTGGCAAGCTCGCTGACAATATAGTTTATTGGCGAGCGTGGAAAAAGAGTGCAAGAATAAAGCGTGATCGTCGGTTGCGTGATCCGGCGAACCGAAAGACGTGGATCGTCCCGCACATCGTGCAGCAGCCCAAGAGGCAGTATGGTGGTGCCTCCCCCTTGATAGATAAGCTGCTTCACCGCCGCAAATTCGTCAATCTGAGCGATAACTTTGAGGTCGATTTCGTGTCGCTTGGCCGCGATATCAATCGCCCGCCTCAAAGCATGGTGCCGGCCGTGGAGAAGCAGCGAATGGGAAGCGGCTTCCCTGAACGAAATAGTTTGAAGCGTTGTGCTGCCGTCATCATCTGACTGCGCGCGGCAGACGTGGAACAATTCGGCGCTCATAAGGTGCTCCTGATGCGAGCCATGCGCCGGCCGCTCGGAATTCATGACGCCCAGATCGATCCGGCTATCATTTATCCATTCTTGAATCTGAGAGCTTGATCCGCCAAGTGTTTGAAGCTCGACATTAGGGAAATCTTCCTTGAAGCGGGTGATGATTTGGGCGCCTAAGGGCACACTGATTACCCCGGTCCATCCAAGTCTGACCACTCCATGCGGATCCGCGCCGTGCTCCACGATGTCCTTGCGTGCCCGGTCCAGACCCTCCAGATTCGGAACGATAGCTGTCAGGAATGTAGCCCCTTCAGAGGTCAGAACAACGCCACGGCCATGACGATGAAATAGCTTCGTCGCCAAGCCAAGCTCAAGAAGCCGTATATCCCGGCTAAGTGCAGGCTGCGCGACGTTCAGAAGTGCGGCGGCGCGGGTAAAGCTACCGGTTTCGGCAACTACCTGGAAATGCCGTAACTGCCTTAGTTCCATCCGGCTCTGCGTCCTTGTTCACATGGGTTCGGACAAATGCGTTCTGCTGATACCGATCAGAGGTATAACGGAAATCAATATCTGAAAAGCGCATACCGACGTATCTGGACACATTGTGATGGCATAACAACTTTCGAATTACAGAGGAGAAACTCGATACACCCACTGCGTCGTCTCAAGTCGCCAACGCGGGTCGGTGTACGAAAGGGAGGAAAAATGGATTCTCGTCACACTCGACGTACATTCTTGCAAGGCGCCGCAGTCGCGACAGCCGGAACGTTCTTGTATACACCGTATGTGCGGGCACAGGGGACGGGCGGCAAGCTGTCGGTCGCCCTGAACCAACACTGGGTTCCGGCAGTCGAAATCGTCCAGCGCAAGGCTGTCGAAGCTTGGGCGAAGAAGAACAATGTCGAGGTCTCCATTGACTTCATTGGGGGTGCCGCGACGCTGACAGTGCCGGCTGGCGAAAGCCGAGCTCGTGAAGGCCATGACCTGATCGAAATGAGCATGTGGCAGTTCGCTCAGTACCAGGACTCGCTGGAACCGCTGGACGACGCCATCAAGTCCCTTGCCGACCGGTATGGCCCTCCTGTCCCTGCCGCCGAGTATGGGCTCAAGCATTCCGGGGTCTGGCGCGGTGTTCCGGCCACGCAGACCCATACGAAATGTATGGAGTCTCGCATAGATCTCTGGAAGCAACACGTCGGTGTCGACCTCCAAGATCTGTTTCCGGCAGGAGTCCGAGATCAGGCGAGGATCGACCGGGAATGGACGAATGAGACCTTCCTCAAGGCAGCCAAGAAGCTTCATGCGGCAGGAGTTCCGTTCGCTCATCCTATCAGCAGCGCATCGAACGCCGACGCGAACGACTGGCTCAGCCCGCTGTTCCTGTCGTTCGGCGCCGAACTGGTGAATGCCGCCGGCGAGATCGTCATCGACTCGGATGCGGTCCGGGCTGCTCTCACCTACTTGCAGGAATTGACCCGCTATATGCCCGAGGACATCTATTCCTGGGACGACGCCGGCAACAATCGCTGGCTTGTATCGGGTAAGGGAGCAACGATCGTCAATCCGCCCAGTGTTTGGGCAGGAGCCCTTAAAGACGCGCCGGATATCGGCAAGCAGCTCTGGCACCACGATCTTCCATCGGGCCCCGCCGGGCGCTTCAGGGGGCTGCTCGTCCACGGCTATGGTGTCTGGAATTTTGCGAAGAACATCGGCGCTGCCAAGGAACTAGCGCAATGGCTCGCCGAGAAAGAGCAATTCGCGAGCTTCGTCGAAGCCTCCAACGGTTACGACATTCCACTATTCGACTCCTACACCGATATCCCCGTTTGGAAGAATGCAGGGCCGCCGACAGGCAGCATCTATAACTATCCCGTCCGGGGAAATGAAGTGCTCACAATCTGCGGATACCCGGCACCCGCAGACATTGCCAGCAAGATTTACTCCGAGAAGCTGCTGTCGAACATGATCGGGCGCGTCACACAGGCGGGCGAGACTATCGACTCTGCAATTAGCTGGGCCTCTTCGGAAATCGAAGGCTATTTGCGTGGATGACAACGGGAGCCGCTGCTTTTTGGGTGCCGCGGCTCAACTTGACAGTGGGAGGAGAGAAGAATGGCTAGTCTGCAACTCGATAGCGTCCGGAAAAGCTACGGAAGCGTCAATATTTTACATGGCATTGATCTTTCGATCGACGATGGCGAGTTCATTGTGCTCGTGGGGCCGTCCGGATGCGGAAAGTCCACGTTGCTGCGCATGATCGCCGGACTGGAAACCATAACCAGTGGGGACATCGTGATCGGTGAGCGGCGGGTGAACCAGCTACAGCCCAAGGAGCGGGACATCGCTATGGTATTCCAGAATTATGCGCTCTATCCGCATATGACCGTCAGGGACAATATGTCCTTCAGCATGCGACTGAAGGGGCTACAGAAGGCAGACATCGATGCAGCGGTTGTAAATGCGGCAGCCATTCTGGATCTCGGTGAGTACCTCGACAGATACCCTAAACAGCTCTCGGGCGGGCAGAGGCAACGCGTTGCGATGGGACGTGCCATCGTTCGTCAGCCAAGTGCGTTTTTGTTCGATGAACCGCTTTCCAACCTCGACGCAAAACTGCGTGTCCAGATGCGCACCGAAATCAAGGCGCTTCAGCAGCGGCTAAAAACGACATCTGTCTATGTGACACACGATCAAAGTGAAGCCATGACAATGGCCGACAGGATCGTGGTGATGAACCGCGGGCGGATCGAGCAGATAGGCCATCCCCTCGATGTCTATGATCACCCGAACAGCACATTCGTCGCGGCATTCATTGGTTCACCCGGCATTAATTTGCTGGAGGGTGTGGTCGAGGAGACCGGCCTCGGAAAATCGGTTTCGATAGGCGCTGTGGCAATGCCACTGCCGGATGGCGCGCCTGCTCAAGCGGGCGAGAAGGTTGTCTACGGGATTCGACCAGAGCATTTTGCTCTTTCCACGGACGGAGCAGGAATTCCGGCAACGGTGCACCTGATCGAACCGAACGGTCCCGACACGCTGATCATAGCCCACCTTGGCGACACAGAGATCCGTATCCTCACCAAGGAACGGCCGAGCCTTAAGGAGGGGCAGCCCATTTTCCTTCGCCCGTCTATCGAGTCCGTCCACCTGTTCGACACAAGCTCAGGACAACGCCTGAACTAGCCCGCATGCGGCATGCACGCGGTGCTGCACGGACAACAATTCCACGGGAGGATTTGGCCATGTCGGCCCATTTTAATACAGCCCAGAGCAGCACATTTGCTGACCGTCTTTTCCAATTTGCCAACTCTCGATCAACACTGGCTTTCTTTCTTTGTCTCCCCCTCATCATCCTGCTCGGGGGACTGGTCGTTTACCCTCTCACGAGCGCGATTTACCTGGCCATGTTGAACAAGGCCGAAACCCGCTTTATCGGTCTGGATAATTTCTTCTATCTTGCCACCAGACCGACATTCTGGATGGTTTTCGGCCAAACGATCGGTTTCGCGTTCTTTGCGGTATTGTTCAAAGCCGTCATTGGTTTCGCTGGAGCGCAGCTGCTGAATGGGTTGCCGGAACGCGGCCAGCGTCTCTGGCGCGGGATGCTGCTCGTGCCGTGGGTCATCCCGCCAGCATTAGGGACACTTGCCTGGTGGTGGATGTTCGATTCAAGCAATGGTGCGATCAATGCCGTCATTGTCGCACTTGGGGGAGAGAAGATCGGCTTCCTGTCCGACGTATTCTGGGCGCGCGTTTCGGTCATCGCTGTTGATGTATGGCATGGAGCGCCATTCTTCCTGATCATGTTCCTGGCTGCACTGAAATCCGTTCCGGCGGAATTGCATGAGGCCGCCAAAATTGACGGTGCCAACGCTTGGCAAAGGCTAATCTACATAACCCTGCCAACGATGAGGAACGTGATCGCCATCACCATGTTGTTCTCGACCATCGTCACGATCTCTCAATTCGACGTTGTGCAGGTCCTGACAGGCGGTGGGCCGCGCAATCTCACGCATCTGCTTGGAAGCTATGCCTTCAGTGTCGGCATCTCGGGAGGGGACGTGCCTCTCGGGTCAGCAATCTCTCTGTTCATGGTCCCGTTGCTGGCCGTGTTCGCCTTCTTCATTCTGCGCGACGTGCGCAACCGCTCGCGGAGCAATTGACATGAGCAAGGATCATACAAAGAACCGCAATTTCCCTTCAGCGATCTTTTCCACCAGCGGCGGCGGAGATCGCAAGTGGGCGCTGATCGGCGCTTATCTCTGCCTGGCGATTTTCGTCCTCATCTTCTTGTTTCCCCCCTATTACATGATCGTGACTTCACTCAAGTCGAATGGCGAAATTGCATCTGTCGGCGGCAATCCGTGGATGATCAATCAAGGTGCAACACTTGAGCAGTACACTAAGCTGATCCGCGACACGCCGTTCGTCACGTTCTTCCTGAATTCAATCGTCGTTGCCGTGTGCTCGGTCGCCATCACCATGGTTGTCAGCATCATGGCTGCCTATTCTCTGGCACGGATGCACTTCTTTGGGGCCGGTGCATTGGCGACAGGGATATTCCTCACATATCTGGTTCCCGGAACATTGCTATTCATCCCACTATTCAGGGTCGTGGCGGGTTTGGGACTGATTAACTCCATTTGGGGGCTTATTCTGATCTACCCCACTTTCATGGTGCCGTTTTGCACCTGGCTCATGATCGGCTATTTCGGCTCTATTCCGAAGGAACTCGATGAAGCTGCTCGGATCGATGGATGCAACCATTTCCAGTTGCTCGTCAAAGTCTTCATCCCTGTCGCGATGCCTGGGATCGTCGCTGCGATCATCTTTGCATTTACCGCGGCTTGGGGTCAGTTTCTCTATCCAACCGCATATATCTACAGCACCGATCAGAATGTTCTCACATCTGGCATCATGGCGAGCTTGATCCGCGGGGACAGCTACTTCTGGGGTGAACTCATGGCCGCCGGTGTGCTGGCCGCGGCACCTCCGATCATCATTTTTGTTTTTCTGATGGACTATTACGTGTCCGGACTGACATCCGGCGCTACCAAAGGTTGAACGACGTTATCGTCCTGCATTTTCGGAACCCATGCCATGACAACACATCTATATCATACTCCGATCGATGAATCGGTCCTGGAGTTCGAGCATGAAGTCAACGAACTCTGCGGGAGGATCGCCAGATCTGCTATCCCTCGGCGTCCAATCGTGTTTCTCGGCGCGTCCTCGATCCGCCTATGGCACGACATGATTGAGCGGCTACGACCGCACAATGTGGTTCGTGTAGGGTTCGGCGGCGCTACATTGGCAGCGATGACACATTATTTTTCGCGCCTCGTCTCTCCCTTGGATCCTTCGATCTTGATAATTTGGCCTGGTAGCAACGACATTGGAAACTATGGAGCGACTGCCTTGCAAGTTGCCGACCGCACCGTCCAATTGGTGAAGGAGGCGCGTGCAGAACTACCCGATCTTACAATCCATTTTATGTCCGTATTCGTTCCACCTGGTCGCATCTATCTCGCCGATGAAATTAGAAAAGCGAACATTATGGTGGAGACAGAATTGCAAAGGAATTTCGAGGATGTCTCATTTATCGACGCACATTCTGCTCTCTTGGGGGAAAATGGCGCACCGCTCGGTCGGGTCTTTTCCGATGACCGCATTCACCTTAATCGCGCCGGCTATGACATTGTCGAAGATATCATCCGCAGAAAATCAGGCATATTGACAGGAAATGGGTGATGCGGGGGCGTTCGCCGCCACCCCTCTCCGGCTTCGAGCCTTTCTCCTTGATCCTTTGCGCCAGTTGGACGGCAGCTGACTTTCGAAATCACCGCTCTGGTGGAGTGTAGAGAGAACGTTTCTTCTGCTGCGATCAACAGTAAAGCTGCGTGATATTGTGTGTCGGTAGGGTAAGGGGTCACCGGAAGGCGGTCCCAACCGTTCTCAATGAGCAAATCACTCTCGGTTTCCTCGAGAATAGAGGAATTTGAGACCCAGTTGTCATTAGGGTCCCACCGGATGCCAAGGGAGGTGTTATTAGGCCCGGTCGGCCCGAAGCTGATGAGGTGACGGCCCTTCTCAAACGGCATCAAGTGCCTAACGTGGTCCGCCCGGTTCTCGATCCGGGCGGCAGGACATCGAGGAGTGGAGACGATGGACAGGAGAAGCTTTGAACTGATGGGGTGGATGCCCCCATCGGAGTATGATGCCTGCCCAGCGCCATGGTGGCGCTCACGG
>NZ_JAPZLN010000007.1:0-197849 GCF_027498475.1 Agrobacterium salinitolerans | reverse complement strand
CGTTGTTGTCAGCTTCCAGAGCGCGAGCGGCCGTACCAGCAGCGTTGATCGTTACGAACTTCGAGCCCGTGCCTTCCAGTTCGTCAACCGAAACGCCAGCCCAGAAGGAACCTGCGTCGTAGGTGTAACGAATGGAGTTGAACTTGGAGTTCGTGGAGAGCGTGTCGGTTTCGCCAGAGAGACCGTCATCCCACCAGTTGTAGAACTGACCGACCTTCAGGCCGCCGAGTTCGATGAAAGCCTGGTCAACGTTGACGCCACGGCTGGAGTCCTGGTCGGCATCGCCACGCAGGCCGATGAAGCCGCGCAGAGCGCCGAGTTCGGTGTCGGTGCGGGTGTCAACTTCGAACTGAGCGCGCGTGAACGAATCCCAGTCAGAGGTGCCGGACTTGTCACGACCGAAGTCGGTCTGGAAACGAATGTAGCCCTGGAACTTCAGGCAGGTTTCGGTGCCGGGGATGTAGAAGAAGCCGGTGCCGAATGCGTCGCAAACGCGAACGTATTCCATGGGCTCAGGCTCAGCAGCGACGATAGCGTCAGCGGCCTGTGCGCCGGATACTGCTGCGAGAGCCGCAGCGGAGCCGATGAGAAGGCTCTTGATGTTCATGGTTGACCTCCAGTCAAACGCTTAATCTTCTAAGCAGCGGGTGGGAAGCACTTCAAAGATGCGTGCCGCTTATGGAGATGATTAGAGCCAAAACCTCCCGCACAGGCAATCGCAATCGTGACAAAAGGAAGACAGTAAGGTGTCCTTAGTTTTTCATTGTTGCGAAATAGCTACAATTCTAACAGACGGGACCCAGTTCGTTAAAAAATCATTAATAAATATTCATTTTCAGCCACTTAAGCGAAAACCAAAAAAAGTCGAAAGACTAGGAACGCACCTGGTTGCCGAAAACTCAGCATTTTCGCGCCACGAAAGATTGTCCAAAAGGCGACTGTACGGGCGGAAAGGAGCTCTTTGGGTCGAGGTGAATCGGGATGAAACATCATTTCTGCTTTCTGCGCCCTGATGTTCGGCAACCGGCCGACTCAGCCCTCCCCGTGGGAATGCGGCCCGTTTCGCCCGAGAAAATCCAGCGTACACCGCAAACAGAGAGGGAATCGCACATCTATGGGCCGGCCCCGATATGCTCCACCCGATTCGCCATTCCTTGAAAAAAGAAAAACCCCGGCATTTCTGCCGGGGTTTCCATCACTGACAATGTCAGATCAGATTAGATTAGAACGCGCGCTGCAGGCGGACGAAACCGGTCCACTGCTCGTTGCCGTTGTCCGGGTCGTAGTAGTTAACTGCAACCTTGGTGGTCAGGCCCTGGGTGATCTTGTAATCGACGGTTACGCCAGCCTTCCAAGCATCATCGTTCGACCAGTCGTTAACGATGTAGTAGCTGGTTGTGGACGTACCGCCGGTAACAGGCACACCTGCTGCGGTGAACGCTGCACCAGTGCCCTTACCGGCAATGTTGCCAGAGTACTGGAAGCCGGGGGTGATCGTCAGGCGATCAGTTGCCTTGATTGCGTATTCGGCAGCAACTGCCCACTCGGATTCAGCGTAGTAAGCGTTTACGCCAGAAGCCCAAACACCAGCAAGACCAAGCGTGCCGGGGCCGATGTCAGCCGTAGCGATGAGGCGGAGAGCGCCTTCTTCCTGGTCTACGTCGTAGCCACCGATGAACTGCAGCGATGCAGCGCCGAGCTTCGCACCGATACCAGCGGAGATACCGACGTTGTTGTCAGCTTCCAGAGCGCGAGCGGCCGTACCAGCAGCGTTGATCGTTACGAACTTCGAGCCCGTGCCTTCCAGTTCGTCAACCGAAACGCCAGCCCAGAAGGAACCTGCGTCGTAGGTGTAACGAATGGAGTTGAACTTGGAGTTCGTGGAGAGCGTGTCGGTTTCGCCAGAGAGACCGTCATCCCACCAGTTGTAGAACTGACCGACCTTCAGGCCGCCGAGTTCGATGAAAGCCTGGTCAACGTTGACGCCACGGCTGGAGTCCTGGTCGGCATCGCCACGCAGGCCGATGAAGCCGCGCAGAGCGCCGAGTTCGGTGTCGGTGCGGGTGTCAACTTCGAACTGAGCGCGCGTGAACGAATCCCAGTCAGAGGTGCCGGACTTGTCACGACCGAAGTCGGTCTGGAAACGAATGTAGCCCTGGAACTTCAGGCAGGTTTCGGTGCCGGGGATGTAGAAGAAGCCGGTGCCGAATGCGTCGCAAACGCGAACGTATTCCATGGGCTCAGGCTCAGCAGCGACGATAGCGTCAGCGGCCTGTGCGCCGGATACTGCTGCGAGAGCCGCAGCGGAGCCGATGAGAAGGCTCTTGATGTTCATGGTTGACCTCCAGTCAAAGTTTTTAAGTGGGTCTGGGTACTTTCGCTGAAGGACAGCATTCCCTGCCCCATTCCCGTGTTCTTAGAAGCCAAACGATCCACCGCCTCGCTTCTGGTGGTGAAAATACAAAAGGTTTCGCCGCATGCAATCGCCAACATCCGATAAATAGCATTTACGTATATGCTTCATTTCGATTTGTTGCGGAAACAACACACCATACGCAGCCACCCCGCAGGCGGCTTTACCATGCGTTAAGAAATTGCTTGAAAATCCGTTAGTTAGTTAGATTAACGAGATATTTACAAACTGCCGGCTTTTTCGGAGAAACCTTGCCTCGTCGGGCAAGAGAGGTGGAAACCGTCGCATCCTTACACCCCTGCATCTGACACACCTTCACAGCGCGCGTGGAGAGATTAGGGAAAAGCCAAGCCGTTTGACACCGATTCCCCACGCAACGATTCGAGGGACCGACGTCGTATCGATCGCGTCTATTCGCTCGGGATATCTGATGTGATGAGGAGGCGTCGCATTCGACAATTGGCTTTTATGATCGGCAGCAGCCGATTTGTTGCGCGCGCCAATTCGAAACGGACGGAAGAACAGGTGACAAGCGGCGACAGTCGCCAAAGCGCTCCGGCAGCAGTCTTGAAGTGAAGGATCGGGCGGGCTGGAATTTCCGGTCTTGGCGTGTCCGACTTGAGAGATAGGTGACGTTTTGTACCGGAGACATGGGTAACACTTTTCGCTTTGCGGGAGGTGTTGATGCCGTGGAGAGAGACTTCGGTTATGGAAGAACGTCTACGCTTTGTCGCCCGTTTGCTGGAGGGCGAAGGAATGAGCGAGGTGTGCCGGGACTTCGGCATATCGCGCAAGACCGGCTACAAGATATTCTATCGCTACAAGGACGACGGGCTTGAAGCTCTGACGGACCGCTCCCGGCGTCCGGTGCGCTACGCCAACCAACTCCCCGATCCCGTCGAGGCAATGATCGTGCGCCTCAAAAAGGAGAAGCCTCATTGGGGTGCGCGCAAGATCCGCGAACTGCTGGTGAAAAAGCTCGCTGGCGACGTCCGTATTCCGGCGAGCAGCACCGTACATGCGGTGCTCGACCGCCATGGCCTTGTGCGCCAGGCCCGCAAGAGGAACCGGGCAAACAAGGCCATGGGCACCACGCTGTCGCAAGCCGTCAATGCCAACGATCTGTGGTGCGCCGACTTCAAGGGCGAGTTCAAACTTGGGGATGGCCGTTATTGTTACCCTTTGACCGTAACCGATCAGGCATCCCGCTATCTATTGGCTTGCGAAGCCTTCGAATCGACACGAGAGCAAGCCGTGATCGAAGCCTTCCGCCGCCTGTTTGCCGAACATGGCCTGCCTCAGGCGATACGCTCGGACAACGGGCTACCTTTTGCCTCACCAAACGGGCTGTACAATCTGTCGAAGCTGTCGGTTTTCTGGTTGAGGCTTGGGATAGCGATCGAGCGCATCAAACCGGGCCATCCACAGCAGAACGGCCGGCATGAGCGTATGCATCTGACATTGAAGAAGGAGGCAACTCGCCCACCCGAACGTAGCCTTCTCCAGCAACAGGTACGCTTTGATGCATTCGTCAGCGAATTCAATGGCGAGAGGCCGCATGAGGCGATCAGCATGAAAGTGCCTGCTGATCTCTATACCGCCTCTTTGCGCCCCTACCTTGGCCTGCCGGAGATCGATTATCCCTTCCATGATCGAGACATCATCGTCACCAATTGCGGACGCGCCTGCCTCTTTCGCAAGAAGATCAATATATCGACCGTACTGGCCGGACAGAAACTGGGATTAAAGGAGGTGGAAGACGGCATTTGGCTCGTCAGCTTCATGCATTACGATCTAGGATATATCGACCTGGAACAGAGAACGCTGCAAACAATCGACAATCCGTTCGGCACGAGATTGTCACCTATGTCTTAGGTACAAACTGTTACCTATGTCTCCGGTCTGGACAAGCGCCGAAATGGCGGAGAGGATGGGATTCGAACCCACGATACGCTTTTGACGTATACTCCCTTAGCAGGGGAGCGCCTTCGACCACTCGGCCACCTCTCCGGTGCGGCCTGATTATTGCGTAAAAAAAATGATTGCAAGGCTTTTTCGCCAAGAAGCACAAAAACCTGTTGGCTGAACATCCTCCTGCGAAACTTTGCGGGCCTTTCGGGAACTTCTTGCAGGCCGGCACGTTCTGGCTTCGGTAACAAAAGAGGTGTTCTAATGGCTCAGACCAAACTGAATGTTGTCGAAGACACGATCGAAAACCAGATTGCGGAGCTGCGTTCGCAGATCGCATCCCTCTCTAAATCCGTCTCGGCCCGCGCGGAAGGCGTGGGCGAAGATGCATCCGAATTTCTGGATGAGGCGCGCGGGCGCGTTCGCAAGGCGGCCCACAATGTGCGCGCCCAGGGCCAGCATGTCGTCGAAGCGGTCAAGGAGAATCCCGGCACGGCAACCTCCCTGCTGACGATCGTTGGCGCACTCGGTTTTGCAATCGGTTATGCGGTCGGCACAAGCACGCAGCAGAATTCGTCGAACGGAAGCCTTTATCGCTGGCGCTGATGGCCGCACGGGCTTAAAATTCAGGCAAGGCGGGTCAATCCCGCCTTGCCTTTTCGTGTTGATTTGAAATGGGATGAATGGGGGCGAATATGCGGTTCAGCGACGATCTTGAAACGGCTTTGTCGGATTTTGCGAGGGATCACGGCATCGACAGGGATGAAGCCATCCAGCGCATCGTTCGCGCCGCCCTTATCAACGGCGGTTATCTCGCCTCCGGCGAAGAAGGCATTCCGCCGGAAAAGCTGAACGCCAGCAACGACGACTGAATCAATATCCCGACCGTGATGGCGCAGGTGCTGCCCCGCCCTTGTAACGGGCCGATAGCGCACGCAGGGTGCTGGCGAATTCCGTTACATCGGCGCCGACGGCCACGAAGGAAGCGCCGAGTTCGAGATAGCGGCGATTGTAGGTTTCGTTGAAGGTGAGAATGCCGGCGGCCTTGCCCGCCTTGACGATCTTGACAATGGCTGCCTCGATCACCGTCTGCACTTCCGGCTCGTCTATCCTGCCGAGATAACCCATATCCGCCGCCAGATCCGCCGGGCCGATGAAGACGCCGTCCACGCCTTCCACCGCAAGAATATTGTCGAGATCGTCGATCGCCGCACGCGTTTCGGCCTGCACCAGCAGGCAGACGCCGTCCGAGGCGCTGTCGGCGTAATCGGTTATCGTGTTGAAGGCGGAAGCGCGGGCGACGGCAGCCCCCATGCCGCGAATGCCGCGCGGCGGATAATGCATGGCACTGACCAGATCTTTCGCCTGATCGGCCGAATCGACCATAGGCACGAGAAGCGTGCGCGCACCCGCGTCCAGAAGCTGCTTTATCATCCAGCTTTCGCCGACCGGCACGCGCACCACTGGCTCGGCGGGCGATGTGGCAAGCGCACGCAGCTGATCGATGATGCTGCGCAGATCATTCGGCCCGTGTTCTCCGTCAATCACCAGCCAGTCAAAACCCGCAGTTCCGGCGATTTCCGCCGTGATGGCCTCGCCCATATCGAGCCAGAGGCCAATCTGCGGCTTGCCCGCATGGATGGCGGTTTTGAAACGGTTTTCGGGAGCGAGCATAATGTCCTCAGGAAAGCAGTAATTTCAGATCGGCGGCTGCGTCCGCCAGGATGGCGCGATCCGGCTCCGCGCCGGTATCGAGCAGTTTCTTGCCGGCGACATAGGCCTTGGCATCATTGATGGCATCGACAGCGACGAATCGCCCGTCGCGGAAATACCAAATGGACCAACTGCCTTCACGGGCGCCGGGCCTCAGCATCGTCTCGTCATAACCGAGATTGAAGCCGGCAATCTGCAGCTTCACCTCATATTGATCCGACCAGAACCAGGGTTTCGCATCATAGGCGGCCTCACTGCCGGCCAGCACGGCAGCGGCGGCCTCGGCCTGATCAACGGCATTCTGCACCGATTCGAGACGCACATGCTGGCCGCGCCACGGCAACATGGCGCAATCGCCCACCGCATGTATGTCCGCATCGGATGTGCGGGTACGGCCGTCGACCACGATGCCATTGCCGACATCAAGGCCCGATTCGCGGGCGAGCCGGTCATTCGGCGTCACGCCGATGCCGACGATGACAAAATCGACATCCAGCATCGAGCCGTCGGAAAGTTCGGCAGCCGCCACCCGGCCATCCATGCCGACAAGGCGCACGAGGCCGGTCTTTTCCCGGATGGAAACGCCATGGGCCTGGTGGATGCCGCGCATGATATCGGCGGTTTCCTTTGCCGCCACGCGCTGCAGAATACGGTCGGCCATTTCGATCAGCGTGACCTCAAGGCCGAGCTTGCGGGCAACCGCAGCCGCTTCAAGGCCGATATAACCGCCACCGATCACCAGCAGCCTGCGGCCCGGCTTCATCTCCTCCACCAGCCGGTCGGCATCGCGCTTGTCGCGGACCATCAACACGCCTTCGAGATCGCCGCCAATGCTGGCCGGCAGCAGGCGGGGTGCCGCCCCGGTCGCCAGCACCAGCTTGTCATAGGAAAGCGTGCTGCCATCCTGCATGCGCACGGTTTTAGCACTACGGTCGATCTCCTCCACCCACGTGGACAGCCGGATGTCGATATTGTTTTCAGCGTACCATTCCTCCGGCCGGAACATCAGCCGGTCGAAACTCATCTCGCCGAGAAGGTATTTTTTGGAGAGCGGCGGTCGCTGGTAGGGATAGGCATCCTCGGAACCGATGACAGTGATGGGGCGCTCGTCCTTCAGCGCCCGCAGCTTCGACGCCAGCGCGAAAGCGGCCTGCCCCGCCCCGACGATTACCAGCCTTCCCGTCACAGTCCACTCCCAGAACAACCACGAAGCGCCGATCCTGCCGCACCCCGAGAAGCCACATTGCAGGATCAGGCGTAACGCCAAGTACGGCCGTAGTCAACCGCGCAGCAACGCCAGCCCGGTGCAAGCATGACGCCTTATCAGCATAGACTGCGGCTCCATTGCAACCGGATGGGGCGAAAAGCATTTTTATGAGAGGAAACATCGGCTTCCCCAACGAAACCTGGTCGAGATCGACACAGAGTAGAGAGAATTGCGCGGATTTTCTTCATGCCCTGGCAAGGAAGCCGCGTTAAAATAGGCACGAGAGAGGCAATCCGGGAGGTTGTCATGGCTTTGCATATGGATATCAGTCAGAACGTCCCCCAGGACGAGATGTACGAGAAATTTCAGATCGACCGGCCCGGCAAGATCACCTTCATCGGGCATCATCTCAGCGCCAAGGACACCATGCGCTGCCTGGTGCGGACCATTTCCCTTTACGGCGCGGAACTGGATGTCAGCCCCGATCTGGAAATGCCGGCCAATTTTTATCTGGAAATTCTCGGTATCCGCGATGAGATCGGTTGCACGCTGATCCGGCGCGAAGAGGAAAAAGTGACGATCGGCTTCAATATGCTGATCGATGCGGAGTTCCTGCACCATGTGCGACGCCTGAGCTTCGAGACCAACGCGTGACCCCGGCACGATAGGCCGATGGCTTTTCCGCCCCCTCACCGGGACGTAAAATTCTGTTCCAAAACAGTCATGCCGCAACCGGCTGCGCCTTGCGTCCGGTTTTTTTGGACCTATTGTGAGCCGGGTTTTAAACACAGATACCGGAAACTCTGAAGCCAATGTCCGCTTTTTCACGCCTTACCCCCCTCGCCGTCTCGCTACCCTCCACCGTTCCCTTCGTTGGCCCGGAGGCCATCGAGCGGAACCGCGGCTTGAAGGTTGAAGCGCGTATCGGCGCAAACGAAAGCGGCTTCGGCCCTGCCCCTTCCGTGCTTGTGGCCATGCGCGATGCGGCAGCAGAGACATGGATGTACAGCGATCCGGAAAATTTCGAGCTGAAGGAAGCGCTCGCCATCCACCATGGCGTCTCGCGCGGCAATATTGCCATCGGCGGCGGCGTCGATGGGCTGCTGGGCGAGATCGCCAGGCTGATCGTCGAGCCGGGCACGCCTGTCGTCACCTCTTTCGGCGGTTACCCCACCTTCAATTACCATGTGAACGGTTTTGGCGGGAAACTCATAACCACGCCCTATGTCGACGATCACGAAGATCTTGACGGGCTGCTCGATCTCGTCATCCGGGAAAATGCGCCACTCGTTTATTTCGCCAACCCTGATAATCCGATGGGAAGCTGGTGGGAAGCGAGCGAAGTCGTCGCCTTCGCCCGCGCATTGCCGGAAACCTGCCTGCTCATTCTGGATGAAGCCTATTGCGAAACCGCGCCGGCCAGCGCCGTGCCGGCCATCGACGCGCTGATCGGCCAGCCGAACATCCTGCGCATGCGCACCTTCTCGAAAGCCTATGGGCTTGCGGGTGCGCGCGTGGGTTACGCCATCGGCACGCTCGGCAATGTCGAAGCCTTCGACAAGATCCGCAACCATTTCGGCATGGCACGCATTTCGATCGCCGGCGCTTTGGCGGCACTGAAAGATCAAGCCTATCTGCATGAAGTCGTTGGTAAAATTTCTGACGCCCGTGAGCGCATTTCGGCAATTGCCCGAGATAACGGCCTATCACCGCTCCCCTCCGCCACCAATTTCGTCACCATCGATTGCCATCGCGACGGGGCTTATGCCCGCGCCATCGTCGATGGGCTGATGGAACATGGCGTCTTCATCCGCATGCCGGGCGTTGCGCCGCTCAACCGCTGCATTCGCGTGAGCGTGGGGCCGGGTGACAAGCTCGATCTTTTCGAGCAAGCGCTGCCGAAGGTTCTCAAGACGATCGGGTAAGTTCCCAGCCCACCCTCATCCCTGTTCCCCGGAACAGGGATGAGAGTTTCAGGCGAGGCGCGCCTATAATCCGATACTTCGCATTGCACGCATCGATTCAACAACCTCCCGCAAGCTCCTGCCCGCGAATCATTTTCCGGCAACGGACATCGCAAAACATAAGAAAACCGCGCCGGCCTTGTTCCTGCCGGTCGCGGTTTGATGTGTCAGCGCAAAAGCTTGTTTTCAAAGCCCTCGCCGCGTTCCCCTTCGGGTTTACTTTCCTTTGCGCCGGTCATCGGGACTGGAGGGAACCGGACCGGAAATCTCAATGATGGCGTGGGTCAATCAGTGCATCGTCATCCAGTCGCGGGCAGCGCGCAGCGCTTCGGCCAGTTCCGATTTCGTCATGTTGCGGGCGAGATCGGCGCGCAGCGAAGCGGCTCTTTCCGATCCGCGGATCGCGGCGATGTTGAGCCATTTATGGGCTGCGATCAGGTCCACCTTGCAGCCCCGGCCGGTCGCATAGACCAGGCCGAGATTGCAAAGAGTGTCGGCGCGGGTTTCGCCACCGGCAGCCATTTCGATATCGCGGATTTCAAAGCGTGCCATCGTTTTTATCCCTGTCGTTCAGAGCTTTCCGCTTTTCGTCAAAAAGCGAAGCGCTCTGTCTCTTTGTTTTTTTCGCATTTCCCGACGCAAAACCGCTTCGCACTTTTGCTGGAATGCTCTCGCCTGTTTCATCATTGCCTTCTTGCCGAGGCTATCGTCCGGACCCGCCGTCTTTTGGGGCTTTTTTGCCCTTCCGTCCGGCAGGTTTTCCCTGCGCTTTTGATGAGTTCACTATGCCACCGGGCCTTCAACGGTCGCTTAAAAGGCATGATTAATGGGCCGCAAACAAACTGCAAACGATTGGTAAAATTGGGTTTTCGTTAAATATCACGAGGTGCGGAAATTAAGGACTTTGCGGCGAATTTTACGAAAAGTTTAGAATTGGATTTAAACCCTTCGTTCACCACGATCCAAACACCGATTTTCTGTTTTCCTCTTTTCTTCGCTTTCAAACGTCGCAAATGCCGTGCAATGGACGCAAATTTCTATTTCCTTTTACGTTAACGTCAAATACTATCCGCCTGCCCGTGCGGAGGATGAACGGGCAAAGACCAGCGCGACGTGAACGGAGGAGTTTCCATGAAGCGTGTGATGATGATGACCGCTGCCCTGCTGATGGGCAGCAACCTTGCCTTTGCCGCAGAAGCCATTGAGGGCAACTGGAAGACGGCCAGCGGCGAAACCGCCGTGATCGGCCCCTGCGGCGGCGCTTTCTGCGTGACGCTGAAGACCGGCAAGCATGCCGGAAAACAGATTGGCAAGCTTTCCGGCAAGGGAAACAGCTATTCCGGCGAGATCACCGATCCTGCCAATGACAAGACCTATAGCGGCTCCGGCACCGTTTCCGGCAATTCGCTGAGCATGAAGGGTTGCGTACTGAAGGTTCTGTGCAAATCGCAGACCTGGACGCGGCTGTAATCGACAAGGCGGCGGGTGGGCTTTCTGTCCTGCCGCTTGCGACCCCGCGGCTGACGGTGCAGTGCGCCGCCCAAGGACTTCGCCCGAACCTGCGGGCGCAGGCCGCATGGAAGCCATATATCCGTTGATGTATTGTTGCGCCCGACACCAACGAGAGCGACGCATGCGCCCCATCCTTTCGACAATCCTGATCGCAGGCACTTCGCATGTCGGCAAAAGCACCCTTGCGGGCCTGTTGAGCGATAGGCTGCGTTGCGAGGCAATATCGACCGACAGTCTCGCCCGCCATCCGGGAAGGCCATGGCCGCGCGTTCCGGTGCAAGTGGAGGAATATTACTCGCAGCTCTCGGCGGAAACGATCCACTGGTTTCTCAAGATACATCATCAGAACATCTGGCCATCGATCCGCACGATGATCGACAGCAGGTCAGGCACCGGCACGCCCGCAATCTTCGAGGGCGCGGCCCTGCGGCCGGAATTGATTTCGCCCCTGCTCGGCGACGAGGTCGCCGGTGTCTTTCTCCATGCCGGCAATGATTTTCTTCTCGAGAGAATGCGCTCTCACGCCCGCTATCAAGATGCAGCGGCTGAGAAGCGGCGGATCATCGACGCCTTCATCGAGCGTTCGTTGCGGGAAAACACGGACATGCTGGCATCCGCGCAGGAGCACCGCGTGCCGGTTGTCAATGTGACCCAGCCTCGGGCATTCGAGACCCTGCTGACCGATCTTGCGGCGCGTGCGGAAGCCCCTCTGCCCTGATCGAAAAGCGGGTGCTCCAGCGCCACTGTGGCATCAATCCACCATGTCACTACCCGTTAACATCCCTGAACACCATATGAACCGGGACCTCAGGGTCCGTTCAGTCCGAGTGTGGCAAAACTCTGTCCATCAACTCCAATAAAGGGGAATGGGCATGACAAAGCTGATCAGCCGACTGGCAATCTTCGCGTTTCTCATGGCGATCTTCGCCATGTCCTTCGCCTCGCTCGTCGTTAATCCCAACCGCAGTTTCCAGCGGGTGAATGCCGGCGCGGCAATTGCCTGCCAGCACAGCCCGGCGCCCGCCGCCAATTGCCCCGTCGTACTGTAAGAAGGGATTTGATGATGACGACAAGCTTCTCCAACGGCCTGTTTTCCGCCCTGCGGCTGATGCTGATGGCCTCGATCTTTCTCGGCCCGGTGGCCGGACTTGCGGTTTACAAGGCCGATCCCCGCCCGGCCTCGAAGGGCGCCGGATTCGTACTCCTGATGAGCCTGCAGCGCGGCGCGCTCGGCTGAAATTTCTGCCGCCCCACAGTTATTCGAACTGCATTTTCGCGTTTCTTTTCAGCTTCTTCGTATTTCTGTCGCTTGCCTGTCGAAATTGGCCTCTTATAATGGGCCATGACAATAGCAAAACGAACGATTCCGCCCCTCACCTTCATCAGCCCCGAGCCTTTCGCGCCGCAGACATTCACGGATCCGAAAGAAGCCGTGGCGGCTTTGACCGCGCTTTATGAACGCAATACGGCGTTCCTCATCAACTCCTTTACCGAACTCGCCAAGGGTGCGCCGATTACCGGCCGTTACCGCGCCTGCTACCCGCAGGTCAGCCTTGAGACCGCGACCTTCGGCCATGTCGATTCGCGTCTCTCCTACGGCCATGTCACCGCCCCCGGCGTCTATACGACGACGATCACCCGCCCTGAGCTTTTCCGCCACTACCTGAAAGAGCAGCTGGGGCTTCTGATCAAGAACCACGGCGTTCCGGTAACGGTGTCGGAATCGGCCACACCCATTCCGCTGCATTTCGCCTTCGGCGAAGGCGCCTATGTCGAGGCGGCGGCGGCGTCTTCGCTCTCCGACGTGCCGCTGCGCGATCTTTTCGATACGCCCGATCTCAACAATACCGACGATCTCATCGCCAATGGCGAATATGATCAGGTGCCCGGCGAACCGGCGCCGCTTGCGCCCTTTACCGCACAGCGCATCGATTATTCGCTGGCGCGCCTCAGCCACTATACGGCGACGAGCGCCAGCCATTTCCAGAACTTCGTGCTGTTCACCAACTACCAGTTCTATATCGATGAATTCGCCGCCTGGGCGCGGAAATTGATGGCCGACGGCGGTGAAGGTTATACGGAATTCGTGGAGCCGGGCAATATCGTCACGCTTGCCGGTTCCGACAGGCCGACAACCGATATGACACTGGCGCGGCTGCCGCAAATGCCCGCCTATCACCTGAAGAAAAAGGGTCATGCCGGCATTACGCTCGTCAATATCGGCGTTGGCCCTTCCAACGCTAAGACGATCACCGACCACATCGCCGTGCTGCGCCCGCATGCCTGGCTGATGGTCGGCCATTGCGCCGGCCTGCGCAACAGCCAGCGGCTGGGAGACTATGTTCTGGCCCATGCCTATGTGCGTGAGGATCATGTTCTCGACGACGACCTACCTGTCTGGGTGCCCATCCCGGCTCTCGCTGAAGTGCAACTGGCTCTGGAAGGCGCTGTGGCAGAAGTTACCGGCTACGAGGGCTTCGAGCTGAAGCGCATCATGCGCACCGGCACCGTCGCCACCATCGATAACCGCAACTGGGAACTTCGCGATCAGGCCGGCCCCGTCAAGCGCCTGTCGCAGTCGCGCGCCATTGCGCTCGACATGGAATCGGCCACCATTGCGGCGAACGGCTTCCGCTTCCGCGTGCCCTACGGCACCCTGCTCTGCGTTTCCGACAAGCCGTTGCATGGCGAACTGAAACTGCCGGGCATGGCGACGGAGTTCTACCGCACGCAGGTCGCCCAGCATCTGCAAATCGGCATTCGCGCCGTGCAGAAGCTTGCGGCCATGCCAACGGAAACGCTGCATTCGCGCAAGCTCAGAAGTTTTTACGAGACGGCGTTCCAGTAAAAACAGCTGTGGCGAAAGCCTGCCTTGGTGTATGATCTCAAAAATCGATACACCAAGGATTTTTCCATGCGCACGAATATTGAGCTTGACGACGCCTTGATCGCCGAAGCGATGGAAATCACAGGCCTCTCGACGAAAAAGGCAACCGTTGAGAAGGCTTTGCGCGATCTCGTGGAGAATCTCGGGCGACGTAAAGCGTTGCAGGAACTGAGAGGCATCGGCTGGAATGGCGACCTAGAAAATGTGCGCAATAGCTGGAGCGCAGAAGATATCCAATCGAAAGATGCCGCAGAATGATCGTTGTCGATACATCTGTCTGGATCGACTGGTTTCGGAATAAATCCACGCCTCAAGTCACAACGCTCAACGATGTAAGCGATCTTACCGACGTGATTATCGGCGACATTATTGTTCTCGAAATCCTGCAGGGAGAGCGAAATGACAGGCTGGCGGCGGCTATACATAGTCGGCTGAAGCGCTTCGGGTTCGTACCAATGCTGACACCCGAACTTGCCGTTAAAGCTGCTGACAACTACCGAAAACTTCGCGGCGTAGGGAAAACAGTACGTAAAACGGCTGACCTCATTATCGGGACCTACTGCATCGAGCACGGGTACGAGCTGTTGCACAATGACCGGGACTTTCAGCCAATGGCCGATCATCTCGGTCTGCAATTTGCCTGAACCTCAAACCATCTTCACCGTCCCCTCCACGCGGATGGGAAAATTCACTGAGCGCGCGATGAAGCATTTGTCATGCGCATCATGGTGCAGCTCATCCGCCCGGGCGGGATCACCCTTCGAGATGGTAATGACCGGTTTCAGCACCACTTCACTGAACTGCCCGGCACCATCCTTTTCCATGACAAGCGTGCCTTCGGCATTGTCGACATAGTCTTCGACGATGATGCCGTTGACGGAGCAGAAATGCAGGTACCAGAGCTTGTGGCACGCCGAGAGCGAGGCGACGAGCAGGTCTTCCGGGTTCCAGCGAGAGGGATCGCCGCGGAAGGCCGGGTCGGAGGAGCCGGCGATATCCGCTTTGCCCGCCGTGGAAATCGTGTAGTCGCGCTCATAATCGCGGTAACCCGACGTGCCTTTGCCGCGATTGCCGGTCCATTTCACCTGCACGGCGTAATGATGTTCCTGTCCTGCCATTTTAGTTCTCCCTAAGAGTTTTTCGTCGCCTTTTCCGGATGTAAAACCGCTACGCGGTTTTACTGGAAATGCTCCCGCGTATCGCGCAGGTGGTCGAGCCCCTTGCGCAGTGTCTCAATGATCTGGTCGATTTCCGACCGGCTGATGGTCAAAGCCGGCGAAGCCAGCATGCGGTCGCCGGTGGCGCGCATGACGAGGCCGTTGGCCAGGCAATGATTGCGCACGGCGGTTCCGATATCGTCGGGTTTGGCGAAACGTCTGCGGGTCGCCTTGTCCGCCGTCAGTTGCAACCCGCCCATCAGGCCAACATTCACGGCCTCGCCCACCAGCTCGTGATCGGTGAGGCTTTTCCAGCCCTCGGAGAAATAGGGGCCGATATCGTTTCGCACCCGCTCCACCAGCCCTTCATCCTCGATGATGCGAAGGTTTTCCAAAGCGGCGGCGGCGCAGACGGGATGGCCGGAATAGGTGAAACCGTGATTGAAGTCACCGACCTGGGAAAGCATCACCTCCGCCACCCGGTCGGAGACGATGACGCCACCGATCGGCAGATAACCTGATGATAGCCCCTTCGCGACAGGCGCGAGATCCGGTTCCACGCCAAAATGCTGGTAACCGAACCAGGAACCGAGACGGCCGAAACCGCAGATCACCTCGTCGGAGACGAGAAGAATGTTGCGCGCCTTGCAAATGCGGGCGATTTCCGGCCAGTAGGTTTCCGGCGGCACGATGACGCCGCCGGCGCCCTGAATGGGTTCGGCCACGAAAGCGGCGACATTTTCCTCGCCGAGTTCATCGATCTTCGCCTCCAGTTCGCGCGCCGCCTTCAGGCCGAATTCGGCCGGCGAAAGATCGCCGCCCTCGACATACCAATAGGGCTGACCGATATGGGCCACGCCCTCGATCGGCAGATCGCCCTGCTCGTGCATCCATTTCATGCCGCCGAGCGAAGCGCCGGCCACGGTCGAGCCGTGATAGCCGTTGCGTCTCGCGATTACCCTGGTCTTCGTCGGATGGCCGAGCGCCTTCCAGTAGACCCGCGCCATGCGAAACCAGGTATCGGTGGCTTCCGAACCGGAATTGGTAAAGAACACATGGTTCATTTTCGGTCCGGCGCGCGAAGCGATCTTCTGCGCCAGAAGTGTGGCGGGCGGCGTGGTGGTACCGAAAAACGCGTTGTAGTAGGGCAGCTCATTCATCTGCCGCTGTACGACATCGGCGATCTCGCGGCGTCCGTAACCGATATTCACGCACCAAAGGCCGGCAAAGGCGTCGAGATATTTTTTGCCGGTGCTGTCATAGATGAAGACCCCTTCGGCGCGCTCGATGATGCGGGTGCCGGCGGCGTTGAGCTTGCCCATGTCGGAAAAGGGGTGAAGGTGATGGGCGGCATCGATGGCGGCAAGATTGGACATCGGCTTGGAGATTTCAGTCATGACAGATTGCACTCCCATAAAGGCAACGGCGCTCACGCCGTCACGCCCGCCGAACATGGCCGGGCGGCTTCGATTTGGCAAGGCTGACGTTTTTTTAGAGAGGCGGCTTGGACAAGCGGAGGCGGCTGGGTTTCTTCTCCCCGGCGGGGATAAGAAACAAGCGGCGATCGCTCGATTCACAGTCGGTTGCGCTATGCGAAAAACGACCGCCCCACCAGAACCCTCAATTCGCCCGCATGAACTTTGAGAGCCACATCCCGTTCCATCGGCAACAATTCACCATCGATCACGCATCGCACGTCGTGGCGTTTCTTCGGAAAATGAAGCTCCACATCAGTCGAGGTCATGGCCGTCACGGCGTCGTTCTCCTTGAGCTTGCCGCGCAAAATGTCAAAGGCGAGTTTTGCAACGCCCGAAGGGCGTAGCGGATCGGTGAGGTAAAAGCCGAGATGGCCGCCGGAAACATTGTCTGCCACCAGGAGCGAGTTCTGGCCGAACTCGTTGTTGGAGACGGAGATGGCCGAGACTTTACGGTACTGGGTTTCACCATTCACGGTATATTCCACCTCGAACACCGGCGGATTGAGGATAACGCTGATGGCGGCGCGGATGCTTGCCTTGATCTTGCCGAGACGGGAGGCAAAAGCGAGATTGTTGCGGTAGCGCACCATGCGCGAATGCAGGCCTGCCGAAAACTGGTGAACGAAGAGGCGGCCATTGGCGCTGGCGATATCCACACTGGCAACTTCGCCATGCGCCAACGTCTCCAGCACCTGGCGAATATCGAGCGGCAGCTTCAAAGAGCGGGCAAAGAGGTTCATGGTGCCGGCCGGCACGATGCCGAGCGCGATGCCGTGTTTCCAGGCGATGGCCGCCGCTGCGGAAATCGTGCCGTCACCGCCGCCGGCGATGATGCCTTCAATGCCCGGCTCATCGGCGGCGCGCTCCATTTCCTCGACGATATCCTTTCCGGAGACCAGGCGGCACTCGATGGCGTGGCCGGCGCGGCTGAAAACCTCGCGGGCATGGTCGCAATAGGCCTCCATGCCTGTGGTGCGAAACGTGCCACCGTCACGATTGAAAATTGCAATGAGCTTCATGTTTCCAACCCGATCCAACAAGGCAGCCGCGCGTAAATGCCTGACCTTATATAGGGTTCCGAACACCATCGCGTGAAGATGCTCTTTTGCCGAGAATCGCTCTACCGCAACGCATCATTTCATGTTAGGGATCACTTAAGGTCATTTTCATGACCGCGCATCTCCAGTCAGGGCAGACCGCTCCCATACGGTCTTGCCCTTTTTTCTGTGGGCCCTTCCCGCTTTTCAGGTCACGATGAGCCACTCGAATTTCTCTGAAGCCCGCCTTGACGCGGAGAATGAAGCCGTTTACACGGCCGCCCCGGCCGTGGCCCTCTCCCCGCTTGCCATCGCGCTCATCGAACTGGCGCTTGCCGCCGGCGGCTTTGGCATCGGCACCGGCGAATTCGCCATCATGGGCCTGCTTCCCGACGTCGCCGCCACCTATGGCGTCACCGTTCCGCAGGCGGGTTATGTCATCACGGCCTATGCGCTCGGCGTCGTCATCGGCGCGCCGATCATCGCGGTTCTCGCCGCGCGCATGACGCGCCGCACCCTGCTTCTCGGCCTGATGGGGCTTTTTGCGGCCGGTAATATCTTGAGCGCCGTTGCACCGGATTTCCTGAGCTTCACCGCTCTGCGCTTCATCACCGGCCTGCCGCACGGCGCTTATTTCGGGGTTGCGGCACTGGTGGCGGCCTCCATGGCACCGATCCACAAGCGCGCCCGCGCCGTTGGCCGCGTTATGCTCGGTCTCACCATCGCCACCCTGCTCGGCACGCCGCTCGCCACTTTCTTCGGCCAGCTGCTTTCCTGGCGTGCGGCCTTCATGCTGGTCGGCGGCATCGCACTTCTGACGGTGGCGCTGCTCTGGTTCTTCCAGCCGCGTGATCGGGTGGAGGAAGGCGCCAGCGTCTGGCGCGAACTCGGCGCTTTCCGCCGTGTGCAGGTGTGGCTGACGCTCGCCATCGCCGCCGTCGGCTTCGGCGGCATGTTCTCGGTCTTCAGCTATATCGCCAAGACCACCACCGATGTGGCGATGATGCCGGTTTCCACCGTCTCCATGGTGCTGGCGCTGTTCGGCATCGGTATGAATGTCGGCAATGTGGTCGGCTCGCGGCTGGCCGATATCTCGCTCAACGGCACGATTGGCGGCATGCTCGCCTTCAACGTGCTTGTCATGACGGTGTTCGGCATGACAGCGGACAATCCTTTCATGCTCTGCCTCTGCGTCTTCCTGATTGGCTGCGGTTTCGCCGCCTGTCCGGCCGTGCAGACGCGGCTGATGGATGTGGCGCAGGATGCGCAGACGCTGGCGGCCGCCTCCAACCATTCCGCCTTCAACATCGCCAATGCGCTCGGCGCCTGGCTCGGCGGCCTCGTCATCGCCATGGGTTTCGGCTACGCCTCCACCGGTTATGTGGGCGCGGTTCTTTCCCTGCTCGGGCTTGGCGTTTTCCTTGTTTCGGTCACTGTCGAGCGGCGTGAAAAGGCGGCTTGAGATCGCCTTTTTAACAGCCAGCACCACCGCCTCCTGCCGCGGTACGGACCCTTGCGGAAATTTAACAATCAGGCGCTTGACTCTTTTCGGTTTCAGGCGCAACACGGCCTTACGCGCATGCCGATCAGGCACTGCGCGGATTTCAACGGAGCATCATTGGATGTCTAGCGACAGTAGCAGTCGATTGCCTTTGCCGAGACCGGCGAACGTGAACTGATCCGACCGCTGTCGGCTCACCACCGCGTTCGCCGTGATCGGCGAATCGACGGAAAGGTGAGCAATCATGAACTTCCACAACCTCTCCCAGAGGGCCAGCAAGGCCGCACGTCTTCTTCGTAGCGGAAACTCCGGCTCCACCACCATTGCCGAACGCGTCGAGCACCTTAATACGCTGGATGTCGCCGAGGCCGTAACCGCCATCCTCGCCATGCCGCAGGCAAAGGCCGTCGCCATTCTCGACCGGCCGGAACTGCATGGCGCCGCCGCCATCATCGCCGATCTTCCGGTCGAACAGGCCGCCCGCCTCGTCAACCTGATGTCCGACGACCGTGTGGCCGACGTTATGGCGGAAATGGCCGAAGAGCCGCGGGCAAAGTTGTTTTCCCGGCTGGACCGCACGACGGCGCTCTCCATCCAGCACCTGATGGGTTATCCGCCGCGTACCGCCGGCTCGATCATGACCACGGAATTCGTCAGCGTGCCGGACAATTGGACGGTGGAACAGACCCTTTCGCACATCCGCGTCGTCGAGCGCTCGCGTGAAACGGTCTATGCCATCTATGTGTTGGCTGAGGACGGAACGCTCTCCACCGTCGTGACGCTGCGCCGCCTGCTGACCGGCCAAGCCGGCGCTTCCATCCTTTCCGTCGCGTCGAAAGAAGGCATTGCCTATGCAAGCCCGCTAATGTCGCAGGAGGATGTCGCCCGGCTGATCCGCAAGCACGACCTGCTGGCGCTGCCCGTCGTCGATGACCGCTCGCATATCCTCGGCATCGTCACCGTCGATGACGTGATCGACACCATGATCGCCGACACGACGGAAGACGCCCACAAATTCGGCGGCATGGAAGCGCTGGGCAAGCCCTATATGACGATCGGCTTTCCGGACATGATCCGCAAGCGCGCCGGCTGGCTCGCAGCCCTGTTCCTTGGTGAAATGCTGACGGCCAGCGCTATGCAGCATTTCGAAGGCGAGCTGGAAAAGGCCGTGGTGCTGACGCTGTTCATTCCGCTCATCATGTCCTCGGGCGGCAACTCCGGTTCGCAGGCCACATCGCTCATCATCCGGGCGCTGGCGCTCGGCGAGTTGAAGCTTTCTGACTGGTGGCGGGTGTTGCTCCGGGAAATCCCGACGGGCCTGACGCTCGGCTGCATTCTGGGCGCCATCGGCTTCCTGCGCCTGAGCCTCTGGCAGCAGGCCGGGTTTTACGATTATGGCGAGCACTGGCTGCTGGTCGGCGCCACCGTTTTCGCAGCCCTCGTCGGCATCGTGACCTTCGGCTCGCTGGCCGGCTCGATGCTGCCCTTCGTGCTGCAACGCCTGCGGCTCGACCCCGCCAGCGCGTCCGCCCCCTTTGTCGCGACGCTGGTGGATGTCAGCGGCCTCGTCATCTACTTCTCGGTAGCGCTGGTGATCCTCAGCGGCACGTTGCTCTAAAAGACGAAAGGCCCGCTCGGAGGAGCGGGCCTACTCATTTGGGTATACGCACGCGTCAGCACTGATCAACCGCCGGCATTGATGACGCCCGTTGCCAACAGTCCAAGCAGAACAAAGCCTATGACCACGCGGTACCAGACGAAGGGCATGTAGCTCCTGGTGGAGACCAGCTTGAGGAAGACGACGATCACGGCATAACCGACCACGAAGGCGATCAATGTCGCCAGCCCCGTCGGACCCCAGCCGACCGGATTGTCCTCGCCGATGCTTTTGAAAAGCTGGTAAAAGCCGGAGCCGAAGACGGCGGGAACGGCGAGCAGGAAGGAATAGCGGGCCGCCGCCTCGCGGGTATAGCCTAAAAGCAGGCCGGCACTGATGGTGCCGCCCGAGCGCGAGACGCCGGGAATGAGCGCCATGGCCTGCGCGAAACCGAAGAGAATGCCGTCGCGCCAGATCAGCTGGTTCAGTTTGTAGCGCTTTTTGCCGATCCTGTCGGCGAGGCCAAGGACAATGCCGAAGACGATCAGCATCACGGCGGTGATGTAAAGGTTGCGCAGCGAATGTTCGATCGCGTCCTTGAAGAACAGCCCCAGAAACACGATCGGCACCGAGCCGACGATAATCAACCAGCCGAGCCGGGCATCAGCCTTGTCATATGGCCCAAGGCGAAGATTTTGCCTGAGCCAGGCGGCAGCGATCCGCATGATATCGGACCAGAAATAGACCAGCACCGCCATTTCCGTGCCGATCTGTGTAATCGCGGTGAAGGCGGCTCCCGGATCCGCGCCGGAGGGCAGGAACTCCCCGGCGATGCGTAGATGCGCGCTTGAAGAAATCGGAAGAAATTCCGTAAGCCCTTGCAAAAGGCCGAGAAATGCGGCCTCCAACCAACCGATGCTCATGTGTGCTGATGTCCCTGCTGCGAATCGAGATCGCAGCATTATGCATCAATCAGGGCAAATAAATGTTGCATCGCACCATAAAAAAGGCGCGCAGCGGGGTGCGCTTTTACCCGTGATTTTTCAGGCGGCCTTTTCCTTCATCTCGGGAAGACGGGTATATTTCGCGCCGTTCTTGCAGACGATATGGGCATCGCCCCAGCTTTTCAGGGCCGAGATCACCGGCCTCATGGTCTCGCCAAGCGGCGTCAGCGCGTAGTCCACACGCGGCGGCACCACCGGAAAAACGGTGCGGGAAATCAGGCCGGCCTCTTCCAGCTCGCGCAGCTGTTTGGTGAGCATGCGCTGGGTGACGCTGGGAATATGGCGGCGCAGCTCGTTGAAGCGCAGGGTGCCCTCATTGATGAGGTGATAGAGGATCACGCCTTTCCATTTGCCATCGAGAAAACTCAAGGTCGATTCCACCGGGCAGCCGGGAAAGTTGCCGGTGAGCTTGGCGCGCGGTCGCGACATCACAGTATCCTTTTTGTATGTATCATCACAAAATGTGCATTCTTGCGATCGATGTTCATATGTATCAAGTAAGAGGCACGCAAACAAGCAAAGGAGACTGTTCATGCGCGCCATCGGTTACAGGACGAACCAGCCCATCACGGCGAAAGACGCCCTCGTCGATATCGACCTGCCCCAGCCGGAAGCGAAGGGACATGATATTCTGGTGGAGGTGAAGGCCGTTTCGGTAAACCCTGTCGATACCAAAGTGCGCCGCAACCAGTCGCCGGAAAACGGTGAACCGCGCGTGCTCGGCTTCGATGCGGCGGGTGTGGTGAAAGCCGTCGGTGACAAGGTCTCGCTGTTCAAGCCCGGCGACGAGGTGTTCTACGCCGGTGTCATCAACCGACCCGGCACCAACAGCGAGTTCCATCTGGTCGATGAACGCATCGTCGGCGCAAAGCCGAAATCATTGAATTTCGAAGAGGCCGCTGCCCTGCCGCTGACAGCGATCACCGCTTACGAGACGCTGTTCGACCGGCTGCGGGTGAAGGAGCCGGTTCCGGGCGCTGCCAATGCCATTCTGGTGATCGGCGGCGCCGGCGGCGTCGGTTCGATTGCCATCCAGCTTCTACGTGCACTTACGGATATCACCGTCATCGCCACGGCATCGCGGCCGGAAACCATGGAGTGGGTGAAGGAACTCGGCGCGCATCACGTCATCGATCACAGCAAGCCGATTGCCCCGCAGGTGGAGGCGCTCGGGCTAGGTGCGCCGGGCTTTGTCTTCTCCACCACCCATAGCGACATTCATGCCGCCGACAGCGTGGCGACCATCGCGCCGCAGGGCCGTTTCGCGCTGATCGACGATCCGGCCGGCGGTTTCGACGTCATGGCCTTCAAGCGTAAATGCGTGTCCATCCATTGGGAAATGATGTTTGCCCGCGCCGTCTTCCAGACGCCTGACATGATCGAACAGCACAGACTGCTGAACCATGTGGCCGGGCTTGTCGATGCCGGCAAGATCAAGACGACGCTGACCGAGGTTTTCGGCACCATCAACGCCGCAAATCTCATCAAGGCGCATGCGCTGGTCGAGAGCAACAAGGCCAAGGGCAAGATCGTGCTTTCCGGCTTCTGACGACCAATGAAGCGTCCGCATTGCGGGCGCTTCTCTTCCGCTTATAGTGATATATCGAGATCCTGCGGCTTTTCCTGTCAATCGTCGTCGTCTGGCTCTTCCGGGCACGGCCAGGAGGCCGGCGCAGTCAGACCGTTCGGCAATTTGGTCTTGGCGTCACCGCAGGCAATGTCGATCTGCTTCTGATCAAGGCCGGTGGCCATGGAAAGATCGACCCCTTCAATCCGGGTCAGCAGCAGGAAGGCGCTGGTGAAATCCACCGGGCCGCCGAGCTTGGCGCCGCCGAAACGGGCCCGTGACAGGTTGGTCAGCGAGAATTTCGAGCCGTTCAGCGAGGCGCCCTCGAAATCGGCCCGGCCAAGTTCGGCCTTGGTGAAGTCCGTGCCGTCCAGCTTGGCTTTTTCGAATTTGGTTCGCTGCATTTCAGCATTGATGAATTTGGCATTGGTGGCGTCGGCGGCGGAAAAATCGCTACGATAGGCTTCCACCTTGGTCAGATTGGCGCCCTGCAGGTTCGCACCGCCGAGGGCCGTGCGAATAAGCTTCGCCTTTTCGAGATTGGCGCCCTTGAGCGACGAACCGCGCAGGTCGGTATAGGTGAAATCCGTGCCGTAGAGCATTGCCGAATCGAGATTGCTGTCGCCCAGCATCAACAGACGCTTGTTGCATTCGCGCCAGTCGATGCCGGCCATGGCGTCGGTGCGGCAGCTTGCGGCCACCAGCGGACCGCCGCTGAAAGAAACGGCAATCATCGCAAGCGTCGCCAAACCGGCGCCGAACCCTGTCTTCCGCACGATATTCAGCCTTTGAAAGCCGGACATTCTTTCACTCCCTGTCGTCGGGCGACGGCGCAAACGCAACAGCTCCTGAGCCAGCCCAAGGACCATATGCACATTCAAGGCGTTACCGCATTCACCGCCCGCAATCCACGGGCGACGCGATGCTACAACACCCCAACATCCTATATGTAAGAAATCGAAGGGCAATCCACAAATACTGAGGGGGGAGCGGGCCGTAGACGCCGATCATGCCGGACGGGACCCGACCTCGCAACCGGTCCCAACACGCTCGACGTCATCCTCGGGCCTGTCCCGAGGATCTATCCACGTCTCTTCAAATCAATCCGTTGCAGATGCTCGGGACGAGCCCGAGCATGACGAGAGAGAGTATAAGCTGCGCCATCACATATTGGCGTAGACCGGCCCCTCGCCGCCCTGCGGCGGCACCCAGTTGATGTTCTGGTTGGGATCCTTGATATCGCAGGTCTTGCAGTGAACGCAGTTTTGGGCGTTGATGACGTAGACCTCCTCACCGTCCTTCTCCACCCATTCATAAACGCCGGCGGGGCAATAACGGGTCGAGGGACCGGCAAAGACGTCATGCTCGGAGCGCTTCTGCAGCTCCATGTCCTTCACCTGAAGATGCACCGGCTGGTCTTCCTCATGGTTGGTGGAGGAGAGGAACACCGAGGACAGGCGGTCGAAGGTGAGCACGCCGTCAGGCCTTGGATAATCGATCTTCTTGTGCTTCGAGGCCGGTTCGAGGCTCTGCGCGTCCGTCTTGCCGTGCTTCAGCGTGCCGAAGAAGGAGAAACCGAACAGCTGGTTGGTCCACATGTCCAGCCCGCCAAGGCCGACGCCGACAAGCGTGCCGAATTTCGACCAGAGTGGCTTGACGTTCCTGACCCGCTTAAGGTCCTTGCCGATATCGCCTTCACGCCATTCGGCCTCGATCTCGGAAACCTCGTCATGGGCGCGGCCGGCGGAAAGGGCCGCGGCGATCTTTTCCGCCGCCAGCATGCCCGACAGCACCGCATTATGGCTGCCCTTGATGCGCGGCACGTTGACGAAACCGGCGGAACAGCCGATCAGCGCGCCGCCCGGGAAAGTGAGCTTCGGCACCGACTGATAGCCGCCCTCGGTGATGGCGCGCGCACCATAGGAGATGCGCTTGCCGCCCTCGAAGGTCTCGCGGATGGCCGGATGCGTCTTGAAGCGCTGAAATTCCTCGAAAGGATAAAGATAGGGGTTCTTGTAATTGAGATGCACCACGAAGCCGACGGCAACGAGGTTGTCTTCCAGATGATAAAGGAACGAACCGCCGCCGGTCTTGAAACCCAGCGGCCAGCCGAAAGAATGCTGCACGAGGCCCTGTTTGTGCTTCTCCGGCTTGACCTGCCAGAGTTCCTTGATGCCGATGCCGAATTTCTGCGGCTCGCGATCTCTGGACAAGTCGAATTTGGAAATCAGCTGCTTGGCGAGCGAACCGCGCACACCTTCGCCGATCAGCACATATTTGCCATGCAGCTCCATGCCGCGGGTGAAGTTCGGACCCGGCTCGCCATTCTTCTCGATGCCCATATCGCCGGTGGCGACGCCGATGACGGCGCCCTGCTCATTATAAAGCACTTCGGTTGCGGCAAAGCCCGGATAGATCTCGACGCCGAGTCCTTCCGCCTTTTCCGCCAACCAGCGACAGACCAGCCCAAGCGAGACGATGTAATTGCCGTGATTGTTCATCAAAGGCGGCATCATGAAATTCGGCAGGCGGATGGAGCCGGCCGGTCCGAGAAACAGGAACTGATCATCCTTGACTTCGGTCTTGAAGGGATGCCCCTCCTCTTCGCGCCAGCCCGGCAGCAGCCTGTCGATGCCAATCGGATCGACCACGGCACCGGAAAGAATATGCGCGCCGACTTCGGCACCCTTTTCGAGAACGACGACCGAAAGCTCCGGCTCTACCTGCTTCAGCCGGATCGCCGCGGCAAGGCCCGCAGGACCAGCGCCAACGATCACAACGTCGAATTCCATCGCTTCGCGTTCCGGCAGTTCCATCGCTTCCGTCATGTCCATCCTCTCCGCATCGCCGGTCCCATCCGGCTGTTGTTATATCCGCTTATCGGCATTCCTGGCGCATCGACTGCGCCGGTCAAAAAGCCATCCGCGACACCGCACCCGCCAACGCCTGTCTTCGCAAAGCAGGACGCCTTTGTCGAGCTTCTATAGCGGCAAAACATGTCGCAAGCCAGTCAATTGTCAGACAACCTGATGATTGATTTATTACCTTTACGTTCACGTAATAAAAAGGATAAGCATTGCCCTTCCAGCCGTCAAGCGTGATCGGTTTAACCTCTCGAAACGAGAGGTCTCAAAGGCAGAACTTTAACCCTGGACTTCGGCGCCACCCTGAGCGCGGTCAATCAGGCGTCCCTGCCGGACAACAAGCGGTCATCGCACTGGATCTGCGCCATCAGCCTTTTCAACCCCCTGGTGCGAAACCGCGTGAGAGCGCCAATATCGCCCGTGGCTTTCACGCGAATGAGTGCGCCCTCATACGCCTCGATGATGCATGCGCATAGATCCGAGATGTCCTCATCGCCGGCGATGTCGCCTTCATATTGGGCTTGCATGAGCAGTTCGCGCATACTCGTCTCCCATCGCCGAAATGAAGTGACAAGCGCGTCCCGAACCAGAGCGCTGCGACCCGCAGCAGTTTGCGCAATGACCCCGTAAAGGCAGCCTGCATATGGCCCGTCTTGCTTAAGCTCCAGTTCGAGCGTTTCAAAATATACCGATAGGCGCTGCAAAGCGCGCAGAGAGGTATCAGAAAAAAGTCTTTCCCTGATCCGCGCATATTTCTGCTCATAGGCATCGATAACCGCCACCACGAAGTCGTCCTTGCTCGCAAAGAAGTAATAGAATGACCCTTTTGGGACATTCACTTCCTTCAGAACCGGACCGATTCCCACCCCCTCATAGCCATGAGCGAGCAGCTGGCGCATTCCCTCCGAAATGAGACGCGTGCGCGTCGCAGATTGACCACTCATAACTAGACCGATCGTCTACATTGCTGATTACACATACTTACCTCCTGGGAGCGATGCCGATATGAGTTTAGCACACGACCGTTATACAGGCATATATCTTGTGGCAGCTTCCGCAGTTTTATGGAGTACAGCGGGGCTGTTCGTCCGCATGGCGGATATGGACGTATGGTCGATGGTGGCGTGGCGCTCCGCCTTCACCTTCTTGACTCTCGGGGCGTTTCTTCTGCTTCGAAACAAGATCGTCAGGCAACGGTCGTCGATGTCATTCGGTCTGCCCGGCGTTGCTGCATGCTTGGTATCTGCAATTGCGGCGATCACATATATCGCGTCCTTGCGATGGACGACCGTCGCCAACGTCATGACAATCTATGCGACACTACCTTTTGTTGTGACCGGAATCGCTTTTATATGCCTGCGGGATCGGGTTACCCATCGTTTCGTCATCGCTGGCTGTGCGGCTTTCCTCGGCGTATTCATTTCGGTCGGCGCGGCGGTATCACAGAAGGACATGCTCGGTATCTTTGCCGCCTTCATCATGACCACGGGATGCGCCACGCAAATCGTCATCGCAAAGCGCTTCCCTGACATGGACGCCACCCTGATGACCGCTCTTGGCGCTCTGACCTGTCTGTGTATCGCGCTGCCGCTGATGCAGTTTGCGATTCCAGCTCCGATGCAGATCATCGCCTGCGCCCTCTACGGCGTCCTAACCACAGCACTCGGCTATATACTTCTGCTCCAAGGGTCCCGGCGTATGAACTCCGGGGAGGCCGGACTGCTTTCCATGCTGGATGTCATCCTCGGGCCTGTATGGGTCTGGCTCTTTTATAACGAAGAAATGTCGCCCCTCGTTCTGACGGGAGGCGCTATCGTGCTGTCTGCTGTCGCCTGGTATCTGGCGGGAGGTCGCAGAGCCGCGACAGCACCATGAAACACAATCTTACCGGAACTGGCGGCTCCGCCCACACTCAAACCGCCCACTCTTCATCCGTCGTGAACATGATCGTCAGCCAGCGGTCGCTCCCCTCGCCGCCCAGCGCATCGCCGATCTCGTCGCGGATCGCGTCCCACTCCTCCAGACGCCGGGGCGGCCAGTTTTTCGGCACGATGAAAAAGAGTTCGATCTGACGGCCGCGGCCGACACGGGCGACATAGGAATAGTGGGAGGAGAAACCGAATTTCTCCACCGTCTCGACCGCCACCCGGTCCACATGCTGCTTGAATTCCAGCGGGGTCACCAGAAGGATGTCAGCCAGCGCCTGTTTCACATTGCCGAGCGGCATGGGGATGATGACGAGGCAGACCAGCGCCAGCACGGCAGGGTCGATATAGGGTGCAAGCCATGCCTGCGCCGTTCCCGTGAGCCCGTAACCCACGGCGAAGGCGACGAAGAGCGCCATGCTTAGAAGCGCGCTCATCAGCCAGCTTTTGGCATCCAGCGCCACGAATGCGGATTTCAGCCGGCGGTTCTGCCGTTTGACGAACCATGCCATGGCAAGTGAGACGGCGAAGCTGACGAAGGTGACGACGATGGCGTAGTCGAACTCGATCGATCTGCCGCCATCCATCAGGCTGTCGACGGCGTTGATGAGGGCGTAGATCGCCGCCCCCATCAGGAGCGTGCCGTTAAGCCCGAGCACCATCGGCTCCAGATGCCAGAAGCCCATGGTGAAACGCTCCACCAGCCGGCCGCCGGGTTTGGGCGCGGCGGAAGCGGCGATCAGCCGCGCGACAAGCAGCGCCAGCACCGTCATGAAAGCATCGGTCAGCGCATAAACGCCGTCGAAAACAACCGCGAAAGAGCCGGAAAACAGGCCCGCGCCAATGCCGAACAGCGCCAGCAGAACCGTGACGGCAATGGAGAATTTCAGCAGGGATTGTTCTGTCATGACGTGTATTCGACCTTCGAAGGCGGACGCCGCCTTATAGAGGTTTTCGCTTTTCTGCGAGTGGCGAAAAATCTCTAACTCTTTGTTTTGTTGCATTTCCGGACGGAAAACCGGGGTCCACTTTTCCTGGAAATGCTCTATAAACGCCACATACGGCACTCACAAGACAGGACAAACTCCATGGATTTCGGCATTTCCGGCAAACGCGCCCTCGTTCTCGCCTCCTCTCGCGGCCTTGGGCTGGGCATTGCGACCGCGCTGGCGAAAGAAGGCGCAAACGTCCTTCTGGTTGGCCGAAGCGGTGAAAAGCTGGCGGAAAATTGCAAGGCGATCAATGCGCTTGGCAAGGGCAAGGCCGACTGGGTGTGGGGCGATCTTGCCGAGGATAATTTCGTCGAAGCCATGGTTCAGGCCGTCAACGACAAGCTCGGCGGCATCGATATTCTCGTCAACAATACCGGTGGTCCAACGCCCGGCCTCGCACAGGACATGACGGTCGACAAGCTCGACACTTTTTTCCAGTCCATGGTGCTGCGGGTCATCACGCTGACCAATGCGCTGTTGCCGCAGATGAAAGAACAGGGGTTCGGCCGCATCCTCACCGTCGCCTCGTCAGGCGTGTTCGAACCGATCCCCAATCTCGCCCTTTCCAACACGCTGCGCGGCGCGCTCGTCGGCTGGAGCAAGACTCTGTCCTCGGAAGTCGCCTCCTTCGGCATCACCTCCAACCTGCTGCTGCCCGGCCGCATCCACACCGACCGCATCGACGAGCTGGATGGCGCCAATGCCAAGCGCCTCGGCAAGAGCATCGAGGAAATCCGCGAGGCTTCGGTCAAGAGCATTCCGGCCGGCCGTCTCGGCACGGTGGAAGAATTCGCCGCCGCCGGCGCTTTCCTGTGCTCGGCACCGGCAAGCTATATTACCGGCACGATGCTGCGGGTGGATGGCGGCGCGGCGAAGTCGAACTGAGGGGCCGGCAGCCTCAAGCGGCGTTACGAAGCCGTTCCATAAACGACGTAACGGTTCCGTCCGGTATTCTTCGCCTCATAAAGTGCTGTATCGGCGTGGCGCAGCACATCGCTGGCGCTTTCACCGGGACTGGCATAGGCAATGCCGGCCGAACAGCTGTAGCGAAATTCGGGCCTGTCGGGCAGCGGCGCGGCATCGGCCAGAGACACCTGAAGCTGACGCATCAGCGTTTCGGCGCTGTGCATGCGCGCGCCGCTGAGCACCAGCAGAAACTCTTCGCCACCGATTCTCCCGAGAAGGTCGTCACGGCCGGCAGTTGAAGACAGCCGCGCCGCGAAATCTTTCAGCACGAGATCGCCACAGGCATGGCCGAAGCGGTCGTTGACGCTCTTGAAATGGTCGATATCCATGATGATCACGGCGAGCGCCTGCGCCTTGTTCGGGCCGAGCAGGTGGTTGAGAGTGTCCATGGCGTAACGGCGGTTGCCGAGGCCGGTCAGCTCATCGCTCAAGGCGGATTTCAGCGCCCGGTCCCGCTCCTGGCGCAGATCGCGCAATTCGACGCCGAGTTCGGATACATCGGTTATAACGCAAAGCATCCAACCGCCCGGCAACGTCGTTTCGGTCGTCAGCATCCACCGGCCGTCCTTGAGGCTGGTTTCGATGGTCCGAAAAGGCAGTTTGCCACGCCGCGTCTTTGCCGAGCGCAGCCACAATTCGAAATCCGACGTCTCTATGGCCGTGCCGGTTGCGGTCTGGTAACCGCTGCGCATCAGGTCCACCCAGCTC
The DNA here is from genome assembly GCF_027498475.1 of Agrobacterium salinitolerans. Classification (NCBI taxonomy): domain Bacteria; kingdom Pseudomonadati; phylum Pseudomonadota; class Alphaproteobacteria; order Hyphomicrobiales; family Rhizobiaceae; genus Agrobacterium; species Agrobacterium salinitolerans. The sequence continues at coordinate 167,449 of NZ_JAPZLN010000007.1, read as the reverse complement.
GGAAACACATTCGGGCCGACGCCGAGCGCGGTGCGGAAGGCACTGTTGGCAAAACGCATCTCGTCATGCCCGTCAAACAGCGCATAGCCCTGCTGCGATGCTTCCATGAGGCTCATGAGCTGTTGGATGAAAACGTCCATATCACCTTGAATGAGACCGATATGCCCGGGTAGCGCGTCATTCACGGCGTGTTGGCTGATCTGGTGAGACATCGAATTTCCAAGACTACGACAAGATGGAACCATACGGACGGCAATGGTACGACAATTTTTTTGATAAAATATTCATATTCCAAAATAACGTCGTATCGACTGAAGTACATTTTACGCTCCAGCCCTACCTAACAGCAAAATCCTAAAAGTATTTCCGAAAACTACACCGTTCTTTCATTCCGGCATAAACATCCTGTTCACCATGCGCCGTAGCTGTCCGCATGTGAGAGCTCATGCGACGAGGCGCATGGCTCAAAAACAATAGGCGGCGCTTGCCATTCCGTCGGCCTTGTGCAATCAACCGCCCTCCTCTGACATCGGGGTGCCAAAGGCATCCCTTATCGTCACGCCGGGCCGCCCAAGGGCCGGGTGGGTTCTTCTATCGGCAACAAGGATATGGCGATGACGCAAAAGCGGGCTCTCGGCCTCGATTTCGGCACGACCAACACGGTCATGGCTCTTTCCGACACGGGCGGCGCCAGCCGTTCCATGCGCTTCACCAGCAGCGCGGGCACGGATGACAGCATGCGCACGGCGCTCTCCTTCATGAAGGATGCCGGCCTCGGTGCGGCCGCCCTGCATGTGGAAGCCGGCCATGCCGCCATCCGGCAATTCATCGACAATGCCGGCGATTGCCGTTTCCTGCAGTCGATCAAGACATTTGCGGCCTCGCCGCTGTTTCAGGGCACGCTGATCTTCGCCAAGCGCCAGAGCTTCGAAGACTTGATGGACGTGTTCCTGCGCAAGCTGAAGACCTATGCGGGCGAGGAATGGCCGGAAGACGTCTCCACCGTCATCGCCGGCCGGCCGGTGCGTTTCGCCGGCAGCAATCCGGATGAGGCGCTGGCGCTCGCCCGTTACAACGAGGCGCTCACCCGCGCCGGTTTCCCGGAAATCCACTATGTCTACGAGCCCGTGGCGGCCGCCTATTATTTCGCCCAGAGCCTGAAGAAGGATGCCAATGTGCTGGTGGCGGATTTCGGCGGCGGCACGACGGACTATTCGCTAATCCGCTTCGAAACCCATGCCGGCAAGCTTTCCGCCACCCCCATCGGCCATTCCGGCGTTGGCGTCGCGGGCGATCATTTCGACTTCCGCATGATCGACAATCTGGTCTCGCCTGAGATCGGCAAGGGCAGCAAGTTCAAAAGCTTCGACAAGGTGCTGGACGTACCTTCGGGTTATTACGTGAATTTCGGTCGCTGGAACCAGCTGTCGATCTTCAAGACCTCGAAGGAATTCACAGACCTCAAATCGCTGGTGCGCTCGGCACTGGAGCCGGAAAAGCTCGAACTCTTCATCGATCTCGTCGAACATGACGAGGGTTACCCGCTTTATCAGGCGATTTCCGCCACCAAGATGGCGCTCTCCTCGGCGGAAGAAGCGGAATTCAACTTCGCACCATTGGGCAAGGCCGGGCGCAAGATGGTGAAGCGCAGCGATTTCAACAATTGGATCGCCGAAGACCTCGCCAAGATAGAAGAAGCGCTCGACGAGGTTCTGGAAAAAACAAAAGTCGCGCCCGAAGCCATCGACAAGGTGTTCCTGACCGGCGGCACCTCCTTCGTGCCGGCCGTGCGCGAGCTTTTCACCCGCCGTTTCGACGCCGACCGGATCGAAAGCGGCGGCGAGCTGCTCTCGATTGCGCATGGTCTCGCCATGATCGGCGAAAGCGACGATATTCAGCGCTGGACAGTGTGATTTGCGGGTTCCCCGGGCGGGGAACATGGGGTAATTTCCGCCCATGATCGCCGCTCACGACCTCTCCCCGGCCGAACTCGCCGCCCTACTGCATTTCCATGCGGATGCGGGCGTGGACTGGCTGCTGGAAGAGACCCCGGTCGACCGTTTCGCCGAATTTGCCGCTGCCCGCCCGGCCCGATCCGCGCCTGCGCGGGAGGTGCCCGAGGCATCACGCCAGATGGAAAGGCCGGCGGAACGCCGTGCCGATGCGCCTCAGCGGCAGGCGGCGACGCGCAGCACGCCGGTGGCCCCCGCCATCCAGCAGAATGTCGCCATGCCGGACGAACAGGCCGTGGCGGCCGCGCGTTTTGCGGCGGAAAGCGCGCGCTCACTCGGCGAGCTGAAAACCGCGCTTGAGGGTTTCAACGGCTGCAACCTCAAGAACAGCGCGCGCAACACGATTTTCAGCGAGGGCGATCCCGCCTCCGCCATCATGGTCATCGGCCCCATGCCTGACGCCGATGACGACCGCGAGGGCACGCCCTTTGCCGGCAAGACGGGGTTGCTGCTCGAGCGCATGCTGGCAGCCATCGGCCTGGAGCGCAGCGCCATCATGCTCGGCAATGTCGTGCCGTGGCGGCCGCCGGGCAACCGCCCGCCGACTCAGGCCGAAATGGATATCTGCCGCCCCTTCATCGAGCGTCAGATCGCGCTTGCCGAGCCGAAACACCTGTTGCTTCTCGGCAACTTCACCGCTCGTTTCTTCTTTGGCGGCACCGGCACCATCCATACGATGCGCGGACAGTGGCGTGATGTCGCAGCCGGACACCTGATTGTGCCGGCGCTCGCAAGCCTGCATCCGCAGGAACTGTTGAACGCGCCGGCCAGCAAGTCCCTGGCATGGCAGGATTTATTGGCTTTTCAGGCCAAGATTACTGAAGGCTGACTGCCTCATTCCTGGTCAATGTAAATGAATTATGAAAAAAGCCATGCGCATTACGCATAACAGCGGCGCATTTGGTCCGCTTGCCGAATCCATGCTGCGCTGCGATATATCGGACGTGTCTTGGGAGGAATTCGGTTAAAGGAACCAAGGCAATGACCACTCGCTTCCGTCCGGTCCATTCCGGCTTTGAAACGCTCCGCCTGGCGGGCCTCGGCCCTCGCTCCAGTCAGGGTTACCATCGTTTCGGCGCAGCCGCTAACGAACAGATGACCGCACGCGCTGCCATGCAGCAGGTCCGCGTGACGCGTCCCTCGGCAGTCTTTGCGGATTTCCGCGAGCGCTGAGATGCTCTCAGGCCAGTTTAACACTGGCCCATAGATATGATTGCGCGCTGGCGTCTTTCTTCGGGAAGGCGCCTTTTGCTTTTGTGGAGCTTTTTTCGCGAGAGGGTTGCGAGGTTTTTGAGCTCCCCAATGCTCTGACGTCGTCCTCGGGCTTGACCCGAGGATCTAAGCACCTCAACAAAATCAAAACGTTGGCAGATCCTCGGGACAAGCCCGAGGATGACGCCGAGAGAAGAGAGACCCGTCGTCGTCAACTTCAAGAGAACGGCACGCAAGCATACCACGGGAGCCGCAACATCACCCCTGCGGCGTCGAGGCCTTGCGGGCCGCGCGTCTCGCCAAACCCAGTTGATGCTCGCGGAAGATGATGAAGATGCCGGCGAGAATCACGATCGCCGTGCCGATAAGCATCGTCAGCGTGGGAATATCTCCGAACAGAATGTAGGAAACAGCGATCCCGAAGACGATGGAGCTGTATTCGAAGGGCGCGATGACGGAGACTTCCGCGTGGCGATAACTTTCCGTCAGGAAGATTTGCGCGACGCCGCCGCAGATGCCGCTGGTGATCAACAGCACGGCCTGTGTCATCGTCAGCGTGCTCCAGCCCAATGGCACGCTGATCAGCGATAACAACGTGGCGGTCAGCGAAAAATAGAGGACGATGGTCGGGGTCTTTTCCGTTTCCACCAGCTGCCGCACCTGGATCATCGCCAGTCCGCCGAGTGCTGCGCCGCACAGCACTGCAATGGCGCCCAGTCCCTCGCCCGCGGCAAAGCCGCCCTCCCGCAGAAGCGTCATCTTCGGCCACAGAATGACCAGCACGCCCATCATGCCAACGAAGACAGCACTCCAGCGATAGATGCGCACCTTCTCACGCAGGATGAAGGCGGCGAAAACGACGGCAAGCAGGGGGGAGGCATAACCGATGGCGATGAACTCCGGCAGCGGCAGCATGGTCAGCCCGTAAAAGCCGCAGACCATGGAAAGAATGCCGAGAAAACCGCGTTTGAAATGGCCGAGAAGATTGTTGGTGTGCAGCGCGCTTGCCAGTGCGTGCAGCCAGGCGAGATAAACGACAATGGGCAGAATGGCGAAGGCGGAGCGGAAGAAGGTGATCTGGCCGGCCGGCACATCACCTGCGGCCTTGATACAGGTCTGCATGACGAGAAAGAAGCCGACCGAAATCAGCTTCATGCTAATCCCGCGAAAGGGATTCATCGGTTCGGCGTTCATTGGCAGTTACTCATATCGGCTGCGCAAACACGCCATCTGGAGATTTTCATGCGGGAAAGGACGACGCAGGAGAAGTGGATGCGCCAAGGCTAGAGCATTCTTCCCGGGCTTTACAGCAAAAAATGCTATTTACCCATGAATTCGGTTGATCTGGAGAAGCTTCGTTTGCCCGGCTGGCGGGATGGCCGCGCACCAAAAGCGACACGCGCTAAAATTTGAAGAAAATAAAATATAATTTCAGCAATCGTTCAACATTTGCTGCGATGGTCCTGAAGTCCGGCGGCGGGAGGATCGTCTGCGGGGCCGACGAAGCCTTCCATGGCGGGACAGAATGTCCTCCGATGCGCACATGAACGTGACCAATACTCCACCTATTTTACATCCGGGCCTTATGACGACATGATGCCGGGAAGACCACGCCAAGTTATTCAGGGATAGTCATGCGAACAGACACGGGCCAGATCGTTCACCTGGCAGATTACCGCCCCACCGATTTCGTTCTGGAGCGGGTGGATCTCACCTTCGAACTCGACCCCAAGAATACCAAGGTCGAAGCCCGTCTGATCTTTCATCGGCGCGAAGGTGCTGAGCGGCAGGCGCCGCTGGTTCTCGATGGCGACGAGCTGACGCTTTCCAGCCTGCTGCTCGACCAGGTGGAGCTTCCCGCCGGTCAATATGAGGCAACGCCGGAGAGCCTGACCATCCGCGACCTGCCGGCGGAGGCGCCCTTCGAGATCTGCGTCACCAATTACATCAACCCGCAGGTCAATACGCAGCTGATGGGGCTTTACCGCACCAACGGCGTTTATTGCACGCAATGCGAGGCGGAAGGTTTCCGCCGCATCACCTATTTCCCCGACCGCCCCGATGTTCTGGCGCCCTATACGGTGACGATCATCGCGGCGAAGGAAGGCAATCCCCTGCTGCTCTCGAACGGCAATTTCCTCGGCGGCGGCAATTACGATGAAGGCCGTCATTTCGCGGCCTGGTTCGATCCACATCCGAAACCCAGCTATCTCTTCGCGCTCGTCGCCGGTGATCTCGGTGTGGTGGAAGATAGCTTCACCACCATGTCCGGTCGCGACGTTGCGTTGAAGATTTATGTCGAGCACGGCAAGGAGCCGCGCGCGGCCTATGCCATGGATGCGCTGAAGCGTTCGATGACATGGGACGAAGAGCGCTTCGGACGCGAATACGACCTCGATATATTCATGATCGTCGCCGTATCCGATTTCAACATGGGCGCGATGGAGAACAAGGGTCTCAACGTCTTCAACGACAAATTCGTGCTGGCCGACCCGGAAACCGCTTCCGACGCTGACTACGCCAATATCGAGCGTATCATCGCGCATGAATATTTCCACAACTGGACGGGCAATCGCATCACCTGCCGCGACTGGTTCCAGCTCTGCCTGAAGGAAGGCCTGACGGTTTATCGCGATCAGGAATTTTCCGCCGACATGCGCTCGCGTCCGGTCAAGCGTATCGCCGATGTACGTCACTTGAAATCGGAGCAGTTCCCGGAGGATTCCGGTCCGCTGGCGCATCCGCCGCGCCCGGATACCTATCGCGAAATCAACAATTTCTACACGACGACCGTTTATGAGAAGGGTGCCGAAGTCACCCGCATGATCGCCACCATTCTTGGCGCTGAAGACTTCAAGAAGGGCATGGACCTCTATTTCGAACGGCATGACGGCGAAGCAGCGACGGTCGAAGATTTCGTCAAGAGCTTTGCCGATGCCAGCGGTCGCGATCTCTCGCAGTTTTCGCTATGGTACACCGAGGCCGGCACGCCGCTGGTCTCGGTGTCGTCCGCTTACGATGCCGGCAAGGCCACTTTCAGCCTGACGTTGGAACAGACCGTGGCACCAACGCCCGGCCAGCCGGTAAAACAGCCGCGCCACATTCCGCTCTCGCTGGCGCTGATCCTTGATAACGGCCAGATCGCCGAACCGCAGGCCGTCGAAGGCGGCGAGTATCGCGATGGCGTGCTGCATCTGACTGAGCGCAACCAGACCTTCTCCTTCTCCGGCATTTCCTCGCGCCCGGTGCTGTCGATCAACCGCAGTTTTTCGGCACCGATCAATCTGGATTTCGAACAGAATGCCGATGATCTGGTGCAGATCGCCCGGCATGAAACCGACATGTTCGCCCGTTTCCAGGCGCTGACCGATCTTGCCCTGCCGGCGCTGATTGCCGCCACCAAGGCGGTGCAGAACGGTGAAGAGATACAGACGGATGCGGCGCTCTCTACCACGCTCATCGAAATCATCGGTGACGATACGCTTGAGCCGGCGTTCCGGGCGCAGGCGCTTGCCCTGCCGAGCGAAACGGATATCGCCCGCGAACTCGGCGGCAACACCGATCCCGACGCCATCCACAAGGCGCGCAATACCACAATCAAGGCCATTGCCACGACCGGCCTCGAGACGCTGCGACGGCTTGCCGACAGTGCTGCCAATGCCGAGGCCTACAGCCCCGACGCCGACAGCGCCGGACGCCGTTCGTTGCGAAACGGCGCCCTGAGCTTCCTCGCCTTTGCCGAGGGAACGCCGGAGCGGGCGGCGAAGGCCTATGCCGACGCCACCAACATGACCGATCTCGCGCATGCGCTCAGCGTCCTGACGCAGCGTTTCCCAGATAGCGCCGAGACGAAGGAAGCCCTTGCCGCCTTCGAAACGCGCTTTGCCGACAATGCGCTCGTTCTCGACAAGTGGTTCTCGCTACAGGCCGCCATTCCCGGCGACGGTGCGCTTGACCGCATCAAGACGCTGATGAAATCGAAACATTTCATCGCCACCAATCCGAACCGGGTGCGTTCGCTGGTCGGCACGCTCGCCTTCTCAAACCCCACCGGTTTCCACCGTGCGGATGGCGCGGCCTATCGCTTCCTGGCCGAGCAGATCATCGCCATCGACAAACGCAATCCACAGCTTGCCGCGCGCATCCTCACCTCCATGCGCTCCTGGCGTTCTCTGGAGGCAAGCCGTGCCGAACACGCGAAAGCCGCGCTTTCGACCATTGCCGAGGCAAAGGGCCTCTCGACGGATGTAAGCGATATTGTCGGGCGCATCCTGAAGGGCTGAACCTCCGCCGAGGCTGCACGGCCACCCTGATCGACGCCATGACGCCGTCTTGATTTCCATCAAGGCGGCGTCATGCATTGGGCGGCATTATGCTGCTCAAGGGGCCGAAGCCGGTCCGGGATCAGAAAGGAATGGCAGATGACGGACATGTCGAAAACGAGCGCCTCGTTTCAGCGTTTCATGACCGATGCCCCGGCCCACAAGGCGGCATGGTTTCAGGCCGTGCAGGGTCTGGGTGCGGCCTCGACGCTGGATGTGAAGACGCAGAGCCTGATCTATATCGCCATTCTGGCCGCACTGCGCCTGGAAAGCGGCATCGGTTTTCATGTGGTGGAAGCCAAGGCGCGCGGTGCAAGCCGCGACGATATCATCAGCGCAGTGCTGACCGGCCTCCCCGCCGCCGGCAATGGCGTGATCGGTGCGCTTGGGCCTGCACTGGATGCTTTCGACGGCGTTTGAGCACATCCCTGCACCGCCGGAATTGAGGTTCTGGCTCACTGATTTTGCTGACAAAACGCGCTTTTTCCTGAGCAGCATCAAACCGTCCCGAAAAAATACGGAGTCGGTTCAAGGGGTTAAAATTCTTTTAACTTTTGCCTCTGGACACGGCGAATCGCATTTGATTCATTAGGGATATTCGAGCGGCGGCGCTTCGAATCAGTGGGGATATCTAAAAGGCGGGACAATGACGAACGTGCGGCGGGCGACTGCGGGCGATGAGCGGCCGTATGCCAAATTTTCTGATCTGGCGGCCTGGGGTGAAAGGCTTTCCAGCGACCTGATGGGTTTGATGAATGGCACCGACCGACCGCCGGCGCAGGTCGAGACCCTGCTGAAACGTCTGATCCCCATTCTCATCCTCGCCTTCCTCGTCGTCGTTGCCGCCTCGCGCATGATGGGCATCGTTGCCGAATATAGCCGCATGGAAGAAGCCGCCCGCCATTCCACCGCGCTGACGGCGCTGACTGCCAAAGCGGCCCTTCTCAACAACGACACCGTCTTCACCACGCAGGATCGGACCCGCGCCGAGGCGAACCTTGTCGCCGCTTTGCCATCGGGCAGCCTTGCCGATGGCACCATGGTGCTGCTCTCTGGCAGCAATGGCCGCATCTTCGCAGGCGCCGGTAAGGATGCCTTGCTTTACGTTGGCACCTCGCTGCCCGCCCTGCTTCCCGAGATTGCCATCGTGCAGCGTTTCCCCGGCGCACCCGGCACCATCGAGACCAATATCGATGGCCAGCAGCATTATGCGACGATGATCCCCTTCGGCGACGATGGCGCGATGGTGATCGCGGCGCGTTCGCTGCAGCCGATCCGGTCCTTCTGGCGCAGCGAGATCGCCATGAACGTGACGTTGTTCGCCGGCATCTCCTCCATCCTGCTCGTCGTGCTCTACGCCTATTACATGCAGGTGAAGCGCGCCCGCGACGCGGACGACATCTTCGCCGAATCGAACCTGCGGGTGGAAACGGCGCTGTCGCGCGGCCGCTGCGGCCTGTGGGATTTCGATCTTGCCAGCCGGCGCATGTTCTGGTCGGGCTCACTCTACGAAATTCTCGGGCGGCCGCCGAAGGCCGCACCGCTCTCCTTCTCCGACGCTGCCCGCATGATGCATTCCGAAGACGGCAATCTTTATGAGCTTGCCCGCGCCGTCGGCTGCGGCAACCTGCGCCAGATCGATCAGATTTTCCGCATGCGCCATGCCAAGGGCCATTACGTCTGGCTGCGCGCCCGCGCCCAGGTCATCCGCACCAATAACGGCCCGCGCGTCATCGGCATCGCCATGGACGTCACCGAACAGCATCGCCTCGCGCAACGCTACGCCGAGGCCGACCAACGCCTTGCCGACGCCATCGAATCCACCTCGGAAGCCTTCGTGCTGTGGGACAAGAATGATCGCCTGGTGATGTGCAACACCCATTACCAGAAGGCCTATGGCCTGCCGGACAGCGTGCTGGTTGCGGGCACCGAAAAAAGCACCGTCTATGCTGCAGCCGCTCGCCCTGTCGTTGAGCGTCGCGTTGCCGATCCGGACCAATCCGGCCTGTCGCGCACCACGGAAGTGCAGCTTGCCGATGACCGCTGGCTGCAGATCAACGAACGCCGCACCCGAGATGGCGGCCTCGTTTCGGTCGGCACCGATATTACCCTTTTAAAGCGCCATCAGGAACGGCTGCGCGATTCCGAGCGCCGGCTGATGGCGACCATTGGCGATCTCTCCGCCTCGCAGCACAAGCTGGAGCGGCAGAAGACGGAACTTTCGGACGCCAACGCCAATTACCTCGCCGAAAAAGAGCGCGCCCAGGCGGCAAACCGGGCGAAATCGGAGTTCCTGGCCAATATGAGCCATGAGCTGCGCACGCCGCTCAACGCTATCCTCGGCTTTTCCGAAATCCTGCTGAACGAGATGTTCGGGCCGGTCGGCTCGCCGAAATATTCCGAATATGCCCGCGATATCCACGATAGCGGCAAACACCTCTTGAACGTCATCAACGACATTCTCGACATGTCGAAGATTGAAGCCGGCCATATGCGCATCAACCGCGAGACCATCGATCTCGCGCCGCTGATCGAGGAAACGCTGCGTCTCACCGCCATTCAGGCCGAGCAGAAGAACATCACAGTGCAGCAGAAGGTCTGCGCTGGCCTCACCATGCAGGGCGACCGCCGCGCCATGAAGCAGATCATGCTCAACCTGCTCTCCAACGCCGTGAAATTCACCGGCGAGGGCGGCCGTATCGCGCTGCGCACCCATGTGCACGAAGCCGCGATGATCCTCACCATCGCCGACACCGGCATCGGCATCCCCGCCCAGGCGCTCGACAAGATCGGCCAACCCTTCGAACAGGTGCAAAGCCAATACGCCAAAAGCCAGGGCGGCTCGGGACTTGGTCTTGCGATTTCCCGCTCGCTCGTCAAGCTGCATGGCGGAACGATGAAAATTCGCTCGTGTGAGGGTCGCGGGACGGTGGTGACGATTATTATTCCACATGCGGCGGGGCGGTGTGGGATGGTGCATTGAGGTGGCGTTGGATGCGCCGACTGTCCTGTAATAAGTAAAGGTCGAGTGCGCGATACCCCCCTCTGCCCTGCCGGGCATCTCCCCCTCAAGGGGGGAGATCAGCTAGACGGATGCTCCCCGCCAAATTCGCAACATTTGAGATGATCGCGCCGTTGCCGCATACCGATCTCCCCCCTTGAGGGGGAGATGCCCGGCAGGGCAGAGGGGGGTGAAGCCTCACCCACCATTCTTCACCGTCCCCACAAACGCTTTCCGCACCGCTTTCGCCAGCCGCTTCACCTCACCCTCCAGCGTTGAGATATCTGGGCAATCCCCCGCTCGGCACACGAGATCGATCAGACCCGCCGGCGCCTCTTTCGGATTGAACGCCCCATCGATGCACAGCCGCACGATCTGGGATATCTCGGTATAAAGCCCCATCGCCGCCATACAGTCATCGAGAGCCTGTGGCTCCATGACGGGTGCTGCGAGCGCCTGCAGCGCTTCGGCCGTGTTGCGCCCCGGTTCATGCGCGGCAAGTCCTTTCACCGGCCCCACCAGCGCCAGATATTGCGCGATGAATTCGAGGTCGATCAGGCCGCCATTGATGAGCTTGAAGTCCCAATTGTTTTCCGGCGGTTTTTCCTGCTCGATGAGGCTGCGCATTTCCAGCACATCGGCCGAGACCTTGGCCACGTCGCGCTTTTGCGAAAGGATGGAGGCGATGATGCGGCGCGCGTCCTCCATCAGCGAGGCTTCGCCGCAGATGAGCCGCGCGCGCGACAGCGCCATATGTTCCCAAGTCCAGGCTTCCTCGCGCTGGTATTTCTCGAAGGCGGAAATGCGGGTCGCCACCGGCCCCTTGTTGCCGGAGGGACGAAGCCGCATGTCCACCTCGTAAAGCACGCCCTCCGCCGTCGGTGCGGAAAGCGCGGCAATCAGCCTTTGCGTGACGCGGGTGAAATAACGCACCACATCGAGCGGTTTTGCGCCGGTCGATTCATGGGCGGCATCGTCATAATCGTAGAGGAGGATGAGATCGACATCCGAACCGGCCGTCAGCTCGAAGGAGCCGAGCTTGCCCATGCCCATGACGGCCACGCGACCGCCGGGATAGGACCCATGCGCCGCTTCCATCTCCGAAAGAACCGCATTCAACGCCGCCTCGATGACAAGATCGGCAAGATGAGTGAAAGCACGGGCAGCGACTTCACCGCGGATTGCGCCGGTCAGCAGCCGAACCCCGATCAGGAAGCGCTGTTCGGCGGCGAAGATGCGCAGCCGGTCGAGAATATCCTCGTAGTGGCGGGCATTGGATAGAAAGTTGCCCATGCGCTGGGCGAGATAATCGCGGGTCGGCACGTCGCTCATCAGAGCCGGGTCGAGCATGCCATCGAAGACATGCGGGCGGGCGGCGATGATTTCAGCCAGACGCGGGGCCGAGGACATGATCGTCACCAGCAGCGACAGAAGCGCAGGGTTGTTACCGAGCAACGAGAAGAGCTGGATGCCAGCCGGCAGGCCGGAGAGGAAATTATCAAAACGCAGCAGCGCCTCATCGGCCCGCTTGCTTTCGCCGAAGGCGCGCAGCAGGTCGGGCGTCAGTTCCGTCAGCCGCTCGCGCGCCTCGACGGATTGCGTCGCACGATAGCGGCCATTGTGCCAGGTGCGGATGACGCGAGAAATATCCTCCGGCCGTTGAAAGCCAAGCGTGGAAAGTGTCTTCAGCGTATCGGGATCGTCCTTCTGGCCGGTGAAGACAAGATTGCCCGCCTCGCCTGACAGTTTCACCTCCTGCTCGAACAGCGCCGAATAACGCCGCTCCACCAGCCGCAGCACCTCTTCCAGCGTCTTCGAGAAGGTCTTGGTGTCATCGAAGCCGAGCATGAAGGCAATGCGCTTCAATTCAGTTTCAGTGTCTGGCAACACATGGGTCTGCTCGTCGCGCACCATCTGGATGCGGTGCTCGACCTCGCGTAAAAACCAGTAGGCTGCCGTCAGGCTGTCGCGGGTCTCGGCGTCGATCCATTTCGCCTCGGTCAGCGCCGCCAGCGCCTCTTCCGTCGCGCGCACGCGCAGCGGCGGCATGCGGCCGCCGGCGATGAGCTGCTGCGTCTGGGCGAAGAACTCGATCTCGCGAATGCCGCCGCGCCCGAGTTTGACATTGTGGCCCTTCACCGCAATGGCGCCATGGCCCTTATGGGCGTGGATCTGCCGCTTGATGGAGTGAATATCGGCAATCGCCGCATAATCGAGATATTTGCGGAAGATGAAAGGCGTCAGCTCGCGCAGGAAATTCTCGCCCGCCTTGATATCACCGGCAACCGGCCGCGCCTTGATATAGGCGGCGCGTTCCCAGTTCTGGCCCCTGCCCTCGTAATAAAGCAGCGCCGCCTCCACGGGGATGGCAAGCGGTGTCGAGCCGGGGTCCGGCCGCAGCCGCAGATCGGTGCGGAACACGTAACCATCGGCCGTGCGCTCCTGCATGATGCGCACGAGGCGGCGCATCATGCGGCCGAAATTCTCCGTCGCATCATAGGGATCGTCCATGATGCCCGCAGACGGTTCGAAGAACACAACGGCGTCGATATCGGAGGAATAGTTGAGCTCGCGCGCGCCGAGCTTGCCCATGCCGAGCACGATCAGGCCAGAACCTTCGCTGGGTGCGGCCACGTTCTTCAGTTTCAACTTGCCGCTTTCATGGGCGGCGAGCAACAGGTGATCGATGGCGGCGGAGAGCGATGCATCCGCCATGTCGCTCAGCCAGTGTGTCGTATCGCGCGCGGTGAAGATGCGCGCCAGATCGGCAAGTGCTGCGATGAAAGAGAGCCGCCGCTTGGCTACCCGCAGCCGCGACATCACCTCGTTTTCGCTCGGCGCCCCACCTTCTTCGCCCGGCTTCCAGCAATCGCGCGCATCACGGACGAGCTCGGTCAGCAGCGGCTCGAGCGGTTTCGACATCGCCAGCGACAAAAGCCCCTCATCCGCCGACGCCATGTCACGCAGATAGGGGGACAGCGTGAAAGCCGCGGCGATAAATTCCTTCAGCGGGCTTTCTCCGGCAAGCAGCGCGGCGACCGCAGGCTCGCTTTTGCCGATATCCTTCAGCGTCGAAAGAACGGATTTCAGTTCCGTCTGCGTATAGGGGCGGATCACGCCCGGCAGAACCTCGCTCAGCCGCCTTTCGGCGGTTTCCCGTTTCGTCACTGTGTCTCTCCCTCTTCCGCCCGTCCTGCCAGAGCCTGCCGGCGCGCCTCTCTGGCGTTGTAACAAATGCCGAGTGCTTTGCGATCAAAAAACCGCTGAGGGAGATGCTTTCCCGGATCCGAGATCGGTGCAAGCGTACCAATCCATCGCATCCACCCTCCAAGGCAGGGCGAACGGCGTGCTGGCTGCCAGGGGCGAGCGTGACCCCCGCTTACAGTTTGGTCAGCGGAAACACCATCGAAACGGTCAGCCCCGGGCAGGCCGCATTCGCGGCGTCCGTGTCCGACAGCTTCAGCGATCCGCCATGCAGTTCCATCACCGCTTCCACCAGCGACAGGCCGAGCCCGGTCCCGGGTTTCGAGCGGCTTTCATCCAGTCTGACGAAGCGTTTCAGCACCTCGCCGCGTTTGTCAGCGGGAATGCCGGGGCCGTTATCGGCGACGGAGAGCACAATGGCCTCCTGCTCTCTTGCCAGACGCACGACGAGTTTTTTATCGCCCTCGCCCTCGCAGGCATATTTCATGGCGTTGTCGATGAGGTTGGAGAGCGCCTGGCCGATCAGTTCGCGGTTGCCCTTGACGACAAGGCCCTGCTCGATTTCGGTTTCCAGAGCCAGCCCCGCATCCTCGGCCACCGGCTCGTAGAGTTCGGCGCTGTCTTCGGCAATCGCCGAGACGTCCACATCGGTCATTTCGGCGGCGATCGAACCTGCCTCGACGCGGGAGATCATCAAGAGCGCATTGAAGGTGCGGATAAGCTGATCGGATTCGGCGATGATGCCTTCAAGCGCTGCGCGGCGTTTCGTCTCGTCATCGTCGTCGAGCGCTGCGGCCGCCTTGTTGCGCAGCCGTGTCAGCGGCGTCTTCAGGTCGTGTGCGATATTGTCGGAGACCTGCCGCAGACCCTCATTCAGCTTTTCGATGCGGCCGAGCATGGCGTTGAGCGAACCGGACAGGCGGTCGAATTCATCTCCGGAGCGGCCCTGCGGCAGGCGCTGGGAAAGGTCACCGGCCATGATCTTCTTGGTCGCCGCCGACATGCGGTCGATGCGTTTCAGCGCATTGCGGCCAATGCCGAACCAGATGAGCAAAGCGCCGCCGCCCATGATCGCCAGCGCCACCATCAGCGCGTTGCGCACCAGCGCCCGGAACTTCGTCGGCTCGCCGAGATCGCGGCCGATCAGGATGCGCAGACCGTTGTCCAGCGTGAAGACATTAGCGGTGGCCAGATGCTGAACGCTGTTGCCGCTTTCGGAATAACGCTCGTAACGGAAAGGGAAACCTGTCCAGCCTTCCTTGTCGAAGACGCCGGGCTGCACGGAGGCGACGTTGCCGGCCAGGATTTCACCATTCGGGCCGGCAATGATGTAAAGGCTCGCACCCGGCTGGCGGGCGCGTCGCTCCATCATCCGCAGCAGCGGGTTGATGCCGCCACGATTATAGATGCGCTGTACATCCGAGACTTCCTGCAACACGGCATCGCGCGTCTGCTGGTTCAGCAACCGTTCGGAGAGAGCGGTGACGTAAAAGACGAGGAAGGCGGCGCAGAGTGCGAACAGCAGAATATAGAGCGCCGAAAGGCGCACCGCCGTCGATCTGAACAATATTCTGAGGCGGGCCATTTTCGCCAATCAGCCCTCGTCCTTCATCATGTAACCGGCGCCGCGAATGGTCTTCAAGAGCGGCTTTTCGAAGTCCTTCTCGATCTTCGAGCGCAGGCGGGACACATGCACGTCGATGACATTGGTCTGCGGGTCGAAATGATAGTCCCAGACATTTTCGAGAAGCATGGTGCGGGTGACCACCTGGCCGGCATTCTTCATCAGATATTCGAGCAGGCGGAATTCGCGCGGCTGCAGCAGGATTTCCTTGCCGCCGCGGCGAACATCGTGCGACAGGCGGTCGAGTTCGAGATCGCCGACGCGGTAGATCATGTCCTGCTCGGGCTTGCCCTTGCGGCGACCCAGCACCTCGATACGGGCGAGCAGTTCGGAAAAGGCATAGGGCTTCGGCAGGTAATCGTCGCCGCCGGCGCGCAGCCCGGTGACGCGGTCATCCACCTGCCCCAGCGCGGAAAGGATCAGAACCGGCGTCTCGATGCCGCGGCGGCGCAGCTCGCTTATGACGGAAAGCCCGTCGCGGCGCGGCAGCATGCGGTCGATCACCATCACGTCGTAAGCGTTCTCGCAGCCCATGAACAGGCCGCTCTCACCGTCGCTGGCATGATCGGCGACGATCCCGGCTTCGCGGAACGCCTTGGTCATATAGGCCGCAGCCTCTAGGTCGTCTTCAATGACAAGAATCTTCATGTGCGGGACAATAGCGCCCTCGCCCTTTTCCGCACAACCGGAAACAGATGCGGGAGTAACTTCCTGAACTTTGTTTTCCATGAGGTTTCCTCCGAAGACTTAAGGCCTATGGCGTTATCTCGCTTCAAGATGGGCGACTACCTGTGGAGCGAGTGGTCGCCGCTTGTTTCTTCTCCCCGCCGGGGAGAAGTCCGCGGCAGCGGGATGAGGGGCAAGGGTCAAGATAAAACGAGGGCTAGCCCCCTCATCCGACCCTTCGGGCCACCTTCTCCCCCTCGGGGAGAAGAAACGGGCCGCAACGCCGTGCCATACCCAACCGCCCCGTCTCAAGAGCGAGATGCGACGCCGGATCCCAAAGGAACCGGCATCGCCTTTCAAATTATCAGCCCTGGTCGATATCCAGTGCGATGAAGCGGCTGCCGTCATCTGTCTGGATCTGGAACAAGGCCTTGGAACGACCGTCCTTCTTGGCCTGCTCGAGGATCTTCTCGACATCGGCGGCGGAGGCGACCTGCTGGTTGTTGACCGAGGTGATCTTCTCACCCGTCTTAAGACCACGGGCAGCGGCATCGCTGTCGGGATCGACATCGGTAATGGCGAGGCCATTTCCGTCATCGGCGGGAGCAACCGTCAGTCCGAGGCTGGAGAGCACCTTCTCGCTGGAGGACTGGCTGCCCTTGTCGTCGTTCTGGCCTGGTGTCGCCTTGGAGGCTTCATCGCTGGTGAGATCGCCGAGCGTCACCGTCACGGACTGCGACTTGCCACCACGCCACAGCGAGATTTCAACCTTGCTGTTGGGCGCCATGCCGCCGATGCGGCGCGACAGATCGCGGGCATCCTTGACGGGATCGCCGTTGACGGCGGTGATGATGTCACCCTGCTTGATACCGGCCTTGTCGCCCGGCGAGCCGGACTGCGGCGAAACGACCAGCGCGCCCTTGGCTTCGGCAAGGCCGAGCGATTCGGCGATATCCTTGCTGACGGGCTGGATTTGCACACCGAGCCAGCCGCGTTCAACTTTGCCGTCCTTTTGCAGGTCGGCGATCACATCCTTGGCGACCGAGGACGGGATGGCGAAAGCGATACCGACATTGCCGCCGGAGGGCGAGAAGATGGCGGTGTTGATGCCGACCACTTCACCGTTGAGGTTGAAGGCGGGACCACCCGAGTTACCGCGGTTCACGGCAGCGTCGATCTGGAGATAGTCGTCATAGGGGCCGGAGCCGATATCACGGCCGCGGGCCGAAATGATGCCTGACGTCACCGTCCCGCCGAGGCCGAAGGGGTTACCGACGGCGACGACCCAGTCACCAACGCGGATTTTGGTGTCATCGGCAAATTTCACATAAGTGAACTTGCGGTTCACATCGACCTTGAGCAGCGCCAGATCGGTACGCGGATCGCGGCCGACAAGCTTGGCGTCGAGTTCGGTGCCGTCATTCATGACGACCGTATAGGCGGAACCGTCATCGACGACGTGGTTGTTGGTGACGACATAACCGTCTTCGGAAATGAAGAAACCGGAGCCTTGCGCGACCGGGCGCAGCGGACCTTTGCCGTCACGATGGCGGTTCGGACCACGGTCGGAGCGATCCTGGTTGGGGCCGCCGAATTCCTTGAAGAAACGCTTCAGCGGATGGTCATCCGGCAGCTGGTCGAGGCCGCGGCCGCCGAAATTGAAGGAGAAGTTGCTGGAATCGTCGGAAGCGGGCTGCACGTTCGACTGCACGCGAACGGAAACGACGGCGGGCGAGACGGCATCGACCACATTGGCGAAGCTCGGAACCTGCGGCGCGGTTACTTCGACAGGGGCAGCAAACGAGTGAAGGATCGGAGCGGCGAGGCCGGTCGAGAGCATCAGCGCCGCAAGGCCGCCAACGGTCGTGGCCTTCAGGGCCGTCTTCAGCGAGGCCGTCTTTAGCGAGGAATGGCCGTTTTGCGAATGAGACATGGTGTACCTTCTTTCTTCATTCAGACTGGAACCCGTGTGACCGGGGAAGCGGTGGATGATGAAGATATAGGAGGCAACACCTTACGGCGAAGTGTCTGATGAATGAAAAATCCGTAATGTTGAAAAAGAACCGGGAGAAAAAAGGAAACCGATTATTTTTCAATGAGATTACGAATTCGCTCTTCTTCGTCCGCACTCAGTTTTTGTGGCTGTTCCTGAGTGGCGCGGCGACGCGAAAACACGAAGACGGCGAAAATCCCGGCAAGGGTGAGGCCGATGGGCGCGCCCCACAAAAGCACGGTTCGAAGGCTGAGGCGCGGTTTCAGGAGCACGAATTCGCCGTAACGCGACACGACATAATCGATGACGGCCTTGTCGCTGTCACCCTCAACCAGCCGGTCGCGCACGAGGACGCGCAGGTCACGCGCCAGTTCGGCATTGCTGTCATCGATGGACTGGTTCTGGCAGACCATGCAGCGGAGCTGAGACGTGAGGTTGCGGGCGCGTTGCTCCAGCACGGGGTCTTTCAGCACTTCGTCGGGGTTGAAGGCGAAGGCCGGCCATGACGTAACCATGAGGACGAGAAGGAGCGTGAGCCCTGCCACAACCTCCCTCATTCCGCCGCCTCCGGCATTGCAGCCCGTACAGGTTTTGCCTTGCGGGTCGGCGCGCCTACGCGCAATCGCCTGTCGGAGAGCGAGATCAAACCGCCCGCCATCATGAACAGCGTGCCGCCCCAGATGCACAGGATGAAGGGTTTCCACCAGATGCGCACCACCATGCCGCCATCGGCCATGGGGTCGCCAAGCGAGACATAAAGCTGGCTGAGGCCGAAGGTCAGAATGCCGGCTTCCGTCGTCGGCATGCGTCGCGCGGTATAGAGCCGCTTGGACGACCAGACATCGGCCACCTCCACCCCCGCCTTGCGCACGGTGAAATGGCCGCGATCCTCGGTGAAATTGGGGCCGACGGCGTGGCGGATGCCGTCGAAGGTCAGGCTGTAGCCGCCCGCTTCCGCCACCATGCCCTGTTTCATCTCCACCACCGTTTCGGTTTCGAAAGTGGTCACGATGACGATGCCGAGCACGGTGATGCCGAGGCCCATATGCGCCAGCGCCGTGCCGAAGGCCGAACGCGGCAGGCCTTTCAGGCGGCGGAATGCAATGCCGAAGGCGAGTTTGCCGAAGTTGGTGCGATACCAGAGATCGGTGAAAGCCCCGAAGATCAGCCAGAAACCAGCCGCGATGCCAAGCGCTGCCAGCACCGGGCCGCCATTTTCGATATACCACAGCGTCAGCCCGGCAAGAGCGGCAAGCGCCGCGGCCACATAAAGCCGCTGGAAGGCTCCGAGAAGATCGCCGCGCTTCCAGGCGAGCATCGGGCCGAAGGGTGTGACGATCAGGATCGGGATCATCAGGAGGCCGAAGGTGAGGTTGAAGAAGGGTGCGCCGACCGAGATTTTTTCGCCCGTCAGCGTTTCCAGAATGAGCGGATAGAGCGTGCCGATCAGTACGGTCGCGGTGGAGACCGTCAGGATCAGGTTGTTGAGAACGAGCGATCCCTCACGCGAGATCGGCGCGAACAGGCCGCCTGCCTTGAGCGACGGCGCACGCCACGCAAACAGCGCGAAGGCGCCACCGATAAAGATCGTCAGAATGCCGAGAATGAAGATACCGCGGCTCGGATCGGTGGCGAAAGCATGCACCGAGGTCAAAACGCCGGAGCGCACGAGGAAGGTGCCAAGCAGCGACAGCGAAAAGGTCATGATCGCCAGAAGCACGGTCCAGATCTTCAGCGCCTCGCGCTTTTCCATGACCAGCGCTGAATGTAAGAGCGCCGTTCCGGCAAGCCAGGGCATGAAGGAGGCGTTTTCCACCGGATCCCAGAACCACCAGCCGCCCCAGCCGAGTTCATAATAGGCCCAGTAGGAGCCCATGGAGATGCCGGCGGTCAGGAAGGTCCATGCGGCGAGCGTCCACGGCCGTACCCAGCGCGCCCAGGCGGCGTCGATGCGTCCTTCCAGAAGTGCCGCAACGGCAAAGGAGAAACAGACGGAAAAGCCGACATAACCGAGATAAAGCAGCGGCGGATGGATGGCGAGGCCGAAATCCTGAAGAATGGGATTGAGGTCCTGCCCCTCCGCGGGCACCGGCTCCAGCCGCAGGAACGGGTTGGAGGTGAGCAGGATGAACAGCAGGAAAGCGACGGAAATCCATGCCTGTACGGCAAGAACATTGGCTTTGAGCGTTTCCGGCAGGTTGCGGCCGAAGGCGGCGACGAGCGCGCTGAAAAACACCAGGATGAGCAGCCACAGCAGCATCGAGCCTTCATGGTTGCCCCACACGCCGGTCAGCTTGTAGAGCATCGGCATCAGCGAATGGGAGTTTTCCCAGACGTTGCGCACGGAAAAATCCGAAACGGCATAGGCTCTCGTCAGTGCCGCAAAAGACAGGCCGACCAGAAGGAACATCAGCACCGAGCCGATGGACGCGATATCCATCAGCGCCCGATCGTTGCGGCGCGCGCCGATGACCGGCAGCGTTGAGACAATCAGCCCCACACCGAGCGCCAGAACCAGAACATAATGGCCGATCTCGTTGATCATCTGGTCGCTCCGGTCTTGTCGGAAGAAGGTGCGCTGGCCGCTGGCGTTGCGGCGGCGGGTTCCTCGCCGTCTCCCGCATGCTGCCACAGGCCCTTGTCCTTCAGCCGGTCGGCCACTTCCTTCGGCATGTAGTTCTCGTCGTGCTTGGCCAGCACACTGTCGGCCACGAAACCGTGGGTCGCGGCATCGAACATGCCTTCGGTCACAACGCCCTGCCCTTCGCGGAAAAGATCGGGGAGGATGCCGGTATAGCTGACCGGCACGGTTGCCTCGCCATCGGTCACCGTGAAGCTGACCGTCCGGCCCTCGCCGCGCTTGATCGAGCCTTCCGCCACCAGCCCGCCGAGGCGGATGCGGGTGCCGGGGTTGACCGGCGTCCTCTCCAGATCGGCCGGCATATAGAAATAGGCAATGGACTGGCCGAAGGCGAACATGACCAGCAGCACGGCTGCAACAATGAAGCTCATTCCGCCGCCGATAATCGCCAGACGTTTCTGTTTGCGGGTCATTGCGTCACTCCCTGCGGCGCGGCATCCTGCTGCCCGTTCATGCGGATCGGACCGGCGGAAACACCCAGTTCTCTCGCCAGCGCCAGAAGCTGCCTGCCCTCTTCGCCCTCCGGCGGGAAAGCCTGCAGGCCGGCCCGCAAGGCTTCACCGGCCTTAGCCTCGTTCTTCAGCACGGAATAGGCGCGCATGAGGCGCATCCACCCTTCGAAATCATCAGGGTTATCCTTCAGCTTGGCGTCGAGGCTCGCCACCATGCCCTCGATCATCGCCTGCCGGTCGGCTGGCGCCATCTCTTTGGCAGCCGCAACATCGGCGGCAGTTGGCCCTGTTCCGGCTTTTCCGCCAGTGCGGGCGATATGTTCCTGCACCAATGGCAGCCACGGAGCACCGGCGGGGGCGGCGGCGGCAAGGGCCGCAAAGGCCGACTGCGCCTCCTCAGACTTGCCCGATTGTTCGAGCGCCAACGCCAGATAAAAACGGGTGCGCGGATTACCGGGGCTCAGCCGGTCAGCCTCGGCAAAAGCGTCGCGCGCGGCCTCGATAACGACACCGTCATTGCTGGCCACCAGCGTTTCGCCAAGGCCTGTCAGCCGTTCAGCACTCGGCCCCTGGATGCGCAGCGCGTTGCGGTAGGCAAGCTCGGCATCGCCAAGGCGCTGCATCTTGAAATAGATCGGCGCCAGAATATCCCAGCCAGCGCCATCCTCAGGGTTCTGCGCCAGATGCCGTTCCGCGCGGGCCACCAGCATGTTCATATCGTTGCCGGGATTTTCAAGACGCGCCTCGAGCGGCATGTCCGGCGTATCCGGACTACCGTTCCAGACGTAAAGACAAAGGCCGAGCGCCGGCAGAAGAAGGGTGATGAAGCTTGTGGCGAGATGGTGTCGACGCGACCGGCTTTCTTTCGCCGGCGTTTCCTCGGCTTCGGCGGCGGCGAGAAGCCGGCGGCCGATTTCGGCACGGGCATAATCCGCCTCGGTGTCGCCGATGAGGCCGGCGGCGCGTTCGCGGTCCAGTTCGGCCAGCTGGTCGCGATAAACGGCGACTTCACCGTCGCGGCGCGTCTGCGGCGCCTCGGTCTTCCGCATCAGCGGGTACATCAGGACGATGGCGACAGCCGCCGTCAATATCGCAACGACAATCCAGAACATAAGGCTCAATTACTCGAATGCGCGGCGCATGGAAACACGAAGCGTGGGGATGACGCGAATTTGAGACATCACGCCGCACCGCAGACCCTCTCCCGGCTGCACCGCCATGCCTCTTCCTGTCATCGCAAAAGGCCCGTGACCTTGATTTACGTCAAAGTATTTTACGCAAAGTCATTACGTGAGAGGCGACCAGCTTCCGTCGGCATTACGGCATGCTGCGCCGCGCACTTTGGTTTCACGTCCGTCGACCGTCAGGGTGTGCGAATATTGCCGGCAATTTTGGTTGCCGACCTGATAGGGCGCATTGGCGACCACCTGTCCCTTGGCGTCATCGCCGGCCCAGGAAACCGGCGTGCCGACGGGCGCCGCTTCCAGCGCCTTATATTCGGCTTCCAGCGCCTTGGTCTGGTCACCCCTGTCGAGCTCAACGCCGCTTCGCCCGATGATGCCGCCTTGCAGGTTGGCAAGAAACGGCGTCGAGGGCTGCGACGAGCGGCCGAACAGGCCGCCGCCCGCCGGGCGGGTGCCCGTGGTGGTGCAGGCGCTTAGCATCGATACGCACAGGATCGAGACAAGCGCCGGGCGTGACACCAGCGAGCGCATCGTCACGGAGCGACAGCCATCATACACGTCAACCAAACCCTGTCCTCTTTCCTACCGCATTGCACCTAATATATCGCCATTGAATTTCTTGCCTTTTTTCTTGCCTCACGCAAGCTCTTTCGAAAGGCCGGGCAAAATCAGATCGGCTTTCAGCCCACCGATGCCGCTGCGCGACAACGAAAAGCGGCCATGGTACTCTGACACCACCTCAGAAACGATCGACAATCCAAGGCCCGTGCCCGGCCGGCTCTCGTCCAGCCGCCGCCCGCGCTTCATCGCTTCGCTTATCTGTTCCGGCTCAAGCCCCGGTCCGTCATCCTCCACCGTCAGTTCCACCCAGGCGCGACGGGCGATTTCCGCATCGGGGGACGGGTGCGTGCCAGCGGCGAGCGTGATGACCACACGCGTCTGGGCAAACCGCGCGGCATTTTCGAGGAGATTGCCGACGACCTCTTCCAGATCCTGCTGTTCCATACCGAGCACGGCGCCGGCCTCGTCAATGTTCAGAATGAACTGCTTGTCCGGGTTCAGACGGCGCATCACCCGCACCAGCCGTTCCAGCGCCGGCTCCGCTTCGACGCGGGCAAGGATCGAGCCGCGCTGGGCCGCGATGCGGGCGCGGGAGAGATAGGATTGCACCTGCGCCTGCATGGCATCTGCCTGCGCCCGCACCAGATCGCCATGCTGCGGCTCCAGCGTGCGGGCCTCGTTCAGAAGAACGGCGATCGGCGTCTTCAGCGAATGCGCCAGATTGCCGACCTGCATGCGGGCGCGCTCCACGAGGCGGCGATTGCTGTCGATCAGCGCATTGACCTCATTGGCCAGCGGCTGGATTTCACGCGGGAATTCGCCTTCGAGGCTTTCCGCCTCCCCGCCCCTGATCTTGCCGAGCGCCACGCGGGCCTGATCGAGCGGCCGCAGACTGTAGAGAATGGCAAGGCCGTTGACGACGAGACTGCCGACACCGAAGACCGCCAGCGCCAAGTAGAGGCTGTTGGAGAAATCGCGCACATCGTCTTCCACGACGTTCAGATTGCCGGAGACACGGAAACGCGCCGCGCGCCCTTCGCCATCCAGCACGACTTCGGTTTCCGCCACGCGCACCTGATTACCCGCCTCGTCGGTCACGGCATAAAAGCGCTCATAGCGGTTGTCGAAGGGCGCATCGAGAATGCTCGGCACCGGCAAAGTGGAGACGCCGAGCGACGATGACACCAGTGGCGCGGTCTGAAAATTGCCGAGCGGCTCGACAACCCAGTACCAGCCGGTATCGGGTTGCGAAAAGCGCAGATCGCCGAGCTGCGGGCTGCCGGCCAGCGTGTTCTCGTTGGAAATCGTCACGGAATTGATGACGTTGTAAAGCTGCGCCCGCAGAAGATCGGTGAAGCTGCGCTCCACTCCCTGCCGGTAAAGCGTCGAGATCACGACGGCGATCACCACCAGCGCCAGCACCGACCAGAGCGAGGCGAGCAGCAGAACGCGGGCGGTGAGGGAATTACTTCGCATCTGCCGGCGCTTGCATCCGGTAACCGAGACCACGGATCGTCTCGATCAGATCAACCCCGATCTTCTTGCGCAAACGTCCGACAAACACCTCGATGGTGTTGGAATCGCGGTCGAAATCCTGATCGTACATGTGCTCTACCAGCTCCGTGCGCGAGACGACCTCGCCCATGTGGTGCATCAGATACGATAGCAGCCGGAACTCGTGCGAGGTGAGCTTCAGCGTCGTGCCGTTGACGGTCGCCTTGGAGGATTTGGTGTCGAGCCGGACAGGGCCGCAGACCAGTTCGGAAGAGGCGTGGCCGGCGGCGCGGCGGATGAGCGCGCGCACGCGGGCAAGCACTTCTTCGACATGGAAAGGCTTGGTGACGTAATCGTCGGCGCCGGCATCGATGCCGGCGACCTTGTCGCTCCAGCGGTCGCGGGCGGTGAGGATGAGCACCGGCATGGCCTTGCCGGCCGCACGCCATTTTTCAACGACGGTGATGCCGTCGAGCTGCGGCAGACCGATATCGAGAACGATGGCGTCATAGGGCTCGGTATCGCCGAGGTAATGGCCTTCCTCGCCGTCGAATGCCTGATCGACAACATAACCGGCTTCTTTCAGCGCATCGGTCAGCTGACGATTGAGATTAGCATCGTCCTCAACAACGAGAATACGCATTGTCCGCCCTTTCCTTCCGTCCCGGCCCACGCGGGTGGCCGGTCATGCTACATGTGTCGGGTTGTTTTCCGATATTTCAGCGATGCGGGCAAGCTACATCGGCACGCGCATCGTTACCTTGCGCGGGCGTTCGCCATTGCCCTGGACGAGAACGGTGACGACACAGGACTGACCGTCACCGGAAGGATAGACCGAAAGCAGCTGACCACCGGTTTCGCGCACCACGCGGGCGACGGCTGCGCCGCAATCGCTCGCCGCCAGAATGTAATGGCCCTGCAGATCAGCCTCGGGCGCCGTGAAACCGGAAAGCCCGGCTGCAAGCGTCGCGATGATGAGAGGTGATGCCATTCTACAAACTTCCAAAAACCGGGTGCGTCTCGAACCTTATTGTGAGCGAATATGTAGCGCAAAGCGTCTGAATGGCAAATGAATGCCGCCCCCGCCGCATGGGCGCATGGCGGGAACGGCGGCGTCGTGGGCGCTGTCAGCGAATGGCGCTGGTCGCCGAAAGACGGCCGTAAAGTGCGACCAGACCGCCGATTCCGCCCGCAACCGTCACCAGCCCGTCCGCAAGTTCGCCTTGCAGACCGGCGGGCAGATCGAGGCCGGCAATGCTGAAAAGCGGTGCGAAAACCGCGACCAGGGCGCCCCAGATCGTGCGCGATTGATACCATGCTTTGGTGCTGTCCATCGTCTCATCCTTTGTGTTGTTTTTCAGGCATATGTCAGATCGGGAGGGTGGCCTGCGCCACCACGCCCGAGGGCACCGCGCGACCGAGCATTCGGACACGCACGGAAATGTGATCCCGCAATGCCGGGAAATCTGTGAGTTCGTCTGCGGCGGCGTAAAACCAGAAGGGTTGCGAAACCTCCGCCACCCTCCGCACGGTCTCGCCGTCCAGCACCTCGATGCGATAGAGCTCGAAGGGTTCGTCCAGCGGGATGTCGCTCGCATCCCAGCCGTCGGCCTCCACCCGGCCCCGGCGTTTCCACCCGATGAAAACGCCGTCCCTGCGCCGTTCGGCGGCAAGATGCACCGGCGCGAGCGGTGTCAGCGCCCGCAAGCCGCCCTCGAAGGCAGAAGGACCGCTGGGTGCGCCCGCCATTCCGGCAGCTTCCGCAATCCAGTTCAGGCGTCGTCCGCGCTCGCTCGCGGCAAGACCGAGAGGCCGCACCGCCGCATCCAGAACCACCACCGGCGCACCTTTCGGCGCGCCTGCGGCGAGCGCATCTTCCGTGCCGGCCAGTCCCCGCAGAAGAGCGGAGAGCCGCCAGCGTGCGGGTGCTATTTCCTCGGCCTTTGCAAAGGCGACGATTTCCCACACGCCGTTCGCCGCCTTGATGGCGAGACGGTTGTCGCCATTCAGCACCGAAAGCTCCCCGGCCGACGATACCTCGCCGAAGGGCAGATCGACGAAGACGGTGTTTTTCCGGTCGAAGCGGCCGGAAGGGCCCGATGTCAACGGCATCGCCAGCGCGCCGATCATCGCCGGCCGGTCCAGCAGCACGCGCTGCCCGTAACCTTCCCTGCCCGGCGACGCGGAAATGATGATTGGCCGCCAGGGCTTGGCAAGCGCCGCAATCCGCGCCGAATCCTCCGGCGCAGTGCCGTCATGGTAGGGCAGATCGAGAAACAGCACCTCCGGGGCGAAACCTTCCGCTCCGCTTGCGCCGCTGCTGCGCCGTTCCTCCGCGCCGCCGGCAAAGACCGGAAAGACAGCGGAAAAAGCCCGCGCCTCCACCTGCCGCACCGCGCCGTCCTCGATCCGGCTGACCAGAAACCGCCCTGCCGGCGCCTGTGGAAAAGCCCCTTCCGGCAGACGAATACAATCACCCGGTTCAAGCGCGATATCGCCAGGCGGCAGAGCAAAGCGCAGGCTGCGCCGAGCCTGCCGGTTGTCGCGCAACAACGCCTCGACAGCGGCTTCCGCCGTTTCCGCAGGCAGGGCAGCGTTGAGATCGAGCCGCATCACCCGGCTGCCGGCGTTGTCGATGCGGCGGGACCTTACACTTGCCTGCTCGTAATCCAGCGCCAGGTTGAAAGACGTCAGCACGGCTTCAGCCGCGAAATCGCTGTCATGGCCGCGATTTTCCGACCAGAGCGGCTCGTCCTCCAGATCGGCCAGCACGACAATATCCCGCACCGGCAAGACCGCCGTATTGCGGGAGCGGAAGCGCAGGGTTCCGCCATCTTCCGTCACATCCACCTGAAACGCTGCCATCAGCGGCTCAAGGAGGTTGCGGGCCGAGGTCACGTCGCCCTGCACATAACCTCCCAGATCGCCGCTGACGGCCGAAACGTCGAAGTCGGAAAAGCCGTGATCGGCGAGGATGGCGGCGATGGCATCGGAAAGCGTTGCGGTGCCCAGCCTTCCGTTCAGCCAGTGGCCGGTGCGCCAGTTGCCGCCATCGCTCCAGGCCGCACCATTCTGCGGAAAGGCGGGAAAGGGCCTTGCATCCCAGGTCCACAGATAGACCCTGCCTGCATCGACCATCGCCGCATCGCCTTTTCCCCAATGGTCGAGATGCGCCTCCAGAAACCGTCGCTGCTGGCTGTCGGCGCGGTTGCGGCGGGAAAAATAGGGAAAGGCGTTTTCCGCCGATTTCGGATCGGGAAAGACATTGGGGCGCGTCGCGCTCTTGTCCACCGCCGGGCAACCGAGTTCAGTGAACCAGATGGGCTTCGAGCGCGGCGCCCATGCCGTCGGCGTGGTTTTCTCCACACCCCGCACCCGGTCGTAGTGGAGGTTTCCCCACCAGTTGCGCAGGTCCTTGTAACGGAACACCCACGCCTTGCCCTTCAGCCCGTCGGTAATCGTCGTGCGCAGCCGCGCAGCGCGGTCCGCATCGCTGGCATAATACCAGTCGAACCCCTCTCCCGCCGTAATAGTGCGGCGGAAGGCGCTCACATCGTCCGGGCCGGTCATGCCGTCCGGATTGCCGTTTGCGGAATCCCCGTCGCGCCAGTCGGAAAGCGGCATGTAATTGTCGATGCCGATGGCGTCGATATTCGGGCTCGCCCAGAGCGGATCGAGATGGAAGAATACGTCGCCCGAACCGTCCGCCGGCTGGTGGCCGAAATATTCGCTCCAGTCCGCCGCATAGGTCAGCTTCACCGCCGGCCCCAATATCGCCCGCACATCGCCCGCCAGCCGTACCAATTCCGCCACGAAGGGAAAGGCGTCGTTCTCGTCTCTCAGCGCCGTCAGCCCACGCAGCTCCGAGCCGATCAGGAAGGCATCCACCCCACCCGCCCGGGCCGCCAGCGCCGCATAGTGCAGCACCATGCGACGGTAGCCTTCATCGCGGTTGCAGAAGGCGGAAACCTGCGCCCTTGCACCCGCGCTCCGATCCGCAGAGCCGGCTCTGCCGGGGGCGGGAAAGCAGGTGATGCGCCCGCGCCAGGCATAGGCGTCCTGCTCGCTTTTGCCATAGGGGTCCGGCAGCCGATTGCCGATGGGAACATCCATCATCACGAAGGGGTAAAGGCACACCCGAAGGCCGCGCGCCGTGAGATCGGCTATCGCCTGCAACACGCTTTCGTCGTTCGGCG
This sequence comes from Agrobacterium salinitolerans, assembly GCF_027498475.1. Lineage (NCBI taxonomy): Bacteria > Pseudomonadati > Pseudomonadota > Alphaproteobacteria > Hyphomicrobiales > Rhizobiaceae > Agrobacterium > Agrobacterium salinitolerans. Next base: position 138,887 of record NZ_JAPZLN010000007.1, on the reverse strand, counting down.
TGCCGCCATAGGCCGGGCCGCCGCCATGATGGCTGACAGGATGCGCCTCATCGCGCGACAGGCCGGCGACCGACCAGGGCGTGGTTTCCCCATCCCGACCGACCACTTCCACGCCCGGCAGAATGCGGCATTCCCCCGCCCGCATATCCGTGCCGAACCAGCTCACCACCAGCGCCACGCTCTCAAGATTAGGGCAGAGCGCCTGCAATTCGTCGATTGCCGCCTGCCAGTCGGTCGAAGCGGTCAGGCCGTTGCGGTTCATGATGCGGCTTTGGCCGATGCCCGTGCGTTCGCAAACCTGCGCGGTGGCGTATCCATGCTCGGTGGCGCCAGGAATGACGGTGATGGCGCGGATGGATTTTTCCAGCCGCCCGACAGGCCGCACCACTTCGAACTGCATCAGCGGAATGCGGTTGCCGAAGCCGTCGAGCGGCAGGCGTTCGAAGACCACATAGGCCAGTCCGCGAAAGGCCGGCGCATTGCCCGCCCCCTGCTTCGCCTCGATCAACGGATCGGGCATTTGTGTCTCGCTGCCGGGATAAAAACGCATCTCGATGGCGCTCAGGTCCAACTCCCGCCCATCGGCCCAGACACGCCGCACCATGGCCGCCTCACCTTCGCAAAGGCCGATGGCGACGTTGGCAAAATAACTGAAGGTTTCGACCTTCGGCCCACGGTTGCCCTTGCCGCCACGGCGCTCCACCTCGACGCTTTCTTCAAAACGCGTCGCCCAGATCAACGTGCCGCCGATCCTTGCTGCGCCATAAAGCCGGTTGATCGCCGCGCCCTCATCCGCCCCCGGAATGCGCGCGGTCGAGAGCCGCGCGCCCGTTACCGTCCGCCCGTTGGAAAGCAGCGTGTGGTCGATGGCATTGCCCGCCAGCGCCCCGGCCGCCCGGCCGATTACTGCGCCCAAAGGACCGAAAATGCCGCCGAGTGCCGCACCCGCCGCCTGAAAAACGATTGTCGCCATGCTTGCCTCGAAAAATCAGGGATCGGGAAAACGGAAAACGCCGGCGATGCGCCGCCGCCAGCCCGGCACCAGCGCCGAACGCACGACCGCCGCCTGTTCATAGGCATGGATGAAATGCTGCGGCCCGGCCAGAATGCCGAGATGCTTGGCCGCCGCATCGGCCCGCCAGCGAAACAGGAGCAGGTCTCCCGGCCTTGCCTCTTCCATGCCCGACACCGCCGGAAAATGGCGTCTTGCCGCCGCCATCAGCCGGTCCTCGCCGCCGCGTTCGGCCCAATCGGGCGCATAGGGCGGCGGCAATTCCGGTTCGAGGCCGTAAAGGTCTCGCCAGACGCCGCGAATGAGGCCGAGGCAATCGCAACCGACACCCTTCAACGAAGCCTGATGCCGATAGGGCGTGCCGATCCAGCCTTCGGCGAGCGCCAGCACTCTTTCGCCGGTATCGCTCATGAAAACAGCGCCCCGCCGTCATGGCTCTCGCCGCCTGCGGCATAGGAATAGGCGAAATCCGACCCCGGAAGATGCGGAAAACCACGAAAATTCAGATGGTTGGCGAATTTTGCCCGGCAGGTGGAAAAACTCTTGTCGCAGCCGGCGGTGACGGAAAACGTGTCTCCCGGCGAAGGCGTCTGTTCCGGCGGCAGCCAGAAGGACAGAAGCACCCCGCCGTCTCGTCGCTCTTGCCCGTCGAGATCAAACCCCTTGCCGGCGAGCGGGCCGGTCAGAAAATGCAGCTTCCCCCGGCTGAAGAAATCATCGGCAAAGGCATCTAGCCCGGAGACGATCAGGCCGCCCGAGGCGTCCACCGCCGCCACGCGGCCGTGCCCGGTAAAGCGCGCCAGATCGACGCCGCAACGCCCGTCGCCAAGGGCGGCGTCGCAGCGCCGCCCATAGACCCTGCCCTGCGGCTGGCTGAGGCGGTGGGCGAGGCTGCGCAGCTCGGCGCGAAACGCCCCGCCGGCCCGCGTCACCTCGCCAATCTCGCGCCTGTTCAGCAGCACATGCTGCTCGGGCGCCTGCCAGTTGACGAGGAAAAGCTCCACCCTCGCGCCATCGAAACGTCCGGCGGCCAGATCGCCCTCGGCAATCGCCTCGCTCGAAAAACCACCCGCCACCTCCCCGACGCCTGCGCCGAGCCCCGTTTCGCCCTCGCTATCGCTGGCAGAAAAGCCACTGGCGGCAAGGTAGGAGGTGCCGGCAAACGAAATCGCCTCGTCATGATCGGTAAAACCAATCACCGCACCATCTTTCAGTGTCACCTTCCAGCAATGGCATGTCGTCGTCGCATCGGCCTTGAGATGCTCCGCAAGCGCGGCGGGAATGGTTTTCATGGCAGGATTTCCATCAGTGGAATTGAGGGAATGCGGCCCGCCTCGAAAGCGGTCAGATTCACGTCGATACGGTCGATCCCGAAGCGGACCGGCACGTCGAATTCGAAACCGGCGCGGATCGCGGCGCCGGCGTGCGGAACCCGCCCCGCCCGGAACACGATCATGCCGGTTACATGATCGACCGCCACATCAGCCGCTTCAACCTTCACCCCCTCGACCGAAACCATGACCGAGCCTTCGACCGGCTTCTCGATCCGCCGGGAGAACGCGCCGCCCGCATCGGCATAGATCTTCCGCAAGTGAAAACCTGCTGTCGTCCCGTCACCGGTGCCGATCTTCTGATCGGTCGCGGCGGGCGTCTTCCCCGGCGGGCAGGATTTGAAATCCACAGGGTCGCGAAAACGAAAGCCATATAGTTCGCCGCGCCGCGCCTCGAAAAAGGCAAGCACCTCATAAAGATCGGCGATGGAGCGGATACCGGACCCGGCGTCATAGCTGCGTCTGGCGTTCCTCCAGCGCTGGTTGCGGCTTTCGCGGCCATTGGAGAGGTTAACGATATCGGTTCGGCGCACCGGCCCGCCGCTGACGCCGAGCGCAAGCCGCAGCGGAAACCGCACTTCATGAAATGCCGCCATGTCGTTGTTCCTGGATTCTTTTCTGTGGTCTGGGAAAAGAGCGCGTCACAATCCGCGCTGGCCGCGCCCGACGCTGCGCGCCAGCATGGCGGCGATCTGGCCTTCGCTTTTCCGAAAGCTCGCAGCATCCGTCGCCGTCACGTTAAAAACGATCTGCGCCCCGCCGCCGCCCGACGGCGCGGCAACGCCGAGAGCGCCATCCGAACCGCGCTTCAGCGGCAGGATCGCTTCCGCCCCCGCCTCGCCCATCAGGCCAAGCCCGCCGCCCATCGGAAAAAAGGCGGGGCTGGAAACGACGCCGCCATCGGCAAAGGGCGTGATGCCGCGTCCCGGCACACCGCCATCGGCAAAGGCGAACAGCGAACCACCGCCGCTCAACAGCCCGCTGACGGCATTGCCAATCATGCCCTCAAGCGGTTTCAGACCGGCAGAGAGCGCAATGCCGGACAACCGCTGCCCCAACCCGCGCAAGACGTCATCCAGCCCTTTGCCGCCCGCCGTCGCCGCCTGCAGGGCCGAGGACAGGGCCGCCCCGAACCGCTCAGACCGGCGTTCGAGATCGCCCATCGCCTCCGACAACGCCTCCGCCTCTTGCCGGTTTTCCGCCATCGATCCTTCGCCCGCCATCGCGCTTGCCTTTCTGATTCAAATCGGAACCATAAATTTTTGAAATGCTTGATCGTTTTAGGGAATTAACTCACCGATCCGGAAACCGCCGCATCATCGCTTCCATCGCCGGACGGTCGGGGCCGCGGGGAACGGCGTTGCCGCCCGTCATCGCGAAGAATTCCCGCGGGGTCAGCCGCCAGAAGGTTTCTGAGGAGAGCCGCAGCAGGCAGAAGCCGGCATGGACAACCGCCTCCCAGGGGAACGGGCGCGGCGTCGCTTCGCCTGCTGCGGCGCTCAAGGGTCCGGTGGCGTCTCACCTTTCAGGCCGCCGAAGGTCGCGGTCAGAAGATCGGCGACAATGGCGGCATGGCCGGCAATGCCGCCTTCCACCGTGGCGGCGGCCACATCGTCGTCGGAAAAGACATTGCCCGCACCTCGCAGGCCCGCGCCTATCACTCTAATCATGTCGGCCGCCTTCATGCGGCCGCTCGCGAAACGTTCGGCGAGCGCGGTGAGGTCCTCTGCTGCAAAGGCGGTTTCGAGTTCGGCGAGAGCCCCGAGCGTCAGGCAGAGAATGCGCCTTTCGCCGTCGATCAGCGCTTCGATCTCGCCGCGATGGCGGTTCGCCCGCCCGTAACGCAAACGCTCAGCCATCACAACGCTCCGAAATTGAGAAGACCGGCCGATTCCAGCGCGATCTCGAATTGCACCTCGCCATCGTGGCGGCCGGAATATTCGAGCGCCACGATCTGAAACGGGCCGGCAATGGTGCCGAAATCGGGAATGACGATCTGCCAGCCCGGAATGGTGCCGGCGAAAAATGCGCCGCGCACCAGTGCATCGCTAGCCGCATCCTTGAAGATGCCCGATGCCGTCAGCGCGGCTCTCTGCACGCCAGCACCCGCCAGCAACTCGCGCCAGCGACCGGCGCTTTCCCCATCGGTAATGTCCACCGCCTGGGCGTTGAAGGCCAGCCGCTTGGTTCTGAGCCCGGCAACAGTGACATATGTTCCGGTATTGTTGAATTTCAGCAGAAAATCCTTGCCCTTCTGCGCCACCATCATGTTTCCTTCCGTTTCGATTGCGGTTGCAGGGTGTTGCGGGCCTGCGACCAAAAATGTTTCTTCCTCTCGCATTCAGCGATCTTGCCATGTCCGACGCTGCCACCCTGACGTCCCGCGCGCGCCTTATCGGCGTGCTTGCGCTCGGGCAGATCGTGAGTTGGGGCACCGGTTTCGATATGCTGGCCGTTCTTGCGCCGCGCATTGGCGGCGAACTGGCGATCGGCAATGAGGTCGTTTTTGCCGGCCTCACCATCATGATGCTGATCAGCGCGCTTTGCGGCCCGCTGCTGGGAAGAATGCTCGTCCGCCGCGGCGCGGCCCCCGTGCTGACGGCCGGTTCCGTGCTGTTCGCCGTCGGTTTTGCCGTGCTTGCCGTTTCGAGCGATATCGCAAGTTATCTTTTCGGCTGGGCCGTCATGGGTCTGGCCGCGACCTGCGGGTTGACGACAGCTGCCCATACGGCGGTGGTGGAGCGCGTGGGCGCGGAAAGCGGCCGGTTGCTGACGCTTCTGATGCTGTTCACCGGGCTTTCGGGGGCGGTTTTTCTGCCCCTCACCGCGTTTGTTGAACAGCATCTCGCTTGGCGCGGCACACTTCTGCTCTATGCCTGCCTGCAGATATTCGTGCTTCTGCCCCTCTATCTCTTTGTCCTTCCCGCCCGTCCGCCCCACAAGGAATCGCATCGGCAGACATCCGACGCTCCTTCGTCTTCGCCGGTCGATACACGCCGGGCTTTTCTGCTTCTGGCGGCCATGACGACAATCTGCGCCTTTACGACCTTCGGCCTGTCGCCGCTCTTGCCGCTGCTGCTGGTTCAGGCGGGCGCAACGCAATCGCTTGCGGTGCAGCTGGCATCGGCGCGCAGCCTGCTGGCAATTACGGCGCGCGGGCTGGATTTCCTACTGGGAAAACGCGGCGGTCCCTTTCTTACCGCCATGATCGGCCTCTGTCTTCTGCTCCTGTCGCTGCTGCTGTTGCTGGCCTTTGCCCCGGCCATACCGGCCTTCATAGGCTTCATCGTGCTTTTCGGTTTCGGCGCCGGCGTGCTCACCGTCAGCCGGGCCGTTTTGCCGCTGGCGGTGTTTTCCCCGGGGGAATACGGTCTTCAGGCGGCGCGCATCTCGCTGCCGCAAAACCTCGCCATCGCCGTTGCACCCGTTATTTTCACGCTGGCGCTGGAGCGCGGCGGGGTGGCGGCCATGCTTGGCATCGCCGCCGTGCTGATCGCCATTTCGTTCGTGCTGCTTGTCCTTCTGTGGAAAACCGTACGCAGGCAAAGCGCCTGAAACGGCGCTACTCCGTCACCGCCCTGAAACGCATCTCCGCGATGAAGTTCCGGGACTTCGCCTCGCGCCTCGAGCGGCTGGAAAGAAGCCGCAGGTTGACGAGAGAGACGCCGGCAATCGGCAGCGCGGCATCATCGAGCAGGATCGTCACCCGGTCGACGATTTCGCCTGCACCCCTGCGGCCATTGGCGTCGCTCCATATATGCAGCGACAGGAAATGCTCCTCGGCCCTTTCCGTCGCCGTCGAATAGTCACGGCTTTCGAGATCATCGATAACGATGCACGGCAGAACCGCGCGCGGCAAAAGCCGGTCGACGACACCGCCGGGGATGAGCGCCGTCAGCGCCGCATCGCCCGTCAGTCGCGCGAAAATCGCCTGAAGAAGCAGGTTTGCGGCGCTCATCGGCTTTCCTCCTCACAGCGGCAGACGATGAAGCGGCGTGTTTCATCCGGGTCAATGACCGCCCGGATCGCCAGAATGCGGCGGCCCTTGAGAAAGCGCATGCCGGGGGCGATGTCGCCACGGTAAGCCAGCCAGACGCGGTGGGTGATCGTCACGCCCTCGGCCGAGGCCCTTTCATGAGATGCCTCGGAAAGGGGTTCGATCGCAACCCAGAGCGAGCGCAGGAAATTCCAGCTTTCCGCAGCACCGCCCTGCCCGTCCGGCGTTTCGGTCCGCACCTCCAGTTCCAGCCGCGCGGTCAGCCTGCCGGGATCGAGAAAAACAAGGTTCATGTCTCAAAGCCCCAGACGGCAGAAGGGCGCCACCAGCCGCTCGTAGCCGGCGGGAACAGCGGCGGGCTGGTTTTCCGGGGCGACCGCGCCGCGAAGTGCGAACATCTGCGCCACATGTATCAGCATGGCGCGTTTCAACGTGTCGGGCACATCCGTTCCCGCCTCGCCGTAACCGGCGATGAAATCGATCTCGATGCCGTTCATCGCCCGTCCAGGGGCTGGCGGATCGCGCAGCCACAGCCTTGCGGGACGCGCCGCGCCATCGAGCAATTTTTCCCCGGCGGTAATGTCCGCCGGGCGCCCCTCGCCGTCAAAAACCAGTATGGTTTCGATGGCTTGCACCGGTGTCCTGCCAATCAGAATCACACCGTTCTCAGGCCACCGGTCGAGATAAAGCCGCCAGGTCTGGCGGATCAGGCAAAGTCCGGTCGTGCGTTCCAGATGCTCGCGGGCGGTGCGGATGAGCGCGGCAAGAAGCGCGTCCTCATCGCCGCTGTCGAGACGCAGATGCGCCTTCGCCTCGGCAAGCGTCAGCGGCTCCGCCTGCGGCGGATGAATGAGGGCATAGGTCATGGGGTCTCCGGGGTGACGGCAATAAAGGCTGGATGAGCGAGCGGGCGCAACGAATTTCTTCTCCCCGTGGGGGAGAAGAAAGGAGCGGCACCGTCGAGGTTCAGTTCACCCCGAATTTCACCAGCTTGATCGCCTCGAAATTCTGCACGCCGCCGCCCACGCGTTTGGTGGTGTAGAACAGCACGTAAGGTTTGGCCGAATAGGGATCCCGCAGGATGCGCACCCCGGTGCGGTCAACGACGAGATAGCCGGCGCGGAAATCGCCAAAGGCGATGGCAAAGCTGTTGGCCGCCACGTTCGGCATGTCCTCCGCTTCCGTCACCGGAAAGCCCATCAGCGAGGCCGGCTGGCCGGCGGCGGCCGGCGGATGCCAGAGATAGGCGCCGCTGGTATCCTTGAACCGGCGCAGCGCCCCTTGCGTCTTGCGGTTCATCAGGAAGGTTCCGTTCTGGCGGTGGCCGGCCTTCAGCGCATAAACGGCGTCGAGCAGCACATCCATCGGCCCGGCGGAGGCGAAACCGGCCGAAACGCCAGTCGCGACATACCCGATATTGCCCCAGCTCCAGCCATCATTGGCGACGGCGGTGTAGGAGAGGAAACCCTTGGGCTTGTTCACGCCATCGCCGGCGATGAAGGCGGCGGCCTCCTGTTCGGCAAAAGCAATGTCAACTTCGGAGGCGATCCAGGCTCCGATATCGACTGCCGCGTCATCCAGCAACCCTTGAGTCGCGGCCGGCATGGCGTAGAGCTCCATGGTCGGAAAGGACAGTTCGGCAAGCTGCGGCGTTGCCGTCTGCGGGCGTGCCGCCGTCTCGGAAACCCGGCCGGTCGTCATGCCGCCGGGCGAGAAGGGTTTCTTCAAAACGGCGGCCGAAACCTGCCGCACGGTCGCCAGCGCCCGGATCGGCGAAATCGCCGTCATGCGCCGGCCGATCTCGCCATCCGTCTCGTTCGGCAGCAGAAAACCGCCATCGGCCCCGGTCGAACCGGCAAAGGCCTTGGCCTCCAGATCGCGCAGCGCGCCCTCCTCGCCGCGACGGATATAGGCCTCGAAAGCGGCCTTGTGTTCCTCGGCATCGTGGGAAAGCGCATCCTTGCGGCCAAGCGCGGGGCGCGCTTTCTTGAGCGCCAGGTCGTCCATGATTTTGCGGTTGTCGTCGAGCGCCCTGTCGATGCGGTCGAGCTTGTCGCGGGTCACGACATCAGAGCCCATCTTGCGCTCGATATCGGCAAGCCGCTGGTCGTTGGTTTCGCGGAAGACCTCGAAAGCCTCCATGAACTCGTCGAAGGCGGCCGTCACCGTATCGGGTACGGCCTTCACCTGCGGCGCGGCGGTCATCGGGGCTGGTTTCGTCATCTGTTCCGTCATCTGGTTTTCCTTGTTCGTTGATATCTTTGCGGTCAGCGTTTGAAGGTTGTGTCGAACAGCGAGCGGGCGGCGCGGCGCATGCTGCGCACCAGTTCGGTCTCGCGGTCGCGGAAGAAGCGGGCATGCTTGACGTCGGAAACCCGCGCCGAGGGAAGCATCGGAAAGGTCACGACCGAGATTTCCCACAGATCGGCTTCCAGAATGCGCCGGACACCCTGGTTCGCCGCCTTGCCGGAACGTACGGTGCGAAAGCCGATGGACAGCCCATCCAGCGCCCCGGTCTTCATCAGCGAATGCACCTCGCGGGAGCGGGCAACGCCGGGGGCAAGAACGCCCTCGACATAAAGGCCGCGCTCGTCTTCGCGGATGGTGCGCCAAGCGCCGATAGGCTCGGCCGGATCGTGCTGGTAGAGCATGCGGATGCCGGCTGCGCCCCGCTCCTCGATGGAGCGGCGGAAAGCGCCGCGCTCGATGACATCCTGACCGAGATCGACCTCGCCGAAGACGCTGGCATAACCGGAAAAGGTGCCGTCGACGGTTATGCCGCGCAGCTCCAGACTGGCGAATTTGCGCGTGGCGGGACGCGGCCCGCGATAGACGTGCATGGGTAACTCCTGCGATGTGAAGGGGAATGTCAGCCGCGTGGACGGGCGCTGTAACGATCGGCGATGCGCACCAGCAGGCCCAGCCCCCACCACGCGCCCATGCTGGCGGCGGCGGAACCCGCCACCATGATTTCCCGGCCCGAAAGCGCGCCGGCGATATCGAGCTGCTGCACGATCCACAAGCCGATAGGCCCGCCGAAGATCATGCCGCAGGAAACGCCGGTGATGAACCGGCTCGCAGCCTCGCGTTTGCTTTTCGGCAGGAGATAAACGAGCGATACACCCGCGCCCGCCACGGCGCCGGTGATGCGGGCGGCCCAGATGCCGGCCTCATTGGCGAATTCAGACATGGGTAATCATTCCGTTCTAGGATGTTGTCATCGGGCGGACGCGCCGCGTCGCACGCAGGCGTTTTTTGCGCGCCTGCGCCGGATGATTTTGCGAATCTTCGGAGAAGCTTGGGCGGAACACCTCACAAAGAGAGTCCGGTTCTTCAGAAAATGATTGAACAGGAAACCGGGGTTTCGATCCCGCCGGACGGCGATCAATAACCGACGGCTTCGCGCTTTTCCTCGTCGCTCAGGAACGAGGCCGCGCCGATGCGAGACCAGAGCGCATCCCGCTCGCCGGCAAGCCCGGCAATCTTGTCGAGATCGGGTTCGAGCCTCAACCCCGGGCCGAAGACCGGAGAAAGCCAGCCGCAGAGCCGTGCCGCCGTGCGATAAACCAGCGGCAGCACGGTGAGGCGATAAAAGGCGCGGTTCGCCTCCTGGTAATTGGCATAGGTATTGTCGCCGGGAATGCCGATCAGCATCGGCGGCACGCCGAGCGAAAGCGCGATATCGCGCGCCGCCCCGTTGCGGGCCTCCAGAAAATCCATGTCGCGCGGCGAAAGACCCATGGCCTTCCAGTCAAGCCCGCCCTCCAGCAGCAGCGGACGGCCGGCATTCATCGCGCCCTGATAGCCTTCCTCCAATTCACGCTTCAGTCTCTCATATTGCTCGGTGGAGAGATTGCCGCCCTCCTTCGGCTGATAGACCAGCGCCCCGGAAGGCCGGGCGGAATTGTCGAGCAGGCGTTTGTTCCACTGGCTGGCGGCATTGTGGAGATCGAGCGCCGCACCCGCGGAGGCGAGCGGCGCAAAACCCGCCCGATCATCGAGCGGATGGAAAAGTTTCACATGCAGAAGCCCCAGCCCGTCGCGCTCGGCGGCGATGCGCCGCGCGGCGCGGCCTTCGGCGCGGTAGTCATAGGCTACCGGCCAACCATCCGGCCCTTCGACGATGCTGACCCGGTCGGGCCGCAGAAGATGCAGCTCTCGCAGCCGCCCGCCCACCGTCAACGGCTCGATATAGGCGTTTCCGGCGAGCATGAGGTGGCCATAAAGCGCCTCAAAAAAATCCGGCCCGCCCATATGGGCGCTCGGTTTTAGAAGCAACGCCAAAAGCGGGTGATCGGTCAGTTCCTCATCGCCATCATAAAGCAGCCAGCGGACCGAGGCCGACGCCTCCGCCACCATGCGGGCGGCCCGGTGCGCGACCGGGTTTTTCATGAAGCCTTCGCGGGCAAGCGCGGCATAGGACCGGCCCGACCAGAAGGCCTGCCCGCCCTGCACGGCAACCGCCATGAAGCCATCGGCCATTTTCCGGCTTTCAGGCGCGGCTCTGCCATCCGCCGGGCGCAGCCACGGCAGGGAGAAGGGAAATCGCATGGAGTTGTCCTTGTTTTGATGGCGCGCGGCGTCGAGTCCTGCGGCGTCGCCCGCGTGGGGTTTTCACCGACAGGCTAGACCCTGACATTTCTGACGAAGTCCTGAAAGCTCTCTTTCGTCATGCTCGGGCCTGTCCCGAGCATCTGCAACGTCTCGATTTTATTGGACGTGATCAGATCCTTGGGACAAGCCCAAGGATGACGTCGCGCGTGAGGCACCCCGTCCGCACAGCGGCAATATCTCGCGCCAACTTCGGCGAAACCGGACGTTTACCGGATCGGCGCTTTCACCGCCGTGTCGCTGTCGAAATCGGCGGCGACGCGGGTCTCGCGCAGCGGCTTTACCGTGCGGGTCGAAAGATCATAAGCGGGATCGGCCTTATAGGCCGCCAGCGCCGCCTCGTTTTCAAACTCGCCATAGACGATGAAATCGACCGAATTGCCCCATTGGTCCTTCTTCACGTTCTCGCCGATTTCCAGCTTCAGCGAATGCGGTATCGCGGTCAGGCCGGAAAGCCCCCTGCGCACGGCGTCGCGGTTTTCCTCGGGAACGGTGAAAAAGACGATATGGCGGATCACGGTGTCACCTGTCATGCAGAATTCGAAGGCAGCTTTTTCGGCGCCGGGTAACGGGTTATCATCTGGCCCGCCCGGGTTCAATCCGCGCCGCGACAAGCGCGTGATGAAATGCGCGCCCGTAACCGCCCACCAGCCGCGCCCTGTCGCTGCCATTGATGATGGCGCGGGCGCCGTCCCAATCCTCGCGCCTGTCGCCGAAGAAATCGGAAAGCCTGCGGCCGGTAAAACCGCCGCCCGCCATGCCGTGGATCAGGATCGCGGTGGCCACCTCCGCCTCCATGGCCCGTTCCGGCCGCTCCAGGAGATCGACGCCGGTCAGCACCGACATGGCCTTGTAATTGCGCCGATGCGTCAGCTGCACGAAGCCGCGCCCCAGCCAGCTTTTACCCTCCTCGTCCGGCCGCCAATAGGGCTTGCGCACCATGGGCAGCCTGCCCGCCGCAAAGGCGCGGTCGAGCCTGACGATTGCTTCGGCGTCGCTTGCCGCCAATGTTTCGCGCACCGGCTGCATGGTCGCCGCCGTCTCGTGAAAGGCCGTCGCCAGCATATAGGCGAGCCAGCGCGGATCGCCGCCCGGCAGCGCCTTTTCGAAGCCGGAAAGCACCGTCTTGGTGCCGGCGAGCTGGGCGGTGCGCAGGCGACCGTCGAAAATCGAAATCCGCGCCGACGCGAAGAATCGCGCCTCATTATAGGCCATGGAAGGCTCCTGAAAATGACAGGCGACATGACGCCCGGTTTTTTCCCACATGACGGCCGTCAGAACTAAATCGATTTGAAAAAACCTTAATCGATTTTAATCCGAAGGCTGGGGGATTGAGGTAAAAAATTCCTTGAATTTCGGAACCTTAGCGGGCTTACTCCATTCACCGCGCAGTTCAGCTGCGTTAACCATTCAAGGAGGAATGCCACCATGACAGCGACAATCCCCCAGACCGTTTATGACCGCCTCGAAAACGAGTGGCGCCAGATGCGCGAAACCGGCTCCCAGCCTAAACCGGCGCAATCTCCGAAGAAATAAGACCTGCCAGACGCCCGATTTCGGGCGTTGACGGCACCCCACTTTTCTTCTCCCCGGCGGGGAGAAGATGGCCCGAAGGGTCAGATGAGGGGGCAACATCTCCAGATATCTCTACTGTCTCCGCATATATTGACCGTGGCCCCCTCATCCGGCGCTGCGCGCCACCTTCTCCCCGGCGGGGAGAAGAAACCGGGGCATCCGCTCGACCGGTAATTGGCTCTCCTTCGCGGGAGCCAATAATCAGCCAACTCACATCCCCCGCACCTTCGGTTCACTCACCACCATCGTCGTCAGCGCCGTGATCGCCCAGACGAGCGCATCCAGCCTGTCCGGCGAGCGCCCTGACGACAGACCATCCGGCCCGAAATCCGTCATCTGGTCTTCCAGCTTTTCGAACCGTGCGGCGTGGCTCACCCTGCCCTGCTCGTAAAGCGCCGCAACCGGCTCGGCGCGGGTGAATTTGCCGCGACTTGCCCGCACCAACGTCAGCGGCAGGTTGGCGTCTATGCTCTGCAGCATCGCCCGCACCATCTCGCCGCCCTGATTGACCTCGGCCACCACCCGGTCAGCCTCGTGGCGGCGGAAGGCGGCGACCACGGCGCGGGCCCAGCCTGCCGGCGTTTCGCCTTCCACAGAACAATCCCCAAGCACGTTAAGACGCCCGGACATGCCGAGCCCCGCCACGACGATGCCGCAGCAGGAATGTTCACCGACGCCGGCGGGCGGGTCTACCGCCACGACGATGCGCGTGAGCGGCTCATGCGCCGCTTCGATTATCGCTTCCAGATCGGCGCGTTTCCACAGCGCGCCCTCGCGCTCGTCGATCAGTTCGCCGCCGATTTCCTGGCGCCCCAGCCGCGTGCCGCCGTAACGATCCTGCATGGCCTTGAGAAAACCGGGCGAGAGATTGCGGGCATTCATGGCCGTGGGCATCCGCGCCACCCGTGTCGTGGGATCGGCGAGAAGCTCCTTCAGCAGCGGAATGGGCCGGGGCGTGGTGGTCACCAGTTGCCGGGGGGCCTCACCCAGACGCAGGCCGAATTGCAGCATGTCCCAGGTTTCCTGCGGATATTTCCATTTGCCCAACTCATCCGCCCAGGCCATGTGGAATTGCGGACCACGCAAGCTTTCCGGGTCTTCCGAGGAAAACGCCTGCGCCATCGCGCCATTCGGCCACAGCAGCCGCCGGCGCGACACCTCGAAGGCGGGGCGATGGCGGCGGGCAATGCGGCAGATGCCGGAAATGCCGTCGATCATCACCTCGCGGGCGTCGCCCAGCGTCTCGGCAACAAGCGCGATGCGCAAATCCGACTGCTTGCCGGCAGAGGCGACACGATGCACCCATTCCGCCCCGGCCCGCGTCTTGCCGGAACCGCGCCCGCCGATCAGCAGCCATGTTCGCCAGTCGCCTTCAGGCGGCTGCTGTGGCAGGTTGCCGATGAAACGCCAGTCGCGCAGAAGGTTGAAGACCTGCGCTGGCAGATGGGTTCCGGTCGACATATCCATCATCTGTCAGCTTCAGCGGGGGAGCTGCGGACGGGATTTGCTTCCATCTTCGCGCGGCATTTCTGTTCAGCCAGTTCGTCGATGCGGTTGAGGAAATGCGCTACCGCCGCCTCATAATCCTGCGTATCGTTTTCATCCTCGCCCATAAGCGCCTGCCGTTCTTCCGCCAGCACCCGTTGCAGAGCGTCGATCCGCTCCAGTGTGCGGACGATGAGCGACAGCTGATCCGTTGCAACTTTCACATCGGCTCGGGCCTGCTTTCCCTCCGTGTCGTCGGCGTCAGGCAAAAGGCCCGCCTCGCCCGATTGCCGAAGATTGCGATACAGGCAGACCTGATCCCGCATCTCCTCCGTCAGCTCGTTCAGCAACTGCCGCAGACTGCCGTTGCGCGCCGCATCTTCGGCGACCAGCCTGTCCGCCCGCGATTTGGTCTCAGGCGCAGCCTCATCCGCATAAGCAGGCCTGTCCGGCCAGGCTCCGTAGAGCGCGGGGTCGCAATTATGAGCGTTTGTCATCGGATTGGCCTGAGAGGGAAATGGAGATGAACATGGGCTGCGATGCGGTTCATTTGCGGGTGGTACCTCCGCACAGCCCTCATTTCTCTGACAAGCACAGGACTGAGGGAAGAGAACAGAGCCTTGTACTCGAAAATCCAGCGCTCTGATATTTCTGAACCAACCGCGACCCAGCCGCAAATCTCCGACTGTAGCCAAACACTACCAAATCACCGTCACGCTGTAAAGGATTATTTTCCTATTCTTGTGATTTTTATCCTTCCCGCAGGATTTGCACCGTCGTCCGTCACATATTACACTCAGCACCACGCGGTGAGTACAAGGGGCGAGAGAAGTTGGTAAAACAATGGGTTGAGCGGTTGTTCGCAGGTCTTTCGGCAACCGGCATCGTCTTTGGCACTATTCTGTTCTGCGCTTCGCTTACTCCCTCGCTCCTGCCGCGCACCTGGCTGATGCAGGGCGTGCTGTGCGGTTTCTCCTTCGCCATCGGTTATCTGATCGGTGTCGCCCTGCATGCCGTCTGGACCTATCTGGAACTGCCCGAACCCTCCCGCCACAATGCGCGCGGCATTCGTTTTCTCATCGCGCTTGCCGCCACCATCACGGCCATCACGTTTTTATGGCAGGCGAAGGACTGGCAGAATTCCATCCGCGTATTGATGGAGCTCGATCCGCTGCCGAGCGCCCACCCGACGAAGACGGGCGGCCTTGCGGTGCTGGTCGCCGCCATTCTCATCGGCGCCGGTCGGCTGTTCCAGCTTATCCGCTGGTTCTTTGCGGCGCGCAGCCGCCATTTCCTGCCGCGCCGCCTTGCCAATGTTCTCGGCATCGCAGCGGCGATCATCCTCTCATGGATGCTGCTCAATGGGCTGATCTTCGATATCGGCCTCAGATTTGCCGATTCCTCGCTGAAACAGGTGGATGCGCTGATCGAACCGGATGTGCCGCGCCCGTCAGACGCGCTCAAGACAGGCAGCAGCGCCTCGCTGATGACATGGGAATCGCTTGGCCGTCGCGGGCGTGAATTCGTCGCCGAAGGCCCGGCGGCTACCGAGATATCCGCCTTCACCCATCGTCCGGCAAAAGAGCCGCTCCGGGTCTATGCGGGCCTCAACTCGGCGTCGACGCCGGAAGAAAGAGCAGCCTTGGCGCTGGAGGAGCTGAAACGGGTCGGCGGTTTCGAGCGCAAGGTGCTTCTGGTGGTCATTCCCACCGGCACCGGCTGGATCGACCCGGAAGCGCTCGATACAGTCGAATATCTGCATGATGGCGATATCGCCAGCGTCGCCGTGCAATATTCCTATCTCTCCAGCTGGATCGCGCTGCTGACCGAACCGGATTACGGAGTCGAGACGGCGCGCGCTTTGTTCGAGGCCATCTACGGCTACTGGACGACGTTGCCGAAGGAAACGCGACCGAAGCTCTACCTGCATGGCCTGAGCCTCGGTTCTCTCAATTCACAGAAATCCTCCGATCTCTACGATGTGCTCTCCGATCCCTTCCAGGGCGCATTGTGGAGCGGGCCGCCCTTTTCCAGCCCCACCTGGCGCATGGCGACCAATGGCCGGGTGAAAGGCACGCCGGAATGGCTGCCGCGCTTCCGCGACTCTTCCGTCATCCGCTTCGCCAACCAATATACGACAGCCCATATAACCGATGCGGAATGGGGGCCGATGCGGATCGTCTATCTGCAATATGCCAGCGACCCGATTACCTTCTTCGAGGCCGCCTCGCTTTACCGGCGGCCGCAATGGATGGTGCATCACGGGCCTGACGTTTCCACGTCCTTCCGCTGGTTCCCGGTCGTCACCCTGCTGCAGCTCGGTCTCGATGTTGCCGCCGCGACCACGGCGCCGATGGGTTATGGCCATGTCTATGCGCCGGAACATTATATCGACGCGTGGATGGAAGTGACCCAGCCGCAGGAATGGAATGCGGACGATATCCAGCGGCTGAAGATGTTCTTCAAGGCCCGCCGCGGCTCCACCGATCCGGCGTGAGCGCGGCGGGCTTGCCTGGAGCCTCAACCCTTCAGCCGGTCCAGATTGTCGGTGATATAGGTCTCGAGTGAACGCGGCGCATGGCCTGTCAGCGTTTCGACATCGCCGGTCACCAGTGCTGTCCAGCCTTCGCGCACGGGATAAAAGATCGAAGCGAGGAACGAGGCGTAGTCCTGCGGCACGCCCGCACCGGTGAGAATGCCGATGAAAACCTCATCCGAAACGGCCGCGTAGGACACCGGCTTGCCGATCGCCTGCGATATCAGCGCGGCCGCTTCGCCGTAACCCAGGGCTTTCGGACCCGTCAGGTTGAAAGCCTTGCCGTTAACGGCGTCAGAAGTCAGGGCGGCGGCAGCGCTGTCGGCGATATCGCGCACGTCGATAAAGCTCGACTTGCCCTCACCGGCCGGCACGGCGATCTGGCCGTGGTCGATGCCGGCTTTCCAGTAGCTGTGGAAATTATCGGCAAACCAGTTGGGGCGCAGGATGACGTAAGGCGTGCCCGAAGCGATGATCTTCAACTCGATCTGGCGATAGGGAATGGAATCGTCGGCATCGACGCCAAGGACGCTGAGGAACACGATCTTCACCTTGCGGCGCGCCGCCTCCTCGACCACGGGCGTCAGCGCGTCGATAGCGTCCAGACGCCCACCGGAAAGAAGCAGGAACAGTCTGTCAACGCCGTCGAAGGCATCCGCATAAGTCGAGGCCTCGGTATAATCGAAGCGCACCCCTTCCGCGCCGTCCGCCGCCTTGCCGCTGCGCGAGGCGGCCTTCACGCTTTCGCCCCTGGAAAGCAGCGCTTTCACCAGCGGCGTGCCGATGGTGCCGGTGGAACCGATTACGAGTATCTTGCCTGTCATCTCAAATCTCCGTAGTATCTAATGGAAACCATGTTTCGAAAACACAGGTACTGCGTTTGCGAAATCATGAAAAGAGAGCACTTTTTGGTTATCTGGTATCCTCGCGGAAACCGGAATGGCCCTGAAACGATGGAACAAACCCATGGAACGTATCTATGACGTCTATGAAGACCGCTGCCCCACCCGCATGGTGCTGGACAGGATTGCCGACAAATGGGCGCTCCTGATCCTTGACCGGCTGCAGGTGGAAGCGGTGCGCTTCAACCTGCTGCGGCGGGAGATAAAGGGCATTTCGCAAAAGGTCCTGTCGCAGACGCTCAAGAAGCTCGAGCGCGACGGGCTGATTTCGAGGCAGGTGTTTCCGACCGTGCCGGTGACGGTCGAATATTCGCTGACGCCGCTGGGGCGGACGCTGACCGACACGGTGGCGGCGCTTGCCCACTGGGCGGAGGGGAATATCGACGCTGTGATGGCGGCGCAGAGGGCATACGATGAACGGGCGGTGGTTTAAATCGAGGCGCGGCATACCCATGCGCCCCTCATTCCCGTGCCTGTCACAGGAATCCAGCCAGCCCAAGTCCTTGGGCTGAAAGGACTTTTCTCGCCGCGCAGACGCGCGTCGGCTGGATCCCTGTGACAAGCAATGGGATGAGGAGGAAGAGAGCGTCCGCAATAACAGTCAGCGCTGCACCCACCGCACTCCCCAAAATCCCTACCGCGAAATCCCTACCGCGAAATCCGCGTCGACAGAATGATCGACGACAGCGTGCGCTCCACGCCGTCAAGCGCGCCGATGCGGTCGATCAATTGGTCTAGATCGAGGATCGAAGGTGCGGCCAGAATGGCGATGAGGTCAAAAGTGCCGCTCACCGAATGCAGCGTCGTCACCTCCTTGATGGCGGCAAGGGCCGCCGTGACGCCGGGCAAGGCCTTGGGGGCGATGGTGATCAGCACATGGGCGCGCACCAGTCCGGAAAGATAGCTTTCCGAAAGCCTGAGGCCATAACCCGCAATCACCCCGTCCGCTTCCAGTCGCTCGATACGGGCCTGTACCGTGGTGCGCGAAAGGCCGAGTTTGCGCGCCAGCTCCGCCACCGGCATGCGGGCATTTTCGGAAAGCAGGGCGAGCAGCGCCCGATCCTTGTCGGTAATTGTCATAATGACCAATCCTGTCGTCTTATTGCCTAACATTAACCTGCTATCCGCACATAGTGAAGCTGCGAATCGTCAATAAAAACTGGCATTCTGTCTTGGAAGCGTATCTGCGCTGACACATTTGCATTCACTGCGGGGAACAAAAACATGAAAAACATTGTCGTCATCGGCGCGGGCAATATCGGTTCGGCAATCGCCTGGATGCTGGCCGCATCAGGCGATTATCGCATCACCGTCGCCGATCGTTCAGCCGATCAGCTGGCCAATGTGCCGGCGCATGAACGGGTCGACACCGAGATCGTCGACATCACCGACCGTCCCGCTCTGGAAGCACTGCTGAAAGGCAAATTCGCCGTGCTTTCCGCCGCCCCCTTCCACTTGACGGCGGGTATTGCCGAAGCGGCCGTTGCCGTCGGCACGCATTATCTCGATCTTACTGAAGACGTGGAATCCACCCGCAGGGTCAAGGCGCTGGCGGAAACCGCCGAAACGGCGCTCATTCCGCAATGCGGCCTTGCCCCCGGCTTCATCTCCATCGTCGCTGCCGATCTCGCCGCCAAGTTCGACAAGCTGGACAGCGTGCGGATGCGCGTCGGCGCTCTGCCGCAATATCCGTCCAATGCGCTCAATTACAACCTCACCTGGAGCACGGACGGGCTGATCAACGAATATATCGAGCCGTGCGAAGCGATCGTCGAAGGCCGCCTCACCGCCGTTCCGGCGCTGGAAGAACGTGAGGAATTTTCGCTGGACGGCGTTACCTACGAGGCCTTCAACACCTCAGGTGGGCTTGGCACGCTCTGCGCCACGCTGGAAGGCAAGGTGCGGACGATGAATTACCGCACCATCCGTTATCCCGGCCATGTGGCGATCATGAAGGCGCTTCTGAACGACCTCAACCTGCGCAATCGCCGCGATGTGCTGAAGGACCTGTTCGAAAACGCCCTGCCCGGCACCATGCAGGATGTGGTCATCGTCTTCGTCACCGTCTGCGGCACCCGCAACGGCCGCTTCCTGCAGGAAACCTATGCCAACAAGGTCTATGCCGGCCCGGTTTCCGGCCGGATGATGAGCGCCATCCAGATCACCACAGCCGCCGGTATCTGCACGGTTCTCGATCTGCTCGCCGAAGGCGCGCTGCCGCAGAAGGGCTTCGTGCGACAGGAGGAAGTGGCGCTGCCGAAATTCCTCGAAAACCGGTTCGGCCACTATTACGGCGCGCATGAGCCACTGGCGCGGGTTGGGTGACTTGAGGGCACAGCATTGCCGCCGGTTTCTTCTCCCCGCCGGGGAGAAGGTGGCACGAAGGGTCGGATGAGGGGGCGACGCCAGCGATGGATCGCACCCTTGCCCCCTCATCCCGCTGCCGCGACCTTCTCCCCCTCGGGGAGAAGGCGAAACAGGCACTCGCTCGCGCCGGCGTTGCGGATCAGCGCTACGCTTACGTCCCGCAAAAAGTCCTGAACACCCGTTCATGGCTCATCGGCGGCTGCATATAGACGAAGTTATCCGGCCGCTCCTCGAAAGGCGTGGCGATCGCTCTCAGCATGGCGTGGAAGGGCTCGAAATCATCCTCTTCCACCGCCGCCTCGATCAGTTCCTCGATCCGATGGTTGCGCGGGATGACGGCCGGATTGGCGGCCAGCATCGCCGCTGACCTTTCGGAATCGGAAATCCCCTCGCGACCGGCTCTTTCCCGCCAGCGCTCCAGAAATTCGTCCGCCCCCGCAATATCGACGAACATGCCGCGAAACGGCTCGGCGTCACCATTGGCCGCATGGGAAAGACGCCGGAAGGTCAGCGTATAATCCGCTTCCGATGCCTGCATCAGCGCCAGCAGCGCCTGCACCAGATCCATGTCGCCCTCTTCCTCCACCGTCAGGCCAAGCTTTCCGCGCATGCCGGCAAGCCAGCGTTGGGGAAAGGCCGCGGCGAAATCGGCGAGAACGGCATTGGCGCGTTCGGCGGCTTTTTCCACCTGCGGATCGAGCAGCGGCAACAGGCATTCCGCCAGCCTGGCAATGTTCCATTGGGCGATGCCGGGCTGATTGTTGAAGGCATAACGGCCCTGCGCATCGATGGAGGAAAAGACCTTGTTGGGGTGATATTCATCGAGGAAAGCGCAGGGGCCGAAATCGATGGTTTCGCCGGAAAGCGCCATATTGTCGGTGTTCATGACACCATGGATAAAGCCCACCATCATCCAGCGGGCGATGAGGTCGCATTGCCGTTGCGCAATGCCCTGCAGCAAGGCGAGATAGGGATTATCCGCCTGTTTCGCCTCGGGATAATGCCGATCGATGACGTAATCCGCGAGGTTTCTGACCGCTTCGTTGTCCTCGCGCGCGGCGAAAAACTGGAAGGTACCAACGCGGATATGGCTTGCCGCAACGCGGGTGAAGACGCCGCCCGGCAGGCCGACCTCACGCTGCACCCTCTCGCCGGAGAGGACAGCCGCCAGCGCCCGCGTGGCGGGAATGCCGAGCGCAAACATCGCCTCCGACACGATATATTCCCGCAGGACGGGGCCGAGCGCCGCGCGACCGTCGCCCCGGCGCGAAAACGGCGTCGGGCCGGAGCCTTTCAGCTGGATATCGCGGCGTTTTCCGTTCCTGTCGATCACTTCACCCAGCAGAATGGCGCGGCCATCGCCCAGCTGCGGCACGAAACCGCCGAACTGGTGGCCGGCATAGGCCATGGCCAGCGGCTCGGCCCCCTGCGGCACGACATTGCCGGAAAAGATCGCCGCCAGCCTTTCATCGTCAAGGCCGGCCACATCGAGAAGGAGTTCATCGGCCAGCTCGCGATTGAAGGCGATGAGACGCGGCGCCTTCACCGGCGTCGGCAACACGGCGGCGCTGAAGCGCTCCGGCAGGCGGGCATAGGAATTGTCGAATTTCATCACGGGTAAACTCCCTGCTTTGCCCCTATATGGGGCCGGAAGACGGCGGATGCGAGCGATAAATGCGACAGCTTCCGGATTGCTTCATTCAATTTTGCGCAATGAACTTTACTGCGCCATCATCGTTCCTATGCTTGATCCGCAGAATGCCGAAGGAAAGGAAAAGCAATGACCGTCGTTGAAGCCGCAGCCGAACCGGAAAGCGCCATCCGCACCATTCATACCGACTTGCCCGTCAACGCCACCTTCCATGTCTGGTTAAAAGCGAAAAAAGACGCCGAGCCGGGTGCCGTCTCCTTTTCCAATCAGAATGGAAAATTCGCTGAGGTTTCAAGCGTCAACACGGAAGAGTTCGGCTTTCGAATCTATCAGGTTTTCGGCGGCGGCCATGTGGAGATCAGTTACGATACGGTGACGACCGCCGTTTCCGTCATCTACTGGTTCACCGCGTCGGATGTGCTCGAAACCGGAATCACGGTCGTCCATACCAAGCCGGACAATGCCGCACCCGAACTTCCCGGCAGCTATCATTTCCGTCCACCCTTCGGATGGATGAACGACCCGAACGGTTTCGGTCGTTTCGAGGGGCGGCCGCATCTCTTCTATCAGCATTATTCGCATGGGCTGCGCTGGAACACCATGCATTGGGGCCACGCCGTCTCGTCGGATTATCTGCGCTGGCGGCACCTGCCTATTTTCCTTTTCCCTTCGGAAGATCTGACGACAAGACCTGACAAGCGGGGCGGCGCCTATTCCGGCTCCACCATTCCGCTGGTTGAAGGAACGGGCATCCGCGTCTTCTTCACCGAGCAGGTGCAGGACCGTATTCCCGAACAGCAGATTCAGCTCACCGCCACCTCCGCCGATCTCATCATGGCCGGGCAGGCCGAGGTCATTCTGGGCCACCGCCCGGACGGACAGGGGCTGACGCCGGATTTCCGTGACCCCTATGTTTTCCGCGGCCCCGATGGCTTATGGAAAATGGTGCTCGGCAGCCAGAGCGATGGCGGCGGCGTCATTCTGCTTTACGAGACGCAGGACCCCACCGCTGCATCGGGCTGGACCTATGTGGGCAAGCTGTGGGTGGAAACGCGATATAAAACCACGGCCATCGAATGCCCCTGCCTGCTGCCGCTCGATGGACCCGCCAATGCCCGCTCCACCCGCTGGGTGCTGGTCTATGGGCTGATGCATTCGGAGGACCCGGAGACCGGCCGCAAGAACCTCACCATGGCCGATGTCGGCTGGTTCGACGGCAAGGTCTTCACAAAGGAAACCGGGCAGGAGCTGGATTTCGGCACCGACAATTACGCCTTCCAGGCCTTTCTGGATGGCGACAGCATCATCGGCATCGGCTGGCTGGCCAACTGGGCGGATGCCAATCCGGAAATCGACTTCCCCACCTCCATGACCCTGCCGCGTCGGATTCATTATGTGAACGGCGAGCTTCTGACCCCGCCCATCGGTGCGGCGGAAAGCCTGCGCAGCCATATCCTTGACCGCACGCGGCTTGCCTCCGGCGAACGCGTCACCTTTATCAACGGGGCGGTGGAAATATTGTTCGAGCTTGCCTCGCCCGGCGCGCCCTTCGAACTGATGCTCGATCATCCGACGGTCACTCTGGGCGTCGTGTCGGATGAAACAGGGCTGTGGATCCGCCATGAGGACGGCCGTGACGGTGCCTCACCACATTATATCGCCAAGGGAGCCAAGGCATCCCGCATCCGCATCTTCCTCGATTACGGCTCCATCGAAGTCTTCGCCAATCGCGGCCGATATGTGGGCACCAAACGCATCGAAGGGTTCGAACCGGTGCGTTCGGCGCTATTGAAGGCCGCCCCCGGCGCGGTGGTGCATGCCACAAGCTGGGCGCTGAAACCCTGAGGAACCTTTTTGCGGATTGGGCGGTTGATAGACCGACAGCGCCCATTCCACGGATAAGGAGAAACGGCATGACCAAAATCCGCGACACCAGCGATCCGATCCTGTTTCCGACAGAAGCCAATGAAAACAAGGCCGAGAAAAAACGCGCCGGCAAGGGCATCGTCGTCATCATCGGCGCAATCGCGATCATGGCCTTCGTCGTTTACCTGGCGGCGATCACCATCGCCGCCACCCAGTCCTGACGGCGGCGGAAGAGCCGCCTTTCGCTTTGCCGCATTTCGGACGGAAAACCGGATCCCACTTTTTCTGAAAGTGCTTCAGCGCCTTTCGCCCCGCAATCCGCTGGCGGTCATGATCGCCAGCACCGATACGATAACACCCAGCCCATAGAGATAAACCATCGGCATCGTCACATCCGCCCGCTCGATCTGCCCCACCAGATCGGTGGCGGCGGCGACGGTGCCGCTAGCGCCCGCACCGGCGGCGGCGCCCAGCGTCGCGACAGTTGGCAAGAGCGCACCTGTCATCTTGCGCTCCTCCTCAGGAGCTGCTTCCATGGCGGCCTGACTGATGCCGGCCCAGGACATGCCGAAAGCCGATCCGATCAGGATTTGCCCGACGAGCATTTCTCCCCAGTTGCCGGTCGCCAGCCCGAGCCCCAGCAGCGCACAGCCCGGCACCATCTGGTAGGGACCGTAATGCAGGCAAATCTCCCGCAGACGGGCAGAACGCAGGCTGCCGATCAGCATTGCCACAAAGCTCCAGGCAAGCGGCATCGTCACCACGATGAAACCGGCAAAGGTCGGCTCATGCCGCCACAGATTGATGGCGACATAAGCGAGATAGACGCTGCCCAGCGCATGGGCATATGACATCAGGAACAACACCCAGAAACCGCTGCCGAGCACCGTCTTCAGCCGGAACGAATTCTTCGGGAAAAGCCCGATCGAGGGCCGGATGCCCGCCCGCAGGGAGGCCCACAGCAGCGCTGCCCCCGCCAGCAGGGAGAGCGCCCGCAGGCTCGCATCCTCGAAGGCGGAAGGGGCGGAAAAGGCCAATGCGCCGACGAGGCAGAGAACCAGCGGCACAAGCGGTCTGCGCGTCGCCGCCACCGGCCGCTCAGCGGAAACGGCAATCGCGGTATAGGCCAGAAGCAGCAGGATCAGCGGCGCCGACAGCAGGAAGGTGGCGCGCCAGGAAATATGCTCGGTGGCGAAACCGCCGGTCAGCGGACCGATGAAGGAGGCGACCGCCCAGATCGCCGCTTCGATCGCGAAGACCTTCGGCAACAGTCCGGAGCGGAAACCGGCGGGAATGAGGCTGTAACACACGGCCACGATCAGCCCGTCGGCCAGTCCCTGCAAGGCTCTGCCAATAACGACCCACAAAAAGTCGCCGGCGATTGCCGAAAGGACCGAACCGAAGGAAAATATCAGGCAGCAGAGAAGCAGGACGGCGCGCGCGCCGAAACGTTCGCGGAACAGCACGGCGGTGACACCGCCTGCGACGGAACCGACGAAATAAAGACTATAGGCCCAGCTGTAGAAAGCAGCGCCGCCGATTTCGTTGACGGCCACGGGTAAGGCCGTCACCACCGCGAACTGGTTGAAAGCGTGCAGGCCGATACCCGAGGAGATGACGGTCAGAAGCGAGAGGTTAGCCCCGCTCAGCAATTCGCCCCAGCCGTTTTTCTCCACCATTTCCATACTCGACAAAGCCGTATCCTTTCCATTTTTTCGGGCACGGCGGGCAAACTAGAACCTCAAGCACCATTGAGGTCAAGACGACTTTTTCACGTCATTTGTTTTGAAGGTATCCCGCACGGCAGGAACCCTCCGCGCGCCCGCTCGTTTGCCGAAGGACCGACAGAAAGGACACCGTCATGGACCGCAAGAAAATCCTGCCCCTTAACGAAGACGCCATGGACGAGGATTTGCTCGATCTCGACATCGACTCCCTGCCCGCCAAGGGAGAGATTCCGCAATCCATCGAACAGGAAATCGAGGAAGAAGAGGCGGAGACCGAGGACGACCCCTATCAGGAAAGCGACGAGGCCCTGCCCGACGATGCCGAGGAACGGGTGATCAACCGCAACCCTTCGCGGGAAGGCGGAGCTTTCGACGAGGTTTAGGGAAGATTCAGGGCGCGACGGGACGAAAGGCGCGTGAGCATATGGCGTAGATGATCCTGCCCGCCGAAAAAGACTGCAAGAATACGCACGATCTTTTCGCCCTCATCGACATCGAAATAAAAGACAGCCTGATTTTTCGTTACCCGGCGAAGGCCGGGTAATATTTCGGGCAACAATGTCCCCTGAAAAGGCGCTTTGTGAAGCGCTTCCATGTCCGCTTCAATCGACCCCACGCGTCGCGCGGCGCGCGTGAAAGCCGCTGGCAAGGCATCGCCGAGGTCGAGATAGGACTGGATAAGATGATCGAGAATGAGGTCGAGGTCCTGATCCGTCTGCGTCGAACGCAGGACCTTAAAGGCCATGGCTGGCCTTCCGGGCTGCTATCATCGCTGCCGTTCTTTGCTTGCCGTCTTCCACGGAGACGAAGTCACCCTGCCCTCGCTCAACCAGCAAATCACGAAGCGCGGCAAGTTCGGCGTCCCGCAGCTCCGTTTCCTGCCGAAGCAGTTCCAGCCCACGCTGCACGACGGCACTGAGGCTGGCATAACGCCCTTCCTCCACCAGCCTGCGGGCGAAGCTATCCTGTTGATCGGAGATGGAAACTGACGCCTTGACGGACACTGTGGCACTCCCGGTTCAAAAGAGCTACTACTCAGTAGCATATTTCGCCCATTGTTCCAATGGGTGTTCTCAGGCGGGATCGATCATGCTGATGACACGACCGGCGATTTCGTCGATCGTCGCATCGTCAAGGGTTTCGATATATTTCGCTTTCTTCTGGGCGGCACGGGCAACAATGTCCATGCTTCTCACCTGGTTGCATAGTGCGACACCGGTTGTCTTATGGCCCGATATGTTCACGGCAAGCCCCGCCCTGCGCGTGAATAGCCCGCCCGTGGTCACGGGAACGACAAGGCACAGTCCAACCGCGTTGATTTCTCTGGGCGTGATGACGATACAACGATGTTCGTCCCTGATTTCGCTGCCGATCACAGGATTGAGGTCGACCAGATAAACGTCGCCACGTTTTGGAACCTGACTGCGGACCATCAAAGAGCTTCTTTGCCGACTGGCGGCGCTTCGTCCCATTCCCGCGCGCCGGCATTGAGAGCGGCGACTTCATCCGCCCCCTCCAGCAATTCGGCAAGCGTGAAGCGTTTCTTTTCCTGCCGAACAGGGCTTGCGACCAGCGCGCCGTTATCGACCTCCAGCGTCAATTGCTCACCGATTTCCAGCCCCAGCATCTTCAAAAGAGCGGGCGGGATGGTCATCACCGCCGCACCGCCCTGACGTCTTATTCTCGTCGTTACGGTCATCAGTCTGCGCTCCATTTTGTGCAATATATGTAGCACATTTTCAAGCCTGCGCAAACGGAGGTCGTGCCTCAACCCGCCCGTTCCGGCGAATAACCGGCTTCGCGGATCGCCGCTTCCGCGGTTGCGGCATCGCCCATAACCGTCAGTCTGTGGGCATCGAGGTCGATGCTGACGGATGCGCCGGGAAGCACTTCCGTCAGAGCGCCGCGCAGCGTCTTTTCGCAATGGCCGCAGGTCATGTCCGGAATGAGGAAGGTGGTTGCACTCATGGTTTTCTCCTTCTGGCCGGTAGCGATATTGTCGCGCCGGTTGTCATTAAAGTTCAGTGAGTTCTGGCTAGCTTGCCGTCTGTCTTGTCGGCACCCGCGAGATCATCGAGGATGGGGCAATCGGGCCGGTGGTCGCCGCCGCAGCAATGGGCGAGATGAGAGAGCGTCTTCACCATGCTCTTCATCTCGGCGATCTTCTGCTCGAGATCGGCGATGTGGACGAGCGCGATTTCCTTCACCGCCGAACTCTCACGGCTTTTGTCCTGCCAGAGTTTCAGCAGCGTCTCGGTTTCTTCCAGCGAGAAACCGAGCGTGCGCGCCCGCTTGATGAAGCGCAGATTGTGCACGTCCTGCTCGCCATAGACCCGGTAATTATTGCCGGTGCGGGCGGCCGGCGTGATGAGGCCGATCTGCTCGTAATAACGGATCATCTTGGCGGAAACGCCCGATGCTTCCGATGCCTGCCCGATATTCATTACGTCACCTCCCGATGGACCACCTTCGCCCGTTTCAATCTCAGCGCATTGGCGAGAACGAAGACGCTGGAGAGCGCCATCGCACCCGCGCCGATCATCGGCGACAGGGTGATGCCGAAGGCCGGATAGAGCACGCCCGCCGCAACCGGTATCAGCGCCACGTTATAACCGAAGGCCCAGAACAGGTTTTCCTTGATGTTGCGCATGGTCGCCCGGCTCATTTCGATGGCGTTGACTGCGCCCAGAAGATCGCCGCCAACCAGCACCACATCGGCGCTTTCGATGGCGACATCCGTGCCCGTGCCGACGGCAATGCCGATATCGGCTTCGGCGAGCGCCGGCGCATCGTTAATGCCGTCCCCCACGAAGGCCAGCACCTTGCCGCCTGCCCGCATCTCATGGATCGCTTTCACCTTGCCCTCGGGCAGTACTTCCGCCACCACGCGGGAAATGCCGACCTGCCGGGCTATGGCGTTTGCCGTGCGTTCATTGTCGCCCGTCACCATCGCCACTTCTATGCCCATCGCCTGCAATGCTTTGATCGCAGCGATACTCGAGGGTTTCAGCGGATCGGCGACGGCAATCGCAGCCGCCAGCCTGTTGTCAATGGCGGCATAAAGCGGCGTCTTGCCTTCATCTCCCAGCCTTGCGGCGACCTCAGCGAAAATATCGACGGAATGGCCGAGTTTGGCCATGTAACGATCCGCACCGACTTCCAGCCTACGGCCATTGACGGTGGCGGCGATGCCGTAGCCCGTCACACTCTCGAAGTTTTCGACGGTTGTGGGTTCAGGTCCTGCCGGGGTCGTCACATTCTTTTCTTCCGCAGCCCGGACGATGGCTTCGGCAATCGGATGTTCCGAGCGGTCCTCGACGGCGGCGACCAGCCTCAGCACCTCGTTGTCGGCAAATCCTTCGGCAACCACAAGATCGGTCAGTTCCGGGCGGCCCTTGGTGACAGTGCCGGTCTTGTCGACCACGACGATTTCAGCCGAACGTAGCTCCTGCAACGCCTGCCCCTTGCGAAACAGCACGCCCAGCTCCGCCGCCCGACCGGTGCCAACCATGATGGATGTCGGCGTGGCGAGACCCATGGCGCAGGGGCAGGCGATGATGAGCACCGCGACCGCATTGACCAGCGCGAATGTATAGGCGGGTTCGGGGCCGAAGATCGCCCAGACGATGAAGGTCAGAACAGCGATTGCTATGACAACGGGCACGAAAAGCGCGGTGACGCGGTCCACCAGCAGCTGGATCGGCAGCTTGGATCCTTGCGCCTCCTCCACCATGCGGATGATCTGCGACAGCATGGTATCCGCGCCCACCTTGGTCGCCTTGAACTTGAAAGCACCTGTTTTGTTTATAGTGCCTCCGACAACCGTTGCACCGATCTTCTTTTCCACCGGCACGGGTTCGCCCGATATCATGGACTCATCGACATAGGACGAGCCTTCGACGACTTCGCCATCGACCGCCAGCCTCTCGCCGGGACGGATGACGACGATATCGCCCATCACCAGATCGTCAGGGGAAATATCGATGGTGGCGCCGTCGCGCTCTACGCGGGCAGTCTTCGCCTGCAGGCTCATCAGCTTGCGGATGGCGTCTCCCGTGCGGCCGCTGGCGCGGGCTTCGAGAAGCCGTCCGGTCAGGATCAGCGTCACGATGACGGTTGCCGCTTCATAATAGACGAACTGCGCCTCCGCCGGCAGCAGATCAGGCGCGAAAGTCGCCACGACGGAATAGGCGTAAGCCGCCGTGACGCCCAGCGCCACAAGCGAATTCATTTCCGGCGCACCGCGCAGCAGGGCCGGAAAACCGGTCTTGAGAAAGCGCAGGCCCGGCCCGAAAATCACCGCCGTCGCCAACACGAAATAGATGTAATAGAGGTTCTGCGTCTCGATGATGCCCATCAGCCAGTGATGCATCGGCTCATAGAGATGGCCGCCCATTTCCAGCACGAAAAGCGGCGCGGTCAGGATCGCGGCAATCGTCAGGTCGCGTTTCAGCGCGCCCTCTTCGCCCGCATGCTGCATATGGTCGTGGCCGCCAGTCTCGCCCGCCGCCATCTGGCCGTGGCCCTGATGATGTCCGTGGTGCTGGCCGTGACCTTGATGGGCGGAATTGTCGCGCGGTCCCGGCGTCTTCAGCGCAAAACCGGCGAGCTTTGCCGTTTCCACCAGCGTATCCCGTTCACGTCGGCCGCCAATCGTTTCCACGGAGGCCTTGCCGGAGGCCGCATCGACCTTGACGACGATTGTGGTGGCGACCGCTTCCAGAACGGCCTTCAGCCGCCCGGCCTCAGCCTCGCCCCGCAAGCCTTCCACCGCGAATTCGTGACGCTCCGGCGCGATGTCGTAACCGACCTTCTTGATGGCGGCATCAAGCGTTCTGGCCGAAAAACCTTCGGCCGGCTCGACGGTGAGCTTCTTCGTGGCGAAGTTCACGGAACTCGACATGACACCCGGCACCTTGGCCGCGGCCGTTTCCACCCGACGCACGCAGGAAGCGCAGGTCATGCCCTCCACGGGAATGGAAACCGGTTCATGTCGATGGGCGTGTTTGACTGTCTCGTTCATGGGAAATCCCCTTTCGAGACCCTATGTAGAGATTCCCATGATGGGAAGGTCAAGGGAAGCGGAAACTTTTTGTCGAACACACAATCGTGAGTGCGGCCGGGCTTGTTGTCGTCGCCTGCGCGGCAAGGGAGAATACGAAGGGGCAGCAATACACTCGTTGAATTTGATGCTCATTTGAGCTACATACAGCTTTTTATAAAAGGAGGTCGATCATGACCGCAAATGCTTATGTGAGAGCGCGCATCGATCAGGCGCTCAAGGATGACGCGACTGCCGTGCTCGACAGTCTGGGGCTGACTGTTTCCGATGTCATGCGAATGATGCTGACGCGCATTGCCCGAGAAAAAGCACTGCCGATAGAACTGACGCAACCGAACGCTGAAACGCTCGCCGCGATTGAAGAAGCGCGCGCCATCGCGGCTGCCAGGCGCAATCGTTTCGGCACGGCGGAAGCCCTGTTTGACGCCCTTGATGGTAACAAACGGTGACGGATAAAAAAGGTCACGGAAAAGACGCGGCATCGAAACGAACGGTGCTGCCGCGTAGTTCGGATTTCACCAGGCAATTTATCAAGGACTGGCAACGGCTGAACAATTCCGGGCGCTATGACATGGTGAAACTGAAGGAGATCATGCTCCTTCTCATCGCCGGCGAAGCGCCATTACCGGCGCAGTTTCGTGACCATGAACTGACCGGAGAATGGCACGATCATCGCGAATGCCATGTCGGCGGGGACTTTCTGTTGATCTATAAACTTGATGAGAAGCAGAACCTTCTCATCTTCACCCGCGCAGGAACGCACGCCGAGCTTTTCAGGTAAACGCGCAATCCGAAAGATATTGAGGTCGATCTCGCTATCGGTGCACGGCCAGCCGGGGAATATCGCGCAGGAAGGCATCGCGCACGGCGGGGCCGAGTGGCTCGTTTGACGGTTTGTCGGAAACGCGCAGTCTCGCAAAGACGATGTGCTGGCCTTCGCGCTCCGCCCAGCCGACGAACCAGCCGAAGGGACGGTTGCGGTCGGGATTGCCCTTTTCGTCGCGCATGTAGCCGGTTCCGGTCTTGCCGTGCACGGCCCAGCTTTCCGGCCCATCGAAGACCGGCACGATTGCCCTGGTCTTCGCCTGCGCATCGCGCGAAACCGGCAGATTGCCGGCCAGAAGGCGGCGCAGGAAGCCGACCTGTTCCACCGGCGAGACCGTCAGCGACGATCCGAGCCAGGAATGGGTCAGGCCGTTATTCTTGCCCGGCTCACCGGAAACATCGGCATTGCCGTAACCGAGACGCTTCACATAGGCGGCGAATTTTTCCGGACCGAGACGGCGGGTGATCTCACGCGAATACCACAGGACCGAATCCTGTTCCCATATGGAGGGATCGACCGTCTTGCGGTCGGAGGCGCGCGCCTCCGTGCCGGGTTTCCAGTCCCAGGCGGGCGTCTTTTCATCCTGAAGGATGCCGGCGTCGTAACCGATCAGCGCCAGCGGCACCTTGAAGGTGGAGGCCGGCGCCACGCGCTGGTCGCAGGCGCCCTGCTGGTTGATGATGGCGCCGGTCTCGATGGACGTGACCAGCGTGCATTCGAAGGCCTGTGGCTGTTGCTGGGCGTCAGCGGAAAACGGCAGGAGCCCCGGAAGGGCAAGGCATGAAAGAACGATGGCGGGCAGCCGGTAGCGCATGCGTTTCGATGTCCCTCGTCCGCTTCTGCGGATCATTTGCCGGAATGGCCGGAAGCTGTCTTTGTTTTCAGACAAGTCGTACCCCGAAACCGTGACACGCTTTCGGATGACATGCCTTTAGGAGACGGATGGGGCAGGAATAGGACCAAACAAAAATTGACGTTTTCCGTCAGGTCCGTTCCTTTTCGCCCGCCCTCTCGCCGACCGTCTCACCCACTGTCAGGGGCCAGTCGACCACATAATCCTCGAAGTCGTCAACATCCACATCGGCCTCGCTGACGGTGCGGCCGCGGGCGGAAATGCCGGCCTGATGCACCGTTTGCGTATCGCCGGAGACGAGATAATGCCACCAGTAGAGATCCTTGCCGTCGCGCACCAGCGCATAGGCACAGGTTGGCGGCAGCCAACCGATCTCATGCACCTTCTTCAGGTCGAGCTGAATACAGTCCGGCACCGTGGCGCGGCGGTTTTCGTAATCGGAGCATCGACAGCTCTCGCCGTCGAGCAGCACGCAGCGGACCGAGGTGAACACGACTTCGCCGGTGTCCCAGTCTTCCAGCTTGTTCAGACAGCACAGGCCGCAGCCGTCGCACAGGCTTTCCCATTCCTCGCCGGTCATCTCCGTGAGTGATTTGGTTTTCCAGAACGGCGCGTCATTCATCGTTAACATTTCCGTTTCATTTTGATCTCTTGGACGGGAGTGTTTAACCGGTCCCTAATCCTTTATATCGTATCGCCAAGGGCTGGTTTGTACGATATTTTAGCATATTGGCAGGCGGCTGGGGGTCATTGGCCCGCGAAAGGCCGCCGCGTCAAGCACTTCCGACACAACCATGCCACGGTTTTGCGTCGGGAATGGGTTGAAGCGCAGAATATCGATGATCGCGTTGCGTTGAACAGGAAAACATCGCCAGGTGCAGGAAGAAAAAAACGAAAAAAAAGGCCGTAAAAAACGGCACATCCTGCTCCGGATCGATAGCTTCATCGACTCCGGCCTGTGGACGGCTGCGGCAAGGCTGGTGGATTTCTGGGAAGACGTCACCATCGCCTCGCGCAAGCTGCATGTGCGGGGCTGGAAGAAGCTTCTCGTCAACCTGACCTGCGACGCACTGACGTTCGGAACGGCGGGGTCCGTCGTGCTTCTGGCGCTCGCCATGCCGGCCTTCGAGGAAACCAAGAAGGACTGGCGGTATCGCGGCGACTTCGCCGTCACCTTCCTAGACCGTTACGGCAACACCATCGGCCACCGCGGCATCATCCACGAGGATTCCGTTCCGATCGACCAGATGCCGGATCATTTCATCAAGGCGGTTCTGGCGACCGAGGACCGGCGTTTCTTCGACCATTTCGGCATCGATTTCATCGGCCTTGCCCGCGCCATGAGCGAAAACGCCCGCGCCGGCGGCGTGGTGCAGGGCGGCTCGACGCTGACGCAGCAGCTTGCCAAGAACCTGTTCCTGACCAATGAGCGCTCGCTGGAGCGCAAGATCAAGGAAGCCTTCCTCGCGCTGTGGCTCGAGACCAACATGTCGAAGAAGGAAATCCTCAGCCTTTATCTCGACCGCGCCTATATGGGCGGCGGCACCTTTGGTGCTGCTGCGGCGGCGCAGTTTTATTTCGGCAAGAATCTTACCGACGTGACGCTCGCCGAATCCGCCATTCTGGCTGGCCTGTTCAAGGCCCCGGCCAAATATGCGCCGCATGTCAACCTGCCCGCCGCCCGTGCCCGCGCCAACACCGTGCTTTCCAACCTGGTGCAGAGCGGGTTGATGACCGAGGGGCAGGTGATCGGCGCGCGGCGCAACCCGGCCACCGTCATCGACCGCGCCGATGTGAAGGCGCCTGATTATTTCCTCGACTGGGCCTTTGACGAGGTGCAGCGGCTGGCCGCCGAAGGCAAGTTCAGGGACCACACCGTGGTCGTGCGCACCACAATCGATACCGGCCTGCAGCAGGCGGCCGAACAGGCGATGGAAATGGGCCTGCGCGAATTCGGCGAAGGTTACCGCGTCAAGCAGGGCGCGATGGTGATGATCGAGAACGGCGGCGGCGTGCGCGCCATGGTCGGCGGGCGCGACTATGGCGAAAGCCAGTTCAACCGCGCCACGGCGGCGCTGCGCCAGCCGGGCTCCTCCTTCAAGGTCTACACCTACTCGGCCGCCATGGAAAAGGGCATGAAGCCGGAGACGCTGATCTCCGACGCGCCGGTGACCTGGCGCGGCTGGTCGCCGCAGAATTACGGCCGCTCCTATGCCGGCAAGGTGACGCTGCAGATGGCGCTCGCCAAATCCTACAACACCGTGCCCGTGCGTCTTGCCAAGGACGTGCTCGGCACGCAGGTCATCGTCGATACCGCCAAGGCCATGGGCGTTGCCACGCCGCTGCGCAGCGACAAGACGATTCCGCTCGGGACATCGGAAGTCACGGTGCTCGATCAGGCCACCGCCTATGCCGTTTTCCCGGCCGACGGCATGCAGTCGCGCCGCCACGGCATCGAGCAGGTGCTGGATTACGAAGGCAATGTCCTCTACGATTTCAGCCACAACGAAGCGCCCGCCAAACGGGTGCTTTCCGAAGACGCCAATTCGAAGATGAACCAGATGCTGGTGACCATTCCGGTCATGGGCACGGCTAGGCGCGGCGCGCTGGATAACGGCATCGTTTCCGGCGGCAAGACCGGCACCTCGCAGGCCTATCGCGACGCTTGGTATGTGGGTTTCACCGGCAATTACACCACGGCCGTCTGGTTCGGGAACGACGATTTCACGCCGATGAACAATATGACGGGAGGCGCGCTTCCGGCCATGACTTTCAAGCGGCTGATGGACTATGCCCATCAGGGCATGGAGCTGCGCCCCATTCCCGGCATCCAGAACCCGTTGCCGACAGGTGCGCGCCCGCAACCTTCGGCGCAAGTGGCGGCCGCAGCCGCCAGCACCCCCGCTTTGCCGGCCCTCACCCGCCCACGCTCGCTCTCGGCCGAGGCAACGCGTGTGATCCGCTCCATCGCCAGGAAGATGAAGGACGCTTCGGCCTTGAGTGTGACGACGCAGAAGGTGGCGGATGCGTCTTTGCGCGAGGGCAAGGAGGATGCGGCACGGCGGTGAGGTTCACCCCCCTCTGCCCTGCCGGGCATCTCCCCCTCAAGGGGGGAGATCGGCAGGAGGCGCTACCGCCACTTCATTCGTAAACGTTGAGATGGGCGAGACCTATCCGCGCGTCGATCTCCCCCCTTGAGGGGGAGATGCCCGGCAGGGCAGAGGGGGGGGTAAAGCCATGCACTCCATCGCCACCGCTTCTCCAAACCGCAACTTATCGCAACAACACTCCTCTCGCCGTCTCCACCACATGCGACGTCAACACCCCCAGCCGCTCCGCCGCGAGCCGGTTGACCTGCCAGTAAAGCGGAATATCGAGCGGCGTGCCGGGAACGACCTCCACCAGCCTGCCCGTCTTGAGGTGATCCCCCACAAGCTGCACCGGATTGAGCCCCCAGCCCATGCCGGAAAGGCTCGCCTTCACGAAACCGTCCGTCGAAGGCAGCCAGTGGGTGGGATAGGCGATTTCCTCGCCCAGCACCTTCCTGACCCAACTCGCCTGCAGCCTGTCCTTCTGGTTGAAGGTGAGCCCGGGCGCGCAGGCAAGGGCGGCGGGCGTGACACCTCCGGCGAAATGGCGGGCCATGAAATCCGGGCTGGCGGTGGCATGATAGCGCAACACGCCGAGCGGCGTTACCCGGCAGCCCTGCACGGGCTTGGCATGGGCCGTGACAGCGGCGAGCACCCTGCCGCCGCGCAGCCATTCCACCGTGTGGTCCTGATCGTCCACCGCGATATTGACGAGATAATCGCTGCCGCCGGTGAATTTCGAAACCGCATCCAGAAACCATGTGCCGAGGCTGTCAGCGTTTGTGGCGATGTTGAGCGTCACGCGCTCCTGCGCTGCGCCGGCTTCCGCCAGCACCGGAAGCTGTCGGAACAATTCGCTTTCCAGCATGCCGACATGATCCATGTGACGGCAGAGCCATTCGCCCTTTTCCGTTGCCACGCAGGGGTTGCCGCGCACGATCAGCACCACGCCCAGCCGCTCCTCCAGTTGCTTGATGCGCTGGGAGACGGCCGATGGCGTGACGCACAGCACCTGCGCCGCCTTTTCGAAACTGCCGGTCTGGGCCACGAGCGCCACGGCCCGCATGGAGGGATAGTCGAGCATTACGGCACCTCATGCGGGGTTTGGAGGTGGCGTGATGGCCTTGGAAGCCATAGGCGACGGCCTCTCCTTCCCTCATTCTTGTTCCGGGGAACAGGAATGACGGTGAACATGTGGCAACGTGGCGGAAAATCGAGACGTTGAAGAGAGAAGTGCGCCATTAGCTCAGCTTATCTGGATTGAGTTTATTTAACTGGATTAAACCATCTGGCGGAAATATCCAAGCACTCGGCCGGGAGCAACGCCCCCGGCCATTCCACAATGGACAGAGGCAGGGGCCGCGACGCGCATGGACATCCAGATTTTCTTCACCGGCCTGACGATGGGCCTCAGCCTCATCGTCGCCATCGGCGCGCAGAATGCGTTTGTGCTGAAACAAGGGCTGGCGCGTTCGCATGTGTTTGCCGTCTGCACCACCTGCGCCCTTGCCGATGCGCTGTTGATTACGGTGGGCGTGTTCGGCTTTCAGCGGATCAGCGCCATCATGCCGGCGCTCGATCCCATCATGCGTTATGCGGGGGCCGCTTTCCTCGTCTGGTATGGCACCAAAAGCCTGCATTCGGCGCTGCGCTCTTCCGCGACGCTTTCGGTGTCGGAGCGGCAGGAGGCGAGCCTGTGGCAGACTTTGGCCATTTGTCTCGCGCTGACCTTTCTCAATCCGCATGTCTATCTGGATACCGTCGTGCTGCTCGGCACCATTTCAACGCAGTTTCCCGGCTTCGAAAAAACCTTCGCGGCGGGCGCGGCCACCGGTTCGCTGGTGTTCTTCTTTTCACTTGGTTACGGCGCGCGCTGGCTGCGGCCAATCTTTGAAAAACCCTCCGCCTGGCGCATTCTTGAAGGCGTCATCGCCGTCACCATGTGGGCCATCGCCTTCAAGCTTGTCATGGGCGCCTAAAGCGGCGGCGTGTCGCCGGCTCCGATATCCCAATAGAGCCCGGCCATAAGGGTAAGCGCCTCGCGTACGATCTCCTTCGGCAAATGTTCGTTCGGCGCATGCTGCGAGCAGCCGGGATAGGAATGTGGCACCCAGATGGTGCGCAGTTTGAGGATATCGGCAAAGATATCGTTGGGCAGCGAACCGCCGAGATTGGGCAGAAGCGCCGGTTTTCTGCCCGTGGTACGGGCAATGGAGCGCAGCGTGAAATCCACCCATGGATCCTGCGGATCGAGCCGGGTCGCGCGGAAAATCTCGTCGCCGGCAGGCGCGATTTCCACCATTGCAAAACCCTGTCGGTCGAGATGACGCCGTACGGCGGGCAGAACCGCCTCCGGATCGATACCGACAACGAAGCGCAATTGCAGCCGCGCCCACGCCCGAGGCGGAATGGCGTTGACCGGCGCACGCGGATTGCCGGTCTCGAAAGCCAGCACTTCCAGCGCGCACCAGCCGAACACCCGCTCGGCGGTGGAAAGGCCGGGCTCGCCCCAGTCCGGATCGATCTTCGGGCCGTCCGGCCCGCCATCGATTTCACAATCGGCAAGAGCCTCACGCACCGCTTTCGGCAATTCCTCCGGCACCAGTTCCGGCACGCGGATCTGGCCGGTCGGGCCGACGAGACTTGCGACGGCATGGGCCAGCTGCACGCCGGGATTGGAGAGCGCCCCGCCCCAATTGCCGGAATGATGGCCGCCCTCACGCGCCTCGATCACCAGATCGAAGGTGATGCCGCCGCGCGCGCCGAGAAAAACCGTCGGCCGTTCCGCATTCAGGCGCGGGCCATCGGAGGCGATCAGAAGATCGGCTTTCAGCCGCTCGCCATGGTTCCGGCAAATCTCCCTCAGGCCGGGGGATCCCCTCTCCTCGCCCATCTCGATCAGATGTTTGGCGTTGAAACCAAGCCTGCCGCGTGTCTCGAGCACGGCCTTCAACGCCGCCATATTGACGGAATGCTGCCCCTTGTTGTCGGCCGTGCCGCGCCCATACCACCTGCCATTGCGTTCAGACATCACAAAGGGCGAAAGGCCCTCGGCCCAGCCCTCGTCCTGACCGCGCACCACATCCCCGTGGCCGTATCCCAGCACGGTCGGTAGCGTGTCGCCCTCGAAACGCTCGGCGATCAGAAACGGCAAATCCGCCGCCGGGTCGCGCAGGATGGTGCAGGAAAAACCCATGGCGGCGAATGCGGGCAGCATTTCCTGTTCCAGATAAAGCGTCAGTTCCTCGCCCTGCTCCTCATTCTGGCTTTCGGTCCGTCGCAAAACGCGTCGCGACAAATCCCGCTCGAAGCCGCCATCGTCAAAACAGGCGGCGGCACGGTCGATTGCGGATTGTCGCGACATGATGGAATATCCCCGGTTGTGATCATTTTCACGAAGACTAAACAAGCCGCGCCATTTTCCAAACAGGGAATCAGTGATAGTCCTCGACCTGTTCAAAAACGGGAAAACAGCGTGTTCCGAGTTCCATTCCTTGTCGGCATCGCCCTTCTGATCGCCTTTGGCGGCGGTATTGCCGCAACGCTGGCAGCCCTTGAGGCGACATCCGGCTTTGGATCGATCCGCGTCGGCTCCTGGGACGCCTTTCCCGTGGCGCAGACGATCGAGGCGGATCCTTACGCCAAATCGCACCGCGCCGACGCCGGCAAGCTGCTTTACGGAACCGCGGAAGGTCTGGCCTTCACCGCCTCCGTCGACAGCGATGGGCA
This sequence comes from Agrobacterium salinitolerans, assembly GCF_027498475.1. Classification (NCBI taxonomy): domain Bacteria; kingdom Pseudomonadati; phylum Pseudomonadota; class Alphaproteobacteria; order Hyphomicrobiales; family Rhizobiaceae; genus Agrobacterium; species Agrobacterium salinitolerans. The sequence goes on along the minus strand of NZ_JAPZLN010000007.1, from coordinate 100,268 downwards.
ACGCTTGAGCGGCGAGTGCCGCTACCGGCTGGCCGGCGCCGTGCCGCCCGCACGATTCTGGACGATATACACCGCCGATCAGCAGGGCAATGTGCTGGCGGAAGATGCGGGGCGGCCCTTCGCGCTGAATTCCCGCACGCTTTTGCGCAGCGCCGATGGCGGCGTCGACATCACCATTGCCGCTGACGCCCAGACCTATAACTGGCTGTCGGTGCCGCAGGGCCAGACCTTCAGGCTGGTCATGACCCTGCTCGACACGCCCGTTGCGGGCAGTTCCGGCCTGATCGACATTTCCATGCCGCAAATCCGCAAGCTGGGGTGTGGCAATGCTTAGGGTTCTGCTCGCCATCCTCACCGGTCTCGTCGGCGCAGCCGTGCTGCATGTCATCATTCTTCTGGCGATACCGCATTTCAGCAATCGCGACGCCTATACGCGCGCGGTGGCGGAAGGAAAGCCGCATCAGTTTCATCTGCTCGAAGAGACGGCGGAGAAAAAGACGCTTGGCAGCGGCGATCCCTTCATGCGGGTCGCGGTCTGCACCTTCGATATCGAGGACAAGCCGGTCAGGCTGACTGCCATCGGGGCCGTGCCCTTCTGGTCGGTCGCGGTTTACGACAAGGCCTCGAATGAGGTTTTCAGCATGAATGACCGCACGTCCGCCGGCGGGGTGATGGATATTCTGGTGGCGGATGCGGTGCAGATCGCCGCCATCCGCAAGGCGCAACCACCCGCGCTTTCGCAAGCCATTCTGGCGGAATCGGATCAGACGAAAGGGTATGTGGTGTTGCGGACCATGGTCCCGCAGCCGAGTTTCGGCGAAGAGGCGGAACGGTTCCTGAACGAGGCGAAATGCCAGCCGACGGCGTGGAAATAACGTCGGTTGTCGTGCGCCGTCAGGATTTGAGGGCAGTTTCCGCTGCGGATTTGCCCTTGCGCGCGACTTTTCCGGTCGGCTCGGTATCGCGTTTTTCATAGCGCACGCCGGTAAACAGCACGACTTTCGCCGGGCCGATCACGGTTGCCACCGCGCCGGCGGGGCGCAGGTTTCGTCGGGCGTCGCCGATTGGAATAATCTCTGCCATGCTCATCTCCTCTTCGGGACATGATTGTCAATGTTGCCCATGGGAACCGCGCAAGCCTCGTCTTGCGTCGGGAATTTCATCACCATCACATTGCGCATAGGCCAGTCCACAGACTGGTTTTCGCACGATCCAAAAATCCAAGGCGATTCTTATAAGGGGACCGTGCGCAGATTCAGGCTTCACATGCCATTTTCTCATTTATTCCGTCGATAAGAATAACATGGAATCCTAATACTGCCCATGAAATTACAAACAGACAGAGGTTAATGATCCGTTAACCTTAATTGCCGGACCCCAACTTATTCCGGCCGGAGCTGCCCGCCTTGAAAACAAAGGCGATGCGGTAAAGTTCCACGGTCCTTCGTCCGTCATCAAGGTTTTAAAATTTCCTTGTTGAAAGATGCGGATTCTCTCTTGCCACCCCCCATAGTTAACAGGGCGTCAACGCATTTGCTCTAATTTGAGCCGATATTGTGTTTGCGTTTGTTGGGTAGTGCGTTGACCGACCGGTTTCGAGAACTTGAGAGGCCAAGAGCCGTGAGGAAGAAAGATGTGGTGCTGATGGCCACCGTGACGAATTTCGAGAATGTTTCGCATCCGTCAAAAACGGACCTTCGGCAGTTCGCCGAACTTTTCATGCCGCTTTTCAACGCCTCCACCGATGAAGCCAAGCGGGAGGCGATCGCCGCGCTCTCGCAGCATCCGAGCGTGCCTTCGGCTGTAGCCTTCTTCATCGCCTGCCAGCCGATTTCGCTTGCAGCGCCATTCCTCATTTCCTCCAAATGCCTCGATGACGACACGCTGATCACCATTGCCCGCACGCAAGGGGCGGCGCATGCGCGCGCCATCGTGCGCCGCGAGGACCTTTCCCCCACCGTCATCGACGCGCTTGTCGGGCTGCGTCACGCCGAAGATCTGAAGCGGCCGGATGAACAGACGACGGCTGCCGAACCGCAGGCGGCGGAAAGCCCTGAAGAGCCGAAAGCGGAAGAAAAGACGGACAACATCGCCGCCGCCTCCGCGCTCGAAGAGGAAATGCGCCAGCGGATCAAGCAGATGGCGCATCACCTCAACCGCCCGGAAAGCGACGTTCTCGGCCTTCGCCGGCTGAGCGAGGTGCAGGAAGCGCTGCTGGTGCGTTTCGCCCGCGAGCGCAACGCCCGGCAATTCGCGGTGACGCTGGCGGATTCTCTCTCCTCCAGCTACTGGCTGTCGGAGCGCATCATGCTCGATATATCAGGCGCGCAGCTGGCAACGACGCTGACCGGCCTTGGCATGGAATTCTCCGAGGCGGCTTTCGTGCTGCAATGTTTCTATCCGCATCTTTCCGCCGCCGCAGGCGATATGAACCGTGCCGAAGCCCTGCTCGACGGTCTCGACATCGTGGAATGCGAAGAGCGGCTGGAAAGCTGGCGGCGGGCCGACAGCTATACGCATGGCCGCGAACGACCGGGCCACAACACACCGTCTGCGCAAAGAACCGGGACGCAAGGATAATCAGGTCTGGCCTTGCGCCTTCACGGATTGAAGAGGCGGGCCATCGCCGGCCAATTCTAGGCCTTCGGCCCATCAACCAGCGTCAGCAGGCTCCCGATCTCATCGGTTTCGATCTCCACCACCCACAGGTCGCTGTCGAAGCGTCGTTCCCTCTCAAGAAGAGCGGCACTTTCCTCGCCATCCGCACCCGCAAGACGCGTTTCGAAACGGCGCTCGGCGCGGATGTCCTCATCATCGGCAAAACTTTGCGGCGCGGGCCCATAGAGGTTCTCGCGGCCATCACGCAGGCGCTGGCGGATAAAGATCGCCCCCGCCTCCTCCGCCCCCTTCTTTTCGACAGCCGCAAATCCGCCGGCGGCGAAGACGCGGCGGATGAGGGCTGAGACGAACATTTCGGATTTGAGGCGCATGGGGTTGCTTTCGATGGAAATGGTGGGCGTGCTTTGCAATGTTGAATTTAAGGGGCGATGGTGCGCGGGGCTTCACCCCCCTCTGCCCTGCCGGGCATCTCCCCCTCAAGGGGGGAGATCGGCAGGAGGCTCTTTCACTGCTCCATTCTCAAGCGTCGGGATGGGCGAGACCTTGCCGCATATCGATCTCCCCCCTTGAGGGGGAGATGCCCGGCAGGGCAGAGGGGGGTAAAGCCCCAAGCACCTTCGGTCCGTCGTCAACCCTCCGGAAGCTCAAATCTAAAGCGCCCCGATCGACTTCAGCTTCTTCAGCACGACCTCACTCGGCTCGCCGGTTTCCGGCAGGCGATAATGTTTTTCAAACGCCCTGATAGCATTACGGGTCTGCTGGCCGGCCACACCGTCCACTTTCACATCGGCATAAGCGATGTTGATCAGCCCCTGCTGTATCCTGGCTATGAGATCCCGGCTGGCAGGCTTGGACGTGCTATTAAGGGAAACGGGTTCGGCCTTTACCTGCGGCTTCTCCGCCTTGCGGATGGCGGCCGCGACCGGGTCGATTTCCACTCCACCGCCGCTGGTGTCGGAAGGCCGGTCTTTCGGGATCGCGGCAACGGTCGCGCCATCGATCTTCAGCGCCGCCAGCACCCGGGTCGTCGGCTCGCCGGTCTGTTCCATGCCGAGCGTTTCCTCGAAGAACATGATGGCGGCGGCGGTGCGTGGGCCCATGCGGCCATCCGCCTCGCCTTCGTAAAGCCCACGTTTCTTCAGTTCTGTCTGAATATCGGCAACGATCTGCTGCGGCTTCTGGCTTTCTGCGACGGATTGCACCGGCGTTTCGGCCGTCGCTTGCTGCGCGTTTTGCGTCTCCGCCGGTCGTTCTATGCGGAAGGTGGTGACATCGCCCTGCACGCCGAGATGCTCGGCCGGGCGATAACCGGCAATGCCATTTGGGTTTTCCGCGTCACGCGTGCGCAGGAAAGGCGATGGGTGCACGCCCGGCTGATACCAGAGCGCATTGGCGGCGACAAAACCGAAGACGACCGCAAAGGCGCCTGAGCCGCCCACCAGTTTCGGACGGCGCAGGATTTCTCGCCCGATGGCAGAAACCACCAAGGAAACAAGCCCGGCGCCAATCTGGGCCGTTGTTTTCTTAGGCGGTTTTCGCTTTCGCGGGGCCATTGTCACCATCCTTTTTCATCATTGCGGCCATATCGCCGAGCTGCCGGATGCGGGGCGGAAATTCCACCATGCTTTCGGCTTCGGCGCTTTCGCCGCCACCCGCCATGCCCGAACCGTCGGCAGGCAGGGTGATCGTTACGACCGTTCCCTCGCCGGGCTTGCTGGCAATGGCGAAAGTGCCGCCATGCAGTGCCACAAGCCCCTTGACCAGGGACAATCCCAGACCCGTGCCCTCATAGCGACGGGTATATTCATTCTGAACCTGCATGAAGGGCTGGCCCAGCAATTCGATCTTGTCGGAAGCGATGCCGATGCCGGTGTCGCTCACCGTCAGCTTCAACATCGCGCCCTCACGCGCGGCGTCGATCGACACCACACCACCCGCATCGGTGAATTTTATGGCGTTGCCGGCAAGATTGATCAGAACCTGCCGGATGGCGCGCTGATCGGCCGAGATTTCGCCGACACCGCGCTGGATGCGGCTGGTCAAAGTCAGACCCTTTTCCTTCGCCTGCAGGCTGAGCATCGCCTCGCAGGACGAGATGGTCTCGGCAATCGGGAAGCTTTCCATCATCAGCTCGTAACGGCCGGCTTCCAGCTTGCTCATATCGAGCATGGTGTTGACGACAGAGAGAAGATGCGCACCCGACTGGCGGATGAGACCGACATATTCCCGCTGGCGGTCGTTCTCCAACCGGCCGAAATATTCGCCGGCCAGAATATCGGAAAAACCGAGGACGGCGTTGAGCGGCGTGCGCAGCTCGTGGCTGACGGCGGCGAGAAAGCGCGATTTCGCATCATTGGCCGATTCCGCCTCGGCCGCCTTGCGGGCGACATCGCGGCGCAGGCGTACCATGTCGGTAACATCGGTCAATTGGGCGACGATACGGCGCAGGCGGCCCGTTGAACCGCGAATGGCCGTCATTTCGATGCGGCCGTGCATGAATTGCGCCTGACGCGACTTCGCGCCGGTCTCGAAGCGAAGTTCCACCGTCGCCCTGTCCTCCCCCTGCCGCAACATGTCGAAAGCCTGCATCAGTTCGATGCGGTCGGAAACATGGACGTATTCAACGAGGACATGGCCCTTGCTGGCCTGGAGGTCGTTCGGAAACGCCGCGAGATCGCGACCGGAAACGTGCTCGACGAAACCGGTCTCACCGATCATCAACACAAGGCCCGGCACCTGCGATGCCGTGATAAGGTCGTCGTGCACCGGCGAGACCGAATGAGAAGATGCGCCGCGTGCGGAGTGGGAAAAGGCGATCAGAAGTGCGGCGGCAGCCAGAAACAGCGCCAGCACCAGAGCAGCGCCAATGGGCAGTGCGATGGCGGGGCTGACGACAAGGCTGAAAAGGGCCGGCGTCACCACAAGACCGACGGCGCTGAAGGCGATCAGCCAGCGCAGGCGCGCAACGGTTCCGGCGCGCCTTTCGGTGTCCTCTTCCATGCGCGCAAGCCATCTGCCTGCGGCATGGTCGACCAATGCGACCGCTTTTTCTCTCATATTACGCAATACCAACACCGAATCCCTGAGGCGGTTCTAACGGCTCCGACAATAGAAGGCGGCGGCTTAAGGAATGGATAAAAAGAATGGCCTCAAAGGCCCGTCAAATGCTGCGCAGTCCCATTACGGGGCATTTCTTCGAAGCTTTCCCAATCATGGTTAATGACGGGTAAGCGACGGATTTCGCTTCATTTTTGCCATCATGTTAACTTTTGTGGCAAAGCCGTGCGCCGCTTTCGCCCGGAACGTGCGGCCTCTGTCGCAATTATGCTTAACATCGACTGTTAAAATTCGAATGAATTCTCGGCAGGCGTCCCGATACGAGGAGAATAGGTACAATTTGAATTAAATTGCGTCGCTTTTTGCAATCGGCTGTTCGCCGGTCGCCTGTAGCTTCTTCACAAGCCCGAAAAACGGGACAAAGGCCGATGACCCGAAACCGGGCGGGGCTTTAGAAAACAAAGATCATCTGGCAGGGTGTCTGACAATGTGGTTTCTGATCAAGGGAACATTCTGGTTTTCGCTGGTGCTGGTGGCGCTGTCCTATTTCGGCAGCAGCAACGATCCGGCCAAGGAACCTTCGGCCTTCGATATTCCCAGCGCCGTTTCAGCCGCCGGTGAAGCCTATCGTTATGTCAGCGCCATCTGCATCGAAAAGCCCGATGTCTGCGTCAAGGGCGCCGAAACTTTCCATGCGCTCGGCGAGAGGGCAAAGGAAGGGGCGAAGGTCGCCTATGAATTGCTGGACAAGCAGCTCGCTTCCGGCGACAAGCCCGCTCCCGCGGCTGAACTCGCAGTCGGGGCCGAAAAACTGGCCGAAGCCCCGGTCGTCAGCGTCGAATTTCCGAAGGATACCGACATGCTGAAGACCGGCACCGTCATTCCCCTGCCGCAGAAGCGCCCTGCGCCCTGATGCTGTCGCCCTGATCCCTGCCGGCCAGCGCGCCACAACCCCTTTTTGCAGCCGAAAATATCCGGCTGCCGATTGCCTGCCTGACTTGCCCACGGAAACCTGTTTTCCGTGGGCTTTTTCATGGTCCATGGTTCAAAACCGGCCGCACTTCCCCTATATCCTAGCAAACACCTTGCAATGATGGATGATACGGCGCGCAAATGGCCTCTCTCGAAACGATCCTTGACGACTTCGCCTTCCTCGACGACTGGGAGGATCGCTATCGCTATGTCATCGAACTCGGCAAGGCGCTTCCCGATCTGCCGGAAGACAAGCGCGCGCCCGAGAACAAGGTGCATGGCTGCGCAAGCCAGGTCTGGCTCGTCAGCCATAGCGATGGCGCCGAAGACCCTCTCCTGACCTTCGAAGGCGATTCGGATGCGCATATCGTGCGCGGCCTCGTCGCCATCGTGCTCGCCGTCTATTCCGGCAAGAGAGCCTCAGAAATCGCCGATCTCGACGCGATTGAGGTGTTCGACAGGATCGGGCTGGTGGAACATCTGTCGTCGCAGCGCGCCAACGGCCTGCGCTCCATGATCAAGCGCATCCGCGAGGAAGCCCGGCTGCTGGCGGCCTGACTTTCACCTCGTCATCGACGGGCGATAATCCGCATCGCCCCAATGGTGTTCCTTCCTGCCCGCGCGGGCCGCAGGCGGCGCATAATGGCGGGCAAGCGCCAGCAGTGCTGCGCGCAGCAGCAGTTTTGCCGACCGCGCCGGCCATTGCCTTTCGCGCTCCACCGTCTCCAGCCCCTTTTCGAAGCAGCAGATATCGATGGCGACGCCCGCCAGTTCAGGCCCCATCGCATCGGCCGCGCGGGAAAACCGCGTTCTTGCGGCCATTGCCGCCTCGGTGAGATCGAGCGCCCCTCCCGCCTCACCTTTGGTGCGGTTCGCTATTCTCGGCTCCCATGTCGCTGTTACCTTCGGATTGAGATGGCCGCGATGAAAATCGGCGGCAAGGCGTTCACCCGCTCCCAGAGCATCCGCCGGGAAAAACGCCGCACCGTCCCGTTCCTTCAGCCTTGCAAGGCTGGTCAGGGGAGAGCTGTTGAGATTGCGCCGGGCCGGCTGCTTTCCTTCGCCGACATCCACAATAACCGTCTGCATATGCCGGTGCTGGTCCTGAAAAACCTCATCCCGGTCTTTCGCCATTGCACGTTTCAGCCAGGAAGCGAGCGGCGGCGCGGCGGAAAGGGTGTTTTCCCGCTGCTCGACCAGCCCGGAAGAAATGGCAAACCGCACCGTCGCGACCGAAAACCGCAGCACAGGATGGCCTGCCCGCGCCCGGCGCAGGACGATGTCGCCACCCTCCTGCGACATCTCCACCGCGCCCGCGGCGATGCAACGCAGCAGCCGCAGGAGATGTGGGTTCTGGGGGGAGATCGGGGCGCTTTTTTCCTCACTCATCCCGGGCGCCTTTCATCGCATTGAAGATATTGCCGGTAAGCCGCTCCAGCGCGGCGACGAACTCATCGAATGCCGGTTCGTCACGCCGGTCCTCCACCACCTGGCAGGCATGGCCCACCGTCGTCCTGTCCCGGCCGAAACAGGGTCCGATATCCGACATGGGAATGCCCAGCTGCACATGGCACACATACATGGCAATCTGGCGGATGTGGCATTCCGTGCGCCGGCTGTCGCGGCGCACCAGCGTTCGGTCGCCCGTCAATTGCACCATCTCGCCGGTGAGCTGCCGTACCAGACGGCAAAGACGGGAAATCTCCTCCCGCCCCGCCGCAGACGGCCAATGACGAAAAGGTCGATCACCGACACGCACGCAAGGCCGCGCGGCGGCAGGCAGAAACACAGTATCCGACGGCATATGCAACTCCTCTACGAATAGGAATTAATTCATACACCTGAGGAAGTACGTGGGGAAGCGTGAATTTGCAGAAGAAGAACATGCCTCTGATATGGTTCTATATTTTTTAGAAATGAGGTCTTCTATAAAGGATTTTTTTCCTCACCAAATATTCGAAGCGGCAATAAAAAAGCCGGTCTACGGACCGGCTGGATATTCATGTGATGTAAAGACAGTTTCTAAGGAAACATGGGGAGCGGGCGAATGCGCACTGCCGCCTTCTCCCCGCCGGGGAGAAGGTCACGGCAGCAGGTTGAGGGGGTAAGGGTACAGATATGCGGAGAACTTGCCCCCTCATCCGACCCTTCGGGCCACCTTCTCCCTGACGGGGAGAAGAAACAACCCCCGCAGACCCGCGTTAAAATCAACGGCTGGCCTTGCGGCGCTGACCGAGACCCATTTCCTTGGCGAGCCGCGAGCGGGCTTCGGCATAGGCGGGCGCAACCATCGGATAGTCGACCGGCAGGTCCCACTTTTCGCGATATTCTTCCGGCGTCATGCTGTGATGCGTCGTCAGATGCCGCTTGAGCGACTTGAACGAGCCGCCGCATTCCAAACAGACGATGTGGTCATCCTGAACCGACTTGCGGACGGAGACGGCAGGCTTCTGCTTTTCGACATTGACCGCCACCGACGCCGGCGCCGATGTTCCGCTGAGCGCCGTGTGAACATCCGAAATAAGACCGGGAAGGTCAGTTACCGGAACGACGTGGTTGCTAACATAGGCAGCCACAATATCCGCCGTCAGTTCGACCAGCAGATCCTGGGCGTTACCGTATGCAGTTTCCGTCATTTAAGTATCTCCTGTTTATTGATCCCCTGACGCGGGCAAACGCCGCATCGAGCGATGTGAAGTTACCCGGTGCCCCACCTTCGCCTTGTTGAAACCAACATGAAACCTACCCCTAGATTTCGAGCGAAAACCGGAAACGAATTGGTCCGAGATTCAACGTATGGCCCGCGACATGGGCAGCAATGGCCCGGTGGGCCATAGATTAGACATTAATAAAATGCCTATGCCGACTATGAAGAGGCTAGATGCAAATTGCGACTAGCAATTTTACACTTAATTTGGATAACAGCAAAACAGCAAAAGTCAAATTCCTATTGCAGATTTTTCAGTTCAAAACAGTCTAATCGGAATACAAAAAATTACGGGTAATAAAATACTAGACCAAGTAGCAATTGAAAATGAATACCCCCAATTATTGGGGGTATTTTCAACTTGAAATTTTCTTCATGTCATCAACTACCGATTTAACGGCAAGCGGATAACCTGCTTTATGAGCGGCCATGGCAAGAAGATGCGCCGAGACCGGCGCTGTAAGGACAAAGAAGAAGAAACCGGCAAGCGCCCGCGCGAGCGTCGATATTTCCATGGAATGAATGCCGACCGCCAGAAGCAGCAGGCCGGAACCCACCGTTCCCGCCTTTGAAGCCGCATGCATGCGGGTATAGACATCCGGCAGCCGATTGAGCCCGATTGCCGCGATCAGCGAGAAAATGGCGCCCGAGAGCAGCAGCACTGAAACGAAAATAGTCACAACCCAATTCATCATCGTCGGCCCTTTCCCTTTCCGCCTACAACACCTTTTTTCATCGTTTTTTCAACGACTTCAGATGCCCTTTCACCGTCGAGAACCGTCGTCGGCCCGCGCCGCTCGTCCAGGCCCCGGGACAATACGAAGCGGGCGAAGGCCACCGTTGCCAGAAAACCGACCAGCCCGAGCGCGATGGCGATGTCGACATAAAGATTGAAGCCGGTGCGGATGGCGATGACCGCGATGAAGCCGATGGCGATGCCCACCAGCATGTCGAGCGCAACGATACGGTCCGGCAAGGTGGGGCCGACGACGACCCGATATACTGTCAGCAAAAAGGCCGCCGACAGAACAACCGATGCAAGTATAGTTGCAAATGAAACTGTCTGTTCTGGCGTCATATTTGAAACGCCTCCATGATCTTTTTTTCAAAGCCGTTGCGGATGTCGTTTTTCGTGGCCTCGACATCGCTGCAGTCGATCGCGTGCACGTAAAGCGTTTTTCTGTCCGCCGAAACATCGACCGAAAGCGTGCCCGGCGTGAGCGTGATGAGGTTGGCGAGCAGCGTGATCTGGAAATCCGTCGTCACCGTCAGCGGATAGGCGAAAATGCCGGGCTGCACGTCGAGCTTCGGCCGCGTCACCAGCATGGCGACCTTCCATGCGGAGAGCGCCAGCTCCTTGAAGAACAGCAGCACCAGCGACAGCATACGGGCGAACCTCAGCCAGTGGTTACGTCCGGCGGGAAGCTGGTGGCGGATGATGCCAAGCGCGAGCGTCGAAACGACGAGGGCGAACAGGATGTTTGCCAGACTGACGCTGCCCGTGACAGCGAGCCATACGGCGACGAAAAGCAGTTGTACGACATAGAGGCTCATGGTTTGCCCCCTTCGGAAAAGACCGAGTTGATATAGGCCCGCGGGTCACCGAGGCCTGCGGCCGCCTGCTGGCTGAGATTGAGCAGGCTTTCCGGAAACAGGCCGAAGAATACCACCAGCAACGTCAGACCCACCAGCGGCGTAAAAGACGGCGCTGCCGAGGGTGGCGCCTGCGGCAGGGACGACTGACCTGAGGATGCCGCCACCGGACGCCAGAAACACAAAAGGAAGATTCGCCCGAAAGCGATGGTGGCGATGAAGCCGGAGGCGAGGATGGAGCCGGCGAGCCACCACGCGCCGATATCGATCGCCGATTTGACCAGCACCGCCTTCGGCCAGAAGCCGGAAAAGGGCGGCAGGCCGGAACCGGCAAAGAACAGCGCCAGCGCCAGCGCCGAAAACCACGGAGCCTGCTGGTAAAGGCCCCTGAGTGAGGTGAGGCTGAAACCTCCGCCAAGGCGGGCGGCGTGGCCGGCGGCAAGATAGAGCGCCGTCATCAGCACCATGGAGTGCAGCGCGTAAAAAATTGCGCCGGACACACCGGAGGGCGTGCCGATGGCGATACCGGCCATCATGTAACCGATGCCCGAGATGACGATATAGCCAAGCATGCGGCGGATATCGTTCTGGGCGAGCGCGCCCATGGCCCCGAGCACCATGGTCAACGCCGCCGAGATGGCGATGACGATGCTGAGTTCTTCCCGTTCGACCGGAAACAGCATGACCATGACGCGCAGCAGCGAATAGATGCCGACCTTGGTGAGCAGGCCGCCGAACAGGGCGGACACGACGATGCGCGGCGTGTGATAGGAGGCCGGCAGCCAGAAATTCACCGGAAAGGCCGCGGCTTTCATGGCGAAGGCGAGCGCGAACAGGCTCGCAAGCGTCATCAGCGGCGCTGCGTCGCGCAGCGTCGTCGCCTTCCGGGCTATATCGGCCATGTTGAGCGTGCCGAAGATGGCGTAGAGATAACCGACCGTGATCAGGAACAGCGTCGTGCCGATGAGGTTCAGAATGGCGTATTTCAGCGCGCCGTCGATCTGCTCGCGCGTCGAGCCGAGCACGATGAGACCGAAGGACGAGATCAGCAGCACCTCGAACCAGACATAAAGATTGAAGATGTCGCCGGTCAGGAACGCGCCGGTGACACCGGCCATCAAAAGCATCAGGAAGGGATAAAAACCGTATCGCCTGCCGCTGGCATCGATATCCGCGCCAGCATGGATGGCGCCCGCAAGCGCCACGATGGCGGCCGCAAGCGACAGCAGCGCGCCCGTCAGGTCGGCGGTAAAGGCAATGCCGAAGGGCGGCAGCCAGCGGCCCATCACCATGGTGAACGGGCCTTCAGCGGCGACCTTCCACAAAAGCGCGGCGTCGAGCAGCACCAGCAGGAACAGCGCCGCTATGGCGACGGTCGCGTGGTGGCGGATGGCGTGGCGCATCATCATCAGCACCGCGCCTGCGCCAATGCAGAGCGCGATGGGAAGAATGATCAGCCAGTCGGTGAGCGGCACGGGCGTCGTGACGAGCGCTGCGGAAAGATCGGTGACTGCGGAAGTGGTGGAAGATGCCATGTTGTCTCAGCCTCGCCGCTCAATAACCGAGCGGCGGCATCGGCTCGCCTGCGGGTTCTGCGGTGCGCATTTCGTCCGTGTCGTCGGTCTGCAATTCCTGAAACGCACGCCAGGTCAGCACCAGAAGGAAACAGAAGAAAGAAAAGGAAATGACGATTGCCGTGAGGATGAGCGCCTGCGGCAGCGGATTGGCCGCACCCGGGGGCAGCGTGTCCATGCCGGGCGGAATGATCGGCGGCACTTCGCGCGTCAGCCTGCCCGCAGTGAACAGCAGGAGGTTCACTGCATTGCCGAGAATGGCGACGCCGAGCAGCATGCGGATGCTGTGACGCGACAGCATGAGGTAGATCGCCACCGAAAAGAAGATGCCGACGAGAATGGAGAAGACCGCTTCCATCAGTCGCTTTCCCTTTCTTCCAGCGCCAGTGCGATGGAGGTGATGGCGCCGACCACGACAAGATAGACACCGATATCGAAGGACATGACGGTGGATAGCGGAATTTCGACACCGAACAGGTTCGGATAGACCCACAGCCCGGTCATGAAGGGCACGCCGGCGGCCATGGAAACGAGGCCGGAAAGCATGGACAGCAACAGCCCCGCCCCGGCGATGGCGAGCGGATGAAACACGATGGCGCGCCGAACCGCGGTCACGCCATAGGCTATGCCGTAGATCGCCAGCGCCGAGACCGCAATCAGGCCGCCGATGAAACCGCCGCCCGGCTCATTATGGCCGCGCAGCAGCACGAAGATGGAAAACAGCACCATGAGGCTGGTGACAACGGGAGTGACGGTGCGCAGAATGAGCGTGTTCATACCCGCGCTCCTTTCTTCTTCGCGGTTCTGGCCGGTCCCTTGACGGCGGCTCCCTTGACGGCGGCGGCCGGACGGATGCGGATCAGCGCAAGGATGGCAAGGCCCGTTATCATCACGACGGCGATTTCACCGAGCGTATCCGTGCCGCGGAAGTCGACGATGATGACGTTGACCACATTGGCGCCGTGGGCGATGGCCTTGGAATAGGTGTTGTAGAAGTCCGTCAGGCGGTTGTCGAAGCTCGCCTGCGTCGCGCGCATCAGGAACAAAGCGAAGCCGGTTCCGCAGGCGATGGCGATGGTGCCGTCCATCAGCTTCTGGCCAAGGCCGCGATGGTCTGACGGCGACAGGCGAAGCCGCGTCATGACAAGCGTCAGAATGACCACCGAAAGCGTCTCGACCATGAATTGCGTGAAGGAGAGATCAGGCGCGCCGAACAGCAGGAAAATGACCGCCACCGCAAAGCCCTGAATGCCGAGCGCGATGATGGCGGTGAGCCGGCTCGACGCCGTCGGCACCGCGATGAGGCCCGCCACGGCAATGACGATGAAGGTGAGTTCATGGACCTGCATATCGTGCGGCCATGACGGCATGGACGGCAACTCCCCATAAAGGAACAGCGGCACAAGCAGCACGGCGGCGATGACGGCGAAAGTGGCGGTAACGTAAAACTCCAGCCTACCCGGCTGAATGAGCCGGGTGATGTGGAACGAGACTTTCACCAGCATGTCGATGAAAACGTCAAAGCCCCTGTCCGGCCCCGCCCCCAACGCCTTGAAGGTGCGGTCGATCAGCCCACGGGCGGTGGAAAGCTGCGCATAGAGAGCAATGCCGAGCGCAATCGTCAGCAGCGACAGGCCGAGCGGCACGCCAATATGCGGGATGAGCGAGATTTCCACCGGGCGCGCTTCACCGGCGATGGCGCTCGCCATCGGCGTGGAGACATAGAAGTGCGCGACGCCGGAAAAGAGCGCGATCGTCAGCCCCTTCAGCGCCAGAAGCGCCGGTCCTAGCCAGAGCAACAGCGGGCCTTCATGCGCGTGTTTCGGGGTCTTCACCGGCTTGCCGAGAAAGGGTTTCAGCGCCACCGCGAAGGCGACGGCGAACATCAGCGCGTTGCCGAGGATGGCGATGCCGGTGAACAGCACGGCCCGCGGATTGCCATGCGCCAGCGCGTAATAGATCTCTTCCTTGGCGAGAAACCCGAAAAAGGGCGGCAGGCCGGCCATGGAAATCGCAGCCGCCAGCGCCGCTGTAAAGGTGATCGGCATGGCTTTTCGCAGGCCGCCGAGCTTCGTGACGTCGCGGGTGCCGGTCTCATGGTCGATGATGCCGGCGACCATGAACAGCGCGCCCTTGAACAGCGAATGCGCCACCAGATAAAGCACCGCCGCCTCGATGGCATGGGCGGAACCAAAGCCCGTCAGCATGACCAAAAGGCCGAGCGACGACACCGTGGTATAGGCGAGCATCAGCTTGAGATCGGTCTGGCGCACGGCCAGCAGCGCGCCGATAAGCATGGTCAGCCCGCCGAAGAAAGGCAGCAGGATCTGCCAGGCGGCGGTATCGCCGAGCACCGGGTTGAGCCGCATCAAGAGATAGACGCCCGCCTTCACCATGGTCGCCGAGTGCAGATAGGCCGAAACCGGAGTGGGCGCTTCCATGGCGTTGGGCAGCCAGAAATGGAAGGGAAACTGCGCCGATTTGGTGAAGGCCCCGCCGAGAACCAGAAGCAGCGCCGCCAGATAAAACGGGCTGTCGCGCAAGACATCGCCGCCGCGCACCAGCATCGACAATTGCGTCATGCCGCTGATGTCCCAGATGAAGATCAGCCCTGCGAGCAGCAGGAGACCGCCGCCGCCCGTCACCACCAGCGCCTGCAACGCGGCGCGGCGCGAGGCGGCGCGCTCATGATCGAAGCCGATCAGCAGGAAAGAGGTGATGGAGGTGAGTTCCCAGAAGACGAACAGCATCAGCAGGCTGTCGGAAACGACGACGCCCAGCATCGCGCCCATGAAGAGCAGCAGGAAGGACAGGAACCGGCCCTGCTGCGGATGGCCCTTCATATAACCACCCGCATAGAGCACGATCAGCAGGCCGATGCCGGTGATCAGCAACGCGAAAGTCAGCGACAGGCCGTCGATGAACCAGGAAAAGCTGAGATTGAAGCTCGGCACCCAGGCATAACCGCCTGTCACCACCCCGCCTGCCGCGATCTGCGGCAGCATCAGCGCGAAATGCGCAAAGGCGAGAGCAGGCGCAATCGCCAGAACCCATGCCGCGTTGTGGCCAAACCGTTTCACCAGGGCCGGCGCAGCGAGCGCTGCCAGAAACGGCAGAAAAAGCGATAGGAATGTCAGCGGCGTGACATCGGATGTCATTCACGTCTCCCGGGATATACCCCATCCCTGCGCGCCAATAAATGGCGTTCTTCTTTCAAATCGATTTTCCAGTTAAGGCATAGACACGCCCTTCTCAACCCAAATCGGTACTCCCGTCCCATAACGAACGCGTTATGACGTCGTTCCCCTTTCAATCGGCGGCGGCGATGACTATCTGAGACGCAAAGAAAGGATCATTCCATGAGCGATCTGACATCCCCCAAGATCAAAAAGACCGATGCCGAATGGCGTGAGCAGCTGACGCCGGAACAATATCGCATCCTGCGCGAACACGGCACCGAGCGCGCCTTCACCGGGCCCTATTGGGATACATTCCAGAAGGGCCTCTATCGCTGCGCGGCCTGCGACGAGCCGCTGTTCCTCTCCGATACGAAATTCGATGCCGGCTGCGGCTGGCCGAGCTATTTCGAGCCGGTAAAAGCGGGCGCGGTGACGGAACATCGCGACGCCAGCCACGGCATGGTGCGCACGGAAATCCGTTGCGCCAATTGCGGCGGCCATCTTGGCCACGTCTTCCCGGACGGCCCGAAGCCCACCGGCCTGCGTTATTGCATCAACGGCCATTCGATGGTGTTCGAGCCGGTTTGAGCGGCAAGACCGTGCCGCGAGTTTCTTCTCCCCGCCGGGGAGAAGATGGCCCGAAGGGTCAGATGAGGGGGTAACGTTGCCGTATTTCGGGGAGCTCGCCCCCTCATCCCGCTGCCGCGGACTTCTCCCCGGCGGGGAGAAGAAACAAGCGGCATAAGCCCGATCCAGAGGTGGCCTTCAGCTTTCAGCCCAGCTTCAGTTCCATACACGTCAAATCCAGCCAGCGTCCGAACTTGGTGCCGACTTCCGAGAACCGGCCGACGACCCGGAAGCCGAGGCTTTCATGCAGGCGGATGGAGGCGATGTTTTCCGCCTCGATGGCGGCGATCAGCACATGCACGTCGTTGCCGCTCGCATGATCGATCAACGCCTGCATCAGCTTTTTGCCGATGCCGTGGCCGCGCGCATCCTTGTGCACATAAACCGAATGTTCGCGGGTGTGGCGATAGCCGTCAAAGGCGCGCCAGTCGCCATAGGATGCATAACCGGCAACCTTGCCGTCGTGAATGGCGACGATGACCGGAAAACCGCGAGACGTGCGGGCGGCGAACCATTCTTTCCGGTTATCCAGATCGACCACGACCTCATTCCAGATCGCGGTCGTGTTCACCACCGCATCGTTGTAGATCTCCATGATGCCGGAGAGATCGTCCACGGTCGCGTCGCGCAGTTCCACGGTCATTGTTGCTTCGCCCTCATATGTCTAGATGAGCGGCTGCAAAAGACGGCTGCTCCTCTGACGAGCCTTAAGGGATGACGCCGCGCAATGTCCAGCGCGTTGCTTACCCCGTCAAAAAAAGGGCGTCAGGACGCCATCGGGACGAGGCTGAAGGCGGTGACAACGGCGAAATAATGGACGGCGGCTGCCGAGACGACGAAACCGTGCCAGATGGCATTCTGGAAGCGCAGCTTTTCCCAGACATGGAAAATCACGCCGAGCGAATAGATGACGCCGCCGGCGACGATGAGCCAGAGCGTGACGGGGGCGAGGTGCGACGACAAAGGTTCCACCACCATGATGCCGCTCCAGCCCATGGCAAGATAGAGACCAATGGCGACCCGGTCGTAGCGGCCGGGAAACAGGCATTTGAGGAGGATGCCGCAGATGGCGGCAAGCCAGATCAGCCCCAGCATGACGGCGATCAGCGGATCGTGGATGCCGCGCATCAGGAATGGCGTGTAGGTGGCGGCTATGAGGATGAAGATTGCCGAGTGATCCAGCCGGCGCAGGAACCATTTTACCCTTGAGTGCGGCCAGATATTATAGGTGAAGGACACGGAGAGGCAGGCGACAAGTCCGAGACCGTAAATCCACGCGGCGGCGATCGCGCTGAGCGTCCCCCAGGCGGTCGCGTAGAAAATCAGCGCCGTGGCGCCGATAAGCGCAAACACGATGCCGACACCATGGACGATGCCATCGGCGACAATCTCGTGAAAATCATATTGGCGTCCGAACCGCCATAAATCGCTCATAGTCCAATCCCGTCTGCGTGCTTTCATCAAAGCATGGAGACAATATTAGACAGGAACAAGACAGCGGCCGGTTAACGGCGATCAAATTGCGTTCGGCGTTGTTGCGAAAGGAGAGGTCTTGTTTCGGCCTGTACCGGTGTAGCGAGCGACCGCCGCTTGTTTCTTCTCCCCGCCGGGGAGAAGGTCGCGGCAGCGGGATGAGGGGGCGAGGGTAGAGATATCCGGAGAGCTTGCCCCCTCATCCGACCCTTCGGGCCACCTTCTCCCCGGCGGGGAGAAGAAACCTGCCGTGATGTCGTACCACGCAATAATCCTTTTTAGCCGCAATCACAAAGCCGCAGCGCATTCCTGGCAGAACGGCGTGTATGGCACCGCCTTCAGCCGATCCTCCGAAATCTTCTTGCCGCATTTGACGCAGGTGCCGAAGGTGCCGCTGGCGATACGGTCGAGGGCTGCGTCGATGGCGCGCAGCTCGTCCTGACCCACCTGCCCCAGTTCGTCCAGCACCTCGTCATTGCTGCGTTCGGTGGCGCGATCCTCGTCGTCGGGATTGCGAGGCTCTTCGAAATCGGCCTCGATTTTGTGCAGGCGGCGATAAAGCTCGCGCTGGCGGTCTCGCAGGATTTTCTCGTAAGTTTCGACATTCATGTTTTTTCCTCCAGCCGATCTTCTTGCATCGTCGCATTTCCAGACGGAAAACCCGCCCGCACCCCTGAAATGTCAGGCTTTCATCGGTCGACCAGCACCGAGCATTTGGCGTGGCGCACCACGCGGTCGGCGGTGGCGCCGATGAAATAATTGCTGAAATCCGGCGTGTGCGACGCGATGATGATGAGGTCGGCCTTGTGTTCCTCGGCGGCGGCGATGATTTCGCGCGCGGGCGCGCCGCTTCGGATTTCCTGGCTGCCCTTGAAACCGGCCCTGCTCTTGATGTCCGAAAGCCTGGTCTTGGCGTCCTTGATGGCGTTTTCGATCAGGTCGACCGGCAGGTCGATCGCCATATAGCCCGGCAGCTCCTCGACAACGTTGATGAGAACGATCTCGCCATCGGGATCCAGAAGCGCCTTGGCCTTTTCGAGAATCTTTTCGCCCTTGTCGGTGGCGCTGAGGTCTACCGGTACGATGATCTTCTTGTACATGGCTGTCTCCTTTGGCTTGATCCGCCGTTTGGCGTGTCGGACTAGGCTTATATTCCCCGTTGGCACGGCCTTCACCTTGATCGAAGTCAAAGCCGGAGCCAGGCCGGAACGGGGCATTGTCAACGAATAGTGGACGGTCAATCGCCAGACGACGATCTTTGCTGAACGACGAAACCAGCCCATATTTGCCTTCGACAAACGCCGCAAAGCGGCGTCGGCCGATAATTTCGGCGACCGATCCGCCCCAGGGCGCTTCGGATTCAATATGGAGATCATGATGAGTGAAATCAAACAATTCGCCCTGACGCGGCCGGCCTATGTCGGCCAGGCGCATCTCGTCGTTCACGATCTGCCGCGCGTTTCGGATTTTTACCGGAAGATCATCGGTCTTTCCGTTCTTGAAAACAACCCGAGCGGCGAAGTGCTGGGTGTCGGCGGCCAGCCGCTGCTCACACTTTCCACCTCCGGCACGACGCAACGCGCGCCGCGCAACGCCGCGGGCCTGTTCCACACCGCCTTCCTGATGCCGAGCCGGAACGATCTGGCCCATTGGCTGGCGCATGCCGCCCATAACAATGTCCAGTTTCAGGGCGCGTCCGACCATCTGGTCAGCGAGGCGATCTATCTTGCCGACCCGGAAGGCAACGGCATAGAAGTCTACCGCGACCGTTCGCCGGACGAATGGACCTACCAGCAGGACGGCACGGTGGAAATGGCCACCCTCGGCCTCAACCTTCAGGCGCTTTACGACAGCGCGCCGAAGACGGCCTTTACCGGTGCGGCGGCAGGAACAGCCATCGGCCATATCCATCTGCAGGTGGGCAATATTCCGCAGGCGGATGAATTTTATCAGGATGTGCTGGGGCTGAAGATCATGGCGCGTTATCCCGGCGCGAGCTTCTTCGGGTCGGGCGCCTATCACCACCACGTCGCCGCCAATATCTGGAACAGCCGGGGTGCGGCCGCCCGCAAGGACAATATGACCGGTCTTTCCGGCTATTCGCTGACCTTTAACGAGCCGGCTGCGCTTGAGACGGCGATTGCCGCGCTCGACCGGCTGGAAATCGCCACAGAGCGGCAAAGCGACGGCATTGCGCTGAAGGATCCGTGGGGCATCGGGCTGAAGCTTTCCGCATAAACACAACAGGGGCGGCAGAAATTTGTGCCGCCCCGGAACCGCCGGATTTGTCGGACGTTAGCCACCTTATTGGGGGATAGTTCGATGAATGAGAACGCTAAGCCGGATCTCGCCGACACTGCGGCCTTGCTGCTGGACAAGGCCGATCCACTTGCGACACCGGCTTCGGTTTCGCAGCGCGATGACGCGCGCAGCCAGCAACCGCTCGGACGAGAGGCGCTTGATGTCTTCGTTGCCTGGTCGATCATCGGCATTTTCCTGATCGTGTCCATGGCGGTCATCCATGAATTGTCGATGATCCTGATGCCTGTTGTGATGGCGGTTGTCGTCGGTATGATCCTCGGCGTCTCGGCCGAGAAACTGGCCTCCTACGGCATACCGGGCGCAGGCGTCGCCATCATCCTGTCCACACTCGTCGCCGCCGTCATTTTCTTCGTGGTCAATTCGCTGGTGGACCCGGTCTCCCAACTGGCATCGGAGGGCCCAGCCCTGATCGAGCGGACCATTGATCGCTTCTTGCCCTATTTCGAAAATATGAGGTGGCTGAATATTTCTGCGGCCACCTTCAGCATGGGCTCCATGTCAATGGAATCGCTGCTGTCGCGTAGCGGCGAAATCATCTCGTTGCTTGGCGCGAACGTGACGCCCGCGATCGTGCAGGGGCTGATCTTCCTTGCGGCGCTCCTGATGTTTCTCTACAGCCGCCTGCGGCTGCGCAAGGCCCTCATCATGGCCTTCCCGGCGCGCCATCAGCGACTTAGAACCATCCGCATCATCGGCTCGGTGGAAAAAGTGCTCGGCACCTATTTTGCCACGGCGAGCCTGATCTACGCCGCGCTTGGCGTCACCATGATCGTGATCGCTTATCTCGGAGGCCTCTCCATGCCGCTATTGTGGGGTCTTTTTGCCTTCCTTTCGAGCTTCGTGCCGTTTCTCGGCATTACCCTCATGACCATATCGCTCACCGTCGCCGGCATCATCACCCATGACAACATGGTCCTCGCGCTGCTGCCGGCAGGCGCCTTCTTCACCATTCACCTGTTGATGGAGAACCTCGCCTTCCCGGCTGTCGTCGGCCGTAACATGGAAATCAATCCCTTCCTGGTCTTCGTGATGATCATCTTCTGGACGTGGATGTGGGGGGCGGCCGGCGCGATGCTCGCCCTGCCGCTATCGTTGATCGCCATGACGGTGACACGCGAACTCTTCCCCACCCGCCGGGTGGTGCCGAACCTGCCCGACTAGCCTCTTCTTCGGCGCCATCAGGAGGCGAGCGGAACTTTTTGCACGCCGCGGAGCGTCTGCGCCATGCGGCGCTCGTGCTCGATCAGCCATTTCTTGCGCCACAGCCCGCCGCCATAGCCAGTCAGGCTGCCATCGGCGCCCAGCACACGGTGGCACGGCACAACAATGGCGATCTGGTTCGCGCCATTGGCACGCGCGACCGCACGTACGGCGGATGACCTGTCCATGGCGGTTGCGAGCGAGGAATAGCTGACGATCTCGCCCGCCGGGATTTCCCGCAGGTTGCGCCAGACATCGCGCTCGAAAGGTGTACCATGGCCGGCAAGACGCGTTTTGAAGGCAGCCGAATGACCGGCGAAATAGGCCTTGAGTTCCGCTTCGATCTGGCCGGTCACGGCCGTCCGGCCAAGCACCATATCCGCGCCGGTGCGCGTCTTCAGCCGCTTCAATTCGGCGGCGAGCGCCGGCCGGTCGGCAAATTCGAGGAGATGCAGGGCGTGATCGTCAGCGACGGCGAGCATCGGGCCGATCGGCGTATCGATCCAGTCGCCCTTCAAGAACCCCTTGCCTTTCATCGCGACGGGCGAAGAGCCGAAGAACTGGTTGATGGCGGCGCGGAAGCCGCTGCCGGATTCATAACCGGCATCGATCTGGGCGCCTATCACCGCTTCGCCGGAAGCGAGGCTCTCCGCCGCACCGCCCACCCGCCGCAATCTGGCGATTTCCAGAAAGCTCATGCCGAAACGGCGCTTGAAGGTGCGGCGCACGGTGGAAGGATCATGGCCGAGCGCCACCACATCCTCCTCGCGCCAGCGCCGCGCCGGGTCGCTTTCCAACGCCGTCAGCAGCGACGTCACGGTCTCGTCGGCGGAGCCATAGGACAGCATCGGCTTGCAGCGCTTGCAGGGACGGAAACCCGCCTCCAGACATTCGGCGATGGTCTCGCGGAACCGGCAGTTTTCGATCTTCGGCTTTCGCGCCGTGCAGGTGAAGCGGCAGAAAATCTTCGTCGACGTCACACACACATAGGCCACGCCCTCATAGGCGGGGTCCTTGTTCACAAGGGCGGAATAGAGCGTTTCGGTATCGGGGCGTTTGAACAGCATCATGGGGAGGATGCTAGCGCAAATTTTTGACCCGCGCCGCCGAAAAACAGGCATGGATGTGGAAGGATGTATCTTCATCCTTCAGCCCTGACGACGGCTGCTTTCAGTGAGGTGAGCCGGTGCGGCATATTTCTTCTCCCCGCCGGGGAGAAGGTGGCGCGCAGCGCCGGATGAGGGGGCGACGGTGGAAAAATGCGGGGAGCTTGCCCCCTCATCTGCCCTTCGGGCATCTTCTCCCCGGCGGGGAGAAGAAACGGGCGGCGACCTTGCGGATCAATTCACAGGCGGTGCGAAGGACGGGTCGTCCAGCCGTGAAAAAATCACGCCGCGCGCCTTCAGCGCCAGAAGCCCTTTCACCACGCCCTCGCCCGCCTCATGGGTGGGCTGGTTGATGTGGGAGATGATGACATCGCCATCTTTTGCCGAAGCGATGTGTTTCGCCGTCATGGCTGCACCCAGCAGCGAGCCGCCATCGCCATTGATGGAATAACCGGCCACCCGCATGCCCAGCCGGTTGATGGTGGCCATGGAGGAGTTGGTATATTTGGCCGTCGCACCGCGGAACCATTGCGGCTGGAGGCCGGTGGCGGCGACGATGGCCTGACGGCCGCCCCCCACCTCCTGCTCGACCGCCGCTTCGGAGCCGGCGGCGGCGATGCCGTAGATGGAAACCGGCTTGTCCACTGCCGGCACATGATTCTCGCCGTGATTTTCAATCTCGAACAAATCCGGATGCGCCATGAGCACGGCCAGCGCCTCGCCATTATGCTTCAGCCAGCGGGCGGTGACGAAGATCGTCGCGGGAATGCGCTCCCTCACCAGCGTATCGAGGATGCGGTGGTCGGTCTTGCCCATGCAGGCGTCCAGCGTCATCGCCACCCGCACCTTGCCGTCATGCTGCGGCGACATTTTCAGCGACGGCTCGACAAGGCCGGTTCCCGCAAAGGCGACGGATGAGGCGGAGAAAAACAGGGTGGCGATGAAGAGGCGACGCAGCATTTTGTGTTCCGGAGTGTGAAGAGCTGGCAATCCGCCCGCAAAGCGCCCGAATTAAGGCGCGGTTTCCAGCGCAGACAGCGCCTCCAGCGCCTCTTCCACCCGCTGGCGTTCGGCGCTGGTGAGCGGCAAGATCGGCCGGGGCGGTTCGCTCACCGTCAGCGTCAGCATGTTGGCGGCGGCGTAAACCACGCGAATGCTGCCGAATTCCTTAAACAGCGTCCAGAGCGGCTGGAAGGCCACTTCGATCCGCTTGACCTCTTCCGCATTGCCGGCCTGAGCCGCCCGCATCAGCCGCAGGGCTGGAACCGGCAGCAGGCCGGCGACCACGCTGTACCAGGCGTCGCCGCCGGCAAGCGTGGCGTCAGCGCAGCCCCAGTCGCCGCTGTAACCGATGGCGAAATCTTGCCCCAGCTTCGGGCGCAGCCGCGCAAGCTCGCCAGCATAATCGGAATCGACCGGCAGCGGCATCTTGATGGCGCGGATATTGGGGATATAGGCAAGCCGCACCAGAAGCTCGTCGCTGAAGGTGAAGCGCGTGGTCGTCGGATTGTTGTAGATGGCGAGCGGCAGCGCCGTCGCACCCGCCACGGCGGCGAAATGGTGATAGGCCTCTTCCTGCGTCAGCGGCGTGTAGGACACGGGCGCCAGCAGCAACGCATCAGCGCCAGCGGCTTCCGCATCCTTTGCCAGCGCCACGGCGTCATCGGTGCGCAAGGCGCCGACGCCTGCCATCAATATGCGCTTGCCCTTGAGGATGCCGGCGGCCGCTTCGATGGCACGGCGCCTCTCCTCACGCGTGAGATACATGTAGATGCCGGTGCTGCCGAGAATACCGACGGAATCGACCGCCGCCGCATCCAGCCGCTCGATCAGGGCGCAGAAGGCCTCGACATCGACCCGCCCGGCCTCATCGGCGGGCGTGATCGGAAAAGCAGAAAGCCCCTTGAATCGTCTCGCCATGTCTATGTCCCCTCACTTCGATCGGAAGTCAGGGTTACAGAGCCGGCCGCACGGCCGCAACAAAAGCGGCGGTTAAAGGCTGACCTGAAATCGAAAAATTCCGTGCTCAGTCATAAAGATACAACTTCTTCCACTGCTGTTCGGGAATTTTGTCGCCCACACGGTAGTCGAAGGACTGGATGCTGAGACTGTCGCTCTTGAGCTGGCACTTATATTTCAGCTTGTACCATTCGCCCGCACTCCTGAAGACTGCGCCGGGCGCCTTGATGGAGTTCTTGCCCACTTCCGGATCGCCGAAAGTATAGGCGATGACCTTGTCGGGTTTCATGCCCTTCTGCTCCGTTGCGATGCGCTCCATCGCCTCGATATCGCAGCGCTGTTCCAGCCGCTCCTCGGGGGCCAGCGCGTTCAACTGCCGCATGACGCTGGCATCGATCGCAAAAGCGGGGGTGAAGGTCTGCAAGCCAAGGAAAAAGGCAGAAAGGGCAGCGGGAAGAAGCTTTCGCATGGGGTCCTGTCAGTTTTTTCGTTTGTTCTTGTGGTGGGCGGCAGGCCGGGCAGCCTGCATCCATCATCGCTGATTTGCCGGATATTGCCAAAATGTGATCGAAAGCTGACGAAATTGTGCCCGAGCCGCATTCCGCCTCTGGAGATTTGAAACTTGATCGGCCGCAAGGCCCGCTCTACATCTTGGTGCCGCCCAAGATTTTTTACAGGAAAGCGAGTTTCCCTTGCCGATTTTCAAGAACCTGCCCGCCGCCCCGACCGCCGAAAAAAGGCCCGTTCAGGATACGCATCACGGCATTACCCGCACCGACGATTACGCCTGGTTCCGGGCCGATAACTGGCAGGCCATGTTCAAGGACCCTACCCTGCTCGACCCCGCCATCCGTACCCATCTGGAGGCCGAGAACGCCTATATGGAAGCGGCCATGGGGGACACGAAGGCGCTTCAGGAAAAGCTGTTTAACGAAATGAAGGGCCGTATCAAGCAGGACGATTCCTCCGTTCCGGTCAATGACGGTCCTTACGCCTATGGCACCCTGTTCGTGACCGGCGGCGAGCAGCCGCATTATTTCCGCACCCCGCGCGGCGGCGGCGAAAAACATGTGCTGCTGAACGGCGACAAGGAAGCGGAGGGCAAGGATTATTTCCGTCTTGCCGGTCTCGACCAGTCTTCCGATCATAGCCACGGTATCTGGGGTTACGATGACAAGGGCTCGGAATATTTCACGCTGCGCATCCGCAACCTCGAGACCGGCGAGGACCTTGCCGACGTCGTCGAAAATACCGGCGGCGGCGGGGCATGGGCGCCCGACGGCAAGAGCTTCTTTTATACGCTGCAGGACGAGAACCACCGTCCGTCGAAAGTCTTCCACCATATCATCGGCGAGCCGCAATCGGCCGACCGGCTGGTCTATGAGGAAAAGGATCCCGGCTTCTTCATGGGTGTCGGCGCGTCCGTGCTCGACGATTTCATCTTCATCGACATTCACGACCATGAGACCAGCGAATATCGCATTCTCTCCACGAAAGACCTGACCGCCGAGCCTGCTGTCGTGGCGGAGCGCGAAGAGGGCGTCGAATATTCGATGTGCGAAGGCGGCGATGTGTTCTTCATCCTCACCAATGACGGCGACGCCAAGGATTTCCGCATCGTGGAAGCGCCCGTCACCGCACCCGGCAAGGAAAACTGGAAAGAAGTCGTGCCCCACGAGCCGGGCCGCCTCATCCTCTCCGTCGACGCCTATGCCCGCCACCTGATCTGGCTGGAACGCCGCGACGGCCTGCCACGCATCGTCATCCGCGATCGCCGCACCGGCGAGGAACATTCCATCGCCTTTGCCGAGGAGGCCTATTCTCTCGGCCTGCATGGCGCGGCGGAATATGACACCGATGTCATCCGCTTCTCCTATTCCTCGATGACGACGCCGAGCCAGCTGTTCGACTACGACATGGTGACCCGCGAGCGCACGCTGCTGAAGACGCAGGAAGTGCCTTCCGGCCACAATCCGGACGATTACATCACCCGCCGTATCATGGCGCCTGCCCATGACGGCGAACTGGTGCCGGTGTCCCTGCTCTATCGCAAGGATGTGGCGCTTAACGGTTCCGCCCCCTGCCTGCTCTACGGATACGGCGCTTACGGCATCACCATCCCCGCCTCCTTCTCCACCACCACGCTGTCGCTCGCCGACCGTGGTTTCATCTATGCCATCGCCCATATTCGCGGCGGCAAGGACAAGGGTTTCGAATGGTACGAAACCGGCAAGATGGAAGCCAAACAGAACACCTTCAAGGATTTCATCGCCGCTGCCGATCATCTCGTTCAGGAAGGTTTTACCTCCTATCAGGGCATCGTCGCCGAAGGCGGTTCGGCCGGCGGCATGCTGATGGGGGCGGTCGCCAATATGGCGCCGGAAAAATTCGCCGGCATCATCGCCGCCGTTCCCTTCGTGGACGTGCTGACCACCATGCTCGATGACACTTTGCCGCTGACACCGCCGGAATGGCCGGAATGGGGCAACCCACTGGAATCGGCGGAGGAATATGGCTGGATCGCCGCCTACAGCCCCTATGACAATGTGGGTGCTAAGCCCTACCCGCCAATTCTCGCGCTTTCCGGTCTCACCGATCCGCGCGTGACCTATTGGGAACCGACCAAATGGGTGGCGAAGCTGCGCGAAAAGACGATAGGGGAAGCGCCCATCCTGCTAAAGACCAACATGGCGGCAGGCCATGGCGGCAAGTCCGGGCGTTTCCAGCGGCTGGAGGAAATCGCCTTCGAATATGCCTTTGCGCTGAAGGTGGCCGGCAAGGACGCTGTTTGACATCTGACCGTTGTCGGGCGGCGACAGGGCCGCCGCCCGCATCGAAACAGCATAAAAATACCTTCACAAACCCTCTTTCCGAATATTTTTTCCACAAAATCGCGACTTTATTTTCTCCTTGAATTCCGACTTGATTCCACCGGGATTTTTATTTCGCCATACTGAAATATGTAATATATTTCTGAAAAATTAGAATATATTCCATGTATTACACCAAATAAAGAACGCTCCAAAAATCGAACGCATGGCTGCGATGCGCCATTTTGCGTTGCAATATCACTTTTTGGCCGTATTATGCCGACCGTTGACATATTCATGCGCATTTTCGCCGTTGTTCTTGCGGCAATTCCGCAGCGTGTTCTGCGGTTATTCTTCTTGCCGTCAATTTTCGGCTTTTTCACGCGCTATGTCAGTTCGCCCTTGGCAATCCGGGCTTTGCAGTGCTCCCGCTTTGCCAACTGAAAACACTGCATCAGACTTGGGGGTCTTACACCATGAAGAAACTCCTAGCCTCGACCATTCTCGTAACGGGCTTTACCATCGCTGCCGGTGCAGCAAATTCCGCCAATGCCGCCGAAGAGTGCGGCAGCGTCACCATCGCCGAAATGAACTGGGCATCCGCCGGCGTCGCGGCTTATGTCGACAAGTTCATCATGGAAAACGGCTATGACTGCACGGTCAATGTCGTCAGTGGCGACACCATGCCGACCTTCGCTTCCATGAACGAAAAGGGCCAGCCGGACATGGCGCCCGAATTGTGGGTCAATGCCGTGCGCGAGCCGCTTAATGCCGCCGTCAAGGAAGGCCGGCTGATCGAAGCCTCGAAAATTCTCACCGATGGCGGTATCGAAGGCTGGTGGATCCCGAAATTCATCGCCGACGAACACCCCGACATCAAGACCGTCGAGGATGCTCTGAAACATCCCGAACTGTTCCCGGCGCCTGAAGACGCCAGCAAGGGCGCCGTGCATAATTGCCCCTCCGGCTGGAACTGCCAGGTGACGACCGCCAATCTCTACAAGGCGCGCGAAGGCGACAAGAAGGGCTTCACGCTGGTCGACACGGGTTCGGCCGCCGGCCTTGACGGCTCCATTGCCAATGCGTTTGAAAAGAAGCAGGGCTGGCTCGGCTATTATTGGTCGCCCACCGCCATTCTCGGCAAATACGAAATGGTGAAGCTGGACGATGGCGTCGAACTAGACCGCGCCCATTTCGACGAATGCACGGCGAAGGTCGACTGCGCCGACCCCAAGGTCAACGCCTATCCGGTGGCCGATGTCTATACCGTCATCACCAAGGACTTCGAAAGCAAGGCCGGCGTGACGCTGGACTACATCAAGGCCCGCAGCTGGGACAACAAGACGGTGGCCGAAATCCTCGCCTGGATGGATGAGAACCAGGGCACCAACGAGGACGGCGCGGAATATTTCCTCGAGAACCATGAGGACATCTGGACAAAGTGGGTGCCGGCCGAGGTGGTCGAGAAGATCAAGGCTTCGATGTGATTGCTGGCGGGGTTGGCGCAAGCCGCTTACCCACCTCTGCCCTGCCGGGCATCTCCCCCTCAAGGGGGGAGATCGGCTGGGCGCGCTTTCACCGCTTCATCCTCAACCATCGAGATGGGCGAGACCTTGCCGCAGATCGATCTCCCCCCTTGAGGGGGAGATGTCCGGCAGGACAGAGGGGGGGTGCCCGCGCACTCCAACCTCCACCACCCATCCCCCAAAACCCATAGGGAAAACAACAATAATGGCCCTCTGCAATTACTTGCCGGACATGCTCTGCAAGTTCCCCGCCATCGACAATTCAACCATGCGTGTGGCACGCAAGACCATCGATGACGGCTTTCGCGATCTCGTGCGCAATTACGGCGATGCAATCGACGTCGTCGTGCATCCGCTGCAACTCTTCCTCAATTCCTCGGAGCGGCTGTTTATTCAGACCCCGTGGATCATCACCATGCTGGTCATTCTTGCCATTGTGCATTTCGCCGGTCGCAGCATCAAGATCACCGCCGGTACCGCGGCGTCGCTGCTGATGATCGGCGCAGTGGGCCTCTGGCGCGACGCGATGACAACGCTGTCCATCGTCGCCATCGCCACCCTGATCGCCATCGTCATCGGCCTGCCGCTCGGCATCCTGATGGGACGCTCGGAACGCCTTCAGCGCCTCATCAACCCCGTGCTGGACGTGATGCAGACCATGCCGAGCTTCGTTTATCTCATCCCCGTGGTGGTGATATTCGGCATCGGCAAGGTTCCGGGCCTGATCGCAGTGGTGATCTACGCCATTCCGCCCGTCATCCGCCTGACCAGCCTCGGCATTCGCCTGGTGGACCGGGAAGTGCTGGAAGCGGCGGACGCCTTCGGCTCCTCCAACCGCCAGAAGCTGTTCAATGTGCAGCTGCCGCTGGCGTTGCCCACCATCATGACCGGCATCAACCAGACTATCATGATGGCGCTCGCCATGGTCGTCGTCGCCTCCATGGTCGGTGTCGGCGGGCTCGGCAAGAACGTGCTGCAGGCCATCAACAACCAGTTCTTCACGGTAGGTTTCCTGAACGGTTTCGCTCTGGTCGCCATCGCCATCATGTTCGACCGGGCGAGCCAGGCTTTCGGCAAACGCCTGCAGAAATACCGCGAGGTCTCCCATGGCTAAAAGCATCGAAATCCGCAACCTTTACAAGATCTTCGGCAAGCATCCCGAGAAATATCTCGAAGCGGTACGAAGAGGCATGGACAAGGTCGAGCTGAACGACAAACACAACCACGTACTCGGTCTCAACAACATCAACATCACCATGCCGGGCGGCAAGATCACCGTCGTCATGGGGCTTTCCGGTTCCGGCAAGTCGACGCTGATCCGCCACATCAACCGGCTGATCGACCCGACCGCCGGTGAGGTTCTCTACGACGGCGAAGACATTTGCGGCATGAGCACGTCGGCGCTCAGGAAATTCCGCCGCCACAAGACGGCGATGGTGTTCCAGAAATTCGGCCTGCTGCCGCACCGCACAGTGCTGGAAAACAGCGTTTACGGCCTGGACATCCAGGGCATACCGCGCAAGGAGAGCGAAGAGAAAGGCCGTTACTGGCTCAATCGTGTCGGCCTTGACGGCTACGAGGATTATTATCCGAACCAGCTTTCCGGTGGCATGCAACAGCGTGTCGGCCTTGCCCGCGCGCTTGCCAATGACGCCGATATTCTCCTGATGGACGAAGCCTATTCGGCGCTCGATCCGCTGATCCGCGTCGATATGCAGACGATGCTGCTCGATCTTCAGCAGGAACTGAAAAAGACCGTGGTGTTCATCACCCACGATCTGGACGAGGCTCTGCGGCTCGGCGACCACATTGCCATCCTGAAGGACGGCGAAGTGGTGCAGCAGGGCGACGGCCAGAGCATCATCCTTTCACCGGCCGATGGTTACGTCTCCGACTTCGTTCGCGACGTCAATCGCAGCCGCGTGCTGCAGGCGACGACGGTGATGGAGCCGCTGGACAGCAAGCCGGAAGGCATGTCCGTGCCTGAGAACGCGACGCTGGAAACCATTGCCCGCGACATGTCGGAGGCCAATGAAACCCAGGCCCATGTGGTGGATGAGGACGGCAAGCCGGTCGGCAGCATCGGTCTCGACACGCTGGTGGCCGCCATGGTGACGCCTGCGCAGCAGGAGACGGTGGCGACGGTTGAGGTGGAGGTGAAGGCGACGGATAAACCGGAGAAGGTACCGGAGCCCGTTGCTCCGGTGCAGAAGGAAACGGTGTGATCCGCTTGATCCTGTCTATAAAGTTCTAAAACTCTCCACGTCATCCTCGCCCTTGAGGCGAGGATGACGTGGAGTGTGAGGCAGGCCTTTCGGCACCCATGCGATCCTGCCTCGTCTCGTATATAAACGGCTGCTGCATCCTCGCACGCCCCGCCCCCTCCATGCAAAAACGAAGCACTACTTCGCCGGCTGTCAACCCTCGGCGATCGCTGCAACGCAGCAAGCGCAAGCTTCGGACAAGTTGCCGCCGTTAACCATTCGTTAACTTTTGAACGCGGAATCATCGACATGCAGATCGAAAGCAATATTGGCGGATATAATTATCAGGGTCGCATCCGCGACATCGAAAAAGCTGGCAGCGCGCAAAGTGCGCCGGAAGAGCAGGCCGTGAAGCGCGGCCCCGGCAACCCCACCGTTTCCAGCACCATTCTTTCCCAGTCGCTGGCCAATGTTCTGTGGGCCGTGGGCAATGGCAGCGCGCCCGCTTATCAGGAGACGGTCGCGGCCTCCGCCGAAGACACGGCGGAAGCCCAGGCTGAATGGGTGCGCAGCGCCTATTCGGAATATACCGAATAGGCGATTCCAATCAGGCCCTTGCCGGGCTGACCTCCACCGTCACATGCGACAGTTCATGTATGGCAGCAAGTTTCTGCTTATAAAAGGCCGGCGCTTTCGGCGCCCGCGAATGGATTGCCACAATGGCCGCATGGTGGCCGGGACCTACCTGCCAGACATGCAGGTCGGTGATACGATCTTCTTCCGTTTCCACACTTTCACGGATTTCCTGCGGCAGGTCGTCCGCCAGCGGCACCGCATCGACAAGCGTCGTTGCCGTGGAACGAATGAGCCCCCATGACCAGCGGGCAATGACCAGACCACCGACGATACCCATCAACGGGTCGAGAAAGTTCCAGCCGTTCCACTTGCCGAGCAGCAGTGCAACGATGGCAAGGACCGAGGTCAGCGCATCCGCCAGCACATGCAGATAGGCGGCGCGCAGATTATTGTCCCGCCCGCCCTTTGCACCCTGCTCCGCATGCGAACCGTGATCGTGGTGGGCATGGCTGCCATGGCCGTGATGGGCATGCGAGCCATGGCCGTGGCCATGATCGTGGTGATGGTCATCCTTCAACAGCACGGCGCTTACGAGATTGACGACAAGTCCGATGACGGCAACGAGAATCGCCTGGTTGAAATCGATCTCGACGGGGCTGATGAGGCGCAGGCCACTTTCAACCGCGATAAGCAGCGCCACCACGGCGAGCACGACGGCGCTGGCGAAACCGGCGAGATCGCCGAACTTGCCGGTGCCGAAGCTGAAGCGCGGATTGCGCGCCTCGCGCCTTGCATAGAGATAAGCGAGCGCCGAAATCAGCATTGCGCCCGCATGGGTGGACATATGCCATCCGTCAGCCGTCAGCGCCATGGAGCCGAACCAGTGGCCGGCGACAATCTCCGCCACCATCATGACGGTGGTCAATGCAATGACCATCCAGACGCGCCTTTCATTGCGCTCATGATTCTGACCGAGATAAATATGGTGATGCTCCGCCGTGGCGAAAGGCTCGGAAGTCGTCGTCATGTCGCTCAATCCTCTCTCGACTCTACCGGCGCTTCTCAGCTGTGCCGGCTTTTTCGGTTCTGCTGGCCTGCGTCGACCTACCGGATGTAGGTCTTCAGCACCTGGGCCAGCTCTTCCGCCGCCCGCGCCCTCTCGTCTTCATTTTCGGCATGAACGACATGTTCGTGCAGGTGCTCCTGCATCACCTCCCCGGTCAGGCCTGAAAGCGCGCCGCGCACGGAGGCGAGCAATTGCAGCACCTCACCGCAGGGCTTGGCCTCGTCCAATGCGCGCTCCACCGCCTCCATCTGCCCTTTCAGACGCCGGATGCGGGCCAGCAACTTGTCCTTGTTGCGGATCGTGTGGGACATATGCACCTCATATACTATAGGGGGGTATACTATATTTCGTCTACTTTTTGCACAAGGCGTGCATGACGCAATCTTCGGGAATGTTTCGGACCTTAAAAATGCCCCATCAGAACTAGGGGACTCACAGTCATGACGACTATCGCAGCAACCAGCAGCATCAATTTCGCCTCTCCGGTCCGCGGCATCGCGCCTGCGCACAACCGGGAGAGCCAGTCCACCACCGAGGCTTTGCAGGAGCTGACGCGGGCGGCCCATCGCGCCATTTCGGTGGCAGGCAATGTCGCCACTGCCGTAGCCCCGCTTGCCGGTGCCTCCGCCAGCCTGGCCGCTGCTCTCTGGAACATGGATAGCGGCGCTTCCGCCGCAACTGGCGCCAATGCTGACGTGGCCGCTTCCGCCCAGCCGGACATGGCAAGCCTCGAATCGCAGATTCTGAAGGCGCTGGCCCATGCTCTTGGCGTCAACGACGCCACTTGAGGCCATTGAACCGGGCGCGAAAAAGCCATATCTCTAGAGACTGGAGATATGGAGAAAGCCATGCTGTCCATCGGTGAACTATCGAAACGCACCGGCGTGAAGGTGCCGACGATCCGCTATTACGAGCAGATGGGCCTCATCCGCGAGGCGGATCGTTCGGAGGGAAACCAGCGCCGTTACGAGAAATCCGACCTCGAAAGGCTGACCTTCATCCGCCATGCGCGCGATCTCGGCCTCAACATTGATGCCATTCGCGAACTTATCGCGCTCAGTCAGCACCGGGAAATGCCGTGCGAGGGTGCGGATCGCATCGCCGCCGAACATCTTGCTGACGTGCGCGAGAAGATTGCCAGCCTGAAGAAGCTGGAACACGAGCTGGAACGCATCGTCTCCCATTGCCACGGCCATTCGATCGAGGATTGCTACGTCATCCGCGCGCTTTCCAACCACGGCATGTGCGAGGGCGAGCATTGAGCCGAAAACCGGGCTTGACAGAATATGGATTCGAGCGCATTGCATTTCCCATGATCAACGAACGCGCACCCATCTCCTGCTCGTATTTTTGGGCCTTCCTCTAAGGGCGGCTCGACAGATCATATTGTCAACAAGCCGCCGTCAGGCGGCTTTGTTGTTTTCAAACGTCCTGACGGCACCGATAAGACCAAAGGACCGAAAAAATGACCGAAGATAGCTCCCTGACACTGGAAAGACCGCCCGTCGTCATCATTCGCGGCGCGCGCAAGACCGATCTGCCCGAACTCAATGAGATGATCACGCTGCTTGCCTCCTACCATGGCGATGCGGCGGCGATCACGCCGGCGAAGCTTGAGCGCGACCTGTTCGGCGCCCTGCCCTGGGTGCATGGTCTCGTCGCCGAAGCCGATGGCGCGCTGATCGGTTACGCCCTGCTTCTGCCGCTCTACAGGGCGCAGGAAGGGCGGCGCGGACTGGAGCTGCATCATCTCTTCGTGCGTGACGGCCATCGCGGTCATGGCACCGGCCAGCATCTGGTTTCCCGCGCGCGGGATATCGCCAAGCGGCTCGGCTGCGATTATCTTTCCGTCAGCGCCACGACCGGCAATGTGGCGGCGCATCGTTTCTACGAAAACATGGATTTCGCGCCGCGGCCGGTTACCGGCATGCGCTACATGCAGTCCATCGCCTGATTAAAGCCCACGGAGACGGTCATGACACGGATCGCCATTGCGCTCGCGCAGGATTTTGCCGACTGGGAGCCGGCGCTGCTTACGGCGGCAGCGCGCAGCTATCTCGGCGTCGAAATCGTCTATGCCACCCCTGATGGTGGGCCGGTGACGTCGATGGGCGGGCTGAAGGTGACGCCGGACACATCCTATGATGCGCTTGATCCCGTTGACATCGATGCGCTCGTCATTCCCGGCGGTCTCAGCTGGGAAAAGGGAACGGCTGTCGATCTTGGCGGGCTGGTGCACCGGTTTCGCGACAGGGATCGGCTGGTGGCCGGCATCTGCGCGGCGGCAAGTGCGCTCGGCGGCACGGGTGTTCTGAACGATATCGCCCATACCGGCAATTCGCTGGCATCCCACAAGGCCTATCCGGCCTATCGCGGTGAGGCGCATTATCGCGATCAGCCCAAAGCGGTCAGCGATGGTGGCATCGTCACGGCACCCGGCAGCGCACCGGTGAGTTTCGCGGTGGAAATTCTGAAAAGCCTCGGCCTCTTTGGTCCGGAAGCCGAGGCGGAACTTCAGGTTTTTGCGGCGGAGCATCGCTGAGGCGCATCCGCCTCAATGCTTCACAACCCTCCACTTCCCCGTCACTCCAACCTTTAGCCGGAATCCAGCCAGCCTAAGTCCTTGGGCTGAAAAAGACTCTTCCCGCCGCGCAGACGCGCGTTGACGGGAACCCGGCTCAAGGCCGGGATGACGGTGGTGGGAATATGGAGCAAGTCAATATCGATCAAGCACCCGGCA
Organism: Agrobacterium salinitolerans; assembly: GCF_027498475.1. NCBI lineage: Bacteria > Pseudomonadati > Pseudomonadota > Alphaproteobacteria > Hyphomicrobiales > Rhizobiaceae > Agrobacterium > Agrobacterium salinitolerans. The sequence continues at coordinate 64,958 of NZ_JAPZLN010000007.1, read as the reverse complement.
CACCCGCGCCGCCGAAGCATCGCCCTCACCTGCAATCGCACGGCGAATATCGCGGCTGTTCAGATGCAGGCTGCGACCCGCGGGCAAATTCGAGCGTTTTATCTTACTGAGCGCAGCAGCGATAAAAGCAGCCTGGTGTTCATGAAAGCAGGAGAGAGCCGCCTCGCGCCCCGGGATTGCCCCGAGGACGGCCTTGAAGGCAAGGCGGTGCACGGCGCAGAAAGCGCCGTGGCCGGGAACGGCAAAACGCAGCGCATCGAGCTCCTCACTCCATTCCGCTGCGTCGTGCATGGTTTCAAGCCTCTTGGAAGCGCTTCAGGAAAAACGCGCTCAACGTGCCAAGCAACGCCCAGAAGACGAAGCTGGTGATGGTGGCGGCAACGATGAACTGACGTTCCAGCGGCAGTGGCGCCAGCGCATGTTCGCCTTCCGGCGGCAGGGGGGCGCCCACCACATGCGGCGCGACGATCAGCACCAGCGCGAGCAGAGCTGCCCACGGTTCGCGGCGGAACGCGATCAGTGCAATGCCGCCCGCGGTTGCGGCAACGGTGGCGAGCCACCAGATCTGGCGCACCTCAAGGGCGGCGGCCGGGCTGCCCGGCAGTTCCGGCGGCAGGCCGATCATCGGGGCCAGCATGACGGCGGCAAAACCCGCAACGCCCCAGAGAAGGCCTTCGCGCCAGCCGGTATTGGTGCCGCGCAGCGACATGAGGCCGGTCAGCACCAGCGCATAACCGATGGCGGTCAAGACATTGGCGGCGACGGTATAGGCCGTGCGCTCAAAACCATCGGCGGGAGCCCAGGCCTCGTCATTGTGCTCATGGGCGGGAACGGCAGCGCCGGGCGCCGGCGCATCATGGCTGTGGGACGCTTCGCCGGCGCTTTCATAGGTTTCCGCCTGAAGGATGAGCGGCGTGGTGCCAAAAGCCTGCATGGCGGAAACGGCAAAGCCACCAAGGATACCGACGAGAATGGCGGTGAAGACGATATTGCGAAAAAACGACATGCCGTTTCCCCTCAATGGCAGGGGAAGGCATTGGCATGACGCGTGTCATGCGCGGCATTGTGAACGGCTTCCACATGGGAAAAGCCGACAAAACCGACGACGAACAGGCCAAGCACGATCGCTGTCAGCGACTGCGCGACGCTGGCTGTTTTTACGGAAACGGCTGAATTGGCCGTATTCAGGTTGGTGGACATGGTGACCCCTCTCCCGGCGCGACCCCGCGCCTTTAGATGCGGCCGAACGGCAAAGCCGCAGGACCGCATGCGATATACTTCACCACGGGGATACGAGACTGATACAGGGAGGCATTGATGCCACCACCCTGAAATTCCGCTCTTCCGGACACCCCGCCGGCATGGATATTTCCGCGATGGCAGGTCTCCTGGCTTACGGGTCAAAACCTGAAACACCTTCCCGGCATCGCCTTCGCCCTTGATGGAGGCGATATGGCTTGCCAGTGGCATTTCGTTTCAGGCTCTCCGCTCACAGTTGCGGGGGCAGCCACGAATGAGGATTTCTCCCTATCGTGTTCCCTTTTCACCTTCCGGAACGCCCGGAAGGAACCATCACGGACATGTTATCCGTCGGGCAGATGCAGGAGTCAATGGCAGGCCTGCTTTCGACCCGCGTGCCTCGCCTCGGCTGAGGGTTACCGCGCCGGAATGGCCTTGAGATAGGCGGCGATCGCATCGCGGTCTTCGGTGGTCAGATGCGCCATGTTCTGCTGCACCTTGACCATGGAGCCGCCGACGCTGTCGAATTCCGGCGTGAAGCCGGTTTCGAGATAGCTGGCAATATCGGCTTCGGCCCAGCTTCCGATGCTTTGCGAACCGGGGGTGATGTCGGGAATGCGGCCCTCGCCTTCCGGGTTGGGGCCACCGGCCAGCCATTTACCCGCAAGGAAACCACCGAGCGCGTCGCGGGGCGTATGGCATTCGCCGCAATGGCCCGGGCCCTCCACCAGATATTGGCCGCGCAGCAATTCGGCATTGGCATTGGCGAGTTCGACGCGCGGCGGTGCGGCGGGATCGAAATAAAGGAATTTCCAGCCGCCCAAGGCCATGCGCAGGTTGAACGGGAAAGGCAGGTCGTGATCCGGCGCGTCATTCTGGCTGGCGGGCAGAACCTTCAGATAACCGAAGAGATCGTTGATGTCCTTCTGCGTCATGCGAGCATAGGAAGCATAGGGAAAGGACGGGTAAAGATGTTCGCCGTTCCTGCCGACGCCGCGCGTCATCGCATCGCCGAATTCGGCCAGCGTCCAGCCGCCGATGCCGTGCTGCGGATCAGAGGAAATATTGGGAACATGAAAGGTGCCGAAAGGGCTTTTCAGCGCCTGCCCGCCCGAAAGCGTCAACAGCGCCTCGCCCTTCGCGTCGGGTGCTGCATGACAGCTTGCGCAGCCGCCCGCCCAGAACAGCGTTTCGCCATTGGCCAGATCCGGTTCGCCCAGGCTCACCCAATGGCTCGGCGCCTGCCGCTGCGGCGCGGTAACCCAGGCGAAAATGCCGTAGCCCGCAATGGCCGCGACGACGGCCCCGCCGACGAGTTTCGTCCAGATGGAGGACATGCCCCTCTCCCCATTCTCACCTGATCCGGTCAGATGTCTTTCGTGCCTTGAGAAAACGCCGCCGGGAAGCGGCGTTTTCAAAGTGCTGCGACTACTTCTTCAGACGATAAGTCTGGTGGCATGCGCCGCAATCGGCGCCGAGCGTCTTCATGGCGGTGGCGACGCCGGCCTGATCGGTGGGGAGATTGGCGAGAACCATGTCCGCATCCGTGCCGAGCTTGGCGGCCTTGGCCTTGAAGTCGTCGAAGTTTTCCCAGATGGCGGGAGCAGCCGCGCTGCCGGTCTCTGAGCCCACGGGGAACTGGTCCGGGAAAGCCTTGGCATTGGCGCCGATGGTGGTTACGGCAGTCTTGACGGTATCGGCGTCAAAGGGCTTTTCACCCTTGGAGATGGCGGCAAGCGAACCCATCGCCCCACCGATCTGCTTCATCATGCCTTCACGTTTTTCGACTTCGCCGGCAGCGTAGACCGCTCCGGCGCAAAGACAGCCGAACAACATGGCCGCCGTGATGGTTTTCAGTTTCATGCAACTCTCCTTGATTCCGGCCGGGACACCGGGCGCTAGATGGAACGGCGCGAGGATGCCCTTTCCGGATGGCGAAAAGAAGTCACATTGCGGTGAATTCCATCGTGAAAACAGAAGCCTAAGACGAGGTGACAATGCAGGTCACCCCCCGGCTCTAGGGCCTCACTCTGACGGCAGGCTGAATGAGAATAATTGGCTGAAAGCAAGCGGCGCGGCGTATTCCCCCACGCAGTTGCCGATTGGAGAAGCCAAGGCCCGGTTTAGAGGGCCAAAATGCGGTCTTCCTCACGCCCAAAACCACGGATCGCTATGCGGTCGCCGAAGACATCGGCGATGGCGAAGGTGTTCTGGTCAGGCGTATCGACCATGCCCTTGAAATTCACGAAGTGGGTATTGCCCAACAGGCCGTAATTGCCCTCGTGATTATGGCCGTTGAACCATGCGACGGCTGACGGGTGGGAGCCGAGAAGCTCAAGGATACGCGGCGCGTCCCACATGTTGTGGGCGTTTTCCGGATAGACAGGATAATGGCAGAGAACGATCACTTTTTCGCCCGCCGCATCCGCCTTTTGCAAAACCTCCCGCAGCCATTCGAACTGCTCGTCGCCAAGCGAGGCGTTCCAGTCCTGCGCATTGATGGCACCCGCATCGTTGAGGCGCTTCAGCCGGTCTGCGGCAAGCGCGCGTCGCGGATCGCCAGGCGGCGGCGCGAACAGGCTGACCTCGTTGCCGTCAAGCACGACGAAGCGGATATCACCGATGGAAAAATCATGCCAGGGGGCGGACATGCCGAGGCGGGCGTGGATAGCCGGCAAATGCTCGGCGGCGACGGCGAAATCGTGATTGCCCGGCAGCAGGACCGAGCGGTGTCGAAGCCCGTCGTAAACGGCAAGGATCGCGTCGAAATTGTCGAAGCCGCGATCGATGATATCGCCGAGCGTTACCACGAAGGCCAATTCCTCGCGGTTGAAGGCGTCGATCGCGTCTGCGAGCTTTTTCGGGCTCTCGGCGTAATAACGACCCATCTCCGGGCGCGGATCGGCATCGGCATATTGGGGATCGGCGACAATGCCGAAGGAGAAGAGAGGCGTGGTTTTTTCAGTCATGATGCGCCGCGATAAACCCGGCGGATGACAAGCTTGTGACAACGCGCGACATGCCAAAAACAGAACACCCGGCACAAAGGTCGGGTGTTTGGAAAATTCCGTTCGCCAAGCCTTACTTGGCAGCGGCTTCGTAACGCTCCAGGACGTAGTCCCAGTTGATGAGGTTATCAACGAAGGCTTCGAGGTACTTCGGACGCAGGTTGCGGTAGTCGATGTAATAGGAATGTTCCCAGACGTCGACGCCCAGGATCGGCTCTGCACCGTGAACCAGCGGGTTTTCGCCGTTCGGGGTCTTGGAGATTTCAAGCTTGCCGTTCTTGACGGAGAGCCATGCCCAGCCGGAGCCGAACTGCGTGGTGCCGGCAGCGATGAAATCTGCCTTGAACTTGTCGTAGCCGCCGAGATCGGAGGCGAATGCCTGTTCCAGCTTGCCCGGCAGCTTGTTGCCGCCGCCGTCCTTCTTCATCCACTTCCAGAAATGGACGTGGTTGTAGTGCTGCGCGGCGTTGTTGAAGAGACCGGCATTGGTGCCAAAGGACTTCTTCACGACTTCTTCGAGCGACAGGCCGGAAAGACCTGCTTCGGCAGCCAGCTTGTTGCCGTTGTCGACATAAGCCTTGTGGTGCTTGTCGTGATGGAACTCGAGCGTCTCGCGCGACATGTAGGGTGCAAGCGCGTCGTAGTCGTAGGGGAGTTCAGGAAGTTCGAAGGCCATGGTTTTTACTCCTTTTTGCAGCGGGTTACCGCTCCTAGAAACCGTGTGAGCGGACCATAGGAGCGAAGCTCCATTTGGGCAACCTGTGAAATATCAAAATGTTCCGCCAAAGGGGAAAATTCCTCTCAAGCCAGCCGTCACCACATTTGTTTCACAACCCGAATGGCTCGGGGGAAAGATCTACTGATTAAATATGCAACACGCGGGGGGGCATCTGAAGCTTTTTTTCTATTACAGCAATACCGCGATAAAATTTTACACTGGCGAGGTGGCGAGCTATCTCTGGAGACAACACGCCGTCGAGCGACTGGTCTAAGTGAAGGGCGAAATCAGCGTAGCTATATTCGGCAAATATACGATTCTGAACGTCGACCAACATCTTAAAGAAGTCGACAGAGGATATTGGCTGATCACGGTATTCATCCGTGTTCCCCCAATATATGCACTCCAAGTCCTCGACGAAATAGATGCCTCCGTCTTTCAGACCTGATCCGAACAAGGCGTTGAATGATGCAATCTGGTGGGAGGCAACATGGCTGCCGTCATCGATAACTATATCGAAGGGTCCGTACCGGGCAACGACTCCTTGAAGAAAGCTAAAATCTGCCTGTGATCCAATTTCAACAAAAATACCCTTCTCAGGCGCGTGAAAAGCGTGGCAAGTTTGGTCAATATCAACACCGACGATATTGGCGTCTTTGCCAAAAAACTCTTTCCATAATTGAATAGAAGCTCCTTTATAAACGCCGATTTCGAGGACACGAGGCGCCATATTACGGAATCGCGAGAATTCTCGATCGTAGATGGCGAAGTAGTCGAGCCACTTGTGACCACCAGAGATTTCGGCCCAAATCTTTCCTGAAATGGTGTTTTCCAACGGTTCGAATGGAGGATTTTTGATCGTCTTCCAATCTCTCACTTCCCGCATGCCTGGCGAAAGAAGGGCGTAAGGATCAAGTAACGCTGATCCATCTTCGCTATTTTTGCCCTTAAGATCGGATATTGTGAATAATCTTTTAAATGATTCTAATAGTGACATACTGTCTCTCTTAATTTCGCTGCAATTAATATTCTGGCAACTGTTACGTCGGAATCGATTAATTTTCTCTATATATTTCGCCAACATCGCAGTATGTTATCAATATTTATAATTTTAACCACTCATCCCCATGATCGAAAATGACATCTCCGGCGATAAGATGAAGATCGAAATTCCCTGTCAGAAACGCGGCGTGGTATCGCCCTCGCCCAAGGCCCGCTGCATCAGCACCGTATCCAGCCATTGGCCGTGTTTCCAGCCGATGGACTTGAAGGTGCCGACAAGTTCGAAACCGGCAGCGCGATGCACGCCGACTGAAGCCGCATTGGCGCTGTCGCCGATGACGGCGATCATCTGCCGAAAGCCACGCGCGGTGGCTTCCGCAATCAGCGCATCGAGCAGTTTGCGGCCGATGCCCATGCCCTTCATGGCCGGATCGATATAAACGGAATCCTCGAGCGTCGCGCCATAGGCCGGGCGGGCGCGGTAGGCGCCGGCATAGGCGTACCCGGCTATCTTTCCATCGTGTTCGGCGACGAGATAGGGGTAATTGCCCTCCACCAGCAGCCGGCGACGCTCGGCCATGGTCTCCACATCAGGCGGATCGATCTCGAAGCTGGCGCGGCCATGCAAGACGGCATCCCGGTAAATTTCGGTGATGGCTGGAATATCTGCCTCCTCACAGGGGCGGATTAAAAGGCTGGAAACGGTGGAAAGGGTCATTCTTTTGTCCTGCGGATCATTCACATCCTCATTGTGCATTGCGACGCAGCCAAAATAAAGATTATCTATCTTATACAAACGATAAGGTTTTCTTTGATGATGGACCTCGACTTGCGGCAGTTGCGCAGCTTCATGGATGTGGCCGATCTCGGCAGTTTTTCCGCCGCCGCCGACAAGGCCGGGCTCACGCAGCCAGCCGTCAGCCTGCATATAAAGCTTCTAGAAAAACAACTGGGCGTGCGGCTGATCGAGCGGGTCGGCAGGCGGGCGCAGCCAACGGCGGCGGGGCGGGATTTTCTCGTCCATGCAAGGCGCATATCCGAAGAGGTGGCGCATGCGATCGAAACGGTTGCGCCGCACCGTAGCGGAGCGACAGGAAGCCTGCGTATCGGCACGGGCGCCACCGCCTGCATTTATCTGCTGCCGCCGGTGCTGGGCAAAATCCGGCAGGCCATGCCCGCCATCGAGATCGTTGTGCAGACCGGCAATACCCACGATATCCTCCGGCTTCTGGAGGCCAATACCATCGATGCGGCGGTGGTGGCCCTGCCCGCCAGTGGCCGCAGCCTCGATATTCGCGACATCCATCTCGACGAACTCGTCGCGGTTTTCCCGCAAGGTTCCGTTTCTGACGCAACGGTGCTCAACGCCGAGACGCTTTCGGCGCGGCCGCTGCTGCTTTACGAGGGCGGCAATACGCGCCGGCTGGTGGATCAATGGTTTTCGGTGAGCGGCCGCACCGTGCAGCCCGCCATGGAACTGGGCAGCGTCGAGGCCATCAAGAAACTGGCGGGCGCGGGCCTTGGCATTGCCATCGTGCCGCGCATGGCGATGGAGCATGAAGATGCGGCGTCCGGGCTCGGACACCGCTCGCTCGAACCGCCGCTTGAAAGGCGGATCGCGCTGGCGATGCGGAGAGACAAACACATGACGGCGCCGCTGCGGGCGCTTGCCGCTGCGCTGCCGGATGCGCGGAAACGGTGAAGCCTGCGCCGGTCTCCGGCGCGGGCTTCATGATACTCTTCTTCCGTCATGACGGACCTGAGACAGCCCCGCTTTCAGAACTCCGTCCAGTCGTCACCCTTCACGGCCAGCGCCGCATTGCCACGGGCGGCAGCCGGGCGGGCTTTGGGGGAGGAAGTGACCGGTGCGACGGGCGCGTGGACCGGATTTGCAGCACGCTGCATCTGCCGCGCCGTCTCCCGCAAGGCAGAAGTCTGCTGACCCAGCTGGAACTGTGCCAGCAGCGCCTGGAGATTGGCGCATTCCTGCGCGAGGCCGGCACCGGCCGCATTCATTTCCTCAACCATGGCGGCATTCTGCTGCGTGGCCTGATCCATGTGGTTGACGGCCGTGTTGACCTCGGAAAGGCCGGCCGACTGTTCCTGTGCTGCGGTCGCGATGGCGTCCATATGGCTGTTGACGGAAAGCACCAGCTGCTCGATCTCGGAGAGCCCGACGCCGGTATCGGCCACCAGCTTCACGCCTTCACCCACCGCAACGGCTGACGCGGTGATGAGCTGCTTGATTTCCTTGGCGGCGTTGGCGGAGCGCTGCGCCAGTTCGCGCACTTCCTGTGCGACGACGGCAAAGCCCTTGCCGGCATCGCCCGCCCGTGCCGCCTCGACGCCGGCATTCAGCGCCAGAAGGTTGGTCTGGAAGGCGATTTCGTCGATGACGCCGATGATCTGGCCGATCTGGCGCGAGGAATGTTCGATGCGCTCCATAGCGGCGACAGCATCGCGCACAACCTTGCCGGAAAGATCGGCCTTTGTCCTTGCCTCACGCACCGTGTCGCGCGCGTCGCTCGCCCGTTTGGAGGTGGCGGAAACATTGGCGGTAATCTCTTCCAGCGCAGCGGCGGTTTCTTCGAGAGAAGCGGCCTGCTGCTCGGTGCGGCGGGAAAGATCGTCGGAGGCCGACGACACCTCGTGAGCGCCGCCATTCACCGTCTGCACGGACTGGCCGACGCTGCTGAGCGCCTCGCGCAGCTGGTGCACGGAGCTGTTGAAATCGTGCCGCAACGCCTCGAATTGCGGTGCGAACGGCGTGGCGATCTCGCAGACCATATCACCGGAGGCAAGCCGGCGAAGACCGCCGGCCAGCGAACCGGTCGCCTGATTGAGCCGCTCTTCGGCCTCCGCCTCCGCACGCTGCTGCAGTTCGGCCCGGTCGCGTTCGGCCTGCTCCCGGTTGGCGACGGCGTCGGCTTCCAGCTGCCTGTTGCGGACGGCCGCCTCGCGGAAGATTTCCACGGCGCGGGCCATCTCGCCGATCTCGTCGCCGCGTTTTGCGCCGGGCACATCGATGGTCAGGTTGCCGGTGGACAATTCCATCATCGCATTTGTCAGGCGGCTGATGGGACGGGTGACGCGGCCGACGATGACGGCAAGGCAGAGAATGCAGATGCCAAGTGTGAGGATGAACGCGGCGAGATAGATCATCGCGCCGATAAAGGCGTCCTGTCTCGCCTTTTCGGCATTGGCGTTGAGAACATCCATCGCTTCAGAGGCGATTTTCGCAACCGTATCGAGGCTTTCGGTGACGGTATTGCGCCATGTATCGATGGTGAAGGTTGGCGTGCGGCCGTTGTTCAGATCGTCGATCAGCTTTGCGCGCTGCGCAACGAAATCACCCTTGAAATAGGTTCTGTCGGCAACGGCATAGATATCTTTCAGTGCCTTCGGCGTCGATTCATGCGCGACGAGGTCGCCGGTGGCTTTCCAGGCAAAAGCCGCGCCGGCATCGAAATTGCCAAGCTGCTGGGTTTCCTGCGGGGTCAGCGGCCGCTGCTGGGCCACGACCGCATTGATGACAACGGTGGCGCTGCCGCCGAGCGCTCGCGCCGACCAGCCATAGGACCGCAACTGGATGAGGCCGGTCAGGCTCTGGTCCAGCGAACGAACCTCACCTTCCACCGCCGTCGAGCCCGCTTCTAGCGCCGTCAGGAAATCCTGGCCGAGCGCCAGCACGGTCTTGTCCAGCCCGTTTTCACGACGGTCGAGCGGCAGGGTCACGTTGGCGTCAACCTTTTTGCGCAGCTCCAGGAATTGCGTGTAGACATCCTTCACGCGGCCAAGCGGGGCCTTGAGGCCAGCCTGATCGAGCGTGGCGGACTGTTCGAGAAAGGCGCCCATGGCGGCATCCACCTTCTGGCGCGACGCCTGCACGCTGGCGATGGTACTGGCCGTCTTCGCCGGGTCGACCGTCAGCGCCGAGGCGCTGTTGCCGCGTTCACTGCGAAAGTTCAGCAAGGCGTTGAAAAGCAGCCTGTCCAGCGAAACGAGCTGCGCCACCTCCGAAAAGCTGCGGGCACGCTGTACGGACTGCAACATGCCATTGCCCACGAAGCCCGCCAGCGCGATGCCGACGAGCAGAAAAAATCCCACAAGTATATTACGTATGCTGAAAGACATTTGGCGGCCCCCATTAGCCCGGATCGGTAATGCCGCAAGCTAACCAGTGGTCCTCTAAAATTGGATTAAATTCCCCTGAATTTTTATGGGAAATAATGCGGTTCAAAATAAAAGGCCGCGGCAGGGATGAGCCCGCCGCGGCCTTTTGAAAAATTGGGGTTTACCCGGCCTTAAACATCCGCGCCGAGACGCGCCCAGTCCATGTAGAGATCGAGCGCCTTGCGCGCGACCGGGCCTGCCTGCAATTCGCGATCATCGAGCTTCACGACGGGCGAAACCTTGGAATAATTACCGGAGCAGAAGATTTCATCGGCCTCCCGGAAATCCTCGACCGAAAGCGTCGCTTCGCGCACGTCGAAACCGGCCTGGCGCAGAAGACCGATCACGCGCGAACGGGTAATGCCGGCAAGGAAGGTGCGGTTGGGAACCGGGGTAAGGACGACGCCGTCCTTGACCATGAAGATATTGGCCGAGGCGGATTCGGCGACATTGCCGTTCATGTCGCGCATCAGGGCATTGTCGAAACCGCGCGAGCGTGCTTCCAGAATGGCGCGACCGCTATTGGGATAAAGGCTGCCGGCCTTGGCGTCGGTCATGGCGGTTTCCGGCGAAGGGCGGCGCAGCGGCGAAACGGTGAGCGTCAGCGGCTTGCCGGCATCCATCGGCGCTTCGAACAGGCAGAGCGCAAAACGGGTGGAACCGGCATCGGGCGCCACGACGCTGCCGGGCATGCCGTGTTCGGCCCAATACATCGGCTTGATGTAGATCGCCGTCTTGCCGTCGAATTTCTTGACGCCTTCCAGCGCCAGGGACTCGATCTCCTCGGCCGTCATGGTCGGCTTCATGCCCATATTGACGGCGGAGCGATTGACGCGCTGGCAGTGCAGATCGAGATCGGGCGCCACGCCATCGAACCAGCGGGCACCGTCGAACACCGTGGAGGCCAGCCACATGGCATGCGAGGTCGGGCCGATGAGCGGCGGGTTGCCGGGCAGCCATTGACCGTCAACATAGGTCCAGGTGGTTGATCGGGGTGCGGTATCGACGCTCATGATGGTCTCCTGTCTCAAGCGTTTTCGTTCGATAAAACGCTCCGTCTTTTTTCTGATTCATTGCCGGATGAAGAACGCTGCGCGCTCTCAACTGGGCGTGTGCTGGAAATCGGCCGGAGTGAATGCCTCTCCCCTGACGAGGTCAAGTTTTAATTGCAGTGATTTCTGATTTTGATGGAAAATAACAAAGCGACTGCCCCGCAGGTACGTTTTATAAGGTGAAACAAAAACTTGATGAATGAATTCATCACCATAATTCATTGATCGGATGATGGCGGGGCAATGTGGCCCATGCGATGCTGAGGATCTGACGGCAGTCTGCAGGAGAAAAATAATGGTATGGTCCGCACAGCAATATCTGAAATTCGAAGACGAGCGGACGCGTCCGGCGCGGGATCTTCTGGCGCAGGTGCCGCTGGAGCGGGTGCTGAACGGCTATGACCTCGGCTGCGGACCCGGCAATTCCACCGAGCTTCTGACCGACCGTTACGGCGTCAATGTCATTACCGGCATCGACAGCGATGACGACATGCTGGAAAAGGCGGCGGACCGGCTGCCCACCACCAGTTTCGGAAAGGCCGATCTTGCCACGTGGAAGCCGGCGCAGAAGGCAGACCTGCTCTACGCCAATGCCGTGTTCCAATGGGTGCCGGATCATCTCGCCGTTCTTTCGCAACTGATGGACCAGCTGGAAAGCGGCGGCGTTCTGGCCGTGCAAATGCCTGACAACCTGCAGGAACCGACGCATCGCGCCATGGAGGAGACCGGGGCGAACGGGTCCTGGAAGGACACGTTCGCAGATGGCAGGCTGCGCCGCAAACCCCTGCCCGCGCCTTCGGATTATTTCGATGCGCTGACACCGAAATCCGCGCGGGTGGATGTGTGGCACACCATCTATAATCATCCGATGAAGGATGCGGAAAGCATCGTCGAATGGGTCAAGGGCACGGGACTGCGCCCCTATCTCACCGCCGTCGGCGAGGAAAACCGCGAAGCCTTCCTCGCCGATTACACGCGGCGCATCACGGCGGCCTATCCGCCGATGGCGGACGGCCGTTTGCTCCTGCGCTTTCCACGGCTTTTTGTGGTGGCGGTGAAGAAGTAGGGCACGCTACACGATGCCGCGTTTTTCGCATACTGGCGCATCCTCTCAATCCTCATTCCTGTGCTTGTCACAGGAATCCAGCCGACGCTCGTCTGCGCGGCGGGGAGAGTTCTTTCAGCCCAAGGACTTGGGCTGGCTGGATCCCTGTGACAAGCACAGGGATGAGGAGCCTACGGGATACGGAGTACGATGAAAAAGGTCAGGCTTCCTTAGCCAAACAGTCCTCAACGCATTCTCTCTAACCAGCAAAGGCATAGACCCGGAGACGGTGGCTGTCCGGGTCGGCGGCCGTGAAGGTGTAGCCGAACTCCATTTTCGCGGGCTGCTGCAGCATGGCAATGCCTCTTGCCTTCCACCCGGCAAAAGTCTCATCCACCTGCGCATCGTTTTCGACCCGGAAGGCAAGCTCGCCGCCACCGCCTGTCACCGATGCCATGGGCTCCACGGTGTGCCGCGACCAGAGGCCGAGCTTCATGCCATTGGCAAGGACGAATAGGGAAAATGTCGGGGAAGATTCGACGGGATCGACACCCAGCAGGGCCTTGTAAAATTCGGTGCTGGCCGGCGGGTTGTCGACGTAAAGGATGGTGAAATCAGGGTGGGTCATTGCTGTTCTCCTGTGTTGCGGATGAACGGTTCCTAGACCCCGCTGCTGTCAGTTTTTGTCAGCATGATGCCGCCGCCGCTGTTTTTCCCGTTCGCGCCATTCTTTCAGCAGCGCCTGGCGGCGGCGCGGATAACGGCTGTCGAGGGGACGGAAATCTTCGATGCGGTCGGCCCGGAAATTACGGTAGTCCTGCCGTGTCTCGCACCAGCCCAGCACCACCCGCACCAGATCGAAAAAAGCAAGCGCGAAAGGCCAGATCACCCGTTCCGTCAGGTCTCCCTTTTCATCGCGATAGGTGATGGCGACCCGGCTTTCCTTGCGGATCGTATCGCGAATGGCCGCCAGATCGACATGGATGGCCGCAAGGCTCTGCCCCGGACCGACAAGCAGGGTGGAATGATCGAGTTCCTCGCGCAGCGCATCGGGCAGGACGGCGCCGATCTTGACGAGAGCGGCGCGGGCGGCCTGCGCCAATCCCGCATCGGCGCGACCCGCCACCCAGCGCGAGCCGAGTACCAGCGCCTCGATTTCCTGCTGCGAAAACATCAGCGGCGGCAACAGGAAACCGGGGCGCAGCACATAACCCACGCCCGCCTCGCCTTCGATATCCGCACCCTGTGCCTGAAGCGTCGCTATATCGCGGTAGAGCGTGCGCAGGCTGACGCCGGTCTCAGCGGCAAGGGCCGCGCCGCTGACCGGCATGCGGTGGCAGCGCAGGATCTGCAACAGATCGAGAAGCCGTTGTGAGCGTGACACTTGATACTCCTGCGTTGAACTTGCCTGGTTCGCCAGGGCGCGACGCGTTTGAGACTGGTAGCGCCGGAACGACCAATCCGCAACGAGCGCGGTTTCCCGCTATGGCAAAACCTTGAAACCGATTACGCTGTAACGAGTTAGTAAGGAAACGTCCCCCACCGGCTGTCTCTGCCGGCCATCACTTCAATGACAGGAGAAATATCCATGTATGACGTCAGCGCGAATGGCGCGAATATTCCCGCCCTCGGTTTCGGCACCTTCCGCATTCCGGAAGACGATGTCAGGCGCATTCTGCCGGAGGCACTGAAACTCGGCTTCCGCCATATCGATACCGCGCAGATTTACAAGAACGAGGGCGCCGTCGGCGAGGTCATCGCGCAATCGGGCATTTCCCGACATGATATCTTTCTTACCACCAAGGTCTGGGTGGACCGTTTCCGCCACGACGATTTTCTCGCTTCCGTCGATGAAAGTCTTGTAAAGCTGAAGACCGACTATGTCGATCTGCTGCTTTTGCATTGGCCGAAGAGCGATGTGCCGCTTGCCGAGCGCATGGGCGCGCTGAACGCGGCGCGCAAGGCCGGCAAGGCGCGCAATATCGGCATTTCCAACTTCAACGTGGCGCTGACGCAAGAAGCGGTGAAACTGTCCGACACGCCGCTTGCCACCAACCAGATCGAATATCACCCCTATCTCGACCAGACGAAGGTGATTTCGGCGGCGCGCAAGCACGGAATGTCGGTGACGGCCTATTATCTGATGGCCGACGGCAAGGTGCCGAACGATCCCGTGCTGAAGGATATCGGCGCAAAACACGGCAAGACCGCCGCGCAGGTGACCCTGCGCTGGGCGGTGCAGCAGCCGGATATCGTGGCGCTTTCCAAGACGGCGACGGAAAGCCGCCTCAAGGAAAATTTCGATGTTTTCGATTTTGTGCTGACGGAAGAGGAAATGCGGGCGATCCACGCGCTTGCAAAGCCGAATGGCCGCATCGTCAATCCCGGCCACCTCGCGCCCGACTGGGACGATTGAGGCGGCCTCCCCTCCGCTTTGGTCTCATCGTTCGGTCAAGGCCAGCTTCGCACCCAGCGCCACGAAAGCGGCCGCGAAGCTGCGCCGCAGCCAGGCGAGGACCGCCGGGCGTGACACCACCTGCCGCCGGACCGAGGCGGCGAAACAGCCATAAAGCGCAAAGACCAGAAACGTCATGGCCATGAAGATCAGCCCGAGATCGATCATGCGCCATGTCGGCAAAGCCTCATCCGGCGCGATGAACTGCGGCAGAAAGGCGAAAAAAAAGATCGACAGTTTCGGGTTCAGCAGATTGATGAGAATTGCCTCCCCGATGATGCGGGCGGCCTTCCGGGGTTCTCTGGTATCGTCGATCTTCAGCGCGCCATTCTCCCGCAGCGTGTTCCACGCCATATAAAGCAGATAGGCAACCCCCAGATATTTGACCACGCCAAAAGCCAGCGCACTGGTGTGCAGGATGGCGGCAAGGCCGGTGATGGCGGCGAGCAGATGCGGCGCGATGCCAAGCGTGCAACCAAAGGCCGCAACGACGCTCGCCCTCGCCCCCTGCGAGAGGCTTGCGGCCAGCGTGTAGACCACGCCGGTTCCGGGAGAGGCAGCGACAATGAAGGATGTGATGAGGAATTCGGGTGTCATGGTGCGGGTATGTCCTGTGGGTGGAGGACAGGAGCATGATGGCGCGTGGGGTGGGTGTCTTGGATGAAATTGCGGCATTGGTGCTCGGAGGCCGGTGCCAAAGTGGGAGGCTACGGTGTCGGCCTAGTCCGGTTCCGTCCGGTTCCGTTCATTCCAGCTCACTTCAAAACGAGAAAATACGACTGACTTGATGAGGGTGGAGAGGTGCGTCCCGCGCTCCCCCGGATCCCAAGGCTGCCGCATAAGGCTATTCCCCATTTGCGCTAACATACCTTACGAAAGTGCCGCCCGATAAACCGCCGGCGTCACGCCGAATTGTCGCACAAAAACGCGGTTCAGATGGCTCTGGTCGGCAAAACTGGCAATAAAGGCAGCCTCGGCGGGCGAGGTGCCACCAGCCAGCGCGTGGCGCGCCAGATGGACGCGGCGCTGGAGAAGGTAACTGTGCGGCGTCAGGCCCGTGGCCTTCGCAAAAGCCCGCAGGAAGCGGAACTGGCTCATGCCGGCCTCCCTTGCCAGATCGGCAAGGCGGAACGGCCGGGCGGGGTCGTCATCGATGCTGCTTTTCGCCCGCCTTATGGTGGCGGGCGCCGCCACGACAGGCGAGTTGGCCGGGGTCTCCATCGCACCCGCCAGAAGCGTCAGCAGGGTCTCGTCACTATCGAGGGTTTCGCCCGGCCGTTCCCTTGCCGTCATGGCTGCAAAGACTGCATTGAACCGCTTCGCCAGCGGCCTGATATCGACGGGATGGGCGAATTCGAACGAACCTCGATCCTTCTCGCCGATATCGGCAACAGCGTCGCGGACGATATCGATGTCGAGATAGAGCATCCGCCAGGCGCGGCCGCCCTCCCCGAGCGGAATACCGTCATGCACCTCGCCCGGATTGACGGTGATGAGATGGCCGGCGCCCGCTTCCACCATGCCACGGCCGGAGAGCGATTTCTGCGCGCCGCGATGGATGAGACCGATGCCGAACTGATCATGCATATGGCGCGGAAAGCAACGGTCGCTATCCGCCGCCACGGCAACGACGCCGGACAGACTGGTTTTCGGCATCAGGAACCGGCCTTGGGCCATGAATGCGCGCGCTCCACAAATAAGAGCGCGACGCTATCACAGGATGTCCAGTCGCGACAGATGCTGCCCTTTACGGATGCATATGGTTGATCATGGCGAAGACCTGATCGAAATTGCCGTTCTGCGCGGCAAAACGCAAAGGCTTGCAGCGTTCCACCACCACTTCCTTCTCATCCGGGCGATTTTCAAGAATATCCATCACCTCGGAAATGAAAGCGTCGAGCGGCATGGCCCTTTCGTCGCTCGCCTGTCCCTCGCCCATCAACGTCGTCTGCACATAGGGCGGCACGATTTCGATGACCTCTACCGCCGTTTCCTTCAGCTGCTCGCGCAGCGCGACCGAATAGGCGTGGATGGCCGATTTGGTGGCGCTGTAAGTGGGGGTCAGCACCATGGGCACGAAAGCGAGGCCGGACGAGACCGTCAAAACAGTTGCGGCAGGTTGCTTGAGGAAATGCGGCAGAAGCGCCGCCGTCAGGCGAATGGGCGCGAGAAGATTGGTGGCGATGGTTTCTTCGGCCGTGTCGAGATAATCCGGTGCTGCGGCGATGTCTTCCGGCCGCATGATGCCGGCATTGTTGATGACGGCGTTGAGGGTGGGATGGGCCTTCACCAGAGCTTCGGCAAACGCGCGGATGCCCGCGGCGTCCGTCGCGTCCATCACCATCGAGGCCATGCCAGGATTGGCGGCCGTCACCTCGTCGAGCACGGCCTTGCGGCGGCCGGAAATGATGACCCGGTTGCCGGCCTTGTGAAACGCTTCCGCCAGCGCGCGGCCGATGCCGGAACCACCGCCGGTGATGAGAATGGTGTTATCAGCGATTTTCATTGCAACATCCTTTGCTTGTTGGCTGAAAGGAAGTTAGCTATTATGCTCTCCAATCGAAAGTAGGCACCCAAAAGATTTATACTTACCAAAAGGAGAGTGTGAAATGAAACGGCACGCCGCCGACCCGGCCATCGAGAGCCGGCGCAAGGTTCCGCCGCCCACGGATACCGATCCGGCAATAGAGGCGCTGGTTCAGGACATCATTGCCAAGGTGGCCGACAAATGGACGATGCTCATTCTGGAAGTGCTGGAAGAACATGGCACGCTGCGCTTCACGCAGATCGGCAGGCTGGTCGGCAATATCAGCCAGAAGATGCTGACGAAAACGCTGCGGCAGATGGAAAGCGACGGGTTGGTGCGCCGCACCGTGCATCCCGTCATCCCGCCGCATGTAGATTACGGTCTGACAAACCTCGGCCGCACGCTGGGCAGCGCCTTTTGCGGCGTGTGGATATGGGCGGAAACGCACCATGCCGAAATAGAAGAGGCGCGGCGCCTGTTCAATAAACAGCCGCCGCGCCCCGCTACTGAGTAGTTTCGCCTCAGGCGAACTGGCTGAGGCCCGGAACCGAGGCGATCACCTGGTCGACGACCTCATCACCCGCATGCTGGCGGGCAACGGCGATGGTTTCCTTGGCGATGGTGGAAATTTCGCCCATGCCGAGGCCCTGGCTCATCAGTTGCTGGCCCAGCCCCATGATGCCACCGCCGCCGATCGCGCTCATCAGGCCGCCGAGCAGACCGCCACCGCCCGCACCTTCGCCATTAAACTGCGCCACCAGTTCGCTGGCGCCGGGAATGGCTTCGATCATGCGGGCGATCGGGCCGTCTGCGGCCTCACGCTGAAGAAAACCGAGAATCATGCCAATGGCCTTTTCGGCCAGCTCGGGGCTTATTCCCGCCTTCTCGGCGATCTGGCTCACGACTTCGTTCATTCTTGCCTCCTGTTGAAAAACGACGCCAACATCGAATAACTGACGTTAACGTCAACGTAAAACAATATGGAGCCGCATTCAAGCGGCCACGGACAGGTGCGGCAACTTTCACCAGGCGGTTTTTCTTCATCGCCATCAAGCAGTTGTTGCGCCTTGAAACTGTCCTTATAAGATCATCACAACCAAACTATGAAAAGGCCGCTATCGTCAGAAGTGGCCACAACATGGTGGTGACGCTTTAAATTCGGACATGACTTTTACAAAATCCACCGCGATTTTAAGGGTCAGGCACCAGCCGCAGGAGAAATGGTCGATGTTGCAGGACGGACAGCTCTATATCGGGACCAGCCGCAATCCGGACGACAGCCTGAACAAGGGCGAATATCTCGAACTGAAATTCGGCAACCGCCACGGCCTCATCACCGGCGCGACGGGAACGGGCAAGACCGTGACCTTGCAGGTGCTGGCCGAAGGTTTTTCAAAGGCCGGCGTGCCGGTTTTCTGTGCCGATATCAAGGGCGACCTTTCCGGTATCGCCGCTGAGGGCGAAGCCAAGGACTGGGTGCAGAAACGCGCTGAACAGATCGGCTTCACCGATTTTGCCTATGGCAAATCGCCGGTGATCTTCTGGGATCTCTACGGTGAAAAAGGCCATCGCGTGCGTGCCACCATCGCCGAGATGGGACCGCTGCTGCTCGCCCGGCTGATGGACGCTTCCGAAGCGCAGGAAGGCGTGCTCAACATTGCCTTCAAGATCGCCGATCAGGGCGGGCTGCCGCTGCTCGATCTCAAGGACCTGCAATCGCTCCTGAACTATATGGGCGAAAACGCAACCGAGCTTTCCAACCAGTTCGGCCTGATTTCCAAGGCCTCGGTCGGTTCGCTGCAGCGTGGGCTGCTGGTTCTGGAACAGCAGGGTGCGGCGAATTTCTTCGGCGAACCGGCGCTGAAAATCGCCGACATCATGCGTGTGGGTACGGATGGGCGCGGCACGATTTCGGTTCTCGCCGCCGACCGGCTGATGATGAACCCGCGCCTTTACGCCACCTTCCTGCTCTGGATGCTTTCGGAACTGTTCGAGGAGCTGCCGGAAGTGGGCGACCCGGAAAAGCCGCGACTGGTGTTCTTCTTCGACGAGGCGCATCTGCTGTTCAACGACGCGCCGAAGGTGCTGGTCGAGCGCGTGGAACAGGTCGTGCGGCTCATCCGCTCCAAGGGCGTGGGCGTCTATTTCGTGACGCAGAACCCGCTCGACGTGCCGGAAACCGTTCTCGCCCAGCTTGGCAACCGCGTGCAGCACGCGCTTCGCGCTTACACCCCGCGCGAGCAGAAAGCGGTGCGCACCGCGGCTGACACCTTCCGCCAGAACCCGGCCTTCAACACCGCCGACACCATCACCACACTCGGCACCGGTGAGGCGCTGATTTCCACCCTGCACGACAAGGGCGCCCCCTCCATTGTCGAGCGCACGCTGGTCCGTCCGCCATCCGGCCGTGTCGGGCCGCTGACGGATGCGGAGCGCAAGTCCCTGATCGATGTGAGCCCCGTGGCCGGGCAATATGACAAGGATATCGACCGGGAATCGGCCTTCGAAATCCTCGCTGCCCGCGCCCAGAAGGCGGCAGAGGCCGAGGCCGCCAGGCGCGCGGAAGAGGAAAACGCCAAAAACCAGTCCGACAACGCCTCCGGCCGCTGGCGCCTGCCTGGTTTTGGCGATGACGAACCCGCGCAAAATTCCAGCGGCTCACGCAGCGGCGGCGCCCGCCGGTCCGGCTACCAGCGCGAAACGGTGATCGAGGCGGCGATGAAAAGTGCTGCCCGTTCGGTCGCCACCTCCGTCGGCCGCGCCATCGTGCGCGGGATTCTGGGAAGTCTGAAGCGATAAATGGAGACGCCGCCCGTTCTCGATGAGACGGGCGGCGCTTTATTGGCGTCGCGGTCACTTCTGGCGATAGAAGATCATGCCGCCGTGATGGAGCACATCGTCGACGAATTCACCGTCCGCCGTAAAACCGGTATCGTCCCAATAATCGATATGGTTTCCCTTCACCTCATATCGTCCCCGATAGGCGCTCTTGCGGCTGCCCCGCGCCTCGTCATAACGACCATTGGGCAAAAGCTCCTGACGGACATGCCCATCGCCGGTGACCCACATGCCGACATAAGGGTGGTTCTTGGTTTCAGCGGTTTCGGTCATTGTCAGCTCCATGGCGTTATCTGCTTTGCGGGTCTCGGCCTCGGCGGAAGCCGCTGCGAGCAGAACCGCAACTGACGTTGAAACAATATTCATTGCCACATCCTCCTCAGGCGGCGGTGGGTCGCACGACGATTTCGTTGACGTCCACATCGTCGGGCTGCTCGATGGCGTAACGCACCGCGCGGCCGATGGCGTCGGGCTTCAGGGCGATGGCCCGATAGGTCTGCATCAATTCCGCAGCCTCCGGATCGGTGATGGTGTGGGCAAGTTCGCTTTCCACCACGCCGGGGTGAATGCAGGTGACCCGCAGGTCGCGGTTTTCCTGACGCAGCCCGTCCGAAATGGCGCGAACCGCAAATTTCGTCGCGCAATAGACCGCTGCCGTGGGCGAAACGGCGAGCGCACCGATGGAGGCGATGTTGATGATATGGCCGGAGGCACGCGCCGTCATTTCCGGCAGCACGGCGGCAACGCCATAAAGCACGCCCTTGACGTTGACGTCGATCATCCGGTCCCATTCATCGACCTTGAGCGACGACATCAGCGACAGCGGCATGATGCCGGCATTGTTGACGATAACGTCGATCTGCCCGAAAGCCTTGCGCCCCGCTTCCGCAAAGGCCTCAACGCTGTGCCTGTCGGTCACGTCAAGCGGGTGGACGACGACGTCAGCCCCCGTCCGCCGCAGCTCTTCGGCCAGTGTCTCGAGGCGATCCATCCGGCGCGCGCCGAGCACCAGCTTCGCGCCGGCGGCGGCCAGTTCCCTGGCAATCCCCTCACCGATCCCGCTCGATGCACCGGTGATGAGAACAACTTTGTTCAGTGTCATGGCTATCTCCTTGCTGTTACGGCCGTTTTTTTCGAAACCGACCGTTGCAGGGAAGATAACGCTCAGGCATTGTCGTGATAACCTCGTCAATAATTAACTCAATGGATAGAATTTCTAACCAATGAATATTGATCTCAACGCTGTCTCGACATTCTGCCTTGTTGCCGAGGAACGGAATTTTCGCGCCGTTGCCGACAGGCTGGGCGTGACCCGTTCCGCTGTCAGCCAGACCATTCGCAAGCTCGAAGAAACAATGGGAATTGCACTGGTGCAACGGACCACCCGCAGCGTCAGCCTGACGGAAGCGGGACAGCAGCTTTACGCCGATGCCTCGCCGTCCATAGGCGCGATCTCGCTTGCAGCGCAGGCGGCCTCATCGCTCGGCGGCACGGTGCGCGGTCAACTTCGGCTCGCCGTTTCCTCCATTGCCGAGCGCTTCTTATCCGGCCCCCTGCTCGCGAGTTTTGCCGAGTCGCATCCACAGGTGCAGCTCGACATCGTCGTGACGGATGAGGAATTCGATATCGTTGCGGAGCATTACGACGCGGGCGTGCGACTGGGAGAGCTTATCGAACAGGATATGATCGCCGTTCCCGTCTCGGTTCCACAACGGCAGCTGGCCGTGTGCTCACCGCACTATCGGAACCGCTTCGGCCTGCCGACGCAGCCCCGCGAATTGATAGAGCACAGGTGTATCGGCTGGCGACCCCGCCCGGGCGTGGCGCCATACAGGTGGGAATTTGCGGAAAACGGCCGGGAATTTGCCGTGGCGGTGGAGCCTGATTTCACCACCAACGACATGCAACTGATGATAAAGCTCGCCTGTGCCGGTGCGGGCATCACCTTCGGCATGGAAGAGACGTTCCGGCCCTATCTGGAGCGCGGAGAGCTTGTTCCCATGCTGGAAGACTATTCACCCAGCTTCGCAGGGTTCTATCTCTATTACCCCAGCCGTCGAAACCTCGCGCCGAAGCTGCGCGCCTTCATCGATCATGTCCGCTTGTCGAGGGAGCGCTGATCTGCCGGATATTACCCCGGCAGATCGTCGGAAAAACATGATTACCTCTTCTGGGAAACCAGCGAGAAATAGGCACCCTGGGGATCGACGCAATTGACGATCCAGCTATCGCCGGGCACTTCCATCGGGCCGTTGACGACCTGTCCGCCGCCGGCGCTGACGCGGGTGACGGCATCATCGATACCGTCCACGTTGAAGTAATAACCCCAATGGCAGACGGGAACCTCCGGCATGCGTTTCATGACGCCGCCGACGGCCTTCCCGTTATGGGCGAAGATGCGGTAGGGGCCCATTTCGCCCATGTCGAAATCGTGGTCCTTGGTCCAGCCGAAGACTTCACCATAAAAGGCCATGGCCTCGTCGACATTGTCGGTGAAGAGTTCATACCAGCCGACATGGCCCTGCTTTGCCTGCTTGTCTTCAGGGAAGCCGCCGGTTTCCATCGGCTGCGGCGTCATGATGCAGAGCACCGCGCCGAAGGGATCGGCAACAACGGCGAAGCGGCCGATTTCGGGAATATCCTGCGGCGGACGCCTGACCGCGCCGCCCTTCTCGGCGAAAAGCCTCGCCGTGGCGTCCACATCGTCGACATCGACATAAGCGGTCCAGTTGGGCGGAATGCCCTGACCCTTGTGTTCGTCGGTCAGTTCCATGACCCCGCCCATGCCGCAGCCGTCGGCCTCCAGCACGAGATAGGGCATTTCCGGCGAGCCGAAATCCTTGGTCTGCCAGCCGACGACATGACCGTAAAAGCGGGCGGCCGCTTCCATGTCGGGCGTCATCAATTCAACCCAGATGAATTTTCCATGCGTATCGGACATTGTCGTCTCCTGTGGACGGTTTGGCGAGGTGTTCGGCGCGCACCCGCCGCAGGACGCGGCGGCGCTGTTGTCGACGGGCAATACCGGCCGGGCATCAGGCCTTACGGCGGAATTCCGATGTCATGAAGGTCTTGAATGTGCCGTCCGGCTGCCTGACGCTGCCGGAAAAGCTGCGGTGATTGTCGTCATGCAGCACCAGCACGTCGTGATAGGTAGCGGTTCCGCCGGAACCGTCGAAGGCCGGGCCTTCCGCTTCCAGCGTCAGGGTCTTGCCGTCATCTTCCAGCCAGCCCTTATAGACCCAGAGATTGGTCATCATCGATCCTACCCAGGTGCCGACGAAATCGCCCTTGGCCGGGTCGAAGCCGACCGTGATCACCGCCGTCATATCCGTACCATCAGGCATCTTGCCGGTGCCGTTGCCGATGATCCACAGACCGCCGACGGAGCGGACGGTTTCGGTGAATTGCTGCGACGGGTCGCTGGCGTCATAGTTCTCATGGCCGGAACTGGAGGTCATGACCCAGTCCCCGACGATTCTCTTGAGGAATTCATGTTCCTTCTGCGGCTTGGCAATTTCCATTTCCATTGTCTTCTCCTCCTCATCCGTCCATTTTCAGTGGCAGCAGGCCGCCGCCTTCGGCGCGTCCTCGTACTGGTCGTGGCGACGCACCCAATCCATTACCTCATCTTCATTACGGCCCTTTGGCACCAGGTCGAGCAGCATCAGCGTGCCGAGCGTCTGTTCCGCACCGCGGGCGTATGTGGAATAGGTATGGTAGATCTTGCCGTCATCGCCCTTGGCGAAAACGCTGATGCCGTGCAGGTCCTTCAGGTCGCCATAGGGCGCCATGTTACGGTAATTATAGGTGATTTCGCCTTTGGCCATGTCCTCGTCGCGGAACGAGGCCTGATAATCATAGTTGAAATCGCCGCCCTCGGCCGAAACCCAGGGGAATTTCCAGCCCATGCGGTTTTTGTAGCTTTCGATCTTCTCAAGCGGCGCACGCGACACGGCGACGAAACCCGCATCGCCATGCTTGAGGTGGATCAGCGCACCATCGACGTGATCGGCAAAAAAGGAGCAACCGACGCAGCCCTCCTCCCAGTCCGGTGTCAGCATAAAGTGATAGACGATGAGCTGACTGCAGCCGCCGAACAGTTCCGTGAGCGACTTGGGGCCGGAAGGGGCATCGAAGATATAATCCTTCGTCACCTCTTCCCAAGGCAGCGCACGCCGGGCCTCGTTCAGCCTGTCGCGGGCGCGGGTCAGTTCCTTTTCCTTCACCAGCAGATCGCGGCGGGCCGCAAGCCACTCCTCTTTCGAAACGACGGGATGAGACATGATCTTTCCTCCTTGGATCCGTCTTTCACTGCGGCTTGGCCTCTCCGTGGCGGGCGCCGCGCATCTCTGTGTTGAAATCCGAGAAATGGAGCCACAGAGCATCAAGTTCCGCTTGACTATTTAGGTTGATATCAACATATTTAGCGCATGTCAAACGCCAACGCGATTCCTTTTTCGACAACTCTTCTTGTGCGCGATTCCTGCCTGTGCCTGCATGCGCAGCGCGCGGCGCGGGCGCTGGCACGGCTGTTTGATAATGCGCTGAAGCCGGTGGGCATCAATAATGGCCAGTTTTCGCTGCTGATGTCGCTGAACAGGCCGGAGCCGCCGCCAATGGGGCCGGTCGCCAATCTTCTGGCGATGGACCGCACGACGCTGACGGCGGCGCTGAAGCCGCTGGAACGGCGCGGGCTGGTCAGCATTGAGCAGGACCCGAAGGACAAGCGCGGCAAACGGTTGCGGCTGACGGCTGACGGGATGGCCGTGCTCGCCGCCGCCTTCCCCATCTGGCAGCAGACCCATGCGGAAATAGAAGCCAAGATCGGCAGCGGCGACCCTGAAAGGTTGCGCCGCGATCTTGTCGACCTCGGCTGACAGGATTGACGGCATGGCGCCACTTTTGTCGGCGAAAATGTCATCCGGCCGTCGTGCCGGGGAGCGACACTACGAAGAAAGCGCAATCAAGGAGGAATGATCATGCGTGCAATCGTTTTTGTGAAAGCCACCAAAAGCAGCGAAGACGGCGTGATGCCAACGACGGAGCTAATTGAGGCGATGGGGAAATTCAACGAGGAACTGGTCAATGCCGGCATCATGCAATCCGGCGATGGCCTGCACCCCTCCTCCAAAGGCAAACGCGTGATTTTCGACGGCGACAGCCGCACCGTAGTCGATGGCCCCTTCCCGCACACCAATGAGTTGGTCGCCGGTTTCTGGATATGGCACGTGAAGGACATGGATGAGGCCGTGGAATGGGTGAAGCGCTGCCCGAACCCGATGCTGGAGAAGAGCGAAATCGAAATCCGCCCGATGTTCGAGATGGAAGACTTCGGCGATGCCGTGACGCCCGAGATCGCCGCCCATGTGGAAGAACTGCGCGCGCGTGTCGGCAAACAATGATGCCAGCGCGCTGAACAAATCCGCGTAAAATGATCCGGTGCGGCACCTGTCACCCTCCCGTCAGGGATTGATCCGGCCGCACCGCCCTTCCCAAATCTTCACCCTTCTCTAATCGGGTTGCCATGGATCACCACCGCTGGTAATGGTCAGGTGGTTCAACACGTTTCAAGAAAGGAGGCTTCGCATGGATATTTCCTGCTTCTGGCGCAATCGTCAGCTCTGCCACCTTTTTGCCCTGCGGACACGTTTGCAGGGCTGACCGGAACAACCACCCTCTGGTTTGCCTAAAAGGCCGCGCAGGACGCAGTTTGTCTGCCATTGCGCATAGTTTCACGACGGATCACCGAGAACCGAAACCCGTCCTGCACGCGCAGGCAACGGTACGGGTCCGTCTTTGCCAGAGACGACATCATGACCATCATCACGCTGCGCAACCTCGGAATCATTCTGGGCAAGCCGCTTTTTTTCAATCTCAACCTCACCATCAATGCGGGAGACCGCATCGGTATCGTCGCCGCCAATGGCTGTGGCAAATCCACCCTGCTTAACTGCCTCGCGGGTGACATGGAACCCACCAGCGGCGACATCACCCGGCTGCGCGGGCTGACGCAGTCGATCGTCCACCAGCACCTACCCTCGCCGCTAATGGAACGGACGATGCGCGACGCCGTGCTTTCCGCCCTGCCGGCGGACACGATCGACAGCGACAGCTGGCGCGCCGACATCATCTTCGATGCCATGTTGGTGCCCGAACCGTTCCGCGAGCGGCGGCTGAAAGAACTGAGCGGCGGCTGGCAAAGGCTTGCCATGCTGGCCAAAGCCTGGATCACCGAACCTGACGTGCTGCTGCTCGACGAGCCGACCAACCATCTCGACCTCGAAAAAATCAACGTGCTGGAAAGCTGGCTTGGGGAATTGCCGCGCGATACGGCCGTCATCATCGTCAGCCACGACCGGGCGTTTCTCGACAATGTCACCCGGACCACCCTCTTTCTGCGACCGGAAAACTCGGCGCTGTTCCGCCTGCCCTATGGCCATGCGCGCGCGGCGCTGGAGGAGGAGGATGCCGCCGATGAGCGGCGTTTCCAGCGCGACATGAAAACCGCGCAGCAATTGCGCCGGCAGGCCGCCAAGCTCAACAATATCGGCATCAATTCCGGCAGCGACCTGCTGACCGTCAAGACCAGGCAATTGCGCGAGCGGGCGGAAAAGATCGAGGAAAAGGCGCGGCCCGCCCATATCGAGCGATCCGCCGGCAAGATCCAGCTCGCCAATCGCGGCACCCATGCCAGGGTTCTGGTCACTCTGGAGGACGTGCCGGTCTCGACGCCGGACGGAACAGTGCTGTTTCGCACCGGCCGGCAATTTATCCGCCAGGGCGACCGAATCGTCATTCTCGGCCGCAACGGCGTCGGCAAGACAAGACTGATGTCGCTTCTGCAGGCGGCTGTATCGGGCGCAGGCCAGATACAGGACGGCATCAAGGCGACGCCCTCGCTGGTGGCCGGATATGTCGACCAGTCGCTCGCCGAGATCGATGACGACAGCACGCCCGTTTCACTGCTGTCCCGCCGCTTCGACATTGGCGACCAGCGCATCCATGGCCTGCTTGCCAGCGCCGGCATCGACATGGAAATGCAGAAACGCCGCATCGCCGCCCTTTCCGGCGGGCAGAAGGCGCGGCTTGCCATGCTGGCGCTCAGGCTGGCGGAGCCGAATTTCTACCTGCTGGACGAGCCGACCAACCATCTGGATATTGAGGGGCAGGAAGCGCTGGAGGTGGAAATCGTCAGCCGTGAGGCGAGCTGCGTGCTTGTCTCGCACGACAGGAGTTTCGTGCGGACGGTCGGAACCCGCTTCTGGCTGATCGACAAGCGCAGGCTGGTGGAAGTCGACGATCCCGAAGGATTTTTCGCCTCGGCCTGATGGTTTTGAAAAGCAAACGCCCGTCAGCCCAAAAGGCTGGCGAGGCGTGGATCGCCGGCGAAATCCAAAACCGCAAAACCCGTTCTGCGCATCGGAAATTCGCAGAGCGCCTGAACTCCCGTTTTCGACAGGTGGATGCGCCAGCTCATCCGTTCGACCGGCGTCTTCGCGGCAAAAGCCGTCGGCGACAGAACTGCGATGTTGAGGCCGCCGGCGGGATCGCGCACCGAACGGTAGAGGATCGCCTTGATCTTCGCCAGACGTGCCTGATCGGCCAGCGCCTGGCATGGCTCGTAATTCTGCAGATCGGTCCACAGGCGAGTATCCCGGCTCAGTTCCGGTTTCGTCAGGTTGAGCGCCGCATCGGTGGCGATACGGGCGGCGAAGGCGGAATAGTCGGCGGGATTGGCGGGCAGCGGCGTTCCGGGCGATTCGGCATAAAACAGCAGCCGGTAAAAGGCCATTTCGGCGAGCGCCGTCTCCACCTTCTGGGCGGCGTAATAAACGCCTTCGGTATAGCCCGCGCGACGGAAGCGCGAACCATGCGGATAGGCGGCTCCATACCGGAAGGGCGTGGCGAGAAGATAATCGAAACCGGCGCAATCAGGCGGAAACGGCCGCTTGCTGGTCTCCAGAATATCTTCCAGCAGCGATTGCTCCTCCACCGTATCCACCAGTTTCATGGTGGAAACCTGATGCTGCGCTTCCACCAGCCGCCAGTATTTTCCCGATACGGTGCGTTTTTCAGACAGGAGCGCGTCGGGCGTCCAGATAGGAGAGGACATCGATCAATCCGGTAATGGTGGTGAGCCTTTCGGCAGGCACGGCATCAAGCGCCGTATTGTGATTGCGCAGCCAGTTTTTGGCCGTTGCCTCATCTCCACCGGTAATCGCATCCAGCGAGCGGAAAACCCGGATCAGCAGCACCGCAAGCTCGAAGGATTTGGCGCCCGGTTCCAGCAGGAAATCGAGCCGCTTCATGCGCGACACGGTGGGGGCGGAAACGCCGAGAATATCGGCCGTGCGAGCGGCATTGAGGCCCAGCCGCTCGGCGGCGGCGATAACGGCCTTGGTAACGACCCTGCCCTGTGAGGCGGGATCCATGGCGCTCTTGGCGTGAATATTCATGGCGCATATCCTTTCCTTGGAAAGAATATAGCATTTTTCTTTCTGAAAACAAGAAGGCCGGGATAAACCCGGCCTCATTGTTCACATGGATTGCTCCCGCGAATTGGATCAGGCCACCGAGACCGGCACTTCCGTGGAGGTGCGCATGGCGTGGCTGTAGGGGCAGACGATGTGAGCGGCGGCAACCAGCTTTTCGGCAACTTCGCGCTCGACGCCCGGAATATTGGCCTTCAGCGACACTTCGATGCCGAAACCGCCGCCGTCTTCGCGCGGGCCGATGCCGACGGTCGCCGTCACAGTCGTGTCTTCAGGAATTTTTACTTTTTCCTTGCCGGCGACAAATTTCAGCGCGCCCAGGAAGCAGGCGGAATAACCGGCCGCAAAAAGCTGCTCCGGATTGGTGCCACGGGCGCCATCGCCGCCCAGTTCCTTCGGAACGGTGAGGGTGACGTCGAGAACGCCGTCTTCCGACTTGGCGTTGCCGGCGCGGCCACCGGTGGCGGATGCTTTGGTCGTGTAGAGAATGGGCATGGCATTTACTCCTTCGGGTTGGTGTGAATATCTTGTAGACCACAATTAAATTGTGCGCAATATAATTTTGCACATTGAATGCGATTTTGTTTTTTGCGATAATTTTCAAGAAATTTCGCCGCGCATCCATGCGGCAGGAACCGAAAGCGGGGGCTGATTGTTCCCCTCCCGGTTGATTTTGGAGCAGGAAAATGGACGCAGCGGGCGACGAGAAGACAATGGAAAGCCTGTTGAGGCTGGACCAGCAGATATGTTTTGCCCTTTATGGCGCGGCGCACGCCTTCACGCGCGCCTATAAGCCGTTGCTCGACCCGATCGGGCTGACCTATCCGCAATATCTTGTCATGATGGCGCTATGGGAAAAGGAGACATCCACCGTCAAGGCGCTCGGCGAAATGCTGGGCCTCGATTCGGGCACGTTGTCGCCGCTGCTGAAACGGCTCGAACATGCGGGGCTGATCACCCGCAAACGCGGCACGGTGGACGAGCGGCAGGTGCTGGTGGCGCTGACGCCTAAAGGCGCCGACCTCAAGAAAGAGGGCGTGAAGATCATGGCGGCAATCGGCGGCGCCACCGGCTGCGGGCTGGAGGAACTGGCCCAGCTGCGGGACCGGGTGAATGCGTTGAAGGAAGGTCTTGCCAAGACTTGATTCATACCCGGCATCGATTCACAATCCGTTCGCCCCCCCATCTCGCTCAATAAGAGTGTGCAAATTATGGTATAATAATTTGGTCTATTTCGAGAATATACTCCATGAACTTGACGAGCTGCGAAAAGAAAACGAAACGGTTTTCCATTCGCGCGGCAAAATTGATAAAACTCCGGCAGGGCACCAATTGCGTTGGTGCCTTCAAAATATCAAATCAGCGACATTTACGGAAATTCCAGTATCGGATCACGTCACACATCTATACCTTCTCGAGCTAAATAAATTGCAAGACTTGAAAGGAATAGAGAGATTTGGAGAACTTAGATCGCTTTGGCTCTATGGTTGCGACGCCTTAAAGACTATCGATGGTATACAGGAATTAGATTTTCTCGAGACGTTGACAATATGGCCGTCATTTTCATCAACGATCACCCTCGATACGATCGAACCGGTGTCTGGATCAACATCGCTTAAAGCTTTTATTTTTTCAGGAAAATCCCGCGATGGAGGACTAGAGCCATTTTTTAAGCTCGAAAAATTGGAAAGAGCTTTTCTTTCAAATAGTTTTAACTGGGAGGAATTCGCACGTCTTGAGGCGAACCAGCCAAACATAAATTTTCCATGGAAAGGTGGCATCGTCTACGATGCAAATCCTTCAGTCCTGCGATGCTCGACCTGTCAAACAAATCTGGCGATGTTGACAGGCAAAGGTCTGAAGCCATGTTGCCCGGTGTGTGACCGGAACCGGATAGCGAAGCACCTGGCCAGATACTCGGAAGCTGCGAAGCTATCGAAAAGATCACCCACTTTTGGTGGGTGATCGAGAAGCTTGGTAAAAAGAGGCCGGATGGGCCTCTTTATTTTTACTGCCACACCACCACACGCGCCTTCTGCGGCACGCGGTCGTAAAGATCGATGACGTCCTGGTTCATCAGGCGCACGCAGCCGGAGGAGACGGCCTTGCCGATGGAGTTCCATTCCGGCGAGCCGTGCAGGCGGTAGAGCGTGTCCTTGCCGTTCTGGAAGATATAAAGGGCGCGCGCGCCGAGCGGGTTCTTCAGGCCGGGCGGCATGCCACCGTTCTTGGAAGAATATTTGGTGAGTTCCGGCTGGCGGGCGACCATTTCGTCCGGCGGGGTCCATTTCGGCCATTTCTGACGCCACTGGATGACGCCCTCGCCCGACCAGGCGAAACCTTCGCGGCCGATGCCGACGCCGTAACGCATGGCGCTGCCGCCCGGCTCCACCACGTAAAGGAAGCGCGAACGTGTATCGACGACGACGGTGCCGGGGCGTTCGCCGGTCGGATCGACAACCCGCTGGCGATAATAACGGCGGTCGATCTTCTGATAGGGCACGGCGGGAATGACGTAACCGCCATCCTCAACAGAGCCGTACATGACGGCCAGTTCCGCATCGCTGACGCCCGGCGAGAACATCTGCCGGAAATCGCTGCCGATGGTGCCTGCCTGCTGGCGGATGGCGCCTCCCGGACCGGATGAGGCACAGCCTGCGAGAAGCGAAGCGGAGGAGATGCCGAGAAGGGAAAGGAAGGTGCGTCTGGAAAAATCTGTGTCGGTACTTGTCATAAGGCCGGGTTGTCCCACATTTCGAACGGCTATACCGCCGTTGTACGTCATTTGTTCCGTTTCATGCGTATTGCGAAAATAGTTAACCGACCGCTAAAAGCCAGTCACAAGGCGCCGGCGGAATGGGTCTGGCAACTCTTTCTTTTAGAACGTGTTCAGATAACCACAATCTGCGCCCCTTGCGGCACACGCTCATAGAGATCGATCACATCCTGATTGAGCATGCGCACGCAGCCGGAGGACGTCGCCTTGCCCACGGATTGCCAGTCCGGCGTGCCGTGCACGCGGTACAGTGTGTCCTTGCCGTCCTTGAAAATATAAAGCGCGCGCGCGCCGAGGGGGTTGTTGAGGCCTGGCGTCATGCCGCCATTGGCAGCGGAGATGGAGGCGAGTTCCGGCTGACGCTTGACCATTTCATCCGGCGGCGTCCAGCGCGGCCATTTTGCCTTCCACTGGATCTTGCCGCGACCCGACCAGGCATAACCGTCGCGCCCCAGCCCAACGCCGTAACGGATCGCCTTGCCGCCGGACTGCACGAGATAAAGAAAATGCTGTTTCGTATCGACCACGATGGTGCCCGGCGCTTCCGCCGTCTGGTAGCTCACTTCCTGCCTGAGATAACGCGGATCGATGCGGCCATAGGGAATGGCCGGCAACGAGCGATCATCGTCGCGGATCGGGCCATATATGACCCGGTGCAGCGGATTGGAAACCGGCAGGCCATAAGCCATGGCCTGACCACGTCCCTGAGGGGCGTTATAACCTTGCACCTGTGGGGCTTGCAGCCCCTGCCCGCGCACTGGCGGACCGTATTCCTGATGGAAGCGGGTTCTGAACAGATCCGGCGGGCGCGTCGAAAGCTGGCCCGGCTGCGGCGGCAGTTCCGGCTGGCGATTGGAGCTGACGGAGTTGAAATTGAACACCGGCGCCGTTTCCCTGACGAAAACATCCGGGTCCATCCGGGTCGTATCCGTCACGAAAAGGCAACCGCCCAGCAGCGGCAGAACCGCAAGAGCCATCAGAGAGGCCGCCCGGCGACCATTTTTCAAAAGGAGTGCTATCATCTGAACCGCTTCATGGAATCCAATCTGCCGGCATGATGGACCCCGCGGCTGGCGCGAAGCTGGCGTCGTTTTTTCAAAAAAAATCGAAAAACCGCATTTTTCCTCTTGAAGCTCTAGTTGCTAGAGGTGCCAGATTGGCTGTCGAGTGGAATTCAGGAGCGAAACCATGAATATTTCGACACGCGGCAGTTTGAACGGAGCATCGGAGGACCTGACCTTTTCGGTCGGCGGCATGGATTGCGGCAGCTGCGCGGCGAAGATCGAAACCGCGCTCTCCCGCCTGCCCGGCGTCGGCGACGTCAAGGTTTCCGTCGCTCGCGAAAGGCTGAACCTTTCGTTGGCGGAGAACAAGACTCCGGTCGAAAAGATCGAGGATACGTTGCGCAAGCTCGGCTTCAAGCCCGCTCTGCTGCCGCGCGACAAAGCGCCTGCTGCAAAGGTCGAAGCCGATCATCATGATCATTCCTCCTGCGGCGGCCACCACCATGACGAGGCCGAAACGGGCGCGGACAAGAGCAACGCGCTGATCTTTTCAGTCGGCGGGATGGATTGCGGCAGCTGCGCGGCCAAGATCGAAACCGCGCTTTCCCGTTTGCCCGGCGTCGGCGACGTCAAGGTTTCGGTGGCCCGCGAAAGGCTGAACCTCTCGCTTGCCGAGAACAAGACCCCGGTCGACAAAATCGAGGATACGCTGCGCAAGCTCGGCTTCAAACCCGCTCTGCTGCCGCAGGAAAAGACCGCACGCGAAAAGACGCCGGATCATAAGCACGAACATGACCATGATCACGCGACATGCGGTGGCCATCACGATCACGACCATTCCGGGCATGATCACGCAGCACACGACCATTCGGGACACGAGCACCATTCCTGCAACGGGCATGACCACGATCACTCCGGCCATGATCATTCAGGTCACGATCACGGACACGACCATGCGGGCCACTCCCACGCTGCCGCGCCTGCCGCCGCAAGCCAGAGCGCCGAGATAGGGCACGCCCATGGCGCGGACGAAAAAGGTGCATGGTGGCGCACCGCCAAGGCGCGCAACACCTTCACCGGCACCATTCTGGTCGCGATTGCCTATGCGGCGGAACTGACCTTCCCGGCCTGGGGAAGTTACGCCTTCGTCGTCGCGACGCTCGCCACGCTTTTCCCCATCGCGAAGAACGCCGTCAACGCCGCCCGTTTCGGCGCGGTCTTCACCATTGAGATGCTGATGACGATTGCCGCCATCGGCGCGATCATCATCGGCGAGGCGGAAGAGGCGGCCATCGTCGTGCTGCTCTTCTCCGTCGGCGAATTGCTGGAAGGTTTTGCGGCCGCCCGCGCTCGCTCCGGCATCAAGGCGCTCGGTTCGCTCTTGCCAAAAACCGCGATGGTGGAGGAAAACGGATCGCTTCGGCAGATCTCCGCCGATCAGGTGCGCATCGGCCAAGTGGTCGTGGCGCGCCCCGGCGACCGTATCGCCGCCGACGGCGTAGTCATGGAAGGCCAGTCCAGCGTCGACGAATCGCCGATGACCGGCGAGAGCATTCCGGTCGCGAAAGAAAAGGGCGACCGAGTCTTCGCCGGCTCGATCAACCATGACGGTTCGCTGCGCATCCGTGTCGACCGCGCGCCGGAAGACAACACCATTGCCCGGATCATCACGCTGGTCGAGGAAGCGCAGGATGCCCGCGCCCCGACCGAGCGCTTCATCCAGAGCTTCTCGCGTTATTACATGCCGCTGATCGTCGCGATCTCGGTGCTGACCATCATCGTGCCGCCGCTTGTCGGTCTTGGTGACTGGGATACCTGGATTTATCGCGGTCTCGCGCTGCTCCTGATCGGTTGCCCCTGCGCGCTGGTCATCTCCGTTCCCGCGGCGATTGCCTCCAGCCTTTCGGCTGCGGCGCGCCACGGCATGCTGGTGAAAGGCGGCGCTGTCATCGAGATGCTGGCGCGCACCGAAACCGTCGCCTTCGACAAGACCGGCACGCTGACGCTCGGTGAGCCCGTCGTGACGGATGTGATCGCGCTTGACGGCAACGAGGCCGAACTGATTGCGCAGGCCGCGACCATCGAAAACGAGTCGAGCCACCCGCTCGCCCGCGCCATCGTCAATCATGCCGAAAAGGCCGGCGTGAAGCCCCTGCCCGGCTCCAACATCAAGGCGATTTCCGGTCGCGGCATGCAGGGCACTGTCGGCGGCAAGGAGCTGTTCATCGGCGCACCG
The DNA here is from genome assembly GCF_027498475.1 of Agrobacterium salinitolerans. Lineage (NCBI taxonomy): Bacteria > Pseudomonadati > Pseudomonadota > Alphaproteobacteria > Hyphomicrobiales > Rhizobiaceae > Agrobacterium > Agrobacterium salinitolerans. The sequence continues at coordinate 30,390 of NZ_JAPZLN010000007.1, read as the reverse complement.
CGCTTTGCGACTGAGGTCGGAACGCTCTCGAAGGACCTTTCCGATCGCATTTCCGCGCTGGAAAGCGAAGGCAAGACGGTGGCTGTCGTGATGACCGGCGGCGCGGCAAGCGGCCTCTTCGCCATGCGCGACGAGCCGCGCAAGGATGCGGCCGAAGGTGTGAAAGCGCTGAAGGATATGGGCATTTCCTCGCTGATGCTGTCGGGCGACAATGCCCGCACCGCACGCGCCATCGGCAACAAGCTGGGCCTTGAGGCGCGCGGCGAACTGCTGCCGCAAAACAAGGTCGAGGAAATCCGCAAGCTGGCCGAAAAGAAAACCGTTGTCATGGTGGGCGACGGCATCAACGATGCCCCTGCCCTTGCTGCCGCCAGCGTCGGTGTCGCCATCGGTTCCGGTACGGATGTGGCGATGGAGGCGGCGGATGCGGCGCTGATGCGCAACAATGTCGGCGACGCCGCGCGCCTCATCGGCCTGTCACGCGCCACCATGAGCAATATCCGCCAGAACGTAACCATCGCGCTAGGTCTGAAAGCGGTCTTCCTGGTGACCACCGTAACCGGCGTTTCAGGCCTGTGGCTCGCCGTTTTCGCCGACACCGGCGCGACGGTTCTGGTCACCGCCAACGCTATGCGGCTGCTCGGCTATTTCAACCGCAAGGGCTGAAATTCCATTTGCGTGCACGACGGCCGGGCCTCGTCCATCGAGGCCCGGCCGTCTTATTTACGGCATATTGACAAACTAATTGCGTCCAATACATACCGCGTACCGCCGTTTTCCACGCGCGTGACAAACGATTCCACGCGCAGGAGCGCTGACATTGGCAAAGACTGGCTATAACCGCATTGCGTATCGCGCGATCAAAATCGGCGGCAATATCGTGAAGGTTATTTTCTCCATCGATCTGTTTTTGCGGCCCGGCAGAAGAAAAACGCTTCCGCAGTATCGGCCCGCCAGGCGCAGCCCGAAATCGGAAAAAGCCATTCCCCGCATCATCTGGCAGACCAATTACTCCAACCGGGTAACGACGCCGATCTATGCGAATTTCCTGTTCAACCGTTGGCTGACGCCGGAATTCGAATATCGCTATCATGATGACGAGGCATGCCAGGCCTATATCGACCGGCATTTTCCCGGACGTTACGCCGATGCCTTCCGCCGCCTGCAGGTGGGCGCCGCCAAGGCCGATTTCTGGCGTATTCTGGTGCTTCTGCAGGAAGGCGGCATCTATCTCGATATCGATTCCAATTTTGCGGCTCGCCCGGAAGATGTGATCGGCACGGATGAAGAAGCCGTTTTCATTGCCATGAAAGACGGCGAAATCACAAATTACTTCATGGCATCAAAACCCGGCCACCCGGCGCTCAGGCTGATAGCCGATCGTATTGCCCAGAATATCGAAGACGGGACGCTCGTCAGCGTCTATGACATGACCGGCCCGACGGTGGTGCATGCCGTCGTCAAGGAACTGGGCCTGCCTGTCCGCAATTACCGCGAAATGTGTACCCAGGGGCAGTTCACCAACAAGCGCGCCCAATATGCCGACAAGAAGGACGGCGCATGGTGGGCGGAGCAGGCCAAAACCGCAATCGTCAAAAACTAGCGGCGGCCTTTCTGCTGGAGGCGAAACTGGCGCCTCAGGCGAAACTGTTGAAAAAGCGGATGCTTTCCTCGACCGCATGCGGCACAACACCATTATGGGTGCCGGGCAAGAGCTTTTTGTCGACCTTGAAACCCGATGTCAGGGCGCGATCCACGAAAAGCTGGTGATCGGCATCGAAAGGCCGTTCCTCCGTGCCCCGCAAAAGCAGCGCCGGACATTTGAGGCTGGGGCCGAAACAGACGGAGGAGCGCATGATGAATTCGCGCTCGTCGGTCTCGTCGAAACAGATCTCGTCGCTATAGCGGTTGAAATAACGCCAGGAACTGACGCCGGCGGAGATGGGTGCTGCGGCGCGAAACGTCCGGCTCATCGCGGCCAGAAGCGTCAGCGTGCCGCCATTGGAATGGCCGGCGATGAAGAAGCGGTTTCTGTCGATGCCGGGAAGATTTTCCAGATAGGCGGCGGCGGCCAGCGCATCCGTCGTTTCGTCGTAAAAACCGGAATAATTGCCGCTCTGGCCGTTTTCACCACGGAAGGATGGCAGAAGCACGACATAGCCCGCTTCCCAATAGGGCTTCATCAGCGCCCAATGGCCGTCCCCGGTGGCGTTGCCGCCGTGGAGGAAAAGAACGGCGGGCTTTAGCGTTTTTGAGGGCTGGTAGCGGGAGAGCCACGCGACAAGCGCAATGGAACCGTCCGGCCCGCCCGGATAGGTGATCCGTGTCGCCCCGGGCGGCGTGCCGAGCGCGGAAGATTTTTCCGGTGCCGGCATTTTTCGCAGGAGATGGGTGTGGAAATGCCGACGCGCCACCGCATAATCCTGCCGCTCCAGCGGCAGCACCTCTGGCGCAGCAATGCCCGCTTTCGCACGGGGTGGTAAAAATGCGGACGCTGACAGCCCCATGGCGCCGGCCACAAAGCTTCGCCGCGTCAGGCCTGGCGAGATGGCGCCGCTCTTTTCCTGTCCGAAGGCTTGGGAAAGAAAGCGTTTGTCTGCCATATGGTCACCTGCGGGGGATGGTTACTAGAGCAGTTCAACACTGCGGCTGGAGGCTGTCCAATCACGGATTCGCGAATGACAACAATGTATTCGCAGCCATCATGGCAATTTCGGGACAGCGTCTCTCCGTTCCTGCGCCTGCCGCGGGGGATGAGGGACGGTCAAGGCGCCTTTACCCTTCCACGCCGTCGATCATCGCCACCAGAGTCGAGAGCCTGTCCGCCTCCGCCGGCACCTTGTCGGCGCGAAGCCGCGAAATGCGCGGGAAGCGCATGGCCACGCCGGATTTGTGGCGGGTGGAGCGGTTGATGCCTTCGAAGGCCACCTCCAGCACGAAACCGAAATCCGGCGTCGCGCGCACCGCCCGCACCGGGCCGAAACGCTCGACGGTGTTGTCGCGCACGAATTTGTCCAGCACCTCCAGCTCCGCATCGGTGAAGCCGAAATAGGCCTTTCCGACCGGCACCAGCTGTTCGCCATCCTCGCCTTCCGCCCAGACGCCAAAGGTGAAATCGGAATAATAGCTCGATCTTTTGCCGTGGCCGCGCTGAGCATACATCATGACGGCGTCGATATTATAAGGATCGCGTTTCCACTTGAACCAGGGGCCCTTGGCGCGCCCGGCCTGGTAGGTGCTGTCACGGCGCTTGATCATGACGCCCTCGATCACAGGATCGGGCGGTGCGGCACGAAGCGTATCGAGTTCCTGCCAGCTGGAAAAGCCAATCAGCGGCGAGAGGTCGAAGCGATCATGCGGCGCGTGCTCGATAATATCCGAGAGGCGGCCGCGGCGCTCCATGTAGCTTTCGGCGCGAATATCGTTCTCGCCCTCGAACAGCAGGTCATAGGCGCGAATGAAGGCGGGATAATCATCCAGCATCTTCGCAGTCACCGTCTTGCGGTTCAGCCGCTGCTGCAAGTCGGAAAAGGTGCGGGTGAGATTGTTGGAGCGCGACGTGCCTCCAATCAGCAATTCGCCATCCATCACGCCTTCGAAATCGATTGCCTCCAGAACATCGGGAAAGGCGGCGGAGATATCGTCGCCGGAGCGGGAATAGAGTTTTCGCGTGGCGCCGGCGCGGGACAATTGCACGCGAATACCGTCCCATTTCCATTCGGCGGCATAGTCGGCCGGGTCCAGCGCATCGAGATCGCCATCGGAAACCGGCGTCGCCAGCATGACCGAATGGAAAATGGCGGGCGTGGCCAGAACCGGCCGCCCGGACTTCCCCTCAAGCCACGCGAAAAGCGGCGTATAGGGCGGCGTCAGCCCGTGCCAGAGGGTTTCGATCTCGGTGATGTCTTTGCCGGCAAAATCCGCCAGCGCCTGCCGTGCCAGCCGCGCCGAAACGCCGATGCGCAGGCTGCCGGTTGCGAGTTTGAGGAAAGCGAAACGCGAGGACGTATCGAGCCTATCCAAGAGGTCGCGCACCGCGCCGCGCACCTCGGTACGCCCCAGCGAATTCATCAACGTTACGACCTCTCCGAGGCGCGGATCCTGCGCCTCGGCGTCATCCGCGCCACCGATATTGCCCCAGACCAGCGAGATGGTCTCGGCAAGATCGCCGACATAATCATAGGAATAACGAAACAGCACCTCGTCCATCCGCTCCATGACCAATTCGCGCAGCATGGCCGGCTTGACGCTCTTGAGGTCCAGCGTGCCGGCAATCGCCGCCAGACCGTAACCCCGGTCGGGATCGGGCGTATCGCGGAAATAATCGGTGAGCAGCTTCAGTTTCCCGTTGCGCGACGGGGTGAGAACGAGACGGTCGAGCAGCGTGGCGAAGGCTTTCATCTCAGTCCCCCTCATCCTCGTAACCGACAAGATGCAGCGGCTTGGCGGCAATACCCTGCAATTGACACCAGCGCACCAGCGCCTCCTCACGGCCATGGGTGACCCAGACGGCCTGCGGGGAAATTTCCTTGATCGTCTCCAGCAGTTCCGGCCAGTCGCAATGGTCGGAGATCACCAGTGGCAGCTCTACTCCGCCCTGCTTCGCCCTCTGCCGCACCATCATCCAGCCGGACGCGAAGGCGATCAGCGGTTCGTTGAAGCGCCGTGCCCAGCGTTCCTGAAAGGCGGAGGGCGGGCCGACGACGATCGCGCCCTTGAAGGCGGAGGGATCGCTTTTTTCGAGCGTCGCGGGGCGCAGATCGCCGAGATCGATGCCCTGCGAGACGTAATAATCACACAGCCGTGCCAGCGCGCCGTGAATATAAATGGGATCGGAATAACCGTTGTCCCGCAAAAGCCGGATGACGCGCTGCGCCTTGCCCAGCGAATAGGCGCCGACGAGGTGGGTGCGGTCGGGAAACTGTTTGATGGAGGTGAGCAGCTTGGCCGTTTCCACGCGCGGCAGCGGATGATGAAACACCGGCAGGCCGAAGGTGGCCTCTGTGATGAATACATCGCAGGGCACCGTCTCGAAGGGCGCGCAGGTGGGGTCCACGCCGCGCTTGTAGTCTCCCGAGGCGACGATGCGCATCCCGTTCATTTCCACGGAGATTTGCGCCGAACCCAGCACATGGCCTGCTGGATGGAAACCGACGGTAACGCCGTTTACCTCCACCCTTTCGCCGAATGCGACCGCCTGCTCGCTGCCGCAAAAATCCTCGCCATAACGGATGCGCATTATATCCAGCGTCTGGCGCGTGGCCAGCACCGCGCCATGGCCGGCGCGGGCGTGGTCGGAATGACCGTGGGTGATGAGCGCCCGCGCCACCGGGCGGACGGGATCGATATAAAAATCACCCGCCGGGCAATAAAGGCCCTTGGGCGTGGAATTCAACAGCTGTTCCGGCTTCATATTCATTGAGATAGGGCCGCCCGCGCGAATCTAAAGTGCTGCGAGCATAACGCGGAACGTGCATTAAATTTCCAGCGGCGGTGTTTTTGTTGTGTAGGACCGTGATGGTGAAACACATTGCACGGCCCGTCCTTTCCCTCATTATGCGCTCGTCACAGGGATGAAGGTATGGTGAGCAACGTGAACAAGGCGCATCAATCCCATCGAACCGTATTGCGTGACGGCCTTTACTCCCCCGCCCCTTCGGCCGGCTTCGCCTCAACCGCCGCCGGTAGCCGCACCGGCTTCAGCATCAGCGCCGCGGCAAGGCCGATGGCGGCGGTTGCGGCGGCCGCGAAGAACAGCGGCGTAAAAGCATCCGAGTAGAGCGCGGCGACGGCGGCCTGTGAGGCGGCGGGGAGTTCGGAGAGGATTTTCGGCGTCAGTTCCTCGATCTTGCCGACACCGGGAATATTGACCGCGACGCCTTTCAGGCTCGAGGACACGATGGCGCCATAGACAGAAATGGCAATCGCCGCGCCGCCCATGCGGGTCAGCGTCACCGCGCCGCTCGCCGCGCCGATATCCGCCTTGGGCGCGGAATTTTGCACGCCGATGATCGGCGCCTGCTGGCCGAGCCCGACAGCAAAGCCTTGTGCCAACATGAGGACCGCAATCATCCAAAGCGGCGTTCCGGCATGCATCTGCGTGAAGAGCAGCATGGCGATGACGTTGATGATAAGGCCCGCCACAGAGAAGGGCTTGTAGACGCCGGTGATCGAAATCAGCCGTCCGGCCGAAAGCGAGCCCATGACGATGCCGCCGGTGACGGCGATGAAGAACAGGCCGGCATGGGAAGGCGAAAGCCCGGTGGTGGTCTGCAGGAACAGGGCATAATAATTGACCATGCCGATGCCGATGCCGCCGCTGGTCAGCGAGACGATCATCAAGAGCGGAAAGGTGCTGTCCTTGAAGAGCCTGAGCGGCACCACCGGTTCCGGCGCGCGGCGTTCCACCTGCACCCAGAGAAAAGCGGCGATGACGGCGAAAGCGATAATGCCGAGACTGGGGGCTGCGACGAGCGAGCCGAACAATTCGCTGCTGTCAGCCCAGAAGACCACGCTGGCAATGGTGGCCGCCAAAAGGACCGCGCCGAGATAATCGATCTTCGGCTGGCGCGCCGGGCGGCGGTAAGGCAGCATCAATGCCAGCCCTGCAATGACGATGATGCCGAGCGGCAGGTTAATGAGGAAGATTGACCGCCAGCCGAACAGGTCGCTCATCGTACCGCCGAGGATCGGGCCGACACTGCCTGACGCCATGATGGTGAGGCTGGAATAGCTCTGGTAGCGGGCGCGTTCACGCGGCTCGAACAGATCTGCATTGACGGAAAAGATCGAGACCATGATGCCGCCGCCGCCAAGCCCCTGCAACACGCGGGCGGCAATCAGGCTGTCCATCGACCATGCCAGCCCGCAGGCCAGCGAACCCAGCGTGAAGATGACGACCGCCGCGATCATCACATATTTGCGGCCGAACAGATCGCCGAGCTTGCCATAGACAGGCATGACAGCACTGGTCGCCAGCAGATAGGCCGAGCCGATCCAGCCGAAACGCTCCAGCGCGCCGAATTCACCGACAATGGTGGGAAGCGCTGTCGATACGATCTGGTTATCGAGAGTTGCCATGAACATGGCCAGCATCAGGAACAGAAAGACGATGAGCCTGCGCCGATGATCCGACACAAGCGGCGCCACGGGGGCGGTGGACATATCCATGAAAAATCTCGTTGGCTACGGCGGTTTTGCTACGGCAATTTGTGTGCTATCAGCACATATATGTCAATGGCAAGTTTTTGACATCCATGTTATTCGCGCTAAATGTGATCGCGAACTGGCAATGAAAGGAACGGCAAAGCGTGGCGAGCGAGGAAAACTGGAACGAGGATCTGCCCGAGGACATCAAGCGGATCGGCAATACGATGACGCGCATGCGCATCATGATCGGCCGCCGCATCATCGGCCGCATGGCGCTTGCCAAGCTCGCTCCGGGTCTTGAACTCTCCCATATAGACGTTCTCGACATTCTGCGCCGCACCGAAGGCGATGTTACCGTGGGTGCGATTGCCGAGGGCATGCGCATCGATCCCTCACGCGGTAGCCGGGTGGTGGCGGATATGGTGGGACGCGGCCTGCTGAAACGCAGCGTTTCCCAGGAAGACGGCCGCCGCAGCATTGTCGAGATTACGCCGCTCGGCACCAGCCTTTTGCAGGAAATGCGCCGGACCAAGATGAGCGTCATCGAGGACGTGATGGATGGCTGGCCGGCAGAGGATGTGGAGACATTCGCCCGCCTGTTCGAACGCTTTATCGACCGTTTCGAATATCGCCTGTCACCGGATACGGACTTATTCGCGGATCAGAAAAAATCATAGTTGGCCCAAGGATCTGCAACTTCACTTTAAAGCGACGAAACCGTAACGTGCGGCGCATCGAACTGGTCAAGGGGTAATTTCGATGTTGACGATTTACGGTGTCTACCGTTCCCGCGCCACGCGCACGCTGTGGCTTGCGGGTGAACTGGGCATAGAATTCAAGCATGTGCCCGTCATACAGGCCCGCCGCCTTGCCGATCCGCTGGCTGCGGATGCGCCGCTCAACACGCTGTCTCCCACATTTCTCGCCGTCAACCCGATGGGTACCATTCCCTGCATTGAGGATGACGGCATGGTGCTTTACGAATCCATGGCCATCAATCTCTACCTTGCCCGCAAATATGGCGGACCGCTTGCGCCGGTCGATCTGAAGGAAGATGCGGCGATGCTGCAATGGTCCTTCTTCGCCGCCACCGAAATCGAGACCAATTCGCTGAAGATTTCCTCCGCCATCGCCGAGGGCCTGTCGGAAAGCGATACTGGTAAGGCTGTTATCGACGTCGCCGCCCGCCTGCTGAAGCGCCCCTTCCGGGTGCTGGAGCAGCATCTCGCCACCCATGATCATCTGGTGGGAGACCGTTTCACCGTGGCCGATCTCAACGCGGCGGAAATCGTTCGTTACGCGCAGGGCCACAAACCGCTGTTCGATGCCCATCCGGCGCTGAAAGCCTGGCTGGATCGTTGCCAGGCCCGCACGGCGTTCAAGACCATGTGGGACAGCCGGGCCGCCGAGGCGGCTTGACACGAGCTTTGGGCGCGGACTGGAGACGTCCCTCCGTACTCAACGTCATCCTCTGGCTTGTCCCGAGGATCCAACCACGTCAAATAAAATCAATACGTTGCAGATCCTCGGGACAAGCCCGAGGATGACGACAGTAACTATTAACCCCTCTCGCCCGCAAGCGCCCGCTGCACCGCCGGCCGGTCGTTCATGCGGCGGAAATGGTCGTGCACCTTCGGGAAGCGGGCAATATCCACGCCGTCGCTTTCCAGCCAGCCGGACATGACGAAAAGATAGGGATCGGCAACCGAATAAGCGGTGCCCAGAACCCATGGGCCGTGCAGCATGCCATGTTCGATCAGTTCGAAGCACTCGCCCATGGTCTGCGGCACTTTCGCCTTCATATCGGCCAGCGAACTTTCCTCATTCGCCCAGCGGCTGCCCCGCCGGCCGTGGGCATGGGCGACATGCACCGTCGAAGAAATGAAGGAGTTGAAGGACTGCATCAACGCGAATTCGAAGGGATCGTCGAGCGGGGCGAGTTTCTTCTCAGGCGCCATCTGGGCGATGAAGGCGAGGATGGCGGGCGTCTCCGTCAGCACGCCGCTTGCCGTTGCCAGCGCCGGCACGCGGCCCTTGGGATTGATCTTTAAAAATGCCTCGGAGCGTTGCTCGCCTTCCGCAAAATTGACGCGGTGGGCCTTGTAAGGCAGGCCGGATTCCTCAAGCACGATATGGCTGGCGCGGGAACAGGAACCGGGAGAAAAAAACAGTGTGAACATGGGTATGCGACCTCCAAAGCAATGAAGCGCCCGTTTCTTCCTCGTACGGACGCCGACCCGCGGCGACCAAGGGATGGCCGTCACACGCAGGGCGCACCATCATCGTGCCGGCAAACGGCCGCGTCAAAGGTTATTTAGAGACCGACGACCCTGACATCGCCGACATGGATGCCGTTCCAGTTGCGCATCTGCCGGTTCGCCATGCCGCTCAGTGCCTGTTGTTCGGCGCTGCCTTCATCGAAATGGCGGGCGAGCAATGCCGAAACCATGGCTTCTGCCGCACGCGTCGTGCCGTCTTCGCATTTCACCGCCATGGCGATGCCCTTTGCCGGCAGAGCGGCGATGAAGACGCCCTCCGCGCCGGTCTTTGCGAAGATTTTTCCCGGCGCGATCTGCATCAGCTTCGTGCAGGCGCGGCCAGTGCCCGCCACGTAAAAGGGTTCAGCCATGCAGGCCTCGATGAGACGACGCGAGGCTTTCGCACGGCCCGGTTCCAGCCCCCTGCCCGTCGCCATTTTCGCGAAACCATGGGCCAGCCCCTTGAGCGGCACGGCATAGGTGGGGATGGAGCAGCCGTCCACGCCGCAATTGTCATGGCCGAGAGTAGCACCCGTCAGGCTTGCCATCGTGGCGCGGATTTCCTGCTGCAGCGGATGATCGTAACCGACATAACCCTCTGGGTCAGTGCCAGCGTGGCAACAGGCGCAGATGAAACCGGAATGTTTGCCGGAGCAATTATTGTGAAGCGCCGTCGGCTTTTCCAGCGTGCGGGCCTGATGGATGATGGTTTTCTGGTCGGAAGACCAATGCGCGCCGCATTCCAGCGTATCCACGTCCCTGCCCGCCTTCGCCAGCATCGAAGCGGCGAGTTCCACATGCGCGTCCTCGCCGGAATGGGAGGAACAGGCAAGTGCGAGTTCGCGGCTGCCGAACTGATAGGCATCCGCAGCACCGCTTTCCACCAGCGGCAGCGCCTGCATGGCCTTGCAGGCGGAACGCGGAAAGATGCCGCGCTCAATATCGCCAGCCGAAAACAGCACGCCGCCATCGCCATCCACCACCACGGCAAGACCATGATGGCGGCTTTCGACCAGATTACCCCTGGTGACTTCGACGGTAACGGAATTGTTCATTTTTGCGGCCTCAAAAAATTCTGATTTCATGTGGTTGATACCGCAATTGATTTTTCGATGCACGGGGCTATCAGTGAAATTTGCAAAACGTCTGCTGCTGGCGATTGCCGTTATCTATCTGCTTCCCGCGCTGGCATCGGCCGGCCTGTGGGCCATGAAGGACCATCCGCGCGGCTGGAATGCCGCGAGATGGTCGTCCTCCGGCATGCTGCCGGCCGCGTCCAGCAACAGAGAAGCCGCCGTCTACGTCTTTTCCGCCATGACCGGCGGTTTCAAGGGCTCGGTCGCCAGCCATGCCTGGGTCGTGCTGAAAAAGCCGGACGCCACAAATTATGACCGTTATGACAAGGTGGGCTGGGGCACGCCGATCCGCCACAACGGTTATGCGGCGGATGCCTACTGGTATTCCAACATGCCGCGTCAGGTGGTGGCCATTCACGGCGCGGAAGCGGAAAAGCTGATCCCGAAGATCGAAAAGGCGATTGCCGACTATCCCTACGGCAAGCCGGGCGGCTATCGCATCTATCCCGGCCCCAACTCCAACACCTTCGTCGCCCATGTGCTGCGCAGCGTGCCGGAACTCGGCGTCGTGCTGCCGCCGGATGCGGTCGGTCGCGATTATCTGCCGGACGGCGCGTTTTACCACATCGCCGACGACTGGAAGGATGTAAGCGTTTCGCTTGGCGGCCTGTTCGGCGTTTCGGCGGGTGCCCGCAGCGGTCTCGAGGTGAATTTTCTCGGCCTTGTCGCCGGCATCGATTTCAGCCGGCCCGGCGTAAAGATACCGGGGCTCGGTTATTTCGGCGTGGCGGGCATCCGCGCGTAAACGGTTACGTTTCGCTGGCCTGAGCGGCGCGTCGGGCGCGGATGCTCTGGGCGATGAAGACCCGCGACAGGCCATGATAAAGCGGCTCGCGGGAGAAAAGCCGCGATGTCAGATATCCCAGCATCGATGCGGCCATGATGGGCATGACGCCTTCATGATTGCCAGTCATTTCAAGGATAATGACAAAGGCCGTCATCGGCGCCTGCACCACGCCCGCAAAATAACCCGCCATGCCGACGATGGCGCCAAGGCCGATGCTGGTGCCAAGCAAGGTGGCCATGGTGCTGCCGAAACCCGCGCCCACGGACAAGGACGGCGCGAAAATGCCGCCGGGAATGCCCGAGATCATGGCAAGGAACGTCGCCGCCAGTTTTTCGATGAAGAAGAAGGTAGGCGCGGCCTCGCCCTCGATTGCGGCACGCGCCTGTTCGTAACCGGTTCCGAAGGTGGCGCCTCCAGACACTATTCCGATTGCCGCGGAGGCAAGGCCGCAGGCCGCCGCCACTGCCAGCATCCGCTTTAACGGCATGGTCTGGGCGAAACGGCGGATGCGCGCAGATAGGCGCAGGGCGCCAGAGCTGAAAAGAGCGCCAAATGCACCACCGCCGACACCGCAGACGAGCACCAGCAGCCAGTCCATCGTCGTTTTCGCCATGACCGAGCTGGTGCCGAAATAGGTATAGCTGCCGACCAGAGCCAGCGAGGCAAGGCCCGACAGGATGACGGCAGTGAGAACCAGACCATTGGCGCGGGATTCATAGGTCTTGCTCATTTCCTCGATGGCGAAGACGATGCCCGCAAGCGGCGTGTTGAAGGCCGCCGCAATGCCTGCCGCCGAACCGGCGAGAATGAGGCCCTTCGCCTGCGCCATGCCGCCCCAGCGGGCTGCCTGCAGCATGATCGAAGCGCCAACCTGAACGGTCGGGCCTTCACGGCCTATGGACGCGCCGGAGAGCAGACCGGCGACCGTCAGCACCACCTTGCCGAAAGCGAGCTTCAGCGACAGAAGCCGCGAACGGTCCGCATCTTCCCGCAGGTGCCGCGCAGCGATGGCCTGCGGAATGCCGCTACCGCCGGCATTGGGAAAAACCGTGATCGCGAGCCAGGCGCAGAGCGTGAAGCCGAGCGGCGTGATGATGAGCGGCAGCAGAAACGCCCATTCCCCCGATGAGGTTGCCGCGAAGAAAAGGTGCTGGGCCCGATCCGCCGCCCAGGCAAAAGCGACGCTGATAAGGCCAACCGCAATCGCACCTATCCAGAAAACCGCCCTCGGCCTCCACACCCGCCATGAGCCCCAGACGACACGGGAACGGCGGAGCATCTTCAGCTTTTTGTAATCGGCGGGCATGGCAATCCGGATCGGTAATTGGTGTTCAAGGCGGGTGTTCGTTATCGGCCTCCCGGACGGTGATTGCAAGTTTTGCATTTGACAATTCCATCCAGCCGGGTCAAGTTGCGCATCGCAATTGCAACGCAAGGAGATGCAACATGAAAACGGCGACACTTCCCTCGCTGCGGGTGACGGCCGATTTTCGCGAAGCAGCGGAAAGCGTGCTGAAGGATGGCGAGACGCTCTCCTCTTTCGTTGAAGATTCCGTACGACGGCAGGTAGAAATCCGTAAATCGCAGGCGGAGTTCATTGCGCGGGGCTTGGCTTCGCTAGAAGAGGCTGAACGAACAGGCGTGTACTATACGACCGACGATGTCCTCTCGATGATGGAACGGAAGCTCGATGCGGCAAAGGCTGCAAAGCGCAAATGACATATTCGCTTCGCTATACCCAGGAAGCGTTAGATGACTTTGATCGCATTTATGATTTTCTGATTGTTTACGATATCGATGTCGCGGACAAGGCGATCCGCGCTGTCAGGGCGGGCCTCGAGATTTTGACCGACTTCCCGTTCAGCTGCCGCAAGGCATCCCCTGACAACAGCCTGATACGCGAACTCCTCATACCTTTCGGCTCATCAGGCTATATCGTGCTGTTTCGCATCGACAGCCCGGAAACCGTCACAATAGCCGCCGTTCGCCACCAGCGCGAGGATGATTATCATTGATTCTCACCGGTCGCTGACGGCCGCACGCGGGTTCGCCCACGGCTCCTGATTGGAGCGGGGCAGCGGGGTTTTGCCGAGAATATGATCAGCGGCTTTTTCGCCCGTCATGATCGAGGGGCCGTTGAGGTTGCCGTAGGTCACGTGCGGGAAGATCGAGCTGTCGGCAACGCGCAGTCCTTCGACGCCGATCACGCGGCACTCGGGATCGACCACCGCCATCGGATCGTTTTTGTCGCCCATCCGGCAGGTGCCGCAGGGGTGATAGGCGCTTTCCAGATGCTCGCGCAGAAAGGCATCGATCTGCTCGTCGGTCTCGATATTCTCACCCGGCTGGATTTCCGGGCCACGGAATTCGTCGAATGCTTTCTGGCCAAAGATTTCCCGCGTCAGGCGCACGCAATGGCGGAATTTCTCCCAGTCTTCGGGATGGCTCATATAGTTGAAACGAATGACCGGATCATCCGTCGGATCGGCGGAGCGAAGCGTGACATTGCCGCGCGATTTCGACAGGTTGTAACCCACATGCGCCTGGAAACCATGGCTTTTCGCTGCCGCCTTGCCGTCATACGAAATCGCGACGGGCAGAAAATGATATTGGATATCAGGCTGTTTCAGGCCGGGTGCGGAGCGCAGGAAGGCGCAGGCCTCGAACTGGTTGGAGGCGCCGAGCCCGCCTTTCGACAACAACCATTGCGCACCGGCTACGCCCTGCCAGAACCATGGCAACCATGAATAAAGCGAGACCGGCTTGGTGGAGACCTGCTGGAAATAAAACTCCATATGATCCTGAAGATTGGCGCCGACACCGGGACGATCCGCCTTCACCTCGATGCCCATGTCTTTCAGATGCGCGGCAGGGCCGATGCCCGACAACATCAGCAGTTTCGGCGAATTGAAGGAGGATGCGGACACGATGACTTCACGACCGGCCTTGATGGTTTCCACCACGCCCCTTCGCTCGATCTCGACACCCACGGCACGACCGTTCTCGATGACGATCTTGCGGGCGAAACCGTTGACCAACGTGACATTGCCGCGCTTCAGCGCCGGTTTCAGATAGGCGTTGGCGGCGGACCAGCGGCGGCCATTATGGATGGTCTGCTCCATCAGGCCGAAACCCTCCTGCTTGGAGCCGTTATAATCGTCGGTCAGTTCGAAACCGGCCTGCGCGCCGGCCTGAATGAAGGCGTGAAACAGCGGATTGTTGACCGGCCCGCGCTGTACATGCAGCGGCCCTTCCGTGCCGCGCCAGCCCTCCTCACCGCCGTGGCTGTGCTCCATGCGCTTGAAATAAGGCAGCACATCCGCATAGGCCCAGCCATGCGCGCCAAGCTCTTCCCAGCGATTGAAATCCTCCGCATGGCCGCGCACGTAAACAAGGCCGTTGATGGAGGACGAGCCGCCGATGACTTTTCCGCGCGGGGCGGTGATGCGGCGATTATTGAGATTGGGCTCTGGTTCGGAGAGATAACCCCAATTGTAGCGCTTCATGCTCATCGGCCAGGCGAGAGCCGCCGGCATCTGGATGAAGGGGCCGAAATCGGAACCGCCGGCCTCGACGACGATGACGGAATAGCGGCCATCTTCCGACAGGCGATAGGCGATGGCGGAGCCTGCGGAACCGGAGCCGACGATGACGTAATCTGCTTGCATTTCGAAACATCTCCAGAATGAACATCTGCGCCTGTGGCTTCACCCCCCCTCTGTCCTGCCGGACATCTCCCCCTCAAGGGGGGAGATCGATCTGCGGCGAGGTCGCGCCCATCTCAACGTTAGCGAATGAAGTGGTGGTGGCGCCGCTTGCCGATTTTCCCCCTTGAGGGGGAGATGCCCGGCAGGGCAGAGGGGGGTGAAGCCCCACGCACCGCCCCATCAATAAGGCGCGTCCACCTTCCCCGTGCTCACATAAACCGTCTTCAACTCGCTATAATGCTCCAGCGCCGCCGCCGAATTCTCGCGTCCGAAGCCGGATTGTTTCGAGCCGCCGAAGGGAATTTCCACCGGGCAGAGATTGTACGTGTTGATCCACAGCGTCCCCGCCTCCAGCTGATCCACCACACGGTGAGCGCGGGCGAGATCAGCGGTGAAGACGCCGCCGGCGAGGCCGAACTCGGTGGCGTTGGCGCGGGCGAGAACCTCTTCTTCGTCGTCAAAATCCAGCACGCACATGACTGGGCCGAAGATTTCTTCACGGGCAATGGTCATGTCGTCGGTCACATCGGCAAACACGGTCGGCTGAACATAGGCGCCCTCGCCCGCGACATTGTTGGGAATGCCGCCGCCGGTGATGAGGGTCGCGCCTTCCGCCTTGCCCTTCTCGATATAGGAAAGCACTTTCTCCTGCTGGGCCTTGGAGACCAGCGGGCCGAGATGAGTGGCGTAATCGAGGGGATCGCCGAGGATCATCGCCTCAGTGCGCTTTTTCAGGTTTTCGAGGAAACGTTCCTTCGCCTTTTTCTGCACGAAGACACGCGTGCCATTGGAGCAGACCTGGCCGGAGGAATAGAAATTGCCGAGCATGGCCCCGCCGACAGCGCTTTCGATATCGGCATCGTCGAAAACGATCATCGGCGACTTGCCGCCGAGTTCCATCGTCACATGTTTCAGATGCCCGGCGGCGGCGGCAGCCACCTTGCGGCCGGTCGGGACTGAGCCGGTGAGCGAAACCTTGGCGACATCCGGGTGGTTGACGAGCAGCGGCCCGGTATCACGATCCCCCTGAATGACGTTGAACAGGCCCTTTGGCAGACCGGCTTCGATGAGGATTTCGGCGATCTTCAAGGCGCCAAGCGGGGTGTTTTCCGAGGGCTTGAAGACCATGGCGTTGCCGGCGACCAGCGCAGGCGCGGCCTTCCAGCAGGCGATCTGCTGCGGATAGTTCCACGCGCCAATGCCAACGCAGACGCCGAGCGGCACGCGCTTGGTATAGGCGAAATCGCCACCGAGGGGGATGTAATCGCCATTCAGAGCCGAAGGCGCGATGCCGCCGAAAAATTCGAAGGCATCCGCACCCGAGGTCGGGTCGGCGACGATGGTTTCCTGAATGGGTTTGCCGGTATCCAGCGTTTCCAGCGTGGAAAGCGCATCGTTGCGTTCGCGCATGATATCGGCGGCGCGCTTGAGGATGCGACCGCGGGCCATGGGGCTCATCGCCGCCCATTCCTTCTGGGCGCGCTTGGCCGAAGCGATGGCGCGCTCGACGATGGCGGGTGTTGCCGCATGCAGCCTTGCAATCACCTCGCCCGTCGCAGGGAAGATGCTTTCGAACGGCGTACCGGTCTTGTCCTCGACATAGTCCCCGTCGATGAAATGCGAGGCTTTCGGCTGCGCCCTGAGCGGCGTGGCGATGGTCATGTCGAAGTCTCCTAGAGAATACGGACGGACGGCTTGGCGCGCTGTCCATCGGGAAAAGATTTGAGCTGCGTGTCGAAATAGTCCTCGACGAGCGCCGGCGCGGAAGCGAGGCCGAGCGGCGCGGAACGCAGGCTGTGCCTGATATAAAGCCCGTCGATCAGTGCCGCCGCCCCTTCCGCAATGCGCGCGGCATCATCGGGCGGGCAGAGCCGGTTGAGGCTCGCCATGAGGTTGGAGCGCAGGCGGCGGGAATAAAGGACCAGCAGGCGGCGGGTTTCTTCCGAGCGCTGCGCCTCGACATAAAAGGCAAGCCACGCCGCCACCGTTTCCGGCGTGAACTGGTCGCTCTGGAAGGAAACATGCACGATGGCGCTCAGCTTTTCGCGCGGACCGGAGGCGCGGATCAATGCCGCCACGGCATCACGCCTCAGATCGCGCAGCAGGCTGCGAATGGTTTCCAGAAGCAGCTGCTGCTTGCTGCCGAAATAATGATGCGCAAGGGCCGCCGACACGCCCGCTTCCCGGGCGATGTCGGACATTGTCACATTCAGCGAACCATGGTGACCTATGGTGCGCAGTGCCGCATCCACCAGCGCCTTGCGGCGCAAAGGCTCCATTCCGATCTTGGGCATAAGCGTCTCCTTGATGGCGGGCAAAATATTCTTGATTGATCAATCAATCAATAAAAAACGCGCCATTTTTTGTCGCTGATTTGCGATAGATCATATTTTCTGCCGCCGGGGAGCTTTAGGTTGCCGCTTATCCGCCCAGCATGGCGAGCCACGCCGCCGCCCGGCTCACGCGGGAAAAACTAAACCGTGATTTACTGCGAATTGGGAATGGAACGCGTTTCGTGCTAATATTGATGACGATATAAATTTCGCTGGAAGCGGCGCCAGACGAAAGACGATAAAAACGCCCGCCATAGACCACGACGGCACCCGATCCCATACATCGAAAGACCGTTCGCAGTGTTTAAAGAAGGGAGTGATATCATGCCAATGGTGACAGTGTCGATTTCCCCGGAACAGGCAGCAAGAATGCGCGAGGCCGTGAATTGCGGCGCTTACGCATCCGGCAGCGAGGTCGTCAGGGCAGCGCTGAGACTATGGGCTGCCTCCGCCGAACATGGCGTCGGCGCAACGTCGACCGAACCTGTCGAAGCGGACCGGGAACGCATGAATGTTGCGGAACTTTATGCCGCACACACCGGGCATATCCGCCGGGCATAAGGCCCGGCGTAACAACCTTCCATATTGAAAGGGTTGTAACAAAACGTTCATCAAAGCTTCACAGTCGTGAAAGCTTTTGTTGACCTGTAATCTGCGATTGTTCGCCGCAAAAGAGACGGGTTCCCGATGGCGCATTCCATACGGCGCGCCACCAAAGGGACCGGCAACAGCGGAGAAATAGAAATGCAGGCCGTCACGCTGGAGAACGATGTCATAAGGCGTTTTGCCTCCGGGCATATGTTTCCCATGGCGAAACTGGTGCTTGAAACGGCGTTTCAGCCGATTGTCGAGGCGACGACAGGCACGATCTTCGGTTATGAATCGCTGATGCGCGGCCATGACCGGCTCGGTTTTTCCAGTCCGCTGGCGCTTCTCGACCAGGCTGCCGCAGATGGCGAGTTGAAGGCCTTCGAGCAGATGCTGGCAAGCCGCGCGCTCGCGAAATTCTCCACGCTGCCCGACTTCTCCTCCGCCACCCTGTTTCTCAATCTCGATGTGCGGCTGATCCCGCATGGCGACGCCATTTTGGACAAGCTCGTCGGCTATCTGGCGCGGGCGGGCATACCGGCCTCCTCGATCTGCTTCGAGCTTTCCGAACGTTTCGACAATACCAGCGTGCCGGAATTCACGGCGCTGATCGCCCGCATGCGCAAGGAAGGCTTCAAGCTGGCGATCGACGATTTCGGCGCCGGCCATGGAGAGATGAAGCTGCTCTGCGACTTCCCGCTGGATTACCTGAAGATCGACCGGCATTTCATCACGGGCGTCGACCAATTGCCGCGCAAGCAGCACCTTGTGCGCAACATCGTCAATATCGCTCATATTCTCGGCGTCAGGGTCATTGCGGAAGGTATCGAAACCGAGGCGGAGTTTTTGACCTGCCGCGAATTCGGCGTCGATCTGGTGCAGGGCTGGCTGATCGCCAGACCGACGGTCTTCACCAGCGAATTGCCCGAAAGTTTTCCGCACCTCAACCGCATGGGCGTGGCGCGGCGCAACAGCCAGACGCTGGACGAGATTCTGATCCGCCGGGAAATAGAACGCCTTCCCACCGTGTTCGAACATGACAGCGTCGACAGCGTGTTCGAACTGTTCCGCAGAAACCCGCAGCAGGCATTCTTCCCGGTTCTCAACGCCAATGGCGAACCGCGCGGCGTCATCAACGAATATCACCTCAAGGAATATATCTACCGGCCCTTTGGCCGCGATCTGCTCAAGAACAAGATTTATGAGCGCACCATTTCCCATTTCGTCGACCCCGCACCGATCGTCGGCCTCGATGCCGACGCGGACCAGTTGATGAACATGTTCGCCAGCATGGGCGGCAGCGCCTGCATCATCCTCACAGAAAACATGCGTTATGCCGGCATCGTTTCCGCCGCTTCGCTCATCAAGGTCATCAATGAAAAACAGCTGAAGATGGCGCAGGACCAGAACCCGCTGACGGCGCTGCCCGGCAACCGCGCGATTGGCGGCTTCATTACCGACCGCTGCAGCGACGGCGACGAGACGCGCTTCTTCTGCTATTGCGACTTCGATAATTTCAAACCCTTCAACGACAAATACGGTTTCAACGCCGGTGACCACGCCATCACCCTGTTTTCAGCGCTGATGCGGCGTTACTTCTTCGCTGGCGACTGCTTCCTTGGTCATATTGGCGGCGACGATTTTTTCATCGGCGTGCGTGACTGGTCTGTGGAGGAATTGACGGAAATCCTCGAGCGGCTGCTCAGCGATTTCCACGACGATGTCGCCGGGCTCTATTCCGACGAAGACCGTGCTGCCGGATGCATGAAGGGGCAGGACCGCAACGGCGATGAACGGGACTTTGCGCTGCTGCGCTGTTCCATCGGTGTCCTCACTTTGCCGAAAGGGTCGATCATCGCCAATCCCGAACGAATCGGCAGCGAGATTGCCGGTGTGAAGGCGGCCGCCAAGGAAAACGAAGGCGGTCTCGTCGTCAGGGTATTCGGCGAGACAAATTGACACTCGCGACCAACGGCCTCCTTCCCTCGAGCACACATCTGACCTACATCTTCGGGTGAGGCCGACAAGTGAGGAGTTGCCCCTGCCCATGTCCGACACCAAGACCCTGCCCGAAACAATGCGCTTCATCGACCTGCCGTCCCATGGCGGCCCGGAAGTGATGCAGTCTTCAAAAGCGCCTTTACCGAAACCCGCCAAGGGGGAGATATTGGTGAAGGTCGAGGCGGCTGGGGTCAACCGTCCCGACGTCGCGCAAAGACAGGGCATCTATCCGCCGCCAAAAGGTGCAAGCCCGATTCTCGGGCTGGAAATCGCCGGCGAGGTGGTTGCGCTGGGTGAAGGCGTCACCGAATTCAAGCCAGGCGACAAGGTCTGCGCGCTCGCCAATGGCGGCGGTTACGCCGAATTTTGCGCCGTTCCCGCCGGGCAGGCCCTGCCCTTCCCCAAGGGCTACGATGCCGTCAAAGCGGCCGCGCTACCGGAAACCTTCTTCACCGTCTGGGCCAATCTCTTCCAGATGGCGGGCCTGACGGAGGGTGAGACCGTGCTCATCCACGGCGGCACCAGCGGCATCGGCACGACGGCCATCCAGCTCGCCAGGGCTTTTGGCGCGGAAGTCTACGCCACGGCGGGCTCAGCGGAAAAATGCGAGGCCTGCGTGAAGCTCGGCGCTAAGCGCGCGATCAATTACCGCGAGGAAGATTTCGCCGAGGTCGTGAAATCCGAAACCGGCGGCAAGGGCGTCGATGTGGTTCTCGACATGATCGGTGCATCTTATTTCGAAAGGAACCTTGCCGCACTCGCTAAGGACGGTTGCCTCTCCATCATCGCCTTTCTGGGTGGTGCGACGGCCGAAAAAGTCGACCTGCGGCCGATCATGGTCAAACGCCTGACCGTCACCGGCTCGACCATGCGGCCCCGCACCGCCGACGAGAAGCGCGCCATCCGCGATGAGCTTGTCGAGCAGGTCTGGCCGCTCATCGAAAGCGGCAAGGTCGCGCCTGTGATCAACCGGGTGTTCACGCTGGACGAGGTCACGGAAGCGCACCGGCTGATGGAAAGCAGCAGCCATATCGGCAAGATCGTGATGAAGGTGTCGTGACGAGTGCCCCTTGCATTACTGACGAATCGTACTACCTTCTAATTATGTTCAACGTATCGGAAGGAGGTGATCCAATGTCTAGTGAGATTTCGGTCTCTGGTGCAGGCAATGGAAAGGGTGGTTTTGCGACGGGGCAGCCCTCGGCGTAAACTTCTTTGCCTTCGGAACGTTGAGAAACAGTCCCGGGTCTGTAAACAGGACCAAACTCATGGAAGGGTCGCTTCGGCGGCCCTTTTCCGTTTCTGCGTATTGCTTTGAGTATTGGGGAGATCTGCGCCTCGAGTGCCGGTGCGGTTCTCTCGCGACGAGAAAATCTCCTTAATCACATCGCAGTTCACCGCAGTTGAAATCATCAACTGCCAACTGCGGTCACGTCTCCCTTATTTCTTCCCGAACACCTTCCACCGCGTCGGGCGGAAGCGCAGTTGCGCGCCCACGGCCACGGCGGCGTTAAGCGGCACTTCGATTTCGAGGTGATAGGGCTCGTGGCCGTTATTGGCGATGTCGATTTCGGCGATGCGGGCGCCCGCGAGGCGGCGACAGGTGGTGACCTTGCCGTAAAGCGCGTCCTTCTCCTCAGTCAACACCACATCTTCCGGACGGAAGAAAAGCTCGCCCTCGCCTGTGCCGTTCTCGTCGATGCCGATGCTTTCGCCCTGAAACAGCACGTGGCCGTCGCGGATCGCCACCGGCAGGTTGGAGGATTCGCCGATGAAGGAGAAGACGAAGGGGGAGTTGGGCGTGTCATAGACATCATCCGCCGTGCCGACCTGCTCGATCTTGCCCTGGCTCATGACGACGACGCGGTCAGCCAGTTCCAGCGCCTCTTCCTGATCGTGGGTGACGAAGACAGTGGTGTGGCCGGTACGGTCGTGGAACTCGCGCAGCCAGCGGCGCAGCTCCTTGCGCACTTTGGCGTCCAGCGCGCCGAAGGGCTCGTCGAGAAGCAAGACCTTCGGCTCGATGGCGACGGCGCGGGCGAGCGCCACGCGCTGACGCTGACCGCCGGAAAGCTGCGAGGGGTAACGCTTCTCAAGGCCGGAGAGATGCACCATGTCGAGAAGTTCGGAGACGCGCCTGCGGATTTCCGCATTCGGCGGACGCGTGGCGGAGGGGCGTACCTTGAGACCGAAGGCGATATTGTCGGCCACCGTCATGTGGCGGAACAGGGCGTAATGCTGGAACACGAAACCGACATTGCGCTCCTGCACCGTGCGGTGCGAGGCATCCTCGTCGCCGAAGAAAATCTGGCCGGTCGTCGGCTGATCGAGACCGGCGATCAGACGCAAAAGCGTCGTCTTGCCGGAACCGGAAGGACCGAGCAGCGCGATCAGCTCGCCGGAACGAATGTCGAGCGACACGTCGTTCAGCGCCGGAAAGCGGTCGAACTGCTTGGTGATGCCGGAGACTTTCACTTCCATGAAGATGCCTTTCAATGCTTGCCGGCTGCGTTGCCCGCGCCAAAGCGTAGTTCGAGAATGGTTTTGAGAACGAGCGTCACCAGCGCCAGACCGGCGAGCAGCGTCGCCACAGCAAAGGCCGCGCCGATATTGTACTCATTATAGAGTATCTCGACATGCAGCGGCATGGTGTTGGTCTCGCCGCGAATATGACCTGACACCACAGAGACGGCGCCGAACTCCCCCATGGCGCGGGCGTTGCAGAGCAGAACGCCGTAGAGCAGACCCCATTTGATATTGGGCAGCGTGACGTACCAGAAGGTCTGCCAGCCGGAGGCGCCGAGCGAAATCGCCGCCTCCTCGTCACCATTGCCCTGATCCTGCATCAACGGGATAAGTTCGCGCGCGACGAAGGGAAAGGTGACGAAGATGGTGGCGAGCACGATGCCGGGCACGGCGAAGAGGATTTCTATGCCGTAGCTCTTCAGCCATGGCCCGAGCACGCTATGGGACGAGAACAGGATGACATAGACCAGACCTGAGATGACCGGCGAGATCGAGAACGGCAAGTCGATCAGCGTGATCAGGAACGCCTTGCCCTTGAACTCGAATTTCGCGATCGCCCAGGCGGCCATCACCCCGAAGATCAGGTTCACCGGCACGGAAATGGCCGCGACGAGCAGCGTCAAGCGGATGGCGGAGAGTGCGTCGGGTTCGACAATCGCCTCCCAGAAGGCGTCTGCGCCCTTGCGGAAGGCTTCGAAGAAGACCGAGACCAGCGGCAGCACGAGAAAGGCCGCAAGGAACAGGAACGCTATCGCAATCAACGCCAGCCGGGCGGGAAGGCTCTCGCTGGCGGGATCGCGGAACGGCCGGGGGGATGTGCGGGAAACGGTCTCAGACATAACCGTACCTCCTTCGGCTCCAGGCCTGAATGAGATTGATGAGGAACAGCATGGCGAAGGAGATGATCAGCATGATGGTGGCGATGCCCGTCGCGGCCGCATAATTGAACTCCTCCAGCCGGATGACGATGAGGAGCGGCGCGATTTCCGAGACGTAGGGAATATTGCCGGCGATGAAGATGACCGAGCCGTATTCCCCAACGCCGCGCGCAAAGGCGAGCGCGAAACCCGTGAGGATGGCGGGCGTGAGGCTTGGCAAAAGAACGCGGCTGATAGTCTGAAAACGATTGGCGCCAAGCGTTGCCGCCACCTCTTCCACCTGCCGGTCGATCTCCTCCATGACAGGCTGCACGGTGCGGACCACGAAGGGCAGGCCGATGAAGATCAGCGCAATGACGATACCGGTCGGCGTAAACGCGATCTTGATGCCGAAGGGTTCGAACAGCGAGCCGACCCAACCTCTGTTAGCATATAGCGTGGTGAGCGCGATGCCCGCCACCGCCGTCGGCAGGGCAAAGGGCAGATCGACGATGGCGTCCACAAAGCGGCGGCCGGGGAAGCGATATCGCGTCAGCACCCAGGCGACGATGACGCCGAAGACGGCGTTGACCAGCGCGGCAAGAAATGCCGTGCCGAAACTGACACGCAGCGCATTCAGCGTGCGGCTATCCGTGGCGATTGCAATGAAATCTGAAAAACCGAGTTTCGCCGTGGACCATATGAGACCGCCCAGCGGAATAAGAATGATGAGAAACAGATAGGTCACGGTGTAACCAAACGTCAGGCCGAAGCCCGGTATGACGCTCGACTGCCGCCATTTCCACCTGTTTCCGGATGTATTATTGCTCATCAAGGCTCCGGATAAACTTTGTTCTATTTTATTTTCAGGACAGAAACCGGGGTCGGTTGTCCTGAAAATGCCCTATGGGACCCGGTATTCCCGGCGTCCATTACAAAGTATCGACCGGCACGAGGTCCGGTCGATCAGGCTTTCATCGCCTTGTCCCCGCGGACGGATGACGACGTTTCACCCCATCATCCGCTTACTTGGCGGGCTTGTAAATCTGGTCGAAGATGCCGCCGTCACCGAAATGTTCAGGCTGCGCCTTCGCCCAACCGCCAAACTGCGGGTCGTCAATGGTGACGAGCTTGATCTCGGGCAGCTGCTTGAGCAGATCCTTGGAAACCGCAGCGGGATTGGACGGGCGGTAGAAGTGTTTCGCCGCAATATTCTGGCCCTCGTCGGAATAGAGATATTGCAGATAGGCTTCTGCCACCTTCCGGGTGCCCTTGGCATCGACATTGGCGTCAACCACGGCGACCGGCGGTTCCGCAAGGATCGAGATCGGCGGCACGACGATATCGAAAGCGTCAGCGCCGAATTCCTGACCGGCGAGATAGGCTTCGTTTTCCCAGGCGAGCAGCACGTCGCCGATCTGGCGCTGTGCGAAGGTCACCGTGGAGCCACGGGCACCGGTATCAAGAACCGGGGCGCGCTTGTAAAGCTCGCCGACATAGGCCTCGATCTTGTCCTTGTCGCCCTTGAACTCTTCGTTCGCCCAGGCCCAGGCCGCCAGGTAGTTCCAGCGCGCGCCGCCAGAGGTCTTTGGGTTCGGCGTCACGATCTGCACATCGCCCTTCACCAGATCGCCCCAATTATGGATGCCCTTGGGGTTACCCTTGCGAACGAGGAAGACGATGGTGGAGGTGTAAGGCGAGGAATTATGCGGCAGGCGGGTGCGCCAGTCCTTGTTGATCTTGCCGGAGTTCTGAACGATGGCGTCGATATCGCTCTGCAGCGCCAGCGTCACCACGTCGGCTTCCAGACCGTCGATAACCGAACGGGCCTGCTTGCCGGAGCCGCCATGCGACTGCTGGATGGTGATATCCTCGCCGGTGTCGGCCTTCCACTTCTTGGCGAAGGCTTCGTTGAAATCCTTGTAGAGTTCACGGGTCGGGTCGTAGGACACGTTGAGCAGCTTGGTCTGCGCAGCGGCCGAGCCAGCGCCGCCAAGCGCCAGTGAAAGGCCAAGCGCCACAACGCTCAAACCGGACAGAAGCTTGGACATCGGTATTCCCTCCTGATTGCGACGGCTTAACTCTACCGGTTGGGTAGAGTTGGTCAATGAGGCCGAATACGATCGAAAAACTGTTTCCCGAGAGCGTTTTTCCGGGCAACAAAAACAGCGCAGCGTAAGCGAAAGGCGCAACAAGCGTCGTGTAAAACTTTGCTGAATGCAAAAGCGTTTCACATTTTTGATGATTTTTTGCCGCTATGGCGGAAAATATTATGAGGTTTTAGACAATTTTTTCGTCAGGCTGTCAGAAGCTCGGGCACTTCAACACCCGCCACGGCATCGGCGATGGTGGTGTTGAAAAGAATGTTGCGGGTGGCGTCGGCCACGCGGGCGAAGACGTGGCGGATTTCGCACTGCTTTTCGCCATCGCAATCCTCGCAGCGGCGATAGGCGGTCTGTGACAGGCAGGGCAAGGGCGCGAGCGGCCCGTCGATGAGGCGCAGCACTTCGCCGAAGGTGATGTCCGATGCCGGGCGCGCCAGAAGATAACCACCCTGCTTGCCGCGCCGGCTTTCGACCAGGCGTTCCTTCTTCATTTCGAGCAGGATCTGTTCCAGAAACTTTTTCGGAATGGCCTGTTCGCGGGCAATGTCGGAAATCTGCACAGGACAGGCGCCGTCGGCCTTGGCCAGCGAAAGGAGCGCCCTCAGCGCGTATTTTGCCTTCTGCGAAATCATCGTAAAACCAGTAGACCACAAGCCCGGATACCCGGCAATTCCCGCTTAGCGCAGAAGTTGTCACAATTCAAATCCAAGCTGCAAAGAAGGTGAACGGGCATCTTTTGCTCATAGATCGTGCGCGTGAGGCATTTTTGCTCTGAAGTGCAGCGCACAAAGACTGTCATTTCTGTTCGCATAGCCGGATTTCAACAATAATCGGCCATGGAAATCCCGGACGTGACAATGACGATCAATTCAGCGACGATCAATTCAGCAAATGCCTCCGCCGATGCCGCTTCTCTCGACGCCACGCTTGCCGGGCTCGATCTTTCGGGTCGGCTTTCGTTTATCGCCGGCCTTGGTGGGCGGGCGGTGTTCACCACCAGCCTCGGCATCGAGGATCAGGTCATTACGGCCGCCATCGGCACGCACCGCCTGCCGATCGACGTCGTGACGCTCGAAACCGGCCGGCTGTTCAAGGAAACTGTCGATCTCATCGACGAAACCGAAGAGCGTTTCGGCATCGAAATCCGCCGGTTCCGACCGGAGCAGGACGATATCGACGCCTATGCCAAAAAATACGGCCTGAACGGTTTTTACGAAAGCGTCGAAGCCCGTCACGCCTGCTGTCATGTCAGAAAGCTGATCCCGCTTGGCAAGGCGCTCGAAGGCGCCGCCTTCTGGATCACCGGCCTCCGTCGCGGACAGTCGGGCAATCGCGCCACGACGCCATTTGCCGAATTCGACGCGGATCGCAATCTCATCAAGATCAATCCGCTGGCTGACTGGGATATCGACCTCATCCGGGCGCATGTCGCCCAGGAGAACATTCCCGTCAATCCGTTGCATCAGCGCGGTTACCCCTCCATCGGCTGCGAGCCCTGTACGCGCGCCATCAAGCCCGGCGAGCCTGAGCGCGCCGGACGATGGTGGTGGGAAAACGACGAGAAGCGCGAATGCGGTCTTCATGTCGCCGGTGCGGAGCAGACACCCGCCGTTTCCGCCATCCCGCAACGATAATCATTCAGACCATTTCCGGAGTTCACAATGTCCAACGCAGTCCACGAGACGGACAGCAAGAATACTGTCGCATCCAAGCCGCCGCTCGATCCCCATCTGAAGGCGCTTGAAAACGAAGCTATTCATATTTTCCGCGAAGTCGCCGCCGAATTCGATAATCCCGTGATGCTCTATTCCATCGGCAAGGATAGTTCCGTGCTGCTGCATCTCGCGCGCAAGGCTTTCTTCCCCGGCCGCGTGCCCTTCCCGCTGTTGCACGTCAATACGGGCTGGAAGTTCAAGGAAATGATCGAATTCCGCGACAAGATCGTCAAGGAATATGATCTTGACCTGATCTCCTATACCAACCCGCGCGGTGCGAGTGAAAACGTGACGCCCTTCACCCATGGTTCGGCGCTTTACACCGACATCATGAAGACCGAGGCGCTGCGTCAGGCTCTCGACGCCGGCCAGTTCGACGCAGCCTTTGGCGGCGCACGCCGTGACGAGGAAGCGAGCCGCGCCAAGGAGCGCATCTATTCCTTCCGCACGCCTGACCATAAATGGGACCCGCGCAACCAGCGCCCGGAACTGTGGAACATCTATAACGGCATGGTCCGCAAGGGCGAAAGCGTGCGCGCCTTCCCGCTCTCCAACTGGACCGAAGTGGATATCTGGCGTTACATCGAGGCGGAAAACATTCCGCTGGTGCCGCTCTATTACGCCGCCGAGCGTCCCTATGTTGAACGCGACGGCATGATGATCCTTGCCGAAGACGAGCGTCTGGAACTGCTGCCTGGCGAAGAGATCAAGCATGGCTCGATCCGCTTCCGCACGCTCGGCTGCTTCCCGCTCACCGGTGCGATCCGTTCCGAAGCCGCGACGCTTCAGGAGGTGATCGCGGAACTCGAAATCGCCACCGTTTCCGAACGACAGGGCCGTGCGATTGACCGCGACCAGTCCGGTTCCATGGAGAAGAAGAAGCGCGAGGGGTATTTCTGATGAGCACCGCCGCCGCCAACACCCCCTCCTCTTCCGCCACCATTCTGCCGTTTGCCGAACATTCGAAGGCGGCCCGCGACACGCGTCCGCTTCGTCTCATCACCTGCGGCAGCGTCGATGATGGCAAATCGACCCTGATCGGTCGTCTTCTCTGGGACACCAAGGCCGTCAAGGAAGACCAGGCCGCCACGCTGCACCGCGACAGCGGCAAGCAGAACGATCTCGGCCTGCCCGATTTCGCGCTGCTGCTCGACGGTTTGCAGGCCGAGCGCGAACAGGGCATCACCATCGATGTCGCCTATCGTTATTTCGCAACCGACCGGCGCGCCTTCATCGTCGCCGACACGCCCGGCCATGAGCAATATACCCGCAACATGGCGACCGGCGCTTCCACCGCCGATCTTGCCGTGCTGCTCGTCGATGCCCGCACCGGAATTCTGGAACAGACCCGCCGCCACGCCACCATCGCGGCGCTGATGGGCATCCGGCAATTCGTGCTGGCCGTCAACAAGATCGACCTGACGAATTACGACAAAGCCGGTTTCGAACTGATCGCCCACGAGTTCCGCGATTTCGCCTCCAACCTCGGTATCAAGCAGATCACCGCCATTCCGATGTCGGCGCTGAAGGGTGAAAACGTCGTTCTCTCCGGCAAGGCCGCCATGCCCTGGTATGAAGGCCCGACGCTGGTGGAAACGCTGGAATTGGCCACCGTTCGCTCCGCGCAGTCCGGCGGCTTCCGCCTTCCGGTGCAGCGCGTCTCGCGGCCGGGTGAAAGTTTCCGTGGCTATCAGGGTACGGTTGCCGGCGGTTCGGTGAAGCCGGGCGACAGCGTCGTCGTCCTGCCTTCCGGCATGGTCGCCAACGTCAAGCAGATCGTTACCTTCGATCTGGTGCGCAATGCCGCCGTGGCGGGCGATGCGGTCACGCTCGTCCTCGACCGTCAGGTGGACGTCTCGCGCGGCGACATGATCGTTTCCATTGAGGCGCAGCCACAGACGGGCCTTGCCTTCGACGCGCAGATCGTGGCCTTGCAGCCCGGCGGCATCGAAGCGGGCAAGCGCTACTGGCTCAAAAGCGGCAGCCGCCGCCAGCGCGTCAGCGTGCAGCCCGTCAGCCAGCTGAACCTGAAGGAAGGCGAATGGCAGGCGCATGAAACCGCACTGCCGATGAACGCCATCGGCAAGGTGCGGCTTTCCTTCGATGAGACGGCGATCTTCGATCCCTATGAACAGAACCGCGCGACCGGTTCCTTCATCCTGATCGATCCCGACACCAACAACACGGTCGCGGGCGGCATGATCGCCGGCAAACGCAGTGTCGGTGCGTCGGAAGAACAGGGCGACCGGGTCATTCTCTCACTGCCCGCCGATCTTGCGGAAAAACTGCTGGCCAGCGAGCTCCTCGCCAAGCACCGCGACGAGATCGACATCCGCCGCACCGACGGCGCAACGGCCGCGCGGCTGATCGGCGATCTGGGCTGACACGCCCCCCTCAAACAAACAAAAGGCGACCGTCAAAGCGGTCGCCTTTTTCGTTTCAGGGCCTTTTCCGCGTCAGAGACTGCGGATTGGCTTAAAACACGAACATATAAAGCAGAATGATCACGAAGATCGGAACGCCCATAGCCCACAATGCAATACCCTTCAGCATGTTATCCTCCATTGTTGTATGGTTGAATAACGACTGAGGCGGCTTTCCGATCCATGCCGCTCTCCTGATTTTTACGGGTTGTTTCTCGGCGGCAGAAAAAGCTGTTTGTTCATTCGACGTTCATGCACGAAAGGCGAATTTGCATGCGGTCGCTCCGCCAAGCGGCCCAACAGAGGCTCGTTGTTTGAAAAAGCAGCGGGCCTCTTTTTTGATCGCGATAAGTTGATCGCGACGAGGCCCCTGAAACTCAGGGCCCATGACGGTGAGGGATAACTTCTTGGATTGTGAAGAAGAATTGAGACTTCTAAGACGGTTCCTGTCGCGCGTCCCCTGAAACAGGCCGCGACATTGAGGCCTGGCGCTTGGCGGAGCGACGGGCCTCTTTTGCTGGTATGCCGTGTGGCGACACCAAAAGCCCGCCGAAGCGGTCCATCCCTATTTTTTGAAGGCGCTTATTCGCACCTGCGCCCGGATTTCGAGAAGTAAGCGGCGAATGCAGTCCAACCGGCGCGGCTTTTGACAGCCCGGTTTCTGTGCGAGATTTCGATCTTGGAAGTTTCGGGATGAGTTGCAAGCCGCTGTAGCTATTGGGCTGTCCGACTTGAGAGATAGGTGACGTTTTGTACCGGAGACATGGGTAACACTTTTCGCTTTGCGGGAGGTGTTGATGCCGTG
>NZ_JAPZLN010000006.1:0-203062 GCF_027498475.1 Agrobacterium salinitolerans | reverse complement strand
CGAGCGAAGCAGCCTGCTGCTCAGTCCGTTTGGCAAGATCCTCGGCCGCCTCGGCCATCTGGTTGCCGTTGCCCTGGATCATTTCGACATTGTCGCGGATCTGGCGCATCGTCGCCTGCAGGTGCAGCATCGAGGCATTGAAGTCCTGCCGAAGCTGATCGAGCTCACCATCGAGGGGACGGCCGATGGTCACGGTCAGATCGCCGCTCGCCAGCTTGTGCAGGCCGGATGCAACCGCCTCGACAGCGTTACTGATGGCAGCCGCATCGCGGGTCTTGCGGAGGTCGTCTTCCTGGCGCTGTTGGCGCGCGAGTGACCTCGACTGTTCCGCCTCATTTTCCACGCGGATCTTTTCGAGCGCGTTGTGGCGAAAGACATCAAGCGCCCTTGCCATCTCGCCGATCTCGTCGCGCGTTTCGACGCTGCCGATCTTTTCATCGAGCTTGCCTGATGCAACCGCCTTCATGGAGGCCGTGAGCGCTTCGATCGGAGACTTGATGGTTCTGAGCAGCAGATAGCCGGCGACGCAGCCGAAGAGCAGGGCGATCACGGTCGTCACTAAGGATATGGTTTGCGCCTGGTCTTGGGCCGCGGAGGCATGGCCGCGCTGGATGTCGGCGAATAGAAGGATCTTGTTCCAGGCGTCATTCATGCTGGCGCTCGCAGCCTTGAAGGCGGCGTCACGTTCTCCGACCTTGACGAGGAGCTGGTCGAACCTCTCCGAGGTCCCGCCGATCACGTCGATGGCTTTGCTGGCCAGTTCCTGGATAGGACCGTTGGCGGCATGCTGTTCCTTGACCTTGCCCAGATAGAAGCCCAGGCCCTTGAGACGGCCCTTCACCTTCTTGAGGGTATCGTCGTTCATTCCACCCAGAAAGTCGGAAGCGGCGATCCGAAGTTCGTAGTTCATGGAATTGATCTTGTTCAGCGTTTCGGCGGTCGCCGCTTGTGCTGCCGCCTGATCGGCGGGAATGTTCAGATAGGTCTGCAGTTTGGACTGCACATCCGACAGGGTTGCGAGATCGCTGGAAATCCCTTCCCGCAGTTTCCTCTCGTCGCTGTGCATGTCCCAGAGGCCGTCGATCGTCCTGGAGACCTCTTCGGCAATCGTCCCGGCGGCAACCAGGCTCTGCCGTTCATCCTGCTCTTGAGCGAAGGACAGGCTCGTCGATATCTTAGCGCTCTGGTCTGCGAGCAGCGCCTTCAGCGCATCGCGCTTGGCCTCGGTCGCCTCGAGCAGGAAGGAGTTCATCCCGTCCTGGGCTTGTTTGATCGCAGACAGCGTGACCATCCCGCTCGAACTGCTCGCGAGCTGGGTATTCAGCATGTTGCCTGAGAGATAGTTGACGAGGCTCAAGCCTGCGATGCCGATCAGTATCGGCGTCAGCAGACAAAAGATTTTAGTCCGGATCGGTCCGCGCAACAGCAGGAAGTCAAAATGAATGCTCATGATTCTCCACCCAAGATAACGAGGTCCCATAATAATTATTCTGAGTGAATGAATATCCGGTAAAATTGATCTCGAATTAGTAATGTCTCAGGAATATTCGGCCGCGGCCGACTCCAGGATCTCCAGAATCCGGGCGGTCACTTCCTCGGGAACGGCGAGGCCGTCGACCTGAAAGTAGGGCGACCGACCCTTGTAGAACTCGCTCACCGAAAGGGTCTCGGCCCGATACGCCTTGAGGCGCAGTTCCAATGTCGCCGCATTGTCATCGGCGCGTTGTGCGCCGGCAGACTCTGCCGCCCTTCGGCAGATGCGGTCGTAAAGTTCTTCCTCCGGGACGACGAGCTCGATGACAGCAGTCAGGGAATGCTCCCCGAGCGATTGATCCAACGACGCCGCCTGCGAAATCGTGCGCGGAAACCCGTCGAGTACGAATCCGCGCTGAGCTTCCGGACTGGCAATCCGGTTGGCGACGATCGCCGAGACGGTATCGTCGGAAACGAGCCCGCCGGCTGCCATGGTGGCCGCGACCGCCAAACCGAGGGGCGTTCCCGCCTTGACCTCGGCCCGGAGGATATCGCCGGTCGATAGATGCGGGATGCCGAGCTTTTCGCAGATGCGCTTGGCTTGGGTCCCCTTGCCGGACCCGGGCGGGCCCATCAGGATCAGTCTCATGGGATAGTCCTTTCCTTCGGTCTAGGCCGCCTCGGCCCTGTTCTGGCGGTTGACGATCAGATCGTCGACGACAGCGGGATCGGCAAGCGTCGAGGTGTCGCCGAGCGACCCGAAATCGTCCTCGGCGATCTTGCGCAGAATGCGGCGCATGATCTTTCCCGAGCGGGTCTTCGGCAGGCCCGGCGCGAACTGGATCTTATCAGGCGACGCGATCGGGCCGATTTCCGCGCGGACATGCTTGACCAGCTGCTGGCGCAACTCCTCGGACCCTTCGCTGCCCGCCATCAGCGTGACATAGCAATAGATGCCCTGGCCCTTGATGTTGTGTGGATAGCCGACGACAGCGGCTTCGGACACGAGGTGATGCGAAACCAGGGCGGACTCGACTTCCGCCGTCCCCAGCCGGTGGCCGGAGACATTGAGGACGTCGTCGACGCGACCTGTGATCCAATAATAGCCGTCGGCATCACGGCGACAGCCGTCGCCGGTGAAATACTTGCCCTCGTAGGTGGAGAAGTAGGTCTGGATGAAGCGCTTGTGATCGCCATAGACGGAACGCGCCTGACCTGGCCAGCTGTCGGCGATGCAGAGATTGCCGTCGGCGGCCCCTTCGATGAGCTTGCCTTCGGCATCGACGAGCTCCGGCCTGATGCCGAAGAAGGGCCGAGTGGCCGAGCCTGGCTTCAGGTCGGTCGCACCCGGCAGCGGCGTGATCATGATGCCGCCGGTTTCCGTCTGCCACCAGGTATCGACAACAGGGCAGCGCCCGTCGCCGACCGTGTGATAGTACCATTCCCAGGCTTCGGGGTTGATCGGCTCGCCGACCGAGCCAAGCAACCACAGGCTGGATCGGCTGGATCGTTTGACGAAATCATCGCCGGCGCCCATCAGCGAACGGATTGCGGTCGGGGCGGTATAGAAGATGTTGACCTTGTGCTTATCGATCACATCCCAGAACCGGCCGGCATCGGGGAATGTCGGGATCCCCTCGAACATCAGCGTCGTTGCGCAGTTGGCGAGCGGTCCGTAGACGATATAGGAGTGTCCCGTGACCCAGCCGACGTCGGCAGTGCACCAGTAGATATCGCCGTGCTGGTAATCGAAGACATATTCGTGGGTCATCGAGGCGTAGACGAGATAGCCGCCGGTGGTGTGGAGAACGCCCTTCGGTTTGCCGGTCGAGCCTGAAGTATAGAGGATGAACAGTGGATCCTCGGCGTTCATTGGCTCGGGCGGGCAGTCGGCCGAAACAGTGGCTGCTTCCTCGTGATGCCAGAGGTCGCGGCCCGGCGCCCAACTGAGCGGGCTGCCGGTGCGGCGGATGACGAGCACGTTCTTGACCATGACATGACCGCGCGCGGCGATGTCGATCGCCTTGTCGACATTGGCTTTCAACGGAACCGGCTTGCCGCCGCGCAGGCCCTCATCGCAGGTGATGACGAAGGTCGATTCACAATCGACGATGCGGCCACCCAGCGCCTCGGGACTGAAGCCGCCAAACACCACGGAATGGATTGCGCCGATGCGGGCGCAGGCGAGCATCGCATAGGCCGCTTCCGGCACCATCGGCATGTAGATAGTGACACGATCGCCCTTCTTGACCCCGTGCTTCTTCAAGACGTTCGCCATACGACAGACGTGCTCGTAAAGCTCGCGGTAGGTGACCTTCCTGTCGAGCGATGGATCGTCACCTTCCCATATGATGGCGACCTGATCACCGTTTGTTGCGAGGTGCCGGTCGATGCAGTTGTAGGAGACATTGGTCTCACCGTCCTCGAACCATTTGATCGAGACATCCCCGGTAAAAGAGGTGTCCTTTACGCGGGTGTAAGGCTTGAACCAGTCGATGCGCTTGCCGTGTTTGCCCCAGAACTGCTCGGGGCTAGCGACACTCTCCTCGTACCATTCCTGGTACTCGGCCTTATTGATCAGCGCATGGCTCTCCACCGGTTTGGTGACCGGATAAATCTTGTCCGACATCAAAACTCCTCAAATGTCAGGCGGCCGGCCGGCATGATCGATGCGCTACGGCCCGCCGAAAAATCTCACTGCGCGGCAACCTGCCGCTGGATGATCTCAGAAATGAATTGGTCGAGAAGGGCCACTTCGCTGTGGCTGAGATGCAGTCCCTTCTTCGAGCGTCTCCAGAGAATGTCATTCGTCGTGCGCGCCCATTCGTGCGCCATCAGGTAGAGCACTTCGGCTTCGTAGAGATCGGACCCGAACAACCGGCCGAGATCCTCGATTTTCCCGGCAGTGCCGAGAAGGACGGATGCTCTTGTGCCATAGCGGCGGACAAGCCGGCGCGCATGCGAAGCGGCGAGGAATGGATAGGCCTTGTGAAGCTTGGTGACCTCCGCCTCGTAGCCTTGAACCGGAAAGTCGCCGCCCGGCAGATGGCTCTTGGCCGTCCAGGGAGCCCCCTTGGTGCCGATCGCCTCACCGATCTTCTCCAACGCGTGCTCTGCCAGACGCCGGTAGGTGGTGAGCTTGCCGCCGAAGACGTTGAGGAGCGGAGCCCTGTTGACCTCGCTGCCGACGAAGCCGTCAAGCTTCAGCACATAGTCGCGGGTTGCCTCCTGCGCCTTGGTGGCGCCGTCGTCGAAAAGCGGGCGGATCCCTGCATAGGTCCAGACGATATCGTCCTGCCTGACCGGCTCCTTGAAATATTCGCTCGCCGCCTTGCAGAGGTATTCCGTCTCCTCCTGCGAGATCCTGACGTCCTTCGGATCGCCGCTGAAGTCGCGATCGGTGGTGCCGATCAGCGTGAACTCGTCCTCATAGGGAATGGCAAAGATGATGCGATTGTCGGGGTTCTGGAAGAAATAGGCCCGCGGCCCCTCGAACTTCTTCTTGACCACGATATGGCTGCCTTGGACGAGACGGACGTTGCGCGCCTCATTCTTGCCGAAGGCGCCGCGGATCACATGGTCGACCCAGGGACCGGCCGCATTGACGAGCATGCGTGCGCGGTGAACCGCCGCGATCCCGGAGACCGTATCCACCGTCTCGATCGTCCAGAGCCCGTTCTCGCGCCGCGCCGAGACAACCTTGGTGCGCGGCATGATCAGCGCGCCCTTGTCGCTGGCGTCGCGGGCATTGAGCACCACGAGGCGGGCATCGTCGACCCAGCCGTCGGAATATTCAAACGCCTTGGAGAAGAGCGCCTTCAGCGGTTTGGCCGCCTCGTCGCGGCGCATGTCGAGTACCGCCGTCGGCGGCAGCAGCTTGCGGCCGCCGAGATGGTCGTAAAGGAAGAGCCCGAGCCGGATCAGCCACGCGGGGCGGATGCCGCCTTTCTGGTAGGGCAGCACGAAGCGCATCGGCCAGATGATGTGCGGCGCCATCGCCCAGAGCACTTCGCGCTCCATCAGCGATTCACGCACCAGCCGGAACTCGTAATGTTCGAGATAACGCAGGCCCCCATGGATGAGCTTGGTGGCACCCGATGATGTGCCGGATGCAAAGTCGTTCATCTCCGCCAACGCGACCGAATAGCCGCGACCGACCGCGTCGCGCGCGATCCCGCAACCGTTGATGCCGCCGCCGATTACGAACAGGTCGTGGATCTTATCTGCCATGTCGGTCTCCCGTAACGTCACGCCGTTGCCGCATAGGAAAGCGTGCTTGCAACGGCGGCGCGCCATTTCCGATAGCGTCGCGCCCGCTCGTCAGTGTTGAGGTTGGGGGTGAAGCTGCGCTTTGCCTTCCAGTTCGCGGCAAAGGTCTGAAGATCGGGCCAGACGCCCGCTTGCGCGCCGGCGAGTGCCGCAACTCCGTAAGCTGTCGCTTCCTGGCTTTGCGACCGCTCGATGACGCTTCCGAGGCAATCGGCCAGCGCCTGCATGGCCCAATCGCTGCCCGACAGGCCGCCATCGACGCGCAGGGTCGCACCCCTGACGTCCATCGGGTAATCGGAGGCCATCGCCTCGAGGAGATCGCGCGTCTGGTAGCAGACGGATTCCAGCGTCGCCCGCGAAAGCTCGGCGATCCCCGTGCCTCTCGTTAGGCCGAAAATCGCGCCACGGGCTTGCGAATTCCAGTGCGGCGCGCCGAGCCCGGTGAATGCCGGCACCAGGTAAACGTCTTCCTGTTCGTCGGCCAGATGCGCGAGACGGCCCGTCTCGTCGGCCGCCTTGATGAGCTTCAGGGAGTCGCGCAGCCATTGAACCGCGGCACCCGCCATGAAGATCGAACCCTCAAGTGCATAAGTCGTTTTGCCATTGAGGCGATAGCCAATGGTCGACAGCAGACGATTGGACGATCTGACGATCTGATCGCCGGTGTTCAGGACCACGAAGCAGCCCGTGCCATAGGTCGATTTGAGCATTCCGGGCTTCAGGCAGGCCTGACCAAGCAGAGCCGCCTGCTGGTCGCCCGCGAGCGCCCGGATTGGAATTTGAGCGCCGAAATGGGCGGCAACCGTCTGGCCGAAATCGTCGGCACAATCCTTGACCTCGGGCAAGAGAGCCCGCGGGACTCTGAAGGCGCCCAGCAATTCGTCGTCCCAGCGATTCTGACGAATATCGAACAGCGAGGTGCGCGACGCGTTGGTGGCGTCCGTCGCGTGCACGGCGCCGCCGGTGAGCATCCAGGTGAGATAAGTGTCGATCGTGCCGCACAGCAGCTGGCCATTCTCGGCCGCACGCCGCGCGCCGTCGACATTGTCGAGGATCCAGGCGATCTTGGTGGCGGAGAAATAGGGATCGAGCAGAAGGCCGGTCTTTTCCTGTATCAGCGGGCCAAACCCGTCTGCGCGAAGGACCTCGCATGCGCCGAAGGTGCGGCGATCCTGCCAGACGATCGCCGGATGGATCGGCTTGCCCGTCGACCGCTCCCAGATGAGGCAGGTTTCGCGCTGATTGGTGATGCCGATCGCCGCAACGTCGCGCGCCTCGATGCCGGCTCGCGCGAGAGCGGTACGGGAGGTCTCAACAACAGAATCCCAGATTTCGGTGGCGTCGTGCTCGACCCAACCCGACTTCGGAAACGACTGTGATATCTCTTTTTGATCGATCGCGATCGGCTGGGCATCGGGGCCGTAAACGATGGCTCGGGAGGACGTCGTCCCCTGGTCGATCGCCAGAACATAGCCGGTCATGGGAGCCTCAAATCTTGTTTGCGGAAAAGGACCGCCAGCCGCCTGGGAGGATGGCGCCTGGCGGCCGGCGACGGAACGCTGCTAGGCCACAGCTTTCTTCGCCTCTTGAGAGAAAATCGCCTTGACCTTTTCTGCGATTGCCTGGCCGAGCGTGATATTCGTGTCAGCCGAGAAATGGATGCCATCGCAGCCATCGGTCTTGACGAACTCGCCGGCGTCGAGAAAGTCGACCTTCAGGAAGTTGGCGAGCGCCTTGTACTGCTTTGAAAGTTCGACGGACTTTTCGTAGCCACCGCCGAACATGCCTTCGAACCATGGGTCAGGCATGGGAGCGAGCGGCGGCGGCGAGACGATCAGAAGCTTCGGGGCAGGATAGGGCGTGCCGATGCCGCCGGCCGAAGTCAGAACCTGTCCCGCAAGCTTGCCCATGCCGTTGGCGATCTCGTAAGGCGTGCGGCGGAAATACGACTTGGTGTCGTTGGTGCCGAGCAGGATGATGACGAGATCGAGCGGCAGGTGGCTGGCGAGCGCCATCGGCAGATAGGCGCTGCCGTTCAGCCTGGGATCGTTCGGATCCTCGACGCTCGTGGTGCGGGCGCTTAAGCCTTCCTCGATGATCGTATAGCCGTCACCGAGTGCTGCGGCCATTGCGCCGGTCCAGCGTTGTTCAAAGGGGTATCTGAGTGTCGGCGACGACTCGGGTACCGGAATCCATCCCCATGTCAGTGAGTCCCCAAAACACAATATCGAGCGGCTTTCTGCCATGTCATTACTCCTCCGATGACGACTAGTTGGTACGCGCCTTGAGGCCGTAGAAAATGGCCGCAAGGAGAATGATGAGGCCTTGCGCGATGAGCTTCCCGGAGTCGCTGACGCCGAACGACGTCATCACGACAAAGAGGAGCGCGAACGAAAGGACACCAAAGAACGGTCCCCAGACGCCGCCTTCGCCGCGGCCGAAGACCACGCCGCCGAGAATGGTTGCGGCAACAGAAAGGATCGGCAGATCCAGGCCGACGCGAACGCTTCCGACTGCGATCGAAGCCGTTTGAACGAGAGCCGCGATGCCGGCGATCAGGCCTGCCAGCGTATGCGCCACGACGACGGTGCGTTCGACGGGTACGCCTGAGAAATGCGCTGCTTCCGCGTTTGCGCCGACCGAGGTCACGTAACGGCCGAACACCGTTCTCGACAGAAGCAGGGACAGCAGCGTGGTCAGCACCACCCAGAACAGGACCGGGAGGGGCAGCGGGCCGAGTTTGACGTTATAGATATCGTTGAAGTAGCTCG
Source organism: Agrobacterium salinitolerans (assembly GCF_027498475.1). NCBI lineage: Bacteria > Pseudomonadati > Pseudomonadota > Alphaproteobacteria > Hyphomicrobiales > Rhizobiaceae > Agrobacterium > Agrobacterium salinitolerans. Next base: position 194,549 of record NZ_JAPZLN010000006.1, on the reverse strand, counting down.
GCACGTTACCCGGCGGCTTGCCGCTCGACAGGAACTGCACGGCACCAACGAGGATGATGCTGACCGCAAGCGTCACGATAACAGCCGAGACGCGGCGCTTGCCCACCATGAAACCGTTGAACAGCCCGATCGCGGTGCCCGTGAAGAGCGCGAGCAGCACGAAACCGGTCGCCGACATTCCGGGAAACTGGCCGGACGAGATGAAGTAGTTGACGAGCAGGATGACGCCGCCGCCGGCGAGGTCGATACTTTTGACCCGCATGACGAGCAACTGCCCGAGAACGAGGACGCCGAGCGGGGCGACCTGGCGAATGAAGATGCCCATGACATTTGCGTTCAGCATCTGCGGGCGCGAGACCCACAGGACGATCAGCAGCAATGCAAAGACATAATAGGCGGGCGCAATCTTAAGCATTCGCTGAATTGCGGGATTTTTTGCGAAGGCTGACATCTTAGAGCCCCATCTTCTTGCGTGTCTGGAAACCGACGACAAGGAGCAGGATGCCGCCCTTGATCGCCGTCTGAATGAACGGCGAAACGTTGACCAGGTTCATGCCGTTGGAGAGGAGCGCCAGTACCAGGGCTCCGATAATCGTTCCCTGCAGGCTGCCGACGCCGCCGGAGAGTTGCGTGCCGCCAATGGCGACGGCGGTGATCGCGTCGAGTTCGAAGAGAAGCCCGACATTTGGATCGCCGGAAACGATGCGGCCGGCCAGGAACACGCCAGCAAGGGCTGCGAAGCACGAGCAGGCAACATAGGCGAGGATGACGTTGCGCTTGTCGGCAACACCGAAGTTGCGCGTCGCGTCTTCGACGCCGCTGGCAATACCGCCGCCGATCGCGAAGAGATGCAGGCCGAACCGCGAGCCGTAGAGCAGTTTCCAGGCGACCAGGGCGACACAAATGCCCCAGAATATCGGCATGGGGATGCCGAGGAACGACCCCGAGACCGAGCTGATGACGACATCCGGAATGGTCCCGCCGGAGACCGGACGCAAGATGCGCGCAGCGCCGAGGACGATGTACTGCATCGCCAGTGTCGCGATGATCGGATGGACGTTGAGACGAGTGATCACGATGCCGTTGGTCAGGCCGAGCAGGGCCGCCAGCAGGAAGACTGCCGGGATCGTGATGTAGCCCGGAGCGTCCAGCGCGAGGATGGCCGTCGTGAAGCTGATCAGCGAGCCGACGGACAGGTCGAGGCCGCCGACGAGGATGACGAACAGCTGACCGACCGCGGTGATGACGAGCGGCATTGCCTGCGCGACCAGGTTGAACAGATTTTCCCGGTTCAGGAACTGGTCCGTCTGAATGATCAGAGCGATGCTGAGAACGATCGTGATCAGCAGGGGAACGATCCAGAGACCTTGGCGGCTCTGATTTCCCTTGAATAGTCTTGTGAGGGTCTTGGTCATCGGATTGGTTCTCTGTTGGCGTTCACGCGCTCAAGGCGGCGTCGAGGATGTCGTGCTCGGTCGCCTTGGCGGCGGGCATGTCGGCAACGACCGTGTCGCCATGGACGACATAGATGCGATCGCAAAGGCCGATGAGCTCGACAGTTTCTCTCGACAGGACCAGCACGGCCCCACCGTTCTGCGTGAAGTCGCGAAGCAGCTTGTAGATTTCAGACTTGGCGCCGATATCGACACCGCGCGTCGGCTCCTCGATCAGGAGGATGTCGAGATTGGCGGCGATATAGCGGCCAAGCAGGACCTTCTGCTGATTGCCGCCGGAGAGCGCGCCGACGGGCGCGGACGCATTGATCGTGCGAACGTTGAGCCGCTTGATCGTGTCGGCAACGAGCTTGCGATAGTTCTTCGCGGGGGAAAATCCTGCTCGTGCCGAATGGAGCGCGATCTCGATATTGTGCGCGATCGGGAGGTTGAGGAACAAGCCTTCCTCCTTGCGGTCCTCAGGAATGAAGCCCACGCCCATCTGCTGCAGCTTGCGCACACCGTTCTCGTTCGGCACGGGCAAGGCCAGCGATTTTCCGTTCAGTGTGATCGTGCCGGAAAACGGCTGGAATTTGCCGACCAGCGAGCGGAGGAGTTTTTGCTGACCCTGTCCTTCGAGCCCGGCAAGTGCGACGATCTCACCCTTGCAAACATGCAGTGAGAACGGCTTTGACGAAGCGCCGATCTTGAAGTGCTTGATGTCGAGCATCGGTTCGCAGGCTGCCGAGGCGTTCCTTGCCGGGAAAAGGTCCTTCAATTCCCGGCCGACCATCATTGCGATCAGCGATGTCGGCGTCATTTCCGAAAGCGGGCGCGTGCCGATCAGCTTGCCGTCTTTCAGAACCGTGACCGTGTCGCATATCTGGAAAATTTCATCCATGCGGTGCGAGATGTAGACGAGGGCCTTGCCCGCATCGCGCAGTCGGCGGATATGCTTGTTGAGGATCTCGACGTCAGCGGCGTTGAGTGCGGCGGTCGGCTCGTCGAGAATGAAGATCGAGGCATCGGCTTTGATGCCATGGGCGATTTCGACGAATTGCCGTTCGGCAATCGTGAGGTTCGAAACCAGCGTCCGCGGATCAAGATCGAGCGACAGCTCTTTCAGCGCCTTTCCGGTTTCGGCATTCATCCGTTTGTAGTCGACGGTGCCGAAGCGCGTTACGGGCTCGCGCCCGAGAAACATGTTTTCGGCGATCGTCAGGTTCGCCAGAAGCGTCATCTCCTGGAAGACCGTCGATATGCCGAAGTCGAGCGCCTCTTTCGGATTGAGGAAGGCGATCTTGTGTCCGTTCTTGAAGATCTCGCCGCTATCAGGCTGGTGAACGCCCGCGAGGATCTTCATGAGCGTCGATTTGCCAGCGCCATTCTCGCCCATCAGGGCATGGACGGAACCCGGCAAGAGCTCCAGCGACACTCTATCCAGTGCCAGACTTCCGCCAAACGACTTTGAAATGTTCGACATTTCTATAAGGTTGGCCATTCGTTCCTCCCAATCCATGCAGCTCCGCTCGGTCACCATCCGCCGGTTCCGGAATGAAACCGGCGGATGCGCCTTGGGAGGCTATTTTAGTTCTTGGTATAATACTTCTTCAGGTCGTCCTCGGAGAGCTGGGAAGGCCACCAGACGTTCGCCGAGAGATCGTCGCGGTAATACTTCTTGACCTTCTCCAGGTCCCAGCCCGGAGGATTGTAGTCGTAGTGCTTGTAGAGCTGCTTGCCCTCCAGCAGTGCGACAGCGGCATGCACGCCTTCGGCGCCCTGGGCCGGCGAATATTCAGCCGAGATCGACTGGAAGCCGTCATGGATCCACTGGCCGAAGAAGCCGTTGTTGCCTTCTCCGGAGATCGGCGGGATCTTGGCGCCGAACTGCTTGAAGACGTCGACGCAGGCGCGCGTCATGTCGGCACCCGACGACCAGATGCCATCGACATCGGGGCTGTTCAGGTAAAGCGTTTCGCAAACGCTCTTGCCCTTGTCGTACTGCCAGTCACCGTGCTCTTCGGCGACGATCTTCACGTTCGTGCCCTTGAGGGATTCCAGAAGGCCATTATAGCGGTTGGTGTCTTCCGGATGACCGGCGAGACCGCGCAGAACCCAGATCTTGCCGTTATCGCCGACGGTCTTGACGAGCCAGTCGCCCATGACCTTGCCGAAGTGCTCGGCGCCGCCCTGGATCTCGGTCGTGTAGTCTTCTGTTTCGACGCGACCGGTATGAACGATGACCGGGATGCCGGCGGCAATCGCCTTCTTCATGGAGGCGTTTGCGGAGGTGGAGGTGACCGGCTGCACGATGATCGCGTCGACCTTCTGGGCGATCAGGTCTTCGATGTCGGCAACCTGCTTCTTCTGGTCAAAGCCGGCGTCGAGCAGGATGAACTTCTTGATGCACTTGTTGGCTGCGGCCGCCGCTTCCGATTCGTGAGCAACCTGAACGGTCCAAGTGTTGGCGTTGACGCCAAAATCGCTCATGCCGATAACCCAGCCGCAGTCCTTCTTGTACTTCCCGGCTTCCGTCTGCGGATTGTCGCCAGCCTTCGGCGTGATGCCGTCCATAAACTTGACTTCATCCGCCCATAGCGGGCCCGCGGTCGACGCCATCAAAAGCGTAGCCCCGAGGATAGATTTCACATAGCCGTTCACGAGATTTCCTCCCTTGCTCAAACACCGTCGTCCTCTCGACGTCGGATCTCCATTGCCACGGAGACACATTTATCCAGGCCGCTGAAGCGGCTTTAATCGCGGGCCAAAGCCATTGGATGACTGGGCTGGCTATGTTCAGTTCCTGGAAAATCTTGCTCTCCCATTCATAGAAATGCCACACGGATAAACGGCTGTCAATAATTATTCAGACTGAATGAATATCAATAAACTTGCACCATGGATCGACAAAGGCCATAATCGCCGTTGAATGTTCATGCGTCTTTATGATTTGCCATAAAGGTGGGGAGGAAATGCGGTCAGTCTTATGTTACGGCGACTCGAATACGCATGGCCAGATTCCGGGCGGCTCGCCGCTCGATCGATATGGGCCGGACGAGCGCTGGCCAGGCGTTTTGAGACGGGAGCTTGGAAGCAAGTGGTATGTGGTCGAGGAGGGCTTGAGCGGCCGTACGACGGTTCGAGACGATCCGATCGAAGGCCCGATGAAGAATGGCCGAACCTACCTCCGGCCATGCCTCATGAGCCACGCAATCCTCGATCTCGTCATCATCATGCTCGGGACGAACGACCTGAAAGCCCGTTTCCACCAGCCTCCCTCCGAAGTGGCGATGGGGATTGGCTGCCTGGTCTACGATATCCGGGAGCTGGCGCCCGGTCCGGCCGGCAAGCCCCCCGAAATCATGGTGGTTGCTCCACCGCCGATGCTGGACGATATCAAGGAATGGGAACCCATATTTTTCGGCGCCCAGGAGAAATCCCGGCGTCTCGCCCTCGAATTCGAAATCATTGCCGATTCGCTCGAAGTACATTTTTTTGACGCCGCCACCGTCGCGGCTTGCGATCCGCGCGATGGCTTTCACATCAATCGGGAAGCGCATGAAGCCTTGGGAACGGCGCTCGCCAGGGAAGTCGAGGCGATCGGTTGGAGATGATGATATTGCCGCAGCGACGTTACGAATGGATGCCAGTACATCTTTATGCCTTACTCCAAGAGGATTGCATTGATGCCTGATATGCGTTTTGCACCACCCAATCCCTTGCGTATTGCCGATCGGGCAACCGGCCTGAATGCGGTCAGCGTGCGCAGTTACAATGAGCGCCTGCTGCTGTCGCTGTTGCTTCAGAACAGCGAGATCACCCGATTGGAGATCGGCGAACGGACGGGCCTTTCAGCCCAGACTATTTCGGTGCTGGTCAGGTCGCTGGAGCAGGAAGGACTGGTTGCGAAGGGGGAAGCCCAGAAGGGACGGGTCGGGCCTCCGACCGTTCCGGTTGCCCTCAATCCGGAAGGGGCCTTTTCGATCGGCATCAGTGTCGGCCTGAAGCGTACCGACGTCGTTCTGATCGATTTTGCCGGCGCCGTTCGCTATCATATGCAATTGCCTAATCCGCAGCCCGAACGCGACAGCAACCAGACAATGTTCATCGAGACCATTCGTCAGGCGGTGAACATCGTCCCCAAGAATGCTCAAAAGCGTCTAGCCGGCATTGGCCTTGCGCTTCCGTCGAGCGCTTCGGAGGGGCGTGAGGAAAAGGCCTACTTCGACTCGCTCCAGAAGGAAGTCGAGGAGCTTACCGGCTACTCGGTGTTCGTGCAGAACGACATTACGGCTGCGGCCAGCGGCGAAAGCATGTTCGGTGTCGCCAAGCCGTTTTCCGATTATCTCTACTTTTATATCGGCGCGAACCTCCACAGCCGCCTGGTCTTGAACCACCAGATCCACCACGGCAATTCGGTGGTCAGTTTCGATGTCGGCGTGGCATCTTTGGAATCCGTATTGACCGCCGTGGGCGCGCCAACGGATCACCTGTGGCAGCCGCTCGCACCATGGCCGGAGAACAGTCTGGTTCTCGAATGGGAAGGCAAACTGGCGGAAAAGATGCAGGGCATCGTCAAGTCGCTCGCGCAATTTGTCGAGCTCGAAGCGGTGATCGTTTCTTCATTCGTGCCGAATGTCGTCTATCGGAACATCTGCGTCTCGCTGCAAAAGCTGGTTCCCGAAGTGACCGTGATGCCGAGCGGCATATTGAACACGCCGAAGGCCGTCGGTGCTGCAAGCCTGCCATTCATCTCCCGTTTCATGGTGGAAAGTTGAAGACCGTGGTGGCGGCTGGGTTCACCGCCACCATCCCAGCCCGACATGCGCGGGACCGGCCGTAGAAGAGGCCTTGAAAGAACGGGACGCCGCGTCAATCGATGTCAACTGCGGCAAATCACGCCGCCCGACTGTGGGCCAACGCCGCTTCATCTTCGCCTCCGATTTGAAAGTGCTGGACCAGCGCCAACAGGCCGTCAGCCTGGGAGGCGAGTTCGCGGCTCGCGGCCGTCGTCTCCTCGACCATCGCCGCATTGTGCTGTGTCATCTGGTCCATCTGATTGACGGTCGAGTTGACCCCCTGCAGCGCACTCGACTGATCGTGGCTGCCGCGGGCGATCGTCTCGACATGCTGACTGATCGTGACGATCTGCGAGCTGATCTTCGCAAGGACCGAACCGGTTTCCTGGACCAGATGCGAGCCGGTATTGACCTCGGCCGTCGACTTGTTGATGAGGACCTTGATCTCCTTGGCCGCCTTGGCGGAGCGCTGCGCCAGTTCACGCACCTCCTGGGCAACGACGGCAAAGCCTTTGCCCGCATCGCCGGCGCGTGCCGCCTCGACGCCGGCATTCAACGCCAGCAGATTGGTCTGGAAGGCGATCTCGTCGATGACGCCGGTGATCTGCTCGATCTGGCGGGAGGCTTCTTCGATCCGGCCCATCGCATCGATCGCATTGTTGACGACGATGGCTGAATCGTCGGCGCTCTGCTTGGCCTGGCGGACGATCTGGTCGGCATCCTTGGCACGTTCCGCCGACGAGCGAACCGTGACGGTGATCTCGTCGACGGCGGCTGCCGTTTCTTCGAGCGAAGCAGCCTGCTGCTCAGTCCGTTTGGCAAGATCCTCGGCCGCCTCGGCCATCTGGTTGCCATTGCCCTGGATCATTTCGACATTGTCGCGGATCTGGCGCATCGTCGCCTGCAGCCGCATCATCGAGCCGTTGAAATCCTTCCGCAGTTGGTCGAGGGAGGGCGCGAAAGGAGTCGCAATGCGATGATCGAGCCGCCCGTCGGCCAGGTTCTTCAGGCCGGCGGCGAGTGCCGAGACCGCATGTTCCAGCTCGGCCGCGCTTTTTTCCCTGTCCGTCTCGCGGAGTTGCCTTTCCTCTTCGATCTGACGGTTACGCTGGATCGCCTCCTCCTCCATTCGCACCTTGTCGACTGCCCCCTGGCGGAAGGATTCGAGCGCCCGCGCCATGATGCCGATTTCGTCAGAACGCGAGACGGACCGGATCTCGATTGCCTGATCGCCATTGTTCAGGCGGTTCATCAGGCCTGTGATGTCCGCGAGCGGCTTCGTAAGACGGGAGGAGAAGATGTACCCGACGATACCCATTCCGAAAAGGACGGCGAGAGCGGTCAGCGCGGCCCACTTTGCAAGCTCGTTTGCCGAGGAGACGACATTAGCCTTGCTCTGGCCGATGACGAGAAGGTGCGGCTGACCAAAGAGGGTGACAGGGACGTAGGAGTAAAAATTTGAACCATGGGCCCCATCAGCGAAGACGGAGCCATTCTTCTGCTCGTTCGCGGCCTTGAGCAGCTCCGGCGGCACTCCATTTTCCGCTGCGACGTTGCCTGCTCTCAAGGTGCCGTCGGCGGCAATCAGAAACGCCTCGTCGACGCTCCGTCCCAAGCCCTCGGGCGAAATGAGCGCCAAAAGCTTTGCCGGCGCGATACGGATCACGACGGTGCCGCGCTTGACGACAGAGCCCCAGACAACGTTGGCAAGGGGTTTGGCAAGAAAAGCCGAAACATCGCTTTCCTCGCTTTTGAACGAAACGAACCCCGTCCGATACACTTGGTCGGCCGGTCCGGCGATGGATGAGGCAAACAGGGACTTCAGGGCGGCATTCTGCGAATCCTGGACGGCCGCCATGAACTCGGGTCCCTTGGTGACCGTATAGACCACCTGGCCATTGTTATCGATGACGAAGATATCGCTGAGATCGGCATTCTTCCAGGCGCTGAAGAGTGGCCCATGCACCGAGCTATGCTTGACGGCATAGAGCATCTTGACGGTCGATCCGTCGAAAGCCGCTCTTTGTGCGGGGCTCTTCGACATGTCCTGGAACGCCTCCCTTATCTTGGCATCAGACATTGCGATGGCCTTTCCGGCCTGCTCCGTCATCTCTCCGAGCGACTGGCTCTGCGCGATCTCGGTCAGCGTCTGCTCGACCCGTTCATCATAGGCCCGGAGCGCCTTCGATTGATTGGCTGCAATCGCTTCAAGGCGGATCTTGCTCGCCTCGATCAAACCGTTCTTTCCGATCTGGTAGCTCAATGCTCCGACAGACGCGCAAGAGACGATCGCTGTCCCTATGATCACCACGGCAAACTTGGCCTTAATGGATCGCATGCGGTGGGACAATTGCAAAGCATTGTGGAAAATCTGCATTTTGAATCCATTTCGAGTCAAACAGTTGCTAATCATCATCGACGACAGTTCTGAAAAATCCGTTACGGGTCATAACTTTCTTTCTATTTTCAATATGTTGCTTAGGCACGCCCTCAAGAACCTTGAGGTTTTCAGATGTTGCTTTTGTGGATTTTAGCTCAATTCTCCGGTGATATGCCCTCAATATTCCAACATTCCCACATGGAGCAGGGACAGAATCGCATTCACTCCGGACCAGGATTTCGATCGAAGGGTTCATTTTGTATGGAAGGCAAGCGCGTTGCTGATCACATAGGCAGCGATTCTCGCGCGGGCGGGATGGTCATTGCGCGGTGGAAGATCGCGTAATTTGTTTGAAAGATCCGCAAACACCACATAAATACACAAATCCAAGGACAACGTCGTCGACTTCCCGGTTCACCGTCATCCTTACAAGCATCTCGCAACCTTTTCCGAAGGCTTGCGAGATAGATCTGCCGCTTTAAGGGATTGTCAGCATCAGCGTTGCTGTCGACCCCCGCACCGACCCGAGGACGAAGCTGTCAATGTCGAGTGAAGTTCGCAAAGAAGTCATTCTCGAACGACTCGATCGTGATCAACGCGTCAGCGTTCTGGAGCTTTCGACAGAGTTCGGTGTTTCGGGTGAAACCATTCGGCGCGACCTGAAGGATCTGGAGGCCGAGGGAGCCGTTCGGCGCGTTCACGGAGGCGCTATACCGGCCGGCCGAACCGCGGATGTGCCGATTACCGACCGCATCAGATTCAATGCGCTCGAAAAGGACGCGGTCGCGCAGATGGCGCGCAACCTCATAACCGACGACTGCGCCATTTTCCTCGACACAGGCACCACCACCCTGTCCCTTGCGCGCCACCTGACTGGCTTCAAGAAGCTGCGGCTCTACACCAATTCCCTGATGATCGCGCAAGCCGCCTGCCAGCATTTCGGCGTCCGGGTCCAAATGACGCCGGGAAATCTCCGCCCGATTGAGCAGGATCTGGTCGGCTATGATACGCTGTCCTACATCCAGCAATTCCACTTTGACATGGTCTTTATGGGTGCGGCGGCAATCGCGGCGGAGTATGGCTTCATGGACTATGAAGAGGATGAAGCGCGAATTCGCCAGGCTCTGCTGAAGCAGACGGCCAGAAGCATCATGCTGGCCGATCATTCCAAGTGCGGCAAGACGGGCAATGTCATTACCGCCGCATTTTCCAGCGTTAACACATTGGTCACCGATCAACGTCCCCCGGCAAATATATTGGCGGCCGCCAAAAGGGGCGACCTCGAAATCATCCACGGTTGACCATACCGAAAGCGTCAGACCGGTGTCCGCCGTCTGAGGAAGCCCCGTGGTCAATCCCCGTGCAGGAAAGCCATGATTTGCGCATGCAGGGAGGAATTTGCCGCCGCCACGATACCGCCGCCATTTTCTGCCGGTCCCCCGTCCCAGTCCGTCACGACGCCGCCGGCCTGCTCGATGATCGGAATGAGGGCAACGATGTCGTAGGGATAGAGGCCCGCTTCCACGACGCAGTCGATCTGCCCTGCCGCAAGCATGCAATAGGCATAGCAATCGGTCCCGTAACGCGCGAGCCGCACTTGTTTTTCGAGCCGGTCGTAGCTTGCTCTCCGGTCGGCTTCGAAGATCGCCGGCGTCGTTGTGAAGAGCGTCGCGTCGGCAAGGTTCTTCGTCGCGCTGGTTGCGAGCCGCGTTTGTCCGTGCTGGCCCTCGTAGTATGCGCCGTTGCCCGTCGCATAAAACAATTCCCCGATAAAAGGCTGCGCCATCATGCCGGCCACCGCATCACCATCCCTGGTCAGCCCGACAAGCGTGCCCCAGAGCGGGATACCTGATATGAACGACCTGGTTCCGTCGATCGGATCGATGACCCAGACCAGGCCCGCATCCGCGCCTTCATTGCCGAACTCTTCGCCCAGGATGCCGTGATCGGGATATTCCGAACGGATAAGCGCTCGAAGCGCTTTCTCCGTTTCGCGGTCGGCTTCGGTGACCGGATCGAACCCGCCGGCAATCTTGTTGACGACGGCTCCCGGCAACCGGAACCGGGGCAATGTCTCGCGGGCGGCAACTGCCGCGAGGCGGCGAAGAAAATCGGGAGAGATCACCTCTTCAGTGCTTTGCATGTGTCAGACCGCCTTCAGCCATTGCGGCCACAGCGAATTGCTCATTGCGAAACGCGCGCGCATATGTTTCCAGAACCCATATTTGAAGAAGTCGAAGTCAAGACGCGAGACTTCGTTCTGCACCATCGCCCAGGTCGACCATTTGAGGTCGACGAGAGCCTTGAACAAAGCGATCCGCGCCAGAACGCCCGGATCCGCCCGGCCATAATATTCCTCGATCAGTTCCTTTTCGGTCTCCGGCGAGAAGCACATCTCGCAGAACCAAAGCGCGAGTTCCGCCGCCCGATCATTGGTGGAGGCGTATTCGAAATCGACAAGCATGACCCGGCGATCGGAATGAAGGAGGAAATTGCCGGCCAGTGTGTCGTTCATGCAGGGCGCGAGATCGAGACCCGATGCCTCGAGCGCAGCTCGCGCCTCGCGATAGCGCGCATTCATCCAGCCGAAGTCGCTCGGGAAATCGCCGCCAAGCTCCAGGACCTGCTGGAAATGTTCGTCGATCATGTCGAAGGTGGTCTTTCGCTGCGAAAGCGGTGCGGTGTCGTTGAAGGCCTTCAGCGCACGAAGACCGTTGAGGCGGATGACAGGATCAAGAAAATCGGCGTTTGTCGATGTTCTGAGCCCCTCGACGAATTCACTCACCTCGACCCCCGTTTCGGGGAAGAACTCGATGATCCGGGCGCCGACGCCCGCCTCGTGCGCCCTGCGGCCGGCTTCGTTGGCAGTTCTCCGGTCGATGAACATTTCGGTCCCAGCGCCGGGTATCTTCACGAAGAAGCTGTGCGGCGCACCTTCGACGTAAACCCGCCAGTTGGGATTGCTGATGCCCCCGGGTACTGGTTCGTAGGAAACCTCGAGGCCTCGCCAGTCCGCCACGGCTATGATGGCCTGCTCGATCGCCTGCTCGGCCTGCGATGCGCCTTCACCCAATCTCAGTCTCATCGCTCTCTCCATCAGACCTGTTTCAGCCATGTTTCAAAGCGTGGTCCTTCGATGACCGTGCGGGCTCTCAGAAGCCGCCATTCGGCGTATTTGAAGAATTCAACATGCTTGCGCGGCGAGCGTGCGGCATTGATGAAGCCCCAAAGCGCCCACATGAGATCGTCGGCCGCTCCATAAAGGCGTGCCCGCGCGAGCACGCTCGCATCCGGCTTTCCGGTTGCGATTTCAATGGCCAGCAGCGCCTCGCCATCGAATGGGAGGAGTTCGGCCAGCACGGTTCCGATATCGTACGCGGGGTCCGCCTGGCGCGCCCACTCGAAATCGACCAGCCGAACTCCGTCGTCCGGTCCGACCATGACGTTCGACGAGATGCCGTCCGCGTGGCACGGGACCGTATCGACACCTGCGGCGCCGATGGCGCCGGCAATGCGCTCGACGGCAGCAGAGACGGTGAATACCGGTGCTGGCAAGATCACATCCGCTCCTTCGGCAAGCTGCCGGTAGGCGGCAACGAGCTCGAAAACGCTGCGCGTTTCGCCAAGCCTCTCAGCCTGATGGAAGCTGCGTTTTGCCGTCAGAAGATTTTCGAGAACCCGCGGGCGGCGAAGGACATCGGCATGCCCCCACGCCCATTCCTCGCCAAGCGCTTCGAATACCAGGACGCCGCCCTCGGGAGCGGCATGGATGAGCCGCGGGGCAATGCCCAGTTCGCCTGCCTTGCGGCTGGCCTCCGCCACATGGTTCAGGGCAACAAACCGAGACATGTCATCGTGGAGACGTTTGACGAAAACCCGCGGCTGATCCGCCTTGCTTGCGAAAAAGCAGAGATTTTCGACGCCGCGGTGAATGGGCGACACCACTCCGCCAATCGGAGCTGAGAGGGTGGCGCCGGAAAGGCCGACCGCGTCGAGCGCAGCCTGAACTGCAGCATCATCCTGCATGGAACTCTCCCTCAATGATGTTGCGAAGCGTGGCGGTCAGCACCGCCAGCCCCGCCTGCACGTCCTGTGGCTCGGTCAGTTCGTCGGGATGATGGGCGATGCCATCGACGCTCGGAATGAAGATCAGCGCCGACGGGATACCACTGTTTTGCAAGGCGACAGCATCGTGGCCTGCAACCGAACGCATGGTCAATGGCTCGAAACCGCAAGAACGTGCCGTGCGATCGACGAGTGCCATTAACCGCCTGTCCATGCTGGCGGGATCGCGCAAAGTATCGGCGACGATTTCCAGCTGCGTGCCGGTTTCGGCTGCCGCCTTTTCGAGCGCGGCAAGGGCGAGCTCACCTGCCATGTCGAGTTCGGCCACGTCAGGCCCCCTGAGCTCGAACCACACAGTCGCCCGGTCGACGACAACGTTCGGCGAGTTGGGCTCGACCACGAGGCGCGCAGCGGAGCGGTGGAGGAGGGGATGGCTGGCCGCGACGACTGCTTCGAAGGCGGCAATTCCTCTTGCTGCGGCGAGAAGCGCATCTCGGCGATCGGCCATCGGCGTCGGACCCGTATGCGCTGCCCGGCCGATCCAGCGGACGGTCTTCTTGCGCGCCGCCCAGGTTCCTTCGACGACGCCGATCTTTCGGCCCGCTTCGAGAAGTTTCCGTCCCTGCTCGACATGCAGCTCGACATAGGCTTTCGGGGGAGGGGGAACAATTCCCGAACTGCCGCTGACGCCTATGGCCTCGAGCGCGCGCTTGAGGGATACGCCGTCTCCGTCGCGTAGTTCCAATGCATCGCCAAGCGCCAATGCGCCGGAGAAGACCGTGCTGCCGGTCAGGCTCGGCTGGTAGCGGGCGCCTTCCTCATTCGTCCAGTTGACCACCGCGAGGTTGTAGCGCGGTTTGCACAGTCCGCGTTGCACCTCGGCGTGAATAGCGAGCGCGGCCTGTCCGGCAGTCAGGACACCCAAGGTGCCGTCGAAACGACCGCCTCGGGGTTGGGTGTCCAGATGCGAGCCCGCAAAAATCCAGGGCGCATCCTGACCGGCCCAATCGAAGCAGGCAAACTGATTGCCGATCGCATCATTCGCGATCTGGACGGCTGCCTGTTCCATCCACACGGCAAAAACACCTCGCGCCATGCCGTCCTCGGCGCTCGCCGCGAGGCGCGTCACTCCCGCTCCGGGATGAGCACCGATGGCAGAAATTCGGTCGAAGATCGCATCGAAATCCGTCCGCCGTGTCGTCGCCGCGTCAAGCATGGATGATCTCCAGTTCTTCTGCCCGAACGGCGCCGAGGATGTCTTCCGGCGGACGCCGGTCGGTCACAAGCGCACCGATTTGCCCGAAGGGAGCGGTGATCACATTGCCGACCCTTCCAAACTTCGAATGATCGGCCAGCATGACGCTTCGCGAGGACCGCTTTATGAGGATCTGACGGATTCGCGCCTCGTCTTCTTCATAGTCCATGAAGCCATATTCGACATTGACTGCCGCGGCACCCATGAAGACCATGTCGAAGTGGAACTGCTGGATGTAGGATAGCGTGTCATAGCCGACCAGGTCCTGCTCGACCGGTCGCAGATTTCCAGGCGTCACGTGCACGCTGACGCCGAAATGCTGGCAGGCGGCTTGTGCAATCATCAGGGAATTCGTGTAGAGCCGAAGCTTCTTGAAGCCGATCAGCCGGCGCGCGAGCGCAAGCGTCGTCGTGCCGGTATCGAGGAAGATCACACAGTCGTCATTGATCAGGTTGCGCGCCACGCCGGCAACCGCATCCTTCTCAGTCGAGTTGAGCTTGATGCGCTCGGTAATCGGCGTGTCGGCTGTGCGGCCGGCTGGAATTGCGCCGCCATGCACGCGGCGCACAGCACCTTCTGCTTCGAGGTTCTTCAGATCGCGGCGAATGGTTTCGCCCGAAACGCCGAACTCTGCTGAAAGCTCGACAACGCTGACGCGCTGATCACGGCCGAGACGCTCCAGGATGATCTCCTTGCGGATCTCACTGGACATGGACCGCCTCGTCCTCATGCCGATGCAGGCAGGCTGCGTAATTCCCGCCATCAGAACCCACAAGCATCGGATCGGTCTTTTCGCAGTCGCTCTGCGCGCGCGGGCAGCGCGAACGGAACGAGCAGCCGACCGGAAGATGAATGGGGCTCGGGGGCTCGCCATCGAGCAGATATTGCGCGCCCGGGAAACGGTTTTCCTCCAGCGTCGGCATGGCGCTCAGCAGCGCCCGCGTATACGGGTGGTGCGGATGTTCAAAAAGCGTCGTGTTGTCAGCCAGTTCGACGATGCGCCCTAGATACATGACCGCCACGCGGTGACAGATACGACGGACCAGCGCCAGGTCGTGAGATATGAAAATGTAGGAAAACCCGTGTGCCGCCTGGAGCCGTTTGAAGAGATCGAGGAGCTCGGCCTGCTCGACCTGGTCGAGCGCCGACAAGGTCTCGTCAAGGATCAAGAGGCGCGGCTTCAGCACCAGGGCTCGAGCAATGTTGATGCGCTGGCGCTGCCCGGCGCTAAGCCCCACAGGCAATCGTTCGGCGAGGTCCGCATGAAGGCCGACTTCGCGCATGGCCTCCTGCGCGCGCTGCTCGGCATCACGCCGGCCGACGCCGTGGATCAGAAGCGGCTCCTCGATCATGCGTATGATCGACATGCCCGCCGGCAGCGATCCATAGGGGTCCTGCAGCAGAAGCTGGAACGATTTGCGCATCTCCGTCAACGAACGAGCAGAGAGACTCGAGAGGTTCTTCCCGAGGAACGCAATGCGACCGGCATTTGGCTGTTCGAGCCAGGCAAGCAGGCGCGTAAGCGTGGATTTGCCGCAACCGCTTTCCCCGACGATGCCAAAATTTTCACCCGCCTTGACGGTAAAGGACACGTCCCGAACCGCCTTGACTTCGTTGAAGGCATTGAACGCATCGCGCCGGCGCACGCTATAGGTTCGGGTTGCATTTTCGACGGTCAGGACAGCCTCACCGTCTTTTGCTTCCGGCGCCGACACGTTCTTCCAGATCGATGGAATGCGCGAGAGGAGGGCGCGCGTATAGGCTTGCTGCGGGTTGGCAGCAATATCGGCAGTCTTGCCCCGTTCGACGATGCGGCCGCCTTGCATGACGAGCGTTCGCTCGGCAATCTGTGACACCACCGGTAACGACGAAGAGATAAACAGGAACGCCGTGTCGAGGCTTTGCCTGAGGCTGTCGATAAGCCGGATAATCTGGGCTGCGACCGTTACATCGAGCGGCTGCGTAATATTGTCGGCGATAACAAGCGATGGCTCGGAAACGAGCGCATCGACAATCATCACGCGCTGCATCATACCGCCGGAGAATTGGAAGGGCGCCTCGTGGAAGCGAGAGCGCGGTGAGGGAATATGCACCCGGCCAAGGAGATCGAGAACTTTTTCCTTCGCTTCCGCCTTACCGATATCAGGCCGGACAGATCGAAGCTTCTCGACGATCTGATGGCCGATCGGCAGCCTCGGATCAAGCGAACCCATGGGGTTTGCACCGATGAAGCCAATGCGGTTTCCTCTGATCGACCGAAGACCCCGCGCATCGAGGGAGAGGACGTCCTTTCCTTCAAAAATCACCTGACCGGAAGAGATTTCCAGCGGTGCTTGAATGGCGTTCACCATGGCACGCGCCAGCACCGACTTGCCCGATCCGGCTTCGCCGACGAGGCCGAGAACTTCGCCTGGCTGGAGCGCAAAGTCCACATTGTCGACGATGCGCCGTTTGCCGCCATCCCGCAGGAGATCGACCGAGAGATTGGAGACAGCTAGGATTGGATCACTCATTTACGCATCCCCTCTCAGAACCGCATTGCGCGCGCGCTCCAACGCCGAACCCATCAGATTGAGGCAGGTCAGCGATATCAGCAGGAACAGACCGGGCATCGTCGCGATCCACCATGCGTTCAGCAGATACTTTCGTGAATCCGCGATCACGTTGCCGAATGTCGGTGTCGGCGGCTGAACCCCGAGACCGAGAAAGCCGAGGATCGACTCGAAGATCATCATGCGGGCGATATCGAGCACAGCGACGAAGGCGATCGGAGGCAGAACGACAGGCGCCACAAACAACAGCATGATGCGAAGGTCCGAGGCACCGAGAACCCTCTCACCGAGAACATAGCCGCGATTGCGTTCGCCGAGCGCCACGGATCTCGCGACGCGGGCATAGAGCGGCCAGCCGGAGAGGCCAAGCACGAGGATGATCGCAGGCACGGTCGGGCGTGACACGCCGAGAATGGTGATGGCAAGAATGATCATCGGAATTGACAGCTGAGCATCGGTCAGCCGCATGATGACCGTATCGAGCCAACCACCACGAAAACCGGCAAGAAGACCGAGACTGCAGCCGACGATGAACATCAGAACCACGGTCGTCACGCCGATGAACAGCGAATAACACAGTCCGACGAGACAGCGCATCAGAACGTCACGGCCGAGTTGATCGGTACCGAGCACATAAGGCCATTGCCAGCCCTCGGAAGGGAATGGCGGAATAAACTTGTGGCTGTAGGCCATCTTGAGCGGATCAACCGAACTGACAAATGGCAGGAGAATCGCAAGTCCAAGCAGCAATCCGAAGCCGATGAGGCCAATGCGAAAGTCGAGGCGCCCCACGGCAATTTGCAACATGCGTCTGGTCGGTGTGGTGCCGCGCTTGACGACGGTGCGCTCGGTGGCGCTCAATTCTACGATATCGGTCATCTCAGTATTCCAGTCTCGGATCGATGGTCATCGCGATAAGATCGACCAGGATGTTGATCACCACGAACATCACGGAAATGAAGATCGCGACGCCCTGGATGAGCGGAAAGTCGCGCTGTTGAACGGCATTGATCGTCAGGAGCCCAAGGCCCGGATAGTCGAAGATGAACTCGACCACGAGGACGCCGCCCAGAAGCATGCCGAGTTGCACACCCAGCAAGTTGATCAACGGGACCGCGGAATTGCCCAGCACATGCGAGAAGATCGTGCGCCCGCGGCTCAGGCCTCTAACAGCAGCAAGCTGAATGAAGTCTTCGCGCAACACCTGAGCGACAGAAACGGTCAACGTACGCAGGATGAACGGCGCAATCTCCACCGCGAGCACGATCGCGGGCAGAATGGTGTATTCGAAGCCGTTGTAGCCGATCGCGGGCAGAAGCCTGAGCTTCACCGACAGAAAGAGCGTCAGCACGATGCCCAGCCAGAAGTTCGGGGTCGAGACGAAGATCGACCCCAATGCGAGCGCGAGTTTGTCGGGCCAGCGACCCTGATAGAGCCCGCCGGCAAGGCCGAGCGGAACAGCAACGAGCAACGCGATGACCAGTGCGACGGCTGCGAGCTGCAGGGTCATCGGGAGTGTATCGAGAATGAGATCTAGGACCTTCGCCCGCTCTTCGCGTGTCGGGTCGTTATAGGCCGAGCCGGCCAGGCTCGCCCCGCTCTTCGGCCTGACGAACGACGTGCCAAGATCGCCGGTCGCCAAATGGCCAAGATAGGAGACGAATTGCAGCGGGATGGCCCGATCGAGACCAAGTTCCTTTGCCTTCATCGCCACGACCGCATCAGGGGCCATGCCGCCGACGATAAGGCGCGCGGGGTCACCCGGCACCACACGCAACAGCGTGAAGATGATGAATATGACGAGAAGGATGATCAGGCCCCCCTGCAGAAGCCGTCTCATCAGGAATGATAGAAGGAACATGTACTTACCCTAGTCTGTCGGGGCCAAGGCGGCCACTGCCAGGCAGTGGCCGCAGCGCTGGATCAGGCCAATGTCGCCTTGTTGGCGTCCATCATACCATTCGGGTAGATGTAGAGACCACTCAGGCCATCACGCATGCCGTGGATGAAAACGGACGTGAAGAGAGAAAATGATGGCGTCTTCTCCGCCAGCAACGGCATCAGCTCGGTCTGAATGACCTTCTTGCGTTCCTCGGGCTTTGAGGCGTTGCGCTCTTTGTCGAGGGCAGCATCGATTTCCGGATCCTGGATGCCGCAGATGCGGTGCGTCGTCGAGTGGAAATGGGTCCTCAGCACCAGATCGGGTTCCGGCGAACCCGTCGACCAGCCGCAGTCGATCATATGACCGGGCCCGCCGCCGGGACGATCGTAGAGCGCGTCACCCCAGGCCGCGACTTCCATGACGTTGAGCTTGACGGGGAAGCCCTGTTCCTGAAGCATCGCCGTGATGGCCTCGGCATATTCCTTGGTCTTCGGGTAGAAGCCGACCGACGTGATGTATTCGAGTTCGGGCAGACCTTCGCCCTTCGGGAAGCCGGCTTCCGCCAAAAGCTTCTGGCACTGGTCCGGATCGAACTTCGGATAGTTCGGGATATCGACATAGCCGAACTTGACCGGAGACACGTAGCAGTTCGACGCGTGACCGGAAACGCCGAGAATATCGTCGATCACCGACCGGTCGATCGCGTGGCACACGGCGCGACGCAGTCTCCAGTCGTTGAAGGGCGGCTTCGAGCAACGGAACCAAAGATACTTGTTCTCGACCGAGATCGCCTTGTGAAGCTGGAAGCCGCCGGTCTTTTCGATCGTTTCGACCTGTTCGGCTTCAAGGCGTTCGATAAGGTCGGCCTCGCCATTCAGAAGCGCCAGTGTCCGGGTCGTCGCATCGCCGACGAAGCTGAAATGCAGTCCGGGAATCGTCGGCTTGCCGAGGTAGAAATTGTCGAAGGCCTCGAGAACGGTCGTGTTGCCGTCCTGCTTGACGAACTTGAAACCACCGGTGCCGTTCGGCCGGGCAGAGAGCGTCTTCGGGTCGGCGACGTCCTTTGCCGACATGATCGGCAGGAAGGAGGACAGGAACCAGAAAAGGCTTGCGGGGTAGCCGGCCTTGTCGGTCTTGACGCGCGCGACGTAATCGCTGACGACTTCGACTTCACAGGGACCGGGATACCAGGCGGCCGGTCGGTCGGGGCGACTTGCATACTCGAATGTCGCCTTGACGTCTTCGGCCCTGAACGGCTTGCCGTCGTGGAAGGTGACGCCTTCGCGCAGCTTGAATTCGAGCGTGTGCTCGTCGATCAGCTTCATCTCGGTCGCCAGTTCCATGACGAGCTCGTCAGGCTTTTCCGGCGTCATCGGTGCGCGGGTTAGATAACCGAACACAAAGCTCTCAAGGTTGATCTGCGCCAGCGTCGTGTGAGAAGACGGATCCCAGTTGCCGGTCAGAGTTTCGGCCGAGAGAAATTTAAGGACCTTGTTTTCCGCGGCATTGGCCGGGTTGACCAGGAACTTAGTATTGAGGATAGGCATGCCAAGTGCGATGCCCGCAAGCGCCGAACTCTTTAAGAGCGATCTTCTATTGAACTCCATGACGACATCTCCACAGTTGATTTGCTGGGCGTTCCCCACCCCATCTTGTCGCCAGCAACGACAAGTGGAGGATTGTTGTTTTTGAAAAGATGGTCCTCGGCCTGCTGGCAGAATGCCATGACAAGCGCATCGGCGTGGCGACGGCCGACGACCTGCAGGCCAACGGGCAACCCGTTGACGGTCAGGCCGCAAGGCAACGAGGCTGCCGGGTTGCCGGAAAGATTGAAGGGATATGTAAAGGGCGTCCAGCCCGTCCACGCGAGGACTTCCGAGGGCGATTGGAACCCTTCGGGCGCCTCCCGATCCGCCGCAAACGGCTCGACCGGGATGGTTGGCAAGAGGAGCAGGTCGACGTCCTCAAAGAGTGCGTGCACGCGACCAGCAAATTCCGCGCGCGCTTTCGCAGCCGAGAGATAATCCTTAAGATCGTAGCGTGCCGACGCTTCGACGAGCGCACGGAAACCGCTGCCAAAATCGGAAAGATCCGACTGGGACCCATAGGCGACGCCCCGGCCGGCAACCCAGAGTGTCTCGAAGATACGGATCGGATCTTCCCAGTCCGGGGAAACCGAACGAACATCGATAGTGAGCGCCTTGGTGAGCGCATCGACCGCTTCGCGCACGACCCGGTCGATTTCCGGCGCGACTTTGAACCCGAAGAGGCTTGGTGCAAAACCAATCCGGAGGGACTTTGTCGATCGCGTTTCAGTGTAATCTGCTCCGTCGTCCGGCAGCGCCTGATGGTCTCGCGGATCGGGCCCCTTGGCAATATTGAACAAGAAAGCGCTATCCTTTGCCGTGACGCTCATCGGACCGGCGTGGGACAGCATCTCCGTCGCGCTCCAGGGCCAAGCCGGAACGCGCCCCAGCGAGCCCTTCATGGCAAACACACCGCAGAAAGCTGCCGGGATGCGCACGGAACCGCCACCATCGGACCCCAATGTGAAGGGAACCATTCGGGCCGCGAGCGCAGCACCCGAACCCGAGCTCGAACCACCACTTGTGAGCTTGGGGTCCCATGGATTGCGCGTCGGGCCATAGAATTCGGAAAAGCCGGAACCGGACCACCCCATTTCGGTAGTTGTCGTCTTGCCGATGATGATAGATCCGGCGTCAATCATCCTCTGGACGATCGGCGCCGTCATCTTGGGAGCGAAATCCTTATAGGCACGAGATCCGCGCTGGCATAGCTGCCCTTCCACGAAGAAGAGGTCCTTCACGCCCATCGGGATACCATGAAGAGGACCACGGAACCGACCTTCGGCTGCCTCGCGATCGCAGGCCCTCGCTTCTTTGAGGGCCTGTTCTTCAAACACCTGGCTGAAGGCATTGACGATGGGGTTCAGCCGCGCAATGCGCGCCAGGCATTCCTGAACGAGCGCTTCGGATGTGAGCTTGCCGGAAACAATTGCTGAGCTGAGCGAAAGAACTGAAAAATCCACGATTGCGATCTCCTTGGAATGTGGATTTATGTGGATATTTTGCGTTTGTCAACACACCCGATGAGGGTTTTTCAATTTCCGTAGCTAAGAAAATCGCCATGAGAGTGATCGCGGCTGACAGCACAAGCGTCGGCACAGGATGGGAATTGGATAAAATGCTCTGAGGATCTGCCTTACAAAAAGGCATATTTTGCAGGCATTTTGCCCATGTTTTCGGCAACAGTTAGAAATCGGCGTAGCGAACGAGGGGCCGTGACGTGGCGAAACCTCCACCGCGACAGAGGGCTACTTTATGCAATGTTGATATCATGTTGCTTTTATTGTTTTCGTTGTTATTGTGTGGATATCAACGGAGACTGTTATGGGTAAATTGTCGTTGCTCGCCCCTGGCGAGTCTGCAATCGCGATCGAAAACAAGGCCGCGCTCGGCAAGTTTGTAATCGTATGCGAGCATGCTTCACACCTGATCCCGCCTTCACTCGGCGACCTCGGCCTTGATGCGTCTGCGCGTTCAAGTCATATCGCCTGGGATCCGGGCGCCCTGGAACTCGCACGATATCTTTCGTCATCTCTCGATGCGGTCCTCTATTACCAGCGCTTTTCGCGGCTCGTTTACGACTGCAATCGCCCGCCGGAGGCAGTGTCTGCAATTGTTGGCAAAAGCGAGATCTATGACGTTCCGGGAAATCAGAGCATGCCGGAAGCAGATCGCCTGACGCGGATCAACGAGATTTATCTACCCTTTCGTGATGGACTGTCCGAAATTCTCGCCTCTCGCAAGGCCCAGGGGCGCGGGACGATGCTCGTCACAGTCCATAGTTTCACCCCCGTCTATTTCGGCAAGAAGCGCGAGGTCGAGATCGGGATATTGCACGACAGCGACACGACGCTCGCAGATGCAATTCTCGCGGAATTCGAAGGGGCCGATCGCAAGTATGTCGTCATGCGCAACCAGCCATACGGTCCAGCCGATGGGGTCACGCACACGCTCGTCGAGCACGGCATCGCGAACGGTATTCCAAATGTCATGATAGAGGTGAGAAATGACCTCCTGGTGGCCGCGGATGACCAAGCTGCGGTTGGCAGCTATCTCTCCAGGCTCATTGGAAAGGCAGCCTCGACAGTGAAGGCCGGGCAAACGGTCAGTTGAAGCCGCCTCGGGCAATCGAGTTCCGAACGCCTCATGATCCATGGCGGATCCGAAATGCTTCGGTCACGGCTTGCATCGTCCGGAGGCACCTTAGGAGCACAAGCCCTTCGATGAATGGACCGCGCGCGCCCAAGCCAGGAGTGGCATGGATCGTGCATAGCTTTCAGGAGGCATGGCGCCCGCACTGCCCAGTTCGGGCTGGACTTACAATCTTGAAGGTAGCTTCGCCCTTGCGCAAGAAATGGGCTGCCTGATACCCACGAGCGGAGATAAAATGTATTCGATCATACTTGGACGCGAGCGCCATGTCTTCGCCGACCTGAAATCGGTCATGGCCTGTGCCTCGCCACTCAAGTCAGGCGATGTGCTTGCGGGGGTTGCAGCGTCAAGCAACGAGCGGCGGGTCGCTGCCCGCTGCCTGCTTGCCGACATGCCGCTCAAGACATTCCTGGAGGATCTGTTGATCCCCTACGAAGTCGACGAGGTCAGCCGGTTGATCATCGATCGCCACGACCCAATTGCCTTCGCGCCAGTTTCACATATGACGGTCGGCGAGTTTCGCAATTGGCTTCTCTCCTACGACGCGACAACCGAAAGGCTGGCAGCACTTGCGACGGGCCTCACGCCGGAAATGGTCGCGGCGGTCTCCAAGATCATGCGCAATCACGATCTGATCACCGTTGCCGGTAAATGTAACGTGGTCACTGCCTTCCGCTCCACCATCGGCCTGCCGGGCAGGCTGTCGAGCCGGCTCCAGCCCAACCACCCGACCGACGATCCAGAAGGCGTCGCCGGTTCGACACTCGACGGCCTTCTCTACGGAATCGGCGATGCGGTGATCGGCATAAATCCC
This sequence comes from Agrobacterium salinitolerans, assembly GCF_027498475.1. Classification (NCBI taxonomy): domain Bacteria; kingdom Pseudomonadati; phylum Pseudomonadota; class Alphaproteobacteria; order Hyphomicrobiales; family Rhizobiaceae; genus Agrobacterium; species Agrobacterium salinitolerans. The sequence goes on along the minus strand of NZ_JAPZLN010000006.1, from coordinate 171,131 downwards.
GCCACCGACAACCTCGATGCCTGCACCAGGTTGATGGTCCTTTTCGACCGGCTGCGCGAGCGGTTCGAGATTCCCACCCAATCCTGCGTGCTGACTCATGTCACCACTTCCATCAAGGCGATCGAGGCCGGGGCGCCGCTCGATCTTGTGTTCCAGTCGATTGCCGGCACTGAGGCTGCCAACAATGGTTTCGGCGTCGATCTCGCCGTTCTCAGGGAAGGCAATGACGCCGCGCTGTCGATGAAGCGCGGCAGCGTCGGAAACAACGTGATGTATCTGGAGACCGGTCAGGGCAGCGCTCTTTCGGCAGATGCACATCACGGCGTGGATGAACAGACGGTCGAGGTGCGGGCTTACGCAGTCGCACGTGAACTCCGCCCGCTGCTCGTCAACACCGTGGTCGGTTTCATCGGACCGGAATATCTGTTCGACGCCAAACAGATCATTCGCGCCGGGCTAGAGGATCATTTCTGCGGAAAACTGCTCGGTGTGCCGATGGGGGTCGATGTCTGCTATACCAACCATGCCGAGGCAGACCAGGACGACATGGACAATCTGATGGTGCTATTGACTGTCGCGGGCGTCAGTTTCATGATTGCCGTGCCCGGCGCTGATGACGTCATGCTTAACTACCAGAGCCTGTCTTATCACGATATTGTCGGCCTCAGGCATCAGTTCAATCGTCCGCCGGCGCCCGAATTTGAGGCTTGGCTCAATCGCATGGGCATGCTTGATCACTCGGGCCGGCTGGCGCCCGCCAGCGCCTCGGGCCAATTCTCTCGCAATCTCTTGAGCTACGGGGTGTCCGCATGAGTTGGGGTCGAGACCCGTTTGAGCGCTTCCGCCATTCGACACGCGCCCGGATTGGACTCGGTAGAGCGGGCGACGCGTTGCCGACCTCGGCAATTCTGGATTTCCAGCTGGCCCATGCGAAGGCCAGGGACGCCGTGCACGGTCAAGTGGATTTTGTCGCCCTCGCCAAGCAGCTTGCACCGGTATCAACGATCCGGATCAGGTCCTGCGCCACGGATCGTACCATCTACTTGTCGCGCCCGGATCTGGGTCGCCAGCCGCTTGCAGCCGATCTTCCAATGCCAGGGGATAGCCATGACATCGCGTTCGTCATCGCGGACGGGCTTTCCGCCTCGGCGGTCGAGCGTCATGCCGTTCCGCTTTTCAAGGCATGCATGAAGCGTCTTGGCGGCTTCAGTGTCGCCCCGGTGATTTTGGGCGAACAGGCGCGGGTAGCATTCGGCGACGAGGCGGCGGCGGCGTTCGGTGCGGAGGTTGCAATCGTCCTGATCGGCGAGAGACCGGGGTTAAGCGTGCCTGACAGTCTGGGTGCCTACATCACCTTCCGCCCCCAGGCAGGACGGCGCGACAGCGAGCGTAACTGCATTTCGAATATTCACGCCGACGGGCTCGGCTACGAGATTGCCGCGGATAAGATCGCCTGGATCGTCCGGGAGGCGCTGCGCTTGCAGTTGAGCGGTGTGGCGCTTAAGGAGGGTGCCGAGAGTTCGGCAAAAATCTCTTCGAACCCTGGGCAAGAATGAAGCCTGAGGCGCGATCACCGAGGGCTGTCCTGACGCTCCCCTCTCGTTCGGTGGGCGAGCCTCTTGGAATCACCCCGAGTGCGAAAGGTTCACCGTTCGGATCGGGGAGGGCAACTCGGAACTCTTGCCTAGCCACCTGCTTGACGGCAGCTTTGTCGGCAATGGCCTTGGTCACACCCGACGCCATCCGCGGTGCTGGGGAGGCAAACCGGGCGAGAGGTCCGACCGGCCGACGAGATCGCAAAGCCGTGCGGCCTCACCCCGCGCGCGAGGCGCTCGCCGCGTTGCTCGCTTTGCCATCGCTGCATTCTGCTGATGATTTGGTCTATCAGGTTGACTGCCGTATTGACCTCGGCAAGGCGGACCGACTGTTCGCGTGCCGACGTCGCGCTCGAGTCCGCGTCATGATTTACCGTGACGATATAGCCTTCGATGGTCTTCAGCACCTGACCGGTTTCGCTCGCCAGCTTGACGCCACTCTGGACTTCCGCAGGCGTGAACTGCGCCCAGCGCTCTGCGAGAGTGTGGTCGCACGGGGTGCAATCAAGCTCCAGGAGACGATCATGAAGCTTCCCAGAGTCATTACGACAATAAGACCGAAATCCGCACAGAGGTGCAATATTCGTGTTCCTTGAGTTAAGCCGAGCGACATGGTTGGTCACATCATTGTCGGTAGGTGGCGGTGAGAAGATCTCGAAGCATACGGTTCAGCACGCAGACGTCGGCGGACTGTTGTCGCGCTTCGCCTAAAGGCATGAAAGTCGCGTTTCAACGAACAGGCTCGATCGAACCAGCGACCCAACGTTAATGATTACAAACTGCAAACCGTAACCCTTAAAGGTAAACATTTCCAAAGTTTCATTTGTAGCGATTTTGAATTTTTCATGTGTAGAAGCGTTCCTGATATCAAGTTATAGTCCTCGCAATCGATCCACCATAGAAAGATTGCTCATCTGAGCTTAAGGAATTCAATTCTTCCTCAGATATACTTGGAGCCACGCGGGCCATCTAACTGACTTCTAGGTTTTGATGAACACCATGTCCCCTCAATGGCTTTGAGACCGCACCGGATGCTCATTGAGTTTTGAAATCAGCACCGTTACCGAACTTTCCATCCTGGCTGGCTGATCACACACGATTGGAAAGCGAGGGGAATAGGAGTGGCAAGCATGCCAACCGACGACATTGTAATGTCCGATCCCGGAATGGCTGCTGTTGACACGTCTGTCCCTACGCGCTTCCAGACAGATCTTCGCCAGTTCAGTAACCTGCTGGACGAGAGCAATATTGTGGAATGGGTCGTAAACCACGCCGCAAATCGCAATGCGTGCTTCGGACAAGACCAACTTAAGATTTCGGCGGCTCGGGCACTCACGCACTACAAACGGCCGGTACAAGAAATCGACCTGCTATTCCAACAGGTCGTCGCAAGCGACAAACTGACCCGGCTTGATTCTCCAGATGGCCAACCTCTCTACACCTCTACAGAGCTGAGAGCTGCGGAACAGAATACTGTACGTCATGTCACCAATCTTTCCGCAGAAGAAAGCTTCGGCGTTCCGGGAACCATTGTTGATATGGTCGCCGATAGAGGCATTTTCACACCGGAGCTCAGAGGAGCATTACATTATCTGTCTAGGCGAAATCGAGCTTCCACTATGGTGGGCGTAGCGGGTTCCGCAAAAACAAGTGTACTTGGAGCCCTGAACGAAGCGGTGGACAGGTTCAACGAGGAAGCGCTCCCGACCGAGAAAATAAAGTTGATTGCCTTCGTACCCACCAACCGGGCGGCCCAGGAGCTTCGTGAGAAAGGTCTTCGCGACGTCGCGACGACTTTCAAGGCGAAAGACCGCACCATCGGAAAAAATACCATCGTCGTGATCGACGAAATGTCGATGGCCAAGACGCAGGAGATCGCGCAACTAATCGAGACAGTTGCAAATGCCACTTCCTATCACCCAACCGAAAGGCCGAAACTGATATGTGTGGGAGACGATCGGCAACTGCCCCCTGTTGGACCTGGTGATCTGCTTCCGATTATTATGGAGCAAGCCGGCTGCTATGAACTCGTCCAGCCGCTTCGACAGCTCGACGCGCGGTCGCGAATAGAAACAGAAAAGCTCGGACGTGACATACGACGCGATGCCAAGAGCGCCGTCGGGCACTATCTCACAGCGCTCGAACAAATGGGCCTCGTCCATTTCGTATATGCTCCTCCTAGCGGCTCAAACGTCAGGGCGTCAGACCAGATCACTGACCGCATGCTGGAGGAGATGAATAGAGTTTGCGACCGATATCCGGTGTATGATCGTCTTGTGATGGCACACTCCAACAGGAGCGTTAATCGCGCCAATATCGCTCTTCATCAGAGGTTTGTTGACAAATCCGGATTGCAAGACCAGCAAATGAGTGTGTGGTCAAGCGTAATAGATAGTGGAAGTTCGGAATCTGGAATAGATGAGGGTTCGTCGAGACGCGTTCAGCAAAGGATTAATCTCGTCTTGGGAGACAGGATTATATTCAGCGAAAACCGTCTGCAAGCGGACATCCGCAATGGTACTTTTGCAACTGTAGTCGGACTTAATAGCACAGAAGCTTCCCGAGCTGAGAATGGCACATCTGCTGGGGTTCGCATTACTGCAAGGTTAGACGGATCTGGACGAACCGTCACTTGGACCGATAGCGAGTTTAAGGGTTTTACCTACGGCTATGCTGCTACAATTTATAAGAGTCAGGGGGCCACAGTTGATCACGCCATTCTCCTCTGTGATGGTGCTCTTTCAGATAAGCTGACCTATGTCGGCCTGACGAGGCATCGCAGTCGTCTCGACGTCATTGCTTCTCCCCTCGTGGCAAACAATGTTGAGGCTCTCAGTGCAAAGCTCACTCAGCAAAGCGCGCCAAATAATTCCATTCAATTCCCAGCGCTCGAACCTGCTGCCTTCCAAGAGCGCTCGTCGGTTTCGAACGCGCACTTGCTAAGGCCGCTCGACCAGATGGAAATCTCTCCAACGACGCCGCTTTCCTTCCAAGGCAGACAAGAAAGCTCCTTCGGGGAGAACCAGCTGCACGAACCATCCACATCGGATGTGGAAATGCCGGAAAGCGCGGACCTTTACCCGAGCGCCATTGACTTCGAAGTTTTCCAGTCTTCTGTCATCACGACTGAAGAGCAAATGCAACCGGAATTCTGCGGGTCGGAATCGACGGCTAACACCTCAGCCCACGAAAGCCACCAAGTCACGATCGCAACGGTAACAAACCTGGGGATAGCGATCGAGAAACGGAAACGAGCGGCGGCAAAGGAAGAAATCGATTCTCGCAAAAAAATGGCCCGTCACTCAGTTAGTTCTGCCGAGGAAGTTGAAGATATCACTTCCCTGTTCGAACGATTGAAACTGGCAACCTCGGTCACCAACACAGTTCAACCGACGTATGCGGACGTCGATCATATCATCGGTACTGATGGCCGAGTGGGTCCAATACCGCACCGGGAAGATGATCCGGGATCAAATTGGGAATTGTCGTCAACGAACGCCCCCTCAAACGTCTCAGAGAAACGATCGACCAAAGACTCAGGAGAAAAAAATATGGCTTCGAATGACCAGAAAATGCAAGGCGCTGACTCTGCAGGCAGCGAGCGTCATTTTTCGCAGACTTCCATTGTGGAAGCCCTGCAGGCTGGCGATCACAAGAAGCTCGTGGAAACGCTCGCCGCAACCGGCTCCCTTGTCGAGAAAGCGGACGCCGGGTCGGCGCTGAAAGCAATGGCGGATGCTTACGAAAGGGATATCAAGGCAGATCCCGAAAAGGTCCGCATGCTCTATGCCAATCGGCGCGTTGATGTAGATGCGCTGGCCAAGGAGATCGAAAAACAGGGCCTTGCATCCGGTCGCCTGAGTGGCGACCCTGTCAGCTTCAAGGCGTTCAACAACAAGGATATCCGTTTCAGGGTCGGCGACAGGCTCAGCGTCACCAGCAGCTACAGGAATCTCATTGCCGGTGAAGCCGGCCGGATCGAAAAGATCGAAGGCAAATCCGTTACCTTCAAACCCGATGGCAGCAGTCAGAGCAAGACCTTCGAGGCCAGCACCGGCGAGCCGGGTGACAGGGGCGTCAAGGGCTACAAAATCGAAGGCCCGATGACGGTCATCGGCTCCGCCTATGAACTTACGCGACATGATGACGGCAAACGTGTTGACCAAATCTATCTCTTGAACGACGCTGCCCATGGCATCAACGCCAATAGCGCTTTGCTGAGCAAGGCCGACGAGCGGACGCAGCTTTTCACTTCGCTCAAGGACACCGCCGACAGGGACATCTTGGCCAGGCAACTGGGAAAGCCGGGCAGCGAGCTCTACCAGGACAAATTCCCAGCCTTGCCGGACTACACAGCCGCCATCGATCGGATTGCAAAACGCCAGGAAGTTGTCGCGGCACGTGGCGAGGAGAAAACTTCCGCCCCGATAGACCTGGCGCCCCAAACGCCGCCCGACGCTGCCGATGCGGCAGTCAATAACCAGAAAAGAATCGTCGAGGCCTTGCAGGCAGGCGACCACAAGAAGCTTGTGGAAACGCTAGCCGCAACCGGCTCCCTTGTTGAGAACACAAATCTCGTATCAACGTTGAAAGCGATAGCGCAGACTTATGAAAGAGACATTAGTGCGGACCCCGAGAAAGTCCGCGCTCTCTACGCCAACAAACGTGATCATGTAGATTTGCTTGCCGAAGAGATCGAAAAGCAGGGCCTTGCATCCGGTCGCCTGAGTGGCGACCCTGTCAGCTTCAAGGCGTTTAACAACAAGGATATCCGTTTCAGGGTCGGTGACAGGCTCAGCGTCACTAGCAGCTATAGGAATCTCATTGCCGGTGAAGCCGGCCGGATCGAAAAGATCGAAGGCAAATCCGTTACCTTCAAACCCGATGGCAGCAGTCAGAGCAAGACCTTCGAGGCCAGCACCGGCGAGCCGGGTGACAGGGGTGTCAAGGGCTATAAGATTGAGGGGCCCACGACAATCATCGGCTCCGCCTACGAAATCAGAAATCACGACGATGGCAGGCGCGTCGATCAGGTTTATGTCTTGCACAGTGCCATTTTCGGCTCAAATGCCGCGAGCGCCCTGTTGAGCAAGGCCGACGAACGAACCCAGGTTTTCACCGTGCAAAGCGACACGGCTGACAGACACATCTTGGCCAGCCAACTCAGCAAGCCTGGCAGCGAGCTCTATCAGGACAAATTCCCAGTCTCGCCGGACTACGCAGCCGCGATCGACCGGATCGCGAAACGCGAGGAACTTAGGGCCGGACGTGGCGAGGAAAGTCCTACTGTTCAAATGGAGCCGGTGAACCAAACGCCCTACGAGGCGGGACATTGGACGCCTGACAGTCAAAAATCTGTGGTGGAAGCCCTGCAGGCTGGCGATCACAAGAAGCTCGTGGAAACGCTCGCCGCAACCGGCTCCCTTGTCGAGAAAGCGGACGCCGGGTCGGCGCTGAAAGCAATGGCGGATGCTTACGAAAGGGATATCAAGGCAGATCCCGAAAAGGTCCGCATGCTCTATGCCAATCGGCGCGTTGATGTAGATGCGCTGGCCAAGGAGATCGAAAAACAGGGCCTTGCATCCGGTCGCCTGAGTGGCGACCCTGTCAGCTTCAAGGCGTTCAACAACAAGGATATCCGTTTCAGGGTCGGCGACAGGCTCAGCGTCACCAGCAGCTACAGGAATCTCATTGCCGGTGAAGCCGGCCGGATCGAAAAGATCGAAGGCAAATCCGTTACCTTCAAACCCGATGGCAGCAGTCAGAGCAAGACCTTCGAGGCCAGCACCGGCGAGCCGGGTGACAGGGGCGTCAAGGGCTACAAAATCGAAGGCCCGATGACGGTCATCGGCTCCGCCTATGAACTTACGCGACATGATGACGGCAAACGTGTTGACCAAATCTATCTCTTGAACGACGCTGCCCATGGCATCAACGCCAATAGCGCTTTGCTGAGCAAGGCCGACGAGCGGACGCAGCTTTTCACTTCGCTCAAGGACACCGCCGACAGGGACATCTTGGCCAGGCAACTGGGAAAGCCGGGCAGCGAGCTCTACCAGGACAAATTCCCAGCCTTGCCGGACTACACAGCCGCCATCGATCGGATTGCAAAACGCCAGGAAGTTGTCGCGGCACGTGGCGAGGTCAAGCCGATTGAGCGCACCGAAGCGCCCGAAATACCCCAGGTTCAAGCTACTATCGTTGGCGAGACCTCGATCATTCGGTTGCCCGATCGGATAAAAACCAATCGCGAGAAGCCCCAAGAACTTGATGTAGTCTCGAAAGAAGGGCACGAAACTACAGGTAGTCTGAGGCAGAGTGTCCAAGAGAGTAATGCAGCACCAAAACAGACTTCGCCGAAGGCGGCAAATGACGTGGATCGGCTGACACGGGATTTTGACGAGCGCATCCGCGTCCGCGGGGATGGACGTGGACTCTAAGTAAAAGAGGGTGCGTAACGCGCACCCTCTTCCACTCGCTGTCCCTGTATCCGTTCTCTGTCGCGAGAACGTCGATCACCTTTTCGGAACTCTTTCCAGATCTGCTTGAGGTTCCGTTGCCGGAGAAAGCATTGGCGAGGATTGCTGGGATCCGGCGGACGGCGATGCGATGTGCCGGTTCGGTGACCAATTCCATCAGAGACCGGCCGACGTATGGCCTGCCGAAGTGGAAACGGCTGATCAGCTTGCGAGGCCGAGCTACTTCCCCGGCAAGCGTCGGGTTCGGGGCATTGTTTTCCTCGACCATGGCGGTATTTTGCTGAGTTGCCCGGCTAAACTAGGCTTTGGCAGCCTGTTCTTTGAGGTCATGCCGTCACTGGCGATGTCATCGCGCGATCCGCACGCTCGGCGACACGAAACGGAAAGCGACCAGGCAGGGATGCTGCTGTCGTCGCCGAAGCACTCGTCAATATCCGAACTCCCTTATGCCGAAGGCGGCAAAGCAGGAGTTCTAAAAGAAAGTGCTATAACGATCCCGTCAACATCGAAAGCAGTAGGCCGTTCGTCGCGCAGACGGCCGATTTGCATCTGTTTGCCTGGCGCCGCCTCAAAGCGGACTATCGCCCGCCAATGTGCTTTTAGCTCTCCCCGTCAATCCTGAACTTGACGCTAAACTGAACTCAGGCCGGTGCTGGTTCCATGCTCATTCGCCAGCTCCTGGCCAATCACAACCGCGCTGCCGTCATTCCGGAAAAAGCACACGTGTACCTATTCATCAAGCGCGGCTCTGCCGCCAGGAGCCGTAGCACGCGAATTGATGTCAAATGAAACCAAACTGTCAAAGGCGGGAATTTGAATTTCGACATAAATATCAGTACTCATAAATTATTAAAGCACAAATTTAATGTTTTCCCTCATATTGCAAATTCTGAATGCGGTTTGATAAAGTTATTCTACGAACCAATACTATCATACGTCGAAAGCGTTAGCACTTTTACTTCGACGTTTGTTCTTTTTGCAATGCGCGCGGCGCAGCCAATGCCGAATGAAGCGTCTTGATCATGAGACCGTGTCGCGTCACCCCCGCTGGTTTTGAAAGAAGCGAGATGCACATGCTTATCTATCTTATCTATGGACCCACCTGTAGCGGAAAAACCGACTTGGCAGTACAAGTGGCCCGAGAAACGGGTTGGCCGGTAATAGCGCTCGATCGGGTACAATGCTGCCCCCAAATCGCTACCGGCAGTGGACGTCCTTTGGAATCGGAACTGCAATCCACCGAGCGAATCTACCTGGATTCGCGCCCACTCGCTGAGGGTGTGATCGATGCAGAGGCGGCTCATCGTCAGCTCATCTCAGAAGTAGAGAATCGCCGGACCTCTCCTGGTCTCATCCTCGAAGGCGGTTCGATTTCCCTTCTGAACTGTATGGCCACGGACACTTATTGGGAAGCCGATTTTAGATGGCATGTAAGGCGACTTCGTCTTGCGGCTCCAGATGTTTTCCTGCCGCGAGCAAGACGCCGGGTGACGGAAATGTTTGCTGTCAAGGACGAGCGCCGATCTCTGCTGCAGGAACTGACGGATCTCTGGAAGCAGGAGGCGCTCCGGCCGATACTGGAGGACATCGACGGGTATCGCTGCGCAATCCGGTTCGCCAAGGAACATGATATCGGGATTCGCGATTTGTTGCGTCTCGATTTGACGCGACAGCAGGCGCTGATCTCGGCCATCGCCGACGAATATTTTGATCATGCGCAGTGGCAGGAGCGCGACTTCCCTGATTGGCAGGAGGGCGGAAACGTTCGCCTCACTCCTCGGGTGGCATCAAACGCTAACTGAGTGTCGGAAGTTAACGTCGCGAAACGAAGAGATTTGTGATGACCCTACCGGCCAATCAATCGCCTGAATGGTCATATTGTGCAACGAACTCGGGGAGGCCACCGGCACTGCTCCAAAATCCGAGATTCATCATTCCGATACCCCACTGCATTTGGCCTTTTCGGTCTACATTTTCAACGGTGACAACAAGCTGCTAGTGACGCGCCGGGCATCTGATAAGATCACCTGGCCCGGTGTTCTTTCCAACAGTTGCTGTGGACACCCGCAACCTGGCGAACCGTTGACCGAGGCTATCGAGCGCCGGGGTCACGAGGAATTGCGGATACGTGCAGACGACATTCGTCTTGTGCTGCCGGAATTTTCCTATCGCGCTTCAATGACGAATGGGATCACCGAAAACGAGTTGTGCCCCGTATTCGCTGCACATTGCAAAACCTCCGGCGTCAACCCCGATTTGAATGAGGTGTCAGCGTGGGAATGGGTGCATTGGCAATGGTTTTTCGAAAGCGTACAGGCTGAGCGCTTGTTGGTGTCACCATGGTGTCGTGCACAAGTCGACCTGCTCGCACCACTTGGTGCGAACCCATCGCAATGGCCCGTAGCGGAGGAGCGGCGGCTACCAAAAGCTGCCAGAACGAAGATTGACGTTCAACTTAAGGTTTCTTAGCTAAGCCGCTCCCGGGCGTGGAGCTCGTAGGGAGTTTCTCAATTCGGGAAATAGCTGGCCTTCAAGAAGTTCGTTTTCTCAATTGGAGGAGCGTTTGAGATATTGCGTCTTTGCGGGTTCAAGCAACGGCCAAAATCCGGCCTATGTGAGCGCAGCAAACCAACTTGGCAAAGCTCTGGCGAGATCGGGCATCGGATTGGTGTACGGCGGCGCTTCGATTGGTTTAATGGGTGCTATTGCGGACGCGGCCCGAAGCGATGGCGGAGAGGTTATCGGCGTCATTCCCCGCGCGCTGGCCGAGAAGGAGATCGCACACACCGATCTTGCTGATCTACGCGTTGTCGAGACCATGCACGAGCGCAAAGCGCTGATGACGACGCTGCCGGATGGTTTTATCGCTTTACCAGGAGGATTGGGAACCCTCGAAGAGCTGTTCGAAGTATGGACATGGGCTCAGTTGGGTTACCACAATAAGCCCTGTGCACTGCTGGACGTAGCGGGCTTTTACAAAAGGCTAGATTCCTTTCTTGATCATATTGTTGGCGAAGCATTCTTGACAGCAAGTCATCGCAACATCCTCCTCGTCGAAGAGGACGCCGAGGTGCTCATTTCTGCCATGGCAAAAGATAGTGCCACTTGAAAGTTACGTTCAGAAGAGAGCGATTTTAGGCTACTCCGACGCTAACTGCGCGCTTTGCAGGTTACCTGAAACGTGTTGTCCAAAAAGCGAGATGGCACTACGAGCGCTGGTCCCCCCTGTGTTGGCTCTGTTTATTTTGTAACGAAATTGCTGTGGCAAACCGTAGCCGATTTCATATTTCTTGTTTCTCGCGGAATGTCGGGCTGAAAAACGTTCATCAAGAGGACTGATGCGATAGGCCACAGGGGGGCGATGCATGAGAAGGACGTCGGATGAGGCTGCAGCTACCCGGAGGCGGATTTTACGCTCTGCCGAGGCTGTGTTTATCGAAAAAGGATACGATGAAGCCTCCTTGCAGGAAATTGCCGCCGAAGCGGCCGTAACAACCGGCGCCATCCAGTGGCATTTCGGACAAAAAATGCACATTCTACTGGCCTTGCGCGATGAGTTATGCTGGCAGGCAAGAAAGCTCGGCAGCCTTCACGACGCAGGGATGGTTGAGGAGCCATTAAAGGCAGTCGCCGAGTTTGCCACATCAGCCATTAACCACTTTGCTGACAATGAAAACTGCAGGCGGATTTTCCAGATCTATGATAAGAAAGTCTCCGATACAGTGGCCTTCCATAATGAAGACCGCAAGTTTCAGCAGGAAGTGCGGGCTACGTTAGGGAGCGTTTTCGGATCCGCAGAGACGAGAAAGGAATTACTAGCTCCTTGGACCTCCGACACTGCGGCATATACCTTTTGGTTTGCAATGCGAGGAACGTTTCAGACCTGGCTGGAGGATGATTCGAGGTTTGACCTGAAGTCCGATGGCATGCGTATCGTTCAAACGATGCTTTCCTCGTACCAGCGCGCCGATTTGGTCACTGGATAAAACAATCGGAGTTCGCTCGCTTTTCCTCATCGCCCAAGCGTTTTCCGATACCGCGGTTCAGCACCGGTGACCTTTAATATTTCCAGCTTTGGACGTCGTGGTTGATATGTCTCACGGATGAAGGCTCGTATACGGCCGGGCCAGGTGTCACTAAACATCCTGGACCAGTTTAACCAGATGCAAAATCACGGATTGTTTTGGAAAAGCTAACCCAAGTGCATCATGCCGGCGTCTAGGGTAGGGGATCACCCCTCTTCCTGCAAATGTGCCATGAACACTTCTGCTGGGGTTTTTTATCCGAGGCATTTTCGCGGTTGATCCTTGAGATGGCGGGCAAGGTGGGTCAGGTCGCGCTGAGAGACGGCTGCAAGATCGGTATCACCTGGCATGAAGCGGCGAATGCGCTTGTTGGCATTTTCCACCGCACCTTTCTGTAGGCGTTCAGGTCCTTGTTGAAGAGAAGGACGCGGCTCGTTTGGTCCGGCTGAACGCGGAAATCCGAACACACCTGCGCCGCACCGCCGCCGATCGACGACGCTGCGGTATCGCGAAACCCGAGACTCGACAGCACAGGCCCGAGTTCCTTTGGGGCAGTACCCAGTATCAGGATGCCGATCCGACAGATAAGCTGCGGCGAGCTTATGTCCACTAAAGCCGCGATTTCGGAAAGGCTGAGACTGGAAGTGGGCCAGGACGCCGCCTCCTCGCTGATTTTCGACACGCGCGTACGGTGACGAATTCCGTATGATGTTCCACCTGCGTGCGCAAATTCTCACTGTGACACGGGTCGGTGGATATGCCGCGCGCACCATCCTGCGTAATCGGACCGGAGCGCATGACCGCAACATGCTCAACGAAGGCCGGACCGGTGAAGTAGATAGACGGCCGGGCATGGAGCTCAGCATTGAAATCCGTCGACATGTAGTTTCGCCCTACGAGGGGAAAACACTCCTGATGCAGGCCAACCGAACGAGCCTCTGTTTCAGATCAGTTGCCGTTCGAAAGGTGAGCTTTTGCGAGTGCTTCCTGTGCCGATTTTGCGTTAAGCGCGGCAAGCGCGCGTTCGACATGATGCGCAATTTCAGAGACGGTTTTGCCTTGAAGCAGAGCGATTTCGGCGAGCGTTTTGCCGCGAGACAGCCACCGAAGGCATGCTAGTTCTAATGGACCGGGCAACACAAACTCCATGACCACATCGCCGACCTTCAAACTCAATCATCCCCGTCACCGAGCCAGCGGGCGCGCACCGCTGGAAACTCGATTGACGACGACTCATCCAGTTCTTTTTGAGGAGGCCTCGCTGCACATGCGGCAGCGACAGAACGAATGCCAATCGGCCCGTAGTTCTCAACCAGGTTGACCGCCTCGGCTTGCCTGTTCTCGATATTTTGCCTGTTCAACTTGGTATCCTCAGGGTGTTCATTTTCCCGTTCAAAGTGGCAGCAACTCGACGACGAACGCCGTCGTCGGGCCGTTTGCCCGAAGAACGACTTTTTCGGCGCGATCCAGGTGAAGGGCATCGAGGCTTTCCAGTCGCTCCCCGGAATTCTTTAGCGCGCAGCCGGACATCACGATGACGAACACCACCGCGACATCCGATCCGACCTCCAATTCGCCATCAAGCCTGCACCTCGCAACGCGATGACCGAAGCGTCCCCTCCGGCTCATGACATTGAGGTCGCTGATAGGGCCATCCACCAGTCGAGCGGTGGTCGGGACGTCCGCTCGAAAGGTAAAAGGCGGACTATTCTGAGAGCAGACGGTGGCGGGCTCCCCGGCAATCGCGAGTTCTATCCCCTCCCCCGTCAGCACGCTCAACGTCCGATCGACTTCATCGAATGTCGAGAAAGGCCCATCGAGAGCGACCGTCGCGGTGCTGATGCGCCAGTCGAAATCGTCGACCGACGCATCCGGAGGGGAGACGGCGATCTCCACCGTCTCTCCCTTGCCGTTCTTCCACATCGTGCGCTTGTACTGCGCGGAACGCAGAACGCGCATTTGCTTCAGTTCCCGAGAATGCCCGGCAGACGCAGGCCTTTGTCCTTGGCGCAGTCGATGGCGATCTCGTAGCCCGCATCGGCGTGGCGCATGACTCCGGTCGCCGGGTCGTTCCAGAGAACGCGCTCCAGCCGCTTGGCGGCATCGTCGGAGCCGTCGGCGCAGATGACAACGCCCGAATGCTGGCTAAAGCCCATGCCAACGCCGCCGCCATGGTGTAGCGACACCCAGGTAGCCCCCGATGCGGTGTTGAGCAGTGCGTTGAGCAGCGGCCAGTCGGAGACGGCGTCAGAGCCGTCCTTCATCGCTTCGGTCTCGCGGTTGGGCGAGGCGACCGATCCGGAGTCGAGATGGTCGCGACCGATGACCACGGGTGCCGAAAGCTCGCCGTTCTTGACCATCTCATTGAAGGCCAGCGCCAGGCGATGACGGTCGGCGAGGCCGACCCAGCAGATGCGAGCCGGCAGGCCCTGGAAGGCGATGCGTTCGCGGGCCATGTCAAGCCAGTTGTGCAGGTGCCTGTTGTCGGGCAGCAGGTCCTTGACCTTGGCGTCGGTCTTGTAGATGTCCTCCGGATCGCCGGAAAGGGCGGCCCAGCGGAACGGACCGATGCCGCGGCAGAAGAGCGGGCGGATATAGGCCGGAACGAAACCCGGGAAGGCGAAGGCGTTCTCAAGACCTTCCTCCTTTGCGACCTGGCGGATGTTGTTGCCGTAGTCGAGCGTCGGCACCCCGGCATCCCAGAAGGCAACCATGGCTTCGACATGGACTTTCATCGAGGCGCGGGCGGCAGCCTCGACGGTCTTCGGGTCGCTTTCGCGCTTGGCCTTGTGCTGGGCAACGGTCCAGCCGATTGGCAGATAACCGTTGAGCGGATCATGGGCCGAGGTCTGATCGGTGACGATGTCGGGGCGTGGACCACCGGCCTCCATACGCCGCACGAGCTCGGGGAAAATTTCCGCGGCATTGCCCAGCAGGCCGACGGATTTTGCCTCGCCGGCTTTGGTCCAGCGCTGGATCATCTCGAGGGCCTCGTCGAGCGTCCTTGCCTTCTCGTCGACATAGCGGGTGCGAAGACGGAAATCGATGCGGGTCTCATCGCTTTCGACGGCCAGGCAGCAGGCACCTGCCATGACGGCGGCGAGCGGCTGGGCGCCGCCCATGCCGCCGAGACCGCCGGTCAGGATCCATTTGCCTTTGAGATTGCCGCCGTAATGCTGGCGGCCGGCCTCGACGAAGGTTTCGTAGGTGCCCTGCACGATGCCCTGCGTGCCGATATAGATCCACGAGCCGGCCGTCATCTGGCCGTACATGGCAAGGCCCTTCTTATCCAGCTCGTTGAAATGGTCCCAGGTTGCCCAGTGCGGCACGAGGTTCGAGTTGGCGATCAGGACGCGCGGCGCATCCTTGTGGGTCCGGAAGACACCGACCGGCTTGCCCGACTGAACGAGCAGGGTCTCATCCGCATTGAGCGTCTTCAGCGTCGCCGCAATCGTTTCGAAGTCGTTCCAGGTGCGTGCCGCCCGGCCGATGCCGCCATAAACCACCAGCTCGTGGGGGTTTTCAGCCACATCAGGATCGAGGTTGTTCATCAGCATGCGCAGCGGCGCTTCGGTCATCCAGCTCTTGGTGTTGAGCTCCGAGCCGCGTGGCGCGCGAACTTCGCGGATATTGTGTCGAGGATTGGTCATGGTCAGTGGCTCCCAATATTCACTTCTTGAGTTCGGATGCGGCGCGCTCGAGGTTGGTCAGAATGTCCCTGAGACGGGCGCGGATGCGCTCGGCTTTTGCGGTGTCATAGGAAAATGGCGGTTCCTCTGCCGAAAGATGAGTCGATTGCGCCAGTTCCATTTGGATCGCGTGGACGCCGCTTTCGAGCGTGCCGTAATGCCTTGTGGTCCACCCTCCCTTGAACCGACCGTTCAACGTGCGTGTGTAGCCATCAGCATTGCGAACGACGTTAACGACGGCCGCCGCGACTGCGGGATGACACGACTGCCCGTCATTGGTCCCGATATTGAAGTCGGGCAACGTTCCCTCGAACAGGAAGGGAATGTGCGAGCGGATTGAGTGACAGTCATAGACAATGGCCAAGCCGTGAATTGCCTTCACCCGCTCGATCTCTGATTGGAGGGCGGTATGGTAGGGTGAGTGGAAAGTAGCGACTCGTTGAGCGATATCGTCGTCTGTCGGTTCCGCACCGGATTTCCAGATGGCTTCACCATCAAAGTCCGTTTTGGGGATAAGGCCAGTGGTGTTCTGCCCAGGGTACAAACTCGCCCCTTCCGGATCCCGGTTGGCATCAATGACGTAGCGATGAAACATCGCTCGAACGACTGTGGCTTTCTCTAAAAGACCATCGTACAGATTATGTATATACCAATCGGTATCGATCAGCTGCCGGCCATTGTCGTTCAACCGCTCCCAGATCTCGCTCGGAACATCGGTACCGGTATGGGGCATTGCTAGAATAACCGGAGAGGTGCCGTGGCGAACTTCAAAAACACTCATGATTTCTTCTCTTCTACGACTAGCGAATGGAGGTGAAAGAACCAGCCAGGTTCGAAACGCCAGGGACATGACTTAAAGTCACGGCCGCAGTCCTCGTCCCTTAAATATTCGCGCATGCAGGGGATTGAAGCCCATCCGCTAGACCAGCTCAGCTGGCCGTCCGATATTCCAGATCGCGAAATCAGCGGACCTTCCGACCTCGAGGGTTCCAGTTTCATGCAAGAGACCAAGGGCACGTGCAGCCTCTCTTGTCGCGCCAGCGACGCACTCGTCGACCGTCAAGCCGAACAACGTGGCTGCCATATTCATAGTCAGCAGCAACGAGGTCCGTGGTGAAGTGCCCGGATTGCAGTCTGTTGCGATAGCGATAGGCGTGCCGGCATTGCGAAGCGCTTGCACTGGCGGCAGCTGCTTTTCTCGGAGTGTATAGAATGCTCCTGGCAGAAGAACAGCCACCGTACCAGCCATAGCGAGCGCTTGGGCACCTTCTTCATCGAGGCACTCAAGATGATCTGCCGAGAGCGCTCGATAGGACGCGGCTAGCTTTGCTCCTCCAAGATCGGATAGCTGCTCCGCGTGCAACTTTACCGGAAGGCCTATCGCAGTCGCCTTGTCGAATACCTTGGATATCTCCGCTGGCGAAAATGCGATATTTTCACAAAAACCATCCACCGCATCGATGAGACCTTCCCTCCTGCCCCGCTCGAGTCCAGGGATGACGACATCCTTGATGTAGTCGCCATTCCTGCCTCTGTAACTTGACGGGATCGCATGGGCGGCGAGATAAGTGGTCACGACGCGCACCGGTCTCAGCGTCTCCAATCCCCTTGCCACACGCAGCATTTTCAATTCAGCTTCGACGTTGAGGCCGTAGCCAGACTTTATCTCGACCGTCGACAGTCTCTCTTCCATGAGGGCGTCAAGTCGAGGCAGATCTTGCAAAACGAGTTCATCCTCGGAAAATTTGTTCGTGGCGTTTACAGAAGAAGCAATTCCCCCACCGGCCAGTGCGATCTCCTCACACGACGCACCGGCGAGTCGCATTTCGAATTCGTGTGCGCGGTCGCCACCGAATACCAAGTGCGTATGGCAGTCGATCAATGCCGGCGTCACCCACCGGCCCTCCAAATCGACTTGAACCGCGCCTCTCGCCAACGCCGGGAGATTTGCGTCGGTTCCGACGTATGCGATGCGGTCACCTCTGACCACTATCGCGCCACCCTCTACGACACCCAGGCCGTCTCGATCTCCCGCGACAGTCGCCAGATGCGCGTTCCTCCAAACGACGATTTCCTCATCGGATGCGGGCGTTGCCACTGACATCTCGATCCCCGTTGCTCTATATTTGTCTTTCATTACTGATATTTTGTATATACCAATACACGGAATTGCAAGCACCAAAGTTGCCTGCGTTTCGCAAAAAATCAGAGGGAAGCTATGAAGGAATTGAACAGTTCAGCACTTTTCGCACGGAAGGCCCTTCTTCCGAGCGGCTGGCACGACAATGTCAGGGTGTTGGTCGAGAGCGGAACCATCGCGTCGGTATCGACCGATGCTGATCCTGCACCATCCGACGAACACCATCAAATCATTCTGCCTGCGATGGGCAATCTCCATAGCCACGCCTTTCAGCGCGCAATGGCAGGTCTGGCCGAGACCCGCGGGCCGTCAGATGACAGCTTCTGGAGCTGGCGAAATGTAATGTACCGGTTCGCCTTGACGATGAGCCCCGACGATGTCGAGGCTGTTGCGTCCCAGCTCTACATGGAAATGCTTGAAGCAGGTTTCAGCCGTGTCGGCGAGTTTCACTACCTGCATCATAGCCCGGATGGAAACCATTACTCCAACATTGCGGAAATGGCGGAACGAGTCGCAGCGGCCGCGAGTGCCACCGGAATAAACTTGACCCTGCTACCTGTCTTTTACGCCCACTCGGATTTCGGCGGACTCGAACCGGTGGAGGGGCAACGACGATTTATCAATTCGCTCGACAGCTTCGAACGACTAATGGTTGCGTGCCGATCTCTAGTCGCGAAAATCGACGGCGCCGAGCTTGGTGTCGCACCACACAGCCTGAGAGCCGTCATACCGCAGGAACTGCTTGCGGTCACCTCAATGTCTGGCGGAGGGCCAATCCATATCCATATCGCCGAGCAGATGAAGGAAGTTTCGGATTGTATTGCCTGGTCCTCTGCTCGTCCTGTTGAATGGTTGTTGGACAATGCACCTGTGGACCAGCGCTGGTGCCTAATTCACGCAACTCATATGACCGAAATCGAAACGGCAAGAATGGCGCGGACTGGCGCTATCGCTGGGCTTTGCCCGATTACCGAGGCCAATCTTGGCGACGGTATTTTTCCAGGCCAAATTTTCTGCGAACAAGGAGGCCGTGTCGGCATTGGTTCCGACTCGAACGTTCTCATTTCCCTGAACGGAGAGCTGCGGCAACTTGAATATTCACAACGACTGCGACTCCAAGCACGTAACGTCCTGGCAGCGCCGGGCGGCTCAACGGGTCGCAATCTTATCGTCTCTGCCGTCCGCGGCGGCGCCATGGCGCTGAACGCGGAGAGTGGCATTGAGGTACACAATTCTGCCGACATGCTTTCACTCAATCTCACAGAAGTTCCCTATCTCGAAGATGACGAGATCCTGGATCATTGGATCTTTGCAGATGGGGTTGCGATCGACAACGTTTGGGTTCAAGGCCGCAGACAAGTGGTAGCCGGTCGCCACGTCGCCCGAGACAAGATCAATCGACGCTTCCTCACCACAATGCAGAAGTTGGTTCGCCGCTGATCGACACGCGGAGGCGAGTTGGCGGTCTTGTCCTTGCAAGGTCGCCTGTTTTGCGTTGGCGTAATTTCGAGGCGTCGGGGAATAAACTGGCATGCAAAAAGGGGCGCCGAGCGCCCCTTCTTAAAATTAAATTTCAGATGTGATCATATCTACTGTACTAGCCGCGACGACCGGTAAAGACGTTCAGCCCCACCAGACGGTCGATTATGAGAACGACGATGGCCGAACCAATCACCGACCAGGTGGCAACTGCGGCTATCAATGGCCTGTATTGGTAGAGGAGATACTCATAGATTTTGATCGGCAGTGGCTGCAGTTCGCGCGGCGTGAGGAAGACCGAGATGGAGAAGTCATTCCACGAGGTTATGAAAGCAAAGAGAAAGCCAGCGATCACACCAGGTTTGATCAACGGCAACGTTACTGACACAAACGTACGCCACGGATTTGCGCCGACACTGCTTGCAGCATCCTCCAGCGCGGGGTCGAGGTTCTCGGTAACGGCTGTGATCGTTCGTACCGGGTATGGCATGGTGATCATCACGTGGCCGATGACGAGCGCAAATAGGTTCGTCACCCCGAAAGCGTAGATCATCACCGAATACAACGACAGAGCAAAGATCACCGAGGGTACGAGCAACGGCCCCATGAACGACAAAGTCAGGACCTTCGCCACCGTGGGCGGTGCTTTCCGCAATTGGAGCGCGACCGGAAGTGCGAAGATCGTTGAGACCGTGGCTGCTACTGCTGCGACGGCAAAGCTGATGAGGGCGCCATTCACGAAGCTTCTGTCCGTGAGAGCCGCAATCATCCAATGCAACGTCAATTGCTTGGGCGGAAAGAACATGGCTTCCGCGTTCAAAGCTGCGCCGGCGACCACAAACAGTGGCGCCACGACGGTGACGAACGCGCAGAAAGCGGCAATACCTAATCCTGTGGGGAGTGGCAACCACACCTTCCTGGCCGAAACGCCCTTCCCCGTCGAGACAGTTGTGGTAGCGCTCATGCTGCTCTCCTCGCCGTGCGGAATGTTTGATTGATGGCAAACAAATAGATTGCAGTAATCAGGATGCTCAGAATCGTCAGGCTTATGCCGATCGCCGCTGCGAAGGGGAAGTTCCCCTGCACGGTGGCTTGTTCGTAGGCCATCATGCCCATCATTTTGACCCGACCGCCGCCCATGAGGGACGGAATCGCAAAAGCTGCGGCGTTCAAAGTGAACGCAATCAGTGTGCCCGCCACGACTCCGGGCAGCGACAGCGGGAAGGTTACGGCCCAAAAGGTCTTGTACTTGTTGGCGCCCACGCTTGCCGCCGCCTCTTTGAGGGCCGGGTCGATCGCGGCTATGACACCGATAAGAGGCAAAACGACATACGGGATGGCGATCTGAACCAACCCTATCAAAACCCCAAGCTCGGTATACATGATGCGGACCTTCGGCATCCCCATGAAGGTCAGGGCGCTATCAATAAGTCCGCCGCTCATTAGAAGAACATTCAATCCAAAGATCCGGATAACGATGTTCACAGAGAGGGACACAACCACCATGCTGGTGAGAAACCCTCTGCGGTCAGCAGGGAGCTCGGCAATGTAGTAGGCCAGCACATACCCGATAATCAGAGCAAGCACCGTGGACAAAACCGACAGCTTAACGGTCGTCCAGAGCGCTGTTTCGAGATAGAAGGGGTCCGTCCAGAACCTCGCGTAGTGCTCTAGCGTGCCTGTAAATACAGGCGCGCTGCCAACCTCATGGGAGGACATGCTCGTCGCAACGAGCCAGCACATGGGAACGAAAAAGAACAAGATGACGAAGGCGAACGGCAGGAACAGCGGCGCTTGGGTAGACCACGCAACCACACGCTCCCAAAGTCCTCTGCGTTCATCACTCTGCGGCAACGACGGCGTTAGTGACATTGATCCTGACCTTGTCTCCGGGTTTCAAAACATCGGCGTTAGACCGTTCCTGCAGGAAAACGGGCGCCTCAGGTTCGTGAGTGAGTTTGATCCCATATCGAATTGCAGAGCCTTCATAGATCACATCGCCGACCGTGCCCTCGAGCTGATTTGCAGGCGGATTGCTGCCCTGCCGTTCAAGTACCAGCCACTCGGGCCGAACAATAACGGTGACCTTCTCTCCGACCGCCCTGGCCGACGGCGCATGCGCAGTCACGACGGCGCCATTGCTGAGCTTGATTTCGGCCCTGCTCTCCTTGGAATTCTGCACCAGTTCTCCGGGCAGGAAATTTGCGCTACCAAGAAAGCCGGCAACAAAACGGTTCGCCGGGCGCTCATAGACTGTCCTCGGGTCGGCGATTTGCTGAATCCTTCCGGATTGCATGACCACCACTTGGTCGGACATGGAGAGCGCCTCCTCCTGATCGTGCGTGACGAATAGCATCGTCACCCCAAGAGACCGCTGCAGTCGCTTCAATTCAATACGGAGTTCTTCCCGCAAGCGCCGATCCAGATTGGACAGCGGCTCATCAAGAATGATCACCTCAGGATCGATCGCAAGCGCTCGTGCCATGGCGACGCGTTGCTGCTGCCCGCCACTGAGTTCACGAGGATATCGATCCTTCAAGCCGGTCAATTGCACCATGCTGAGGGCACGGTCTACACGACGCGCGATCTCTTCCCGGGGCAGCTTGCGTATGCGAAGACCGAACGAGAGGATTTCTGCCACAGTCATGTGGGGCCACAGGGCGTAGTTTTGGAAGACCACGCCGATGTTGCGTTTGTAGGGAGGCAGGTTGGTAACCTCCCTGCCTCTGATCGAAACACGCCCGCTGTCGGGAATGATGAAGCCCCCGATCACACGCAATGTCGTTGTCTTGCCGCAACCACTTGGGCCGAGAACGGTGATGAACTCACCGTTCTTGACCTGAAGGGAGACGTCGTCCAGAACGTTGATGTCGCCGTACGTCTTGCGGCAGTGCGACAGTTCAATGTCGAAACTTTGGGTCATTATCGTTGAATTTCCCGTTCCCAGCGCTGCTGCCATTGATCATAGACCGAAACGATGTACTTCCAGTCGGCGCTTTTCAGATCCTTGACGTTGTCTGGCGTGATCATGATCTTTGCCTGGACTTCCTGCGGCAGCTTAGCTTCGCGGTTCGTCGGGAAATAACCAAGGCGAGTGGCCATATTGAGTCCCGAGGCGGGGCTCAGTAAGTGGTTGACCAGCTTCTCGGCCAACTCGGTGTTCGGACGTCCGGCAACGACGCTAAGCGTCGAGGCGAGCGGGAAAAATCCTTCCTTCGGAATGACGCCCTGGATTTTTACGCCTTCAGTGTCACGCGCCCAGCCGATGCGGCCATCGGTCCACATGCTCATGGAGATCTGGTCGTTGCGATACAGTTCGAGATGGTTGGCGTGCGAGTCCACCCAGACGTCGATGTTCTGAGCGATCTTGGCCATTTCGGCGAAGCCGGCGTCGGGATGACGCTCGTCGCCGCCGGCCTCTTTCGCAAAGAGAGTGATTAGATCGATATTTTCAGGCCGGAATCCGCGCAGCGCGATGCGGCCCTTGTATTCCGGCTTCGCGAGATCATGCCACGATTGCGGCGGCTTCACCTCCGCAGGATTGTAAGCGAGCACATATGCGCCGAAATTCGCTGCGACGACCGCGTCGGAGTAGATCGCATTCGGGTGAATGTCCTTCAGGTTGGTAACCAGCTTCGGATCGAGCGGCGCAAACGCCTTCTCGGCTTCCATGCGAAGCGCGAAAACCGGATCAGAAACGATAACGTCGACTTCCTTGTTGCGGACACGGGCTATGTTGTTCGCGCCGGACCCGGCAACAATGGTGACCTTGACGTCGTTTTCCTGTTCGAAGGATTTCACGCTCGCAGCCATTGCTTCGTCATAGGCACCGCCAAAACCGCTGACGATCAGCTCCTTTTGTTGCGCCTGAGCTCCTGAACTCAGCGCGCAAGCTGCGACCAACATTGCGCCACCGACGATGGCTTTCCCAAATTGCCATTTCATGGTTAGTTCCCCTTGGTTGGGGTTTGGCTCGCAGCAACGCGAGACAAACCGTTCTGCGTCGGACACCGTGCCCTACCGCAAACATTGAGTTGACTTCAGGTTTGAGATTTGCCTCCGTTGCTTGAGGCTCATCATCTCATATACAAATGCCGCTTCTTTTCCGCTGGGATCTGTCCTCGGAGGAGCTAAGGCTCAGCGTCATCGGGGCGATATGTTTGGCAGTTGCATGCCAGATAGCCACGCCAATCCGCCCCTAAAGAAACGCGTCGTCAAGTCGGTTACATGGCTGAAACAGAACGAACTTCCGTCATCCAGGACGCTGTGTCCCGCATTGTTCGGAAGGTCACTGATTTTGTCGAATTCAAACCAGAATGCCATTTCGCCGTTCTCCTGTTACCGCATGTTTCCTGCGGTTTGGTCTATACATATTAACAGAAAGGCTTAGCCAATCAAGTCAATTTTTTGTCGCCAAAGGGAGGCGGCTCGCGTTAGAAACCGCCCCGGCTGAACGCTTGTTATGCGAGTTCGATCGTGAGCATGATCGGCTTCTTGTCGCCAAAGTTGCTTTCCAGAACAGCGCGACCAACCTTATAGATATCGTCGGCATACTCCGGCAGGATCTCACCGAGAACCGGTGTCGCAATATCTTCGGTGACTTCACCATACTGGACGATGACCTTGTTGCCGGTGCCCTGGGAATAGCGGATACGGCCGACCGGAGCATCGCACTGCCGTTCCTTGACGTTAACCTTTGCGGTGCTCACGACAGGCGCCCACGCGTACATGGATTCACCGCTGACAACGGCATGGTCCTGAACAACCGTGAAGGGCAGAGCTTGAATAAGGTCGTTGCAGAGTTCGGGGTTTTCCTTCGTCGCGAGATAGGCAATGACGCTGATGCCCAGCGGCTCCCAGGTAAGCCGTACCTTTTGACCGTCGCGGATCTGAACACGCCGAGAGGGATCGGCCAGGGCCGCGATGGAACCTTCCGGGGTCTCGTAAGTGAGATGTTTTCCGATGCTCCAAGGGAAGTAATGGAATGACCAGGCGGCCAAACGGTTGAGGTAACCCAGGAACGCCTTGACGGCCTCAACCGCCTCGTCGCGGCTACCAGCCGTCGGAAGATATTTGGTGATCGCTTCGGCAAAAGCGCCCATTTCCTGCAAGCCGCTGTAGCGCAGATAGTTGCTGTATGCGTAGTCAAAGCGGTGCACGAGTGCGCAGCACTGCTCGAGGGTAAATCGCTCATCCTGGAACGTCAGCAGCAACGGATACCACGTGTACATCGACTGGTCGCGCAGCATGCCGTTCACGAAGTCGAGGTTCGTGAAGTATTGGTTGTTTGTCCCGACCGCGAAGGTGCCGGTCCGGATATCATGAAGCTCCTTCGGCTCGGTGCTTTCATAAGCAGCCGTCTTTTCCTTCACCGCCTTAACGACGTCACTCAAGCTGTTAAACGACATTTCTCAGAATCCTATGGTTGATCTTGTGCGTGGCAGGTGACCTCCACTCGGATTAGCATAGCCATAAACTCCGTTTTGTATAGACCATTTAATATTTTCGTCCGGCATACCGCTTAGGAAAATATACGTTTAGCCCAAAAACTAACGGCTTGACGGGCCAGAAAACGACCGCGCCTCGATCCGGAAACTGAAATATTCCTCTAACATCATTCCAAAATTGCACAAAAATAGACAAATACGCCTTTTTGTATGGGAATTTTCTTTCGCTCAGCGCCGATTAAGGCGATTTCGTCGTTGCGACCAGCCGAGCAACCTCTATGGTATATACCTATTCGGGGCGCGGTCTCACTGGCTCGAATTTTTCTTCGGAGCGCGCTGAAAATGGGAAGATTGATCGATATCGCGTGGCCGGAACTTCAGATCACGGTCGTGGCTGAATTGGCGGATGATGATAACCCTGAATTGTGCGAGGAATTTTGGCAGGACCTGCCATTCAAGGTGATGCAGGCTCATCCCGTCGTTTCCGGCGAGTCCTTATATGCTTGGACGCCGACGATCAGCACCGCGCCGGTGCGGCTGCGTCGGCGGATCGTCGATTGTGCCGTTGGGGATCTGAGATACTCCCAGGCGACCGGCAATAAGTTTTCCATTCAGTATGGCAAGGGCCTTGAGCCCCTGGCGCAGCCGGTGCTGGGACAGGTACGTCCGGAATACCACCATCTGCTTCCCATCGTCGGCAAAGCCATCTGGAACAATCTGTTCTTCGCGAAGGAGAGGATCTTCGTAGAGGTAAGGCCACACGATCCCGCGGAAGCCTTCAATGGACAGGGCCGCTTCGGAAACCTCAAGGGCGTCGCAGCCGAGTTCTACGCCGAAGCCAAGCGCATCCAGACGGTAGAGCCGGAGGATCTGCGTAAGATCCGAACGGGACAGATCGGCGATACCGGGACCTACGGTCAGTTTTTCACTGCCTGGGACTTCGCCAACGGCATGCTCCGCGACTATATCATGTACACCGCCTACCCGCTCCTCAAACTTATCGATACGCTCTCGCACGACGACTTTGTGGCCGCCGTTGAAGCATTCGATCCCGCGTATTCGGAGTATCTCGGCTATTCCGGTCTTAACACGCTGCTGGATTTCTCGAACAAACTTCGTATGGCGATGAAGCAGACGGACGACAAGGAAGAACTCAAAACACTGCTCCGCACCTTCATTATGTATGGCAATCGCCTATGCGCGTGGTCCTACCATTACTTCCCGTGGTATCTAGGAATGTTCTACGGGCGAGCCGTCAACGGGCAAGAGTTTCACGGTCGTTTCAATCCGGTTCAGTGAACATAATCAATCCGTTGCCACCACGACGGCATTAGAGCGGCACCTCTTTAGAGCCGCTGTTCGTATTTTTGCTGCGCGGCGCTTTACATTTGGTCCATTTTCGTATTGGTATATACAAAATAGAGGACGCATGGCTATTATGTATGCCTCTGGATCTCCTGTCCCCCTAAAAGGTTCTAAACATGGCCCACGCGCTCGTTCCCGGAAAAGTCTCATTGGAAACCCTGGCTGCCGTTTATGATGGCACGCTCGCACCCGTGATCGATGCCGCGGCGCTGAAGAGAGTGCAGATATCCGCCGACAAGGTCGCCGAGATCGCTGGGGGAGATATCGCTCACTACGGCATCAATACCGGTTTCGGCAAACTGGCGAGTGTGCGCATTCCCGCCGACGACGTTGAAACCCTCCAGCGCAATCTGATCCTGTCACATTGCTGTGGGGTTGGAGCGCCACTCCCGGACGGTATCGTTCGCCTCATCATGACGCTGAAGTTGATCTCGCTCGGCAGGGGTGCATCAGGTGTGCGACCACAGGTCATAAACGTTCTCTCCGCGATGCTCGAAAAGAATGTTCTCCCTATTATTCCGGAGAAAGGTTCGGTCGGAGCCTCCGGTGACCTTGCTCCGCTCGCCCATATGACTGCGGCGCTGATCGGCGAAGGTCAGGCGAAGTTCGACGGTGAGGTCATGCCAGCCAAAGAGGCATTGGCAAAGGCGGGCCTCACCCCTATCGTCTTGAAGGCCAAAGAAGGTCTTGCCATGATCAATGGCACCCAAACCTCGACGGCGCTGGCATTGGCCGGCCTCTTTCGCGCCCACCGAGCTCTCATTTCATCCCTCATTTCCGGCGCGCTATCGACGGACGCCGCAATGGGTTCCACTGCGCCGTTCCATCCAGAAATCCACACCCTGCGCGGCCACCAGGGCCAGATCGACGTGGCCAGCGCGCTGAGCAGGCTGTTGGCGGGTTCCGAAATCCGCGCTAGCCATGAAGAGGGGGATGAGCGGGTACAAGATCCGTATTGCCTTCGCTGCCAGCCTCAGGTCGCCGGCGCCTGCCTCGATCTGCTACGTCAAGCCGCCGCCACGTTGATGATCGAAGCCAATGCCGCGACGGACAACCCGCTCGTCCTGTCCGACGGCACGATCGTATCCGGTGGCAACTTCCACGCCGAGCCAGTAGCATTTGCGGCGGACCAGATTGCAATCGCCGTCTGCGAGATCGGCGCGATCGCTCAGCGCCGCATTGCGCTGCTTGTCGATCCGGTCCTGAGCTATGGCCTGCCGGCGTTTCTTACGCCGAAGCCGGGCCTCAACTCGGGTTTCATGATCGCGGAGGTAACCTCGGCCGCGCTGATGTCAGAGAACAAGCAGATGTCGCATCCGGCATCTGTCGACTCGACCCCTACCTCGGCTAACCAGGAAGACCACGTGTCGATGGCCTGCCATGGCGCGCGGCGTCTCCTGCAGATGACCGACAATCTCTTTTCGATTGTGGGCATCGAGGCGCTGAGCGCAGCCCAGGGTATTGACTTGAGAACGCCACTCACCTCCAGTTCGGAGCTCGATGCAGTTCGCAAGGTTATTCGCACCGCCGTGCCGAAACTCGAAGACGACCGATACATGGCCGAAGACCTCAAGCGCGCGACGGAGCTCGTTGCGACCGGCCGCCTGGCAACGCCCGTTTCGAAGGATGTTTTGCCGTTGCTCTAATATTCGACTGAATAAGCCGGGAAGGGGCGGCTCCCTGCGTTCCCTTCCCGACGTTCAGAAAGTTTATTGAGCTGTTGCGATGAGCACGGTTGGTATACGGCCAAAGCACCATATGTTATAGACCAATAAAAGGTTTGTAATACAGGTGAAAGAGGTACGACTGGTGACTGATGCTCGCTTCCTTAACAATGAATCGACCAGCAATGGATGAAGTCGCGACAGACAAACAGGCGTCGTCGCGTTATCTGGAGATTCAGCGTGACATCGAAAACAAGATAGCCACTGGCGAGTGGGGCTCCGGCTTCCGCATCCCGCCTGAGCGCGAGTTGGTTGATATTTACAATTGTTCCCGCATGACGGTGAACAAGGCCCTGTCGAGCCTTGCAGCCTCGGGCATGATTTCGAGAAAGCGCCGCTCCGGCTCCTTCGTCGCGCCGCCGCGTATTGAAGAGCCGCTGATGCATATTCAGGATATCCGCGCAGAAGTGCTGGCAATCGACAGGACCTATACGTTCGAGATTACCGATCGCAGCATCCGAAAGGCCACCGACGCGCTCGATGCGCGGCATGTAGGAGTCCCGGTTGGCACACGGCTCCTAACCCTCGAAGTTATGCACTATGCCGACAATCTTCCGTTCACAATGGAAACGCGGCAGATCAATCTTGACGCCGTTCCACAGGCCGAACGCCAACAGTTCAAAGACGAACCGCCTGGAAGCTGGCTGCTTCAGAACATCCCTTTTACTGAAGGCGAGCATTCAATCCGCGCCGTGTCGGCTGATACGATCCTGGCGAGGAGGCTACAGGTGGTCGAGCGCACGGCCTGCATTTCGATTGCGCGCCGGACTTGGCTGGAGGGCGACTTAATCACATTCGTGCGCCTGATCTACCCTGGCGACCGTCACCGGTTCGTCGTCCGCTTCAAACCGAATACGCTTCCCGTCGGTCCATAAGCGGCGACTTCGAACGATAAGGAACAAGCAGCGCCCTGTGGCGCTGTTTTTTGTGACAAGAAGTGCCGCCAAGAATCCGAGGCGGCATCCACTTCAAAAAAACTATGCACCCAATTTAATAAAACTGCACTACGCAACTCTGATGCTCTGTCTCAAGATAGCTCATCAAACGCTGAATGCAGATGACTTGCCGACGTGGCCCCACGGGCCATGCAGGTATCGTTTTGCCTTCAGACAAGTGAGGAAATGGGAAATATTCGATGGCACTGGTTAGGATTGGCGTGGATATTGGTGGCACCTTCACCGACTTCGTAGGATGGCGAGCGGATTCCGGAAAAGGGATCAAGCGCCTGAAGGTGCCCTCTACTCCACCGAATTTCGCACAGGGTTTCCAAAACGGTTTCGAGCCGCTACTGGAGGCGCTTGAGGTTGAGGATGGCGACGAAGTCATCGTCATGCACGGAACGACGGTCAGCACGAACACTGTGATCGAACGCTCGGCTGAACCGGTAGCGCTATTCGTAACGGAAGGCTTCAGGGACATCCTTGAGCTGCAGCGACTGCGTCTGAAGAACCCGATCGATCTCTTTTCATCGCGCGCCCTGCCGCTGGTGCCCAGAAACCTGGTCTTCGAGGTTCCCGAACGATTGAGCGCGGATGCCGAGGTGTTGACCGTGGTAGACGAAGGCGCAGTCAGGAAGGCCGTAGCCGCGGTTCGCGCCGAAGGTGTGTCCTCCATAGCAGTAGTCCTCCTGCACAGCTTCCGCGATCCTACACATGAGCGAAAGGTCCGCGACATCATCACGGCGGCGGCACCTGAAATCGATGTCTGCATATCGAGCGACATCTGGCCTCGCATGGGCGAATACGAGCGTGCGGTCAACGCAACCCTGAACGTCTACGTCAAGCCGCGTGTAAAGTCCTATCTCCACGACATTGAGCAGTATGTGAACTCGCGCCTGACTTCGGCGCGCCTCTACGTGACACGGTCAAACGGCGGCGCGCTTGGCCTCGCCGACGCCATGAACTTTCCGGTGCATACCCTATTGTCCGGTCCTGCTTCCGGCATCACCGCCGCCCAAACCATCGCCAGCACCAATAAGCATGAATATATGCTGACCTTCGACATGGGCGGCACAAGTACGGACGTCTCTTTGGTCCGCCAGGGCCAACCAACGGTAACGGCACAAGGCGCGGTCGGCGATTTCCCGATCACCCTGCCCGTTACCGAAATTGAAGCGATCGGCGCCGGCGGCGGTTCTCTGGTGCGGTTGAATGGTCCTGCATTGCGAGTCGGTCCGGAGAGTGCCGGCGCTTTTCCTGGACCGGCTGCATTTGCCCGCGGCGGCGACATGCCGACGGTTACGGATGCCTACCTCCTGTGCGGTTATCTGAACGCCGAGAATTTCCTCGGGGGCGCGATGCGCCTCGATGTCGATCGCGCCGCTTCTGCTTACTCCTCCGTGGCGCAGCAGCTCGGCGTCTCGACTGCCGAAGCGGCTGACGCGTGCTTGTCGGTGACTACCTCCAATATGGTAAGCCGCATTCTGCCCTATCTTGCCGCCCATGGCCTCGACCCGCAAAACGTCACCCTCGTGCTATTCGGCGGCAATGGTGCGCTACATGGTCCGCTTCTGGCCGATGAGGTCGGCATCAATTCGATCATCGTGCCGCCCGCTCCCTCGGTCTTCTGCGCTCGGGGCGGGGTCGTGACTTCACTTACACACGATGTCATTGCGGTGATCCAGGGTTCGACCGTCACCGACGAACTCGTGGCGGCGGAATTCGAAAAGCTCAAGGATGAGACCCTGGTCTGGTTATCGAACCAGATCGACGGATCCCGACTGGTTTCGGTGGAACACGAGTTCTGGGCCGAGCTGAGATATAGGGGACAGTCATTCCAAGTCGCGGTCGCAGTGCCTGTCAGTCATGGCAGATTTCCCGATCTTACGTCTATTGCCAATCGTTTCCATGATGAGCATCTGCGGCTTTACAGCCATTGCGACACGGCTGCGCCAGTGGAGTTCGTTGAACTGCGCGTGCGTGTCCGGGGCAGTCTGCCTATGCCTCCAGACGAGCACGCTCCACTTGGGCCTCGTGCTGAAATTGCGCCCGTTGGGCAGCGCGACATCCGCATTGCCGGAAAGCTCCATCCTTCCGCCAGCACCTATCGGCGCAAGGACCTGACTGTCGGCAGCACGGTCAAGGGGCCGTGCGTCATCGAGGAGGACGATTCTACCGTCCTCGTACCAGCAGCATTTCACGCGAGCGCCCTCGCAACCGGCGCACTCGCACTGACGCGGAGGCAGTAAAAATGGATCCCGTACAAACTGCAATCATGGCGAACCGGTTCAACGCGATCGTCGAAGAAGCATCCTCGACCCTTCAGCGTACGGCTCACACAACCTTCGTGAAGCTCGTTCAGGATTTCCAGTGCGCATTGGCAAATGCTGAGGGTGAAGCATTCGCCTACCCCGTAAATACCGGTGTCAGCGCCTTCATCGGACTGTCGGTCAAGGGCGGTCTCGGTGATATCCCAATTTCCTCCCTGAAGCCTGGAGACTGCATCATAACCAATGATCCATTCTCAAGCGACGGCATGGTCACCCATATGATGGATGTGTCGCTGGTGCATCCGATCTTCCGCGACGGCCGGCTCATAGCGCTGGCATGGGCCTTCGTGCATGCCTCAGACATCGGCGGCGCGGTTCCCGGAAGCATAGCGCCGACACTTACGGAAACATTTCAGGAGGGGCTGAGGCTCCGCCCCGTGCTTCTGTATCGCGAGGGAGTTCTCAACGAGGCCGTCAGAAACATTTTGCTCGATAACAGCCGCATCTCATCGGAGCTGTGGGGCGATATCCAAGCAATGTTCTCTGCTATGAAGAGCATGGATGTGCGTCTCGGCCAACTCTGTGATCGGTATTCGACGCAGGAAGTCATCGACGGGATGGATGCAACGCTCGCCCTATCAGAAGCGAGGGCCCGGGAGGTTATCGCCGAAATTCCCGACGGAATTTACGAGTTCGCCGACTACATTGAGGGTATGAAGGCCGGTGAATTCATCAATATCCATGCGAAGATGACGGTCACCGGCAGCGATTTACTGTTTGATTTTACCGGAACGGATCCTCAGGTCCTCGCAGCCTTCAACTATGTCACTGGCTCGACCACACATCCCTATACCCTGCAATCGCTAATCTACTATATCCTGACAAAGGCGCCAGACGCTCCCCGGAACCGTGGCCTTCTGCGGCCGGTCAAGATCATCGCTCCCCGCGGAACGATCATCAATGCGAACTTCCCAGCCGCCGGCGGATCACGCGTCACCGCGTCGACCCGCGTCTACGACGTTGTGCTTGGTTGCTTGAACGCCGCAATCCCCGGAGGACTGGCCGCAGCTGGCCCGGGTATGTCGGGGATCATCGTGGTCACCGGACGCGACCGTCTTCATGGCGGCAAGCGTGTGAGCGTGATCAATCCAATTTGCGGCGGCGGTGGCGGTAAAATAGGACACGACGGTATCGATGGCGTCGACAACCGGTCGGGCTCACTTTTGACCGTGCCGGCGGAGACTATCGAAGTCGAAACTATCATGCGCGTTCAACGATACGGCCTTGTCATCGACAGCCAGGCACCGGGTCGTTGGCGCAGCGGCGCCTCGGTGGTCCTGGATCTGGAGAACACCGACGTTGAGGCCGTCATGACGGTGCGCGGCATGGATCGGCTCAAATTCACTCCATGGGGTATCATGGGCGGCGAAGCCGGATCCCTCGCGCGCGTCATCGTCAACCCCGACACGAAGGATGAACGTGAGATCGGCAAGATTGACGTTCTCCACTTCAAGCGGGGTGACGTCGTCCGCCTGATCACTCCGGCGGGGGGCGGGTTTGGGCCAGCGTCAGAGAGAGATCCCGAGCTTGTGCTCGCGGACGTAAAGCGGGGCGTCGTCTCAGCTGAAAAAGCTCGCGCGGCCTACGGGGTGGTAATTCGCGATGACTTCACGATCGATATGAAGGCCACTGAGGCAGCCAGGTCGGCCATGATCAAGGGCAACAACCGATTCTCGCATTGTGAAACGCGACAGGCGTTCGACGCCATCTGGCCCATCGACGTCCGGGCTGCCCTGGCCGTCCGTTCTTTTGATTATGACGCTTCGGTCAGAGCAACCCTCGTACGCAATACGGTTTCGCGCTTCATCAAGGAAAGCAAAAGAGCGACGCTCGATTTAATCCCGAATGCACTCGCGGAGGAAAACCGGCTTTTGCAGCAATGACAGCTTAGCGGTGCGTCCATGACAACAACAGCGGAGAATAGCCAGCGACCATCGCCCATTGCCGAAACCAAAACACCTGGACGTAATTCTCGATCACAGGAGATGCGTCCCGCGTAGTGAAAACGATCTAACATCGTGAAGAAGAAAGGGGAATACAATGAGAATTCGTTCTTACGCATTGATCGTGAATCTACTTCTTGCCGGAGTCTGTATCGCACCGGCAGCAAAGGCGGCGGAGCCATCCGAAGGCAAAGCATATGAAAACAGCCAGGCGGCTTCGGGAATCACGAAGAGCGTCGAGCCAACCGAAAAACTGGCGAAGGCCGGCAAGATTGTCATGTGCACCGAACTCGGCAATCCCCCCGGCGGCTTCCTGGATGAAGACGGCGTCACGCCGAAAGGCTTCAATGTTGACGTAATGTCGGCGATTGGCCCGGCGATGGGTATCAAAACCGAAGTCGTCCACTATCCGTTCGCCAGTATCTTCGCTGCTTTGGACACGGGTAAATGCGATGCAGTCATGTCGAACAATTCGAAAAGTCTAGCTCGCGTCGCAAAATACAATTTCGTGGAGTACGTGCGCGAGCGGATGGGCCTCCTTGTCCCGAAAGGAAACCCCCTCAATATCAAGACTTACGAGGATCTTTCAGGACACCGCGTCGCGGTTCTGGTCTCGAGCACCAACGAACGCCTACTGAAGGAAGCCAACACCAAGGTCAGCGCCGAAGGCAAGCCACCGATCGAGATCCAGTCCTATCCGCAGAATACGGTCACGTTCCGGCAGCTCGATCTGAAACGTGTGGACGCTTTCGTGAGCGACGCGATGACACTCTCCTACTTCAAGAAGCTCACCGGCGATAAATATGAGATCGGCGGTCTACCGATCGACCCCCTCACCATCGGTATTGTGCTTCGCAAGGACGACCCTGCGCTGCAAGAAGCCGTACGCAAGGCTTATGTCTCTCTCTACGAAAGCGGCTATGTCGAGCAGGCCGCCAAGACCTGGGGCATGGACGGCCATGTCGAGCTTTGCCGCAACGACAAGCAGTGCCCATGATTTTCCGCAGATGCCCAACGCTCGATAGGTTCGAGTAGGTGTACACTCCTGGCCTGCCGCTTCGGCGGCAGCCCTCCGCGCAAGAGGTAAGGTCCTCGGCAACGGAACTCGAACACAATAAGAAACGGGGACATTATCGACATGCAGTTCGATATCGCCTTTTTCCTGGATTTTGTCTTCAATCCCCGGCCCGCCCTTCTGCGCGGTCTGCTCACGACGGTTCTGGTCGCGTTCGCGTCCATGGTCATCGGTGTGGTGTTGGGGCTTGTCTTGTCCCTGTTCGGACTATCACGATGGCGCGTGCTCCGCTGGTTCAACAGCGCCTACATCTTCGTGTTTCGCGGCACACCGCTCCTTGTGCAGGTCATTCTGATCTATTTCGGCCTCCCCTATCTGACGAATGTCGATCTTTTTCCGCAGGACGTGCATCTGTTCGGCTTCATTTCGATCAGCGGGGCGATTGTCGCGGGGGTGACCGCCTTCGCGCTCCATGAGGCGGCATACTTCAGCGAAATTTCTCGCGGCGCTATCGCTTCGGTCGACCATGGCCAGTGGGATGCCGGCAGGGCCGTCGGCATGACGCCGGGGCTTCTCATGCAGCGGATCATTCTGCCACAGGCAATTCGCATCATGTTGCCTCCACTTGGCAATCAGATGAACGGCATGTTCAAGGCGACATCGTTGCTGTACCTGATCGCGGTTCCAGAGATGCTGTTTATCACCGACGCAGTGAATTCAGTGACCTACAAAACCTTCGAGGTCTATCTCGGCGTATCGATCTACTACCTCGCGCTCACAACCGCTTGGAGCTTTCTCCAAGAAGCATTGGAGAAGCGTTATTCAAAGGGCTTCGTTTCGATATGACCTGGTCCGCACCCAATTCGGCGAGCGTAGTCGCTCGAACGCCACTCGGTCTCATGAAGGCGGCGAAGTTGCTCCGGGAGCTCAATCATGAACTTTGACCTGCACTATTTCCTCGAGCTGGTTTTCTCGCCACCACCGCAGCTTATATATGCTGTCTGGCTCACCGTCTCCGTCACTCTCACATCAATGGCGGTCGGGATCATTGCGGGACTGTTCCTGGCACTATTCGGACTGAGCCTGTATGGCGCGCTTAGAGGTTTCAACTGGCTTTACGTCTGGTTCTTCCGAGGAACTCCTATCCTCGTGCAGTTGTTTCTAATCTATTTTGGGCTGCCCTACCTGATCGGTGTTGACATCTTCCCGTCGACAATCACGACGCCGGCGTTTTCCATCAGCGGAGCGATTGTCGCTGGCATATTCGCATTCAGCTTGCACGAAGCAGCATATATGAGCGAGATCACGCGGGCCGGCATCCGATCGGTCGAGAAAGGACAAAGCGAGGCCGCACAGGCATTGGGCATGTTGCCGTCGTTGGCGATGCGCCGGATCATCCTCCCCCAGGCGCTTCGCATCATCCTCCCCTCGCTCGGAAACCAATGCAACATGATGTTCAAGACCACTGCGTTCCTGAGCGTCATCGCCGTTCCAGAACTCGTACACGTCGCCGACAGCCTGCGATCGCAAAACTTCAAGACCTTCGAAGTTTATGCGGCGATCTCCGTCTACTATCTCGTGCTGACCGGGGTGTGGACCGTCCTTCAACAATGGATCGAGAACCGGCTGTCCTGGAGTCCTCGCACTGCTGCGCGCGAGCCCGAGTCGAACGCCCCCAACCTGTTACAGATGGAAACCTGAAATGGCCGATCAATCCAAAGCCAGCGTGGCACCTGCCGTGGAACTCCGCGGCGTAAGCAAGTCGTTCGGTACCCTGAGCGTGTTCAAGAATGTTTCAATGACGGTCCAACCTAAGGAGACCGTTGTCGTCATCGGTCCGTCCGGCTCCGGCAAAACGACGCTTATCCGTTGTATCAATCATCTGGAGCAAATCCAGAGCGGTGAGATCTACCTGAATGGCGCACTTGTGAGCAACAAGCTCGCAGGCGGTAAAAAGGTCCCACTCAGCGAGAAGGAAAAGGCCGCAATCCGCAGGAATGTTGGCATGGTTTTCCAGCGCTTCAATCTATTTCCGCATCTGACCGCTCTGCAGAACATCATCGAGGCTCCCGTTCATGTTCTAAAGCGCCCGAGGCAAGAGGCGATCCAGGAAGGAATTGCCCTGCTGGAGCGCGTCGGATTGGCCGATAAGCGAGATCAGTATCCCGCGCAACTCTCGGGTGGCCAGCAGCAGCGTGTAGCAATTGCTCGCGTTCTCGCGATGAAGCCCGAGATTGTTCTTTTTGACGAGCCGACCAGCGCACTTGATCCGGAAATGGTCGGCGAAGTTCTCTCTGTCATGAAAGAACTCGCCGGCAAGGGCATGACCATGATCGTCGTCACTCACGAAATGGGTTTCGCACGAGAGGTGGCCGACCGAGTCGTTGTGATGGATAAGGGCTCCATCATTGAACAGGGGCCACCAGAGCAGATTTTTGGTCGCCCCCAAAACGCTCGCACGGCCGAATTCCTGGAGCGAATCTCCTAAACAGTTGGCGAAT
Source organism: Agrobacterium salinitolerans (assembly GCF_027498475.1). Classification (NCBI taxonomy): domain Bacteria; kingdom Pseudomonadati; phylum Pseudomonadota; class Alphaproteobacteria; order Hyphomicrobiales; family Rhizobiaceae; genus Agrobacterium; species Agrobacterium salinitolerans. The sequence goes on along the minus strand of NZ_JAPZLN010000006.1, from coordinate 134,461 downwards.
TACGGCCGGCGTCTCCGCTAGGTGCCCAAGACATGGCCTGTTTTCTTCATTTCCAAGGCGCACAAGTCCGAACATTGTCATGTCCATAACAGCCGAGCTTTCCGACTTCATCGCCCATGTGCGGGAAGTGCCTCAGTCTGTGTCCGAGCGCGCAAAGATCCATGTGGCCGACACACTCGCTTGCATATATGCTGGCACGGCGTCTCGGCCTGTAGAAATTCTCGTTGCAGTATGCGCACCAGGGAACGATCGGGAGGGCATTCCCGTCCCTGGTCTAGGTTGCTGGAGCGATCCTGCACTGGCGGCTCTTCTGACCGGCACCTGCGCGCATGCAGACGACTTTGATGATACGAGCGAGTTCTCGATGAATGGCCATCCGAGTGCCCCGATCGTCAGTGCGCTGCTGCCGACGGCCTTCGAAACGCAAGCGAGCGGCCGGGCATTCCTGCGGTCCTATGCAGTCGGGATCGAGATCGCCTGCAAGCTTGGCATCGCAGTGGGCAGCGCACATACGCGCCAAGGGTGGCATACGATGTCGACGCTCGGGACTCTCGCAGCTGCCGGCGCTGCGGCCAACTTGCGTGGCCTCGACGCGCGCCAAACGGAGCACGCACTCGCGATCGCGTGCTCCTTTGCCGGGGGCATCCTTGGCAACACCGGAACGATGACGAAGAGTTTGCATTGCGGCCGGGCCGCTCAAGCTGGCTTCCTTGCTGCAAAGCTGGCAGAAAGCGACTTCACGGCCGGATCTGGCATCCTTGAGGCACCATCCGGTTTCCTGGATGCATTCACAGGCGGATCAGCAGCAACGTTGCCAGCTCTCGGCAACCCTTGGGAACTTGTTACCCCCGGCCTTGCAGTAAAGCTTTATCCTTGCTGCAGCTGCACCCATCTTGCAATTGATGGCGCATTGACGATCCGAGCGCTGTCTGGTTTCGACATCAAAGCGATCGAACGGATCAACTGTTTCGTCCGCGACGAGTGCATCCGCTATCTGCGCTTTCCGAAGCCGAGAACGGGAATCGAGGCGAAGTTCAGCATGAACTATACGGTGGCGACCGCCCTGCTCCAAGGCGAGTTAACGCTGAACGATTTTGAAACGAACGCCATCGCACATGAGGACGTTTCCGAGCTATTGGTCAAGGTGGCGATGTTCGCGCGGAGTGAGGATTCGGACAACCCCGACATCGAAGTGGTCTTCCTGGACGGAAAGCGACTGGCCGAGCGGCGGCGTGTGCCGCGAGGGGCGCCCGACGATCCAGCCGGATGGGAGGAAATCACCAGGAAACTGGCGGGAGGCATTTCCCGCGCAAGGCAGTCGAGGGTGGCCGATTTCGGAAAGCATGTTTGGGCGATCCGTGATCTGGACAAGGCAACCCGGTTGTCCGATATCTTTTCAGCATAGGGTCTCCAGAGCTCGCGCAAGGTTCTGATGCGCACATTCATCCGAGGTTAGTATGCCCAAGATCGACTTTCCGCATCTGGCAGCTTTCGTTGTCAGTTGCGACAGTCCAACGATGGCGCATGCGGCCGCGAAGCTTGGTCTCACACCATCGGCATTGAGTGCCAAGCTCAGCACGCTCGAAGCCCAGATTGGAGTGACGCTTTTTGGTCGCAAAGGGCGTAACTCCTTTCCGCTACGCTCGGCGGTCTGGCTGTACAATCGCAGTGTTCGTCTCCTCCTTGCCGAGGAATATTTGAGTCATGCCAAACTTGGCGGCAGCGCGGCGCCTTCGGCGCCCGTCATCCTCAAATTAGACGTTGACTATACCTGGACAGCAATTTCCTACGCTGTAATCACGGCGATCCGCCGCTTCCATTCCAAACCCGACCACCCTTATGTAGACTTGATCTTCACGGGTACTGGCGCCTTCGGAATGCAGAACGGTCCCAGCCATCTTCTGTCAGACGCGGTGCCACTCGGGCAGCTCAAGATCCAACATACCATCGGTACTGGGGTATCCGGACCTTCTGTTGTCGTTGCTCCAGACCATTGGACGAGGCTGACCCATACGGTTGGGGAGCGACCCGAGCGTGGTGACATTGCTCCAAAAACCGAAATTCCCGATCTGCCGGGTACACTGCAAAGCGACACGAAATTCGACCGCTCCAGCGGTATCGCGACATCACGGATTTCCACCACCGATCGAAGTCTGCAGGATCTCCGAGGGCTCATCGACGACATCCGCAAGTCGGATCTACTTCTGCCCCAACTGACTGTACCCCAGCGTCTTCGCATCCAGGGCATCACTGCGGTTCCGGTAATTCGCAGTCCGTCGTGCTGCGTGACCGCAGAGCTCTCTAACGACCATGAACTTCTGTTAAATCTGCTAAATGATGTCCGCAAAGGCGTCGAGGCCCCTTCGGGCTGGTCCGAAGCCACGAATTTCCATCCCAAGGTTAGCCTGAAGCAGATTTCTACCGTGAATCGTGTGGTGCAGACCGGCAGCATGGCGAGCGCTGCCCGCGTCGCCGGACGGACTGCTCCGATGATACCGGCCCAGCTTGAACAGATCGAATATGCGCTCGGGACAAGGCTTATCGACCGGAAGAAGACCGGTTCTGAACCGACCGATGATGCTGAAAGGCTGCATTCGCTGTTTGTCGGCGTTGAGAGGGCTTTCAACGACACTCTGGGCGAACGAAGCCACATAGCTGCGGCCTTTGAACAATCAATTCGGATTGCGTTACCGGTGAGTTGGAGCGCAGATTCCTTGACGTCCGAATGCATGGCCGTGGCGCTTAGCGCATTTCACAATGAATTTCCGAACTGCCAAATCGAGGTTGTGGAGGGCCCTCGACATGTACTGCATCATGGCGTTCTAACCGGCCGTTTCAATATTGCTGTCGTTGGTAGGATCGATCCGCAAGTAGGCTCTCTACTAATTGGCCGCAGCGAAGACGTCGTCCTGATCGTCAATAGGAAGCTGAATTTTGCGCCTCAGGCCGAGAGAGTTTCGGCAGACGAGCTGAGGAGCATCCCGCTCCTTCTGGCACCTTCACAGCTCACAATGCATCAAACTCTTCTGACGGCACTTGCGAAGTCTACTGTGCAGCTCGAGCCGGTAATGCGGTTGGGTTCGGTACCTCTGATCGTCTCGGTTTTGCGTCGTTCACCTCTTGGCACGATCTTGCCAGCGTCGGTGATGATCAAGGAGATCGAGGCAGGGATCGTGGACACGTTCTCTCTCGACCATTTAGTCCCGCCGCGGCGACTATGGGCAATATTCTCCACCTCCACGCCGCTTAACGAGACTGAACGTGCTTTGATCAGCCACGTAAAGGAAGCGTTTCAGGAGGCTAATTCATCCAACGGCAGAGTTGTACCTTAACTTATAGAGGGTACAGCCTGCGACAGCTTCGCGCGTTACAGCACATGAGCTGGTGGTGAGGACAATGCGCTTAGCGGCTCACAACGGGGCAAGGTCAGCGCGCCCGACGCATGTCTACACGATCGATTATGTTGCTTCGCTGATCGGCGAGAACCTCGAACTCCTCCAGGAAATCGCCAGCAACTCAGACAATATCGATTACGGCGAGATGATCCATGCCCATGACGGCAGCCAAGAGGGCGTCACGACCTTCACCGACCGGGGCATCGAGAGCTTAAAGGAATTCCTCGCCGGTATCCGCACCTGCGAGGGCGGTGTCCGGCAATTCCGCGTCGATGAGCAATGTGATCCCGAAAGGATCGAACGCATCATGGCAGACGAGCCGAGATCATAAACCCCGCGGCCTACGCCGGATGGATACGGCTCATCGGCAAGGTAGGTCCTCGTAGCCATATGTCGCTGCAGACCCGTGCAGAGACAACCTCTCAAATCAGGCAAGCGCGGAGCAATGTTAATGAACTGACGAACTGACGAACTGACGAACTGACGAACTGACGAACTGACGAACTGACGAACTGACGAACTAGACAAGGGGATATATCCTGTCAAATAACAATCTCATGTTAGGTAATAATATCACCCAATCAACGCGGCCACGCAATTAACCTGGTGGGCCCCTGCAATTATAGTTACGTGGGCGGCCCGCCCAATATTTAGAAGGCCCACCCAGATTTCGGCGAAATTGCTCCATACCTTTTTCCACTATAAGTATCGTGCCTGCCCACCCTGCAATCCCACCCTTTCCTAACATCATCTATTTGCTTCCACCTTCTTGTTCATAACACATGGCCTGCAGGCAAGTCGCTCCCGACCTCCGACAGCTCGTTGCAGAGATCACGCTTTCAACAAAGGCAATCCTCCATATCGAGCCGAAGGAGCTTCATGATATCCGGACCGGCACCTTCGCGGTCGGGACAAACAACCAATACTTCACGAACCTCGACTTCGTGAACGGCATGCTGCGCGACCAGTCGATGTACACGTGGTATCCGTTGCTGCTGACGTTCCAGGATGAGCGATTTACCCTCGAGCAGTGCTGCGCACTCGTGCACCGCTTTGACTACGCATACAGCAACTATCTGCGCTACAGCGGCTTGCAGGAAATGGGCGCTTTTGCCGAAGCGATCACCAAATATCTTCCGACGGCTGGTAGCCGCGACGAGGCGGTTGAGGCCGTCAAGGCGTTCCTGGGTTACCTCAACCGTTTGGCCGCCTGGTCATTCCATTACTTCCCTTGGAGCATCGGAAAACATCTCACTTACGAGACCCCGGAAGGTTCCATCGCGGCCCTGGCCGATCCCTCTCGGCGTGTTCAGATCCGCGACGGTCAAAAGGTACGGCTTACCTGGGAGCCGCTGGGCATCAGCGTCATTGCCTATCTCGCGACGAAGGAAAACCCCGAACTCTGCAACGACCTTATTCAAGCTCTGCCCTTCACGGTTGTTCAGGACCATGCCGTTGTCAGCGGTGAATCCATGTACGCGTGGGCGCCTGTCGTGAGCACCGCAAAGGTTAACGTCAAGGAACGGCAGTGCGATGCTCCGGTCGGCCGTATCCGCTATTCCCAGGGCACCGGCAACAAGGTCATCGTCCAGTATGGTGAAGTCACCGAAGATATTGCGACACCGGTTCTCGGTGAGATCCTGCCGGAGTATGCCGACGATATCTATAAGGTTGGTCGCGCTGTTCTGGAAGCCACCTTCCTGACTAAGGAGCTGTTTTTTCTCAAGATGGAGCCCACCAGTTAGGGCCCGCCCAAGGCGACTAAGCTATGAGGACGATCTCGCCTTCTGGCAAGTCTATCCTTGGCTCATAAATATCCTACGGTGTCATCTTTCTCCTGCGACGTTTGTATTATGTTTGTATTATGTTTGTATTTTCATAATTGTTTGTAACTGAATAAAGTGTTTTAATTTATTTCCCTCTTGCTTTACTCTAAACTTAATTATGTTAATAACAATTCTTATATAACGATCAATCATTATTAATACCAAATTTAGCTATTACATCATACGATCAGACTCCATAACATGTTACACAGATAAAACACACTAGTTTCAAAAAAATAGACTCTTTCCAGCACATACAATCTCTTCATACTTAAAAAACATATCGCTCTGATCCTCTGGCTGACGCTGCCGGGTAAAGACATCGAAGGGGCCACACTCGCCGTCCACTGTGCGCACCGATATCTCACCGGTCTTCTCAAAACAATTGCTGGGGAGGAACGCCACGAAATAGTCGCAACAAGCAGATTGAAGAGATCCAGATGCAGGACCTCCACAAACAATGGAGTTAAGTTTCTCAAACGCCTCGGCCCTTGTAACCCCAGGCAGGTATGGTGGAAGCGAAGTAATTTTCGCGACTGAATTGCTGTTGCAAACGAGGATGCGATTCTTTACACACAAGTCTGCTATTGGTTCATCCATATACATAAAAAGAAGCTTGTCGACCGTCACAGATTGATCGAGATCCGCCACCGCGTAACCGTTGCTTTTCCAGAAGTCGAGTGGAGTGCCCCCCATTTCGCCGGACAGCTCAGCTATTGAGACAATGCTTTGATGAACTCCCTTGGGGAGGCCATTTTGAGCGCTGAGTGTGGATGGATTTCATTATAGTCTTCAATCCATCCGTCGATCTTCCGGAGAGCTGTGTCGGCGTCCGGAATGGATGAGATGCGTATGTAGTCTCGCTTCAAGGTTTTGACGAAGGCTTCAGACATGCCGTTCGATTGTGGGCTGGCCACGGGCGTGAAGCATGGGATCAGGTTGAGGGCTTGGGCAAACAGCCTGGTCTCCCTCGCGGTATATGCACTGCCGTTATCAGATAGATGTTCTATTGCATGCGGGGCGCTGGTTGCGCCGAAGCGCTTTTCGACGGCCTCCAACATCATGTCTCGAATGTCGGAGCCGGATATCCCGGCATTGGCGACGGCTGCCCATGAGATAATTTCCCGGTCAAACGCATCGATAATGAACGCGAGACGAACCACCTCGCCATTCCAGCAAGTGAACTCAAGCCCGTCCGAGCACCAGCGGAGATTAGACCGCATCACCATGACCTTGCCGTCGTGGACACGACCAATTCGCACCGCCGTGTGTTTCTCAAGGATCATGGCGTGATTGGCCATGATGCGATGCACTCGCTTGCGATTGACGACGGGCAGATCGGCGGCTCGCCGCTGCCTGTTGAGAAGGGCAGCGATCCGCCGATAGCCATAGGTCGGCCGAGCATCCACGAGTTTACGAATGGCAGGCAGCAGCTCGGCATCATCCGCTTTGAGATATGATCCACGCGGCTTAGACTTGCCTTTAAGACGCTCCACGAGATTGGACCTCGATACGCCAAGGACGTCAGCCACGGTCTTCATCGGGAACCGTCCTTCGGCAACAAGATCGGCCGCGATATCGGTTTTTTTGAGTGGGCTTTGGAAAGAGCTTCGCGGAGAATCTCGTTCTCCAACGTCTTGCGCCCGAGGATGCGCTCAAGCTCGCGCACTCGATCTTCCAGCTTCTTCACCTCGGAATTGCCGATCACTGGCTCGTCAGAATCCACGGCCACCGCACCTCCCTCGCTAAGGAGCCTACGCCAGCGATACAGAAGATTTGGCGCAACTCCATGTCGCCGCGCCGCGGAGGAAACGGTCTCCCCGGCGGCATAGCTTTCCTCGATGATCTGCAGTTTGCGCTCCGTTGTCCAGCGTCGCCGCCGGACGTCACCGATCATCAGATCAACCTGTCGAAACTCGTTAGACATAAGCTTATCCTCAAGCCTGTGCTTGAGCCTTCCTGCTTATGCTGAGTGTCCGGTCGAAAGTGGGGGCAGTTCATCGAGATCATCGCGGTAGTCCCGTAGCGCCGCCTCAAGCTCGGCCCTCACATCCGGACCCAGGACTGTAACGAGAGAAATGCCTTCCAATTGACGCTCCAACTCATCTGCCATGCTCATGCTTTAGCAGGATTAGTGCTTTGTGCCTCCAGCTGTAAATTCTCTTCTGATCACTTTAGAGCAGCTGGAACCTATTTAAACACCTGGCCTCCTCCTTGTTGATTTCTGTGAACTTTTCGAGATGCGAAATAGATAAAAAATGAAATAAAATCTCAACCGGGCGTATCCGAATCTGTCAACTTGACTTTATTGGGGAGAGAACCTCTCACAAAGCATCATAATCAAAGCAGCCACACTTTCGATATTAGTGGAAGTTATTGGTGGTCTCGCAGCTCAGCCAATCAGGTAAGGATATAGTGAAGCGATGGATTCGATATGCTAGAAAAGGAACCACTCCATTAGCAATCGAGTGGCATCCGCGTCAGCCTCTCGTGCCCAACCCAATTTCAATGCTTTTTGGATATTATTGACTGTCCTAGTGGACTGCCATTTTTGAAGGCTCTTCTTCCGCCACGGGATTATATTCCATTTCCACTAAACTCTCTTTTGAATATTAAATTTGGCCTCAATCGAGATCGGTTGGAGATCAATGCTATAAAGATAGGTTTCAAGGAATTGGAAAACATGTTGAGGATGTCCTGTTGATTGGGCGCCGATAGTCAGGACGGCATGCTCACCGCTCACGCGATTCCAGTAACTCCCTTAGCAGCTGTCATGCTCACCGCCGTCTGCCGACGGGCAAATATGTTCTTCTGCCACCCTCGCTTGAAAAAGGTGCGCTACCGTTGTTCAGCAACCTTCCCAATGGTTATGCTCAACGAAAGCTACAACAAGAAGCACAAGGTCCGTTACAAGCCACCCGCCTTGAGCCCCCTGCGACCGCATTGTCCGGCAAGGTCGTCGTGCTCGTCACCTCGACGCCAGTCAATTTGGAACACCTGAGCTTAGCTTCGGTGCTACCGGCAAGTCACTCAACTTGGCTACAATCTGCGTGCTCTCTCAAACTCTGTCTGTATTATTTACGTATAACTGGCCAGCGGATATCCCAATAAACGCTGTATCCACCGTCTTTGTTATCACGTTGTACCCTTTGATATGTTATCAGATATTAAATAAATAATTTTAACACTATATTACTTCAATAAGCACACGGCACTGCAATGCGATTGATTACCCAAAAATATATATCATGATCATTTAACTACCCATCGAGCGCACACAGCGCTTATATTATAGATATTCAAAATATAACATATTTTACAATAGCACTTGATATCATCATCCCGTTATTTTAACACAATAACGTAACCGACACACGGGAGAACAAGCGAAACATGCATGATCTTAAGTCATGTAAGATAATACGAAATATAATCGAAACTCCCGTTGGATCAGCGGTGCACTGCCTATTCCAACAGGACCTTGCCAATTGCCAGTATGGCCTCATAAGCTAAGGGCCCCTCCAGTTGTCTGCTATAAATCTTGCAAAGGCCTTCGCCGCCATTTTTGGTGACAATTTCACAGCTCTGATAGTCGAAATTTTCATCTGGCAAGATCGCCACAAAATAATCCATGTCTGTTGGATTCCGGTACCCTCCTCCCGAAATGGAATTGTGGATCTCCCTTAAAGCAGCGAGTGAGACATTTGTCTGATAGGGAGGAACGACGCACGATATCAGATCTCCCTCCAAATGCTCCTCGCACACGAGATGCTTGTTCTCCTTGCAGGCTTTAGCCACGGCCAGGGAGGTAAAGACGAAGGACAGAGGATACTTGAACCCGGCCGGATGCAGCCCCATTTCTGCATTGTTGACATGGACTGCCTCCATATGAGCCACACGCTCAGTTGCAGATGGTATATAGTACTTTAACGTCTCTGTTTGTGCAGCCTTGTAGGTTTCCACCACATTAACAAGCTGAGCCTTCAGTCGAGTGGGCTCCTTGATCAAACGAAAATCATCGACATGAAGCCGTTGAGAGCTACCACCGAAATAACGAGCCATTCAACTGCCACTTTAGGTTAACTTGGAAAAATGCATGGGAAGCAGAGGTATTTAAAGGTGCTTGGTCACTAGTGTCAGCAACGCAAATTATCTGACTTATGAACTTTTCTTCCGATTATTACTCCAAGGCCACATTGTTTGTAAAACGTTTTCCATTTGCTACAGAAATTATTGAACAATCATGAAGGCGACACTTTGGCGTATTGCGGCTATTTCGTTCAAATAATCAAGGATTAAAAGTCTTTCCTCTGACTTCTGGTTTCTTTATGTTGAATTTGCTATGTGACTTTTTAGAGTGGGCTAATTTTCTTGTCTTTATTATCAGTTTTCAAGGAGAACGAGTTTGCCTAGTTTAAACATGTGGGCACTTCTATCGAGATATTGATAGCTAAGTTTGACAAATTAATCATCTATTGCGGCATTGCGGGCCAGCTTCGGTCATATATTGCGGCTATGTGAACTATTTTCTTTAATACACAAATAATTAAAAACATAAATGGAAAAAGTGATAACCAAATTTCGAACAGGCAGGTTTCATTTCAAGCAAACAACCCATCCATCGGAACCAAAAAAGAACAAGTGCATCCATGGCGCAGGTTACATCAACCAGATCCATGAGTTTATTACATTTATATTTCTAGCGTGAAACAGGTACCACCTCCAGCCTCTGGGCACCGTCAGAACAGCTACTGCCATCACTCCATTCCAAATTTGCATTCGCCATGCCTCACCAACGCACCAGGTTCGAGCCTGAGCTGGTTGCTGGCATAAAGGTCGAAGGTCAGAGACTTTCCCTTTGTTGAAGTTAGTTCCATCTGCCCATCCAGCTTGACGAAGTACCCGGGGACAGAAAGTGCGGCGAAGTAGGCGCTCCGGATAACATCCTCGTATCCAAAGAATCCTGATGCCTGCCTAAGCCCCCTGCACACCTCACCGAGACTTACATCTTTCTGGTATGGTGGAAGATTGGTGATGAGCGCGCCGTGCGTGGAATTGTAGGGCAAAGACCCTCCATAAAAGCATCGCATCATCGTCGGGCAATCGACGTAGAGGTACAGTATCCCAGGGTCTTGGCGACCGCCCTCTTCGTCAACATCCATCGACTGGCCCTCACCCGGCTCCGTCAGGGGGGTCCGCTCCTTTGAGGCGCTCTGGATGTGTTTCTTTAGCTCATCGCTGGACGATACGTCGCCTACCTTAAGACTGGAAAAGAGAGCACATAGGTCAAATTCCGCCATGTTAGCAAAGTAGGAAACAATAGTGGCGTGCACCCAGAACTGGAAGCACCATTCCCTTTATAGATGCTTTTGCTTATATGAGTTGAATATCAGTTAGGTATAGCTGCAAAACCCAATATTCATAAATTATACGACTATCGATGTTCCACGTCTCACATTTGTAAAATAATTATAGACCGGCACGTGTCTGTACTTAAAATGGCCTTTAAGGGTTTTGCATCTTTGCAAAAGCACGAGTGGGAATAGGTTCTGCTGTCCAATAATGGTGTCACATCGTCAATAGCATCTTTCTTTTTCCTTTAATTATGGTCGCACGCGCCTACCTTTATTTATGCTGCGAAAAGGCACTACTTTTTCAACCTGTGCACCACGTTAGGCCTGTCTGCACCACACAGGTGTCGCTTTTCCATGGGATCTCATTCAAAGCACTTAACTAGCCACGATTCCTTCTTTTAGATAAATGCTATTTCGGCCCATTTTGATTTTTGGGCTCTAAAACGATTGATGGGCTTCAAATCTAAAACTTGTATCAGTATGGCACTTATAGCAAGATCCGAATGGACTGGTTGCCTGGCGTGGCAATATTAAGTCGTATAGGTCCAAATTGTATTTAAGATTACACTTGCTATATAATCCACATTTTATTGGCATAAGAGTAATTGCGTAATTGAAATAAATTATTTGTATGAGCAGACATATGCAATTTCAAAATATACCACATACATCAATAGAATTTATGATATTATCGGCAATAACTACACGTAGCGGCAATAATTACATCTTAATTATAAATAGCATCGAGAGTGCAACCATCAACAAGTTGCCCGTGCAGCTTTCACGAAACCCAATATTCGGCAAACTTTAAGCTCTACCCCACCCCTCCCCATTTCAGGTATCTTTTAGATACACTTTCACTAAAGCCAAACAAAAAAGACAAAAATGCTAGCCCACTACTATGACCTCGTGACCAATCAAGCAGGCATTATTTTTCGCTTGATCCAGGTTTTAAGGCCGCCATGTCCGAGCATCGATTTTGATGCGATGGTGATTATTGCCAGATTGCCTCTGGCTTTCCCGACCGGAAACTGTGGCTGATTGATGCCACTTGCCGGCGGCGTACTTTAAATGGCACTGAACTTGCCGTTATTCCACAGTTATCCCCAACCTCACATCACAATGCCTCCTCGATTACTATTCCTTCAACGCTTTCAACCACGAGATCTCACAAAAGCCTGGAACCAGCTTAACTTGTTCAATGAGATCCAATTTGCATTTTTAATCTATAGCCAAGTCTATAGCAAAACTCTCATGGATTTCCAGAAAAGGTGGGCCCAAGGCGTGCTTGATTTGGAGGAAAACCGTCCGCCGGTGGTCATACTTAAACAACTGGCCCATCTTCTAAAAAACAAAGTATGTTATCATCCCCCCATGCTTGTCGATCAACCGGATTTGGCCAGAGAAAACGACCGACATGTATTTGTCTATCTATCTCGCGAGAAGATGCAGAAAGTACTGGAGGAAAAATCCATCACGTTTGGATTAGAGGCCGTGCTGGCGACCACGATGCAACCCTATCGTAGCGACCTCGCCCTCCAGGAGATGGTCCGTGCTCACAACATTGCTTGGCCGCACCGCCGCGTGGAAGAACCTGATCTGGAAGGTTTTATCGCCATTTTTGCAAGTACCTTGTTCATTCACCTGCTGGAGTTAAAAGTGACAAATGTGTACGGCAGGGAGGTAGCCTGCACCTTCTTCGTGCGGCAAGGCACTGGAAACCGCTCCTATGACGTCATTGCTTGCGGCATCACACAGTTCACCAAAAATGCTGGCGTGATGCCACGACCGGCGGTACCGTCACCGGAGCCAGACCTCACCCTGCGGCTCTCGGGACCCAACCAGAAACGTGAAGAGGGTGATATGAAGCCTGCTATAGTAAATCTGAAGAAAGAAACCTCGGCGACTTGAGGTCCCCTGCAGGCCACCTTTAACTATAAGTTTGGTAGGATTTCTATGTTTTCCGGCGTAGCCCCTATGCTCCTGTTAGGAGTTGTGTAGCGTACGCCACGATGTATTTTACTTGTGTTGAAATAAATTATTACAGCATTATTTCTGCCGCCAATTTTCAGAAAATAGGCAAATCATTTCGATATTTATAGAGATCTCACACAATACTGATAATGCTTTTACATTGATATTGTTACAAAGGCGCCTTAACAGACAATAATATTCCAAACATTACAAATCGCCATAGAGAGACGTTAAAGTACTATATAGAAAATTAAAAACAATCGCACGGTGGCTCGCAACTTATTGTACCAACGAGAAAATAGCCGACATCATCTCCGGCGGCGAGATGAATCGAAATTATAGAGCCACGTGCGTATTAATCCCGTAGGTTTGTTTAGAACTGCGTATTAACCCCGTAGGTCTGAATATTCCGGTCCAGCGACAAAGCGTCCCCTCGTGGCAATTCCGTGATCATTGACCATCACGGGAGGCCCAGGAGAAGTTATAGCCAGAGGAGTGACGCTCAGATCATCAAGCTCTGCAATTTGGTCAGGGAGGAAATCGCCCGGCGACACACGTTTGGCCTTCTTCTTCTTGACCTTAGCCCGCCGAAATAGGTCGGAGACAACGAGCGAGGCCTCTCCAAAGGTCTGGGCCATTCCGACAACGTTTATTCCGGCTAGTTCCATCCTGAGAATAAAAGAAGTGCTGTTAGCAAAATAGATTTCTTGCAAAACGAAACAAACATTTAGAACTTACAGCATTGAAGCATTACAGCATGATCTAAATAATTCATTCTTCTGGTGAAGCGATTTATATAGGAAGTTAACAAATGGCTGGCCGAAGACTAAGAAAAAAATAGTAGAAGGCCCACCGCCGAAAGTAATGGTCGTTGTAGACCCTATGCAATGATGAAGCATTCTTTTTTTGTTTGGCTGTTAACCTTTCTCCGTTGATTGCGGATTTTCTTTCAGCCTGCTCAATTGGCAACATTAAAGTCTTGTGAAAAGGAAATTCAAACCGAAGGTGATAGTGACCCCTTAGCTCGTCCAAAATATATGCAGTCCTAATTAGCGGCTAGTGGACCCCAAACGGCACAGTGGCGAATGCAAGTGGGGCGGCTGCCAATGACGAATGCAGTGACCTCATTGGGGTTAGTGGGAATATCTCGAATTGCGTGGCCGGCTAGTGTGTCAAGGGGCCCGCTATTAGCTGTCAAGATGCGAAAGCACGTGGAGACAAGCAATCACGAAGGCATTTCTCTGGAGATGTGAAGACTTTAATGTCATCGATCAAGGCGCTAATGGTCACAGATGGAAATTTTTGGAATCTGATTAATGTCATTTTAAGCCCACTCAAAGAATATTTTTTAAGCAGGATTCAATCAAAAATAAAGGAAAAACATTATTATTCATGGAAAGCTAAGTTGAGCGCCGCTACTGCAGCTTACAGGCTTACGGGATTAATACGCACTAATACATTAATATACTTAAGCAGGAAAATATATTTTATTCCAATCCAGGGGATGGAGTGAAGATAGTGTCCCGCCGGTGCTGCGAATGACGGTGCAGGCCGTTATGATGCCCGTCTTAACCTGCTCTTCGAACAAAGCTCCGTTTACGCAGTCCTTACTGTCAATCTGGCAAACTGCCCCATGCTCCATTAACGGAGAATCATACATATGCGGATCTTGGCTGTACTGACATTTTTTAAGAGAATTTTCCCTCCATAAAGAGGCCCTGAAACCATCCTTCAAGTGGCCGTCGAAGACATATTCTTCGTAATCTTCGTTGACTGGAACCAAATGACAAGCCAATTCAGGAAAGACAGCAGCAAGTTCTCTGACTAAATCCAAGCACCTTCTCTTCTTCTCATCGGACTGGAACGGGCGGGATAGATAGTCGTTCATTTCATAATGAAAAATAACAAGCCCCTCTCCCGATGGCGATTCGATGTCAATACAACAGAGCTCACGGACGAGCCCATCCGTCCAGATCAAAGCTGGGATATCGTCATCAAGCCAGAATTTTTGCTTTGTGATCATGAAAAGTGCTGCGTTAACAGTAGCAGACGAGTTTCCAGCGGGGGCTTCGATATCATAGCCGACACAGGTCACATGGCTAACCGGAGTGATATTAGTTGCATCGGGCCCACCTCGCCCGCCAATGATGACCTGGTCAAAAACGCGCGAACGGCCATCTTTCATGCATACCTTCACTTTCCCGCCCTCCTTGGCTAGTCCACGCAGGGGGTCAAAATGGAATCCTACTTTTCTCTTGAATATCTCAATGCGCATCAGAGCCTGCAAAAGATGAACCCCTCCAACAGAGATATACTGGTCCTCCTCGTACCCATTGATTATCCAGTCCAGGACTGTCGAAAACAGTAGGGTGTAACAGGAAGAAACTCGGCCGCCGCCCAATCTCATCATCCCGAAAGCAGCAAAATCAGTTGTTTGCCATGCCGCCCCACCAGGACTCTCGACACCGCAGCTGAAGATCTCGACCAGAGCGGCATGGAAAGTGAAATTATCAAACTCCCTGAGCCAAGCCCGCCTTGCTTCCGAGGCTTCTTCATAACGCCGACCTCTCAGCATGGAAAAGATATCCATCGGAGCGATCAGCCTCCTGCCGTTCCGTTCACACCCGTGGTATAGTAGTTTCTCCCACCCTGCAGATATCCGCTGGAATTCACCTGGTGGAGCTTGTCCAGCCGGCCATTCGTAACGTTTTTTCCGGAAGTAGAGTGCTGTGTGATCGTTGCCGGCACAAGGAAAACGAAGGCTGGACGGAATTCTAAACTTATCCAGATAGTATGACAGACAAACTTGGTTGCCGGAGATGGGCATGACACCGAATGACGTCAAGACCTGGCGAGCGTCGCCGTTTGACATCGGCGATACACCCAAACTCCGAACCTCATCTACTGGGGTAAAAAGGGCTATTTCCCTGACGCCAGCGTCAAGTAGTTCTGCAGCAGCAACAAGGCCAGAGAGCCCACCACCTACGATGGCGACACTAGGTAGTGGTGTGCCTTCCGGATAATGCCCCACACCATCATTGGCATCGCGCTCATGGAGGAAAACCTGATAGTCGTACCGCAGATCGAAGCAAGAAAGATCCTCATTGTAGTTCGCTGGCTGATGCAATGCGTTGTGAAAGAGCACAGACCCTATTGCAACTATGTCGTAACGGCTGAAGCACTCAGCGGGACGACGAAAGAAGCGGCAGGTTGTTTTTAATCCATTTCGCCCATGCACATCACATGTACCCTCCTCAACAAATAGGCTGCTGAGTTGGATGGCAATAAAGCACTGCACGTCTGCAATGCTCGTGTGACTGCCTGGACAAAAACTATTGTGGGCTCGAGACATTTCCTGCAGTGAGAGGTCACTCACGTAGGGCGGGATCATGCAAGCAAGGACGGCGTCGCCAGGTTGAGCAATGCACTGGTTCTCAACAAAGTGGCGCAACCTGCGGTACGACGTATAAATGAAGACCTTCGTGCGACAAGATCTCAGCACTTCCAGTGTGCCTGTTCGGGGACCATGAAGGCAAGGTTCAATCTGGAACACCAGAGCCATGTCTTCTATGGCTTCTGCAAATCCGTGGTCGAACACCCAATCCGTCCACCTTTGCTGATATTGTAGGAGTTCATCGCAAAACTGGTCATAGCAGACAAAGGCCCGAGAAATTGCTCGTTTCAGTTTGGCCGCACTAGGTAGACCGGTGATAGCAAACGGGGGGAAACGGGGGCGGTTATAGGGAAGATCCATCATGTAGATATGGAGTATTGAGAGAATATAGAATTTCCTTTTGTTTATAGAAGGCATGCTTTGTTAATGTAAATCTGGATGTAATATATATAAATTGAAACTATTTGCCGGAATTATCTTTTTATTCTGATGTACACGTAAATGGCGACATGTCATTGAAATTCAATAAAGCTGTCTCCCTAGACAACATCAACAATTAAAGAGATGAACGAAAATTCAAAAAAGTCGGAAAATTACGGCCCAAATTTATGCAATTTCGAACATGCAATAAGATTGACAAAAGGAATTCAACATACAATGGCAACACAAATATCAAACACATTGGAAACTTCCGTTACTGCTTCTGTTTTGTATCGTGCTCATAATGTCCTATCAATTAAGCCAAATACATCTTTAACGCTCGCAATTTCATTATCATCGCTTCCATCGTCTTCCAGGAATTCGGCATAACTTTCGAGCATTTTAGCAGCAGCATCGAGGATCAGAACACCAATTTCATTGAACTCCTTACAGGGATGTGGTTCCCGGAAAGTTATATATTGGCTGCAGAAGCTCGCTCTGCTGATATCGCGGGGCTCAACCATTGTCGGGGCGTCGAAAAGACCGAGAACGTATTTTCTGACAACCTGGGGGTCGACGAGTTCAAACTGACTTTCATTTTCGAGGGAGAAGGCGGTGAGTGGAAGTCCGTCTTCTTTGGCGGCGTAGCAACGGCTGGCATGGTCGCAGAAGAGACAAAAAACATCACTCAGCGGGACGGAACAAAGATCAGTCCGTTTGAAAAAGGTGGCGAGTGCAGCAGCGGAAAGATTAAGACAAGATGAAGGGCCTGTGTGAAGACCGAAACTCGTGCCCCAACCAGCCCTATATACCTGCTCCCCAAGGCGGTGAAGCACCTCCAACGCGCGGTGTGACTCGACATCCACTTCCAGACACAGAACCTTGTCACACTGATAAACTACCGTCCCAGGTTTATTGGCGGCAATTCCGAAGACCGTACTGCCAAGCAATTCTCTATCCCGCTCGACCAAGCCGAGATGGGTGAAATCGGCGGCGGCAAGTTTACTGTTGTCGGGGACCGGAGCGAAAAGAAGTTCAAATTTGGACCTGGGCGGACGTGGACTTGGTCTGCGAATACCGTGCTGCTTCCAATGACTTTTCAATTTCTCTGCAGTCACTGTGCCATCGCCTTTCATAAAATTGTAACTCTCTATCATTCTGGCTTCGACGAGAGCTCCAGAACTCGCAAACTGGAGGGTGAAATGGACAGAAACCGGAGAGTTGCTGGAACTCATCCTCGGCTGAATGAAGATGTATACGATGGCACCTTCTCCAATATCCTGAGCAACTTCTTTCTCGATCTTTTCACGGACAGCATGGCTGATCCCGTCGGAAGTGGCTAACATAGCACTTGCTATGTCGGGGTGGCAGATTGCGCACTGGTACCCTATTCCGAGGTCTCGCACTGGAGTTTCACCGGCGGCGACGGCAATTCGGTGATTTAGAGCAGGCATCCGCCGAATGACGTCGCCGAGGCCTGTCACTTTTTCGGCATCCATTGCAGCAACGACATTACATATGCCGCTAAGACCTCTGGCGACAGCGGCCGTAATCACATCTACAGGATCATGCAAAATCTGCAGCGCAGCGAGTTCTCTCTTCCAGTTACCCTCCGGGAAGGCGACCGCGGCAGCGCACATCGCGTCGCTGGCTGGCATGGTAGCAAGGCAAAAAAGGCAAGACCTTGGAAAGGGAGAGGTGGATGATTGGCGGTGTTTATAGGAAGTCAACGGGTCTGCAGGTCTACATCGACATAATCCGGCCTTGCACGCAAACATTGTCAGCCTGGCCCCACATTGATAATGGCTGGCCAACTAATCCCTGCTAAGAGTTATTTCTCTCACCAAAAAGTCAACTAATGCTTGCCGCGCTGCGTTACATTTAAGGCTTCATTCAGATCGTATTTACACCAGCTTTGAATATGTCTCTTGTTGAGGTCATTCCGGATATCGCGGAACGGGTAGCACGCGGTCTTACGGATCCCTCTCTCCGGGTTCTGCTCGCCTTCGATGGTGATGGCACCGCCTTTAAGCAAGATCGAAACCGTCAGTGCTGGGAAATTAATCCTGCCATCGATATCATCGACAATTTGACCAAGATCGCCCGGAAGGGACATTACCTACTGCTGACGTCCGCTCGCCACTGCGGCGAAATCGCTGCTTCGCCCTTCAAAGACATTCCAGGTATTGATTTTCAAGGGAATGACGGAACGGTCACAATCTTCAAAGGTCAACGTTTTGAATCCGTTCCCCTGCCCAACTGGAGCCGCATTCATGCGGTTATGGAGAGCGAATTTGGCGGCAACCCAGAAATCCGCAACATTCCGATGGAGCATTTCTATGGCTGTCAGATGTGGGACTCTCATCCACGTTACCAATCGGCCGGAGATCTGCTTTCATCGCTTCTTCCGCGTGTAGATCATTCCTGGGGACGCACTTTCCGGGCGACCGCAGTACCCGAGGGTCATTGCGTTATGCCCGAGGAAACGCCAGGCAAGCGCAAAGGCTATTTTGCTTATGTCAATCTACTCCCTCGTGAGATCGGCCTACATATAGCGTGCGGCAACGGCGAAAACGATAAAGATATGCTGACCGCTGTTGGCAACAAGGAGAATGGTATCGCGTTCTGGGTCGGTACCCGTGAGACGAAGCCCACTGGAACCAACGTCTTCGCCATACCGAATGAGGATGCTCTCTCTGCAATTCTTGGCGATCTCGGCGTGTTGTTGCCCGATCTGAGCAAGTGATCGCTCCGATCTGCCGCTGTTCTATTACATCCATAGTCACCGTAGGAAGGGAAAGAAGTCATAATTGCTTCAGTTGTTACTTAGTTTTTTCTATTTTAGTGTCTATGATCCGCCACTCCGGCGACTATTTCAATACACAACGCCAGAAATAATATAATATCTCCATGAGCCACTGCATTATTGAATAAATAACTATGGAATCTTTTTCACCGAAAATTATTTATATTTTATATACTTTATTTAATTAATCAATAATTCAGAATAGAATATTTTTAATATAAATTCTTTCAACATCATTAAGTACTTAAGACTCCCGCCGGATAAGGATTAATTATTACAAGAATCCTTTTTAGAAAAGCTCATATTTATCTGGCAGCCTTCCGAAACCGATGGAAAACGATATCCTTTGCCAGCGCAAACCGTTCCCCGTGAAAGGCACATGTTGGCCCGAGTGGAAGCTCGAATGGGATCTCCCAAATGGTGTCACGGCGGATGAGGTCTCGCCCGGCACTCGGTACCGAACCTCCTTGAACGTCTTGAAGAGACTCTGCCTCTTCAAGTCATCGAACACAGAGGCATGTACAATCTCGGAAAGCGAGTACAGGAATGCACTGAAACGTCGTTGCTCGCTGCTCTCGGAGAGATAGGCAGGCGCAATCTTTCCGAGCTCGATGCCGCACTCAGCTCTGACGATGTGCCCATCGCCTCTCACGACTTCAACTTGTGGCGAGTCTCCGCTTTGCCCGACCAACTCGTACGGCATAGTCGACAGATGTATTTGTTCTTTTTATAAAATGTTAGTAGTGAATATTATTGGCGCCCTTTCTAATTGCTCCAATCTGCTTGTATTTCCTATTTATATAATTTGGAAAATAAGTGCAGGCTCACGTATTGTTGCACGACGACGATTGGCGATAAAATTTTCACCTTTATTATTTAAAGGCGCGGATATTATTATTATTTTAATATCTTAAATAAAAATTGTAATTAGATAGGCTGTATTAATCACTTTTAAACATACCCGGACACCATCTGGTAATATAGCAAAAACGTGCTCAAAAATCGCTTCAAAGCTCTTGTACTTAGCTCGTTTACACCACAATATATCCTGCCACCCCACATAAGGCGACATCGTGCTTTGCCTTGGGTCGCTTATGAGGTGCGCCATGATCAAGAGCGATGATAGCCGCAACCTATTCGCGACCTTTTCATGAGGGAGCACGTTTCGGTAATATCTTGAAGCAAGGCCCGTTGTAAGGCGGTTTTGTTCGTTTGGAGACCTCGGGCGGTTGGCAGGAAAGTTCTGATGACAGTGTGCGCCACTTCGCTTATTGAACTCGGCTGTATAAAATCAGGCATTGGGCCAAGACACTGCGCTGGAGACGGATATCATCGTCGTTTGCGCAACCGCTGACGGCTTGCACGTCGGTCAACTTCTTCCGGTCACGACGCTCCACCGCCCTTAAGAGGCGGTCCATAAAGTTGAGCGCAACAAATCGCCGATTGGCGACGCTATAAATGCTGGAGGCCCCTAAGGGATGTCGAGGCGCCTGCATCCGGAGGAAAACCTCTCGGCACGACGACGGCGGGCGGACTCTGTCCACGTAGCGTGCCAATGCTTCCGCAACGGAGGGCACCAGCGGATAGATCTGGGCTTGTCGGCGCTTTAAGCGGAAAAGCCGAAGCGTTCGCCCCGCCCAGTCGATTTGGTCGAGCCGCAGCGCGGCTACTTCGCCGCGCCGCATACCATATACCGCCAGCAACATTAGGATCGCGCGGTCTCGGATATCGCGGGGCCGGTCGGTATCGACATCAGCCAACATCTTTTGGACGTCCGACCAGTCTGGGGCATATGGCAGAGATTCTTGTCGATAGAGCCGAGGCCGCGATATTGACGACACCAGGCGGTCTGAGCACCAAGCCTCTTTTGCCGCATATCGAAGAAATCCGCGCAAGGCTGAGACGATGTATGCAATCGAGACACGACCCCAGCGTCCGGCCCCTTGGGTCGCTATATAGTTGTCGATGTCTTCTGCCTTCAAATCCTTGAGCCGGTGGCTCGACTGTTCGCACCACAGCAAGAATCTGCCGGCTATGCGCCCCCATTGTTCCACCGTCGACGGTGTCAATCCGCGTTCGTCGCGCATCCAGCCAACATACCGGTCGAGTTGCGCCTGGTACGACAATATGACAGTGGGCTCACGCCACCAGCCAAGGAACTTCAGCCAGGGGCGCCCGATATCGACGACCCGACGTGCAGCGGTAGCCGCACCGTGAACATTCTGCCGAGCCTGCGCGATCGGCAACAACTCCGCCATGCCGACGCCGGCCGCAGCCTCTGGACCGAGATGTCGCGCGATCCACAGGAGTTCGTTGCGTTTGACCCTGAGAACTTCGGGTCTCGCTCCGAGTGTGGCGCAGTGATGCAAATAGCGGTTCCGCTCGTCAGCAAATGGCACTTCGGTAAATAGGGCATCAGCGGCTTGGTCGGAAAAGGAAGGGTGATCCATGTCGAACCTCCAAACGAGAAAAGGTCCGGCTGCCAAACTTGCGATTTATGTTGCGTCAAATCGGGCCCAAATACTCAGTTGACAAAGGGTATAGGTCAGCAGGGCCACATATGGACGGCCGCAACATAGCCCCCGATATGTTCGGCAGAACATATTGGCGGCTACAATCCGCTGTTCAAGGTAGACCGCGATCCGGGGCCGCTGACGCAGGCGCTCTGCTGGTCGCACGCGAGGCGCAAGTTCTTCGTGCTGGCCGACATCGCCACGAATGCCAAACGCGGCAGCCGCGCCGCACCGATCTCGCCTATGGCGTTGGAGGCCGTCAAACGGATCGATGCCCTGTTCGACATCGAGCGGCAGATCAACGGGCTTGCCGCAGCGGAACGCCTGGAGCGCCGTCGCAAGGACAGCCTGCCGCTTGTCGGCGAACTGCACTGCTGGCTTCAAACCGAACGGGCAAAACTGTCGCGCAGTTCTCCAGTCGCCGAGCCGATCGACTACATGCTGAAGCGCTGGAACGGCTTCACGTCTTTCCTCGACGAGGGCAGGATTTGTCTCACGAACAACGCGGCCGAACGAGCGCTGAGAGGCTTTGCTCTCGGGAGGAAGTCATGGCTCTTCGCCGGATCGGATCGAGGTGCCGATCGCGCCGCCTTCATGGCGACACTGATCATGACAGCATTATGCCGCGCGCGGCATAAGGCGGTTTATGCCGACCGGCGAACTATGCCGAGCACCTCTTCCAACTTACCAGTTGAAACGCGCTTCTCTTGCCGTTTTGGTCGAAGACCCGTCGTTGGCACTCGGCATAGTTCTCATGCTCAGAGGGCGTTCAGGAATTCCAGAAGCCGGTCGTTTGGTCGAAATCGCTCGGCCTTGGCGCGTTCGTACGGCTTCAGCTTTGCGAGTGTCGATTCCTTCAGTTCAAGATGTGCATGAAGATAGGTCAGCGTCGTTTCCATCGCCTCATGGCCCAGCCACAGGGCAATGACCGAGCAGTCGACGCCCGCCTGTAGTAGCTCCATGGCAGCGCTGTGCCGCAAGACGTGGGGCGACACCCGCTTCGAGCGGAGGGAGACGCAGTGCTCGCGCGCTTTGGCGACATATTTGTTCAGCAGTGCCTGCACGCCGTCGGCGCTGAGCCTGCCACCGTGCATATTCGGAAAGAGAGCCGTTGCGCCTCGCTTCCCTGGTTCCTTGAGCCAACGCCGGAGGGCTTCCTGTGCAACCTTTGTGAGCGGCGTACTTCGCTCTTTGCGGCCCTTACCGACGCATTGCACATGCGCACCGCGGCCGAGCATTACCGAGTCTCGGTCGAGGTCGATGACTTCCGAAACCCGCAGCCCCGTTTGCGCGGCCAGCAATAGCAGAGTGTAATCGCGGCGTCCCAGCCACGTGCTTCGATCCGTGCAGTCCAGGATCGATTCAATCTCGGGCCTGGTTAGGAACTGAAGCTGCCGCTTGTCGCATCGCTTGCTGGGGATCGCGAGCACGCGCTGGATGTGGGCGCTATGTGCCGGCTCCTCGAACGCCGCATATCGGAAGAAAGATCGAATGGCTGTGAGGCGGAGATTCCGGGTCCTCACCGAGGCGGCTCTCTGCGTCTCGAGGACTTCCAGGAATGCGCCGATGAACGGAGCGTCCAAATCCCGCAGTGTCAATTGAGATGGGGACCTCCCAAGGCGCGCCTGCGCGAACGCAAACAGGAGCCTGAACGTGTCTCGATAGGAGGCAATGGTGTTGGAACTTACACCTCGATGCTTCATGAGCCGATCTGTGAACCACCGCTCGATCAGCACGGCTAAGTCGTTCGTTCGTCTCATGACCGAACCTCCCACCGCTTATCCAATCGCCGAACGGCATGATTCATCAGCTCCGGCGCGGCGGACAGATACCAGTAGGTGTCGCGAACATTGGCATGGCCGAGGAAGGTCGAGAGTACCGGCAGCTCGCGTTCCACATCTTCGCCAGCGCGATGCCAGTTGATCAGGGTTTGGACGGCGAAACGGTGACGAAGATCGTGAACCCGCGGGCCACCGCGATCCCCCTCCTGCCGTAAACCAATTTGCCGGGATAGTCGCCAGAACACCCGGTGCACGTATTGATGCAGCAATCTGCCGCCCTGTTCGGCGACGAAGAAATAGGGACTGCGCGGCGTGCCAAGGTGTGCATCGCGTCGGGCAGCATAGTTTGTAAGGACAGCGATTGTCGTGGCATGCAGCGGCACCAGCCGTGACTTGCCGAACTTTGTCTCTCGGATAGTGAGGACGCCCTGCTCGAGATCGACGTCGGCCCGGAGCAGGCCGAGCGCTTCAGAATGGCGCAGTCCGGCGACCGCTATCAGTCCGAACAGGCAGTGATACGTCCAGCGTCGAAGGGCGTTGGCTGGCGGCAGCGACAGTGCTGCCGCCAGCAGCGCCTGAATCTCAATGTCGCTATAGATGTAGGGCTTTGTCCGCCGTGCCGGCGGCACTGCGTCGCTCGGTGGCACTTCCGTCAGAAGATCGAAATGACTGAGGTGCTGGGCAAAGCAGCGCACATCAGCCAGGCGGATGGACCAACTCGGCTGTCGGCCCATCGACGTCACCCACTGCATTGCCAGGTCCGACGTGATGGTCTCGGCGCCGCGGGCTTCCATGAAGGTGACGAATGCCGACAACCGTCGTGCCGGCCCATCATATTTGTATCCCAGCCCTTGGCGCATGCCGACATAGCGGTTGAGGGCAGTGCGAAGCCGGCTCATTGGACACCTCCCGGCCAGGGCAGGCTCAGTCCACGCAGCTTGTCAACATCGAGCTTGGCATAGATCCTTGTGCTGTCGATGCTTCGATGACGGAGCAGTTGGCCGATCTCGGCAAAGCTGGCACCCGACCGTAAAAGGTCGGTCGCGAGGCTGTGGCGGAAAAGATGGGCGCCGTGATGGGCATAGCCATCAATGCCTGCCCGCTCGAGTGCCTGCTTCGCGATCATCGTGATGGCGCAGCCGGAGGCAAAGCCCACGTGCGGCGCAAGTGTTCGCAAGAAAACTCGCCGACACGCCGAAGCGGGACGCCCATGCCGGATATAAGCCACGATAGCTGTTCCGACGTCGTGACGCAGCGGCATAGTCGCTTGCCGCCGTCCCTTTCCGTGTACGAGAATCGTGCCCGACTGCCAGTCGATATCATCGAGATTGAGGGTAGCAACTTCGCTAGCGCGCAAACCGAGCTTGGCCAAGATCATCAGAACCGCATAGTCCCGATGTCCCATTGCCGTCGTCCGGTCACAGGCATCGAGAACCTTCTGGACCTTCTCTGGCGGCAGGAAGGTTGGAAGGCCGGCAAGTCGCCAGCGGCGGATGGATGGCACGCAATCGGCCAACGCCGTCGAAATGAAGCCCTTCAAATGCAAGTAGCGCAGTAAGGCACGCACGACTCCGCACATTGCCTTGCCGCTGTCGGCGGAGCCATCGAGCGCATGTCGTTCGACATACCCGATGACAATCTCCGGGGTGAGCGCTGCAAACCCATTCGCGCCGGCAGGACAGACCTCCCGCAGAAATCGAAGTGACAGAAGCTTGTAGCTCCCCACCGTCGAGGCGGCGAGCCCTCTCTCATTCGAGAGATATGCCCCGAATACATCGACGATCTGCTCGTGCTCAGTGCGCTCAACCGGAAGCGCACCTGGTATTAAGCCCTCTTCCCGTAACGCTGAAAGCACGCGTCGGAGTGCCGATCGGTCGCCCGTATCGGGACTCCAGTGTTTGAAGCGATGCTCAAGAAAACGATCGACATAAGCTTCGCTCAAATCCTGCGGGGCATATCCATTGCCAACATGCCAGTCCATCAGGTCTCGAAACAGGCTCAGCGAGCGCCACGTGCATTGCCGACCCAAGCCTTCTTTCGACATGCTGGCGGCGTAAACACGCGCAAACTCCCGATACGGACCGTGGAGCAGCTTCCGATATAGGGCGCTGCGATTCAAATAGTCAGTTGTGTTCATGTGTCCTCTCCTTCGCGTCAATTGCGACGGAGAGACCCTAAGCTATGCCGACTGGGCGACCGCTATGCTGCCGGAAACGTTGGAAAAAACTTGATTAATAGGCATAGTTCGCCGGTCGGCATAAAGTGCCAAGCTCAACGACGTCGATCCGCAGGCTTGGCTTGCTGACCTCCTGGCCCGCATCGCCGACACGCCAATCAGTAAGCTCGAGCAATTGCTTCCGTGGAATTGGCAGCCGCACGGATTGAAAGCTAAAGCAGCCTAACCTGCGGCCTTCACCGGATGCTTACCCTACAGTAAACTGACTCGTAGCATTGCACCAGGTTGGGTCCGCCGGGTGGCGTTCAACGCGGCACATACCCCTCCAAATCCGGCAACAGGACGACGCTTTCCTGCTCCTTCGGGTCGGTGCGGGCGATGACCGCTGTCGCCGGCCGGTCGCTGAGATTGGCGGGAAGATGCGGAACGCCAGCCGGAATATAGAACATCTCATCTTCGCGAACGATGACGTGTTCTTCCAGCTGGTCGCCGAACCAGCAATGCGTCTCTCCGGAAATCGCATAGATCGCTGTCTCATGCGAGGCGTGCAAATGCGCCTTGGCGCGGGCGCCCGGCGGTATGGTTAAAAGATGCATGCAGATCCCCGTCGAGCCCACTGTCTCGGCCGCAATCCCTTCGAAATAATTGAGACCCTGTTTTCCGGCATAGGTGCTGCCGGGCCGCACGACACGGCAGGTGGGCTTCGATGAGACACTCGTGGCAGTTATTTTCGGGGATGGCACGGATTTCTCAGTGATCATTTTGACGCGAAACGTTGGTAGTTTGGGAATATGGCAGCAGGGATGAGCTCATTTGCCGGGGGGCGACTTGACAACTCGGTGTGTGCCCCCCTAGTTTAGCTATCATCGCGACAAAGTACCTGAGCCGGTGCGATCCCGATTCATCGAGCGGTCGCAAATTTCGGCTCTCGGCGAACTAAGCTTTTCCCTATCATTCGACGATCGCGATTCGTGCAATTCATTCAACCTGGATCCACCGCCATCATGAACGTGGCGATCGTCGCCGACGAACCCGGATCCGGCTTGATGGACGACGGTCATATCCGATTCGAGCGGCCCATCAAGTTCGTTTCCAAGATGACTGTTGGTATTTTCCCGCTGCGACCGCGAGGGGTTAGCTGAAGGGTGCTGCCAGGCCTGTTTATGGAGGGCACGTTCCGCGGCACGTAATACTTGAGCCTCGAGTTCGCGTCCACTTAATGTCTTCAATTCTTTACCGACCGTAACTCCGAGGATTTTTTTGGAGACCTCTTTGATTTCGGCGTTCAGGTATGTCGCTTCCGCTTTGTATATCTTCCCAAACGTGTGCTTGCTGCTCTTTAGCTCCCCTGTAGCGTCATCGTAGACGGCTGAACGCTTGTTGAGGAGGCTTCGATGTGCGGAGACATCCCGACCTAACTCGTGGCCGTCCTTATCCAGCCGGGATCTATATGATTCACTGAAAGCTCCGCCAAGCTTGCGGATACTTGTTCTAGATGTTTGTCGATCCGGTGCCTTTTGTGAAGACATCGAATAGCCCATCCGTTTGCTTGCAATGAGCTCCAGATTACCCTTGTCATCGCGTTCGAAAGTCTTTTGTTGGGAGCCCTCCCGACGCGTTAAAACGCGATAAAGCCTCTTCTCCAGGCCACTCTCATAAGGACGTCCGATTTCCTCGGAAATGGGATGCAACGCCCGTCCAGTAAGTCTGCGCCGATCGATGTATCGGGTGCGCATCAGTTCACCGTTTTCGTCCCGCTCCCATTTTTCTTCGAAGGCACCGGCTTTGCTTTTGATATGTTTCTCGCTCAACACGCCGTTCTGGTCGTAGTCATAGCGACGGACACTATTCCAGTCAGACCTCTCGTAGTGAATAAGCCGAAGGGAGCCAGTTGTTTGATCTCGAATGAAAACCTTCTTCTTCTTTTTTATGAGACCCCGACTATGGGTCAATTCTCCATTGCTATCGACCCGCAGTTGCTCGCTGCGAAACGGCTTGTGGGCGATCACACCACGGAAATCTGCATCGAGCTTATTGAGGAGTTGCAGTTTCGAGGCATATTTTTTCAACGCCGGCGGCGCTTCAAGTCGCGCGCGCCTTTCCTGCGCCTCGCGTTCCACAAGGTACGCCTGCCCTAACTGATCAACCAGGCGTTCATCAGAATTGCGCGTGGTCGCTGTAGAAGATTTCTGCGGGGCTTTTTTATTTATACTGACCATTAGGTGGGCCTTCCCTGTGCACGCTTTATCGATGCTCGTTTAAAAATTCGCTCGTCAACCAAGTGCTTTCGTCGGAGAAATAATCGAATATTCAGACCAAGTTCTACCGGCTGAGATCAGAATTTGACCTCCCTCGCGGTGCCCGGGTTAAGTTCGCGCGAGCATCGCGGTAAGCCTTCTCAATCGATCCAGCGATTCCTTCCGCTTTTACCATCTGGTCGTGAGCACTGAGAGTTTCGGGAAGGAGCTCAGTGCGGATTTTTTGTTCGATCTGAAGAATGTCCGTGGCCAGTTGTTTATTGCTCCGCTCGTGCGGACCTTCGGATGTCGACGCAAGCCCCAAATGCTCCTGCGCATGGATGCGTTCGTCGGCGTAGAGTCTCGCAAGCTGGGGTCTCTTCGCCATTGCATCGAAGATTTGTGACTTGTGTTCGAGTTCCAACTGGTTGTGCGCCGCTGCAATCGCGTAGGCTGCATAATGGCGACTGTCGTAGTTGATAGGCCCGTCTACCTTGAAGTATTCAATTGCTCTGTCGATAAGGCGTCTCTTGTCGGCCCTCTCGAGGTCACTCAAATGGGACGTCATCGACATAATCGCCTCCGCCTGCTCACCGCCTTCCGACATATTGAGAATGTGATTGACGATCGCTGTTTTCCTGGCGGGCGATTGGAACTTCAAAGTTGGACCAATTGTCCTGATGCGCTGGCTCGCCAGCGCAAACTCGCCAGCAGGGTCCGGTTCCGGATAGTTCGGATACTCGGCAAAGCCGTTCCGGGGTACAGCCAGGTCATACAATGCCTTGCTTGAGGCACCCAGTCGATTTACGCTTCGGTGGAACGTTCCGACATCGCTCTGATCGACCGATGCCCGAACCGACGGGCTCGCAAGTTTAAAGCTTGTGAGGTTGGCTGCCGTTTCGACTGGATCGTCGGTCGGCAGATGTTTGGCAACTTCCACCAAAATGTCATTCGGTAAGGTGGCTGCACTTTCGGTCTTATCACCACCGAGGACCGAAAGCTCGCGTTCCTGCATTTTCTGGCCGTCTTCGAGCATAACTCACACTCCAACGCGGATCAAGGATATGCGAAGTCTAACACCTGCGCTTAAGGCGTTGAATGGACATCGTGTTTCAACTGAAATTCAGGCCCTGGCGATCGATTGCACTACGGCGCGTTTTTTGCGGGGGATTTCAAAGAGTAGCAGTACAGCCTGCGGTTCAAATGCTGAACCATCATTTTTAAGCATCGATACAAAGTCCGCTAACGATGGTCATCTCCAGCTTTGTCACCGTTGTAATGCTTTGTCCCGACCGCGATCGCGCGGATCATAAACCCGTCGTTCATCAAACTCGTGAGTTGCTTTTTCAACTTCTGCGCTCGACGATTGGGCTTTCAAGGGTGAAGTGCCTATTGAGGCGGCAGTCCGGTTCAACGCGGAAACAAGCGCAGCTTTTTTCTTCCGCAACCCAAGTGTCTTGGCCTCCAGGTCCTTCTTGACGTCATAAAGGGCTAAAAACTCTCGATAGACTTGCTGCTCACGCTCGCGTGTTGGCCATCTTCCTGTCAATGCTGTTTCGCGAGCGAGTACAGCTTCTGTCTGGCCACGTGGCCCAAGGTGCAACAATTCCGGAGCTTGCTCTTTACTGGGCGGAGAAAGTACCGGATCGCGGCTTACCGTATAGTTGTAGCTAGTAGTCGCGACCTGAAGCGGCATGATAACCCCATCTGGCGTTTCGCTCTGCAGCCCGTCGTTAGCGAGCTGGTGTGCGTAGCCTAGCTGGTTTAATTGATACCCGTTTGACGCCGTTGCACCTTCCGTGGACGCAACAGGGTCCGATAGAGTTGCCCTTTGATCCGAGCGGTAACTTGCGTCATCTGGCCAGCCGCGCCCCACCAGTCGGGTCCGCCCCCTTCCCGTACCAACATGTTGTCGATGAAGTTCCTTGCATTCGAGATAGGCGGGCATAGGCCTTTCCAGCCGCCGGCCCTCTTTGGTCGAGCGCAGGGTATCGTGGACAACCTTGAACCCGAAAATATGCTCCGACTCGTATTTCCCGGTCTCGGTCGCAAGCCGAGCTCGTTCGTTTTTTCGACTTCCATAAGTGCCGATATTGTCGCTTCTCGAGCAAGCGGCTTTTTCTGGCTGAGTGGACTGAACCGTCAAACAACCCTCGTGAGACGACAGTCTTTCCGCACTTGAAATTACGTCATAGGCCGTTGCTTTAGCGCCTCGACGGCTCTTGGCACCCAGCCGTTTAACTTTGCTTACCTCGTCGAGGCGATTACTGTCGGCGATGCTGGCGGTTTGGTCTGCATCCCTCCCAGAGGGCCCGAAATATAGAGCACGTCTTGCTTCCAATTGTGCGCACGTCAGGTTTTGCACGTGAGTCGGCTGTTGTGCTGGCTCACGTGCGAGACTAGGCGAGCGCGCTTCCGGTTGATCACCTAAACTGAGGCGGGACTTATTGGTCGTGCTTGCTTGCGACAGAAGACCAGTCGCCCCGCCATCCTCAGACGGATCATGTTCATCGGGAATCCAGGCCGCCGGGTCGAGCTCTGCCAGGCGCGCGTTCACCACCAGATTTTGCCACCGCGGCTGGGCTAGCTGCCTCCACCGTCCGTACGCCTGACGCTCCGCATCCCCAAGCAACATTCCCTCGTATAAAAAGACTGAGGAAGATGTCTTCCCGATCATCCCATTCGAAACGGCACCGCCTTCGATAGCAGCTTGGCGCGCGACTATGATAAGATCTTCCCAGGTGGGCCGGTCCGGCCTGCTCCAACGATCATGCGCAGCGCGCTCGGCTGCTCCGAGCGCCACTCCATCGTACACGAAGAACGCACGCGACACCTGCTCGGCGTTAATTGGGACGCCCGAGATGCGCCCGGACTCGTTGGAAGAAACGTCGTTGCCTGGTTGGTGTTCGCACCACGTCGGAGCAGACTGGTGCAATTCCGCAACGCGTGCGTCCACAACCAGGTCTTCCCATCCTGGTTGCGCGGGCTCGAGCCATTTTTCATATGCTAGGCGTTCCCCCTCCCCAAGCGGGACGCCTTCGTACTCGAAGACCGAGGTGTCATTTGATTCGTTGAGCCAGGTGGAGGTGTCGATTGCGTCAAGACGGGCGTCAACTATCAGGTCTTTCCAGGATGGCGGTTGCGGTTTACTCCAATTCTCATATGCTTCGCGCTCAGGCGAGCCGAGTCTCATCCCATCAAATTCGAATGGTTCAGGGAAACCGTTCTTTTGACCAATGGAGCTTGTCCGCTTACGCTTAGGCGCCTCCGATCGGAATTCCTCTTGAAGGGGACTACACTCATTCGGAATTGCAGCAGAGGTGTTTAGCTCTTCAATACGCGCGTTCACAACGAGTTGTTGCCAACTGGGCTGTCCCGGCTCCACCCATTCCTCGTAGGCATGCCGTTCCCCTTCCGCCAGAGGAACACCATCATAAACAAAAGTTGAAGAGGTACTTTCTCCGACATCGACATTCCAAGCGAAACTGTCAATCGCGTTCAGGCGAGCGCTCAGTATCAGGTCTTTCCAACTCGGCCGGTCCGCTCTATCCCATGTCTCGTACGCGGACCGCTCGGCTGCGCCCAGTCTCATTCCATCGTAAGCGAATTGCGCAGATAAATTTTCCCGGTGATCCATTTGGCCGTCAGATGGGGAGCAAGCAAAACGGTTCCAAGGCTCTTTGGGATGAAGGACAGGCGTAACCCCTGCGCGAACCTGGGGCGAGGATCTAGCCGACCCGGCGTATCCAGTTTTTGAGCTTCCCGACGGTTTCATGGCGATGTCTCATCAATTGGCAACCTTCAACGTTGGTAATGCATTCCCGAAACGGGACATCTGACGGCGCTAACAAGACTCGATCCGAAGCGGTATCACATCGAGCTTCAAGTGCCGGAGGCTGTTCTACCTCGTAGCTGGAGCGAAATGATCTGGTCGAGGAGTTCGCGCTGCGCCAAAAGAGCCGGAGCAATTTCCGGAAGCTTCTCAGAGGTTGCGGCGTCCGCGCCTTGGTATTCCCGCTCGTCATCAACTTCGTTTGAACGGGGGCGAACTTCTATTGGCATTACTCCATCAGCCACAGTTCTGTTTTGGGGGGAAACGACTTCCCCATGGTCGTTCTCTTCAATCTGCACCGGTTTTTGCGAAGTTGTATCGGCTGTTCCCTGGTCGAGCTTGCCTTCAACGAGGTTTGTGTCTCCCGGCAACATCAAAGATGCGGGCTCGGGAAGGGAACCGTGTTGGCTTTCGAAAATTCGCTTCAATATGAAATCCGAATAATATCGCACTTTTCTCAGTTTGAGGGGAGGTTGGCCTTTGATAAGGACTATTTCATAATCGTCGTCGAGTAGGCGGACTTGTTCGGCGCGCAAAAGCGGTGCTCCTTGGTCGGAGATTTGGATGTTATGATCAAACATGCGCGCTTGGCTGTACGACGTTGAGCGAGCCTGGAATGTGTAGTCGCCGATAGCTTTGGAAATGTAGTTGGGCGTCTCGTCATCAGCAGTCGCCATGAATACCTGCACACCCGTATTGCTGAGAAAATTTTGCTTACCAGCTTCATCATAAGTTCCTGTCAAAGCCGAAAGACTCTGAATAATAAACATGAAGCGGCCCTTGTAGCCGGCGATCGTCGTAATTGCCGTCTCCACAGCTTCCAGCTTGCCCAAGTGCTTGAACTCATCGAGGAGAAACAGAACTTCGTGCCGTTCATCTCCAAGTGGCAGCGATCGCTGCAGGATTGATACAACCTGCTGGAAGAGAAGACGCATCAAGGGCGCTATGACTTCGAGATCGTTCGGGCTGACACAAAGATAAATACAAGTCCTCTTCCGCCGCAGATCGTAGACGGAAAAATCCGAGGTGCTTGTAGCCGCTTTAACGAGTGGATCGGCCCAAAGATTGAGTCCGCCGTCGCCGAGCACCGATGTGTAGGATGTCAGGATTTTGGTGTCATTCCCCGCCATATTGTCGAAGATACGCTGAGCCTCTTTGTTTTGTGTTTCCTCCGCGAGTTGCGCAAATAGTTTGTACTTTTCACCCGGCTGAGCAAACAGATCGTAAACGGCACCGATCGTTGGTGTGCCGCGCTCAATGCAACTCAATATGCCTGCTACGAAAAGATCCCGTGCCCCGTCGATGAAACCTTCGGCTCCCTTGCCTTTGGCTGTGATGAGATTCGCAGCGAGGCGGCGCGTTTCTGTAAAGCGCCGTTCGGGCGGCAACGCGGCAATATCCAGCACGGGATTGTAACAATGCGTTCGCCGCTCTGGATCTAAGGGCGAGAACTTGAAAACCGCGTCGCCACTTGATTTACGCGCCCTCGATGTGAGTTCAAATAGCTCGCCTTTCACATCCAAGGCAATTACTGAGCCCTTGAAGGTTAGCAACGTCGGGATAACGACGCCGACACCCTTACCAGCGCGAGTTGGCGCGACAACAAGGCTGTGAGGTTGTTCTCCGTTACTTAGGTAGCTGCCAAACCAACGTGGTCCACATGTCTTGCCGAAGATGGGACCCGTGACGTGACTGTAGCGCCGGAGGTACCTGGCGTGCCGCATCTCGCCGGAGCCGGCCCAGCGAGCAGTGCCGTGATGTTCGCGCTCGCGCATCGATAACAGTAGTTGGCATAGCAACACGAGCGTTGACGTCGCAACGATGATGGCTAGTCCGCGATAGAACGTAGGACTTGCGTATCCCAAATAAGGCGGTGTCTCGTACAGGAACGCAAAAACGTTGAAAGTCATCATCGTTTCGCCCGTAAAGCCATGGCGAAATGTGACATAGAGACTGGCCGCACAAAACCCCACGGCCAATGAACATGCTATGCTCGCAGCCAGGCCTATTGGCGTGTACTTGCCTGAATTCATCACGTGACCACGCTCCGTTTATCCTATTGGACGGCTGTTTGCTTTACGGGCAGCTGGATCTACAGCCCATACCTTTCGCGCACGCGCGGTTCCAAGGTTCTCTTACCACCCTGCGCGTCACGGCCGTCCCCGTTCCGGCCCATCGACTGATCTGCTAACCGGTCGGCCTGTTGCGCGCGATCTTCGTTTCGTCCGTCAACAGTTTTTGCGTTTGAAGTTCCAGGTTCCCGCAGGTGGTCGTGGACAGGAGCGGGACGTAGGAACTCGATGAAAAGGTTTTCGGCGCCGTTCGCAACCTTGGAATTATAGGTTTCCGGCGTCATGTAAGCATTGGCTGGCGATTTGAGGCAAACATTTTCCGCGCCATACGTATTCGTTACTGTCGCAAGCTTTTCCAGCCTGAGAAGTTTTGGCCAAAACGCGAAGAAGGTTCCGCTATGATGCTGAACCATCACCTCTGGATTATGCACGCCTGCCTGCCGCGGGAACTCATAATCATGTTCACTTACCCGTGGTCCAGCAGGTGTATCATAAAAATATTTGCTATCGGACTTCAATCCGCTGAAGGTATTATCGGATAGACCGAGCGCTTTCATTCGTTCGTAATACTTTTCGGATCCGAGATGCAAGAGCAGCTGATTTCGGGGCATATAGGATCGTTGCGCGCTATCCGCTTTGACGAGGATCACACTGTTTTCCAACTCCTCCGCAGTCGGCCACTTCTGCAATCTTTCGAAGAGCTGCTTGCCTGTTTCAAAACGAACAACGTGCTCCCAGGGGTAAGGCCACCGCGGAACTGGCTCATTCCCGATGAGCACTTCGTCACCAAGCCGTTCAGCATCGAAAATCGCTTCCGTCGGCATGCGTCGCGGCTGGTAAGCATAGGACGCGCCAGGACCTTGCTGAATCTGATAATCTGACGAGACTTTTCGTTTCCCTTTATCCGAAACATCTCGCCGTATATCGGCACACGACGCCTTCCCGATCCGCAGTGGACCCGCAACGTCCGAGCCAGGAAGTTCCGTATGGGTAGCCTGCGGCAACCTAGGTACTCCGCTTTCGAGCGTGATAGGTGCCGCCCTGGCGGCGCTTGTTCCCGAAACGGTAGTGGGCGAGCCCGCCTCCTCGATAGCCTCGTTCAGTTTGAGCCTATGAGATTTTCCCCCGACAACCTGCTCGGAGCGAGATCTCTTCGAGCGCGGTTCAGAGATTGCGTCAATCCTTACCAGATCCTCGTCGGTCAACTCCGGCAAGCCATCGAACTTCATCTCTGATGGGCTCGGGTCCTGCCGAGAAGCTTCCTCATGGAACGCAGGATTCGTATGCCGGCCGCCGCGGCCCACGGTATAATCTTCGGCTGAGAAAGCATCGTCCAACCTGACTGGCTGAATAGTGTTCGCACCTTCCCGCCCCGTAGTCGGGCGGGGTCCAGAGAGTGCGTCGATCCGGGCTAAGTCCTCTTTGGTCAATTCGGGGAAGTCGTCGGACTTCATTTCTGATGGGCTCGGGTCCTGCCGAGAGGCCTCCAACCTGACCGCATGAATAGTGCGTGCAACATCCAGCCTCGAAGTTGAGCGGGCTTCGGAGAGTGCGTCGATCCGTGCCAGGTCCTCGTCGGTTAATTCCGGGAAGTCGTCGGACTTCGTTTCTGATGGGCTCGATTCCTGCAGAGAAGCCTCCTGACGGAACGCAGGATTCGTAAGCCGGCCGTCGTGGCCCGCGGCAAGATCCTTGCGTGAGAAGGCATCATCCAAGCTGACCGCATGAATAGCGTGCGCAGCATCTCGCCTCGAAGGAGAGCGGGCTCGCGAGAATGCGTCAATCTGCGCCAAGTCCTCGTCGGTCAACTCGGGAAAGGCGTCGAAGCGTTCCTCCGGTGAGCCAAGCGAACGAACTGAACCTTCATGGATCGATCCTGAAGCTGTTTGGCCACCGGTTTCGGTCGCGTCGTCGGAATAGGCACTGTCGGCGAGGATTTGGGTGCTTTCGACGCTGGCGGACCCTGCCTCAGTGCTTAAATTCGTAGCGGCTACGTCAGGAGGAACAACCTGAGTACTGAGCGGTGAACTGCTGTCGGCGAGCAAATCAAGGTCATCTAACCCTGGCCAAGATAAGCCTTGTTGGATCGACGGAAGGCTATTGGTCTCGCTATCCCCGCTTTCTACCATCCAATATGGTGCGCCGTCGAATGTTTCTTCAGGCTGGCCCTCTCC
Source organism: Agrobacterium salinitolerans (assembly GCF_027498475.1). Classification (NCBI taxonomy): domain Bacteria; kingdom Pseudomonadati; phylum Pseudomonadota; class Alphaproteobacteria; order Hyphomicrobiales; family Rhizobiaceae; genus Agrobacterium; species Agrobacterium salinitolerans. The sequence goes on along the minus strand of NZ_JAPZLN010000006.1, from coordinate 98,507 downwards.
AGGAATGATCACATCATGACCTGAACCAAAAGCGCTTGTGGCAATAGGTTGTGTCGCAATTTCGTGCTGAGATTGCGTACGGCTCTCTCCAGTCCCTTCGATATTATCCAGCTCCATCCCAGACCGGTGCGGCCCTTGCGAAGCCGGCGTCGCGGTCGAGCTATCTTTCATAGCCAAAGACGCGGCAATAGTTCCCACCTGCATTCCCGAGCTGGTACTCCGCTTCGCCATTGATTCACTTTGATCACCGGTTTGCTCGTGTTCGCGCAGCTGCTTTCTTTCCCCCTTGCCAAAACGTGACGACGACGTCGCCTCGTGGTCCGCCCTGGCAGTGGACTGCATTTCAATCTCCCGCAGGTATTGCATGGCCGTACGAAAATACCCCTTGCTCCTCGGAAAGACCGCTGATTGGCCAGCCGGAGCTTCGGCTGATCTCACCGGGAGTATTTCTGCTGTATTCGGGGCATGGGTTGTCGGCCGTTGATTTTCGGGGGAAGTGCCTGGAAGGTCGCCGGCCCCACCAGTAATTAATGGCCGTAAGGAACTGGTCGTTAAGTGTTCTCTGCGGTTTTGTCGGAAGGCAGTCGACACCGATGTATCCGGGATTGGTGCGCCTGTAGCGCCTTCGTTATTCGAGTTCAACGTAGCGGAGCGGCTGAAGTCTCGACGAAATTCTTCATCTGCCATGATCGATCCTTTTCTACCTTCTGTTTCCCTCATCCCCTTGGCTGCGCCCGTCCCTTGACCGCTTACGAATGCTCGGCTCGGCGTCATCATCACGAGGACGCTTAGAATTTGGCTCTCCCTGCTGCCGGCGATCGGCTGTCGGAGGCAATGCGTCCGTAGCGATGTTGGTCTGCCCCGGGTCATCCAACGGATTTGATCCAGGGGGCTGGATCGGCGATGTAATCGGATCGTCCTGGGCAACCGGTACGGCGCTGATTGTCACTCCCGTCCGAATTCCGTCTACCCTGGTCAGTTTTGCGCCGCTCTGCTCTTCCTCATCACCGCGAGGCCGTTTTCGATGAGGCCGTTGCCGAACATCATCTTCGCTTGTTGTGTGCGTGACGGGTTCGGTTGCCAAACGATGCATGCCAGAACGGCCTTCAAGATCCTGGCCGTCTCCGGCGATGGTGAGAGGGCCGTTCCTCAAGTTGCCATCGTCCACAAAGGCTTTATCGCTGCCGGATTGAGAACGGGAATCGTTTCCAGATGATACACGATCGGGCGTGACACCGTTGCCGTTCGATCCGATCAGTGCCCGGGAACGTACTTCAGACACCGATTGCAGACCGCCGTTTCGTCGCAAGTTTTCTGACACGTTTTGAGGCAGCGAACCGTACGAAGAATTAAAAGATTGATCCGGTTCTCCGTCGTTTCCCCCAGGCGAGAATTCTTCGAAATCAATATCCTCGAAACGAATTTGATTGGCCTGCTGCCGCTCCAGGCGTCGATACTGGGCAAAAGTCATCGGCCGCTCCGAGATGCCGCGCTCAGCTCGGCTCGTCGCCTCGAGGACGACGCCATGACGAAGTGAAATCTCGGCCATTGTAATGCGCAAGGCGTCATAATTCAGTTGGGGGTGGCGCCGGGATATTTTCAGCCAGCCGTGCCCCAAAAGTTCGCGACGATTAACGACCACATGCAGATGTGGGTGATCGCGATCGATGTGAAAGGCTGTAAGATAGTTGTATCGGCCTCCCCCTGCGCCTGACCCAAACATCTCGGCTGCCCACTCCCGGCTCGCTGCATAAGCTGCTACCTGACTTGTACCGGCAGGGAAGCTTACAATAATGTGGGTCGTCAACTCCTGTTGCCTTTCCTCGTCTGGCCGACTTTCGTGATAAGTCCCGGTTTCTTGAACCCAGCTTAGGGCGAGTTCGCGGATTTCATCCGGTGGTACGAAAGTATCGAGATGTCGGGCCGAACGCTGCAGCTCCAACTTGCCCTTCCGAGATAGATACTCCAACTGGTTGATAATCTGTTGGAGGGTCTTCGTCCCACCTCCCGGCACAATGCGGATGATGACTTGAGACCGATCGGGCATCCAACAGATTCCCCCAAGTGCTACGTTAATGCTGCAAGGCGTCCGCCAGCATGGAGCAACCGTCGATCCGTCGCCGTGATACGGACAAAATGGAACGGAGCAAACCGTCGAGATCAGCGAACGATTTACCGAAAGCGTTTCGTTCAGCTTGCAGAGCGCCCAAATCCGTTGTCGGATTTTCAGCATAGGCACACAGCAGCGCGGCAATGTTGTTTGAGAGTGCTCCTATTGAATGAAGAATGGCTTCCATCATCTGACGAGTCTCTGCATCGATTTCGAGAAAGCCGGCAATGCGGCGAACCGCAACTCTTATGGCCATGCTGTCGGAGAGCCCCAGCAGACGGGCTTGGCGAGAGAAGCTCTCATATTCCGACGATCGCAAACGAGTGCTAACGACCTTGAAACCTTCAATCTTCGGGCCTTCACGCCGGTCGACAATGTCACTTGAAGTGGATTTTTCGCTTTGCGACATGGCTTGCTCCATAGAAAACGGAATGATCTGGATTTGTTCCGGAGTGAAATTCTCCAGTTGAGACTGAGGGAGCCTAGCCGCCAACAGAATAAATTCAAGAATATACTGTTCATATTCGGATCTATATAGTTACATTTGCAACTATCCTTCAATGCAATTGAAATATACTCCTGATAATTTCGCTATACAGACAGTCACACATACAAACAATGATACAGACGCACTTTCGTTCACAACGTCGCCAGGATAAACTTATGAAACTTCTGACATTTTGCTCATTTAAAGGAGGCGCCGGCAAAACCACGGCGCTCATGGGCCTTTGCGCTGCGTTTGCAAGAGACGGCAAAAGAGTGGCTCTCTTCGATGCGGACGAGAACCGGCCGTTAACGCGATGGAAAGAAAACGCGATGCGTAGCAACACCTGGGATACATCCTGCGAGGTGTACGCTGCAGAAGAAATGTCGCTTCTTGAAGCGGCTTATGAGGACGCCGAGCTTCAGGAATTTGATTATGCGCTGGCCGATACGCATGGTGGTTCGAGCGAGCTCAATAACACAATCATCGCTAGCTCAAACCTGCTTCTGATCCCGACAATGTTAACGCCGCTGGATATCGATGAGGCACTTTCGACATATCGTTATGTTGTCGAGCTGCTGCTGAGCGAGAACTTAGTGATTCCGACCGCCGTGTTACGCCAGCGAGTCCCGGTTGGCCGATTAACCACGTCACAACGCGCGATGTCAGACATGCTGGTGAATCTGCCTGTCGTACAATCTCCAATGCATGAACGAGACGCGTTCGCTGCAATGAAAGAGCGTGGCATGTTGCATCTCACATTGCTGAACACGACAAATGATCCGACGATGCGCCTCCTTGAGCGGAACCTCAGAATTGCGATGGAGGAACTCGTAACAATTTCAGAATTGATTGGCGATACCTTGGGGAATTGAAGATGGGGATCCGCAAACCTGCTTTGTCTGTCGGTGAAGCAAGACGGCTTGCTGCCGCGCGACCGATCGTTCACCCAATCCCAGCTCTTTCCTCGCAAAACTTGGCGCCTTCGCAATTACCTGAAAGAGCCGGAAAGGAAAAACGACCAGCGCCTCCTATCGCCGCCAAACGTCGTGACAACTTCGATCGGCAATCAATGCTAACGGCGGACGCCTTGAGTTCGACTGCGCCGCCGGAAAAAGTCCAGGTCTTTCTTTCGGCACGCCCCCCCGCTCCTGAGGTATCGAAGATATATGACAACTTGATTCTGCAGTACAGCGCTACCAAGGCGCTGCAGATGATCTTGCGCCGTGCGCTCGCCGATTTTGAGAACATGTTGGCGGACGGATCATTTAGCACGGGGCCTCAAAGCTACCCGATCTCAAAAGTAGTCGAAAAACCTATCGTTGTCCTGACTTCTCGCATGTTCCCGGTATCGCTGTTAGAAGTCGCACGCAATCACTTTGATCCATTGAGATTGGAGACCGCCAGGGCTTTTGGCCACAAACTGGCTACGGCCGCACTTGCATCTTTCTTTGCCGAAGAGAAGATAAGAAAAGAACGCTAATATGATGAGGCCGGTCACTTGACGGCGGTATTGTATTCGACAGCAGGCAATGAGGCAGCCCCTACCCAGCTACAACACAGCCAGCTCACTCTAGGCTGTGTCCCCATAACGGGGTTCATGTTGATGACGTTGTGTGATTCAATTTCCTGGAAAGGAGATTGTTATGCGCCGTCACGAACTGACCGACGAGGAATGGGCGGTTATCGCCCCTTTGCTGCCGACCAACAGCCGTGGAGTTGAGCGCGTGGATGACCGCCGGGTGATCAATGGTATCCTATGGCGTTTCCGGACAGGTTCATCCTGGCGTGATGTACCGGAGCGCTATGGTCCGCGCACGACGCTCTACAATCGCTTCTCTCGCTGGCGCAAGGCAGGCGTCTGGGATCGCCTTCCCGGCGCTGTTTCAAGGCATTATGCCGGAGAGATCGTCATGATCGATTCTTCCTGCGTCCGCGTTCACCAGCATGGTGCAAACGAAAAAAAGGGGGATCTGCCGATCCTTGCATGGGACGTTCGCGTGGCGGCCTGACGACAAAGATCCACGCGCTCGTCGATGCTGATGGTTTGCCGGTTCGACTGGCATTGACCGCCGGTCAGGCCGCCGATGCTCCTATGGCCGAAAAGCTGCTGAGTGACATTCGGCCCGGAACGACACTGCTTGCCGACAAGGCCTATGACACCGACGCGATCCGTAACTTCGCCAAGCAACGCAAATGCTGGGCAAACATCCCCGCCAAGGCCAACCGAAAACAGACCTTCAGTTTCAGCCGTTGGGTCTATCGCCAGCGCAATCTGATCGAGCGTTTCTTCAACCATCAAACAGATGCGTGGTCTGGCAACACGATACGACAGACGTGCTGACAACTACCTTGCCGGGCTCAAACTTGCCGCGACGAGAATCTGGATCGCTTCAATTAACGAGTCCGCGTCCTAGGATCAGATCGAAAAAGGCATATGCGTCGCTGCTTCAGGCCGCCATCAGACCTCCATAGGAAACATCCACATCAGCGTCGAAGAAATAGCCGGCACCCCTGGCAGTTTTGATCAAGTTTGGGCTCGCTGCATCCTGCTCAAGCTTTCGGCGGAGCCTCAAAATGAGAACATCAATGCTTCTGTCATATACTTCCTCCTCACGCACTCGGCTCGCGATGAGGAGCTGTTCTCGGGAAAGCACGTCGCGTGGCTTTTCCAGGAAAGCGACGAGCAGATTGAATTCCCCTGCCGTAAGCTTCACCTCGCCATTTTGTGCGGATACCAATCGCCGCTGTCTGAGACTAAGTGTCCAGCCGGCGAAACAAAATGAACGCCGGTCTTTGGTTCGCATGACATTCGGTCGCACGCGTAATGCGACACGGATGCGTGCTAGGAACTCGCGCGTTCCGAAAGGTTTCGCGATAAAATCCGTTGCTCCCAGCTCGAGCGCCACCACTTTATCCGCCTCCTCAAGGCGATCACCGCTGATGATTATAATTGGAACATCGGATTTTGTGGCGAGACTGCGAACGATCTCAAGTCCGTCTTCACGCCCTAAATTGAGATCCACGACGACGACATCGACCGTCTCTGATGCAAGTACCCGGTTGAATTGCTGGCTATCTGATACCGCGGTGACCCTTAAGGCATGAATCGTTAAATACTCGGTAATAAGATGGCGCATCGCGGCATCGTCATCGATGACAAGAACATGTTTCACCAGTTCGCCTCCGTATGGGATTCTGCAGAATCGATAGATTCGTGCAAGCAGAGGATGTACGTCTCAGCCTCAACCTGATCATTTTCTCTCACTATGAGGGTAGTTCGGCAAAATTTCGGCCAAGCCGTGCATGACAAAAATGCTAACGGAAGGTTTCAGATTGATGACAGGAGTTGCTGCAGCGCGCTACACTTGTAACGCTTTAAAATCTGCGCGAGCAGACCTCCGTGCGGCTCTATTGCTGGTTTAGAAGATCCCCTATCGTCTCACCGCGTCGGCGGGCATCGGCGGCGAGCCATACTTCGCCCACTTCGTAAACATCGCCGTAAGCACGGAAGGGAACAATGACATCGATTGCCGTTGCCAACATGTCAATCAGTGTGCGATCTTCCAAGCATGCCCCCTGCACACTGCTCTTCACAAGTGAGAACAGCTTTTTGAAGCCTTGGACGGGATTCGCCCCATGTATGGTTGAAATCGATCCGGGGTGGCCTGAGACCACCTCACTCAGGTACGCCCACGCCGCGTCGTCGCGCATCTCACCGAGCAATATTCGGTCAGGCCGCATCCGAAGGCTTGCCTGGAGCAGCTGTTCCGCAGTCACTGCACCTAGCCCTGCCCCACTCTTGGAGTAGAGCAGTCTGACGTGGTTCTCATGTGGAATGACGAGTTCGAGCGTATCTTCAATGGTTATCAGCCTTTCTTCCCGCGGAATAGCACTGATCAAGGTCTTGCTCATCGTGGTCTTGCCGCTTCCGGTCGGCCCACAAAGCAACATCGTCCGCTTACCGATAACACATGCACGTAAAAATGATTCCAGATCGCCATTGTCGTAGTCGCGCAGAATCGCTTCGTCTAGTTGATCTCGTCGCTGCGTCCGGATTTGCCACTGATTCCATCGACGAACATCGTAGCGAGCCGAGACTTCCCCCAATTCAGAGACACGATTGCTCGGTCGTCGAATTGTCAAGCTCACGGTGCCAGAGGGTACCGTTGGCGGCAAGCAGATTTGCATCCGCTCGCCACCTGGGAGCTCGGTAGCGCAAAGAGGGTTGCGGGGGCCGACATCTTGTTTTCGCAATGCCCCTGCTAGAATGGCGATGTCTTCGAGATCATCATAAGAGAACGGTGCGGCGAACCTCGTGAAGACGCCACTTTGGCGTACAAAGGCTTCTCCCGGTCCGTTTATGGCAACTTCTTCAGTCCTCGGGTCATCGAGCCATTGCAAGACTGGGTTAAGAAGGGCGCGCAATTGCGGATTTACTTCCATTGGATGCATCTCGCAGCTTTGGCTATCTGTGCATTAGCGCAGATGCCGACGTTTCACCGATCCACCAGTCATATGAAGCTGGTAGATTCCTGAGAAATCCAAATCCCGCGCGACGAAGATCGAGACCGTGTCACCCTGATTTTTTTTCAAGGTTGGGGGAATGTTTATGGCCGCCCTTAGGGCCGTATCGGCCGCTTGTTCGCCATTGTTTTGGAAACTATTGAAGCTGGTCCCGCCGGTCGAATTCCCTGCGTAGCTACTTGCCGCCTGGACTGCGCCCTGGACGACACTCAGGAGCATGGCCCCGCTAAAGCGTTTCCAGAAATGATTGTCGACCGTACCCGGCAGTCCGGAACGGCCGAGTTCGTCGGCCCCCGGGGAGGAAAGAGAGACGACGGCGTGTGAGGGCGTCTCCGCGCGATTCCAGAGAACGAAAACGCGGGCGTCTCCCTGCTGCAGTCCACGCTGGATTTCGCCGACAACTGTCGTTCCGCGATCCAGAAGCACAACATTTCCGGTTGCTCCGCGTATGTCTTGAGGAAGTACACATTTCACATACCCTGCCAGATTTGTATCAATGGCGGTTTGCAGTATGCAGGGAATGATCGTTCCTTGCGTAACAGTGAAATCTGGGTGCGGCAAAAGTATAGCGAGGCTAGGCTGCAACACTGTCGGTTTCAAGCGCACAGAGAGATCGTTCTCAGCAGAATCCTCCGACGCGGCTAGGGAGTTGGCGTTTCTATTGTCTTGGCCACCGTTCTGAATATCAGCGTGTGGGGCGGATTTGACACCATTCTGATCACCTCCGCTGTAGGCAAAGATCGGTGTTTCTTCGGGCCTCAGTTCGTTGTGTTCTCGCTGATGTTGATCCGACGGCAAAACCGTTGCTTCCGCAGCTGGCGGTGTCATTGCCGGTTTGGCGGGAATATCAATCGGGGCCGGCCGAAAGGGCTTCGTGTTGGCATCGATCATTGTGTTTGGTGGAGACGGCTCGGTCCTTTTCTTTGAACGCGCCCCGAGCCAAATGAGGCTCAACGACAGTACCAGGACTAAACCCGCAACAAGGAGCTTTTGCGACCCCGAGAGGCGCCGGCCATGAGGATCGGTGACGAGGGATCCGGGCGCGTCGATACCTTCTCTGGATTGGGCATTCACGTCCTCCATCACCTCGTCTCCTTCAGCACGCGCACTACATCGGGTCTGACTGTGCCAGTGCCCGGCTTCCGTCCGACGGCGTCATATGCCTTATTCCAGATGCAAAGTACTGTATGGCCGTCCCGCAGACGCCATTCCCTGGAAACTGATGCTACTTCAACGTAATCTCCCTTAACTGAATAGTTGGCCGTGGCTTCCTTGCCATCTGGGTTAATCACGTAGATTGAAGGTACACGCACGTTTCCGGGAAAGCGAAATGTCGTGGAATACCCGTTGTCGAAAACCTCGAGCGGTAATAGCGAGCGGTCTCCTTGCGCGACATAGCTCCAATTTTTCGCATCTGTGCTGCCACCTGCTGGCGGACGCTCGAGCAAGTCCTCGGCTCGACGCTGATATTGTGCTTGCGCCCGCATCCGATCCGCAAGATCTCTCTGCTCCGCTTCTTTTCGGCGAGCAGCGGCAACGTCGGCAGGATAAGTGAACTGTACGCTGTAGTAGAGGTCAGGCTGCTCTTTATCGAGCCGAGACATCGTTCTGGTCGCGAGGCTGAAAACATAGCGCCGCATTCCTGCGTCGCTTGCGGTAAGGACGATCACAGGCTGCGGCTGCAGCACTTTGCTGGCCTTGAAAAACAGATAATTGCCGCGTGGGAGCGCAGCGAGATCTTTGCTGTTGGAAACGGCGACGGCTGTCACCGCTTCATTGGACCCAAATGTTACGACCAATGTGGCTCCAACAGCGGTTGAAAGGTGCACAACCTCATCGGGATTGTAGGCGAGATAGCGCATACGTGGATCCAGTTTGCCTGCCGCTGGCGTGTCTTCCGCGTTCGCGCCGCTGGTTACAAAGAGGATACAAACCAGGCCCAGAAACAAATTCTTGATCATTGCTGGCTCCGCGTCGTGTTCGAAACGGTATCTTCCGAAGTTTGATAGGAGGTAACGATTAAGCCGCCTGGATTTGTCAGCCTCAATCGGCCGGGCAAGTTAGTTACCGTTTCATAATGTACCGTTGCGGTCCAGGTGGTTACTATTGGAGCTTGCCCTTCCATGATGAGAGTGCGTTTGTAGCGGATCTGCTGGACGCCAGTCATAAGTTCGTTTGAGCCGATGTGCTCGGCTTCCAGCTTTCCGCGCTTACCAATGATGGTTTGGGGGGAGCTAGGACTGGGGTAATTGAAGAACTGCTGATAATCTTGACGCACCGTTGGGGCACTGAAGCTCGAGACCAGATCATAGGCGTATTGGGCTGTATCCGCCGAGTAGCTCTCCCGCAGACGAACATACTCCCATAGAGACGCATTCACGACCGCTTGCTCCTGCGTCGCCGGCAACCGCGAAATAGATACCTCACTGTCAACTGTACCGTCTGGGCGCACCCACAGATATACTGGAACAAGTTTGTTCAGCGGAAGCATGACGGCGATAGCGAAGGCCTGCGCCACGTTTCCTGCGACTGCAATGACAGCCAAAGCAGCCAAGGCTCTAGAGATTCGCCGAGCTGATCTAGCACGTGCAGACTGAAATGCTTCTACTTCCTTATAGTGGTCCGCCAATGCTTCCCGCTCTACTAACAGCGCGTATTCAGAGCCGTTCATTAGCCTCTCCTGCGTTGGTAGGCTGAAGGTCCGACTGAGCAGGCTGCCATCGCCCGACGTTCAGCGGAAAAATAGGCCCCTTACAAGTCGCCAACTGATCGCTTGTCTGACAAGACGCCAAGCCGATGATCAAAAACAATAGAAAGTACTTCAAGGAAATCCTCCATTTGTGAAGCTGGGACTAACGGCGGATTGTCCGGGCGAAATGGCGATTTAAGCTACCGGCCGTTTGCGTCGCACCGCTCCAATAGCTCCCTCCAATATTCCCGGCGATTGCCGGAAGAGCGACGATCAAGGCGTCGCCGGTCAGAAAGAACATGTCGAGTTCATAGAGGCCTATTATCTTGGCCGCCGTTGTGCCAGCAGAAGTGATAACCCCGAGCATTAGCACGAGTGCCGTCGCTTCCGTCAGAACCACGATAGTTGCCACTATGTTTAGAAGAAGCAGAAGTATGCCATAAGTGACGAGCTGGCCGATCCATTTCGCGGCCATGTCTCTAGTGCGATCGAAGAGATAGCCAACGAGCATCAATGGACCGATCGCCAATAGCACCTTGGTGAGGATTCCGACGGCATCGTAGATTCCAAACGCAGTCCAAAGCGTTCCATAGAAAATCCATTGTGCGCCTTGAAAGGCGAGGATGTCTTGATCGTTCATCGGCCCAATTTCAGAAGCAATCTTCTGAAAGGCTACTTGCGTGAGTGAAAACATCGTGTCGAGCTGAGCAGGAATCGTCTGCAAAGGAAGCCCACTGATACCGAACTGTTGAATGAAATTCGGAATCGTATCCTCGAAAACCGAGACAACGTAATCATGATATTCCGCCTGCTCAACGATAAGAGCAACAACTACCGATACCATGATTACCCGGGTGATTCCGCCCCGTGCGTCCATTTCCCCACGCATTACGAGGATGCCCTGGACAATGATCCATAGCGTCACGCAGGCCACGAGAGGAGCGCTGACTGCCCGTTGAATGTCCCCAAGCAACGTGTCCAGCCCGACGGTGAAGGCGAGGTCGAATATCGTATGTATCGCCGTAAAAGGCGCAGGAATGCTAAAATTCATTGCCCTTACCTGGATTTAGCTTCGATTTTCTACGGAGAAAGAGGGCCCTGAATGAACAGTAGCGGATCAGTGCAGTTGAGCGGCGCCAAATATAAGCGCAGTTGCCTGATGTTCCTTTCGTTGGGTCGCCGCCTCCTCCGCCTCGTGCAGCCCCGCCTGTGCGGTGGTCATCGTCAACAGGCTGGTCGCCTGAATGTTTTGAATAATTGCGTCATGGATCTGTTTGAGAAGCAAACCGTTGGTGACGGTGGCCTGCATGATATTGCGTGAGCGGGAGAGCTGGCCCGATGTCTCAGAATTTGCCGCAAGGCGCTTGTCCATTGCATCCAGATTGTCAGCCGCGACACCGGCAGCATTTGCGGCGCCTGCAATCTGCTGTCGCAAAAGATTTCCTTCAGCGTCGTCGCCCACGACTGCGCGATCGGCATCTAAGGTAATTGCACGCGCAGTTGTCGAAGCAGGCATCTGCGGCGAAAACATTTCCTTGTCGAGTTGGCCGGCAGAGGGATATTGGTTTTTCTGGTCGATCGCTGATAACATGCCGGTGACGCCAAAGGGCGAGGTCAACATTGTCACCATCGTGATCAATTGCTCGAGGTTCGCCGCAGTATTGATCGCTGTCGTCAGCGTTTCGGCCTCCGTTGCAGGGTCGCTGACAACAAACTGCGCCTTGGCAGTCCCCGACAGAACAAGGCATATGAAAAGTGCGTTTATTACGAGCTTCGTAATATTCATGACTTCGAACTCCAGATCAATCCTGTGCCTCATGGTAGCGCGTCATGAATTTTTCCAGCCAGGCAGAGGGTTCCTCTCCATGCGTCTCGCGCAACTGCTGGGCAAAACGCACCGTATTGGCACGCCCGGATAGTACGGCGACGTATTCCGGCATGTCGCGCAGATCGAATTCGCACACAACACTTCCGCTCTCGCGCTTCAGCAGAAATTTGCGGCTGCCAATCGCCATCTCCTCGCGAATAGCCTGAAATTCTCGCTCGGTGCACTTCAACCCGTCTATGTAAGCAGAGCGGTCTGCAGTGGGTGATGGGTAGAAGATTTTGGTCATACATTGTGCTACGAGGCTTGCGCCCAATGGTGAATCAAGTACGTGCTCGGGTTGCTGCGTCGCAAGAACTAACATTCCGTTGTTCTTCCGGACGGTCAGCAGGAACTTGTCGACGACTGCTGCGAATTTCTGATTAAGCAGGTAGGAACGAAACTCATCGCAGCTCATGACGAAGCGTCGGCCATCTACCATCGCTCCTATTCGATGCAAAAGGTATGCTGCGGCCGGCGCGCATACCTCCTCATATTCGAGGAGATGGGTCATATCGAAGCCCGTAATCGAAGGATCTAACTTCACTTCGTCCGATTCGCCGTCAAACGCCCAGCCAAGAGCGTTGCCTCGGCACCACCGCTGCAATCTAGCTCCCGCACCTTCGGAGGGCCCGTGCAATAAGAACTCCCTTAAGCCCGCAAGGGATCTCATGTTAGGCTCAAACGAAAGTTGCCGTTGGATACCGCGCTCTAAGCGGCGATTTTCCTCCGGCGAAATTCCCCCCCTGCCGTCGCTTTCAATCAGCGCCACGATCCACTCGCGGAGAAAGTCCCGCGCCGCTGCCGTATCCTCTAGGCCGCGCAAAGGTGCAAGGCCGCTTGGGACACCTCGTCGTAACGTGAGGTACGTGCCCCCGGTGGCGCGCACAAGCAGTTCACCGCCACGATCCTTATCGAAAAAAACGATCGTCCCGCTGCGGTCAACCACGCTCTGCTCAAGCATCGCCAGGATGAAGGTCATAAGTGTCGTTTTTCCCCTGCCAATCGGCCCGAAGATCGCGGTCATGCCCACGTCGTTTTCGTGCGGAATATAATCGAAGGGCGTCCCGCCGTTTGTACGGAAACGAGCAACCGCACCTCCCCAATGGCCCGACTTCCTTCCGATAGGGAAGTTCTCGAATGAAACCAAGCCGGCAAAGTTGCGTGAAGTGATCGCTCCGGGACGGGTACGCCATCTGTGGTTTCCTGGAAGCTGAGACCAGTATGCAGCCTCCATTCCAATGCTTTCCTGCACGATAACCGCGCCCGCGTCCGACAAGCTCGTGCGGGCTCGCGCACCATAGTCGGCAAGGGTATCGAGATCATCGCCATAGACACAAAGGCTGAGATGATGCGAACCCATGACGAATTCGCTACTGGCCAATGAATCTTCTGCTTGGGCGAGTTCACCGATCTGGGTGACCGCCTTGTCACCGGAGCTAGTCATCTGGTTCGATTTGAGGCTGAGCTTGGCGTGAGCCTGTGCACGTGTGAGGAAAGAGAAACTCTGGCTCAAAACGAGCGGAAAACTTGATGACAGGAGTGTGTTAAGCATTCCGGGCCGCGTCTTTGCCGGGTACTCGCGGAATGAAAAGATAGATCCAACGTAACGATCTTTCGGCGCTCTAATCTCGAGGGCACGCTTGCCGCAGATGACCCGGTCGGTATAAACTGAGGCGCCGAGGGATCCGCTAACGACCGGCACCGGTAAAAAACGACAAGTCATTATCAGGCGAAGGGCTTCACCAATTTCCGTGAAAAGCACCTGATTTTTTTCTCGGATGCCAAGTCGACGAAGTCCATACCCATCAAGCGCGCCAGCGACAACGTTCCAAAGATCCTCCAGATGTCGGATCTGATGCGCAAGATCGCCTGGGTTCTTCCCATAGCGCCTGGTGAATCTGCTTCCCACTTTACCGAGAGCGGTGCGAGGAGAGACAATGAGCGTGAGGAAGTGGTCGTTTCGAAACAGTTTACCAGACAGAACACGCCGCTCGAACGTTTCGCTTAGGCTTGACGCGAAGGTGCTGCGAAAATGGCGTACCGGCGGTACTGGCACATCGTTGTGACGGACGAGATGGGCATATACTGAGACGTTATCATCGGCAATATTGCGAAAGAGCGTGTTAAAGGCACGGCAGCGCGCATTTCGGACCTCTACTTCCTCCAGTTCGAAGGGAAGGCCACTGATATGCGCCATGGTCAAGATGGAACCGTCCTCTAGAAGAACGACATGGTCGCTGAGGTGCCCTACGTAAGGCAGGTAGATTTCCCCAGATCTCTCGGTCCGTCCGCTTGCTCCGAACATTACGTCATTCCTCTTCCTCGCGACGCCACTCTGATGGGGTTGGGACTGACGCTCGCGCCGCCCCACGCATGGCCGTCAACGCTTCTCCCTGCCGTCTGGAGAAACAGCAAGACCACGCTTGCCGCGTTATAGTCCCGCTCTACGATGAGCCGCGCTCCAAGCCACAGCGGCAAGAGAACAATTTCATAGAGGGGGTTCTGCACAACAACGATGAGAAACCCCGCCAACATCATGAAAACTCCAGCAAGCGTCAGCGGTACCCCAAAGAACAATGCAGGTCTCGTTGCCGCCAAGTAGAGTGTGGCTTCTTCAAGATCGGCATTCATCCCCCGCCCCCTGTCAGTGTTTGGCCGAGAAAGCTGGCTCCAAACATGATAACGATCCCGCCAACAACACCTGCTACCAGACCAAGGGAAGCTCGGCCGAACATCCACGATACCCCGATGGCTACGATACCAAGAACGGCGAGCGATTGACCAAACGGACCGAGAATAAACGTGCAGATATTGTTGACCATGGTGGCGGGGTCAGTGCCCCCAGCGGCCTGCGCGGCAGCTGGCTCGCAGAAAAACAAGCTCCAGCCGATCGCGCCGGTGACGCTCGGCACGTGCGGAGCCAGCAGGCGCACAGCTCTGTGCCAGAGGCCACGGAATTTCGACGGTGCGCGGTATCCTTCAAGCCATGCCATTATGGTGCATCTCCATCATTCGGTTCGAAAACTTGATCTTGTTCGGGGGATTTGCGCTCATTCGGCTGCTGCGCCTCTGGCGGCGCGGACGAACCGACTGCTGAGTGGGAGCGGTCGTATGAACCCCAGACGTTCCAGGGTTCTTCTGGACTCCGCTCATCACGGTCGCCTTTTTTCCCCGACTGAGCCAGCGGGGGGACGAGTAGCTGAGCCGCCACTTCGACCCTCCGCACATAGCCGTTCGCGAAGCCGCGTGTCGGGTTGCCGGTATTGTAAGCCGAAATTGCTCGCCGGATGGCAAGTTGTTCTGACTCTACCGTGTCGCCGCCACTATAATGCCGTACGAGCAGGTCCGCCGCCGCCGACAGGGACACGCAAGGGTTGATTGCATTGCCGGCAGTCAAGCCCAAGTTCGCGAAATTTTTCGAGTTCACTTGCATTAGGCCTACATCGACTGAATGCCCTGCTGCGACGCGATTGTTTACGCTTTGCGTAGCATCCGCCGGATTCTTGCCATGTAAAGTTTCGCCGGTGGTATTGTCATGCAGCACGAGCGGATCAAACTGACTTTCAACCTTCGCAATCGCTCCAAGCGTCGATGGAGCGACTGAAGGTGCGCATTCGCGAGCGAGTTGGTTAAATTCAGCGAACGAGAGCGGCGCAGCTTTGCTTGGCTGGACCATCAGAAAAATGATCCCGAAAGATCCTGCCGTCTTCCGCATTGTTTATTCCCCACTGTATCGCAATGATCTTGGTCAGCATGAAATGACTCGATCGCTAACAGTCGCGACTATGGGAGGTGTCTGTTACTTTCTGATTTTATTATCTTACCTCTCGGTTTCATTTGAAGCATCGAAGCGAAGCCGTTTGATTTCTTGAATCGAGGGAATCGGCGGCCCAAGCGGTGATCCCTAGGCCATGAGAGCGAATTCACCATAGCGGCGGTTTTCGAAAATTTTCGCAGGCTGGCGCGGAGGATGGTGCAGCCGCAGGAGATTTCGCAAAGCGCCCCCGAAGCGGAGATCGGCACCGACTGCACCCTAGACAGGGGGCCGTTCCTCACGTCTCCTAGTGCCGCGCGGCAGATACATCAAGTCCGTTGCATGAAACGCGATCGCAGTATTGACCTGCGAGACCGATGTCCTAGGATCACAACGAGATCTTTTTGAGGTGTTGTCTTGCAAAAGCTCGAACTCGTTTTTTTTGTTTGCGGTCTGTTGGCTTTGGGAACATGGCTTTATTCGAACGAGTATTGGGCGTATGGCGCACTTGCGACGATTTTCCTTCTGATGATCGCTTCGATCCATCTCCTCTTAACATCAAAAGAGCAGGTTTACCGGTTTTTTGCCTGTATATCACTGGCGGTGATTGCAGCCGCAACCGGAGTTGCGTTGTTGCGGATGTCGGGACTGACCGGCTGATTCCGCGACTGGGGATTAAATTAATAAGCAATCGCGTTGTGCGGCCGGCTTCTGTTCAGAGGGCGTATCGGTTTATGACGCAATCACGATTCCGCTGCTATTCGAGCCGACCATTCGTTCAGTTCTGATATTCGCACGAACGACATAGGCGAGAGTCTTTGCTGAAATCGGCTTTTCCAAAAAACGGGCAGATCCCTCGCGATCCGCAGAAAGGGGAACATTTTTCTGGTTTTCGCCAATAATGATGATGGGCGCTTTTGCCAGCTTTGAGATTAAGGACCCTGCACCGTCTCCATCCAGCAAAGACGGTTGATCAATTAGAACAAGATCAGGTTCTTTTCCTTCCAACACCCAGTCGATTAAACCATCCAACGTGTTAAAGCCGACTGGCTCATAGCCCAGCGCCGCGATCTTTTCCTCGTACATTTCCAGCGTGGCTAAGTCGGGTTCGACCACCGCGACAATCTCGCCGTTCCCAAGCGGGATTCTTCCAGGGTCAAAAAAACTCTCTGAATTTACCGGCTGCTTCGACGAAGGTGGCAAGTAGACGTCGAAGCGCGTACCTCTGCCGACAGTTGATACCACGTCGATGTAACCAGCCATCGCGCTAACGTGACCGTGAACCGTGGATAATCCCAGGCCCGTGCCACCGCTGCGGGCGCGGGTAGTAAAAAAAGGCTCGAAAATGTGCGATAATACCGCCTCTGTTATGCCTGCGCCGTTATCCTCAACTGAAAGAAGGATATACTCGCCGGTGGGAATAGTACCGTTTGTAAGAACCTTGTGTTTCCGTACGACAGACCTCCTAACGCTGACCTCCACACGCCCTAACTCTCGGCATGCTTCAGCAGAGTTTTTGCACAAATTCATCAGTATTTGCTCGACCTCAAGTGAGTTTCCTTCGATAACCATTGGAGCGCTCTGATATTTGAAATCGAGCTCGACGCCCGGAGGCAACGCAACACGTAACGACGGCGCGATCACGGTCACTAACTCCGAAAGATCGAATGGTTTTGTTGTTCGATCCCGCTTTCGACTAAGGGCAAGGATCTGGTTGACAATCAACCGCGCTCGATTGCCTTCAGAAATGATGTGATCGATGTAGTCTCGAGCATGAGTACGACGGCGCAGAACGTTGTGTGCCATTTCCGCGTAACCCAGAACTGCACCCAAAATGTTGTTAAATTCATGCGCAATGCCGCCGGCAAGCGTACCAACTGCTTCAAGCCGTTCCGCATGTTTCAAACGACGTTCCAGAATATCTCGCTGGGACTGCTTGCGCCGAATGACCGCATAGTGGCTAACACATGCAGCCGCTAGTTCCATCAGCTGCATTTCACGTGCGGTCGGCGTCTGTAGATGCTCTCGATCAAATCCCAGGCCAAAGACAGCGACTATTCGATCGGATACCTTGAACGCAAGCAGCACCCACAGAAATGGAGAGTCCTCACCGAAGCAGCTCGCTTTTCGTTGAGGATAGGCTCGGAAAATCCGCCCGCCGTCCTCGGCCCCTACCGTGGAAACAATTTCGCGCACCCGTTGTTCGTTCCACTCTGGCGCAGGAGTGCTTCCAAAAAAGGTGACGCCAACGTCATTCTCATTGATGTTGACCAGTCCCAGCGCGCATTGATGAGCTTCAAAGAATAATTGGATAATTCCCAACGCGGCATTCGTTGAGGATTCCAACGACGGTTTTGCTTCTGAAGCATCTTCGAAGCAAAGCCCAATCTTTTTGATCACTTCTTCGAAGTCCAGTCGTCTCGTCAACACCTTGGTTCGCAGATGTAACCTATGGACTAGGGAAATTATGCAAAAGCAAAAGAAAACCGAAACTGCGCCGAGGAAGACCCGTACCCGCTGTTCACCCGCGCTGGCCAAGCTATAAGCTTCAAGGTATGCTCGCTGCAACTTCTTCGTGTTGTCGATGGTTTCAGAAGTTTGGATCACTCCAACGGTGTCTTTCAATCGCGGCAGTAGAGTCAGGATAATCCTCCCACTGCGAACGATCTCCTTGACGCCTGCCTTATCCCCGTTCGCCGAAACCTGAAGCCGGTCGAGACGTTGGTTGATTTCCCGTGCAAACTCGAAATTTGGCTGAGACGAAAACTGGAGCATCAGATAGCCCAACTCAGCGACTTCTAGCGAGTTCAAATCCCTCGTATCCAAAGACCTCGGAAGCGAAGCTATCGACTGGTTAAAGGTCGCCAACGAATCCTGGAACATTACATTTTGCGTACCGAACGCTGCAACGGCTGCGTCGGTCGCATCTACTGAGCTCTTCACCCGCGCCAGCAATTCAGAAAATTCACCGGCCCCGTCGAGGCCCGCCCGCCTAAAAAGCTGCTGTAAATCTGCGACGCTCGTGCGCAGTCGCCCCAGAGGGACGATAAGAGGATGGTAATTCCGAAGAAGGCCGGCGTGAGCACGCAACACATTCCGCTGCAGCATCGCGCAATCCACGTCGATCGATTGCAGCTCTGTCAGGATCGCTTCGTTGCTTTCGTTGTCTTGCCAAGATCCTATGGCCAGAACCGCAAAAGATATCGAGGCAATTACCAGTACCAATACAGACCACGATTTGATATCAAGCAGAACCCTTCGGGAAGGTGATAAATGATCCCAAATCATGCGGTCACCTCTCCTTCTGACAGCCAATCCAACTAAGCAGATTTCGCGGAATCAACGGAGCCCAGTGGTCTGACCCAGTTTCTCATTACTCCGCATCCACGGTGAAAAACACCGACCGAACAAACCAAGCTGGTCCGACAAGAATTTGGCGGCGACTCCTATGCGCTTTCTTCCCATCAGCCAACGAGAGAAAGCAACTCGCTTCAATTTTCTCGATTGAAGCCAACTCTCATCTCCGCAATTCGGCGCACACCTCCATGACCCTGTACCGCCTGCCATTCACCTTCAATCGAGAGATTGGGAGCATGTCTAAGCACCGTAGCAAGTCCTTCTTGCAATTCCAAACGAGCCAACGCTTCCCCAAGGCATCGATGTTCACCGGTGCCAAATACCATATGCCAGCGCATCTGCTTGCGATGAATATCGAAAAGTTGAGGGTGGACATAGTGTTTCTCGTCTCTTAGCGCGGACATGGTGCAAAGTGCGAGAAGACTATTTTTGGGTAGTATGAACCCGTCAAGATCAATATCTGCCAGTGTTGAACGGGGATAGGATCCGACTGGAGGCTCAAAGCGCAGTCCCTCCTCGACGGCGGCGGCCACGAGAGTACCATCGTTCAACAGTGCGTCCCATGCCTGTCGATGTTGCAAAAGCTGTCCGGTCAGTGCAGTGAGGCCGGTTTTGGTCGTGTCAGTTCCAGCCAAGATGATAAGCATCAGCTGGGTTAGGCCTTCGACGGGCGAGAGATCCTCCGCTTCTCGCGTTGCGTTTATGTAGGATGAGAGGAAGTCATCACGCGGATCCGTTCGGCGATCGTCAATTACCGCTTGCACGTAGTTCTTAAACTCGACCGCTGATTTTTCGATGTCCGGAAAGTCGGCATCCCGCCATGAAGGGCTCAGGCAGCGAGCAACGCGATAGACGAGTTGAGTAAAATAGGGAATGTCGCTTGGCGGGAGGCCTAACAGGCTGGCTATCGTAACGGCTGGGAGCTTTGAAGCATATTCCCCCACGAAATTGAAGGAACCAAGCTCCTTCAAATCTCGAAAAAGGATCTCCGTCAATTGCCTTATTTGCGGACGTAGATTTTCAATCATCCGGAATGCGAAAGTCCGAGTAAAAGGAGAGCGACGCCTGCTGTGGGTTTCCTTGTTTGAAAAAAGCATGCTGTAGCGAACGAAGTCGAAGACCGCTCCTTCGTTGACCCCCCGATTGAGCATCAGTTCCGTCTCTATCTGACGGGTCCGAGGGTCACTACTTAAGCCCAATACATCGTCCGCCCTAAGTACGAGGTATACGCCGTCCTGCCTGCGGAGGAAGGGCCGCTTCGGCCGCCATTCTTTAAAAATAGCGTGGCCGAACCGATCTAAGTCCGCGATACTAACGTTGTCTGGGTCGATCGACGCCGATATCATTGGCCCGGACTCTTCCGACACTTTTTGAGAAACTCTACCATTCATAAAATAACCTCTGGAGGATACGCTCTTACGAGCAATTCGAGCAAAACTGCTGAATGCGGCGGCAGGCTTCCTCGATAAGCGCTTCCGACGTCGCATAGGAGATGCGGAAGTTCGCGCCGAGGCCGAAGGCCGAGCCGTGAACGACGTCAACGCCTTCCGATTCCAGAAGCTCGGAAACGAAATCCTCGTCCGTCTCGATGACCTTGCCCGACGGCGCCGTCTTGCCGATCAGGCCGGCGCAGGACGGATAGACGTAGAAGGCGCCTTCCGGCACCGGGCAGACGATGCCCTTGGCCTGGTTCAGCATGGAGACGACGAGGTCGCGGCGGCCTTCGAAGATCTTCTTGTTCGCCGGGATGAAGTCCTGGGTGCCGTTCAGCGCTTCGACAGCCGCCCACTGGGCGATCGACGTCGCACCCGAGGTCTGCTGCCCCTGGATCATGTCCATGGCCTTGATGAGCTGGAGCGGGCCGGCGGCATAGCCGACGCCAGCCGGTCATTGCATAGGCCTTGGAGACGCCGTTCATCGTCAGCGTCCGGTCGTAGAGGCTGGGCTCGACTTCAACGGGCGTGACGAACTTGAAGTCGCTATAGGTCAGGTGCTCGTACATGTCGTCGGTCAGCACCCAGACATGGGGATGCTGCATCAGCACGTTGGTCAGCGCCTTCAGCTCCGCATGCGTATAGGCCGCACCCGTCGGGTTGGACGGCGAGTTGAAGATGAACCACTTGGTCTTCGGCGTGATCGCCTTTTCGAGATCCGCCGGCTGAAGCTTGAAGTCATGCTCCTGGGTGGCCGAAACGAAAACCGGCGTGCCGCCGCAAAGCGCCACCATCTCGGGATAAGACACCCAGTAAGGCGCCGGGATGACGACTTCATCGCCCGGGTTCAGCGTCGCCATGAAGGCGTTGAACAGGATCTGCTTGCCGCCGGTGCCAACGATCGTCTGCTCCCAGGAATATTCCAGACCGTTTTCGCGCTTGAACTTGGAGGCGATCGCCTTGCGCAGCTCGGGGATACCGGACACCGGCGTGTACTTCGTTTCGCCGCGGTTGATCGCGTCGATGGCGGCCGTCTTGATATTGTCGGGCGTATCGAAATCCGGCTCTCCTATATTGAGGCGGACCACGTCCCTGCCCTCAGCTTTAAGCTCGCGAAACTTCTGCGAGACAACGATAGTGGCAGAAGGCTTTATACGGGAGAGAGCATCGGAACGCACGAACATGACAGGCTGACCCAAACGTTTCAAAAGGAAGTCTTCCCGATGTTTTTATGTTGAACGCGCTTCGGATTTCAATCGACGCGTGGTCCCCTGTTACAAATGAAATCAAATTTGACGTCCTCAGCGAAGCGCGCGATTTGAAGTCGTTCAAAGCGGCTTGGTATGCCGCCGCGTCTGCGATCGGCAATTCTGAAAGCCGCCCCTGCGAAACTCGTCGCTTTAAGAGCCCGAGTGGTCCTCGATCAGCGCATCAGTTTGCCGAACGGATTTGCAACTTTGTGAGCGTTACAGATGAAGCTCGATCCGACGTTTCAGCTCTGTTGAGATCATGAGATAAGGCCTCAAAGAAACGCCTGCATCATCAAAGAATTCTTCGACCGGTCAATTTTCCAACGCCGTTGCGAAAGCCTTTGTTGCGTTTTAAACGATGCGGGAAAAGGAGGCTGGGGCTCCGAAGAGCCTGTTGAAATCATGTCCGCAGAAAGCCATCCGACCGAATCCCAGATGACGCCGAAAAAGCTGTTCTATCTGACGCTGGGTTCCATCGGCGTCGTTTACGGCGATATCGGGACCAGCCCGCTCTACGCCTTTCGCGAGGCGTTGAAGCCGGTGGCCCATGACGGGCTCACCCGTTTCGAGGTCATCAGCCTGATCTCGCTGATGATCTGGGCGCTGACGATCATCGTCACCATCAAATATGTGCTCTTCCTGCTGCGCGCCGACAACGAAGGCGAGGGCGGCACGCTGTCGCTGCTTGCTCTTTTGATGAAGACCGCCAACGGCCATACCGCCATCCTGATGCTGCTCGGCCTCTTGGGGGCTGCGCTTTTCCTCGGCGACGCGATGATCACGCCGGCGCTGTCGGTGCTGTCGGCGGTCGAAGGCCTGAAGCTCGTCACGCCCAGGCTCTCGGAATATATCGTGCCGATCTCGGTGGTGATCCTGGCGCTGCTCTTCGTCGTGCAATCGCGCGGCACCGGCGCCGTCGCCAAATTCTTCGGCCCGATCACCGCCGTCTGGTTCCTCGTCATGGCCGCCGCCGGCATTTCGCATATCTCGGACGATTTCGGCATTCTTGCCGCCTTCAATCCTTACTATGCCGTCAGCTTCCTGCTGCATGAGGGCTTCTACGGCGTCGTCGTGCTCGGCGCCGTCTTCCTGACGGTGACGGGTGCGGAGGCGCTTTATGCCGATCTCGGCCATTTCGGCCGTCGCCCGATCCAGTGGGCCTGGTTCCTGCTGGTCTTCCCGTCGCTGACGCTGAACTATCTCGGGCAGGGCGCACTCGTGCTCGGCAAGCCGGAGACGATGTCGGATCCCTTCTACCTGATGTATCCGCAATGGGCGCTGCTGCCGGTTGTCATCCTGGCGACCGCGGCGACGATCATCGCCAGCCAGGCTGTTATAACAGGCGCTTTCTCGATGGTGCGCCAGGGCATCAACCTTGGCTTCCTGCCGCGCAGGGAAATCCTCTTCACCTCGGAAACCAATACCGGGCAGATTTTCGTGCCCTCGGTCAATGCCGTGCTGTTCATCGGCGTCATCTTCCTGGTCCTGAGTTTCAAAACCTCGGACGCGCTGGCGACCGCCTATGGCATCTCCGTCACCGGCGCCATGGTCGTCACCTCGATCATGGCCTTCGAATTCGTTCGCGCCCGTTGGAACTGGTCGCTGCCGGTTGCGGTGATCGCGCTGGCGCCGCTGGTCATACTCGAATTGATCTTCCTCGGCGCCAATCTTTTGAAGATCCACGACGGCGGCTATATCCCGATCCTGATCGCCACGGCCTTTACCGTCATCATGTGGACCTGGCGCCGCGGCACTGCGATCCTGATGGAAAAGACCCGCCACACCGATATTCCGCTCGCCTCCTTCGTCAGCTCGATCGAGCGCAAGAGCGAACATTCGCCGGCCCAGGTTCCCGGCACGGCGATCTTCCTGACCAGCGATCCGGAATCCGCACCCGCCGCCCTGCTGCACAATCTCAAGCACAATCACGTGCTGCACGACCGCAACGTCATCCTGACGATCCGCACGGTCAACAAGCCGCGTGTGCCGAGTCAGGACCGTTACAAGGTCGAGCAGATTTCCGAGCGTTTCTCGCGCGTCGAACTGCTGTTCGGCTTCATGGAATCGCAGAACGTCTCACAGGCGCTCGCGACGCTGCGCAAGGCCGGACTGAAGTTCGACATCATGTCGACCTCATTCTATCTCGGCCGGCGCAAGCTGGTG
Organism: Agrobacterium salinitolerans; assembly: GCF_027498475.1. NCBI lineage: Bacteria > Pseudomonadati > Pseudomonadota > Alphaproteobacteria > Hyphomicrobiales > Rhizobiaceae > Agrobacterium > Agrobacterium salinitolerans. The sequence goes on along the minus strand of NZ_JAPZLN010000006.1, from coordinate 74,873 downwards.
CCGGACGCCAATTCAGGCATGCCCTACTGGCAGGACCGGTTCTACATCCTCCTTGCGAATGCGGCCTCACTCCCATCAGACTATTTTCACCTTCCTGCCAACCGGGTTGTTGAACTGGGATCGCAGATTATCGTTTAGACGCGGCCCCTGACGGCGACCGGCGAGGACCACTCTCGACAGTGTTTGGCAAACAAGGGATTGTCCCGACTTTGCGAGCAGGTTCGGACCAATATCTGCCTCTAATGCAGAGCGAGCCGCATTCATCCAGCCCCGTTGGATTACAGCTGAAACTGACCTTCTCCCACGGCAAATCATTTTAGCACATTCAGATTGCATAGGGGGTGAAAGCTGTACAAGGAGACTGAACCATGAGCCTGAACGAAAAACCAGGTACTGCAAACAGCCGCTCGGATCTGGAGCCGGCTGGTGTCGACGGCACGCAATCGACAAGATTGCCAACCGCTTCAGAGATCGAGGGACCAACCGTTGCGCTACAAAGATCATTTTTTCAACAGTTGCTCTTGGACTTTGCCTACGGATGTGAATTTTTTTATCCACTACAGCAATATGAAGCTTTCACTTCGAAAGCAAAAGACGATGATGAGAACTGATGGCGGCCACTCGCCGAAGGAGTTCAAGGCGGCGACGCTTGAATCGGTTCTCGTTTACGAATGCGCCGCGCCTGACGCGGATTCAGATCAAATGTTCCAAAGCTACCCGCACCCCATTGCCAATGTCGAGAGATGACGACTTCCAACGACGCCTTGGCGCCTCAAAGCGGTATGGCTTGTCGTGATACAATAACCGACTGCAGAAATTGCCATGTCAATGCGGTGGGAGTGGGCGACTGACCGGGGGAAAGCCGTTTGGTACATACATCTACGTCTTAATCCGAAACAAAGTGCACTCGAATTTCCTGAAGTAATGAGAAGCCAACGTAGTTTTTTCGGTATGACATCCAACGGCAACGCGTCCGAAGGCAATGCTTTACATTTGTAACACGATTGACATTTAACCAACCTCGAAGGAACGCTAGAAGTTCCAGTACACCAAACGAGCTGAACTCAACGGTGGACAATCAGAACGATTGGGCGGCCGGCGGAAGATGCATGAGCAGACACGAAAGCCGGAACAAACTGCCCCGCTGGCCACTCCGCGAACAGCGATGCTTCCAGTCCTCCCCAAGATCAACATTCAACTCGCCCACGCACATCCAGGGAGTAATTCAGTATGTCGAATTTTTGCTTAAAGTCTGTGCAGGTAACAGCAATCGCATCGACTATAGCGCTCGTGCTGGCCGCGAATACCTTGGCACAAGAATCTTCCACCGCCTCTCCATGGCCGGACACACCAACCGCTCGGATCGAGGCGCTCGCAGTTCTCCAGACCTTGAATGCAAATCTCCTGGGAAATCCTAGCGCCACCTTGACGCTCGATCGCTGGTGTGCCGCGCACAAACTCGCCCCGGAAGACTCCAAGATCGTTGCCCAGCGCGTGCGCGTACAAGACACGCCCGCCGATAGCAGTATCCGAGAACTTCTTGCCGTGGGATCAGAGGAGCCTATCGCTTATCGCCGCGTTCGCCTGGTTTGCGGAAATCGCGTACTATCAGAAGCCGACAACTGGTATGTTCCGGCGAGACTGACAATGGAAATGAATAACGCGTTGAGCACCAGTGATATAGCGTTCGGCAGGGCCGTTCAGTCTCTTAACTTCACCCGCACCAACCTATCTTCCAATCTGCTTTGGTCTCCTCTACCAGAAGGCTGGGACATGGGAAATGAATTAACTGCGAACCGGAGAGGACCACTGGTCCTGCCACCGTTTCTTCTCGAACATCGTGCCGTGTTGAAGCTGCAGGACGGCACACCATTCAGTGCTGTGGTAGAAAAGTACACAAACAAAGTGTTGGATTTTCCGGCTCCGATAGCAATCCAAGGCTGGCTATTGGGACGCACGACCCGAGCGTCGGGCAGCACGCCCACGCGCTCCTGTTCTACATCTCCGGTCGAGCCTTGTCCTATGTCAATCTCACGATGAAAGCCCCTACTGCGGATTGCGGCTGGCGTTTTCCCCTTGGAAAAGCCGTTCCGGGTGCCAATCAATCCTCATTCCTCGGACCAGCACAGCTTGCAACGAGGCCGATGCCGATTGACTGCACCAAACACGAATGAAACCTGGAGCACAGCGGGGACAAGTCACCTTGTAATCCCTCCACTCACGCCAACACGGAACGGCTGCCGAGAGTTACCGTGACAATGCCGATCTGTCCCGATCGCGGGAGGATGAATCGAATTCGGCGCGCGTACGGGTGTAGGCATCACCGACGTTCTTGACGAAACTCTCGTGTGCCGTCAGAAGGCCGATAGCATTTGGCCCTCTCGTCACGACCGATCGACTATATCTTTCGATTATGTCAATCACCTCGTCGATAGGTTTCACCTCCGGTTCTTTCGCGTCTTGATACCTGCGGGGATGCGCCGCCATGTTTTTTTCAATCTCAAAGTCTGCGACAGCCCGGCGGAACAGGCGCAGCAGCTCCGGGCGATTGTTCCTCTCGTGTTGTACCCGAGTTTTTTGGTCGTCGTTTAAGTGCTTCTCGCCCTGGACCAATACGTCTGCGGCGGGGCATTTCTGACCCTGGTTCCAAGTAAGAGGGGGATCAAGCTGCAAGATTTCGATCGAACGTTCGATTAAGCGCGTCTTATTGACTTCCCCAAGATCGTCCAGATGCTTTATCACGCTCAGAATTGCGTCGCACTGATCAGGCTGAGGGAGGTTCAGGATGTTGGTTGTGAATCGTGCTTTTCCAGCCTCAGATTGAAACTTCAGAAGTGGTCCTACCGCCCGCGTTCTTGCCGTTTCAGATGGCCGGTTCACCTGCCAATCAGGCAATTGCTCCCCAGGGATGATTGTATCGAAGACTGCTTTTGCCGATGTACCAATCCTTTTCACGCGAGCGTGATAAATTCCGATAGGGCCTCGACGTAAAGCTTCGCGACCTGCGGAGCCAGTTCGCTCTAGATTTCCGAGATCTCGTGCGGTTTCGACCACATCCTGGGTTGGAACGTAGGTAGCAACTTTTGCAAGTACATCGGAAGGTAGGTTTCGGTTTGGTGACGCAGGATCACTCTTCACCCGAGCAGACTCAGATTCTCGGGGAGGTGTTCGTTGGCTGCTGGACGGCATGAGAAGCTCCATTTTTCTTCAATCACGCTAACCTTACTCAGATGAAAAGGGCGTCTCCACTGCTAATCTATTACTTTTGCAACACTTGAAATGCAGGTTGGCTGCATGAACGAGCGCCAACGCTAGCGCCCCTGCCAGCCCAGCGGATCAAATACAGCCACCCTCTTTTTCTCCAACTTTGCGAGGTGACGCTACTTGTCGCGATCTAAATGTCGCTGATGGTCGAGGGAATAGGCCCCTCCCGCCGGCGCAGAGATTGGCAATCTTACTGGACACGGCGCCATATCACGGCAATCGGCTTCTTCAAGTGCATTGCAGAAAAACGAATGCGCTGTTGACGGATCTGCTCATGAACACGGCAGGCGGGATTAAGGATCACAAACGCGCCACCTTCTCAACGATGCTAGTTAAAAGGCTCCGCATGTACGGCCACGATCGCGCGAGCTAGCCTTCATCAACACAGCCGGCGAGTCGGCGCATATATCCCGCTATTTTTCTTCGGCTATAGCCGGTCGATAGGTCTTAGGCTAACGTCGAATCAGCGGCAAGGTCCGCAAAACGTGACATCGCGCCCTCGATATCATCCCACGCAAGGGCATCTTTCCGATGTTTCACCTGCACATAGATACGGATGCCATCGAGTTGGATTTCTACATCTTCGTCGCTTTCGACAGCGATCTCCCGCGCAGCGATGGTTGCGGCTGACAACAAACATTGAACTGCATAGAGGTGCTGGAATAAGTAGCCGCGATGCACGGCTTCGATCCGACGCAGTTGCGCTGGGTCCAGAACACTGTTTCCTGAACGGCCTAACTCACCCAAAGCAGCGCATCCTCTTTTATCACAGCCTTCGTTTGCGGTCCCATTCTCTTTCCAAGTCAATGCAGGAACGGCATCAGGATGTTGCCCATACCGCGCCGTATCTCGATGCAGTCGCTGCACAGGCGCAGGGAGGGTACGCCCGGCATCGTCTGAGCGCCATTCGCAAGACGGTAGGACATGGCTGGCCGGTCGCCGCATGACGAGCAGACTTCCGAACTTCCTTCCGCCGTGACGACCATGCGCGACAACGCGGCCAGCTTCGGTTCGACGCGATCAACGACCGAATACCAATAGGCGCTGTGCGGCTCGATCTGCTCCAACTGTTTCTTCAGGTCGTCAGGATAGTGCTTCAACAGCCACGCACACGCGACCTCCCTGCGGATCTGATCGTTAAGCACAAGAGTTTCGTACAGGTCCACCAACAGCCGGAGGGATTGACCGCCGTGCTGGGTCTCTAGCATCTGCAACTGTATGAGGTTAATGGAAAACCGCACGCCTCCGCTGTAAGCCTCGCTCACTGTACCTATGCAGTATTCACGTATGTCGGCCATCTGCTCGGGCGCGGACATCGTTGCGATTAGGCTCTGGTCGTAGCGCCAAGGGTGAGCCGCTATTTCACCGCGCCACAGATCAAGGTAGCCGCTCTCGCGCAGAACCTCTGCAATCTCCGGATCAGCCTCAGGGCGAACCACGAGTAAAGCATGGAGTTCGTTTAGGCTCTCCAAGTCCGGAACGAACGTACGAGCGACGTCAAGAATGGCTTTGTGGGCCTGATGTGTATCTCGGATCGGGTTACGATTGGTTTCGAGCCAACGCCATTCTTCCTCGGACACGGCTTCGGTCTCTATCGGGATTTCCACCAGCAAGCGACTACGTCGTAAATCCTCCGGCGAGCAATAGTCTGCGTCCGGCACAAGATTGATGCCCGCGTTTCTGTAGACGCGGGCCACTAAACGAGAGCAATATTGCCGCTTCGATCTCGGCTTTCGGACAGCAGCGACCGACCGCATGGCCTCCGGCACAGAATAACGCGCACCGATCTCGGCCCGCGCGAAATCGATTACATTTGAAAGTACCTCGCGGGGGAGAGCTTCCTTCAGGCGGAAATGGAAAACCTGCTCGTCATCCTCGAACAACTCCCGCTGCAGGTTGCGCGCCTGTACCCCGTCCGCGGTGGAATCGATAAACGAACCATGCTGCACGCAGATCATCGCGTGTGAAACGATGCCCCCCGTGCTGAAGCGGATCGATTTGCTTATCTTTCCCGGTCGAGCTGTGAGGAGAATATCTCCAGGCTGAACACTTTTGATACTAATGCGCTTCATTCCCCTCCCCCGAAGCCGGCCGGCATCTATTGCTGCTAGTGCGGCCAGGACAATTGATCGCGCGGCAAACGATTGTCTGGATCGTGAACATGCACGTCATCATCTGGGATGAGATTGGCAGAAAAAATTACAAGATTAGTTCCGCCAGCGTGCCTTAGTGACGGAAAGAGCAGCCCCCGAAGGCCGGATGAAATGACTTTGTCTGCCAACTTCCAGGAGGGAGGGACCTTTTTGTCGATGCGAGCGATTTTTCGCCATGCACAATCCCATTGAGACCAAGCTGCATCCCAAAGAAGCGGATCGAAACCTTGCGACAGATCGGCTACTTCGCTGAGCGTGATCTTGTACGCTGCAAGCGTCGCCGGCGGTGTGATGCTCGCGCCCTGTCGATATTCTTCGAGCGCGGTTTGGGGGGCCTCGGAAAGATAGAGAGCCTCGACGCCGGGTCGATTGAAGCGACCGCCGTCAATAGCGGCCCCGGCGCCGCTGGTTGGAAGAAACGCCCATTTAGGTGTTAGATACCGATGAAAGACTGCGTTCGGGCCGATGCGGGTAATCTTCACCCGCGCGCTCCATTCTCCAGGTCCCGAATATAGGCAAGAACAGCCTCTATCTCACCATCGGCAACAAGCTCCGCGGCCGTGCGATGGCCATAATCGGCAATCGGTTCATTTCGATACCAGTAGATTGCCTTCGCAAGATCACCAGTCAGCTCGGCGGCCGCAGAGATCGCCTTGATCATTTCCCGCATCCTGCCCTGCAAGCGTTCGGAGGAGGGATTGCGCAGGGTATTGCGATGGACACCGGTCAATTCTGCAAGGTTTGCGACTTTGACGCCGAGCGCCTTTGACAAGCGAGACGGCGAAATATAGGGCGTCCGCGGTTCCTGAAGGCTATCAACAAAGCCGGAAACAACTGTGTATGAATGTACTGTCTGAGCCTGCGCCATGCCTAATCTCCGCTCAATCTTATGCACAATATATGCACATTTTGATGCACATCAAGGTTGGCTAGTAAAAAATCACGCCTGCTGCGTTCTTGAACGACATTCCACGTTCACGCCTCTGCCTATCAAGCGCCTGCGTCTACTCTTCATCGATGAGCGTTTTAGTAGTAGCCGGTATAGTCAGCACCAAGATCGAAAGCGCTGGCCAGTTCCTCGAGCACGACGAGAACGATGGAAAGCAGCATTTCGTACGCTCCGGGCTATCGAAGCCGTCGGTACTGCTCTTCCCACCATGAAAGAGGTTGTTACGGACGGTCTGGCAATAGCCGATAACCTGCCCAAGCTCACAAGTACTGGCGGGAAAACCCACAGCTCTAAACGCCAGCATTCCATCGTCGCCAATGATCTGCTTTTTCGGGTTAGCCGCGATCAACGCCACAGCGGCTTCGCTGCTTTTATAATCTCCTTCCCAGCGCTCTCGAAATTGTCTCCACCCAGCCTCCGCGGGCTGACCTGGCTCTGTTTTCTTTAGGTAACCGTTGGCCTTGAGCGCATATTCGAAACGCGCAAAAAAATAGAGAAAGTCAAAGGCGAGAGACACTAGGTCCTCCCCAACCTCGTCTCTTCGCATAATGCCCACCGTTCCTAGGAGATCCGTAATGCATGAAAGCCTGATACATTCAATGCGTCAGCATCGGGAGTAGCGACCTCCAAAACTATCAGGACAACGGCGGTCGCGCACCTGTCACCGAAGGAAAATTCCATCGATATAGATGTTGCGAGAAATCTTCTTCCGACCTGGATACATTCGCACGCCGCCGCGAGGATGAGCTCGAAGGAAGTCCGCAACATCGTCCAAGGTATTAAGGGGTAAGGGATCCACGTTTGATCCGAAATGATGACAGGCGTAGTAGCCGTCGGAGCCGCGTTCGACACGTCCGATGACCAGGCCGCCGACAATTCGCTCAACTCTCGTGACTGGCATCGTTACAGCTCCCCAAGGGCCGATCAACATAATCGCGAAATCGGTCTCCAGTTCCGAAGCAAGATGATAATCGAGATATTCTGTTACATCCGCGTTCGTAGAACATTTTACACCCCAGGCTGCGACTGAAATCAATATCTCACATTATCGCCGTGAAGGCGGCCGTCATTGATACATTTAGGCCATAATGAAACGCCGCAGCTTTCGGCGAAGAAGCGGTAGTGTCATTTGCTCATCAAATCGAATCTCGACAAGTTGGACGGCATTTTGTTCACAGAGACTTCTCTTTAAGGCGTCGCGTTCCATGTTACGTTTTAGCGCCACTTCTCCTCCAAATGCAGTAATGGCTCTGTAGTGCTGCTCACCATGGTGTTCCAGAGCAAGGCCGATGGCGGGCAGATACACGTCAAATCGTTGGCGCCCCAGCCATGGGGGCGACGCCTCCCTCAGGATAACTTGGTCGGGAAATAGCTTTTTCACCAGACTGTACATTTCTGCCTCCCTCATCCATCGGCGAACACCAAGAGTGTACTGGACTTCGGAACGCGCAGTGGACTTGTCCATTCCAGACATCAACATCAGCTGATCGATATACGGCGTGATAAATTCCCCAATATCATCACCGTAGAAGCTGGCAGCAGCCTCCGGTCCCGAGCGACGGGCGATACACAGGTGGCATATTTCGTCGATGTAGGTCGCATCCGACAACAATCGAACAACCTGATGGGTCCATGCGCCTGAATGAGATGCAATCCTTATAGCCTCTGACATCATCTTTTCATGAGCTAGGCGAGCGCATGAACAGAAACAACGCTTCCCGGTAACTAAATGATCGAATGCAACAAACTCAAAGCCCTCGATCCCAAACTCATAGCCTTGCGTACGCGGACCAGGTCGAGGGTTCGCGACCAGCGGCTGCTCAAGGCAAATCGCCTCCATCATTTTCTTGGTTTCAAGAAACGTGCTGGGCGGAATCGTCACGTGGTTCAAACGCAGGATGTGATTGGTTTGCGTTTTTAGCTGCTTCGACCAAAGTCGGTGTGTGATCAGCCCTGCAGGGCCACAATTTATGGGACTTAGGTGCAAACCCTGTGTGTCAATCTCAACGCCGTCAACCATGTTCTCTCTGGTTGTGGAAAAGGCCAGTTCGGCATACCAGGTGTCGTACCCGATGTCCGCAAGCCGCGCTAAGGATGCACAGCGCTCCTTGAAATACATCGAGTGAAGCTTCACCGAGGGGATCTTCCGGAGCGCCAAAGCTGTTTGCTGCCGAAGATTTTCGACGAGAATTTGTGTGAGCAGTTGTTCAACGGCATCCACCGGCCTCGTGCCCACGGTAGCGACCCTGGGTGCCAACGCTTCGGCAAATTCCTTCTCGGAAAAACCGATGGAAATGCGGCTACGCCTCACGCATCTGCCTCGCTTGCAAGGGCCCAATCGCAAATCCGGAGGACACCGACCAGCTAGATCTCATTCGAGACCTCGATGTCTTGGTTCAAGACGGCGCTTTCAACGAAGTTTCCGAGCGCACGAGCTGTTGAATCATAAATCGACTTCTCTCCGTCCGCGCTTGAAAGGGTGAGCACGAACGCAACTTCTTGCGCGCCCGCTTGGCTGTGATGCGTCCACCCAAATTGGTAGAGGTCACGCATGAACACGCGGGCGTAAAGCCGCAGGTATGGTCCGGAAAAGCCAAGTCCGCTCCCTTTTGAAAAGTCTCTGCAGTGCCGTCTGATAGGCTGCCATTTGCGAAGTTCATCGCGAGCGTCGTTTTCCGGAAGCGTCGACTCTTTCATTGAGCCAAGTAGCGACGGCCACCTATCCGCTCCCGACTGATACGCCAGAGATGTCTCCAAGCGGGAAGCGAAGTAGTTAGCGCCGCCAAACGGCGACACGAGAGGCCGCAAAACAGCGGTCAAGCTGGCGCGTCCGAACAATTTTCCGTCACGCACCAGCTCGGGAGGGATGGGAATATCGTTCCAGTAGTATGCGGTTCCTGGCTCGAGTTGTGCCCGCCACGCAAGCGTGACACTGCCGGGCGCGCAGGTCCAAGGGAGGTGCCCTTGATACGGGGTTCCCCAACCGAGGTTGGGATCGTGCTCACTTCGCTCGGCTGAATTGATGAGGAGAGCCTTAACCAGATCCGGCGTTGGTTCCCGTAAGCTATCGAAGGTGTGGGCTGCCAAAGACGATACCAACGGCGTTGCGTAACTGCTTCCCGTATCCACGACCCCACCCAGCATCCTGAGATTCGAAAACCACGACAGGTCCGGTTTCATCATCCCGTCAGGACCGGGACCTGGCAGGCATGCGGGGCAACTGTCACCCGGCGTACCGTCAGCAAGCGCCTGACGGCCCCCCACGACAATCGCCGCCTCGCAATCTGCTGGGGGATTAGGTCTTGAATTGTTATCTGGGGTGACATTTCCGACAGAGATGACGGGGAGGAAGCCCGCCGATCTCGCGAGAAGGCTGATTTCATGGCCGAGAACGCTGACCTCGGTGGGATCCAAACCGGCGCCGTCCTGATTGGCAGAGATGTTCCAGACGCGCGCTTCTGGATAAAGACGCGCAACCTCCGCCAGATAGTCGACCAACTCCCGCTCATCAAAGCGCCGATTGGCGTTCCGATGGGGGACGGCCTGAACAGTTCCGATACGGCAGTTTAGTTGAGGCAGCGAGCGATTTTTGTTCCAGGCGTGCCCATGGATAACGAGGGAGCTAACGCTATTTCCGTGAGGCTTGTCGGCTTGGGCGTTCGTGACGAAAGGTGTCGCCCTGAAAGCTTCAGCTGCGGTGTAGCTTCGCGCATGCAGACCGCCATCGACGACGGCAACGATTGGAGCATTCTCATCGATTACTGGTGCAGGAGGCTCCGCTCCTTCGCCAGGTGCTGCCACTCTGATCGGCCGCACAGGATCAATGCGATAAGAAGCGCCTGACGCAATGAGCTGTCTCAACCCTTCTTTATTCGGAATTCGAACTGCAGCGCGTCCGACGCCGGTGTTTCGATAATCTCGCATTGCCCTTGCAATGCTGGATTGTCGTGGTGTCGTGAGAGAACGCGGTTCTTCCGATTCCTCAGATGTTCCGAGCGTGAGCCGCACGCTGGTAAATGTCGGCATGACCAGCCTCTCATTGGCAAAGCGCTGGATACGCTCGAGGACTTCGGCCTTGGCATCTCGATCGCGGAACGGCGCAAGCCAAACAACGAACAAGCGTCCGTCATCATCTTCCGGTGCGGAATTCCAGAGCTCATTGAACGATCGACCGCGCAGACGACTTTTCGCATCAAATTGTCCGAGAGACGAAACACGGGATATGTCGGCTTGCACCGCATAGCCGATTGGATGTTCGATTGCGCGAAGGAGGCGAGGCAATTCTTTGACTTCAGCCTCGATCAAATAGCCGCCAGGAAGAGGAGCAACTAGCCTGCATCCATGACGCTGCGAGAACAAGTCATCGGGGGTGTGCGTTGGAGCAAGGGAATCCTCACTGAACATCCGAACGACTAGGTGCGTCAAACCCGAGTATGTGGGCAACTCTGTACGGTGTTCATAAATGTCGCGTGTTTCGCTCGCGAGCACGTCCTGCTGCCGGCCGAGCCGCTCCTTGACGATGCTGTCGATGCCTTTGCCACGCCCCGTCGGACTCCGCAGCGCCGGATCCATCTGAAGGCTCAGAACGGGATAGAGAAGAGGTTGGTCTCTAGGCTCCACCATACTACACCTCCCCTTCCTGTTGCTTCAGGTAAGCGTAAATGGCTTGCCGCGACACTCCGAGAATGCGGGCGGTATCCGCGCCCCCAATGGCGTACTTCTCCTTGAGGGCTATTGCAACCTGGCGTTTCTGCTCCGCATCCAATGGCTGCCGCTGTACAGGGACAGTACGGCCTGACCGCGGCTCCAGCAGAGCCACAACGACGGCTCCAAAATCAATATCACGCGACTCATGAACGGCATGACGCCGCGCCGACAGACTCATCGTTTCGATATCGGCCCCCGACAACCCTTCGGACACGACGGCGAATAGCTCGGCGCGCCTCTCCTCATCTTTGTCCTCGAAGAGAAAATGGCGCCAAAGGTCAGCGCGAACGCTTTCATCCGGAAGACCGAGTTCAATTTTATAAGGAAACCGCCTCCATATTGCAGGATCAAGAAGATGCGCATGATTGGTTGCAGCAACCACGATCGAGCTCGGGTCTAGCCCGTCCAACGCTTGAATGACGGTATTGACAACGCGTTTGAGCTCGCCCAACTCGTGACGATCGTCACGCAGCTTTGCGACTGCATCCATCTCATCGAGAAAAAGAACGGCGTTTCGCGCCGGCACGAAATCAAACACCGAGCGGATATTTTTGGCGGTGTCCCCGAGCAAAGAGGAGATGACCGAGTCGAGCCGGACGACATATAGCGGACGAGACAGTTGCGCAGCGATATGGCCGGCAAGGAGAGACTTGCCTGTTCCTGGCGGGCCAGAGAGCAGAAGCCCAAGACGTGAGGCCAATCCTTTGGCGCTCAAGTCATCAATGCGCCGAGCATCCGCGATGAAATCGCTGAACACATGCCACCCGCCTTCGTTGAGAAAAATAGGCGTATCGGGCCAGGTCTGCTCCTCGACAAGCGGCAAGCGGGATTTCGAGTCCACGGGCAGCGATTCCACGTAGCCAGACGCCTTCAAAGGCACCCCCCTCTTGCGCACCAGGGCCTTCAGCTCCTTGGCAATGGAAGTCTCACCATTCTTGTCGAGATCTCGCGCAAGCGCATTCGCAGCTCTGCGTACGCGCGTGTAGTCAGCGGAAAGTGCCGCGTCGGCCAACTCCAGCACATTTTTCATCTCAATGGTCATGATCACTCCATGCGTAAAAATTCGTCATCCATTCGTAAACCACAATAGCCATATTGACAATTAAATTTTCCTTAATGTAAACTCTTACGGCACTCAAGAAAAAAGATTCTGATGCAATGACAAGGAAGAATCAGCATGTGGTTCCCCATAACGGCGAATGGGCCGTGCGGGGCGCTGGAAATCAGCGAGTGACCTCCACCCATGGAACGCAGGCCGACGCGGCTGCCGCTGCTCGCAAAATTGCGATCAACCAGCAGAGCGAAGTCGTCATCCACCGTCCCAACGGACAAATCCGGGACAAGGATTCCTACGGTCGCGACCCGTTCCCGCCGCGTGGCTAAAACCTGAGGCCGCCTGGAGTGAGGCGGCCTCTTCATCAAAGGAGAGAAGAAATGCAGTTTGAAGGCGCATTAGTTCGCGAGCAGGGCGTCACCTTCGCCATAGTCATCGTCAAGCCGCACGTTTTGAACAGCGGCCATCAGGCCGACGACGTTGCATATAGCTTCCAGCCAGCATTCCCGGGCGTGCCGATTGTTCTCATGGCACAAAACAGCAGGGGCGTACCGACATATCGTGGCCGACGTGATCTTGTTAATTTTCTGTCGCGGGTGCCAATGCAGGCGATACCCTGGAAGCGCTACACCCTGAACTGATCGGGAAGACTAGATAGATGCTAAAGACAGATACCCGCCAAGCGAATTGGCGGCGTGCTAATCCTGCAAAATATGAGGCTCACCTCTTGGTGCAGCGTGCCGTGAAGGCGGGCGAGCTGAGAAAGAACACGTGTGAGGTCTGTGGTGATGAAGACGTCGATGCTCATCACGATCAATACGACGAGCCATTGAACGTCCGATGGCTATGCCGTCGCCATCACACCAGGCTTCACCACTACGGCGGGGACCTGTTTCCCATTCGGACTTCGCCTTAGAAGGTCTCTCGGACGGACCATTGGAAGACAGCACGGTTGTCCAAGACGAAATTCTGCAGTTTGCTCCCGTCACAGCGCCTTCGTCCGGGTCGCAAATGCAGAAGTACGCTGCCCTCATTCATTCAATGAACATTGCCTCCCCTTCAGTTGGATCGAAGGCGACATCATCTTGAACGGCACGTCTGCTCAGCAAGCCGGCGTCCTCGAGCGCTTCGATATTGGGAAGGTCACGCAACGTCTCCATACCAAAGACCGAAAGAAAGTGTGAGGTCGTTATGTAAGTATAGGGCGCGCCTGGCGTCGGACTGCGTGGCCCGGAGCCGATAAAACCCGCCCCGCGCAGATTACCAACGACGTCACGGCTGACCTCCTTCCCAAAGATCTTTGACAGCTCGCCGCGGGTAATCGGCTGTAAATATCCCACCGCCATCAGCACCATCGCCTCGAACTCGGAGAGTGCCGCCGCCCCTCCCCTTGTCGGGGCCGAAGACGCGCGAATCGTCTCGGCAAACCGCGGCCGGGTGCGATGCTGCCAGCCGCCGGCGACCGACACCAGCTCGTAAGGCCGATCCCGCAACTCCTCGACGAGATCGTCGATCAACAGATCAATGCTACAATCCTTTCCCACCACACGCGCCAGCGTCTCGCGGCTGACCGGCTCAGCCGAGGCAAAGATCACCGCCTCAATCCGCAGCATCCATTCCCGCCAACGAAGTTCTTGCGGTAAGTCCTCGAGCTCGCGATCATACAGGACATCTTGCTGTCGGTCTTTTGCCCGACGCAGTGTGGTTTTTGTCGCGCTCGCTCCCCTCATCATCATAATCCAAAGATGCGGAAGGAGGAGCGGCCGGACAGCTCGCGCACCGCTTCAAAACTCTCGAGCCGATCGAACAGCCGGTTCGCTGCCCAGCGCGACAGCTCGCTTCCTGGGACCGACGCCAGAATAGCGTCGTCGGACAGCAAACGCCGGATCACCGGCTCGGCGCCCCTGGTACGGAGCTTTGGTGCCACAGCCAGCAACCGCGCTGCCCTTCGATCGATCTCCACGGCAGATCGCAGCGCCGCCGCCACACCATCCATCAAAGCCAGGCAGATCGCCCTCGGATAAGCCGCTTCGCCAGACCGGACGCGACCACGGCCGCCGATGGTGCGGAACGCCTCGCCAAACCGCTCGGGGATTAGCAGCGGTACGGGTTTCGGCCAGTTCAGCATTAGCGCCAGAACGATCTCGGCGAGCCCAAGCGACAGCACCTCGGTGTCCGGGCGAATGGTCGTAATCGCCGATACAAGCTCGGCAACTGCGAGGGGTGCCGCGCGCCCGGACTGGATCGCCGTATCGACAAAATCCGGGACGGAGACAAGAGCATCCTCCCAGCCAATCCCCAGCAGCGCGCAGAGCTCCTTAACGAATGGCGTGGCAATCGTCCCGGATTGGCGCGTCAGCATTCGTATGGCAAGAAACAGCTTTCCGGCCGGCCCGGGATCGTTGCCGGGCGCGGTGAGCAAAATCGCGTCGCGAATGGCGGTTTCCTCTTCATTGCGGCCAAGCATTCTGGCGGCGACGGCAGCTGATTTGAGAGCAAGGCGATCGCGCCAGCAGCCGAGCCACGGCGGATCGGCGCGGATCAGATCATCGAGCGATTTCAGGGCGATACCGGCGGCGAAGGCGGCGTCGGATTCAGTGATGTCGCGACCACGCGGCAGTGCCCATCCCGGCATGCGGGGCGACCAGGCGGGGGCGGTTGGAGCGGAGGGGTCGAACGAATCCATGCGACGGAGTGTAGATTAGGTGAGCGGTTTAGTCCAGCATTATCCGCCTAAACCGCACCGCTTGTCGCGGATATATAACGTCCGATAATCTTGCATTATCGGACGTTTTGCTCTTTATATAAAGAATGGCCCATATCATCGAGCAAAACGACGAAAATCACGCCACAGAGACCTCCTCTCCGTCTGAGAGCACGACCGCTCGCGACGCTATTGCCGCGCCGCAGATGGCGGTCGGCATCTCGACGGCCAGCGCTGGCCTCCCCTCCCCTCTTCCGGAGGCGCGGACCTTGCCGGCGCACCTCGAGCAGCTCGCCGAACGCGCCCGTACCTATGTCGAGGCGGCGAGCGCCGCCAACACCCGCAAGGCCTACGCCTCCGACTGGAAGCACTTTTCCGCTTGGTGCCGCCGCCAGGGTCTCGCGCCCCTACCGCCCGATCCGCACACCGTCGGCCTGTACATTACGGCGCTCGCGTCCGGCACTGCTGCGGCCGATCGCAAGCCCAGCTCCGTCACGACGATCGAGCGCCGCCTTTCGGCGCTGACCTGGAGCTACGCCCAGCGCGGCACGCCGCTCGACCGCAAGGACCGTCATATCGCCACCGTAATGGCTGGCATTTGCAACACGCACGCCGCCCCGCCGCGGCAGAAGGAAGCCCTCCTGCCCGAAGACCTGATCGGCATGCTGGAAACGCTCGACAGGGGAACCCTGCGCGGCCTGCGCGATCGCGCCATGCTGCTGATCGGCTTTGCCGGCGGTCTGCGCCGTTCCGAGATCGTTGGGCTCGATATCGGCCGCGACCAGAGCGAGGACGCGCGCGGCTGGATCGAGATCCTCGAGAAGGGCCTGCTCGTCACCCTGCGCGGCAAGACCGGATGGCGGGAGGTGGAAGTCGGCCGCGGCTCGTCCGATGCGACCTGTCCGGTTCTCGCTATCGAAACCTGGATCAAGTTCGCCCGGATTGCCAAGGGTCCGCTGTTCCGCCGCGTCCGCGGCCAGGGCAAGGATGTCGGACCGGACCGGCTGAACGATCGCGAGGTCGCCCGTCTCGTCAAAAAGGCGGCACTGGCCGCCGGCGTCAGGGGCGACCTCAACGAGGCCGAACGCGCGGCAAAATTCTCCGGTCACTCGCTGCGCGCCGGTCTGGCCTCCTCCGCGGAGGTCGACGAGCGCTATGTCCAGAAGCAGCTCGGCCATGCCAGTGCGGAAATGACGCGGAAATACCAGCGCCGGCGTGACCGCTTTCGCGTCAATCTCACCAAAGCCACAGGGCTTTGAGGCCCCTCCCCTGCTCACTATGAACTCGTTGGGGCAAATTGCGTGTCGGATTTTTAGCTTTCCGCTTCAATTGAAATTGTTAGCTAAAAGCCACACAGCGCATGGGCGACAATACGCTCCGGGCGCTGACCTCCGATCTCGCCTATTTCGAAGCCTGGGGTCTGGCGGCCTCCGGAAAATCTCTACCCTGGCCGGCGCCCGAAGCGCTGCTCCTGAAATTCGTCACCCATCACCTGTGGGATCCGGAGAAACGTACTGCCGATTCAGATCACGGCATCCCGGCAGACGTGGCCGAAAACCTCCGGCACCAGGGATTCCTCAAGTCCGCCGGCCCACATGCGCCGGCGACCGTGCTCCGTCGGCTGGCGAACTGGTCGACACTGACCAGATGGCGCGGGCTTACCGACGCCTTCGGCTCCCCTGCCCTCGAATCCGCCGTTCGTCTGGATGTGCGCGCCGTCCTGCGGCAACGCCGCCGCAAAAGCGCAAAGGCGGTCACCGGCGACGTGCTGGCCAAGCTGTTGGTGACGTGCGCGACCGAAAGCCCGCGTGATCTCCGCGACCGGGCGATCCTGATGGTCGCCTTTGCCTCCGGCGGCCGCCGGCGCAGCGAGATCGCAGGCCTTCGCCTGGAACAACTGACCGTGGAAGCTCCGATCGAGACCGAAGGCGGCACTCCCCTCCCCTCTCTCGCCATTCATCTTGGCCGTACCAAAACGACGTCAGGCGAGGAGGACGAGTCGTCTATCTCACCGGCCGGCCTGTCGAGGCGTTGAATGCCTGGCTGGCGGCGGGGGAAGATCGACAAGGGCAGCGTGTTTCGGGGGGGGGGGCGGGCGCTGGGGGACAATTTCGCGGCGGGCGCTCGATCCGCAGTCGGTCAACGCCGTTATCAAGCAGAGGGTGGAGATGGCCGGGTTGGAGAGCGGGGAGTTTTCGGCCCATGGGTTGCGGTCAGGTATCTGGCCGAGGCGGCGAACCGAGGCATTCCCCTACCCGAGGCGATGGAGCAGTCACGTCATCGCTCGATTCAACAGGCATCCAGCAATGCCACCAGACGGTGTGGACGCGCGGCGCGCTTGTTATGAGTCTGTCAGGACCTTGGTTCGCGCAAATTCAGTTGGGGATGGAAGTCTATCTCAAACGGCACTACTCAGGAGAAGCAGCCTAACTTAGCTCGGGCTTGTGAGCACTTCTGTAATTTAGATGATGACCGTTTTCATTGTTACGCCGGGGCCGTTGTAAGATCGCGGGCTTGGCGCCTTCAGCCGGATCTCGCAAACGTTTCAGGTTACCTCTGACGGCTGGCTTGCCAGAAGAAGACGACGACGGATTGAGGCTAGTATTCCGTCAAAGGTGAAGCACGACATCCGATAACCACCAAAGGCAACATTGTTAGCACGCCAGCGAAGTCGATCAAGATCATCTGGCACGAGATCCGCATCACGCCCTACAATCAGAAGCAGGTGAATTGTCGGGCTATTCGTACCGAAAATCCGTCTGAATGCGGAAGAGTTTTTTTCTTCCGACAGCCGCCACGCCCAATCAACCAACTGCGACGAGCCGTGCTCAAATCGGTTGGACCAGTGTTTCATTGATTTTCCGGCTTCGAGCTTTGTAAAGATGCTGTATTCTCGCGCGTCCTCGACCTCGATCAATGTGAATGCATTCGCCTCAGTATCGCCAGAAGCCGCGTCGCACACGAAATCGCCAAACAAGTCGAGTTCGCTTGCCCAGCAGTTGGGTAGTTCGACAGCATTGTTTCCGTAGCCAATAGCAGCGCAGAGATGCGGGCGCTCTTTAAAAAATGGCGCTATCTGATCCCGTTCCTTGAGATGGCTCTCGGATTTAAGGAGCTCGTCAAGTTCGTCCAGGTTTTGTCGTAAGATCGAAGTATCAAGATTTAAGGAAACAAAGGATTTCATACAGAGTGGGCCTGTGCCAACCTCTCAACTCTCCGCAATCCATCGAGCTGGCTACGCCTAACGACGTCCTCAATTTTTAGATTTTCGCCCTCGAAGCGAACGAGGACTCGCAACTCGGCTCCCACCCTAAGGGAAAAGAGATCTTTCGTCCCGAGCAATAGCTTTGTTTGCTCCAGAGCTGAGGATCGTCCGCCGCGCGACAGACGTTCAACAGCGTTGACCACCTTTGCTTTCTCTTCCGATGCGAGTTGGTCGAGGTATGACCGCGCTGTAAATGTCCACACTATCTGCATCGAAGCTGATCGCCTTTCGTTCCAACTATATAGTAGTACGATCCCCCCCACCTTTCAACGTGTTCCGACCTTGGCTGCAGTGAATGGCCTATCGACAGCAGCAGGACATTCGATAGAATGTTCGGGCCGTCCACCGGGGACCTCATCGAGCGTTACAACGGCTAAGTCGTGTCCAGGGCTCGCCACGTCGTCATTGCTTACGAGCACAGTGGCCAAGACCAAGTCAAGGCGATCGTGTCGACAGAGCGGTCGCAGCGTAGGAAAGATGGCCGGGGAGGCGCCCGAATGGACGACAACATAATGGGAGTCTTGTGTCGTTTTGCATTTAATCGCAAGACTCCGCATGCGATAATTTCAACAAGATAGCGTGGCACTTAAATTGAGATTGAGCAGTTAATTTTGAGATTCAGGCTTCGATTGGCACTTAAGGTGAGATTCGTCGCCATGGAAAAGATGAATGCCGTCGGCCAATCGTCCTCAGAAAATGCTAAACCGTCACAAACGGTTATTGCCAAATCGGAAGGTGCCAGACGCCGAAAATCGCACCGAAAATCTCAAATTAAATGCCACCACCTGCCGGAACGGCCGCGTTCTTACGATTAAATGCCAAACGACACCATCAACCACCGAATTTACGAGATTCCCGCCTTAGACGCCTGCTACTGCGGGTTCAGCGGTCGCCGACCGATGCGCATACTCGTTCGTGCTAGTAATCAAACTTAGCGACTTTGACCAAATCGCCGAAGCATGAACTTCAGCCTTTCGTTCTCCTTCCGGAGCTTCACGACCATGAGGCTTCTCAGATGGCGGTTTTCAGCCTCGAGAGCGGCGAGCTCTTCATCCAAGCCGCACAGCAGCGGGGGATCGCGGCGAAGATTGAGAATTGGTGCACTTGCGGGGCTCGCTGACGGCGTCTTCTTACTCCGTGCTTTCGCTCCAGACTTCGGAGTCCATCCTGAACCCGGGCTACGCTGCTGATGCACCGAGCGCGTGGGGTCGGACGCATCGTCTTCCACAGCTTCAGACTCGATGGAAAACTCTTTCGACGACGACGTTGCGGCAGGACTATCCGGAGGGACTTCGCCGTCAATCGGAACATCCGAGTAGTCTACCACCTCGAACTTCACCGCGACAACGTCCTCCTGAACTGATGCTGCTTGAGGCAGATCAAGCTTTGGCATCACATCGTCAGCCTCTACCGCGCGGGCAACAGCCTGCAAATCCAGATCGCCCCAGATTGAGGTTCGGCGAAGTGTCTGGCGCCTGTTCGTCTTATATTCGACGATGAAATTGGATCGTGGTGTTCGCATGTTCCTAAGAAATGGAATGAGTGAGGGCGCAGAATGATCAGGATGCACGGGAATTTTTGAAACCGGCCAATCCCGAGGATTGCACGTCAAGGTGATCGAGGGATGGACACCGAAAGACCGCTAACTCATACCATGTCTCTTGCGCAGATCAGCGTTTTCGGCGCGCAGCTTCTCTGAGAGCAGCTTTCTGAGGCGCCGATTTTCTTCCTCGAGCTGGATGAATTCGGCGAGTTCGTCATCCACCGAAAGAGATGCTGCGGAAACGGGTGGCGCCGGTTGAGCCAAAGCCTTCTTCCACTGATAATGAGTCTGATCCGAAATACCAGCGCTTTTCACGGCATCTTCAAGGTTGCGCCGCCAGCGACCGTAGCTTCAATCTGACCAATCTTTTCCAGCTTTTCCTCCCCGGTAAGGCCGCGGACCTTCTGCTTCGCCAGTTTCGACGCATTCGCACGAATTTTTTCAGCCTTCGTGTTATTTCCTTTTTGAAGTCTTTTTCGGAGCAGCGGGCTCAGCTTCTGCCGCTACGGCGCCATCCTGGGTCTGGATTTCTTGGTCAGCAATTATTCATCCTCTGTACATCGCTGCTTTGTTTGCCAGCGCGATCCAAGAGTCAATTGTTCTTGCCACCTGTACGGACTAATTCCATGAATCAGATGGCACGACCCGTGATAATACAATCGATCTGAACACATAGTCGTCGGGCTTCTCCAATCTAGAAACCAGTTCTCATGTGTTCGAATCCTGTAGTGCCCGGGTTCGGTGGTTTTGCTAGCCAACACGACGCTGCTGGACATGAGAACGCATCAAAGCCATCAATATTGGTCTAAGCGAGAACTCGCCACTCCGTCAGCCATCTTCCGAGTGATCGAAGGATCGACTTGAAGAGGTTCTATTTCATTCGCTGCGAGGTCCGATCGGGATATCGACGCAGCGGAGCGTCTTTCTCTCTAGGTACTAGCCGCCACAGCACAAGTTGAGCGCGTACCGATCTCCGTGCGAACGAAACCAGGCATCAAAGCTGCGCAAGCAAAAGGCCCACCGCCTGGCAACACCGGTCTCCGGGAAAAACGCCATAAGGTACTGGCTGGGATGGCTGCATGCAGAAGGCTGCTTTCGGCGATCGCATCCAAGCTTCGCCAACATATGACTCCCCACTGTGCAACGCATCCAAATATGTGGTCGCGGAGCGTCCGCATGGATATAAGGTCTCGCATTCGCTCACGCACCTGAACGGGCCGCCATTCTGAATGGATCTGCGAAGTAAAATCGCACCTTAGAATGCTATTATTGCAACCAAGTAGCAAAAACAACAATTTAGCTTGTGGTCAGCTGACAACAAAACAAAGCGGCGGTTCAAAGGGCACTAATGTTTTTCAAGGGATATAATTTGGAACCGCGATTAAGCCCGCCTTTGTTCGCCGCCATTGGCCCGCAGCAACGCCATCAACATTGGTCCGAGAGAAAACTCGCCGCGTTTCGCCCTCGACGTCAAATCGCGAAGATATCCACCGGCCGATGTGATGTGCCCCGCCCGCTCCAGGATTGCAGCCATCATTGCGGCCGCGTTTTCAGCCCCTATTACTTCGCAGGCGTCCTGGTAGGCCGACGGGCTTACCCCCAGCATTGATCGCACGACCACGGCGGCCATCATAAGGTCCCGCCAGCTGCCGATTGCTCCGCCCGGACCATACATGGAAATCTCCGGGCATGCCCGAAGGACCATACCAAGCGGGAATGATTTTATCGATTCGGCTCTTAGTTCAACGTTTTTACTCTGCTTCGCGCCCTGCTCGTTTTCAGAGCAAGGTTCAAGTTCATTGCTGGATTCGGTATTTGAATTCTGTATGTGCTGACGGAATCCGTCATCATTGGCGTCGGATTTTCCAAGATTGACGTGCCGTTCCAATAGATTGACTACTTCTTCCTTCAGCATCTCGACTTCGTCGAGAATTCCGATTAATTCGTCCGCCCCTTTTGCCCGCCGCAGCCGTGCCATGGCTTCAACATAAAGCTCCTCGACCTTGGCCCAATCCCCGGGAACGTGATCTTCCATTGCCGCAGAGATCAATTTCCGGACATCCCGTCGGGCAATTGTGATGCGCTCTTTGACGATTTTGAGCTTGCGATTACCCTCTGCGACCTGCTGGGCCATAACCGCAAGTTCTTCTGATCGGGCCAGAAGCGGCGCAAGACTGAAGCCAAAGGCTGTCTCGATGGACCCATCTGAGCTCTTGCGCGCATAGCGTTTCCCGTTCGGGCTATCATTCCGTTGGATGAGACCTGCATCGACCAAGAGGGCCAAGTTCTCGCGTAGCGTCGTGCCGGCGATACCGTTTGCCCGTGCCGCGAGTTGGGCATTGGACGGAAACACGATAAGATTCGCTTCCTCCTTGAGTTCAGCCTCAGGGTAGAATGATAGAAGCGCGTTGAGCACTGCAAGTGCCCGATCGCGCAAACCCAACAATGATCGCGCGTCACAAGCATCGCGATAGATCTTCCACTTGTCGGCCGATTTACCCTGCCTGATGTCGGCGGATTTGAACTGTGCCGCCACTAAGGCAAGCGTCATCGGCCGCCGCCCAAACGGCGTCGTCACATTTCCACTCTGCATGTCTTTCACCCTTCAATAGGCAAAAGAAATCTGCTCACCAAAAACGGTGCCAAAGACTCTTGACTGCGATTCATGGAAATGCGATTCTCAGGCTGCTTAGACCATTGAGAGAGGCTTCCACGACGGCGACGTTTGGGGGCCTTTCTTTTGCTGTTCCTATCCTTATTTATCCTTCAGATGACGGATTTTCCTTTCTGAAGTTCGCGTAGAGCGCAGGAAGCTGCTCCATAACAAACTTTGCAAAAGTCTCGTCTCTATCTCGGTTCATTTCGATTTTGCACTGCTTGCCGCCGATGGCGAGCGTCGCGATTTGAAGCCCGTCAGCAGATTTTGCGACCAAGCGGGTGGGGGCTACAGACGGCGCCGTCACATCATCTATCTTGGACGCTCTTAGGACGACCAGGAAACGATTGTCAGAATCCCTATGTGAGAAGGATTTGTCCTGGGTGGCTTTGCGGGCCTTCTTCTCTGCGCCCGGGACTTTCAAAAGTTCTGCGAGCTCCTGCCACCTCGGTCGACCGATCTTCGGCGCACGGCCAATGGAATCAATCAACCACTGCGGAACTGCCCGAGCAACTGTTACCAGCTTTTGAGCTTCGTGTCGGTCAACAGACAAAGCCATTTGTATTAGCGACCGTTGAAAACCACCCTCGTCCAGTTTGAGTGCAAACGCCGCCCGTTCGATGAAAGTCAGGTCTTCACGAGCGGAATTCTCAATGCCCTGCGCGACGACAAGACGATCGTCATCCAGTTCGCGGACATAGGCTTTGACTTTCAAGCCGAGTTCGGCAGTCGCACGTAGTCTGCGGTGGCCGTAGGCAACCTGATATCGTCCGATCTCAGCTGGATGCGGTCGAACAAGGATCGGAATTTCTTGTCCATGATCTTTGATCGAAGTCTTAAGGACCTCCAAGACAGCCATGTCTTGGTCCTCAAACCGGTCCGCGAAGGGCGAGGGGTCGACCAATTCTGGGTCTATTTCGACTGGAACAGCTCCGTCAGCAACTTGCTGCTTGAGCTCTTCGTAATGTCTTTCCACCTCTGAGAACGTGTCTTTCAACGACCGGACCGCACCCGAGGCAACTCGCTGCACAGGCTGCTGTGCGTCATTAGAAGCGGTCTGATCGTTGCCCCCGGCAAACATTGAGCGAATGGATTGTGTACGTTTGCTCATCGTTCCGACCCTATCCAAACAACAGTTCTAGTAAGACCGTGTAGTCAGCTGACAACACACTAAGGTTTTGATTTATCAGCGATTGAGCCGCCATCATCGACCCCAGACCTTGTTTATCTGGTCGATAATTTCCAGATTCACGGCATTGATGGATTCCATTGCTCGATCATACGTCGTCCGTCCTACCGCGCCGCGCGAGAGTTCATAGAGCGACTGCTTGGTAAGACCGGCATTGGCGATTGCCGTCGACTTCCATGCGGATGCCGCCATGACGTCGATTCCGAAGACGTCACGAAGCAGCGCCACGATTTCCTGCTCGGGGACGTCGCGCGGATCATGCCTCGTAATAAGAAACCGTAGAAAGTCGTAGTCGAGCCGTCCGCCGGCTTCTTCAATTACCGACACGAGATCGGACGTCATCAAGAGGAACTGGCTCATGGATGCGACATCGACCATTTGGGGATGGACAGTCACAATCATGCCACTCGCTGCGTTAAGGGCGCCCATGGTCAAAAAGCCCAGTTGTGGGGGGCAATCGACGACAACGACGTCGAAGTCCTGTTCGACCTGATTGATTGCGCCTGCGACACGTCTGAAAAATAGATCCTCCGGACGCCCTCGATTCTGCAGCATGAATCGAGGGGTCTGATGTTCAAACTCCATCAGTTCGAGATTACCCGGGACAATGCTTATCCCGGTAAAGTAGGTGCGCCGGATAACGTCCTTCATCGTCACCCTCTGGTCGTCGTAGCGGATCGCACCATAAAGGGTCGTGTTTTCGGCAACGTCGAACTCTGGCTGATAACCGAACATTGCGGAGAGGGAAGCCTGAGGATCAAGATCAACCGCCAAGACACGGTAGCCCTGCAACGCAAGTCCTTGTGCGAGATAAACAGCAGTTGTTGTCTTCGCGGAGCCGCCTTTGAAATTTGCGACCGTGATCACCTGAAGTTTTTCGCCACTGCGCCGACGTGGCCAAAATCTACTTGCTTCCTTAGGTCGAGCTCCGGCAAGATACTCACGGAGTTGATTGATTTGCTCCAAAGTGTAAGAGCGGCGACCGGCGCTTCCCAAATCTGGCGAAGGGCCGAGTCCATCGAGCGAAAGCTGGCGAAGATAGCCGTCTGACACGCCGACAATTTCGGCGACCTCGCCGGAAGTGAAAGATCGAAGCGACTTTTGTGCGGTAGGGGGAAACGCGCGCTCACCAACCGCCCTGAGTCTCGCAGACAACGCTTCCGCGCGCTGGGTGATGTGTGCGGAAGTTGATGCTCGATTAATGTGCCGGTCGATCACGTTCACTTGGGCCTCAGGTTTCAGACGGTTTATTAGCGTCAGACGCGTTATTGCCGTCTCAAGATAACGCATGATTCTGGCAATGCCGCAAGGGAAATAGCGTTAACAGAAGGTTAACGACCGCAGATCCACCTAACACACAAAATCCGGATTTATTATCTAATACAACCTGTTAGCATACCAGACCGTCAGCTATGTTCATGATTTGTCTTACTGTGAATCCTACAATCGTAACCCAAAGGAGACGACACGGAATCCGCATTGTCGTCCAGCTAAAGCAGACTCACCACCGCGACTCAGCTGGATCTTACCTTGTAGAATCCTACAACTACTCACCGTGTCCAAACCGTGCTGAGTTCTCCGCCGAACAACGACGACGGAGAAATTCATGCAGGTTCTCGCGATCTCAACACCGAAAAATATTCAGGAAGCTGAGCTTATCCACCGCCATCACGAGCTACGCGCGCGGGTCTTCGCCGACCGGCTAGGCTGGGATGTCGAAGTTATCGACGGCGTGGAATTGGATGCTTTCGACACTCTGATACCGACTTACATCCTCGCAATTTCCGACAGTCGCCAGGTAGCAGGATGCGCGCGGCTGCTTCCGGCGCCTGGCCCCACAATGGTGGCCGACGTCTTTCACTCACTCCTTCCGAATGGCCGGTTGAACGCCCATTCCGCGATGATCGAGAGCTCCCGTTTTTGCGTCGATACGGCGCTCGGCGAGGGCAGGGGAGACGGATCCGTCCATGAGGCGACGCTGACCATGTTCGCCGGCATCATCGAATGGTGCATGTCGAACGGTTTCACCGAAATCGTCACCGTCACTGACCTGCGTTTCGAGCGGATCCTCGCGCGCGTCGGGTGGCCCCTTCAGCGCTTGGGCGAGCCCAGGAAGTTCGGGGTGACGATGGCGGTCGCGGGAATCCTACTCGCCGACGCCAGTACATTTCAAAAGCTCCGTCCCGCCAACTATCGCTCTGAATTCACCTCCCTCAGCAAGGCAGCGTAGGAGAAATCCGTGAACCAGCTTCGCTCTCACCCTCGGCTTGTGCGTAAACTTCAGGAAGCACTCGGTGACCAGCTCTGCGTGGCGCTGGACGATGCAACAGTCGTCGAGATCATGCTCAATCCGGATGGAAAGCTGTTTATCGAACGCCTCGGACATGGCGTTGCGCCCGCCGGCGAAATGTCCCCGGCCGCGGCCGAAATGGTGATCGGTACTGTCGCGCATGCACTGCAGTCGGAGGTCGATACCGAACAGCCGATCATCTCCGGAGAGCTGCCGATCGGCGGTCACCGCTTCGAGGGACTGTTGCCTCCCGTGGTCGCCAGGCCTGCTTTCACGATCCGGCGCAGGGCATCGCGCCTCATCCCGCTCGAAGATTACGTCCGGACCGGAGTGATGACCGAATACCAGGCCGCGACGATCCGCAGCGCGATTTCCGCGAGGCTCAACATCATCATTTCCGGGGGAACGGGCTCGGGCAAGACGACGCTTGCGAATGCTGTGATCGACGAGATCGTGAAAAGCGCGCCAGAAGATCGGCTCGTCATTCTGGAAGACACCGCCGAAATTCAATGCACTGCCGAGAACGCAGTTCTGCTCCATACCAGCGATACGATCGACATGGCACGGCTTCTAAAGAGCACGATGCGCCTGCGTCCTGATCGGATAGTTGTGGGCGAGGTCCGCGACGGCGCTGCCCTGACCCTGCTCAAGGCTTGGAACACCGGTCATCCGGGCGGCGTGGCGACCATCCACTCGAACACCGCCATGTCGGCGCTGCGCCGTCTTGAACAGCTGACGGCCGAGGCAAGCCAGCAGCCGATGCAAGAGGTGATCGGGGAAGCCGTCGATCTCGTGATCTCCATTGAGCGGACGCCGCGCGGACGGCGCGTTCGCGACGTCATCCAGGTCGAGCGGTTCGTCAACGGTCAATACGAGGTCGAATCCGATCAGCTCACAGAAGAACAGGAAGCGCGCCATGTCGCATAGGAAATCATTCATCGCCGTCGCGCTCTTGGCGGCGCCCATCGTTCTCGCCTCGGTCGCGCCGACCCTTGCCAGCTCCGGCGGCAGTCTCCCGTGGGAAGGGCCGCTGCAGCAGATCCAGGAGTCGATCACCGGCCCGGTCGCGGGTGCGATCGCGCTTGCAGCAGTCGCCATCGCCGGCGGCATGCTCATCTTCGGCGGCGAACTGAATGATTTCGCGCGGCGACTTGTATACGTCGTTCTCGTCGCCGGCATCCTCCTCGGCGCCACCAACATCGTCGGCCTGTTTGGCGCAACCGGCGCCTCGATAGGACTGACGAGCGAACAGCTCACCACGATTGGATCGGCCGGAGGCGGGGAGGGAACTCATGGCTAATTCCCCATCCGGCCTGCAGCGCAACCGCATCCACCGTGCACTGTCGCGTCCAAACCTGCTGATGGGCGCCGACAGGGAGCTTGTGTTGCTGACCGGTCTCGCCGCCGTCATCCTGATCTTCGTGGTGCTGACGGTTTATTCGGCGCTCTTCGGAATCGCCGTCTGGGTCGTGATCGTCGGGCTCCTCAGAATGATGGCGAAGTCCGACCCGTTCATGCGGCAAGTCTATATCAGGCACATTTCCTACAAGCCCACCTACAAGGCGACGACATCGCCTTGGCGCCGGTATTGAGGAGGCGGCCATGGTAGCTCTCAAACGCTTCCGGGCGACCGGCCCTTCCTTTGCTGATCTCGTTCCCTATGCCGGCCTGGTCGACAATGGTGTCCTCCTCTTGAAGGACGGAAGCCTGATGGCCGGCTGGTATTTCGCGGGACCAGATTCCGAAAGTGCGACTGACCTCGAACGCAACGACCTGTCGAGGCAGATCAACGCCGTTCTGTCGCGGCTTGGAAGCGGCTGGATGATCCAGGTCGACGCCATTCGCATTCCGACGGTCGACTATCCCACAGAAGACCGTTGCCATTTCCCCGATCCGGTAACCCGCGCAATCGACGGGGAGCGCCGGGCGCATTTCGCGCGCGAGCAGGGGCATTTCGAGAGCAAGCATGCGCTGATCCTGACTTACCGGCCGCTCGAGTCCAAGAAAACAGCTCTCAGCAAGTACATCTATTCGGACGAGGAGAGCCGGAAGAAATCCTACGCGGACACGGTGCTCTTCGTGTTCAAGAACGCGGTGCGAGAGCTTGAGCAGTATTTTGCCAACACACTTTCGATCCGGCGAATGGAAACCCGAGAAACGGTCGGAAGGGGAGGGGAGCGAATTGCCCGATATGACGAACTGCTTCAGTTCGCCCGCTTCTGCATTACCGGCGAGAACCATCCAATCAGGCTTCCCGATGTTCCGATGTATCTCGACTGGATCGCCACGGCGGAGCTTGAACACGGACTGACGCCGAAGGTCGAAAATCGCTTTCTCGGCGTCGTCGCGATCGACGGTCTGCCGGCTGAAAGCTGGCCGGGCATTCTGAATAGTCTTGACCTGATGCCGCTCACCTATCGGTGGTCATCACGTTTCATCTTCCTTGATGCCGAGGAGGCCCGACAGAAGCTCGAACGCACACGCAGGAAATGGCAGCAGAAGGTCCGGCCGTTCTTCGACCAGATATTTCAGACACAAAGTCGATCCGTCGACCAAGACGCGATGACCATGGTCGCCGAGACCGAGGACGCCATCGCGCAGGCCTCATCGCAGCTGGTTGCCTATGGATATTACACACCGGTCGTCGTGCTATTCGACAACGATCGCGAAGCCCTGCAGGAGAAGGCCGAAGCGATCCGGCGGCTGATCCAGGCGGAAGGGTTTGGGGCGCGGATCGAAACGCTGAACGCCACCGATGCCTATCTCGGCAGCCTGCCGGGCAACTGGTACTGCAACATCCGTGAGCCACTGATCAACACCAGCAATCTCGCCGACTTGATTCCGCTGAATTCGGTCTGGGCCGGAAACCCGATCGCGCCATGCCCCTTTTACCCACCGAATTCCCCTCCCTTGATGCAGGTTGCGACCGGCTCGACAGCGTTCCGTCTGAACCTGCATGTCGATGATGTCGGCCACACGTTGATCTTCGGTCCGACAGGTTCTGGTAAGTCGACGCTGCTTGCTCTGATCGCCGCACAGTTTCGCCGGTACGAAAATGCGCAGATCTTCGCCTTTGACAAAGGCAGTTCACTTCTTCCCCTGACGCTCGCTGCCGGTGGTGATCACTATGAGATCGGCGGCGACAATGCGGAAGAGGGGAGGGCCTTGGCCTTCTGCCCGCTTTCTGATCTCGAAAGTGATGCCAACCGGGCCTGGGCGACCGAGTGGATCGAGATGCTGGTCGGTCTGCAGGGCGTCACAATCACCCCCGATCATCGTAACGCCATTTCTCGGCAGGTCGGACTGATGGCGAGCGCATCCGGTCGCTCACTCTCGGATTTCGTCAGCGGCGTGCAGCTGCGCGAGATCAAGGATGCGCTGCATCACTACACCGTTGACGGGCCGATGGGCCAGCTCCTCGATGCGGAGGAGGACGGCCTGACACTCGGGGCCTTCCAGACCTTCGAAATCGAGCAGCTGATGAACATGGGCGAGCGCAATCTCGTGCCGGTGCTGACCTACTTGTTCCGGCGGATTGAGAAGCGTCTGGATGGATCGCCGAGCCTGATCGTGCTCGATGAGGCGTGGCTGATGCTTGGCCACCCAGTTTTCCGCAGCAAGATCAGGGAATGGCTCAAGGTCTTGCGCAAGGCGAACTGCGCCGTTGTCCTTGCGACCCAATCGATCTCGGATGCCGAACGGTCCGGGATTATCGATGTGCTGAAGGAGTCTTGCCCAACCAAGATTTGCCTTCCGAATGGCGCCGCCAGAGAGCCAGGAACACGTGAATTTTACGAGCGTATCGGTTTCAACGAGCGCCAGATTGAGATCGTCTCGAACGCAGTCCCCAAACGCGAATACTACGTCGCCACGCCGGAAGGCCGGCGGCTCTTCGACATGTCGCTGGGGCCGGTTGCGCTGAGCTTTGTCGGCGCGTCGGGCAAGGACGACCTCAAGCGCATCCGCGCACTGAAATCCGGACATGGCCGCGAGTGGCCAATCCGCTGGCTTGAAACGAGAGGAGTTCACGATGCCGCATCGCTACTCAAGTTCGAATAGATGGTTAGCCTGCCTGGCGGCCGCGGCCCTGACGATCGGAGCCGTACCTTCAGCACGGGCGGGGACCGCCACCGGTGCTGCGACGGAGTGGACGCAGCTCGCCAACAATGCGCAATTGGTGGACCTTCTCAAGAGCTCGGGCCTCCAGGTCGACAATCAGCTGACGCAGATCAGCCAGCTTGCGGAGCAGATCCAGAACCAGCTTAAGATCTACCAAAACATGCTGCAAAACACCGCGCAGCTGCCTGACCATGTCTGGGGGCAGGTCGAAAGCGATCTCAATCAGCTCCGCAGTATTGTCGACCAGGGTCAGAGTATCTCATTCTCCATGGGCAACGCCGACGACGTTCTTCAGCAGCGCTTTCAGAGCTACGCCGACCTCAAAACCAACCTGCCGGATAACGCGACGTTCTCCTCGACTTATCAGTCCTGGTCGACGACCAACCGCGACACGATCGCCAGCTCGCTGAAGGCTGCGAGCCTAACGGCCGACCAGTTCGATAGCGAGGAAGATACGATGTCCTCGCTGCGGTCGATGTCCGAAACGGCGGACGGGCAGATGAAAGCGTTGCAGGTCGGCCACGAGATCGCCGCTCAGCAGGTTGCCCAGATGCAGAAGCTTCGCGGTCTCGTCTCGCAACAGATGACGATGATGGGAACCTGGCTACAGACGGAGCAGACCGACAAGGACCTGGCGCAGGCCCGGCGGGAAAAGTTCTTCAACGCTGAGGTCAAGAGCATTCCGGAAGGTCAGAGAATGGAGCCACGCTGGTGAGCCGATCCGTCCTAATTGCTTTGGTGCTTGCTGTCGCCGCTGCATCCGCCGCGGCCACAGTGCTGATCGTAAAATCCAGCGACGGCGGAAGACCTGCGCTTACCGAGGAGCAGCGCTCAGCCCGGGAGAAGTTCTTCGGCTCGAATAAGGAGCTGCCGCCGATCAAGGATGGTCAGGAGATACGGCCGAGATGGTGAAGCCCGCTGTCACACGTTCACTCCTGATAACTGGTCTGTTCTTCCTCGCCTATGCTGCTCCCGCATTTGCGCAGGAGGGGCAGGTCCTCACGGAACTGGAAAACCAGGTCTCCTCTGCCGCGAAGGGCTGGGAGACCACCATCATGGATGCGGCGAAATCGCTGTTCTGGATCCTCGCAACGATCGAGATCGGCATTGCCGCCGTCTGGCTGGCGATCCAGTCAGCCTCGCTGGATAGCTGGTTTGCGGAGCTGGTGCGCCGGATCATGTTCGTCGGGTTCTTCGCATTCGTTCTGACCCAAGGTCCGACCTTTGCCCGGGCGGTGGTTGACAGTCTTTTCCAAATTGGTGCCGGCGGCGGTTCAGCCTCGCCCGCTGAAGTGTTCGATGCCGGCATTCGCGTCGCCTCGCAAATGTCGCAACAGGCGCAGTTCGGCGTATTCGAGGACAATGCGCTGGCGATTGCCGCGGTGCTGGCAATGGGTGTCGTCGTCATCTGCTTTTCGCTGGTTGCCGCGATTTTTGTTTCGGTGATGGTTGAGATGTATGTCGGCCTGCTCGCCGGCATGATCATGCTTGGCCTGGGCGGTTCCTCCTTCACCAAAGACTTTGCTGTTCGCTATCTTGTCTACGCCTTCGGCGTTGGCATGAAACTGATGGCGCTGGTGATGATCGCAAAGATTGGGTCACAGGTCCTCTTGGGTCTGGCCAATGCCCCGACCGCATCCTCCGACCAGTTTGTCACCACCCTGGCGATCGCCGGTATTTCCGTCGTGGTCTTCATCATCGCCATGTACGTGCCGAACATCATCCAGGGTGTCGTCCAGGGAGCCTCCGTCACCGGCGGTATGGAGACAATCCGCCACGGCGGGCAAGCGGCGTCCTTCGCCGCGGGCGCTGGATTCTTGGCCGCCGGCGCTGCCGGCGCGGGTTTTGCGGCGGCCCAAGCCGCACGAGCTGGCGGTTCATCCGTCGCTGGTGCTGCCCTGCGGGGGATAGGCGCAAGCTTCAGTTCCGGGGCACAAGCCGCAGGCTCGGCCGCGAAGGAAAAGGCAATCGGATCTCCCGGTGCTTATGCGGGGTCCATCCTCGGACTAGCCAACGCCAAGCTCGATGAACAGCGCAGCGGTCACAGCGGCCCGACGCCTCCTCCCGAACGCAACGACAAACCATAATCGAGACAAGGGAAGAATAAATGGCAGCGAACCGCGCCCCTGATAATCCGTATCTTGCCGCCCGCCAGGAATGGAACGAGCGCTACGGCACATATGTGAAGGCTGCTTCCGCATGGCGGATCGTCGGCATTCTCGGCCTGACGATGGCCGTCATCGGCTTCAGCTACGCGATGTATCTCAGTACCCAGGTCAAGCTCGTGCCTTATATCGTTGAGGTCGACAAGCTGGGGACGGCAGTCACGGCAGGCTTCCCGGAGCAGATCGAATATGCCGATGTCCGCGTGGTTCGCGCCACACTCGGCAACTTCGTGACAAGCTTTCGCTCGATCACGCCGGATGCCGTGGTGCAGAAGCAATATATCGACCGCACATACGCTCTTCTTCGCACCTCCGATCCGTCGACGGAGAAGGTCAACGCCTGGTTCCGAGGCAATTCACCTTTCGAGAAAGCGAAGTCCTCGACCGTCGCCATCGAGGTCAACAACATCGTGGCGCTCTCGAACCAGACCTATCAGATCGACTGGACGGAATACGAGCGAGACCGCAAGGGCAAGGAAACCGGCACACGCCGCTTCCGCGGCATCGCAACGGTGGCGCTCACCGCGCCACAGGATGAGGCGACGATCCGCCTCAATCCGATCGGCCTCTATGTCCGGGATTTCGACTGGACGGCACAGCTTTAAGGGCAGGGATTTCTCAATGCAAAAGACAGGATTGATCGCAGCCGCCGGCTGCATGGCCGGACTCGCCTTTGTGGTGGGCGCGCAGGCGCAAAGCATGACGAGCAACGAGGTCAAGGGTACGAATATCTCCCGCAAATGGCGCGGCACACCGGGCCTGGTCACAACGGGACCGGACGGCAAAGTGATTTTTCTGTTCGGCGAGACCCAGCCGTCCGTCGTCTGCTCGCCGCTGCAGGTCTGCGACATCGAGCTTCAGGGCGGTGAGATCGTTCGCGACGTGCTCGTCGGCGATACGGTGCGGTGGAAAGTGGAGCCGGCCACCTCGGGGGCGACAGGCGGGCAGGCCATCCATCTGATTGTCAAACCGTCGGAGCCAGGTCTTCTCACCTCGATGGTCGTCACCACCTCACGGCGAACCTATCATATCCAGCTCAAGTCCCATCCCAGCCAGTACATGGCGCGCGTTGGTTTCGAGTACCCCGAGGACACCTCCACCAAGCTCGCCGACATCAATGCCCGTCTCGAAACCGGCGGCATTCCGGGCACGGCGCCGGATAAGCTGAACTTCTCCTATTCGATCAGCGGCGGGGCTTCGTGGAAACCGAAGCGGGTCTATTCGGACGGGGTCAAGACCTACATCCAATTCCCGAAGTCGATCTCAGGTCAGGATGCGCCGGTGCTCTTCGTCGTCTCCGGCGGTCAGAACCGCATCGTCAACTACCGGATGAAGAACAACATGATGACCGTCGACTATGCGATCGACAAGGCGATCCTCGTATCAGGGGTCGGGTGGCGGCAGCAGAAGATCACCATCCGGCGGGGAGGCTGAACCATGCGCAAGCTCCTCGCACTCTTCATCGCGGCCAAACTACTCTCCGGTTGCCAAACGGCCGACGACGCGATGACCACCAATGCAACCCCGGTTGCCGTCACCGGACCGGCCGCAAGCGCGATCGCCGGTGACATGGCAAGTCGTCTCGCCGAACAAATCGGTCCGGCCAGCGCTGCGACGACCATCAAAATGGAAAAGGACCAGTCGGAATTCGCGACCGCCCTCGAGGCGGCCCTGAAGGGCTGGGGTTATACGGTCGTCACGGACGGCAAGGTCGCCAAAGACATCAAGCCGGTCGAGCTTGCTTTTGCCGTCGAGGGCTTCGACGGGCAGGTTTTTGCGCGCGTTTCGACGCCTTCCATCGCTCTTGGCCGCGCCTATACGCCGACGGCGGCCGGCGCCACGCCGACCAGTCCACTTTCGATCATGCAGCGCAACTGACGGAGAGCAATATGGTCCAGTCGCTCCAACTTGGCGCGCCAGCCCAGTCCGACGATCAGAATGGCATGCGCCGGCTCAACCGCCTGCCGATCATCATCGCCATCATCGTCGTCGCGCTCTTCGTTGGCGTCGTCGTGATCGGCCTGTCGCTGCGGGGGCTGTCCTTCCATCGAGGCGACATCGAGGGGGCTTCCAACACCCCGGCGACCAGCTTCGGCGACCAGCTCAAACGGGGTGTCACCGACGGCATCATCGGCGAGCCGGAGAAGCAGGAAGTGTTTCAACCGACCCCTGTCGTCGAGCAGAAGGTCGAGAAACAGGAGACCGCCGTTGAACGCCGGCCGAATGACCGACAGGAGAGACGCTCGCTCGAATCCGAGGAGGAGTGGAAGGCTCGCCTGAAGCGGGAGCAGGACGAGCAGTATATCCGGGAAGCGCAGCGCCAGCGGATGGCTCGCCTCCAGGCTCGCGCTACGGCGCTCGATTCGCCGCTGAAGGTAGACATCGGAGACTTCGAGAAGGCAACCTCCACCAATGACAGCGGCCGCCAGCCGACAAATGCAGCCGTCAACAGTGCGTCGGACCTTTATGCCGCCGCCATGAAATCCGGCCTGATGGGCCAAAACGTCGATCAGAACGGACAGCCGTCGAAGGAGGATTTTTTCAATCAGGACATCAAGGATCTCGGCTACCTGCCAAACCAGGTCGTGCCGCAGATGTCACCCTACGAACTGAAGCGCGGCTCGGTCATTCCCGCCACCTTGATCACCGGCCTCAATTCCGACCTGCCAGGGCGGATTACCGCGCAGGTCAGCCAGAATGTCTACGACAGCGCGAGCGGCTATCGCCTCCTTATCCCGCAGGGCGCAAAGCTGTTCGGTCGCTATGATTCCAAGGTCTCATTCGGCCAGGAGCGTGTTCTCGTCGTCTGGACTGACCTTATTTTTCCCAATGGATCCACCCTGCAGATCGGCGGCATGGCCGGCACGGACGCCGAGGGGTATGGCGGCTTCCAGGACAAGGTTGACCGCCATCTCTGGAGGACGTTCGGTTCCGCAGCTCTGGTGGCAATCATCGGGACGGGGATCGACATGTCGATGCCGGAGAGTTCAACATTGGCCACCCAGGACACGGCATCGGATGCAGCACGGCGGAATTTTGCCGAAAGCTTCGGTCGCGTCACAGAACAGACAATCTCGAAGAACCTCAACGTTCAGCCGACGATTCGCATCCGTCCTGGCTATAAGTTCAACGTTCTCGCGGACCAGGATATCATCTTTCCATCCATTTATAGCGGGCGCTAACCCATCTCGAACGCTGCTCCGCCCGTCGTTTCGTCGGGTGGAGCGATCCATCCGCGCTCAGAAATCAGCGCTCGCCAAAATCTTCTCTCAAATTGTCATATTTTAGATGAAGAGGCCTTGAATACTCGGTAGAGGTGAGTAGAAAACCAGTTGCAACGGCCGTGGATATGCTTCGGCAGAAGGCAACTGCGTTTTCATCGGAAACGAATGGGGACACGGAATTCGCAGCCACGGTCCGATGTTCCGTATGGCTCCGGCTGGCCGAACGGTGGCACCAGGTAACTCGCGGCGCGTGGTAGGCGCGACGGGTGGGAGGCTCGCAGCTGCGCAAGAGGAGACAAGTCCGTGGACGGAGACCTTCGCTCTTTAATCGATATGACGGAAGCTGCGCACGATGAACGCATGATCAAGGGCGCCCTGAAAAGCTTCGCAAACTCCCATGGCTTCGAACGTTTTGCGTATCTTCAGACCGAGGGCCTGGAAATCCGCACATTCAACTCCTATCCGGAGGAATGGCAGGATATCTATCTTGGCGGCCAATATTCGCGCATCGACCCCGTCATCACGGAAGCCAAGCGTCGCATGGAGATGTTCTACTGGACGGCCGATGATTGGCCGGCTCGTGGCACCTCGGAGCTGAGACGGTTTCGCGACCAGGCGATCGAGCACGGCATTCGCAGTGGGCTGACGATTCCGGTCGAAGGGAGTTTCGGGTCGACGATGATGCTGACCTTTGCCTCGTCGGAGAAGAAAGTCGAGAAAGCCAAACTGCTGGACGCCCAGAAAGCCGTCCGGACGGTCCTTGCAATCCATTACCGCCTGAAGATTATCGCTTCGACGACGATAATCGCTCCGAAGCGGCTACTCTCGCCAAGGGAAGCGATGTGCCTCATGTGGGCAGCAAAGGGCAAAAGTGCCCCGGAAACCGCAATGTTGACGGGGATCAACGCGAGGACGGTGCAGCACTACCTCGATAAAGCGCGCGAGAAACTTGACGCGGCGACCGTTCCACATCTAGTCGCGATCGCTAAAGATCACGGCTTGGTTTGAGGGGTCATTCATCGCCATCGAGCGGAACCTCGGGGATGTAGCCGAGCACATCGATGATCTCCGAAAGCTCTTCCTGCTGGGCTTCGGATTTCCTTTGCCGCGCGGCATACTCTTGCTGCAAGCTTTCGAGCACGGCGCTCGAAACCGAGGGGTCGGCGGACGCGCGGGTCCATTCCTCATAAACAGCTTCGTCGGCGACTATAAGCCGGCGGTGCTCTCGGATTGCAGATATAGCAAGCGCCTCTAGTTCTGATTTTTCCATTGAACGTAAACAGGATCCCATCGGTTTGGTTTCGTGTTTTGTCTCGGATAAGTTCACGTCCTTCATCCGCTTCCCCTTAATTTCTTCATTTGCCGCTCGAAAGCCAAATCCTGGTGAGCATTATACCGCATAGGCCATAACTGCACGGCCTGTCTTTCAGAAGTTCATATACCCTATATCCCAAGGTAACTTGTGACGGCCTGGACGAGCAATATCACGCGCCGTGACGAATCGGAACTATAGTTCCTGGAATAATAGTTCCGATTCAGGTTCCGCTCGCGTCATGGATCTCAAGGAGGTCATGGCGATCAATATGCGTCGAATCCGTCATGGCAAACAATTGACGCAGGAGGAAGTGGCCCACCGTACGGGCCTCAGTGTCCGCCATGTCGGAGCAATCGAGCGTGCCGAGATGTCGGCGACCGTCACCGTCCTTGGCCAAATCGCAGAGGCACTGGGCGTCGAACCTGCCGTGCTTGTGACGAGATGAGTAGACGCGCGCGTGCTGACTGCTAGTTGCTGCCCTTGAGGCCCCGTTATGACGCAGCCGGGCATGAATCTGCTCTAATCGTATTTCCGCGCGGCCGTTCTTTCGTGGATGGCTGTGCTGGTGCTTTGATCAACTCGAACACCACGTTCGTGCGGGGCGTTCCGACAAACACTAATATCATGCATTTGAGTTACACTAATTTTCTGCTTTGAACCTCAATACTCGCCTCGCTGCCCCCGGCGAAACGAAGTCAATCTATTTTTGGCCTCCAATGTGTGAGAGGTCGATCCGCATCCCCGCTCGGCCAACATCCTGCACCGTCTCAGGCTCTTGCTCTCCTGGTTTCGGTTCGGCGCTCTCTTCCTCGTCGGGGATCTTCTCCTCGCTTTGCTGCGGCACTTCAACTGCCGTTCCCGGATCCTCCGCCTGAAACACACTGACGCCCTCGAACTCGCCGGTCTTCCATGCGTAGACCGCATCCTCGAAGATCTGCGGGAAGACATCTTTGCTCGTCGGGTTGCCATACCATTTCGCGACGATCCGGAGCACCTTGGCGAACATCGCCGTGCCTTTGCGGAGGTTCTGGCAGGCATCGACGAGGTCCGGTTTGAGATCACTCGCTTCCTTGACGCCAACGCCGGCGGGAAACTGCGTGAGACCGACGCGGACCACCGCCTGACCAGCATATTGCCGCACGATCACCATCGCCTCGTCAGCCGACGCAGCTTTTGGCACGAGGATCAAACGGCCACCGGATTTGACGGTGACGGCGAGGGGATCAGCCGAGCCTGCTGATACCACGAACCGTTCGACGATCGCGGGTTTTAGGGAAGGGTCGGCGCATTCTTTGATCAGGGCGGCGTCCAGCATAGTGTCTCCTTTCAGGTGTTAAAGGCAATGACGAGCGGCTTTGCGAAGAGTTTTACCCAGGCGGTAGTCGCGGCGCGCTGTATGGCAATGATCGACGTGCCTTCGGTCCACCAGCCGTTTCCGACGGCGAGGATGGCGTCCGGATCGTGCAGCATCGACTGCAGGACCGGCCAAACGATCAGTTGCTCGTAGCAGATCAGTGGTGCGGCCCGGCCGGCACCGATAGTGACGATTGGGTTCGCGAAGAAATCCGCCCGGGCGCCGCCGCTCTCCCCAAACCAGGATCGCCATGGCTGCCACATCGAGCCGGGAACCGGCATGCGTTCGCGATAAAGGATGCGGCGACCCTTGCCGTCGATCGAGACGAGGACATTGTCGTAGCCGTCTGCGTCGACTACCACGGCGCCGGCGATGACGGTGGCATCGCCATCGGCAAGTGCGCCCGTCCATAGACGCTCCACGGTCGGCGTCCAGAAGCCGAGCGCACTTTCTGGCAACACCACAAAGCGGGTGCCATCGCCGGCAGCGTCGCGCACCGTTGCGATCAGGTCATGCTGGCGTCGAAGACCGGTGTCGCGGCCAAGCGAAGCGCCCATTTCCAGATCGACGCCGCGCCAGGCTTCCGGTAGTCTCGGGTCGGTCCAGATTGCGGCGGACCATAGCCAAAAGCCGGTCAAGGCGATGGCGACAGCTGGCCATATGCGGGTTACGAGGCCCGCAAGGCCAGCTGTCATCCAGCCCAGTCCCCACCATCCCCATCCCGGAAACAAAACTCCAGCGGCCGTGACAGGATGCGCCCAGCCCGTGATGCCGAACGGCGGGACGGCCATGATGACGGCCGCAAGGAGATAGCGGAACGGACGAATGCCGGCGATCCCGGTCCACAGGACCGTATGCACGGCGACGAAGCTCGAGGACGCGCACAGCCAGAGGAGCAGCCCCGGCCAGATATCAGACGAATAGAAGGCAGCGACGCCTTGCGGCAGGCCACGAGATGCGGCCAGAAAATAGCTGGCCGAGACAAGGGCCGCGACCGCCCTCGTTTGCGCCATCGACCAAAGAACGGGAAACGCCAGGGCGACGGGCAGAAGCAACGCGTGGCCGCTCCAGCCCACCACGCCGATCGCGATCGAAGCGACTATCAGCTGCGTCGCCCGAAGAAACTCACGGCGCATAGGTGAGGATCTCCTGCGCTAGGCCGAGAATGCCTGAAGCGGGCACCGGACCGAAGTACCGGGAGTCGAAGGAGCCCGGGAACGCCGAATGCAGGAAGAGATGTCCTGGCGGAACGATGCCACTCGGAAACGGCGCCAGCGGCCGCCCCTTTCCGTCTCGTGGCGCGAGGCTGGAAGAGGCAACCACCCGCCCATCGACAATCACGCTGGCGCCGATTTCGACATGCTGGCCTGCGACGGCGATCACCGTCTTGATCAACGGGGCGACGCCACCCGGGCAGGAACCGGAACGGAGATAGTCGCGCGCTCGCGCCTCCCGCATTTCCGCGGTTGCCGGTGGGCAAACGAACACTAGGTCACTGACAGCAACGGGGCGACCGAGCGGAACGATACGCCACAGGCCGAGTGGCTCGCTCGGGGTCAGATTGATGCGATAACCGCCGGCGAGGGCAGTCGCCACCAGCACGATAGCGGCCAACGTCGTGGCCGAGAGGATCACGGCCGCTCGTCGTTGTTGCGCGGTTATCGCCTGGCGCGCTCTAGCTGCCGCCGTCATTTCAGGGAGAGCCCTTGGCTCTTCGTCTGGCGCAGTGTCTCAGCCTGCTTAAGCGCCTCCGTCGTTCGTTCATGAGCGGCAAGCTGCTGGACCGTCCGCATGGAATTCCACGCAGACTGGACCTCAGCCTTCTGGCCAGCCGTCATGCCCGCTGTAACGGTCTCGAAGGCCTTGCCGTTGGTGTCTTTCGCGGCGAGAGGCAGGAAGGTCCGTTCTCCGAAACGCTCGGACACAGCCTTCGCGAAACCTTCGAGTTCAGCTTTCACCATTTTGTCGGCCAACGCATATTCAAGGCCGGCAGGGAGATCGTTGCGATCGATGGCATCGCGGACGCGTTCGAGCATCTGCTTGGCCGCTGGCGAGAGCGCAGGGATGTCGACCGAAACCTTGAGCCGGACCGCGCGCTCCTCCGTCTCATGCTTCAATTCGGCCTCGGCCCGCTCACGAAGATAGCGTTCAAGATTGCGGCCAAGTGCCGGGACATTGGCGATGGCTTTTTCCCGGTCCTGCTTCTCGGCACGGCTGGCAAGAAGACCGGGCTTGCCCTTTAGCGTACCGAAACTTTCGGGGGCGTCGGCGACCTTCGCGAGAGTGGACTTCGCGACCGATTGGTCCTTGACCATCGCGTCGACATTGATTGCCTTGAAGGCAGCCTCCGGCTGCGCGTAGACGAGGTGGAAGCGGGTCGAGACGTCCTCCCATTGTTTCTTGAGGCCGGGGTCGGCGGCGAGCTTGTCCTCGACAGCCTGCTCGAACGATTTAGGGAAGGTGGTGATGCCTGACACCATGGGCTTGGCCTCCTTGATCGGGTTCTGGATTGGGGAGTTTTTGAAGTTGCCGACGAAACCGAGTTTCGTTGCAATTGCGGCAAGACGGGCGCCGAGGCCGACCAGCTTCTGTTTCTGCCGAATGGTCCATTCCAGGCGATCGCGCGCGACCGCCCGGGCGACATTCATGAGGTGCAGGCCCCGGGCTTCCGCGAAGCGCAGCGCCTGGCGATAGAACGACGCCTGCTCGTAATCGAGGGTCGTCTCCTTGGCGTTTCGGCGCGATAGGATCGGGATGAGGCCGCCGGATTTCGCGAAGGAGCGACTGCCGTAGTAGACGGCGAGATCTTCACGATGGCGGGTCATCGCGACGTAGGTCAGATGCCGGTCGAGCGACAGTGACGCAAGCACCTTCACCCGGTCGACGGTCGCCCCCTGGCTCTTGTGGATCGTCGTGGCATAACCGTGATCGAGATTGTTGTAGAAGCGCTGCTCGATAGTAACCTGACGGCGGTGCTCTCCTTCACCAACCTCGGCGACGACCCGGCCAGGAGCGGCTTTGAGCACCTTTGCGAGCATGCCGTTCTTAACGCCGAGGCTGCCCTCGTTCTTGAGGAACACGATCTGATCTCCCGGCGCAAATTTGCGGTGTCCGTCCTCCGTCTTGAATGCAAATCCTTCTGCGACGACACCGCGTTCGACCAACTTGGCGCGCGCCATATCGTTGAGCATTCGCACATCACGGCGAAGGTGCGCGAGGATCAGGCTGGTCTTCGAGGGGTCGTAGTCGCGGTCCCACGCTGCGATCAGGCTCTCGACCGCCTCGTCCTTCAGTCTCAAGCCAATCATTCGACCATGAGCGGTATAGGCGTCGACAGCCTTGCGGATATTGCCACGAGCGAGATCGAGCGAGGCATCGCGCATCCATTGCTGGCGCTGACGGTAGATCGTTTCGAGTTCGGCATAGCCGATGCGAGCGGCAATGGCGCGAAAGGCGGCACCCGCTTCGATCGGCTGGAGTTGTTCGGGATCGCCGACGAGGACAAGTTTGGCGCCGGCCTTGGTCACCGTCTCGACCAACAGCGCCATCTGCCGTGACGACACCATGCCGGCCTCGTCGAGTACGATGACAGTCTTGTTGTCGAGCTGGTTGCGACCCTGGTTCCAGCGAAGCTCCCACGACGACAGCGTGCGCGATGGGATGCCCGCTTCCTTCTCCAATCCCTCGGCTGCTTTGCCGGCCAGTGCTATGCCGACCACACGATAGCCGGCTGCTTCCCACGCCTCACGGGCAGCCTTCATCATCGTCGTCTTGCCGGCGCCGGCACGACCAATCACGGCGGCGATCCTCTCTCCGCCGGCGACATGTTCGATCGCCGTCCGCTGCTCATCCGATAGACGAGAATGGCGTGCAAAGGTCGCCTGCAGCACCGCCTCACGGACACCATGGGAGGCGCGAGCGGAAAGCCAGATAGCGCGGTTGGCCATCTCGGCTTCAAGCCGGATCATCTCCCGGGTCGTGTATTTCGCCAGCTCTCGGACCCCGGTCGCAAGATTCATTCGCTCGCGCTCGAGCCTGAGCGCTTCCGGGCTCTGCAGAATCCTCACCATCAGGCTTTGGAAGAGACGGGCATCGTCGATATAGCGATACAACACCTTCGCAACATCACGTTCGTCGAAGACGCTCTTCTCCCGCGTGATCAGCTCAAGCACGATCTCGGGGCGGCGCTGGATGCGGCGTGCATTCTCGCTACGACGAGCTTCCTGAAGCTCGATGCGTTCGAGTTTGGGAGGCGCGGTCTCCTGCTTCCCGTCGGATTGCTCGGCCTTGCGCTCGATGGCTTTGGCGCCGACGCCGAGGTGAATGGTCGGCTCGAGGTCGATACCCTGCTTTTCGAAGGAGCGGCCATCGATGCGAATATCGAGGCCGGCGAGCGCCAGATGTTTGTTCTGGCAGGCAAACCAGCCGTCGCGGAAAGCGTTGAAGTCCTCAGTGCTACCGGCCCACAGGTCATAGACGATCTTGCCTGCATCATTGCGGATCGGTTTGCCGTCCCGACCGAGCACAGCGACCTTCTTCGAACCGAACCCATCTTCGGTGAGCGGCCGCAATGTCGTCATCAGGTGGACATGCGGATTGCCGGGGGCGTCGTGATAGACCCAGTCGGCGACCATCCCCTTCGCCGTGATGTGCCTCTCCACAAAGTCGCGCATGAGAGCGATATTCTGCTCGGATGTCAGCTCGAGCGGCAGGGCAATGGTGACATCCTTGGCGAGCTGCGCATCGGATCGCTTCTCGAATGCCTCCACCTTGTTCCAGAAGGCTTCGGATGCTCCCGCGACTGAGCGATCTGCAATCATGCTGCGCACCCATTCGGGCGAGTCTGCCGGAATCACAAACTCTTCGTGCAACAGCCCCAGCTTGCGGGTGTAATCGATCGTTCGCGCTTCCCGCTCGTATTCCATTTTCGCGCAGTGCCGGTAGGCCGCCGACAGGACAGCGCTGCGGCCGGAGCCGCGGGCGACGACGCTGACGGAGAAATGGGGGACGGCCACGGCGGAGTTCTTTCCCGGTTGCAAACGAAATCAACGGGTTCGTCGGGAGCGGGAGGCCGGACCAAGCAAGGGCGTCGCGTGAGCGACGTATAATTGCGCCCTTGGAAGCCGCTCCTTCGGAACGGCCGGGATCATTCACCAAAGAATCGCCCTTGGCGATTGTAGGATTCACAGTAGTGCGTTCCGCACTCCGTTCGGAAAGACTGGCTTCGAAAGACAAGCTTTCTCAGCCATGGAGACGATCGGACATGAAAAAACCTGCCTCGAAAATCCGCGACGAAATCGCCAAGTTGCAGGAGCAGCTCAAGGTCGCCGAGACAAGAGAAGCCGAGCGGATCGGCCGGATCGCGCTCAAGGCCGGCCTTGGCGAGATCGAGATTGAGGAAGGGGAGCTGCAGGCCGCTTTCGAGGAAGTGGCGACGCGGTTTCGCGGAGGCCAAGGGGGAGGGAAGGGCGCTACGAACGGAGGGAAAAAGGGTGCCGGCGATAGCAGCGGCGCAACGTCGACGCCGGCGGACTCCTCTGGTGCGGGCGCGGGCAGCACTGGCGAGGCTTGAGCGTATGGCGAGGACGATGACATCCGACGCCCGCAAGAAGGAAACGCGGGAAAAGATCGAGCTCGGCGGCCTGATCGTCAAGGCCGGGCTGCGTTACGAGAAGCGCGCGCTGTTGCTGGGCGCGCTGATCGATGTCGCCCGCCGAATCAAGGGTGATGAGGGCGAGCGATCCAGGCTCACGGCAATCGGCGCGGAGGCCTTTGGCAATGACGATCAATAGGATTGCGCTCGTCGTCGGGCCGGCGGCGCTGATGATCCTGGTCGTCATCGGGATGACGGGGATCGAGCAGTGGATTTCCGGCTTCGGGAAGACCGAGGCCGCACGCTTGGCATGGGGGCGTGCGGGCATCGCGCTGCCCTATGTCGCCAGCGCGGCGATCGGTATCGTGTTCTTGTTCGCAAGTGCCGGCGCGATCAGCAT
Organism: Agrobacterium salinitolerans; assembly: GCF_027498475.1. Lineage (NCBI taxonomy): Bacteria > Pseudomonadati > Pseudomonadota > Alphaproteobacteria > Hyphomicrobiales > Rhizobiaceae > Agrobacterium > Agrobacterium salinitolerans. The sequence continues at coordinate 30,929 of NZ_JAPZLN010000006.1, read as the reverse complement.
CAAGCAGGCAGGCTGGGGCGTCGTTGCGGGATGCAGTGGAACGATCCTGATCGCGGCTACCCGCGAAACCATACGCCTTGCCGCTTTCACGAAGACGCTGCCAACCGGCAAGACGGTCTTCGCCTATCTCGATCCGGCAACGTCGATTGGAGTAGGCGCAGCGTTCATGTGTGCCTGCTTCGCACTCCGCGTTGCGTTCATCGGCAATGCGGCATTCGCAAGGGCCGAGCCAAAGCGCATTCAGGGCAAGAGGGCACTGCATGGCGAAGCCGACTGGATGAAGCCGCCAGAGGCGGCGAAGCTGTTTTCCGATTCCGGCGGCATCGTCATCGGCGAGCGCTATCGGGTCGACAAGGACAGCGTCGCGGCATTGGCATTTCGAGCCGATAGCGCGGAGACCTGGGGCGCCGGCGGCAAGTCGCCGTTGCTGTGCTTCGATGGCTCATTCGGCTCGTCGCACGGGATCGTCTTTGCGGGGTCCGGTGGTTTCAAGACGACGTCGGTGACCATCCCGACGGCACTCAAATGGGGCGGCACGCTGATCGTGCTCGATCCGTCGAACGAGGTCGCCCCGATGGTCTCCGCGCATCGCGGCGGAGCGGGAAGGGACGTGTTCGTCCTCGACCCGAGGAAGTCGGACATGGGCTTCAACGTGCTGGACTGGGTCGGCCGTTTCGGCGGAACGAAGGAAGAGGATATTGCCTCTGTCGCATCGTGGATCATGAGCGACAGCGGCGGCGCGCGCGGTGTCCGTGACGACTTCTTTCGCGCGTCAGCCCTGCAGTTGCTCACCGCGCTCATCGCCGATGTCTGCCTGTCCGGTCACATGGACGAGAAGGACCAGACGCTTCGCCGGGTGCGCATGAACCTGTCGGAGCCGGAACCGACCTTGCGCAAGCGCCTGCAGGACATCTACGACAATTCGGGTTCGGATTTCGTGAAGGAGAACGTCGCTGCCTTCGTCAATATGACGCCGGAAACCTTCTCCGGCGTCTATGCCAATGCGGTCAAGGAAACGCATTGGCTTTCCTATCCGAATTATGCCGCCCTGGTGTCCGGACGGAAATTCTCGACCAGCGACATCGCCGCGGGAAATACCGACGTCTTCATCAACATCGACCTCAAGACGTTGGAGACTCATTCCGGTCTTGCGCGTGTCGTCATCGGCTCGCTTCTCAACGCGATCTATAATCGCGACGGAAAGCTTGAAGGGCGCGCGCTGTTTCTTCTCGATGAGGTCGCCCGCCTCGGTTACATGCGGATCCTCGAGACTGCGCGCGACGCCGGCCGCAAATACGGAATCACGCTGACGATGATCTATCAGTCGATCGGCCAGATGCGCGAAACCTATGGCGGCCGCGACGCGGCAAGCAAGTGGTTCGAGAGTGCCAGCTGGATCTCGTTCGCCGCAATTAACGATCCCGAGACCGCCGACTACATCTCGAAACGTTGCGGCATGACCACGGTCGAGATCGACCAGGTCAGCCGCAGTTCCCAGGCAAGGGGATCATCGCGAACACGCTCGAAGCAGCTTGCCGCCAGACCGCTTATCCAGCCGCATGAGGTTCTGCGCATGCGGGCCGACGAGCAGATCGTGTTCACGGCCGGCAATGCACCGCTCAGATGCGGGCGCGCCATCTGGTTCCGGCGCAACGATATGAGAGCCTGCGTCGGCGAGAACCGGTTTCATTCGATGGGCGGAAGGGAGAAGGAAGGTTCGAATTCGGCGTCTGCGGTAAACGCCTATGAAACCAAACCGGCTGTAACCTCTGCCGCCGAAGAGGAATGAAAAGCTTGGCGCAAAAGAACGTCATCCCGTTCAGGAAAAATCGGAAGGTCGCCAACGACCGTCCCGGCATTAATGACTCGCGATCGACGCCGCGTCGTCATGGTCACGATCGCGGCCGAGGCTTTCCGACCGCGATTGTCTGGGCCGTGGTGATCGGCGCCGCGGGCTGGCTCTATCTTGATCGCAATGGCCATCTCGACATCGCTGCGGCTTTCGTCAAAGCGCCTGCGCAAGACAGCCAATCGGCGTCGTTCGTGATCTGCGGCGACAGCCATCGCACGAACTGCGTCGTCGACGGCGACACCTTCTGGTTCGAGGGCAAGAAAATCCGCATCGCCGACATCGATACGCCCGAACTCAGCCCGCCCCGCTGCGAAGCTGAACGGATCAAAGGTGAAGCGGCAAAGTCGCGACTACTAACGCTGCTCAACGCCGGAAAGTTTTCGCTGTCGGCCGGCTTCCGCGACGAGGACAAGTATGGACGTAAACTTCGAACCGTATCGCGTGCGGGCAATTCTCTGGGCGATGTTTTGATCAAGGAAGGCCTTGCCCGGCCATGGGATGGCGCGCGACATGGCTGGTGCCAGGGGAAATGACAACCATCATCATCGTCCGCTGTCAGGAGAGAGAGATGGGGCTTGGGATCATAGCCGGCTCGGCTGGTCGATCCGGCAGGAACGGCTCAAGCGAAAGGCAAAGACCAGAGGCGGTAAGCCGCCTCTGGTCTGGGCTTCAATCGCCCGGGTCGAAAGGCTCCTTGTCCTCAAGGCCGATGTGCCATCGTTTGTCGGACCACCGGGAGGGGAGGTAGATCTCATCACCACCGAAGTGCGCGATGATGATCTTTCCGGGCTCGTGGAACAAACCGAAATCGACCTTGTTGTCGATGGCCCAAAGCAGCGCCGCAGACAGAAACTCGCGCGAGATATCGGCGGGAAGGTGCACTTCAGCATCGAAACTGCTGCGCAGATGTTCAAGCCCGGTCGGCTGCTGATCCGCAAGTTTCCGCTCTTCGCTAACCGGCTGTGTGATGTGATGCTGTGTCATCAGGGTCTCCTTTTCGTTTTCTGGCGAAAAGTGTCCGCACCGAAGTCCGTGAGGGGTCAGGGACCGCTGAACGCGGCCGCCGTGCGGCGAGCGGAGGAACCGACTTTCTCTGTGCCGCTTGCGGTGCGGGGAAAATTGGAGGGGCCGCGATGTCATTGACGCCGGAACGGCGGGTGCAAGATAGGACGTCAGAGAGAGATAGGACCGCGTCCTGAAAAGGACGCGACCGCTTGCCAGCTCTGATGGCCAAAAGACCTTCAGTCAGTGCACCTTCAGCTCCGCTCAGAACTCTTCCCAGGTCTGCTTGACGGCGGCGTTGCCGGAAAAGGCCTTGGCGACGGCGCCGACGATCCGGCGCGCGGGCGATGCGACCGGCCGGCTGGATGGGCTCGCCTCGGTGAGGGACGCCGGCCGGCGCATGGCTTCGCCAAACTGGAACTGGCTGATCAGGTCGCGAAGCCGTCCTGCTTCACCGGCAAGGGTCGCGCTCGCCGCATTGCTCTCCTCGACCATGGCCGCATTCTGCTGCGTGACCTGATCCATCTGGTTGACGGCGGTATTCACCTCCGCGAGACCGACCGATTGTTCCCGGGCCGATGTCGCGATCGAGTCCATATGCTGGTTGACGGTGACGATGTAGCCCTCGATGGTTTTCAGGGCAGTCCCGGTCTCGCTGACGAGCTTCACGCCATTCTCCACCTCGACGGAGGAGTTGCGGATCAGCTCCTTGATCTCTCTGGCGGCCTTGGCGGAGCGTTGCGCGAGTTCACGCACTTCCTGTGCAACAACCGCGAAGCCTTTGCCGGCCTCGCCGGCACGGGCCGCTTCGACGCCGGCATTGAGCGCAAGTAGATTGGTCTGGAACGCGATTTCGTCGATGACGCCGATGATGTTGGAGACCTGCTTCGACGATTGCTCGATCTTCTCCATGGCGTCGACAGCACTCGCCACCACTTGGCCGGATTGGGAGGCACTGGTATTGGCCTGGGCGGCGATCCTGCGGGCTTCGTCGGCCCGCTTGGAAGAATTGGCGACATTCACGGTGATCTGGTCGAGCGCCGCCGCCGTTTCTTCCAGCGACGCGGCCTGCTGCTCGGTGCGCTTGGAGAGATCATCGGCGCTGATGCTAACCTCGCGGCTGCCGCTATCGATGGCGTTGGCCGCGTCGGCGACGGAGCGCAGCGTCTCGGCAAGCTGGCCGGCCGCGCCATTGAAATCGGCGCGCAGCGTCTCGAATTCATCCGCGAAGGGCTCGGAGAGACGGAACGTCAAATCACCCGCAGAAAGGTGCTTGAGCCCTTTGCCGAGACCTTGGGTGGCTTGGGCCATGGCTTCTGCCCGGAGGCGATCGCTTTCAGCCTTACGGCGACGATCGTCTTCCGTCAGGTTTCGCTGTTCTTCCGCTTCCTGCTCGAGGCGAATATTGGCGACCGCATTGGCGCGGAACACTTCGACAGCGCCGGCCATGTCCGTTATCTCGTCGCGACCGGACATGGGAACCTGAGTGGAATGATCACCGGAGGCGATACGGCCCATGACCGTCGCAAGCCTGATCAGCCGCCGCGTCACGAAACGCCGGACGTAGAACAGGGCGGCAAGCGCGGCTGCAATCACCAGAAAGCTCGTTGCCGCATTGACGGCGACAGTCTGCTGGGTCATCCCCCGAGACAATTCCGCAGCATTTCGGGCGGCCTGCTTTTCCTTCGCCGCGATCAATTTGACGTCGACGCCAAGGATGATGGAGGTCACCGTCAGATCATTCAGCATATCTGCGATCTGACCGTTGACCTTGGCCTGGGCGGATCGAAGCGCAAACAGGCCTTCAGGACCTCCACCCTCATTCTGGAGAGCCGTGACAAGCTGTTGCATCGCAGCACTACCGCCTGAAGCTTTCAGCCGCGCGAGGATGCTGTCAATCTCCTTGCCAGTCGCATCATATTGATCCTTGACTGCGGCCAGTTCGGTGTCTGACGCATCCGGTATCGCCGATATCAGTGTCGATATCTCGGCGGCCGCCATCTGGAGATCGGTCAGGGCACGCGATCGCTCGATACTGCTGTCCACCGCTCCGACCTGCGCGTTGCGGAGCATTGACGCCAGGGACTTGTAACGGGACAGAGCGCGAGCCACGCCCTCCTGCATGCGGAATTTCGCCTTGATCCGGTCGGAAGATATGGCTGTCAGCTGATTGAGCTTTGGTTCGAGGCTTTGGCTCGTCTTCTCGACCGAATCGAGCAGTTCCGGCGCCACGCCAAGGTCGCGCAAAGCCGTCAGTCGACCGCTTTGACCGGCGAGGATGGCTTCCAGGCGCTTCGAACTTGCGTCGAGCGAAGCGAGATCCGGCTCATAGACGAGATTGGGCGCCTCTGCGAGAAGGATGGCGCTTTCTTGCGCGAAGGCGAGGGATTCGGTGACGGTTGGGAGGGTTCGATCGCCGAGTTCCTTGACGATGCCGGAACTTTTCATCGAATACCAGGACGAGGAGGCGCCGGCGATGGCGGCGAGGGCAGCAATGCCGACAAATGCCGCCGTCAAGCGTCCGGCGATCCCGAAATTACGTCGGTCGTTGGATTTCGCTGTTGCTGGTGTCATCGAAGACGGCTCCTTGGATTCGGGGCGACAGTGGGCGCTTTGATCACGCCACGCTCGCTGGGGTGGTTCGAATAGTTTCGTGATGACATCGACTTCTGACGTTCATCGAGCCGCGGTAACGCGGGGCAGGCATTTGTCTTACTTGCCGTACAGGGCCTTAAGATCGGTGTCGGTCAGGCTGCTTGGCATCCAGAACTTCTCCGACAGGTCAGCGCGGTAATTCGCCTTTGCCTTCTGGATGTCCCAGCCGTCGGGCTCATAGACATAGCGTTTGTGAATGGCTTTGCCATCGAGCAGCGCGACGGCAGCGCGAACAGCTGCGGCCCCTTGTTCCGGCCCGTATTCGGTGGCGATGGCATCAACCCCGCTGTCGATCCATTTCTGGAGAAATCCGTTGTTCACCTCACCGGTGATCGGCGGAACCTTCGCGCCATATTGCTGGAAGACATCCATGCAGGCGCGGCTCATGTCGGCGCCCGATGACCAGATGCCGTCGACCTTCGGGTTTTCGAGATAGAAGGTCTCGCAAACCTTGTGGCCGTAATCATACGACCAGAGACCGGCATCTTCGGCCACGATCTTGATATCGGTGCCCTTGATGGCTTCGAGCAGGCCCTTGTAGCGGTTGATGTCTTCGGGATGAGTCGGCAGTCCGCGCAGGACCCAGATATTGCCCTTGCCTCCGAGTTCCTTGACCAGGAACTCTCCCGAGACCTTTCCGAAGTTCTCGCCGCCGCCTTGAATATCGACGGTGAATTTGTCGGTTTTGGTAAGGCCCGTATGGACGATGACGGGAATGCCGGCATTGACCGCTTTTTCGATACCAGCATCTGCGGAGGTCGGAGAGACCGGTGTCACGATGATGGCATCGACCTTCTGGGCGATCAGCTCATCGATATCGGCGATCTGCTTGGCCTGGCTGAGATTGGCGTCGAGCAGCACGAACTGAGAAATGCGCGGATCACTCTTGGCAGCGGCTTGCGATTCAGCGGCCATTTGGGCAGCCCATGTGTTGGCGTTGACGCCAAAGTGGCTCATCCCGATTTTCCAGGGGCTCGCCTTCTTGAATTTTTCTGCGGGTATTGTGTCCTTGTCACCAGGGCGGGCTACCACCCCGTTCATCAAGTCTATGTCTTGCGCTCTTGCGCTGTGGCCAAGGAGGAGTGCTGCTCCCAAGAGGAGAGCATATTGTTTTTGTTTTGCGAACCCAAGCACGGTCTGTCCCCTCACGTATGGCCACGATGGCGACGATCGTCACCCACTCGAAAAACTTCAGTCATCGGATGCATATCGGATAGTGCTGCCGCGATAGTCGCCAGCTGCGGAACCGTCGCCCGCTTCGCGACTGGCTACCTGCGCCGTTCCTCCGCTCCGGCCTTTGATCTCGGCTTGGTAGGCGAGAATTGCCTTCTGCGTACGTTCAGCTTGCCGCAGGACGCCAAGCAGGCTCTCCGTCGCCTTGAGAAAGCGGCCGCCTTCTTCTTCCATCTGGTCGATCAGTGCACGTTGTTCGGTGCTGAGGCTGCGCTCCAAGGGGAAGTCGATAATTTCTGCCATGTCTCTGACTTTCTCTCATTGCGCTGCAGTGCCTGATCCGCAGGTGCTTTGCCTAGTTGAACCTGATTGCAATAATAATTATTCAGAGAGAATGAAAATTAAATTAAAGTTTGAATGAAGTCGTCGGATCCACTCTCGGATGACTTGCACGGCCATGTCCGGAGCGCTCGGGATACTGCAACTGATCGCGCGAGGTTGGCCCTGTGCCATCCGCGAGAGGATCGTCACGCGAATGCGCGGAGACCGACTGGGCTCCGGGAGCCACAGCGACTAGAGCCGTGCGGCTGCGCCGACTCGCCCAGACAATCGCTCAGGTTTTGAGAAACATCACCGCAATGAATCGGTTGGCCTCGAACGATTCAAAACTGTCGTTGGACGCTCGGGCACGGATCGGCGACTCTGCGAACATGGTCACGCAACCTTACCAGCTCTACATCGAGCGAACCGACACGGCGAAGAACATGGCCCGCTTTTACGCCATGCAGATTTCCATATCGCTTTTCGGGGAAACCTGCCTGACGCGACGCTGGGGGCGGATCGGGACCTCTGGACAAATGATGGTGCACCATTTCGGGCGGGAGGAAGAAGCGGTCAGACTGTTCCTCGACCTGACGCGGCAGAAGCGAGCTCGCGGCTATCGACCGAGGACTTTTGCCCAGCGTCCTCTCAGCTGACCAACGATGACGCCCGAGCCGGAACGAAGGAAAAGGGCCGCCGAGGGCGGCCATGGCGCGTCATTCGCGCCTATTCCAGTCGGTCTCGAAGTTGAGCTCGATCTCGACGAAGAACGGAATCTTGATCGCGAGCTTCAGCCCGAGCTTTCCCTTGCGGAAGAAGTGACAGATCACTCTCCCGAGATTACCGAGCCGGCGGCCGGTGGCTGCAAGGAACTTTGCGAGTTGTTGCATGGTAGGTTCTCCTTTCGAATTGCTGATATCGCGGGGATCGAAAGCAGACCTCGGAGGAGGGCCGCACCGGAACGGTCGAAGCGCGAGCGGAGAACCTGGAGCCGCCTGAATTTTGACTGGGCGAGGAGCCGCATGCGGTGGGGAAAATTCTGGTGGCGCAAGGTTGCGGCGTGACGCGAGGACTGCAACATCCCCTGACGTAGATGACAGCTGTGTCGAAAGGAGAGATGCGATGGCGCGGTTGTTCCTCGGGCGGAAAGCGCTGGAATCGGAGACGGTGATCGCCGACGAAGCTCGGCTCTGAAATGAGAAGAGAAGCCGCCTCAGAAGGGCGGCTCGGCCTTGATGGTGCCGACCTGCTCGGCCAGTTGCACGGCGAGCTCGGCCCGTGCAAGTTCAAGCTCGCCCTCGATCTGGCGGCGCTCGGCCGCGTCGCATGCGTTGTTCAGCTCGGCCCGCAGTTCTTCGATGTGCTGTTCGATCGTCATGATCTCATCTCCTTGAGTTCGTGAAAGACGAGCTCGCAGGGCGGGACGGGATGGCGGGGTCAGGGATCGCGATAGCGACCGCCGGAGGCGGCGAGTGGGGGAGCCGAATTTCTGGATCGGGCCGCAGGACCGGGCCTGAAATTTGGGGGTTAACCGCTCGTCCTTGATGCCGTCGGCCCGGCCCGGCACCATCAGGAAATCTGAGCGGCTATCCCCGTTTCCGCATGGCACCAAAAAGCCGGAACCTGGCTCGATGCCTGGTGCCGGCTTCTCACTTTGGCGGGAGAGGCTCCGCCGGATCGGCGGAGCCTCGAGAACCTCAGTCGCGGTTGGGGCGTGACCAGATCAGCTGCAGGCCATCTTCGCCTTCGACTTCGGCCAGCGTTGCGTAGATCGGGGCGGGGAAGCTCGGGTCGTCGAGCTTGACCGAGAGATAGTCGCGGCCCTGCTCGGAGGTCTTCTGCCAGGCGGCGCCGAGCTCGACGTTGCCGGCGTAGATGCGGAAGTGCGGCCCCTTGTCGGAGGGGTTTTCGACGCGGGCGATGCGGGCCTTGACGTTGAGGGCGAGGGTGCGGATCGAGCCGGAGAAGCCGTTTTCGGTGGAGGTGAAGGTGCCGATGGTAGCCATTGTCCAAGTTCCTTTTGCTGTTTCGGGCCGCTCCATTGCGGCCTCGATGGCTGTCGCAAGGACCGGGGACGATCGGACCGCACCCAGAGGGCCGAAATGAAATGGAGGGCGGCCGGGAGCAACTTTGTTGTCGCGCGAGGAATGGCGACGAAGTCGGCAGGGGAAGAAAGTTTCGAATGGCCGTTGCGGGAGGACGATCGAGGCGACGCCGCTCTCCGGTCAGACATGCCTCATCGAGCCCGCAAATGGAGCGCCGCTAACGTCAGGTAAAGGGACGGGACAATGGCTCCCCTGAAGGGCAACGGCAATAGGCGAAAACGGTGTCGTGGCAATCCACATCGGCAAACGTCCAGGGACGCCGTCCGACTGCATCAGGCTATCCGGAAATGGAGGCCGGAAATCCGTAGCTGTTGTCGGGCAGCTCGGAGCTCACGGCCATGTCGAGAGAATTGTCTGCACGGCGAAAGACCTCGTAGGTGATCCTGTCGACGATTTCATTGTTTTCTCCGAAGACCAGCACGCGTGGCTTGAGCTTGATGATGTCATCGATTTCGCAAAAGACGCTGGACGCGATGATAATCTCATCGCCTTGCTGGCACGTGCGAGCGGCCGCACCGTTAAGAATGCAGCACCTGGAGCCCGGATCACCGTAGAGCACGTAAGTGCTGATCCTTGCTCCGGACATCTTGTTCCAGATTTCCACATATTCCAGCGGTTTCAGACCGACCTCCCGGCAGAAGTCCGCATCGATCGTGATCGAGCCGTGGTAGTTCAGCTTTGCGTCGGTCACTCGAATGCCATGCAGCTTCGCGCCCACGTATTTTTCCACAGCCTGCCCCTTCCAGTTGATATCCTCGCATCCTATATTTGTGCGACGCAGCATTCCGCAACAACCCATGTGGCGAAGTGTTTTCCTTACAAACAACCTGGACAGGCGGGGGAGGGTGGGAATCCTTTTGTCGCGAATGGCGACGGCATGCCGTCGAAACCGTCGGTATGAAACTTGGAATGACAGCCTGTTGTGTTCGGTGGCGTGCGCGATATCGTTCAGGCGCGATTCGTCGCCCAGGAGGATTTATGCGTCAGCAGACAAAACCGTTCATCGTCGAGAGGAAGCCGTCTCGCAAACCCAAGTCCGATGCCACGAAGTCATCGATCTGGGGCACGTTGGACCTCACCCTGAACCAGCATCCGCAAACCGAACCAGAGCCAATCAGAGAGACGGCCGTCGGTACTGGCGACCGTCCCTGATTCAAAGCACGCCTATGCCGCCGCCTTGTCGGCACCTTCCGCGGACGGCTGCAGACCGTGAAGATAGCTGACTGCACGCTGCGCATGCGCTGCCGCCTGAAAGATCGCCCACTTGTCATTTGAGAGAACGGTGAGCCACGACTGAAGGTAAGAGGCGTGATCCGGTCGCGGCTCCAGCTCTGGAGCAATCCCGAGGTCCGCGCAGAGAAAGCAGCTGCCGAGTTCGGCAATCAATTCCTCGCGGGCGCGCTCCGTCCGGTCCTTCGCGTAGCGCGACAGATCGCGATCAAGACGATCTTTGGCTCCAACCCAATGAATTTCCTCATGTCCAAGGGTCGCGTAGTAGGACTCCACATCCCGGAAGGTCTCGAACGGCGGCATCTGGATGTGGTCGGTCACCGGCGAATAATATGCCTGCGATCCGCCATGCCGGATGACGGCGCCAGTGTCGCGGAAGAAGCGATCGGCAATCTCGATCCGCTCAATCGGATCGAGGACCGGTGTCGGCCGATGGTAATAGTGGTCCGGCAGACCGTCGATCTGGTCAACGTTGAAGACGAAGTACGCCTTCAGAAAGGGAATTTCCCGATCGACATCGTTGCCGTTGCGGTCGGTCTCCGACTTCGTGAAGCGGCTCGCGAACACGACGGTCGAGCCGGTCTCGCCCTTCCGCACGGCCGATCCCAGTTCAAGCGCCTGCTTGAATGTCATCCACATCGGCGAGGAATATCCACGGGCCAGGCCCTCCGACCAAAGCAGCAGCACATTCATGCCGGAATAGGGCTGACCGTTGTGGCGAAGCGGCCGGGTGATACGACCGTTCGTGTTCGCGGCGTTCCATGGCTTCATCCATGGGCGAACTCCTTTCTCCAGATCCTCGATGATCTTGTCAGTGATCCGCGTGTAGATGTCGGCCCGCTGGCCTTCGTCCTTCCTGCTCATTTCAAACCTCCAATTCAAGGAGGTCGCGCCGATCGCGACCCCGTCACGGCGGTCCAAAGTGCGGAGCGGAAAGGGGTGAGGGCACCGAAAGGCCGGAACGGACGTGGAGGACGGCGAAGCCGTTGCCCGAACGCCTCGCTCCGCCAGGACCAAAAGCCGGACGGGTTCGCGACGGGCCGATCTCGGCGTCACTGCTTCAGGAGATTCAAGGAATTGTTTCGAGGTCGGTCGACCTGAACTCATCCGCAGTGGCGAGGATCGGCACGCCATGGAATTTGGCACAGGCATAATGCAGGCAATCGCCGAGGTTCAGGCCATGGCGGCCGCTGCGATAGCGGTGAGCAGCGACAAGGGCGAGCCTCGTCGTCTCGGATGCGGGCGGAAGATCGCGAATCTCGATTTCCCGCGCTTCGAGGAATTCCATCACGATCGTTTCGACCGCGGGCACTGGAAGATTGAACTTGTCGGGCCGTGCAAGGCCGAGGACTGTTTCGAGAATGGCGACCGGAGATGTGAAGGGATGTCTGGCAGAAGCAACGGCGTCGGAGACGCGCGCCGCTTCCGGCTCATCAGAGAGAAGCGCGATGATGGCGCAGGCATCGACGAACATCAGGCGTCATCCCACATTTCGTCGAAGGCTTCAGGAGGAAGAGGCTTGCGGACGTCGTCGCTCATCGCGACCCCATGCTTTTCCCGCAGCCGCGCAGCAGTCTGCAGTGGCGTCTCCGCGCGATTGCGACGCTCGATCGCCTCCCGCATGGCAATGACGATGGCGTCGGTAATGCCGACGCCGGCCATTTCGGCGAACTTGCGCGTCAGCGCGTCCGCTTCCGGATTGTTGACGTTGATCGGCATGGGTCGTCTCCATGTAGATAAATCTCGAAAATAATGTAGATCATCGGGCGACCTTTTCCAAGGCCGTAGGCACGCTTGCTTCCCGACATGGAAAAAGGCGGGGCCGGAGCCCCGCCCGAAAGCGCTCAGTCGAAGGCCGACATCTGTGCTTCGGCCGCCTTGCGATCAAGAGAGTGACCTGGGTTTTCGACGGGCCGATCGAAGGGTTTCCAGGCCTCACCGACGATTTGCTTGTAGGCTGCAACGGCGCCCTCCGCGGCCACCCGAAGCGCATGAGCCTGCACGCCCATGTCGGCGGCAAACTCGCGTCTGCGCTGGGCAGCACTGTCGTAGCCGACAGGGCCGTCGAGGTCCTCGTCGCGGGCGTCGTTGGCAGCCTTGGCCGTGGCATCGCGTGCCTCGGTGACGGCGCGGCTATAGAATTGGCCTGCGCCGTGCGCCGAGCCGACGAAGGCGCCGACGATCCGCTGCAGATGGATCTGCATGGCCTTTTCGCCGAGACCATCGCTCAGAGCATCGGCCGTCTCGGAGATCAGACGCTCATGGAGATCGCGGATTCCGTCGCTGTCGACGATCGCGGTTCCGAAGCTCTCGGCGATCTTCAGCGCCTGGGCACTGTCGGGGCATGTGAGCCGGACCATTTCGACGGTTGCGCCTTTGCGCAGAGCCACGACGCGAGCGGATTGACGAGGGGAGGTAGCGGGCTTTGCCATGATTTCTTCCTTTCAACCTCGAAGCGGCTCCGGCCCCGTGCCGATTTGCCCTTCGGTGCGGTCGCCCCGAACCGGCGGAAGACGGGCGCTTCAAGGTCCGGAGACGACAGGCTGAGCGGAGCCGGTTTGCGGGCAAGCGGGGCATCCTGCCCTGCGAGGCCCGCAAGCCTGCTCCGTGAGGGACGGCGCCTCCGGCCGCCGGGCGGCGCGGATAGCGGCCTTGAAGCGAACGGCCGCTGGTTCAGACCGCAGCAAAACCGAAGGGCAAATCGGCACGGGGTCTGGTCCAACCAGGTACTGAAAGGAAGATGGCTGCCGGGACGCTATACGTCGTCACTTCCCGAACTCGCCGCACGCTCAATTGGCGCGATGATGGTCTCGGCCGAGGGTTTCGGCTTGGGCAGCCGATAATATTGCAGCCAGCTCGGACCGTGCGTGTTTCGAAGACCGCGGAGTGTCCCGCCATCGTCATAGGGCGCGCCACCCATCCAGACGTTGTTCAGGATGCTCTTCCAGCGACGCCCGTGTCTTGCGGCATAGGCCTGGAGCGCGGCTTCCTGTTCACCGCTCAAAGGAGGAAGTCTTTCGCGCTTCGGAACAGCGCGCTGCTTACTCGAGGCAACGTCAGCCTGTTCCTCCCTCGCGGCGATCATTCGTTTAAGCTCCGCAACGCCCGCGTCGAGGCACGCCTTTCCGTTGAGGTGGTGGAACTGCTGCCAGAACGCGGTGCGTTCCGCGGACGATGGCCCAATGCCGGCGCTCCGTTCGAGGTCTCCGATCGTACCCATGTCGCTAGACCTCCGCTCGTGGCTGAGCCGCGTCGCCAACGGGTTCGAACCGTTTGCGAAAGGCGGCTATCGCTGCATCCTGCCGAGCCAACTTTCGTGTCAGCGCGTCAACTTCCGGCTGACGCTCCGCTGTCAGGGCGGCGAGATTGTTGCGATAACGTTCGAGGAAGAAGCCCGTATCCGGCGCCTTTCCGCGCCGATATCCGGTTTGCCGGCGCGCGAGCTGTGGCAGGATCGATGTTATCCGGCGCAAGACCTGGCGATCGATCAGTTCGAGCTGGCGCTGCGTCTGCCGCCGCGCTTCTTCCATACGCGCCAGTTGCGCATGGTGGATTGGCATTGCAGCCATCACGCATCCCTCCCTTGCCACCCCACAAAACTGGAAGGACCGTCACAGGGATTATGACGGTCAGGATCGATGACGAAACCGAAGCGGTCGCGCGCGGCATACTCGGCGCGGGGCACGAGAAAGCGCATCTCCTCCACCCGCCCATCGCGCCGGCCGCCTCGCGTGGCGATGACCTCCGTCATGTCGGCATGGCGGCTGGAAAAGATCGCGGAGATCACGATCCAGTCGCCGGCATGCTTGCGCTCGAAGGCTTCCCGGTCCTTTGTCCAGGATTGGCCGGGCTGGAGTTCGCGGCCGTGGATCGCCTCCCAGGCGGACGGCCAGCTATTGCGGATCGTCTCATCGGCACATTTGCGCTCGTAGGACGTGAAGAGATCTGGGAAGGTGAGGGCGACAATCGCCCATTCTGCGTCCTCCTCGTACCAGGGCAAGGACTTTCGCAGCATCGGAAGGACGCGGGCATTCCGTTCGGCCGACAGATGAAACCCGCCATGACCGGCGGTCATATGGGAGACGATCCCCTCGGCGTAGATCGTCGCGAGCTGCGACAGACCCCATGGCGTAGTCGCTGCCATGCGGCTCTGGATCCGCCCGAGCGCGGATAGTTCATGGCTGTGCCGCGCGGTCTCGAACACGCGCGCGCGGAACGCTGTCTCATCTTCGAGGCGCCCTTCGTGACCGTGGAAATCCTCCCGCGTCAGCTCTGACAGCGGGCGAGTGAGGCGCCAGGCGCTCGCGAGGAAGCTGGCGCCATCGCGCGCCGGCACCATTGCCAGGAAGGTATCGGCGATCCGGGCGACCGGAAAGCCGTCCGCGCTGACGCCGAATTTCACCGCGGAGTCGTCGGCGGTAGGAACCCTGTCGTGTTGAAGATCGGGCGTGCTCATGCGGCAACCCTCCCTTCGACATGAGCCGCCGCGACCTCGTCGGCGGTCACCTCTTCGAGGATGGCATTCGGGTATCCATGCTCTTTCAGCCAGGCCACCGCCGCCTCGTGATTGCCGGCGAGATGGACAAGCTCCGCGTTCGCACCGGCGCGATCGAAGAGGCGGATAGAACCGAGTGCGGGGCGTTCGAGAACCTTGAAGGCGAGATCGGAATCGAGACCGAAGGTTCGGTGAATGCGCATGACGACGGTATTCTTTCCGCCGAAATCAGCCTCATGCAGCGTGAAATGCCCGGGCGAGGCGTAATTTCCGGATTGGCGCGGACCCTCCTTGCGGATCAGGCGGCCTTTGCTGTTGCGGGTTTGCCAGGCCGCCAGCTTCTTCTTGAAACGCTCGGGCGGCCGAGGGCTGCCGTCGGACCAGGCGACGATGGAGCCGATCGGGGCGAGGTCGTAGATCAGGGACGCAGACATAAGACATCTCCTTGGAATTCTGCGGTTCATGGAAACGAAGCCGCCGCCGGTGATGGCCGGCGGCGGTTGTCGATCGGATGAGAAGGGAAGGGAGGCTATTCGGCCGCAATGCCGTAGGCGGTTTCGTCCTCGTCAGGAGCCCCGTCGTCGGCCTCCGGATCGGGGGCGTCAAGTTCGGCGGCCTCGCCGGCGGCGCTGTCGTCCGCGAGTTCGCCAAGACCATCGCTCGTTTCTTCAGTGGTGACGCTGTCCTCCTCTTCGACGATCTCGCCTTTCTTGATCAGGTCGGCAAGTTCCTTCGGATCGGGCGCGAACAGGGCTGCCGGGTGGACGAAGTGCCCTTCCTTGAAGTGCTCGACGAGTGCTGCGCGGGTCTCGCGGACCTTCGGGCGCGGCAGAACCGGGGTGTCCTTGCACGACGCCTCAAGCGCCGCCCGCGACAGGCAAAGCAGGAAATCTTCGGTGCCCATGTTCGGGAGATATCCATCGGCGCCGATGGCCTCGCCGGCGATACGTGACACGATCCCGCTGTTCGACATGCCGCGGCGGCAAGAGAGCACATCGACCAGCATCGAGCGGGCGGCAACCCGCAACGTGTCGATCTCGAAGGACAGCTTACCGTCAGAGTCGAGCAACCGAACCGCATGGCGAGCGAACCGCTTCGTGCCGAAGACGGTGTCGTTTGCCCCGGAGTCGACCCGTACATTCAAGCCGGCGAAGGCGAGCACGAGGAGCGCCGTCAGCGTGTCGTCCTCGATCGGCGCGCGAGCGAGCGCTTCGTGCAGCGCGTCGGTCCTGAGGTCACCGATCATGTCGTGGCCCTTTTGCGTGACATCCGGACGCTGTTTCGGCGCGTCGATCACATCGTCGCCAGCGGTGGCACCACCTCCAACGACCGCTCTCTTGCCCGCCGTCTTCTTCTCCTCCGGCATCCGGTAATGCACGGTCTGAACCTTGCCGTTCCGATCCAGGTACATTGCGGTGTGGTCGCCCTTGCCTGGCTTGCCATAAACGCGGCTGGCCTTCTGCGGCAGCTTTACGTCACCCCATTGCGTGACCTCGGCGATCACGCCCTTCTTCGGCAGATTGTTGGTCATCCACTCCTGCTGGGCGCCGAGATAGGCTTCGACGTTGGTGGTGTAGCGGCTGTCCTCATCGGCAGGGGCAAACAGATCCTCGATCCATTCGATGCCATAGGCTTCCCTGAGATCGTCGCCGAAGCTCGCATCCTTTGCGTACATGCGGGTCTTGCTCAGCGCGTTGGCGATCTGGAACCACGTGGCAGGCTGGCCCTTCTTCGGCTTCTGCGCCTTCCAGACTTCCTTCTGCTCATCGAGGTGTGCCGCCGCGATCGTTCGAAGCTGCTGCTCGTTCGGCATGTCGCCGAGCGCCATTTGGTCGAGCATCGCCGGAAAGACATTGGCGAGCAGCCGCAACTTGCGAATCTGCCGGACGGGGAGGGCAAGTGCGACCGCAATCGCTTCCTCGGTCCAGTCGAGTGCGATCAGGCGTTCGATGCCGCGCCACTGGTCGACGGGGTTGAGCGGCTCCCTGGCGATGTTCTCGACCATGGACCGCATGGCGCCATTATCGTTAGCGGCTTCGACCACGAGAACCTCGATTTCCTCAAGGCCCGCGGCGATCGCCATGCGGGTCCGCCGATGGCCGGCTTCGATGACGTAGCCGTTTCCGCCATCGCTTTGCGGAAAGATGACGGGCGGCTGGATGATGCCGACGGCTTTGATGGTCGCGAGCAGCAGCGCATCAGCCTGCGGGGTGGATTTCGACTGACGAGTATTGTCCGGGTTGTCCTTCAACGAGCGCGGATCGACCTTCATGATGTGCATGGGATTTTCCTCTTCCGAGATGCGGGACACGGCTCGCTTGCCGGTCCTTCCTGTCTTCGTTTCTTTCGAAGACACCTCCCGGACCGCGGGGCGGGCGGCCCGGCGCAACTGCGGCCGAGCGTCCCTGCTGCGATGTCCGAGCGGGGCTAACAGCCCTGCGCGGGACGAGTGGCCGGGATGCGCAGGCGGCGGTTGAGCGCAAGCGGCGACTGGAAGACCGATCTGCGACCGGTTTCTTTTCCCTCTTCCTTCTTTTTGTCCTCCCTCCTTCCGGAAACTGCCGCTCACACTTTTGATAGTTCACAGCAACCGGAAACGCGCCTTAGGCTGTCGCAGCTCAAGGAGGTTTCGATGCACGATACAAAAGAGATATTTGCCTATCAGGTCGTTCCGGGAACAGACGAGATCCTTGCGTTCACCGAGACTTTGGGGCTCGCCTGGCAGGAGGCCTCCCGACATTTCGAGGGGCTGAAGGCCATGGACGAGAATGTCGAAGCGGGGTTGCGATCTACAAAGTCGGTTTGAAGAATCCGAGCCTCTCCGACTTCGTGACCGTCCTGAACGACCCGGAGGATATGAGCGGGCGGCTGATCGAAAAGATGGAGCGCGTCGAGGTGATTACCTGAGCGGGGGAAAACCGCGACGAGGATGACCGTCGTAGGGGTCGCTTCGATGAACGGAAATCAGGACAAAAAAAGAGGGCCACGAGAAAACTCGGGCCCTATAGGTATGAAGGTAATTTAAACCTCCAGAGGGGAACAGCTGCTGCGGCGGCACTGGGAGGAAAACCGCCATGTGCATCAGCTGTGAGCACTATGCTCAAATTTCGGTCGGAAGGAAAGCAAATATTGTGCAATGCAGCTATGCAAATGCTGCGTCGCATCAAAACCGCGATTCCATTCAAGCAGACTCCGCCGAGGCGGCGTCGTTCTGAACTGACGCGGCGGCAAGAGCGTCCTCGACGTCACGAAGCTGTCGGCGCTTTTCGGCAAGTTCGTCGGCGAAGGCGAAAGTGCCGCCTTCGCGCGAGCGATAGGAGACGAGCCGCCGGTGCGCATCATCGAGGCGATGGCGATAACGCTCGCGTTCCTCCTCGAACCCGTCGAGCGCATGCTCGAGGCGGGAGATGGCGCCGAGCGGTGTCACTGTGACCGCAAGGTCAATCTCGTAGGCGGCGCCTGTGCGCTGGAGCGTGGTGGCGTAGCGATAGCCGTCGCCCTTTCCGAAGCGCTCTCCCTCATAGACAAGATCGAAACCGCCGATAGATGCGAGGTGAACCTCGCCCTCCTGTTGGAGCTGGAGGAGCGTGAGAACCTCCTTCATCAGCGCGCGACCGGCTTCCTTGCGCTCATGGTGAAGCTTGCCCAGCACGGTCATCGCGAAGGCATCGCCGGCGGTCGGAACGAGCCGACCGATATCCTGGCCGATCTCGCCGATGCGGCGGGTCGACGTCTCGATGTCACGCTCGGCATCGCGCATCTGCCGGCGCACCGCATACTGGTCATCGTCATGGGCGGCGCGCAACCGTTCCAGTCGCGCGATATCGGCTTCGAGACCCGCTTTCTGCATCAGCCGCTCGTCGCCGGAGGCGATTGCCTTGGCCATGGCGAACTGGTTCGCCTGCCCTTCACCGAAGTCTTCGAGCCGGCGGATCGAAGTATCTCCGCTGAGCGCGGCGGCGATGAAGCGGGCCTTGCGCTCGTTGTTCTGCCACATGGAAGCGTCGAGGCTGCCCTCGGTCGCATAGGCGAAAATGTCGACGACATCGTGCTGATTACCCTGCCGGACGATGCGGCCTTCGCGCTGCTCGATGTGCGACGGCAGCCACGGCACATCGAGGTGATGCAGCGCTTTCAGCCGCGCTTGAGCGTTCACGCCCGTTCCCATCGTCTCCGACGATCCGATCAGGAACCGAATTCGGCCGGCGCGCACGTCGGCGAAGAGCCGTTGCTTGGCCTCGGTCTTCTTGTAGTCCTGCATGAAGGCGATTTCGGACGGGGGAACGCCCAGCCGCACAAACTCGTCGCGAATCCAGCGGTAGGCGGAAAAGCCGCGGGTCTTCTCGACGTTGATCGTGCCGAGATCGCTGAAGATCATCTGCGCGGCGCCGGGCAGGTCAAAGGGTTTGCCGTCCGGCCGGACGTAGGTATCGTCGCTCGTCTCTTGCCAGATGCGGAAGGCATTGCGGACGAGGAGGTTGAGCTTGTTGTCCTCCTCATTGTCGTTGGCCGGTATCACGAGGCGGAGATCGATCGCCGCATGGCGACCGTCGGTAATGACCGAGAGCAGGATATCGTCGCCGGGCTCAGCCGGTCCCTCGCGCATCTCGATCGCCTTGATGCGGGCATCGAGGATCTGCTGATAGGCCTTGAACGCCGGCGTCGGCTTGACGGTCAGGATCTGCCGTCGGCCGGTGGAGATATCAGGCACCTTGACGTATTCGCGGAGATCCGCCGGCATGACGACGTCGGCGAAAGCCCGGAACATGGCGATCAGTTCGGGCACATTGACGAAGCTCGCGAAGCGGCTGACCGGCTTGTATTTGCCGGACGGCTGGATCTCCAGCTCGGTCGTCGTATCGCCGAAGCAGGACGCCCAGGCATCGAATTCGTGTAAGCCGCGCTCGGCGAGAGCCTCGTGGCCGAGCAGGCGCTGGATCGAGAACATCTCACCGAGTGTGTTGGTGATCGGCGTGCCGGAGGCGAGCACCAGCGCGCGGCCCGGGTTCTTCGTTTCGAGGAACCGGGACTTCACATAGAGGTCCCAGGCGCGCTGCGAGCCGTTCGGGTCGATACCCTTCAGCGTCGACATGTTGGTCGCGAAGGAAAGCTTGCGGAACTCTTGCGCCTCGTCGACGATGATCTGGTCGACACCGATCTCGGAGATTGTGAGCAGATCGTCCTTGCGGGTCGCGAGCCCTTCCAGCCGTTCCTGCAAGCTTTCCTTCAGTCGCTCGAGGCGCTTGCGCGACACGCGGTCCTCGCTGTCCACCTTGGTCAGCAGATCCTCGTAGAGCTCCAACTCATCGTGGATCATCTGTTGTTCGAAGGCGGACGGCACGGCGATGAACCTGAAGGCCGAGTGCGTGATAATGATCGCATCCCAGGTCGCGGTCGCTGCCCGGCTCAAAAAGCGAAGCCGTTTGTCCTTGGTGAAGTTGGTCTCGTCGGCGACGAGGATCCGGGCATTGGGATAGAGTGCCAGAAATTCCCGCGCCGCCTGCGCCAGGCAATGACCAGGGACGACCAGCATCGCCTTGGCGATCAGGCCGAGACGTCGTTGTTCCATGATCGCGGCCGCCATCGTCATCGTCTTGCCCGCGCCGACGGCGTGGGCGAGATAGGTCGATCCGGAGGAGATGATCCGCCAGATGCCGCGTTTCTGGTGCCCATAAAGAACAAAGGCGCCAGAGGCGCCGGGAAGTTTCAGATGCGATCCGTCGAATTTTCGAGGCGCGATGTTGTTGAACCGGTCGTTATAGACCCGCGCCAGCCGGTCGGTGCGATCCGGATCGGTCCAAACCCAGTTTTGGAAGGCTTCCTTGATTTTCTGCAGCTTGTCGCGCGCCGCCTCGGTATCGACGACGTTCAGGACCCTCCGCTCGCCACCGGCATCCTTGTAGATATCGAAAATCTGGGGAACACGGCTGTTCAGCGCGTCGCCGAGCAACTCGCCGGCATCACGGCGGCTGGTGCCCCACTCCGATGTGCCGGCGGCGCAGTAGCCAAGCTGCCGTGCTTCCACCGTCCAGCTGCCCAATTCCGGCATATGGTGGATCCTGATCTCGGCACCCATCATCTCCTTCACGAAGGCGACGACGTCGCTGGCCGGAATCCAGGGCGCACCGAGACGTGCGGTGATGTCGGACGGGCGAAGATCGGCGGGTTGGACTGCCTGAAGCGCGCGGACGTTACGCTCGTAGGCTGGATCGAGTGCCGCGGCAGCTTCGGCGACACCAAGCTTGGTGCGGACCGCACCGGAGAGGTAGGCATCCGACGTCTGCCAGGAGCCATCGGCGGGATCCTGGAAAATCGCATCGCCGAGCTCGTCGACGACGGCATCGGCATGTCTGTGCAGCAGTTCGGCGATATGCTCGACATCGACGCGGCCACGTTCGTTGAGCACCACGGCCAACGCATCCGCCGCACTGGTGATTTCGGGCGGCGCAGGCGGCGCGATGACCCGTTCGGAAAAGATCGGGCGCGGTTTTGCGGTATCGGTGTCGAGGTCGTAGTCCTCGATCGAGGCGACCAGCCAGCAATCGGGATCGTCGAGGAAAGGCTGCAGGTTTGGACGGCGGTGCGTTTCGCGCACCTCGCCGGATTCCTCGTCCTCGCTGATCGAGACGGTGGTGTGGTTGATCGGACCGAAATCACGCACGAAGCTCGACCAGGCGATGCGCAAGCGAACCTGCAGATCACGCCACGGCCGATCCTGCTCCTGGGCCCTCAGCACCTCACGCACCGCGTCGCGGATTGGGATCAGCTTCTTGATGATCCCGACGTGCTTTTCCGGGATGCCGTCCCCGGTGCGCCCCTTGCGGACTTTGACCTCCACGGGTGCGCCGTCCACCATCTGCATCAGGCCGTGCCTGTTATCGATGAAGAAGCTACCCTCACGGACCTTGGCGTCACCGGGGCGAAGATCGATGATCTCGCCGAGCTCGTCCTCGAGGTCGACGTCGATTGCGGTCGGCTCACCGTCATAGCGGCCTTCAGGCAGCAGGCGAACGACGTTCTTTAGAGCCGCCTGCAGGTCCTCGCCAGCGCGTGGCTGGCATGTATAGGTCTCGCCGAACGGTCCGGAGGTCAGGGCATGATCGCCGAGGACGAAATTAGGATGCTCTGCAAACCAGCGGTTCACGCGAACTGCGCCCTCGTCTTGGCTTTCGGGCCGCACCTCCTCGAGATCGAGCCATGACAGATCGCTTGTCGGTTCGCCGACCTTGCGCTTGCGGAAGAACAGAAGGTCGACCACGACATCCGTGCCAGCATCGCGGCGGAAACTCCCCTCCGGCAATCGGATCGCGGCAATCAGGTCGGCGGTTTTGGCGATGTACTCACGCGCGGTCGCGTCGGCCTTGTCCATCGTGCCGGAACTGGTGACGAACGCGGCGAGCGCGCCGGGCTTCAGCAGGTCGATCGAACGGGTGATGAAGTAGTCGTGCAGCCTGAGACCGAGTGAGCGATAGGTCCGGTCAGACCGGACGGTGCGATCGGAGAAGGGTGGATTGCCAATGGCGAGATCGTAGATCGGCGCCAGATCGGCGCGCGCAAAATCGCCATTGATGATGCGGGCCTTAGGCTGCAGCAGCTTGACGATCCGGGCCGTGACGGGATCGAGTTCGACGCCGGTGACGAAGGTCCTGTCGCGAAAGGCCGCCGGCATCAGAGCCGGAAACAGGCCCGTACCGATACCCGGCTCGAGCATGCGGCCGCCACACCAGCCCAGGCGCTGCAAGCCCGACCAGATTGCCCGGATGATGAACTCCGGCGTGAAATGGGCATATTGCGTGCAGCGGGCGAGCGACGCGTAGTCGGCATCTGAAACGGCACTTTCGAGCGAGCCACCGAGCTCGCCCCACCCGGCCCGGAAATCGACTTCGCCGGGGCGGCGGAACATACCGTTCGCCAGTTCGCTGGCGCCGAAGCCGGTGAAGCGGATGAGTTGCGCCTGCTCCTTCGCGTTGGCTGGCCGATCCTGCTTCTCGATGTTGTTCGCGATCAGGATCGCCGCAACATTGGCGCGAGCGCGATCCTTCCAGGATCCGGCCAAGCCCCGATCCGCATCGTCGAGGTAGAAGTTGCACCGGTTGCCCTGGCGCCGGGGCGCCGGACGTTCTATCGCCGCGGCCGGCAAGGCCGGGGAGGGAGAGGGCGGCGTCGGTTCCGGGTCATCGTCGTTGGCCGCGACCGTATCGAAGCCGCCGAACGGTGTGACGCCCAGGCCGAGGCCTGATGACAGCGCGCTGCTGCCGAACATGTCGAGAGTGAAGGGATCGTTGCTCATGGAGGTTTCCTCGGAAAATGGCGAGCGTCATCACCCCGCGGGAAGCACTTGCGGGGATTAAAGGGAGCTCAAGGGTTTGGGATAGGTGGCCAAACGGGCCGGACTGGTCGCGAATTGCCTAGGGCTTCGCGACCAGGAAGAGCTGCATCGAGTCCTGAAGGAATGCGATACGCAGGTGCGTCGCCTCCGGCGCGGCCGCCATCATCGCTTCGAGCTGTTCCGCATCGACGAAATCGACTCCGTCATCGCCGCCGAATGTCCGGCGTTTGACTGCGAACCAGTCGTCATTGGTGCGGGGATCGCATTCCTCGGCATAAACGACCAAAGGCTTGGCGCCATCGGGCAGCTTGCCGTTCGACAGGAGGTAGACTCCTTGGTCGCCGACGAGCCAGAGGCCGGGCTTCTCGTCCTTGCCAGGGCGCAGGCCGTAGTAGGGGTTACGAAAGCCGCCATTGGCTTCGGCGTCGGCACGACTGCGGGCGACGACCTCGCGGACGGATGTAAGCGGGAAGGAAAGCATAGTGTGCCTCCCTCATGCGGCAATCGGCGAGGGGAGGTGGCGCAGCTGCACCGGCAGCTTCGCCGCGATCTCGTCGTCGGTCAGCTCGTCGAGCAGTTTCAGAGTGCTGCCCACTGCGCCGCCGTAGAGCATGATCGTGCGCTTGCCGCGCGCAGCTTCGTCCCAGCGATCGCCGGCATAGCCACGATAGTCGTCCGCCGTGATGCTCCAGATATGCTCCAGGCGTTCCTCGCGCGTCATGGCGCGCACCGGCCGGCTCTCACGCTCGATGATTGCCACGCGCATGCGCTCGACGGCGCCTTTGTCCGATAGATCGCAATAGCCGTGGAAATGTCGGATGACACCATCGATGCGCAATGCGAAGAACACTGATGTCACCGAACCCGTCAGATACTCGCGCATGGCGAACATCGACCCGCGGATCCAGAGCGGTGGCAGGATCTCGAACATATAGTCGTGCTCGGTCTCGGCGATCTCGAACCATTCGCCGGAATAGAGGAGCGAGGCGTCACCGTCCCAACGGTTCGGACGTTGAGCGTGCCGATCGAACATCCGGAACATTTGCTGGCGTGAGGCAACGCCGTGGAAGACCTTGCGGATTGCGGGAGAGGGATACATCTGCGGCTCCTTGGAGATGGTTCCGGACCGAAGTGCGGCACTGTCCTTCCGACCTTGCCATCCTCTTCAGTCCTTCATGACACCTCCCGGGCCGCCGGCATCGCGACCGGCCGGGTCAAGGGCCGGCTCGCCCGGGCGAAGCTTCCCTTGACGCGGGCGGCGCGAATGCGGCACGCCGCCTTCCTTCCTTTCCCTCTTTTCTTTCTCCCTGATTTTCAGGGTTTCGTTCCAATCCTCCTCGGGCGGGCGGAGCCGCGACCAGTCGCAGCCGACGGTATCCGCGAGCGCCCGCAAGCGCTCGGCAAACATCTCTCCTTGCGGATTGCCGTCTGTCGCGGCGACGAGGAGACTATCTGCTCGCGAGGCCATCTGCCGAAGCGCCGCCTCCGTCGACGGCGACCATCCGCCCCCGGTACTGAGATACACGGTTCCATCGCGCAGCCCCTCGATGGCGGCAAGGCTCATGGCGTCGATCGCAGCTTCCGTCACGGCCAGGCGCAACGCTGGGTCCGGTCCCAGACGGAAGAGGACCTTCGTTCCACCGGAGGCAAATCCCCGATATTCAGGACCGCGCGCCTCCCAGCCGGTCACAACTCCGGCATTGTCGGTGTGCGCTGCCCACATGCTGCCTTGCGGGCCTTCCCGCAGACGGTCTTGCCCGATCGTGGCTCGGAGCAGAGTGGCAGGAAGGAAGCGCTCACCGTTCAGATAAGCCCATGTCGACGAGCTGGGCCACGGCCGGCGGCGTGCCTGCCAACGCTCGGGTAAAGAAAGATCGAGGTCTCGGTCAGGCCTCGGCGCCTGCCATTCCGGCTCCGTGATCGCAAAACCAACAAGGCCGGCGACCCTTCCGGCGCCTTCGAGAAAGCCAACATGATCGAGATGTTCGACAAGTCCGAACACATCGCCTTTCGCATCGCCGAGCGGATCGAACCATCCGCGACCGTCATGGGTGACGATGATAATTTCGCCCGACCGGCGGAACTTCACCGCCCGCCGGGTACTCTCCTTTAGATCGATGGCGAAGCCCGCCTGCTCAAGAACAGCCGCGCAGCTCACCTGGTCGCGCAGCGCCTCTATTTCCTTTCTGTCCATGCTTTTCCTCATTGCCTTTCTTGCCCGTCGCTTCGCAGGCGCGCTCCACCCGCCGCGAAGAGCAAAGGCCGCAAGGGCGCGGCTGACAATTGTCGGATCATGCAATACCCGGCCGCGGCGCAGCCTCCCTTGCGGCCTGCCGCGCGCAAGCGGCACGCCGAAGGCACTGGCGGCCGGCTCAATGAGCCGGCCAGGGGAAGAACTCATTGACGATCTCAAGGGCGTCACCGGCGTCGATCTCGTCAGAAGGGAGGACGCCATATTCGCCGTCGACTTCGAAGACGGTGACCGGGACCATCAGGTCGCGGGAAAGCTGGAAGGCGTGGGACTGAGCGAGGGAAAGATCGTGCGACATATAAGAGGCTCCTGCGGGAGCGGGCCAATCCCGCTCGATGGCTCCTCAAAAGGCCCGGCGACGGGCGCGATCACCGCGAGGCGAAGCCGAAGCGGCCGCAGCTTGCTAGCGGACCCTTAACGGGTTGATCGTGGAAGATCCGGCGCCGGGCCAGGACGCCATCACAAAAGAGCGGGATTGGGCTGCTTCCGGGGGAGATGAACGGTTCGCGCACGCATTTCATACCATGCCAGTTTCGCGGCTGACTTCCGCAACACGAAGATGGTTTCCGCTTTCGACATTGCCGTTGACTGGCAATCTATCTCGTCCGGATCGTTTCCGACGGCGTTTCGCCAAAAGCCTGATAGTAGACGGCCGCAAACCGCCCCATATGGGTGAACCCTGCACTGCGTGCCGCGTCGGCGATCGACCGCGAGCCGGTATCGTCGACCAGCGCTCGGCGCGCTGCTTCGAGGCGGATCGTTTTGAGATAGCCCAAAGGCGTTGTGCCCTTGAACCGCTGGAAGGCGACCTGCAATGCTCTGACGCTCGTACCGGTCTCGCTGGCTATCGACGCAACAGTGAGAGGTTGCGACAGGTTGGCATGCATATACTCGATCGCCCGTTTCACCTGCCGGGGCACCGCCGGCGAGACCGGCCGCTCGAGCCGCGGCATGTAGCTATTGGGAACAACCTCCAGAAGTGCGATCATCGTCGACTCAAACAGCCGCTCGATGGCAGCCGGCGCCAATCGATCCGCGTCGGAAAGATTAAGACAGCTCCATACGAGATGGCCGAGTGCGGCCAGCCGCAGACCCTTCTCGGTGGTCAGATCGACGATGCGGTCGAAATGAAGGTCTGCCGTGACAGGCCCATCCAAGAGTTCACTGACCTGTTGCACCATCGCCGACTTTGCGAAGGAGAGGCCGATATAGCTGGAATGTTCATGAGGGGTCAGCTCATCGAACTGAGCGAGATCCTCCAGAAAACCAACTGCCTGTGCCGTCGAAAGGCGCAGTGCCCCCGAACGTGTCCCAGGCGTGGTGGATAGGGGCAGGTAAAGCAAATAAGCGTCTGGCGCGCCATCGAACGCCAGCTTCAGGGCTGAATGGCACTTTCCTTTCCAGGCGTGGAACCGGCCGACGATGTAATGGCTGTCCCCGACGCAAGACACGTGATCGCGATCCAGCTGACCAACCGGGCCGGCCTGCGCGATGTTGCCATGTCGGAGTGCAGCATGCTGCAATGGGCATCTCCAGGAGTTGAGTTTCGCCGCATAACCGGAGCGGCACCAAACTAGGCGTTCCCGCGGGAACCCTTTACATCCGTCGCGGCCATGGCCTTGACGAGGGATAGGACCTGACGGCGCAGTGCCGGCCTTGCTATCCTGGCGAAGGCGACGTTGAGGTCTCGCCCCTCGTCGGTATCGAGGAAGGCGCTGAGCTCCATCTCGGCGCCGGTGCCTGTCAGCCCATCGGGTTTTCCATCACGGCTCTGGCTGTCGAAGAAATACGACACCGGCACACCGAGCAGAGTGGCGACATTGAGCAAACGGCTCGCGCCGACGCGGTTCGTGCCCTTCTCGTATTTCTGGACTTGCTGGAACGTCACGCCCAAAGCCTCGGCGAGTGTGCTTTGGCTCATTCCGCGCACGCTTGCTCCCACCTCGACATCGATCGGGCTCGGCGCTTTGGCCTTGCTCTGATTGTTCACATGATTGGTCATTTCATCGCCATCCCTGTCGTTGAAAGGTCGTGGGTTTGCTGCTCGCCGCCCTGCGGCCAACATCAGTCGGGCTCCGAAAGGCTTGCCTTCTCGAGAGCCTCCTGCATCGAACTCGCCTCGAGTGCAGCAAGCGCTTGCTCGAGATAGCTTTCGATTTCAATGACGCTTCTGCCTTGGAGCAGGGCGATTTCATCAACAGTCTTTCCCATCGACACCCATCGAAGGCAGGTCTTTTCGATGGGCGAAAGCATCCAATGTTCCATGACCAACCTGCTTTCGTTGGTGTTTATTTTCATCCTCGAGCAACAGGGCGAACGATCCGCCCGATGGGTTTGCCCCTGACTTCCGCAGCGGAACGACTGGTGACCTACCTCCCGGTTGCCTCGCAGATCCGAAGAAAGCTTTCCGCGCGCAGACTGGCGCCGCCGACCAGAACACCGTCGACATTTTCAAGAGCAAGAATCTCGGCCGAATTCTCAGGTTTGACGGATCCACCATAGAGGATCCTGAGCTGTGCACCGATCGATCCATAGGCATCGATCAGACTGGATCGGATGCAGGCATGGGCGGCGAGAATTTCGCTTTGTTCGGGCAGCCGACCGGTCCCAATCGACCAGACCGGCTCATAAGCTATGACCAAGGCGAGCTCGTTCATTTCGGCGGGCAGGCAACCCTGCAGCTGGTTTTTGAGGACAGTAAGCGTCTCCTGGCGGAGATGCTCCGCTTCTGTCTCACCGACGCAAATTACTGGCATCAAGCCGGCGCTCACCGCAATCTCGGCCTTGCGCCTGACCATCGCGTCCGTCTCGCCCTGATATTGCCGCCTCTCGGAATGACCGAGTATGACGACGCGGGCGCGGGAATCGGCGATCATCCTGGCGGATATGTCGCCGGTATGGGCGCCAGCTTCCTGAGCGCTGCAATCCTGGGCACCGAGAAGAAGCCGGCTTCCGGCGATTATCCTCACGGCGGATTGCAGGAGCGTTGCCGGAGGACATATAGCCACATCCGCATTCAGCTCGCCGATGTTCCAGGCGACCTTTTCGATCTCGGCGAGATCGGCCGTAAGCCCGTTCATTTTCCAGTTGCCGACGATGAGCCGGCGGGGAGTGTTACTCAAGTTCTTGCCCCCGGTTAGTGGCTATATCGCTTCGCCATCTCGGCAAGCGGCAAGGGCTTGATGGCGGAGGCATGTCCGGCGGCGCCGAACTGCTCGTATCGGTCGCCGCAGACCGCTGCCATCGCCTCGATGCCCGGGGCGAGGTATTTGCGTGGATCGAACTCCCCGGGATGAAGGGCAAAGACGCGGCGGATCGCCCCCGTGAACGCCAATCGAAGGTCGGTGTCGACATTCACCTTGCGAACGCCGTGGCGGATGCCTTCCTGGATTTCCTCGACCGGAACACCATAGGTCGGTTTGACCTCGCCGCCATGCGCGTTGATCAGTTCCTGCAATTCCTGGGGCACGGACGACGACCCATGCATGACGAGATGGGTATCGGGCAGGCGGGCGTGGATCTCCTTCAGGCGCTTGATGGAAAGGATGTCGCCGTCCGGCTTCCGGGAGAATTTGTAAGCGCCATGAGACGTGCCGATGGCGATGGCGAGCGCATCCACCTTCGTCAAGCGCACGAACTCGGCAGCCTCTTCCGGATCGGTCAAAAGCATGTCGCGGCTGAGCTCGCCGTCAAAGCCGTGCCCATCTTCTGCTTCGCCGCGGCCGCTTTCCAACGAGCCGAGATGGCCGATTTCTCCTTCGACGGAGACGCCGACCAGATGCGCCATCTCCGAAACCTTGGCCGTGACGGCGACATTATTTTCGAAGCTGAGAGGCGTGCGCCCATCTTCAGAGAGGGAACCGTCCATCATCACCGAGGAGAAGCCGGCAAGAATTGCCGACATGCAGGTCGACGCCGAATTGCCGTGGTCCTGATGCATGCACACCGGGATATGCGGATACATCTCGATCGCCGCACGGATCAGATGCGACAGCGTCGCGTCGCCTGCAAAAGCTCGGGCGCCGCGGCTTGCCTGCATGATGACCGGGCTGTCGGTACGATCAGCAGCCTTCATGATGGCGAGCATCTGCTCCATGTTGTTCACGTTGAAAGCCGGGATGGCGTAGCCGTTCTCGGCGGCGTGGTCGAGCAATTGACGAAGGGTGACGAGAGCCATTTAAGAGCCGATCTCCTCTTGCGAGTGATGGATTTGGTGAAATTGCACCAGGCGTTGGATTTCGTTGCTCGAGCCGAGCAACACCGACACGCGCTGATGATGAGCCTGTGGTTGGATGCGAAGGATGTCTTCGGTTCCGGTGGATGCTGCACCGCCGGCCGCCTCGACGAGGAACGCCATGGGATTGGCTTCATACATCAGGCGCAGCTTGCCGCCGGCGCGGCGATTGGACTCGTCCGCCGGATAGAGAAACACCCCTCCGCGGGTCAGAATGCGATGGACGTCGGCCACCATCGAGGCGGTCCAGCGCATGTTGAAGTCCTGTCCGCGCGGCCCTGCCGATCCCGCAAGGCATTCGTCGACATAGCGTCGGATCGGCTCATCCCAGAAACGCTGGCGCGACGAATTCACGGCAAACTCGGTCGTTTCCGTCGGCACGCGCATGCGCGCGTTGGTCAGTTTGAATTGCCCGTCAGACGGATCCAGCGTGAAGCCGACCACGCCGAGGCCGAATGTGATAACGAAGAGCGTCGAGGGGCCATAGATGGCATAGCCGGCGCAGAGATACTCTCGCCCCTTGCGTAGAACATTGGTGTCGCCGTCCGCCTGGACCTGACTCACCGCAAAGATCGAACCGACGGAAAGGTTGACTTCAAGGTTCGATGAGCCGTCCAGCGGATCGACGTAAAGGATGAGGTCGCCAGCGGCTGGAGGTTTCAACCACGTGACCTCCTCCGCCTCCTCGGAAACATAGGCAGCAAGCGAGACCGCCTCGCCGCATGTTTCGCGAAACACACGATCGGCCAGGACATCGAGGAGCTTCTGATCTTCACCCTGGACATTCGTCGTGCCGGAGCTGCCTATATGGTTCTGAAAGGCTGCTTCCTTCAGGTGATCGGCAACAACGATCGCTGAGGCTGCTATGCTTTCAACCAAGCTTGCCAGGGCAGGATCGACTTTCGTCTCGTGGAGATAAGCGCCAAGTTCTATGTCCGGTGTGATTGTCATGTCGATGTTTCAACCTGTCTCGTAAATCCAGTGAGATCCGATTTCGTTACTCCGCTTCAGACGCAGTTCTGTCCGGCCAATGTAATTCGGTGGCGACCTCACGCCGCGCTCTGGCTGGCCGGTCTTTGGTGCGACAACTCCTCGGCGTTTGAGAACCCAAATTCTCGTGCATTTCCTTCGATCCTGAATTGCTGAACCAGGGCCAGCAGGCTGTCGGCCTGAGAGGCGAGTTCGCGGCTCGCGGCCGTCGTTTCCTCGACCATAGCCGCATTGTGCTGTGTCATCTGGTCCATCTGATTGACGGTCGAGTTGACCCCCTGCAGCGCACTCG
>NZ_JAPZLN010000005.1:0-515778 GCF_027498475.1 Agrobacterium salinitolerans | reverse complement strand
ATCCAAATCCATCCCGGTCATATAGTTTCCGTGCATAACAATTCTCCATCCAGATCAGCAAATTCAACATAAAACTCATATATTTACGCGTAATTAGCCCGCAATCCGCAAATTGCCGGTCACTACAATCAGTTTTGCTCGCAGATTCTCACCCGCCTTTAGTCAAAAATATACAATCCACCAGCGCATATATTTTATATGTTATGCGTTGGTTATTATGTAAATATATGTTTATGGAAGTCGCCCGGGTCGCAACTGGCCTGCCCTCTTCATATCTACCATCGAATCAAAACTCTCCTTCTGGTTGCATAAATATTGCTTCTTGAGCTTCCGATTTCGAAGCTTTGCCCTGGCATAAAGAGATCGTGTCAGCCTTCTCCTCATCAGGGCAGTATCTGCACGAGTAGCAAGGACGTACATTTCATAGAGACCCATTTGAACACACCTTTCCTATCACGCGACGCAGCTGCGACCGTGTTGTGAGCTTCATCTCTTTTTCCATCAGCCTTTCAGCTCAATGGGCATTGCAACGGGGCACTGAAAATTGCCACCTGTGGAAAATAAAGACACTTATCAGTGCCCCGCTTCAGCGGTTTATGCCTGTCAGAGTGTATCCTTCAGCCAATGCGTTTCGGAGAAATAGAGAGGCCCACCACAAACCAGATTCCATCTCTCCTCCGGTCGCGGCCAGAGGACTTTACCTGTCAGACCCCGAAATATGAGAGCGACGTCTTTCTCTCACAATCGGCGCTGGCTCAGCGCAAAACCGGAATGTCTCCCGGTTCATAGCGGAACGGAAGCATTATAAGTCAGGTAAACGGGCCGGGGACGAACTAGAAGCAAAAAAGTCAACATGATCGAAAAAAATCTGACGGTCAGACCTAAACGCATGCTAAAATAGCTAGACCATTTATAGAGGCAGTATGTAAAGTATACCTCTTCTATATCGTCAAAATTATAGGTATAACCGCCTGTTAGCGTAGAAAAAATCTGCTAAATTACCATTAGAATAGACTTCCGGCATCGTCTTGCTTCACTACCGGATTGCCATCCCTGGCCACTTTCTTAACCTCATCAACAAGTGAACGAGATTTTGCATTATCCCTCTCTAGTTGTAGATTTAAATTATCGAGAGCTTTTAGAACGATGGCACATGCTTCGTCAAAAGCCAATTTAGCTTCATCAACATTGGAAAGAATCTTAATTAAAGGAGCGCAGTAATTTGCAACTTTCTTGTTGCCGGCTCCGAGAAAATCGCTGGGCTCATAACGATATCTGAACGCCATGAGCACATAGTACCGGAAGGACGCAAGGGTTCGATCGCTTGGAGAAAGCCTTCGCCCAAAAGTTTCGAAGCGATAAAGACCCAAAGCAGCAGTAAAGTACGGCTCAGGCTTATGGTTTGCTTGAAATACCTGCTTATTTACTGTTTTCAACAGCGTCCCCTGATATCGAGACGCTTGGTGGGGATAGTCCAAAAACATCGACGAGAAGCTTTTTAGTTGGCTACCTACCGTCGTTATCCGCCCCTTCTCGATACCTGCCTGTCCGGCATACTGCTTAGCGCGTCGCTCATAAAATAAGCGATAGTCATCAGGCTGGCCATTGTAGAAATCCTCCAGATCGCGTTGAAACTGCGTTAATGCCAAGAGATCATTTTCTTCGACGGGAGTCTGTTTGTTAGTCGACTTAATTACACTCTGTGAGACCTCCTCATTCTCCGTATGAATTAATTTAACCGGTACAAATAATTCGTCCTTAATAGCATTCTTATTGGCGAATAATACATGGCTTGTTTGGCATCCATTAACAATCTGATAGTCAACTAAAGTAAACTTACTAGACGTCACCTTTATACTTCGTGCTACAATTGTAATTCCATTATTTCTGAGAACGAACTGATCAAACATCCCATCCGTAATAGTTTTAGCGATATCCTTGTTTACTTCATTCACTCCCTGAAAATCGCGAACATTGTCAACAAACACGGACTTTATTAACTCACCGCCGTCATCAGAAATGAGCTTCAAGAACTCACCATGAGGCAAAACCCCAAGGTATGAAGCGGTAACACCGTTTATACTCGGCAGCGTGACAAGTTTCTCGAACGTTATTTCCTTCGCTATACTTGTTCTAGTTTCACGAAACATCTTCTGTAGGGACCTTGCACCTACAGGCTCAAAATAAACCTCCGAAAAAAGATTTGTATTAATAAGATCATTACGCTTCGCCTTTAGCGCTTCCACTAGATACTGGTCCTCATTCCAATTTCCAGTACAGGCGTAATAAACGCGGCAAACAGGGTTTTCTTTTAGTTTTGAAGCGTTATGAAAAATGGCGTCTTTTATTTCGATCAACCGCTTAACATCTTCATTCACAGGCATAGTTTGTACATCAGCAAATACCTGCTTTGCTAAGTTATCACCCAATGCGATAATTGCCGCACCATCAAAGTTGCTGGAGGTCTTGGCTTGAACAATTATAAACTCGACATCGAGATAGCCATTTAGATCAATAACATCTTTTATAAAATCTGCGTCATCAGCTAATCTTCCATTCACTTTTACAGCAAATGCATCCACATTTAAATCAGCTCCATCACCGGCAATCAGATCCTGAACGTCAAATTCTTCATTATATCGTGATGATACTAAACAGTATGCTGCAAAATATTCAAACTTTTTATCCTTAGGTAAATCCACTAAGCTATTCGCGGTTGCGAACTCTTCCATCAACGCTTGAGTTACCGAATCCATCACGCTCTCCGACTCAATTTAAAGACATTAAGTAGCATCAATGCAACTATATCGAGTTTTTTCAAGCAGGTGGCAGATTTTAGATACCAATAAACGCAAATACCCAAAGGTGGTTCAGCAATCAGACATCGAATTCGAATGGACTGCATTGTTTCCTGCGGGGATCGCCGATTGAACATGGATCAAAAAGTACCAGAGCACTCAATGGTTCAGTCATTCGTGACAAGCGCATAGTTGGCGAAAAGGATGGCGGGACCTGCAAGACGATCTCGCACGCGCAGAGCGGCTTTGAAGAATAATTGCCGGTCTGGACAGGAGCCCGTATCGAGACCTCTGCACATGGAGCTGACGGCACGGCGCATCTATAGCGCCTTGGCAAGGCGTTCCAGTTTGCCCAGCGTTTGCTGACCCAGCTCCACGGCGCCGAAACCCTTCGCTTGCTGGAACTCAGCTTCCGTGCTGAACACCATGCCCAGCACAACTTTTGTCCCGCCATCCTGATCTTCGAAGGAGGCCCAGGCGTCTGCATGTTTCGGTCCGTTTTCGCCCCACAGTAGCGTATAGGCAAGCCGCTCTTCGGGCCGGATCTCGACATAGCGATGATGGTTCGGGAACACTGTGCCGTCAGGGCCGATCATGTCAAAGACCCATTCCCCGCCGGTTCGCAGGTCAATTCTCTTCGTGCGGCAGGAAAACCCTTCAGGGCCCCACCATTGCGGTAGCGTCTTCTCGTTCATCCAGGTTTTCCAGACGATGTTGCGCGGCGCCTTTATCACTCGTTCCAGGACCATGGTTCGCCCGGCCACGCTGGCCAGATTGTTGAGACCGGCGCTGAAACCTTGTTGATAGCCATCGCGCATGTCCTCGGCCAGCGAGGAAAGCTGCACCGTTACGGTCAAGCGGCTACGCTCTTCCGCAGCCTGAAAATCGGCGGTCACCAGCGCTGCCGATTGCGTTACGCCGCCGGATGAAACCACCTCGTAATTCACGCTGCGGCAGGTTGGCTGCAGCTCCAGCCAGCCGCACTCAGAGCGAATATCCGGCTGGCCGGCGACCTTGCAGAGCGACACTTCGCGACCGCCCAGCCGGCTGTCCGCCTCCAGGAATTCCACTGTGACCGACGGCGAGGGAGAGGCCCACACCGCCCGAGCGGCGGGTGACAGCCAGACCTGCCAGAGAGCCGATAGCGGAACGGCGATTTCCCGTTCGAAGCTGAGCGTCGCAAAACGGTCTTGCGGCTGATGCGGTTCAGCGTGTGCGCTTTTTTGACCTAATTTCGTTGTCATTCTGAATCCTCCTTCATGGCCTGCATTGCAAATGCCTCCAGCCGGTCAAGCCGGCTCTCCCACACGGCCCGCTGCTCATCGAGCCATGTGCTTACCGGCTCCAGCGCTTCAGGCACGATGGCGCAGGTGCGCACCCGCCCATCCTTGGAGGTGATGATCAGCCCCGCCTCCTCCAGCACGGAAAGATGCCGCATCACCGTGGGCAGACGCAGCCCCGTGGGTGTGGACAACTCCATGACCGGTGCCGGCCCGCCGCCGAGGCGCGCAAGGATCGCCCGTCGCGTCGGATCGGCCAGAGCCTGGAAGATCAGTGAAAGTTCCTGATGATGCTTAGTCATATTGCTAACTATCATGCTTCATCGTGACGGGGCAAGGAAAACTTAGCAAGTTAACTAAGCTTTATCGCGAGGAATGGTCCTTGGGATGAAATGCCGATGCGTCTCCCGGCCGTTTCATTTGCGTAACGGGGCCTTTCCCCCTTCAAGCGCCTTTGCGTTCGGCAACGGGCAGCGAATGCAACTAGAGCGCCGGAAACGGGCCATCAAAAGTTGCAGAAAAAGATTGACTCTCGCTGCCGCCTGAGTGAGCTTCGCCGGGAAAAGACGGGGAAAACATCAAATCATCATGTCACCAGAACGCTTTAATCAATGCCTGCGGGTGATCCGCTGGACGCCCATCAATATTGCGTCCGCGCTGCAATGCGAACTTTCATGGATTGAGGCGCTGGAAGCGGGCAACGAGGAGGTTCCCGCTGGCCTGGCGACATGGCTTGAAACGCTGGCTCAGGCCCATGAGGCTCTTCCGCCTCCGTCCACCTACAGAGGAAAACGGTCGACATTCTGATGCGGCCGGCAGTTTTCAGCCCTTACCCACGATTGGATTATCCGAAATGAAATATGTCATAGCAGCTCTTGGCCTGATCGCCTTCTCAAGCCCTGCCCTCGCCGCATCCTGCGAGAAGAACTTCACTGTCTCAGGCGTACCGATGGTGACGGCCGTCTCTTACAAGTCCTGGCAGGAACTGCCGAAGGCGAAAGCGCCTGCCGTGCTTCAAAAGCTGGCTCAGGCCGTGGCGGCGGAAGGTTTTTCAGGCATCCAGATCAACAAGGCGCTGTCTTCCATCGATGCGCACCAGGAGACCAGCGGCAGCGGCAGAATTCAGACGCTGCGGGTCGTGGCCCGGCAAAAGGGCGCCGCGGTGCGGATTGATGCTGTCTTCAACATTCAGGCAGGACAGATCGCGGACAAGAACGTCATCCGCGAGGGCATCTGCAATATCATCAATGGCGCGTGACGCACGGTGTATGAACTGCCGCTTCGCGGTCTTGATGCCGGTGCACACCGACATCGAGTAGTGGCGGCTGAGCGAGTGCGGCGCATCTGTGGCGTAGCGACCGTGCCGGCTGGCGCGGCGCGGGCATATGCGGGTTCATGCCGTTGATGGCGATGCTTATGGTATGGCGGGCAACCCCGGAATCTGCGATGGGTGCAGACAGGGATAGTGTCCGCAGCCGGAAGCAGGCTGTGAATCGACGGGGAAAATATGCCGATCTATGAACTGGCTGCCGTGGGCGCCGCGACGTGCTGGGCGATAACCGGGCTTCTTGCCGCGGGTCCGGCGGGGCGGCTTGGCGCGCTCGCCTTCAACAGGACGCGGCAGCTTTTTGTCGCCGCTCTGCTCGGGGTCTATGTGCTCGCGTCAGGCTCCTGGCGGGAGCTTCAGCCCGAAGCACTGTCGTCGCTTCTCCTATCCGGCTTCATCGGCATTTTTGTTGGCGACACGCTGCTCTTCACCTGCCTAAACCGGCTGGGGCCGCGCCGTTCGGGAATCCTGTTTGCGCTGAATGCCCCGATCGCCGCGCTGCTGGCATGGGTGGTGCTTGGCGAGCAGCTTCCCACAAGGGCCATTGCCGGCATAGGCCTGACACTCAGCGGCGTGCTGCTGGCAATCCTCTTCGGCAAACGTAAGGCCCAGCTGCATGAATGGGAGAGCGTTAAGGGGCCTCTGTGGCTTGGCGTGCTCTTCGGCCTTCTGGCGGCGCTCAGCCAGGCGGTCGGCTCACTCATCGCACGGCCCGTGATGGCGACCGGGATCGATCCTCTTGCCGCTTCCATGCTGCGTGTCGGGGTGGCCGCCCTTTGCCTCACCGCGTTGACCATGCTGCCCATCGGAGCTGTCAGGCCCAGAGGCCCGATGACCAGAAGCCTGTTCCTGCAGACAGCGTTCACGGGCATCATCGCCCTGGCTTTCGGCATGACGCTGCTTCTCTTTGCCCTTTCCGGCGGCAAGGTCGGCATCGTCTCGACACTGTCGGCGACGACGCCGGTGATTATCCTGCCGCTTCTTTGGCTGAGAACACGGGAAATGCCGGCGCCCGGCGCATGGGCCGGCGCCGCCCTTGTCGTTGCCGGTATGGCGCTCATGTTCTGGAGATAGCTTCAAGCCGATGGGGTACGGGTGCGGAAACACATCATCCGCGTCGAAACATTTCACGCCAAGATTCAGACAGCACGGCCCCTTGCTAAGCAACTTTTGCGTGCTTAAAAGGCCCAGAATATCAGTTCGTTAGAGAGGACTCACTTCGTGGAACAGGAAACCATCCAGACCGGCAAGGGTCGAGGCAAGGCGCTTTGGGCGGCGGTTGCAATTATTGCCGTTGCTGCCGCAGGCGTCATCGGCGGCAAGACCTTCTACGAAGCAAAGGTGAAAGAACTTGTTGCCCGCAGCGGTGCGACGGCCACTTCCATCGAGGTCGATTTTCTCGGAAAAATTCATGTTCGCGATCTGACGTTGCCGCTTGAAGATGGCAAGAATATCAAGATCGCGGCTATCGACGGACGTCCGAAACTTCCGTTTCTGGACGGCGCGCTTGATATGAAGACCATCGATATCGATGTGCCGACCGGAAAGATTTCGATGGCGCAGGCCCGCGTCGAGAATGCCGCATTCGAAAAGCCGGCACAAGCTGAAGAAAACGGCAACTCTTTGCCCCAGCGCATCGAGCGCTTCGCGGCGACAAACATCTCCACGCCGGAGGTGACGTTTACCCAGTCCGTCGCCACCACCGAGCAGAAGACCGTTTACAGGAACCTTGTTTTCTCTGAGATCACCGGCGGCCGCATTGCCCGATACTCTATCGACAATGGCAGCTACGACATCAAGATGCAGCTTCCCGACAGCGAAGGCGCGATGAAAGGCAAGCATATGGTCGTGTCGACCGGCGCAATCGCCGGCGAGAACATCGATGTCGCTTATCTCGCCCGGCTCTATACGGAAAAGGCCGGCCCGGACGACAAGGAAGCGAAGCCGCTCTACGGGCCGCTCTCCGTCAAGGCTGTCTCCTTTTCTGACGGAGACGGTCATTTCAGCTACGATGAAATCCGCAGCGACGGCTTTACCGCCCGGATGCCAGCCGAGCCGCTACTGGAGACCCTGAAAGTACTGACAACGACCCAAAATCCTGACGAGCTTTCACCGGAAGCGCGCCAGGCGCTTTTCTCAAAGGTCGTCTCAATTCTCGACATGGTCGGCAAAAGCGACATGCAGCTCATCGGCTTCAAGGTCGACGCACCGGATGAACAGCAAGGGGCGGCTGGCAAAAGGGTCAAAGCCGCCATCGACCGTATCGACATGCAGATGGACAGCCGCAAGCTCGACTTCGGCTTGAATGGCATGTCGATCGGCGACGACGATGGCAAGATCGAAGTCGCGGAAGCAAGCCTCAAGGGCTTTGACTGGAGTTCGACGATCAAGGGAATTTCCGAGATCATCGCGCTCGACGAGACGCAGATCGAGACCTTTCAGTTTAACCGCCTGATACCGGAACTTGGCCGGGTGCGCGTCGGCGGCATCAACGTCGACATGGCCGCGCCGGAAAAGCCGGAGGAAGAAACGACGGGAACGCCTGAGCGTATCAAGTTCTCACTCAAGAATTTCGAGATGGGGCTGACCAAGCCCTTCAACGGCATCCCCACCGATATCGAGATCAGGCAGGACGAACTCACGCTTCCGATCCCCGCGGACTCGCAGGAGGAAGTTTTCGTCGAAGCCCGCAAACTGGGTCTTGAAACGCTCGCCTTCTCTTATGGCCTTGCGGCCGGCTGGGACGAACCGAACAGCAATCTGGTGATCCGCGACATCTCGCTAAGCAGCAAGGACTTCGGCAGCGTCAATTTTGCCGGTCTGGTAAGCGGCTTTACCGAAGAGTTCTTCTCCTTCGACGTCAATCGCGCGCAGGCGGCGCTC
This sequence comes from Agrobacterium salinitolerans, assembly GCF_027498475.1. Classification (NCBI taxonomy): domain Bacteria; kingdom Pseudomonadati; phylum Pseudomonadota; class Alphaproteobacteria; order Hyphomicrobiales; family Rhizobiaceae; genus Agrobacterium; species Agrobacterium salinitolerans. The sequence goes on along the minus strand of NZ_JAPZLN010000005.1, from coordinate 507,490 downwards.
TTCGGGCTTGCCGGCCGCGAAGTGAAGCTCACGATCAAGGACGAAGGTTTGATGGCGAAGGCGATCAAGCTTTATGCCCTGCGGAACGACATGACGGAAGATCAGGTACGCGCCACTCTGACTCTGGTGGCGAGCATGATGCTGCCGCAGGTGGCCGCTGAACAGCCCAAGCTGCAAAACGCCGTGGAAGCGCTCGTGCAGTTCATCAGCAAACCCGGGACCCTGACGGTCACGGTCAAATCCACCGGCGCAAACGGCCTCGGCATTTTCGATCTGGTTGCCGCCTCCGACAATCCGATGGGTCTTCTCGACAAGGTCGACATTCAGGCGACGGCCGAATAAATCGGGCGACCTCTGCCCCTTCAGTGGCTGCACAAGCGTAGCTAGTGCAGCCACTCGCAACTATAGGCGAGGACCGGCTCGGCAAAACCTTTCAGCCTGTAACGATCGCCGTGCACGAGGACATCGGCGCCGCCATATTCCTGAAAAGTCTTGTCCGATATCAGGATCTGGTCGCTCCCGGCGGCGGCACAAAGCCTTGCCGCCAATTGCACTGTAGTCCCGAAGAAATCATTGCTGTCCTCGACAGGCTCCCCGCAATCCAGACCGATACGGATGTGAATGGGCTCGCCCCTGTCGCTGTTGTAGCGATGGAACTCGCGTTGGATATCGATGGCGCAATCCACGGCGAATGGCGTGGAGGAGAACACGGCCATTATGCCATCGCCGGTGTGCTTGACTTCCCGCCCCGAGCGCCGCCCCAGACAACCGCGCACGAGGGCATCGTGTGCCCGGATAAGTTCCGCCGCCATGCGATCCCCGAGGCGGGCCGTCATTTCGGTTGAACCGACAATGTCCGTGAAAAGGATCGCGCGGTGGCCGGGGTCCATATTTCTCGAGGCGGCCCCAGGCGCCACCGGATCCTGTATTCGCCCGAGAAACGCTTCCACGGCCGACAGGGCGACTTCCACCACCTCGCTGGCGACGAACCCGTGCGCTTCCCGATGCACGCACTGCGCGGTTTCGGCGTCCGGAGCGTCCATAAGGCAAAAGGCCGTACCGCGCCTTTCATCGAACCAGTAGGTCAAGAACCTGACGCCGTACCGATCCTGGATGTTAAGATCTTTAAGATGTGCTGCGGCGATATCCGCAGCCGAAACGCCGGCAAGCTCGTGCCGGTCCATGAAGATAGGCATTGGTCTCCTCCCAAGAGTATATCGTTGCCTCCTCTGTCAGCCATTTTATGACGTCGCCGAATTGCCGTCTACCGTTCTTACGGGTGACGCCGGACAAGGCGGGAACACCGGAAAGGGCGAAATTCCTTCACCTTAGAATGCCGCAGGTTGTATGCCCGCAAGGCTTCCCGACAGCCGCAGCGACTTACCTGCGCTTGACCATGCGCGAAGCAGGGAGCGGATCGGACTTTATGGGGAATGAGGTGGATGTCGCTGACCAGCTTTGCGCCGCCTTCGCGTCGCTCCAAGGTTATCTTCCGGCTATGGAAGGCCTCCAGTTCGGCACGATGCGCCACGCTGATGATGGTGGCGTCGGGCAATTCATCGATCACCGTCTGCATCATCCTAGGCGGCAATGACGCCCGCCACGAAATCCACGGGCGCTTCGGTGGCGATCCGCAAATCTTCCGACAGCCGCGCCTCCGGATTTTGATGGTCGCCGTCGATCAGGTTGAGCTGGTAATAGCGGCCATTTGCGATCCATCGGGAGACCAGCACCTTGGTCAGCCACGACCGCCAGCGCCGTTGAATGCGCATTCGGACGTAGACCTGCGAGGTCACAATAAAAACGCTTCCAAGAACCAGCGGCGGGAATATGGAAGCGAGAAAGTAGACCGTCGACGCATCCCGTTCTTCAATCGCGTCGAAAATCCCCCGATTCCACACGTTGATGCCATATTGGAAACCGACATTAACGCCGATCATCGCCAGAAGCCCGATGGAGAACGGCCACGCAAGCCCATCCCCATGGCGGCTCCAGAAACCCCGCGCGCTGATCAGGAACCGCTTCAGAAGATATCGCTTGCGAAGCTCTTCGGTCTGCTGCGGCGTCAAGCCCGAGGCGGGCCCTATTTCCTCCGGCGGGAGTGGATCATCCGGTGCGTCATTGGCATGAACGTTCTCTGCACCCTTTTGGCCGGCGCATCGACTTGTTCAGGATTTGCGTCAGCATCGTTCATGGATGGATAAACGGATGACTGTTTGAAAAGTTGCCGGCCCGGAATGGTTTGCAGTCGGGCAAGAAAGCTCCGCTGGCCCTGTCTCCGTTGCAAGGGCGAAGCATGTCGAGACCGGACGCCTTGTTTCTAGAAGGTGCGCGGGCGCCAATATCTCGTACGCACTGCCTGCCAACGTTGTGCAACGCACAAAATTCGGAGGAATAGGCATGAAATTCGGATTTTTAGATACATATCATCCGAAAAAATTCGTCTAAAACTCTCTCAACTCAAGGAGAGAGACCATGACGGACACGACATCAGATTTTGATGGGTCAACAATTGCCCTGGAGGCCACAAAAGAACCCGCATGGACAGCTGCGACCTGGTTCGCGGTTCTTTCGATGGCGGCCACCAGTTTTGCGCTGGTTTCGGCCGAGTTCCTGCCAGCGGGATTGTTGACGCCCATGGCGCGCGATCTCGGCATTACCGAAGGTACAGCCGGACAGGTTGTGACGGCGACAGCTTCCGTGGGCGCCGTGACGGCTTTGCTGAGCAATGTTCTCATCGGCAAACTGAACCGCAAGACCGTGCTTGTCGGTCTTAGTGCGCTGGCGATCGGCTCCAACATTCTCGCATCGGTTGCTGCCGATTTCTGGCTATTGCTGCTGGGCCGGGCCGGGCTGGGGATTGCGCTCAGCGGTTTCTGGGCGCTTTCGGTTGCGGTCGTGGCACGGCTCGTCGGCGCAAATTCGACCGGGCGCGGCATGGCTATCGTCACCCTCGGCGTTTCGCTCGCCACCATTGCGGCTCCCTCCATGGGCGCCTTGATCAGCGACTGGGTGGGATGGCGCGTAGCCATGTCGATGACGGCGGGGCTTGCCATCATTGCCATGCTGCTGCAGATATTCAGCCTGCCATCGCTGCCGGCAAGTACGAGCAACAGTCTTTCCGATGTTTTCCGGCTGACGCGGCGGCGCAGCGTTCAACTGGGGATGCTGGCAATCCTGTTGCTGATGACAGGGCATTTTGCCGGCTCGGTCTATGTGCGTCCCTTCCTCGAACAGGTGACGCTGCTTGACACCACGCCGATTGCCCTCGCCCTGCTCGGCTTTGGCGTTGCTTCCGTGATCGGCAATGTGCTGGGGGGCCGGATGGCTGACACCAGCATCCGCCTCGCACTCATCGTTACCGCCGCCCTGATGGCATTTGCGACGATTGCCCTCGTTGTCTGGGGTGTTCACAGCGGCGCCGCATTCGCGCTCGTCGCGCTTTGGGGCCTTGCCTTCGGCATGGCGCCCGTGGTGCTGCCGACCAATCTTTCCCGCGGTGCACCCGATGCGCTGGAAGCAGCAGGCAGCCTGATGGTCGTTTCCTTTCAGGTGGCCATCAGTATCGGTGCGGTCTTCGGCGGCTATATCGTCGATTCCTACGGCGCCACTGCGCCGCTGGCGCTGACCGCAATACTGGCCGCATCCACGGTCGCTCTGGCCTTGTTGCAGCGTCGTGATTGATCCCTCTGCCTTTTCGGGGCCGCAGGCAACGCGTTTGCCTGCGGCCACCTGACGGCCGGCGGCTTGCCGAAACCGCCACGTGAGCACGGGTCAAAAATCAGGGGATGTCCCGCCTTGCGTCACCCCACCTTTGCGCTACGCTTGGGAACAGGGATTTCTCAATGGAGGGACTGAGGCATGTGCAACAACTGCGTGATCGAGGACGTAAAAAAGAACATGCTGTCACGGCGCCTACTGTTCAAGGGCGCCGCGGCCGGTTTGACGGCCATGACGGCGGGCAGTCTGGCGGCGCCGGTGCTGGCGCAATCGCCCCGGCAGGTCGTTGATCTCACCCATACCTATGATTCCACATTTCCTACATTCGATGGCAAACCGGGCATAGAATACGAGTGGGCAGCGGAGATCGCCAAGGATGGCTATCAGCTGCACAAACTCACCATCTACGAACATACCGGCACCCATATCGATGCGCCTTTCCACTTCAGCGCCGATGGCGCGAGCGTCGACCAACTGGAGCCGCAGAAACTTGTCGCGCCGCTTGTCATCGTCGACATCACCGACCGCGCCAAAGAGGATGCCAATTCCACCATTGAAGCCGAAGACATCGAGCGCTGGATATCTGCGAATGGCGACATCCCGACAGGTGCAATCGTGGCTTTACGCTCCGGATGGGCAACCAAAGTGAAGAGCCCCTCATTCCGCAATGACGACGCCGGAAAATTCGCCTTCCCCGGTTTCGGCAAATCGGCGACCGACCTTCTGCTCAAGCTCGACACGGTCGCCATTGGCGTCGACACACTTTCTCTGGATCCGGGCAACTCCGCAGATTTCGCGGTTCACAATTCCTGGCTGCCAGCAGGACGCTACGGTATCGAAGGGCTGAACAACCTCGAGGCTCTGCCGGTCAAGGGAGCGACCATAATCGTCGGCGCGCCGGCACACCGCGGCGGAACGGGCGGCCCAGCCCGTATTCTGGCCCTGGTCTGACACCGGGAGCCCCTTCCGTTCAGTCATGGGTCGATTGGAAAGGCGAAGCCGGCCTTGACGCGGTCCATGACGACCATCGTCTTGAACCCTTTGATATCGTGGTTCTCGTAAAAAAACCGGCGGGTGAAGGCCTCGTAGTCCTCCATGTCCTTTGCCGTGATTACCAGGATGAAATCGGCATCGCCCGTCACATAATAACCGATCATCACCTCCCGCGTGGCGCGAATGGCGGCTTTGAAACGGTCGACAATATCGGCCCTTTCTCGCTCCAGCGAGACGAGAACGATCATGGTAATGCCGCGCCCGACGGCTTTGGGCGAAACGACAGCCACATCGGCTTCGATCACCCCCTCATCACGCAGACGCTTCAACCGGCGCTGGCACGCGGTTGGCGACAGATTGACGATTTTGGCCAGCTCTTCCGAGGTCAGGCGATTGTTCTTCTGCACGGCGTCAAGCAGCGCCCGGTCGGCTCGATCTATCTGGGTCATGCGGGATTCCTGCATCGGAATAAAAAACTAAGCATAATTCCTGCGTAAAGGCACGCTTAAACGCCGTCAATCAATCATGCAGCGCAGTTAAGCTTCTGGCAAATGAAAAGGGATCTTGCCGATGGAAGCTATCGCCAGCGCAGCGCTTAAAAACCTTCACCGACCGGAGCTGGTCGAGCATCGTGCCTTTCTGGATGGGCAATGGGTGGCGCGTAAGGAGACGCTGGGCGTTGTCGATCCGGCAAGCGGAGATCATCTGCTCGATGTCTCTTCCTGCTCCCTGAACGACGTGGACGCGGCGGTCGAAACCGCAGGCAGAGCATTCCTCCGGTGGCGGGACATGCTGCCCGTCGAACGCGGCGACATCCTTCGGACATGGGGCCGGCTGATGCATGACAATGCCCGCGATCTCGCTGTTATCATCAGCGCCGAACAGGGAAAGCCGCTTTCGGAATCGCTCGGTGAAATTTCCTATGCAGCAGCCTTTCTCGACTGGTTTGCAAGCGAAGGCGAAAGATCCTACGGGGAGACAATTCCAAGTCATCTCAAAGGCGGCAACCTCTCCGTACGGATGCAGCCGATAGGGGTCACGGCTGCCATCACACCCTGGAATTTCCCATCAGCCATGATCGCCCGCAAGGCGGGCGCCGCCCTTGGCGCCGGCTGCACGATGATCGTCAAACCGGCGCCTGAAACACCGCTTTCGGCACTGGCCCTGGCAAAACTGGCACAGGAGGCGGGCATGCCGGCCGGTGTGTTGCAGGTTTTGCCGGGGGAAGCCGCGCCGCTTGCGCGCCGCCTGCTGGAACATGCTGAGGTTCGGGCGTTTTCCTTTACCGGTTCGACCGAGGTGGGACGGCTACTCCTCACGCAATCGGCGGCGACCATCAAAAAAGCCTCGCTTGAACTTGGCGGCCATGCCCCCTTTATTGCCTTTGCCGATGCGGACCTTTCCCAGACCGTGAAAGGTTGCCTCGCCGCCAAATTCGCCACATCCGGACAGGACTGCCTTGCGGCAAACCGCATCTATGTTCAGCGCGAGCTTTATGACCGTTTTATTGAGCGGTTCGCCGAGGCGACCTCCAGACTGACCGTTGGCCACGGCCTTGAACCGGGGATCGACATTGGGCCAATGACCCGGCCGTCCGTCGCCGAAAAGTGCCGTCAGCAGATCGCGCAAGCGCTTTCTGCCGGTGCACGTCTCGTCTGCGGCGGACAGGACAGCCCGCTCGGCGGCAATTTCGTCACCCCCACCGTGCTCGCCGATGTGAGCGACGACATGCTGATCGCGCGCGAAGAAACATTCGGGCCGGTGGCCGCCATCCTGCCCTTCGATGACGAGCGGGAGGTCGTGCGACGCGCCAATGCCACGGAGATGGGGCTTGCGGCCTATGTCTACACCAACGATCTCGGCCGGGCGATGCGCCTGACGGACCAGCTGGAATACGGCATGGTCGCCGTCAATACACCGAAATTCACCGGCGCGCCCATACCCTTCGGCGGCTGGAAACAATCCGGCCTCGGTCGCGAGGGTTCGCGTCACGGTCTCATGGAATATCTCGAACCCAAATATGTCTGCTTCGGCAATCTGGCTGCCTGAAAGGAACGCGCCTATGACCATCGACATTAAAAACATCGCGCAAATGGATCGCAACGCCGTTCTGCACCCATTCACCCAGCTGAAGGACTTCGCCAGTGGCAAGCTCGGCGAACCGACCATCGTTGAAACCGGCAAGGGCATCCGCATTCAGGACGCCCACGGCAAGCAGTTGATCGATGGCTTTGCCGGTCTTTATTGCGTCAATGTCGGCTATGGCCGCACCGAGGTGGCGGAAGCGATTTCCCGTCAGGCCTATCGGCTTGCCTATTACCATTCCTATGCCGCCCACACGACGGACGAACTGGCGATCCTTTCCGACCGGCTGGTGAAGATGGCACCCGGCAAGATGAGCAAGGTGTTCTACGGCATGTCTGGCTCGGACGCCAACGAGACCCAGGCTAAGCTCGTCTGGTATTACAACAACCTGCGCGGCAAACCGGAGAAGAAGAAAATCATCTCCCGCGAAAGGGGATATCACGGCTGCAGCGTAGTTTCCGGCTCCATGACCGGCATGAGCTTTTATCACGACCACATGGACCTGCCGCGCGCCGGCATTTTGCACACCGGCGCTCCGCACCATTACTGGGGCGCAGAAGCCGGTGAAACCGAGCTGGAATTCTCAAAACGCCGCGCCGACGAATTGGAAGCACTCATTCTGCGCGAAGGCCCCGACACGATAGGCGCCTTCATTGCCGAGCCGGTGCTCGGCACCGGCGGCATTACGCCGCCGCCGGAAGGCTACTGGCCGGCGATACAGGATGTTCTCAAAAAATACGATGTCCTTTTGATTGCCGATGAGGTGATTACCGGCTTCGGCCGCACAGGCTCCATGTTCGGCTCGCAACATTACGGCATCGAGCCGGACCTCATCACCGTCGCCAAGGGTCTGACATCGGCCTATTTCCCGCTTTCCGGCGCCATCGTTGGGGAAAAAGTCTACAAGGTCATGGAGGAAGGCGCTGACCGCGTCGGCGCCTTCTCCCACGGCTACACCTATTCCGGCCATCCGATCGGCGCGGCGGCGGCAAATGCCGTGCTCGACATCGTGGAAAAGGAAGACCTGCCCGGCAATGCCCGGGCTGTCGGCAGCTATTTTCAGGAGCAATTGAAGGCGAAGTTCGCCCAGCTTCCAATCGTCGGCGAAGTGCGCGGTGTGGGCCTCATGGGCGCCATCGAATTCGTGGCGGATCGTGAAAAGAAAACGCGGTTTGCCCCCGGTCTCACAGTCGGCGCACGCGTTTCGAAGGCGGCACGCAATGGGGGCCTTATTGCGCGCGCCATGCCGCATGGCGATATCCTGGGCTTTGCACCGCCGCTCGTCACAACGAAGGCTGAGGTGGACGAGATCATCGCCATCGCCGAAACCGCAGTCCGCAGCGTCATGGATGATCTGGTGCGGGCCGGCGAAAAAATCTGATCGTCAGCACGGCGTTCAACAATCGCAAATACTGCTCATTTCGACGGCAACTGCGCCTCTCTGCGGCGCAGTTGCCGTCGGCGTTGCATAAGGCTTCATCTTTTCGCGGAACCATGCATAATGTCATGAAATCAATATCGTCAAAAACGAGACAATTTCATGCGTCGTCAAGCCAATTCGTCAAACCCCGATCCGGTGTCCGCAACCAGACCGGCGGCATGGCGGCCGATCCTGGCCAAACAGAAGGGCGAAACGAAACATTCCGCGCTGACGGAACGAATCATCGCCGATATCGACGCCGGCGTCCTGAAGCCGATGGACCGCATGCCGACCCACCGCGATCTCGCCCGCGAACTCGGCCTATCGGTCCAGACCGTCAGCCTCTCCTACAAGGAGGCTGAACGGCTGGGCTATCTCAGCGGCGAAATCGGCCGCGGCACCTTCGTGAAAACACGGGTGACGGACCGTGCTGGACGCATGATGCTCGATCACAGCCCGACCGAGGTGCTCGACCTCTCCATTATCCGCGGCGTTTATCTCGACGACCATGAAAACGCCTCGCGCACCGTCCTTCGCGAACTGGCCGATTGTGACAATTCGGACTTCATGCGCCCCTGCCGTCCGGTCGCGGGCCTCGACAGCCATCGCGAAACCGCCCGGATCTGGCTTGGAATGATGGGTGTCACCGCCGGCGCGGAGCGTATTCTCGTCACCAATGGCGCTGCGCATGGCATATTTCTCGCCTTGAGCTGCATCATTCGCTCGAACGACGTGGTTCTGTGCGAAAACCTCACCGACCACGGCATCATCGGCCTGTCGAACATTCTGGGCTTCAGCCTCAAGGGCTTGCCGACCGACAAAGAAGGTATAGTGCCGGACGCGCTGGAGGCCGCCTGCGCAGCCGGGGGCGTCAAGGCGCTGGTGCTCATTCCCACTCTCAACAATCCCACGGGACATGTTTCCGGCGTTGCACGCAGACAGGCGATCGCCGCGATTGCCGAAAGGTACGGCGTCTTTGTTATTGAGGACGAAGTCTATCGCCCGATCATCGAGGATGATCTGCCATCCATCACCGAAATGCTGCCTGATCTTGGTTTTTTCGTCACCAGCTTTACCAAGACGGTGCTGACGGGGTTGCGCGTCGGCTATCTCGTCGTGCCGCCTGCCTATTCCATCCGCGCCGCCTCTATCCTGCGTGTATCGAGCTGGAGCGGAACCTATCTCACCGCCGAAATCGCCACGCGCTGGGTCGAAAACGGCACCGCACGGCGGCTGCTGGATGTCCAGCGCGCCGAAGTGCGTGCGCGGCAAAAGATTGCCACGGACATATTGGGCGACCATATCGCCTCGACCCACCCCCTCTCCTTCTGCGCCTGGCTGAAGGTTCCACCGCGCTGGACGGAGGACGGGCTGGTGCGCGCGCTCACAAACCAGAACGTCGCGGTCACGCCGTCTGAGCCGTTCATTGCCGGTCCCGGCCATGGCGGCGGCATCCGCATATGTCTCGGTGGACGGCTCAATCACCCAAGCCTCGTCAAAGCCTTGACCACCGTGCGGCAGACCTTCGAGCAATTGCCGCCGGTCTACGATATCGGTTCAATCGGCTGAGGCAGTCGCTCGAAAATCATTGAATCATTACAATATAATAATTGACATGATTTTACTTCGCTCACAACATGACAATCATGAAGAGCGCAAACCTGTCCATATCCGCAGATAAAAATCCGCTTCCGGTCTCGCTGGCCGCGATAGAGCAGGCAGCATTGCGGCTTGCCGGACAGGTGGAGCGCACACCTTTGGTCCGCTCGGACCTCCTGTCCGAACGCTGCGGCCACCCCGTTCATCTCAAGCTTGAAATCCTTCAGCCCATCGGCGCCTTCAAGCTGCGCGGCGCGATGAACGCCATACTGTCACTTGACGACGACGCACGCAGGCGAGGCCTTGTCACCGCCTCGACCGGCAATCATGGCCGCGCTGTGGCCTATGCGGCCAGCAAGCTCGGAATTCCCGCCACGATCTGCATGTCGGCACTCGTACCGGCGAACAAGGTTGAAGCGATCCGCGCGCTCGGTGCGGAAATCCGGATCGTCGGCATGTCACAGGATGACGCGCAAGAGGAGGTGGAGCGCCTGACTGCAAGCCATGGTCTTACCGCAATCCCGCCATTCGATGATGCTGAAGTTGTGGCCGGCCAGGGCACGATAGGTCTCGAGGCGGTCGAAGACATGCCTGAGCTGGCGACGGTGCTCGTTCCTCTTTCCGGCGGCGGCCTTGCGGGCGGCATCGCCGTTGCGGTCAAGGCGCTGAAGCCACGGGCACGGGTCATCGGCATTTCCATGGAGCGGGGCGCGGCCATGCATGCGTCGGTTGCAGCCGGCCGGCCCGTCGCAATACGGGAGGAAGAAACGCTGGCGGATTCGCTGGGCGGCGGAATTGGACTGAAGAACCGCGTGACATTCGCACTTTGCCGGGAACTCCTTGATGAGATCGTGCTGGTTTCCGAAGACGAGATTGCAGCCGGCATCCGCCATGCGGCACGCGAAGAAGATTTGACGGTCGAGGGCGCGGGCGCCGTTGGTTTCGCTGCCATCCTGTCCGGCAAGATCGACATTAGCGGTCCGACCGCCATCATCGTATCGGGCGGAAATATCGACCCGGCGGTCCATAAGACCATCATCGACGGGGGAGCCGCATGAGCCGCATCACCATTCTGACCGAAAAAGACCTGCGCGGTGTCATCAAGCTCGATCTCTCGGCGGTCGACTGCGTGGAGCGGGCCTTTGCGGCGCTCGCAACGCAGACCGTCGCCATGCCGCCGATCATGCGGCTCGATATCCCGGAGTTTCGCGGCGAAGTGGATGTGAAGACAGCCTATGTGCCGGGCTTTGACGGTTTCGCCATCAAGGTCAGCCCCGGTTTCTTCGACAATCCGAAACTCGGTCTGCCGAGCCTCAACGGTCTCATGATCCTTTTCAGCGCAAGGACCGGGCTGGTGGAGGCCCTTCTCCTCGACAACGGCTATCTTACCGATGTGCGGACCGCCGCGGCAGGTGCTGTCGCGGCGCGGCACCTGGCCCGCAAAGACGCGTCCGTCGCCGCGATCTTCGGGGCGGGCATGCAGGCGCGTTTGCAGCTCGAAGCCCTCATGCTCGTGCGCCCGATCAGATCGGCGCGGATATGGGCGCGGGACCACCAGAAGGCCGAGAGACTTGCGGGCGATTTCGCCAGCGAACACGGCATCGAGATCGCAGCTGTGGCCAATCCGCAGGCTGCCGCGCGGGGTGCCGATATCATTGTAACAACGACGCCCGCCGAAAGCCCGATCCTCTTTGCCGGCTGGCTGGAAGAAGGCCAGCATCTGACAGCCATGGGATCGGATGCCGAACACAAGAACGAGATCGATCCGGCCGTGTTCGCCAGAGCGCGCTATGTCGCGGACCGCGTCTCGCAGACCCGTATTCTCGGTGAGTTGCATCACGCCATCGCCGCCGGGCGTGCCGCGTTGGATCAGCACTTCGCGGAACTTGGGGACGTCATTGCCGGCAAGGTGCAGGGCCGCGTATCGGGCAAGGACATCACCTTTGCCGATCTGACCGGCGCCGGCGTACAGGACACGGCTATCGCCAATCTGGCCTTTGCCCACGCAAAGGAAGCCAAGAGCGGTCAAACAATCGAAAACACCATAAAAATGGGAGACGCAGCGTGAGCGTAACGCTGAACTTTACGCGCGAGGAATATGCCGCGCGCCTGTCCAAAACCCGCAAGGCTATGGAGAAAGCTGGGATCGATCTTCTGGTCGTCACTGACCCGTCCAACATGCATTGGCTGACCGGTTATGACGGCTGGTCCTTCTACGTCCACCAATGCGTGCTGGTGCCGCCGGAGGGCGAGCCGATCTGGTACGGCCGCAAGCAGGATGCCAACGGTGCAAAGCGCACGGCCTATCTCGCCCACGACAATATCATCGGCTACCCCGATCACTACGTTCAATCGACCGAACGGCACCCGATGGATCTGCTGTCTGAGATCATCGAGGAGCGCGGCTGGTCCGGCCTGACGGTCGGCGTCGAGATGGACAATTATTATTTCTCGGCAGCCGCCTTTGCATCGCTGCAGACACATCTGCCGAACGCCCGTTTCAAGGACGCCGCTGGTCTCGTGAACTGGCAGCGCGCGGTGAAAAGCCCGGCCGAACTCGACTATATGCGCAAGGCTGGCAAGATCGTCGAACTGATGCACAAGCGTATTGTCGACGTCGTTGAGCCGGGCATGCGCAAATGCGATCTGGTGGCCGAAATATACGATGCCGGCATTCGTGGCACCGCCGAGTTCGGCGGCGACTATCCAGCCATCGTGCCGCTCCTCCCTTCAGGTGCCGACGCCTCCGCGCCGCATTTGACATGGGACGACAAGCCGATGCGATCAGGCGAAGGCACCTTCTTCGAAATCGCAGGCGCTTACCGCCGTTATCATTGCCCGCTGTCACGCACGGTCTTTCTCGGCAAGCCGACACAGGCATTCCTCGATGCGGAAAAAGCAACGCTTGAGGGCATGGAGGCCGGCCTTTCCGCAGCCAAGCCCGGCAACACCTGCGAGGACATCGCCAATGCCTTTTTCGCCGTGCTGAAAAAATACGGGATCATCAAGGACAACCGCACCGGCTATCCGATCGGGCTTTCCTATCCGCCGGACTGGGGCGAGCGCACCATGAGCCTTCGACCCGGCGACCGCACGGAGTTGAAGGCCGGCATGACATTCCACTTTATGACCGGCCTCTGGCTTGAAGACATGGGGCTCGAAATCACCGAAAGCATTGCGATCACCGAAACCGGTGTCGAATGCCTTTCCAATGTGCCGCGGCAACTCTTCGTGAAAGGCTGAGACGATGTTGAGCACCGCGCTTCGCCCCTCACCGATCACGCCCTCCGTCGATTTTGACGCCAAGGGCGTGCAACACGGTCATCTGCGGCTGCCATACAGCCGCGATGACAGCGCGTGGGGCTCGGTGATGATCCCGATCTGCGTCATCGCCAATGGCGAAGGGCCAACGGCGCTTCTGACCGGCGCAAACCATGGCGACGAATATGAGGGACCGGCAGCACTCTTCGAACTCGCCCACACGCTCGATCCGGCCGAAGTGAAGGGCCGTATCATCATCGTGCCGGCGCTCAACTACCCGGCTTTCCGCGCAGGCACACGCACCTCACCCATCGACCGGGGAAACCTCAATCGCAGTTTTCCCGGCCGCCCTGACGGCACGGTGACGGAGAAGATCGCCGATTACGTGACCCGCCATCTGATACCGCTTGCGGATATCGTTCTCGATTTCCATTCCGGCGGCAGGACACTTGATTTCCTGCCATATGCGGCGGCTCACGAATTGCCCGACAAGACGCAGGAGGGCCGGTGTTTTGAAGCGGTGGCGGCTTTCGCCGCCCCCTATTCAATGAGGATGCTCGAAATCGACGCCGTTGGCATGCTGGACACGACCGTCGAGGAGTGGGGCAAGGTCTTTGTCACAACGGAGCTGGGCGGCGCGGGCACGGCAAGCGCGAAATCGATCGATATCGCGCGAAAAGGCATCGTCAATCTGCTGCGCCACACGGGCATTTTGGCCGGTTCACCCGTTCCCGCAAAAAGCCGTTGGCTGGATATGCCCTCCAGCGACTGCTTCACCTTTGCTGAAGACGACGGGCTCGTTGTCTTCGTCTGCGATCTGGGAGACGCGGTCACGGCGGGTGAGACAATCGCCCGGGTTTATCCGATCGGCAAAACCGGCCTTGCACCGGTCGATTATCGCGCCTCCCTCAGTGGCGTGCTTGCCGCACGCCACGTTCCCGGCCTCATCAAGGCCGGAGACTGCCTTTCCGTCATCGCCACGGTCACGGAGAATACCTAGTCACTAGAAACATCGTGAGATCCGAAAACGGACCACGCAACCCAACCAGAGGAGTAAGAACATGCGTATGATCAGACTAGCCGGGCTTTCCGCCCTCGCTCTCACCATCGGCGTGACGTCAGCCAGCGCGCTCACCGTCGAAGAAGTCAAAAGCCAGGGCTATATCCGCGCCGCCACGGCCAATGAAGTGCCCTATTCCTATATGCAGCCAGACGGCACCTCCGCCGGCATCGGCCCGGATGTGGCCAATGCGGTTCTGAAAACGATGGGTATCGAAGAGGTCAACTGGACGGTGACGCCCTTCGGCACGCTGATCCCTGGCCTCAAAGCTCGTCGCTTCGATTTTGCGGCCGCCGAACAGAACATCTCGCCGGAGCGCTGCAAGCAGGTCGCCTTCACCGAACCGAACTCGTCCTATGGCGAAGGACTACTGGTGAAGAAAGGCAATCCGAAAAAGCTTACCACCTACGCCGATATCGCCAAGGACCCCTCATTGAAGGTCGCCGTTGTTTCCGGCGCAAACAACGTCGATTTCCTGCGCGCAGTCGGCGTCAAGGAAGAGCAGATCGTGTTCATCCCTGCCAATGCCGACGCTATTCCCACCGTGCAAAGCCGAGTCGACGCCTATGCGGCCACGGAACTGACAGTTTCGGAACTCGCCAAGGGTCAGGCGAACGTCGAGCAGGTGACGCCTTTCACAGATCCGGTCGTGAAGGATGCGCCGGTGCGCAATTACGGCGGTTTCGCTTTCCGCCCGGAAGACAAGGAGCTGCGTGACGCCTTCAACGCGGCGCTCGTGGAATTCCGCAAGACGGACGACTACAAAAAAATCCTCACCAAATACGGCCTGTCCGAACAGAGTATTGCGGCAGCGGCCGAAAAGAAGGTCGCCGATCTCTGCGCCGGCAAATAATGCCAGCCGGCGCCCGGGCATAACCGGGCGCCGTTCCTCGGGAATTCGGGAAATCTCCAGATGGACATGACTGCCTATCTGCCGATGTTATGGCAAGGCGCGGTCGTCACGATGACGATTACGCTCGCAGCCCTTGCCGTCGGCACGGTGCTCGCCTTTTTCTTCGGCATCCTGCGCGTCGAGGGTGGACCGATCCTGTCGGCAATCGCGCTCTGTTATACGGAAGTGTTCCGCGGCACCTCGCTGCTGGTGCAGCTTTTCTGGTTCTACTACGCCCTACCGCTGGTCGGGTTGAGCTTCGATCCGATCACGACGGGGGTGCTGGTGCTTGCCGCCCATGCCGGAGGCTACGGCGCGGAAATTGTTCGCGGCGCGCTATCCTCCGTCTCGGTGCAGCAGCTGGAGGCCGCACGCGCGCTGAACTTCACGCGGATGCAGACGCTGTTTCGCATCTCGCTGCCGCAGGCCGTTGTCGAGATGATGCCGGCCTTCGGCAATCTCGCCATCGAAACGCTGAAGCTTTCATCGCTCGTGTCGTTGATCTCGATTGCCGATCTCACTTTTGCGGCGCAGTCGATCCGCAACCTGACGCTCGATAGCGCCATCATCTATTCGATTACGCTGCTTTGTTATTTCGCGATGTCGCTGATCCTGATGGTCGTCATCCGGGTGATCGAACGCTTCGTGCGGCGCGGCAACGTCTTCCCGCGCACGCGCCATTCGTAAGGATATCTGCTCATGATGTATGGTTACGAATGGGATACGACCACCTGGCTCACCTACACGACCTCCATCCTGCCCATCATTCTGATCGGGCTCACGGTGACGCTGAAGGCCGCCGCCGCCGGCTTTGCCATTGCGCTGGTTCTGGGGCTCGTCTTTGCACTGCTACGCCGCAGCCGCGTCAGGATGATCTCCTGGCCAACCGCGCTGATTGTCGAATTCCTGCGCGATACGCCGCTTCTTGTGCAGCTGTTCTTTCTCTATTACGTGCTTCCGGATTTCGGCATTGTCCTGCCGGCATTTCTCACCGGCGCACTGGCGCTCGGCCTGCAATATGCCGCCTATACGTCCGAAGTCTATCGCGGCGGCATCGAGGCGGTGCATCACGGCCAATGGGAAGCGGCGACGGCGCTTAATCTCACGCACATGCAGACCTACAGGGACGTCATCATCCCGCAGGCGATCCCGCGCATCGTGCCGGCCATGGGCAACTATCTTGTCGCCATGATCAAGGAAACGCCGGTGCTATCCGTCGTCACGGTTCTAGAAATGATGGGGCTTGCCAATATGATCGGCGAGCGCACCTTCGAATATCTGGTACCGCTGACGCTTGTGGGCCTGATCTTCCTTCTTCTGACCATAATCTGCTCGGCAGGCCTCAGCCGCCTGCAAAGAGCGCTTCCAAAAGCAGGAATTCCCTTGCGATGACCAACACCACCAACCAGCCACTGATCGAATTTTCCGATGTCACGAAACGCTTCGGCATTCTGACAGTCCTCGACCGGTTCAATTTCAGCGTCGCGAAGGGCGAAAAAGTCACCCTCATCGGTCCATCCGGCTCCGGCAAATCAACGGTCCTGCGCATTCTCATGACGCTGGAGCCGTTCCAGGAGGGAAGACTGAGGCTTGCGGACATGTCCTACCAGGAGCCGGGCGGCAAAGGACCTTTCAAAGCCTCCGAAAAGCATCTTCGCCAGATCCGCAATCACGTCGGCATGGTGTTCCAGAGCTTCAATCTCTTTCCCCATATGACCGTCCTTCGCAATATCGTGGAGGCGCCGGTGCGGGTTCTGGGCATCAGCCGCGCAGAGGCGGAGGCGCGCGCAATCGAATTGCTGAAGATGGTCGGGCTTGTGGATAAGAAGGATCATTATCCAGTGCAGCTTTCCGGCGGGCAACAGCAGCGCGTCGCCATTGCCCGCTCGCTTGCCATGCGTCCGCGTGTCCTGCTTTTCGATGAGCCGACCTCGGCACTGGACCCGCAACTGGTTGGCGAAGTGCTGTCCGTCATCCGCGACCTGGCCCATGAGCATGACCTGACGATGCTTCTCGTCACCCACGAAATGCGCTTTGCCCGGGAAGTCTCGGACCGCGTCTGCTTCTTCGACAAGGGCCGCATCTGCGAACAGGGGAAACCGGACGAGATTTTCGGCCAGCCGAAAGAAGACCGCACACGCGAATTTCTCGCTTCCGTCTTACGGTGAATTTCATGGTGAAGTCGGTCAGCACGGGTAGATAGAACCTTTCCGTTCGCGCATCAGCCTCGAGGGTCAGCGCCGTGTTGAACGGATCGTGGCGCAAGCGGCGGATTTCGGAAGAGACTGCCGGCAAGATTCTCTCGCTTGCCAAGGCGCAACGTTACACCACCAACCTGCGAGCCCGCGGCTTGAGGAGTTCGAAATCCGGCCTCATCGGGTGTCTGGTTCCAGTTTATGACAACCGGTTCTTGTCCTCTATGGCGCAGACGTTCGAGGGCCAGGCGCGCAAACGCGGCCCGTCGCCCATGGATAAAGGTGTTCAATGCGCTCGAGCGCGAGCCGCATACTGCTCAAACTCCTCCAGTGGTATGGGCCTTGCGAAAAAGTAGCCCTGGAAAAACTCGCAGCCGTATGACAACATCATGCGCAATTCGGCCTCTGTTTCCACGCCTTCGGCAAGGACCTCCAGAGAGAGGTCGTGTCCCATTCTGACAATGTTTTTGGTAATTGCGGAAAGACGCCCGTTTTCGCTCACGCCCTTTACAAAGCTGCGATCAATCTTGAGCTGTTTCAACGGCAATTGACGAAGATAACTGAGAGACGAATAGCCGGTTCCGAAATCATCAAGCGCGATCGCAAACCCCGCGCGATGCAGGAGCTTCATCTTGGCGATGGCGGCTTCTATATCCGAAAGAAAAACGCTTTCGGTCAACTCCAGCTTGAGTAACCGTGCGTCAATGGCATTAGACGAAACGGCTTCGCGAAGCTGAGCGGCAAATCCCGTATCCACGAAATGATCCGCAGTGATGTTGATCGAAAGCGTCAAGTGACGGGTCGAAGCGTTTTCCTGCCATCTTGCCAGGGTCTTGCAAGCTTCAACAATCACCCATTCGCCGATTGTCGGCATAAAGCCCGTGCGTTGGGCAAGTGGAATGAATTCCGCCGGTGATATTTTGCCCCGTTTCGGATGGTTCCAGCGCAAAAGCGCTTCTGCTCCGCTCACCGAGCCGTCCGCACGCACCTGCGCCTGATAAAAAAGTTCGAATTGCCCGTTGGAAAGCGCAGTCCGCAACTCCAATGCGTTTTTTGTCTGGCTGCGAAATTGAGCCTGCATCGCCGCGACGCCTCCGCACAACATACTCGTCGCGAAAATGCCGTTGAACCATGCGCTGACGCTTCTCACTTCCTGCGAGATCGAGATATGGAAAGGGAAGCTCGCAGCGGAGGCACACAGAAAAATGAAAGCTATGAGACCGGACGAAATGACCATGAACTGGGGGATCGAGCGCTGGCGTTGAAAATTCATATAGCCAACGAAGACGATGACGAGCAGGTAAAGGTGTGTCGTTCTGGGCACTGCCGCGTCCTGCACATCGATCGAAACCGAATACCAGCACACAAACAGGGTGCAAGCGATCTGGGCGAGGATAAGACCGCATGAAAAATGGCCCTTCAGGCAAATCAGCCAGCAAGGAATGACCGCTGCACCGAGCACAAGAAGGCTGATTGCGATATTCCACCGTCCCGTCAGAGCAAAGAACACGAACCAACCCGCCCCAAGCGCAAGGCCAAGCCATGCTGCGATGCGGCACAGAAGAAGCAGATGCTGTGAGTATTCCTCTCGGTCTTTGTTTTTTTGGAGGGGCATGCTGGCCTTGCTTGCGATTAAGAACGGCGAACTCGCTCCTTGCTGGAAAAGCCATGAGGAAGCTAGGCCTACAAAACCGGAGGTTGGGCTTTTCAAACGACGCGGTTAAACAAAACCAAATACGACGCGACAAGTTTTCATCAACGATCTCTGTTGACCTCAACCACTCTCGAGGCCGTATCCCGTAACCTCGACTGATGCGGGGGGCACGACTGCTCTCCCAAACCCAACCCGACAAATGGTCCTGGATAATTTGATGAAACAGCAGCTGACGAACATTCTGAACAGCGGCCGAGACAGCGCGCTTCTGCGCTTTTCGCTAGCCAAGTCCTTTGCAGCCTCCGGGGAATTTCCGGAAGCTGTGCGGCATCTTCAGGAAGCGGTCCGGCAAAAACCGGATTATTCCGCCGCCTGGGCGGAGCTTGGCCTCAACCTGTTGCGATTGGGCGACAATGAAGGGGCCACGGCGGCTTGGCTAAAAGGCATCACCGTTGCCACGGCCCAGGGCGACGCGCAGGTCAGACGGCAGCTGGAAGTGAGGCTGCGACGGATGAGGTCGCAACTGCCGAAAGCGTCCTGTAATGGGCCAAGCTGATTGTGATACTCCAATCGCGCCAAGAGGCAAACTTCCTTTCAACACGTCGGAGCTGTCAAAAATCGCCAGCGGTTCGCCAATTTGATCCTGAGGAAATTCCGGCCCGCCGCAATGAGGCGGGCCGGGGATTTTACGACTGGGACTTATCGGATTGCCAGAACCGATAAAGCTCCGCGACATTGCCGCTGGTCATGAGCGGCATTGCAGCCTGCAACTGCTCAGCCGGCCAATCCCACCATTTCATCTCGATCAGCATGGCGATACTGCCGTCATCGAACCGCTTGCGGATCGTCTTTGCGGGATTGCCGCCAACGATGGCGTAAGGTTCGACATTCTTCGTCACCAGCGCCCGCGTTCCGATCACTGCGCCATCACCAACCGTAATGCCGGGCATGATGATCGCTTCCGAGCCTATCCAGACATCGTTACCGATGACGGTATCGCCCGCTGGCAGATAACCGTTGCCGGCGTTTTCAAACTCCGGCACTTCGGGCATGAAGAAAAACGGGAAGGTGCTGATCCACTCGTTGCGATGACCCTGATTGCCCGCCATGATGAAGGCGGCGCCCGAACCGATCGAACAGAAGCTCCCGATTATCAGCCTGTCCGCGCCTTCATCCGACAACAGATAACGGGCGCAGTCCTCAAAGCTGTGGCCGTGATAATAACCGGAATAATAGCTATATTTCCCGACCACGAGGTTTGGGTTCTTGACCTGCTTGTCAAGCGTGACGCCCCGGAACGGGCTTTCGAAGTAGTTTTCCATTGGGGTAATCTCACTGCATATGTTCGCACTGGCTTGCCTCAAGGCAAACCGACGCCAAGCGTCAAGCCTGTCGGCTTTTCGCTCGATGCTCCTCACGCAACGGCGGGAGCTAGATGCAGGTGATACTCGAAGTTTTTATCATCGAGCCTAGTTAACGCAAAAATCCGCGACGGCCAAGCCGTGAAACGTTTTTGGTCTCGCGTCGCTTACATCGCAACACCACCGGCCCATAAAAACAGCGGGGATTTCTCCCCGCTCTTCTCGTTGGTTGATGCAGCGCCAGCGCGGGCGTCTTACAGCCGCGCGCCGCGACGCTCACAATCTTAGTAGTGCACCGACTGGGAATCGATCGGCGTTACCTTCGGCGGAGCGAACTTCGTCAGGTCGATCCCATCGACAGCAGAACGATACTCCTCGATGCTCGGCGTGCGGCCGAGGATGGCAGAAAGCACGACGACCGGGGTGGAGGCCAGGAGCGATTCACCCTTCTTTTCGGCGCTGTCTTCAACCACGCGGCCCTGGAAGAGGCGAGTCGATGTCGCAAGAACCGTATCGCCCTTTGCCGCCTTTTCCTGGTTGCCCATGCAAAGGTTGCAGCCCGGGCGCTCGAGATAAAGGATGTTTTCGTATTCGGTGCGGTTCGTGGTCTTCGGATTGATATCATCGAATTCGAAGCCGGAATATTTTTGGAGGATTTCCCAATCTCCTTCCGCCTTCAACTCATCGATGATGTTGTAGGTCGGTGCAGCGACGACGAGCGGTGCCTTGAACTCGACCTTGCCTTCGGCCTTTTCGAGGTTCCGCAGCATCTGCGCAACGATCTTCACGTCACCCTTATGTACCATGCACGAGCCGACAAAGCCGAGATCGACTTTCTTTGTCGCGCCGTAGTAGGAAACCGGGCGGATTGTGTCATGCGTGTAGCGTCTGGAAACGTCGTTATTGTTGACGTCAGGGTCTGCGATCATCGGCTCGTTGATGACATCGAGATCTACCACGACTTCCGCGAAATATTTCGCATTCGCGTCCGGCTTCAAGGCTGGCACTTCACCTGAACGGATTTCGGCAATACGTTGATCTGCCTTAGCAATCAGACCTTTCAGGGTCTGTGCGGAATTGTCCATGCCCTTGTCGATCATGATCTGGATGCGCGACTTGGCTATTTCCAGCGACTCGATCAGCGTCTCGTCTTCGGAAATGCAGATCGACGCCTTGGCCTTCATTTCGGCCGTCCAGTCAGTGAAGGTGAAGGCCTGGTCGGCAAGCAGCGTACCGAGATGGACTTCGATGATACGGCCCTGGAAGACGTTGTCGCCGTGCTGCTGAAGCATCTGCGCCTGCGTGGCGTGCACCACGTCGCGGAAGTCCATATAGGGCTGCATCGTGCCCTTGAAGGTAACCTTGACCGATTGCGGGATCGGCATGGTCGCTTCACCGGTTGCAAGCGCCAGCGCGACGGTACCGGAGTCGGCACCGAAGGCGACGCCCTTCGACATGCGGGTGTGGCTGTCGCCGCCGATGATGATTGCCCGGTCATCCACGGTGATGTCGTTCAGCACCTTGTGGATCACATCTGTCATGGAATGATAGACGCCCTTCGGGTCACGACCCGTGATGACGCCGAAATTGTGCATGAAGGCCATGAGCTTCGGCGTGTTGGCCTGCGCCTTCTTGTCCCAGACGGAGGCCGTGTGGCAGCCCGACTGGTAGGCGCCGTCCACCAGCGGCGAAATGACGGTGGCCGCCATTGCTTCCAGTTCCTGCGCGGTCATCAGGCCGGTCGTATCCTGCGAGCCGACGATGTTGACCTTGACGCGGACGTCGGAGCCGGCATGCAGCACCTTGCCGGGTGTGACGCCGACGGCGTTGCGATTGAAAATCTTCTCAACCGCAGTGAGGCCTTGGCCTTCGATGGAAATTTCCTTGTTGGGCGCGAAGACCGGAGTGGCCTCAACACCAAGCGTTTCAGCCGCGAATGTCTGGAGCTTCTTGCCGAAGACGATAGCATAGGAGCTGCCGGCTTTCATGAACTCCATCTTCTGGGGCGTGAAGGAAGAGGCGAGGTCCACCAGTTCCGTGCCGTTCTCGTCACGAAGCTTGTAGTTTTTGGAATCGATCTTCAACACGGTCCCGGTTTCGACCGAATATTTCTGTTCGAGGATCGGGTTGCCGTCATTGTTGAGGATCGGCTTGCCGTCTTCGCCGAGCTTCTTCACCCAGTTTTTCAGGTTGATGCCGATGCCGCCGGTCACATCGACGGTGGTGGCGAAAATCGGCGAGATGCCGTTGGTGCCGGCGACGATGGGAGCGTAATTGACGAAGGGCACATAGGGGCTGGCCTGCTTGCCAGTCCACAGCGCCACGTTGTTGACGCCGGACATGCGCGACGAGCCGACACCCATCGTACCCTTTTCGGCGATCATCATCACCCGCTTGTCCGGATGCTGCTGCTGCAACGCGACGATTTCCGCCTGCGCTTCCGGCGAGATCATACACTGGCCGTGCAGCTGGCGGTCCGAGCGCGAATGCGCCTGGTTGCCGGGAGACAGAAGGTCGGTCGAAATATCGCCTTCGGCGGCGATGAAAGTAACGATCTCGATCTCGTCTTCGACATCGGGAAGCTTGGTGAAAAATTCTGCCTTGGCGTAGCTTTCCAGAACGTCCCTGGCGATGGCGTTGCCGGCCTTGTAGGCGTCACGCAGGCGGAACATGTCGGCATCGTAAAGGAAGACCTGGGTCTTCAGCACTTCACCGGCTTGGGCGGCAATCGCAGCGTTGTTACCGAGCGCGATATCGAGCAGCACCTTGATCGACGGGCCGCCCTTCATGTGCGACAGCAGCTCCAGCGCAAAGGAAGGCGTGATCTCCGGCACGATCGCTTCGCCGAGGATGATCTGCTTCAGGAAGGCGGCCTTGACGCCGGCGGCGCTCGTGGTGCCGGGCAGGGTGTTGTAGATGAAGAACTTCAGCGCATCGGCGCGGTATTCGCTGCCGGCATCCTTGATGAGCTCGATGATTTCGGCCGTCAGCGCGCCGTCATCAATGGGTTTGGGTGCGAGACCCAGTGTTTCTCTGCTTTTGATTTCAGCCAGGTAATCCAGGTAAAGGTTCATCGCAATCCCAACGTCATGGTGTCTATGGAGCCGAACACAGCCTCACCGAACGGTACTGTTGATCGGCCCGGGTTTCTGTCGATTTCGAGTACGCCAACCGGCGCCGGCTGACAAGATGTCGCATTTCAGTAAAAAAGCCGTAGACGGGTTTTAGCGCCGATCGTGTGCTTTGCGATCACGCCGCGGCACTTTTGATTGTGGCAGCCGCCGCATTTCAGCCAGTGGTTTTTCAGACGTCAGCTTTAAGGATTTATTAACCAAATCAGGACGAGTATTAGATTATTCTAATTACCCGTTATTGGCGTAATTGCATGTTGCGCATCGAAAAACCGGCAGCGCAGCAGCTTGGGGAGGCAGCATGAAGTTTGCAGCATCAGGCTATTTGTTATCATTTGCGGCGCTGGTCCTCACCCCGGCATCCGGCGTCGCCCAGGTCGCCACGACGAATTTCAATGTCCAGATCACCATTCAGGCCGCATGCCAGATCAATTCCGCCGGCAACCTTGATTTCGGCACGAATGGTGTGATCGGCAGCAATATCGATGCGACCAGCGACATTGTCGTGCAATGCACAGCCAGTACCCCTTTCAGTCTCGGCCTTAGCGCCGGCGCTGGCTCGGGCGCAACGGTCGCCAACCGTCTGATGACATCGCCTGGCGGCGCGACCATTTCCTACTCCCTTTATACAACTGCGGCGCATAGCACGGTGTGGGGCAACACTGTGGGAACGGACCGGCAAACGGGAACGGGAACCGGAGCGCCACAGACATTCACTGTCTATGGGCGCGTTCCTGCCCAGACGACACCTGCGGTCGGCGTCTATACCGATACGGTGACGGCCACGCTCAACTACTGATCGCCACAGGGAGGATCGCGCATGCGTGTTTTTACCTTAGCGGCTGCGTTTTTTGCCGGTTTGACTGTTTCATCTTCACAGGCTGCATCGCTGCGGGTCGCCCCCGTACTTCTGGATCTTAAAGCGCCCACGGCGGCCTCCAGCCTCCGCATCTGGAACGATGCGAAAACCCCGATCAACGTTCAGGTCAGAATATTCCGCTGGACCCAGAAAAATGGGCAGGACGTCTATACGGCGGCGCAGGACGTCGTCGCCAGCCCGCCGATGACGCAGCTGAAGGGCGGTGCGGAGAACCTTATCCGCATCGTCCGGCTTTCCAAGGCCCCGCTGCGCGCCGAAGAGAGCTACCGCGTCATCGTCGATGAGTTGCCGCCGGCGGGAAGACCGCAATCCGGCACGGTTAATCTGGTGGTGCGCCACTCCATACCCGTTTTCTTCTCGCCCGCTTCCACAGGTGATGCGGAACCGGCCTGGAAGATAACGCCGCAGGGCAATGGCTACCGGGTCTCGGTGTCAAATACGGGCGAGAGGCGGATAAGGATCGCCAACCTGATGCTTTCCGGCGGCAACGGGCAGGCGATTGCCCGGCAGCAGGGGCTGGTGGGATATGTGCTTGGCGGATCCGCCGCAAGCTTTGTGGTTCCGGCAACGGGCGGCAAGAGAGGCGGCGGCACGCTGAAGATTTCGGCAGACAGCGAAGGCGGCCCCGTCAATGCGACGGCGCGCGTCTCGGGCGGCTGATCTCGCCGTTTTGACGATTGCCGCTCTGACGGTCATTTCATCGGGCAAATTTTCCGTGGCGCAGGATATACCTCCTGCGGCGCAACCGGCCTCTTTTGCCGCAAAAGAAGCGGGACGGTTGCAGCTCGAAGTCTACATCAACGATGTTTCGACAGAACTGATCGCCACATTTCGTCAAAACGACGCCGGATCGTTTCTGATCGAACCGGAACAGCTGAACAATATCGGGATTTCTCCGGTTGAAAGCGCTGCCGGCGATGATGGCTGGATCGATATTTCCCGGCTGCCGGATGTGGTGGCGCGTTACGATGAAGGTAGCCAGTCCATGCATTTCACCCTGCCGATGGCGGCACGGGCAAACAGGGTGATCGACGCCTCCGGCAAGATTGCGCAGGAAGAACACGAAGAGACCCGGGAAAAGGCCACGAGCGATTTTGGAGGTCTGGTGAATTACACGATCTACGGTTCCTCCGGCGGCAACAAATGGTCTGACATCGCCGATTTCAACGGTGTCTCGGCCCTTTTGGAAAGCAGGGCCTTCGGTCCGCTCGGCGTGCTCTCCTCATCGCATGTTTTGAGCACATCGCGCCTGTCGGAGTTCGATACCCAGCGCCTCGATACCACCTGGAGCTATTCACACGAAGAAACGCTGACGAGCTACCGGGCCGGCGATCTCATTACCGGCGGGCTGAGCTGGACACGCCCAACGCGGCTCGGCGGCCTGCAGATCCGCCGCAATTTCGACCTGCGGCCGGATATCGTCACCATGCCGATGCCGGAATTTGCCGGTTCAGCGGCCGTGCCCTCCACTGTCGACGTCTATGTCAACAACATCCGCCGTCTGTCGCAGGATGTTCCCGAAGGCCCGTTTTCCATCACCAATCTTCCCGTTATCAGCGGCGCGGGCAATGCGAGGCTGGTGGTGCGGGATGCGCTGGGCCGCGAAACCGTATCCGAAACGCCCTTTTATACGTCACCGGACCTGCTGGCGAAGGGTCTCGTCGATTTTTCAGCGGAGCTCGGTTTTGCCCGGCGCAATTACGGAACCTCTTCCTTCGATTACGACGAAAAATTGCTCGGATCGGCGACGGTTCGTTACGGCCTGTCTGATGGCCTGACGCTTGAGGGCCATGCGGAAGGCGGCGAGGATTTCTATAATATCGGCCTTGGCGGCGTCTTCACGCTTGGAGCCCATGGGCTGGCGGCGATTTCCGGTGCATCCAGCCGCTTTGGCGAGGAAAGCGGCCACCAGCTCTCCGCAAGCGTCGAAGCCGAATTGCTCGGGCTCAAATTTCAGGCCCGGTCGCAACGGGCATTCGGCGATTATCACGACATGGCGTCGGTCTCCGCCGATAGCTCGACACTCAGGACGATCTCCGGCCTGCTGAGCGCGCGGCCGCCGCGTGCCGTGGATCAGATTTCCGTTTCCACACAGCTTGCTTTCGATGAAACGAGCCTGAACTTTTCCTATACGCAGGTGGAAACCTTCGATGAAAGGAAATCCCGGTTGCTCGGCCTTTCTGCCACGCGGCCGTTCGGCGAGAACGGCAATATCTTCATCACCGCCTATAAGGACCTTGAGGACAGCCAATCCTACGGCGTCTTCGCGGGCCTGTCCTGGTCGTTCGGCGGTGGCGTCTCCGGCTCGGCCGGCATGTCGTCGGATGCGGATGGCTATTCGCTGACAGCAGAGGTCGGAAAATCCGAAGAACAGGCCGAGGGAAGTTATGGCTGGCGCCTGCGCGGCTCGACCGGCGGCAACGATATCGCCTCCGTTTCCGGCAGTTACCGCGGCAGCACCGCCCGCGTTTCGGCCGGCGTCGATCAATTCAACCGCACGACACAGGCCTATGCGCAGATCGAAGGATCGATAGCGCTCGCCGGCGGCGATGTCTTTGTCGGCAACCGGATCGATGACGCTTTCGCCGTGGTGGATGCGGGCGCGCCCGGCGTCGATATCCTTTTGGAAAACCGCCCCATCGGCCAGACCAACCGCCGCGGCAAGATATTGCTTCCGAACCTTCGTTCCTACGACGTCAATAACATCACGCTCGACCCCAGCAATCTTCCGGTCGACGCCCGCATAGACCGCACGAAACAGACCGTGACGCCGACCGACCGCGCGGGGGCCGTGGTCAATTTCAAGGTGGAAACCGAGGGACAGGTGGCGCTGGTGACGCTGAAAGGCGAGAGCGGCGAGTTCATCGAAACCGGATCGACCGGCAAAATTGACGGCAAGCGCGATTTTATCGTCGGTTATGACGGACAGGCCTATCTCGACAATATCAGCGAAACGCATCGGCTCCGCATCAAGCAGCCGACGAAGGGCGCTTGCGAAGCACAGATCACCGTGCCCTCTGCCGACCCCTCTGCCGGCGAGACGCGCGCAACTTTCGAAGCCCTATGCAGGAGCATCCAATGAAGGCCCTGACCCGTGCCGCCCTTGCCATCGCAGCCTTCCTCTCGGCTTCACCGGTCCTGGCGCAAAGCTGCACCTTCAGCATGTCGGACATGAATTTCGGTTTCGTCAATCTCGCAAGCGGCAGCGCCGTGGACACGACGGCGACATTGTCGGTCACCTGTTCCAACCCGTTGTCGCTGGGGCTTTCCATCCGCATATGCCCCAACATCAATGCCGGAAGCGGCGGACAGTCGGGCGGCATCCGTCGCATGCTTCAGGGCAGCAACATCCTCAACTACCAGCTTTACCAGAACTCGGCGCGAACGACCTCCTGGGGATCGGTCACGCAGCCCGCACTCGGTTCGCCTCCGCCAATCGATATGGCGTTGCCGCTCCTGATCAACACCACGAGCCGCACGGTCTATGGCCGGATCAACGCCGGTCAGGCCTCGGCAGCGCGCGGCCTATACCTCTCCAGCTTTGCCGGCGCGGAAACGAGCTTCACCTATACGACCTTTACCCTGCTTGCACCAAGTTGCTCTTCCGTGACCCAGAACCCCACGCAAGTGCCGTTCAACGTGTCGGCCGCGGTGGCGCCCACATGCATCATCTCGGCCCAGAACATCGATTTTGGCAGTCATGGCGTCTTGAACACGGCAGTCAATGCGACCGGAGCGATCAATCTGACCTGCACCACCAATCTGAACTATAGTGTCGCGCTCAATGGCGGCCTGAGCAACAGCCCGCCGGCCGCGCGCCAGATGGTGCAGGGAGGCGCATCTATAATCTATGGTCTCTACCGCGACGCAAACCGCACGAATGTCTGGGGAAGTGCGGCAGGCGAGATAGCCACCGGCACCGGAACAGGCGGCTTGCAAACACTGACCGTCTATGGCCGCGTCCCCGCGCAGACCACGCCGGCGCCGGGGAACTACTCCGATACGGTCGTCGTGACGGTGAACTACTGAGGGCCGGAAGGCACCTCTGACTTTCCAAGTTCCAGCCGCCGATCGATGCCGATGCCGGCGAGAAACGCCTCATCATGGCTGACGACCAGCAAGGCGCCGTCATAGGCCCGAACGCCAACCTCCACGGCGGCGATGGAATCAATATCCAGATGGTTGGTCGGCTCATCAAGGATCAGCAATTGCGGAGGCTGCGGGCCTCCCAGAACACAGGCGAGACCTGCCCTGAGCATCTGCCCGCCCGAGAGTGTTGCAACGATCTGCAAGGCGGCATCGGCACGAAACATGAAGCGCGCAAGGGCGGCGCGGCAGGCATTGTCCCCCGCCTTCGGATTGAGCCGAAGGAAGTTGTCGCGGATGGACAGGCTCGCGTCGAGCAGGCTGACCTGCTGATCGAGAAACACGGACTTCACCCCGACATGTACCACCCCCTCAGACGGCGGCAAGTCCCCCGTGATCACCGAAAGCAGCGTCGTTTTTCCCGATCCGTTCGGGCCGGTTACGGCAACGCGTTGCGGCCCGGTAATTTCGAAGGACAGGTCGCGAAGCACGGGGTGTTCGGCCCGATACCCCGCAGTCAGGTTCTGCAGGCTGAGCACGGTTTTTGTCGTGTGCAGGCCGCTGGGCGGCAATGTAACACTGACGCCCTGCAGGATTTCGATCCGTTCCCGCGCCGTATTCAGATCGTCCGTCGCCTCGGCCGTCAGGCGGCTGGCCAGATTGGCGTTGTCGCCGCTCGTCTTTTCGGCACGCCTCTTCATCGCACCAACAAGGATACGGGGCATGTCTCCCCTCGCCGCTTTTGCGGCACCCCTGCTGTCACGGCGGGCCTTGCGCTCCAACGCCTCCTGTGAACGGCGCCTGACCTCGGACAGACGCTTTTCCGCATTCGCGAAGTCCTGTTCGGCGGCGGCCAGCTCCAGCGCCTTTTGTGCGCGGTAGTGGCTCCAGTTGCCGCCGTAACGGGTAACACCGAGCGTGGTCATTTCGACGATGGCATCGAGGGTTTCGAGAAGCTCCCGATCGTGGCTGACGACGATCGCTCCGCCGCGCCAGGCCGCCAGAAAATCGGCAACGAAAATGCGCCCCTCCCGGTCGAGATTATTGGTCGGTTCGTCAAGGATCAGGAAATCCGGCGCGGCGTGGATTTGCGCCGCAAGTGCGGCCCGCGTGCGCTGCCCGCCGGAAAGCGCCGAAAGCGGCGTGGAGGGCAAGGCGTCCAGCCCGACCTGCGCGAGCGCCTTGGCAATTTCCTCCTCCAGCATCCAGTCAATGTCCTCAAGCTCATCGATAGTGGCCGTTCCCGACTGCGCACGGGCGAGCGCGTCCAGCGCCTCGCGCGCACCAAACAGGTCGGCGACAGTCTCGTCGGACACAACCTGCACGCTCTGGCGCAGGAGATTGACGCTGCCCGAGACGGACACCGTGCCCGCGGACGGCGGCAACTCGCCGGCGATCAGTTTCAGAAGCGTCGTCTTGCCGACGCCGTTGCGCCCGACAAGGCCGGTGCGTTCGGGTCCGAAGTGAAGGTTGATGTCGGAAAAGAGCGGATGACCGTCAGGTGTGGACCACGAGAGGTCTGAAAGCGTGATGGAATGCGACATGGATATGGGTTCCCCTGATGACAAGGCGTTGTGGCTTTGCGATCGGGTGGAAATCCATGGTTCACCGTCCTGTTGGTGTTGCGCGAAACACGCCCTTACGCAAAAAAGCGGCGCGCTGATGGCGTAGGTTCAATGTTCGGGTAGTGAACGCCGGGGGAACACCCCCGGCGTTTCTTTTTTTTCAGGCCACCAGGCCCTTGGTCAGCTCCAGCGCCTGCCGTTCGAACAGCCTGCGGTAGATGCCGTCATGGAGGCGGATCAGCGCCTGGTGGTCACCCTCTTCGACAATCCTGCCCTTGTCGAAGACGAGCAGCCGGTCCAGCGCCCTGACCGTGGACAGCCGATGGGCGATGACCAGCGTGGTGCGGCCGACCATTAGCCGTTCCATCGCCTGCTGGATCTGCACTTCGCTTTCGCTGTCGAGGCTGGAAGTGGCCTCGTCCAGTATCAACACCGGCGCATCCGCAAGGAAAGCACGGGCGATGGCGACACGCTGACGCTCGCCGCCCGACAGCTTGACGCCGCGCTCACCCACCATCGTCTCATATCCCTTGGGAAGGGACATGATGAAATCATGGGCGCTCGCCTGTTTCGCCGCCTGCTCGATCTGACGCCGCGTGGCGTCCGGCCGGCCATAGGCGATGTTTTCCGCCAGCGTGCGGTGGAACAGGATGGGCTCCTGCTGCACGATGGCGATCTGGCCGCGCAGGCTGGACTGCGTAACCCCGGCGACATTCTGGTCGTCGATGCGGATTTCGCCCGACTTGATGTCGTAAAGCCGCTGGATGAGCTTGACGAAGGTTGTCTTGCCCGAACCGGAATGGCCGACCAGGCCCACCCGTTCACCCGCCTTGATGGTGACCGAAAAGTCATCGTAAAGCGGCGTGGGATGCGCGCCATACTGGAAGGTGACGTGATCGAAGACGATCTCGCCCTTTCCGATCCTGATCGGTCCGGCGTCCGGCCTGTCCTCGATGCCGAGCGGCATCTTGTCCAGCAGCACCAGCTCTTCCATGTCGTTGACGGCGCGTTGCAGGTTGCGGATATCCTGCCCCACATCGCGCAGATAACCCTGCAACACGAAGAACATCGCCAGCACGAAGGTAATGTCGCCCGGCGTCGCCAGCCCCTGTTGCCACATGATGAGGCCCGTACCCAGAATGCCGGCCTGCATGGAGACCATCATGAAGCTCTGGATCGTGCCGTTCAGCGTGCCGCGCTTCCATGTCCTGCGTGTGCGGTGATCCCACTTCACCAGCACATGGCCAAGGCGCGTTTCCTCGCGGGCCTCGGCGCCAAAGGCCTTGACCACTGAATTGCAGCTGATGGCGTCCGCCAGCGCGCCGCCAAGTCTGGTATCCCAGGCATTGGCAAGCCTTGCCGCCGGCGAAACATAGCCCATCGAAAGCCCCACGGTTACGCCGATATAGATCAGCGATCCGAGACCGACGATCAGGCCCATGACCGGCCAGTAGCTGCCGAGCACAATGGTGGCGCCCACCAGCATGACGATGGAAGGCAGAAGTGCGACCAGCAGAAGGTCGTTGAGCGAATCCAGCGCCCACATGCCGCGCGTGATCTTGCGCACCGTGGAGCCGGCGAAGCTGTTGGCATGCCAGTCGGTGGAGAAACGCTGCACCTTGTGGAAGCCGTTATTGGCGACATCCGCCATGATTTTCAGCGTCAGCCGGATGATGCCGTTGAAGATGAACCAGCGCAGCACAACGCTCACCAGCCCCAGAGACACCACGATGACAAAGGCGCGCAGCGCCTTATCTGCCCCGTTGCCGGCCTCGTCTCCACCGGCAATGGCATCGACGATCTGGCCGGAAAAGACCGGCACCATCACTTCAGCCAACGTGCTGGCAATCACCAGAACGATGATGAAACCCACCAGCGCCGGCCGATGACGCCAATGGTTGAAAACAAAGCCGAGCACATGTCGATAGGCATCGGCGCGGAAATCGAGCTTCTTGCGAGTCATTTTTACCAGCCCAGCGCCCTATAATCGGCGACCGGTCCTCAAAACGGAAGTTGGATGGCACAGCCCGCGCGGGAGACGAAGTGATCCCGTCAGATCAATCGGGCTATGGGGGAAATAAAACCGCATGTCGGGCGCGCAATCGGCGGGCCGCGAATGGATATGACCTAGTGTCGGGTCATTCCCTGCGGGAGGGTTTCGAAGAATGCCGGTGTCATGCAACGCCTCCCTTTGTTCGATCTGACGCGGTAGCGAGACTTGTAACTCAACGGCCGGAGCTTGCCAAGCGGGTTTTTGCAACCGACTGGTGAGTGATGCGGAAACACCACACCAGCTGGATGCGCAAGCGGAAAGTCGAGATGGTATCGGCCATTACCGGTCGTTCCATCTGCGCATTCGTGTCCTTGACCACCGGTCCCCACTTGGCGATTTCCACCGCAAGGTGGGCCTTCAGCTCATCAAGCGAAGGACGACGATCCTGGCGCTGAAAATACGCCATGCGCGCGACAACCGCCGGAGCGGCGAAATCGGTGTGGGATTCTTTTCCGGATCGTAAGGACCTCACCGGGCCCTATGAGAAAGGCCCTCCCGAGGTGGGGAGGGCCTTGCCAGATCAGTATCGATAATAGTCGCGTCGGTCGCGATAATCCCTGCGGTCGCGCCACTCGCGCCATTCCCGTCTGGCCTGACGCTCGCGCCATTCACGGCGGGCTTCCCAGCGGTCGCGCCTGTCCCAGCCGCGCTCATAACGCTGCCCGTTCGGACGACAATAGCCGCGCGGGGTCAAATGGAAACCGCGTCCGCAGGCATAGTCCACCTTTTGAATGTAGGTCGCCGAAGGTGCAGACGGTTGACCGACAGGCATGGCGTTCGCGCCGGTGCCAAACAGGGCGCCCAAAATCAGTCCGGCGGTTAAAATCATCTTGCGCATCTTATCTCCCTCCTTGTGGGATGAGAGGATTTAGCGCCCCGCCGCGTGAACTGCCGCTGAATGAATCGTGATCTTTTCGTGGCAGCAGGCCACAGTTGCGCCGAACATAACGACCGCTGGGCGGAACCCTGCGCACGCTCGGACATTTACAGGTGCAAGCCAAACAAAATGGGAGAGCACCGATGGATTGGAATCGCGTTGAAGGCAACTGGAAGCAGATGAAGGGCAAGGTCAAGGAGCAGTGGGGCAAACTCACCGACGACGATCTTGACGTCATCGACGGCAAGCGCGAGCAGCTGGAAGGCAAGATTCAGGAGCGCTACGGCTACGAAAAAGACCAGGCCCGGAAAGATATCGACGACTGGTATGGTAGTCAGCGCTGGTAAGATCAATCCCGCGTCGTGAACTGACCCCCGAAAGTTGGACACCCAACTTCGGGGGTTTTTCTTTGGCGTGCTATTGCGTTGACAACGAAAAGATAAGTTTCCCGGACTAAGTCTGGACCTGCACCAGGTGGCCGGGCGAAACGGTCCTGTAGTTCCGCACCGGTGTTTCATATCCCACTGCCCGTATCGGGCTTTTCAGCTCGTCATTGGATATGCCGCGCCTTATCCCGCGCCTTGCCGGATCAGGCACGGGCACGGCGGCCATGAGCTTTTTCGTATAGGGATGCTGCGGATTGTCGAAAACCGCCGCACGCGGCCCGATCTCCACGATCTCCCCGAGATACATCACCGCCACACGATGGCTGACGCGCTCCACCACCGCCATGTCATGCGAAATGAACAGGAAAGCGAGGTTGAGGCTCTGTTGCAGGTCGAGCAGCAGGTTGCAGACCTGCGCCTTGATCGAAACATCGAGCGCCGAGACGCTTTCATCGGCAACGATGACCTTGGGATCGAGCGCCAGCGCACGGGCAATAGCGATGCGCTGGCGCTGGCCGCCGGAAAACTCATGAGGGTAGCGGCTGGCCATATCGGCGGACAGACCCACCTTTTCGAGAAGATCGGCAGTCTTTTCCTTCGCCTGTCTGGTGTTGCCCAGTTTGTGCTTGATAAAGGGCTCGGAAATCGCCGTGCCCACCGTCATGCGCGGATTGAGCGACGAGAACGGGTCCTGAAAGATCATCTGCACGGATTTGCGCATATTGCGCAGGCCAACCGTATCGAGCCGCATCACATCGTAACCGTCGAGCGAAACGTCGCCGGCCGTCGGCTCCACAAGCCGCATGATCGAGCGGCCGGTGGTTGATTTTCCGCAGCCGGATTCCCCAACCAGCGACAGCGTTTCCCCCTGAAACAGATCGAAGGACACGTTTTCCACCGCATGGACCGCGCCCGTCTGGCGCGCCAGTAGGCCGGAGCGGATGGCAAAACGCGTCACCAGGTTCTTGACCGACAGAACCGGCGTCTGCCCACTCGCAACTGTCCAGGCCACTTCCTGCGGCTCGCTCGAAAGGCCGGTTTTCATGTCGAGCACCGGAAACCGTGTCGGCCATTGCCGGTCGCGCATCGAGCCGAGCTTCGGCACCGCCGAAAGCAGCGCCCGTGTATAGGGGTGCTTACCGCACCGGAAGATGTCTTCCGTCGGTCCGGTCTCGACCTCATCGCCACGATACATCACGATCGTCCGGTCGGCGATTTCGGCCACCACGCCCATGTCATGGGTGATGAAAAGGACCGACATGCCCTCCTCTTCCTGCAGCAGCTTGATCAGATCGAGGATCTGCCCCTGAATGGTGACGTCGAGCGCCGTCGTCGGCTCGTCGGCGATCAGCAGTTTCGGCCGTGAGGCGAGCGCCATGGCGATCATCACCCGCTGGCGCATGCCGCCGGAAAACTGGTGAGGATATTCATCGAAACGACCGGAGGCGTTTGGAATGCGAACCTTTTCCAGAAGCCGCACCGTCTCCGCCCGCGCCTCCTGCTTCGAAAGCCCCTTGTGCCGGATGAGTACTTCAGAAATCTGGCGGCCGATGGTGAAGATCGGATTGAGCGAGGTCATCGGCTCCTGGAAGATCATCGAGATATCGTTGCCGCGCACACCGCGCATTTCCCTTTCGGAAAGCGCAAGAAGATCGCGCCCGTTGAGCAGCACCTCCCCCTCGATCCGGCTGGAGGCCGGGGCGAGCAGGCGCATGAGAGACAGCGACGTCACCGATTTGCCGGAGCCGGATTCCCCGACAATCGCGACGGTTTCGCCAGGCGCGACATCGAAGGACACGTTGCGCACGACGCTCTTCCACGCGCCATCCACGAGGAAGGAGGTGGTGAGGTTACGGACGGAAAGGACGGGTCTTGTCTCCATGGTGTCACCGCCCTACCGCATAGGCCTGCATCAGCCGCGGTGTCGCGGCGGCGCGCAGCAGGCCGTCCGAATCGCGGCGCGCGGCGGTGAGCCGCCCGACCGACCATGCATCGGCAACCGTGACGCGGTGCCCTCGACGGCGAAGCTCCTGCAAGGTCGCCTCGCCCACGGTGCTTTCCACGGTGATTTCGCCCGGCGAACGGGTGCGCGGATAAAACGACCCCGGAAAATGCGCGGTGTGGAACAGCGGCATGTCGATGGCGGCCTGCAGGTTCTTGCCGTGATGGGCATAACGCAGGAAGAAGGGCAATTGCCACTGATCCT
Organism: Agrobacterium salinitolerans; assembly: GCF_027498475.1. NCBI lineage: Bacteria > Pseudomonadati > Pseudomonadota > Alphaproteobacteria > Hyphomicrobiales > Rhizobiaceae > Agrobacterium > Agrobacterium salinitolerans. The sequence continues at coordinate 472,066 of NZ_JAPZLN010000005.1, read as the reverse complement.
GCTGATCGCCGCCTGGCGTGCCGAACACCATGGAGGGACGCCCCTGATGAAGCGCAAGCGAAGGCGTCAGCGTGGTGCGCGGTCGTTTGCCCGGTGCAAGCGAGGTTGGCAGGCCGTCCTTCAGCCAGAACATCTGGGCGCGGGAATTGAGCGCGAAACCGAGGCCGGGCACGATGGGAGAGGATTGCAGCCAGCCGCCCGAAGGCGTGGTGGAGACCATGTTGCCCCAGCGGTCAATGACATCGATGTGCACCGTATCGCCGCGCTTCTCCGTCAGATGCGACATGGTCGGCTCGTAGACCGTGCCGGCGCCGCTCATCTCGGCCAGCATGGCCATGGTGGCGTCCACCTGCTTTTCGTAACCCGGCACAGTGCCGGGGCGCAGCTCCAGCGAGGCCTCGCCGCTTATCAGCGCGCGGCGTCCGGCATTGTAGCCTTCCGACAGGAGATATTCCGTCGGGATCTGCCCGAATTCCGGATCGCCGTAATAGACTTCGCGGTCGGCATAAGCGAGCTTCATGGCTTCGACGATGGTGTGGATGAAATCGGGACCGGACGGGTCCATAGCCGCAATGTCGAAACCTTTCAGAAGCGCAAGCGATTGCAGCAGAACCGGACCCTGTCCCCAGGCCGGCGTCTTGGCAATCGTCCAATCTTGATAGTCGAGCGTCTGGGGCGCTTCGACGGTCGCGCTCCAGTCCGCCATATCCTGCGCCGTTAACACGCCCTTGTGCCGCGCGCCGCTGGCGTCCATGACTTCCGCAGTCCTCACGTAACGGTCGATAGCTTCCGCAACGAAACCCCGATAGAAGGCGTCGCGCGCCGCCTCGATCTGGTTTTCGCGGCCGGAACGCGCTTCGGCTTCGGTGATAATCCGCTGATAGGTCGCAGCCAGAACCGGATTGCGGAAATTGGCGTGAGGCTCGGGTGCGGCACCACCCGGCAACCACGTCTCATGGGAGGTCGGCCATTCCTTCTCGAAGAAATCGGCCAGCCCCTTGATGGTGGCGGAGACACGCGGCAATGTCGGATGCCCCTGCTCGGCATAATAGATGGCGGGTTCCAGCACGTCGCGCACGCTCATGGTGCCATAATCGCGCAGCATCAGCATCCAGCCGTCGAAGGCACCGGGAATAACGGTGGCCAGCAGCCCATCGCCGGGGATCAGCTTCAGTCCTTCCGACGTGTAGTGTTCGATCGTCGCACCGCTCGGGGCCGGGCCCTGTGCGCAGATGACTTCCACCTTGTCCTTCTTTTTCGAATAAAACACAGCGGGCATATCTCCGCCCGGACCGCAAAGATGCGGCTCGACGATCTGGAGGACGAAACCGGTGGCGACGGCCGCGTCGAAAGCATTGCCGCCTTTTTCGAGGATCGCCATGCCGACGGCCGACGCGATCCAGTGGGTTGAGGTGACGACGCCGAAGGTTCCAAGGATTTCAGGGCGTGTGGTGAATTCATTCATTCCGATATTCCTTGTAAAAAATCATGCTTCGCGCGGATCGAGCGCATCACGCAGGCCGTCGCCCAGAAGATTGAAGCCGATGACGACGAGGAAGATGGCGATGCCGGGCCACATCGTCATCCACGGCGCCTGGCTGAGGAAATTCTTTGCAGTATTCAGCATCGAACCCCAGGAGGGCGCAGGCGCCTGCTGGCCAAGCCCGAGAAAAGAGAGGCTCGCCTCAGCGATAATGGCGGTCGCAACGGTCAGGGTCGCCTGCACGATGATAGGGGCAAAAACATTCGGCAGGATGTAACGCGTCATGATGTCGATGTGGTTGAGGCCGATGGACCTTGCGCCTTCGACATAGTCTTCGGTTTTGACCGCCAGCACCTGCCCGCGCGTCAGGCGCACGAAAATCGGCATGGCGGAAAGACCGATGGCGATCATCGCATTGGTAAGGCTCGGGCCAAGGAAGGCAGCAAGCGCGATTGCCATGATGAGGAACGGCATGGCCAGCAACGCTTCGGTGATGCGGGATATGACCATATCCACCCAGCCGCCGAAATAACCTGAAATCAGGCCAAAGGGCACGCCGATGACCACGGCGATCATCACCGAGACCACGCCCGCCATCAGCGAGGCGCGCGCGCCATAGATCATGCGGGAAAGGATGTCTCGGCCGAGATCGTCGGTGCCGAGCCAATGGGCGGCCGAGGGGGCCTTGCGGATGGCCGACCAGCTGGTCGCCACCGGATCGGCAATCGGAAGGATCGGCGCGGCAATGGCAAGAACGGCGAAAAACAGCACGATAGCCATGCCGGCAAGCGCCGATTTGTTGCGCTTCATCTTTTTCCAGGCGCGGCTTTCCTGCCGCGTTACCGCTACGGAGAGGTTTTGATCGAGAACGGTCATGATATCGGTGCCTCAGATCGTCGCCCTGAGGCGGGGGTTGAGCAGGACATAGGCAATGTCGGCCAGAAGGTTCATGAGGATGAAGCCGACGGCGGTGCAAAGAACGATGCCCTGCACGACGGCATAGTCGCGGGTGAACACCGCGTCGACCGTCATCTTGCCGAAGCCGGGAATGGTGAAAATCTGCTCCGTTAGCACCGCCCCGGCCAGCAATTCGCCGAAGAGCAGCGCCAGCAGCGTGATAACGGGCAGAAGCGCATTGCGGAAACTATGCGACAGGATGATCTCGCGCGGCGAAAGACCCTTGGCTCGGGCAGTGCGGATATAGTCGGAACTGAGCACCGCCACCATCGCCGACCGGGTATGGCGCATCAGCGTTGCCGCAAGCGCGTTGCCCAGCACGAAGGCGGGCATGATCATGGTTTCGATGGAGCGCACGGGATCGACAAAGATCGATTCATAACCGGACGCCGGCAACCACCCGAGTTTGACCGACACCAGCAGGATCAGCATGATGCCGAGCCAGAAATTCGGGATAGAGAGGCCGGAAAGCGCAACAATATTGGCCGCGTAATCGATCCAGGTATTCTTCTTGACGGCGGCGAGAATACCGATCGGAATGCCGATGACCATCGCAAAGAACATCGCCATCACCGCAAGCTGGATGGTGACCGGCAGCTTCTGACCGATGAGTTCCAGCACTGGCTGGTTTGTGCGCAGCGAAATTCCGAAATCGCCCGTCACGACGCCGCCCAGCCAGTTGACATATTGCAGCGGAACGGGGTCGTTCAGGCGATATTTCTCACGCAGGAATTCAATCGTCGCCGGATCGCGCTCTTCGCCAGCCATGGCGAGAACCGGATCTCCCGGCAGCAGTTTTTGCAGCGAGAAGACGAAAATGGAGATGATCAGAAGCGTCGGGATAGCGACAAGCAGTCGCTTGCCGATATAAACAGGCATAGCGTGGCCCTCGTTCGTGCCAATTCGTGAGGGCCGCACGGCAGGGCCGTGCGGCGCATGCGACGTGTTCAGTCCTTGGAGACGCCGAGAAGGCGGATCATACCGTCCGGCGATGGCGCCCAGCCCTTGACCTTGTTGGAAATGGCGTAGGCATAGGGCTGGTGACCGAGATAGATGATCGGCATGTCATCGTTGAGGATGACGCTGGCGGCATCGTATTTTTCCTTGCGCACTGCATCTTCGGTCGAGGCGCGGGCCTCGTTGAGCAGCTTGTCGACCTCAGGATTGCAATATTTCACATCGTTGATGCCGCCCTTGCAGGTGACGAACTGATGCAGGTTGCCATCCGGATCGATGCGTCCCGACCAGTCGGAACGGCTGAGCTGATAATTGCCGGCGGTCTGCTCGGAAAGAAGCGTGGCAAATTCCGTGGCCTTCAGGGTGACGTTGAAGCCGGCTTCCGCGACCATTGACTGGATGACCTGCATCATCTGCGTCTGCGTCGTGTTGTTAGCGTGCTGAAGCTCGACGTCGAGTTTTTCGTAACCCGCCTCCTTCATCAGTTGCTTGGCCTTGTCGATATCGCGCGCCGGCACAGGAAGGTTCTGGTTGAACCATGGGCTTGTGGGCGGAAAGGCCTGATTGCCTGCTTTTGACGTACCCTCGAAGACGATCTGGCCGATCGCTTCCCGGTCAATCGCATAAGAAAAGGCCTGACGCAGGCGCTTGTCCTTGCCGAGCGGATTATCCGCGCGGGGGCCGTTGTTAATGTTGACATACATGGCCATGTAGCCCGGACCGATGACATCCGCATAGGTCAGATTGGCGTCGTTCTTGACGGACTCGGCATCGGAGGCCGCGATGCGTTCGGCGATATCGAGGTCTCCCGAGCGAAGATTGGCAAGCTTCACGGTCGTATCCGGGATCGGCAGATAAACGACCCTGTCGACCAGAATTTTGTCCTTGTCCCAATAATCGGCGAATTTCTCGAGCACGATGCGGTCCTGCTGGATGCGCTCGACGAATTTGAACGGTCCGGCGCAGACCGGCTTCGAACCGAAATTGGCGCCCAGTTCCTTGGCCGCCTTCGGCGCGACGATCATACCGGCGCGGTCGGAAAGCTGCGCCAGCAGGGTGACATCCGGCGTCTTCAGGGTGAATTTCACTTCAAGCGGCGCGGTGGCCTCAACCTTTTCGATCGAGGAAAGCTCACTCTTGCGGCGGGATTCCGGCAAGGTCATGTTGCGCTCGATGGTGGCCACGACAGCCGCCGCATCCAGCGTCTCGCCATCATGGAATTTCACGCCGTCGCGGATTTTCATCGTCAGCACCTTGCCGCCATCGGACCAGGCCCATTCGGTGGCAAGCTGGGGAACGATCTTCATGTCCTGCGAGATATCGACGAGCTTGTCGCACATGGCGGTATAAACGATACGCCCGACGAAGGTGCGCGATTGCGCGGGGTCTAACACGTCGGCGTCGTCATTAAGGCCGATACGCAGTTCGGACGAGATTGCCGGCGCGGACAGGAATGCACCGGCCAACAGGGCGGCGGTCAATGTCTTGATCTTCTTCATGTTCTATCCTCTGGTCTGTTATCTTTGTTTTTTCATTGGCCGGGTCTGAAAGTCCGGCAGGTCTGCTCTGCCGCCTATGAGGCCGGCGTGAGCGGATTATCGGCATCGCCCGTGCTGCGGGCGCCAATATCTTGTCCGGTTTTCTCCTCCAGAAAGCCGAGCGAGGTGGCGCGGATCAACCTTTCCTGATGCATGAGCAGGTGCTGGCGCATCGCTTCGCCAGCTCTTGCGGGGTCACGATCGGCGATGGCGTCGACGATCGCTATGTGCTGTTCGAAGGAAGCCTTGCCGTTCGTGCCGCTGCGGCGCGCCAGCTCCCGTATCGACTGCCATGCATCGTCCTGGCGAATGCGGTTGATGACATCGAAGATGGACAGGAACAATTTGTTGCCGGCGCTCTGGGCGATCTGGCGGTGAAGCGAACCATCCCACAACTCCTTGGCGTCGGCATCCGTGCTCTGGCCGGTCTTGTGGACGAGGGCGCGCATGCGCTCCACCTCGGCCGGCTTGGCGCGCATGGCCGCAAGCTGCGCCAGTTGCGGCTCGATGCGAAGACGCACTTCCATGATTTCCATGATATCCGTGCCGGCCACCAGTTCCGTCACCTGGGCGGACCAATCGTCGGGCTTTTCGCCCACAAAGGTTCCCGCCCCCTGCCGTCTCCAGATCAGACCTTCGGCTTCGAGAACCTCAAGAGCGCGACGGACCGCACGTCGGCCGACATTGAAGGTTTCCGCAAACGCCCGCTCCGTCGGCAGGCGACGGTCTTTCGCAAGATCCTGCGCCTGAATATACGCGCGCAATTTTCCTAGCGCATAGTTGGAGTTGTCGTTGGGGTTCACCGTCACGTCGCACCATTTACTGAACCAATCTCACATTGGTTCATTTGGTTCGAAATTTTCGCCGACGTCAAGCCTATTTTTGAGCGATAATTACTGACGCTCAAAATATGGGCATTTGGCGGTTTTTTGAAGTTTGGCGTTCGGCGGAGGGCGTTTGGGCGTCACAGGCGCACCCTCTCCTCCTAAAGACCGATGGAGAGCCTGATGCGCCCCGACAGGAGCTCGCCGGGGGCAACCGTCCCGAGACCCTGCCCTTCCCGCTGCGCCTGCGACAAACCAAGCGCTCCGGCGGCCATGGAAACCGGCTCAAGACAGAGGTAGCGCTGCATGCGGTGCACGGCGAGATGGCCGAAAACGGGATCGGCCTCGAGCCGCAGTGAAAACCGGTCGAAGTCGACCTGCGCGCTTGACCAATCGGTGAAATGCAGTGTGTATCCCGTTGCGGCGGGAATGGCAGGTTTCGGGCGAGGCGCCGCCGGCTGGCCGGTTGGCACGTTTTGCGCATCCAGCGGATATTGCAGCTTGGCGTCCGTCCGGGCATTGCGACCGAGCCCTGCCGCCAGATAGGGGTGCCAGCCTAGCGCCATCGGTGCTGGCACATCCGCGAGATTGGTTATCGACAGTTCCACGGCGAGGCTTTCGTCTTCCAGCAGGAAAGACTGCTCGGCGCGAAAAGAAAAAGGCCACTCCCCGTCGGCCTCGTAGTCCAACATCAGTGAAACCCGATCCGAAGACAGATCTGAAATCGCCCACGGCCGGCGGTGAGCCGGGCCATGCATGGCGTCAGGCGCAAGCGCCGGATGCGGCAGCAGGTCATGGCGGATACCGGCATGGATGAAGGACCCGCCATAGAGCCGGTTGTGATAGGGAAACAAGGGGTATGCGCCAGCCCTTGGCCAGTTGAACGGCTCGAATTCCTGCTCCATTGTCGGCACCAGAATATCGCCGTAGTCAAAGTGCCGCAGATGGGTCATTCTGCCACCCCAGGCGGGGCGCAGGCGGGCGGAGAGCCGCCCGCAGGCAATTGCAACCGTTTCAGGCGAAGGCATATGAGCCGTCAGACCGTTTCGGCACCCGTCTTTGCCAATGAACATAGCCATCCTCCTGCATGGCTTTTTCATCCATCTCGACACCCCAGCCGGGACGGTCCGGCCTCAGTTCCAGATATCCGTCCTTCGGCAGGTAGGGGTCGACGACATAACGGGTTTCATCCTCGCGTTTTTCGAGATCGGTGCCGCCATAGACGTAGCATTGCCCTTTCGGCAGGCGATATTCAAGAATTCGGAAATTCTGCTGGGCAGCGGAGAAGTGCACATTGACGGCGGTGGCGAGCGGTCCCATAGGGTTATGCGGCGCGATGCTGACAAAATGGGCTTCCGCAAGCGTCGCGATGCGGCGCATCTCCGAAATGCCGCCGACGACGCAGATATCGGGCTGGATGATATCCGCACCTTTTACTTGAAGAAGGCGAAGGAACTCATTGCGATTATATAGACTTTCACCCGTTGCCAGCGTGCAGTTCAGCCCCTGTTTGAGGTCTCCCCACATCTCGATGTTTTCGGGACGCAGCGGCTCTTCGAAGAACAGCGGATCGTAAGGGGCAAGCGCGTTGCCAAGTTGGCGGGCGGCCGCGGGCTCGAAAATCTTGGCATGGGCGTCGAAGGCGATGTCGTAGTCAGGGCGCACGGTTTCGCGAAGGGAGCGGAAATATTCAGCGGAACTGCGCACCACCTCGCCCCAGCGATGGGCATGGATATCGACACGCCATGGGCTGAGCTTGAAGGCCGTGAAGCCCCAATCCTCGTTGAGACGGTCGAATTCCTCCCTTGCCGCTGGCGCATCCGGGGCCGTGTAGACACCGGCATAGACCTTGATACGGTCGCGTACTTCGCCGCCCAGCAGCTTGTAGACTGGTACGCCCGCCGCCTTGGCTGCGAGGTCCCACAGGCAATGATCGAGCGCCGAGATGGCCGACAGACCGAGCGCTCCGGGCGGAAAGCGGTTCTGCTGAAGCAGGAGGTTATAGAGATACTCCACCCGCGTCGGGTCCTGCCCGGCTAGGAAGCCGTAGAGGTAGTCCAGCACCGGCGGTAGGGCGAGATCGGGCCCGTGATTATAACATTCACCCCAGCCGGTCAAACCGTCATCGGTATCGAGGGCGACGATGACGCGGGGGCGGTCCTTGTCGCGGGTGACGAATACCCGCATGCGGTCGATTTTCATGCTTCAGTCTTCCTCATGAATTGCAGCGTGCGGCATGCCCGGCACTATCGGGCGACGGCCCCGTTCTTGGCTTCGGATGGTTCGACGTAGCGGAATCTGCGCGTGCGATCCCGGTCGCGCGGATCCGGGCGCGGAATGGCGGAAAGAAGCGCCTGCGTGTAGGGATGGTCCGGCGCGTTGCAGACCTTTTCGGCGTCTCCCACTTCCACCAGCTTGCCGCGATACATCACGCCCACACGGTCGCACATATAGCGAATGACGCCGATGTCATGGCTGATGAAGATATAGGCGAGGCCCAGCTCATCCTGCAGCCGCATCAAAAGATCCAGCACCTGGAACCGCACCGAAACATCTAGCGCCGACGTCGCCTCATCCGCCACGATGACGCGCGGCTTCAGGGTTATGGCGCGGGCGATGCCGATGCGCTGGCGCTGGCCGCCGGAAAAGGCGTGCGGATAGCGTTCGCGCCCGCCCGGATCCAGTCCCACCTGCTCCATCAGCGCGCAGACGCGGTCATCCAGTTCTCTGCCTTTGGCAATGCCGTTGACCAGCAACGGCTCGCCGATGACCTGCGCCACCGTCATGCGCGGATTGAGCGAACCGAAAGGATCCTGGAACACCATGCGCAACTCACGCCGCGCGGCTTTCAGCTCGGAACCTTCGATTTTGGCCAGATCGACCACCGTGCCATCCGCTCGGCGATATAGCATTTCGCCGCCGGTCGGATCGTATAGACGCATGATGGAGCGGCCCATCGTGGTTTTCCCCGAACCGCTTTCGCCGACAATACCGAGCGTTTCGCCCGGCAGAAGCTTGATCGAGACGCCATCCAGCGCCTTCATCTCGCCGAAGTGCATGGAGAGGTCATTCACTTCGAGCACGGGAGCAGCTGCAAGGTCGAGCGGAGGCCGCGCAAGCCGGATTTCCGCCTTCTGCTCCAGCTTCAGCACGGAGCCGATCAACATGCGTGTATAGGGGTCCTGCGGATTATGGAATATCTCATCGACGGTGCCATATTCCTTGGCGACGCCGTGATGCATGACCAGCACGTCATCGGCAATCTGCGCCACCACACCCATGTCGTGGGTGATGAACAGCACCGCCATGCCATGCGCCTTTTGCAGCCGCGATATAAGGTCGAGGATCTCGGCCTGTGTCGTCACATCGAGCGCAGTCGTCGGTTCGTCGGCGATCAAAAGCTGCGGCTTGCAGGCCAGCGCCATGGCGATCATGGCGCGCTGGCGCATGCCGCCGGAATACTGGAAAGCGTAACGATCCAGCGCCTTTTCAGGGTTAGGGATCTCCACTTGCCGCAACAGCTCTATGGCCTCGGCCCGCGCCTCTGCCTTACTCATCTTCAGATGCAGACGCAGGACCTCCGTGATCTGGTCCCCGACCGTATGCACGGGTGAAAGCGACGACATCGGCTCCTGAAAGATCATCGCGATATCAGCGCCGCGCACCGAGCGGATGGCCCGGCTGCGCGGATCGAGCTTCGCCAGATCGAGGGACGTGCCGTCGGCACGGTTGAGGATGATCGATCCGGACGCAATGCGGCCGGGGCTGTCGATGATCTGCAGGATCGAACGGGCGGTGACGGATTTGCCCGAGCCGCTTTCGCCGACGACGCAAAGCGTCTTGCCGGGATCGATGGAAAAAGACAGGTCGTTGACCGCCCGGAAAATGCCGTTCCTCACTGGAAATTCAGTGACCAGATTGCGGACTTCAAGCAGCGGCTTGGCTGGCTTCATAGAGAGAATGTCGCTCATCCGGGGCCTCACTTGTTATAGGGGTCGGCTGCGTCGCGCAGGCCGTCACCGAGCAGATTGAGAGCCATGACCGCAATGACGACCGCCACACCGGGCAGGAACAGCCAGGGCGCAGTCGCGATCGAGCGGATGTTCTGCGCCTCGCGAAGCAGCACGCCCCAGGAAATAGTGGGCGGCTGAAGGCCAAGGCCGAGGAAGGACAGCGAGGTTTCCGCAAGGATCATCGCCGGAACCGCAAGCGTGACCGAGGCGATGATATGGCTCGAAAAACTCGGCAGCATATGGCGGAAGATGATGCGCCCTTCCGGCACGCCATCCAGCCGCGCTGCGGCCACGAATTCTTCGGTCCTGAGCGACAGGAACCGTCCGCGCACGACGCGGGCAAGCTGCGCCCAGCCGGTCAGGGACAGGATGATGGTGATCATCATATACTGAAGCGTGGCGGGCCAGCCCTGCGGCAGTGCGGCGGCCAGCGCCAGCCAGATGGGAATGGTGGGCAGCGAAAGCACGAAGTCGATCACGCGCTGCATGGTGAAATCAATGCGACCGCCATAATATCCCGATATGCCGCCGAGAACGACGCCGAGCAGCAACGAGAAGAACACGCCGACAAGACCGATCGACAAGGAGACCTGCGCCCCCTGGACCACGCGGCTGAAGACATCTCGCCCAAGGCGATCCGCGCCGAAGAGGAAGAGCGGCCGCGTCTTGTCGGCGGACGCCAGCAGATGGATATCCGTGGTGAACAGGCCGAATACGGAATATTCGTAACCGCGACCGAAAAACTGGACCGGGATTTTCTTCGCCGTATCCTCGACAAAGACCGCCGCCAGTGTCTCGGGGTCACGGGTCAGCTTCAGCGGATAATAATGCAGCCCGAGCGAGAAACCCTCGGTCGTATCGATGAAATGCACGCGCTGCGGCGGATGGAAGGTGGCGCGGGCATTCTGCAATACCGGATCGTTGATGGCGAAGAAGCCCGGTACCAGCGCAACGATATACATGGCGATGGTGATGAACATGGCGGCCATGGCCAGCTTGTGGCGCTTGAAGGCCCACCAGATGAGCTGCCACTGCGAGGCGACGGCCGCGCGGTCCTGTCGGGCATTGGCGGTGATGGTGATATCGCTCATGGCGCCCTCCTATTCGAGCCGGATGCGCGGATCGACCAGCGCAAGCAGGATGTCGCTGATCAGCGATCCGATCAGCGTCAGCGCACAGATCAACAGCACGAAAGCGCCCGCGAGATACATGTCCTGCGCCATCAGCGACTGCAGAAGCAGCGGCGCGGCCGTCGGCAGATTGAGCACGATGGCGACAACGACGGAGCCCGAAATAAGATTGGGCAACAGCCATGCGATGGTGGAAATGAACGGGTTAAGCGCAATTCTGAGCGGATATTTCGTCAGCAGTTTGAACTCGGACAAGCCTTTTGCCCGCGCGGTGGTGACATATGGCTTGGGCAATTCATCCAGCATATTGGCGCGCATGACGCGGATGAGGCTTGCAGTGGAAGACACGGCAAGAATGGCGACCGGCAGCCAGATATGGGCCATGAGGTCTATCATCTTGGCGATACTCCATGAGGCAGTCTCATATTCGGCTGAAAACAGCCCGCCGACATCGGCCCCGAACTCCACCGCAGCCACATACATCAGCACCAGCGCCAGCAGGAACGAGGGTATGGAGAGGCCGAAGAAAGAAAAGGCAGTGAAGAGATAATCGCCAATCGAATATTTGCGCACGGCGGAAAAGACGCCGATCGGAAGCGCGATGGCCCAGGTTGCAAGAAGGCTTGCGATGGCAAGAACCAGCGTCAGCGCCATGCGTTCCCAGATAAGGCCCGAAACCGGCTGCTGCCACTCGAACGAAATACCGAAATCGCCGCGGCTGATGATGCCCCATATCCATTTGAGATATTGCACGATCATCGGGTCGTCGAGGCCGAAGCGCTCGCGAAGCTGCGCCGCCGTGTTGTGGTCGATGACCTCGTTGGAGGCGGCCAGTGTGGCGATATAGGTCGTCACATAGTCGCCGGGCGGCAGCTGGATCAGGACAAAGGCAAGGAAACTGACGGCAAACAGGGACGGTATCATCCACAGCAGGCGTTTTACGATAAAAAGCAGCATATCGTTCTCGCAATCACATTGTGCCGCACGCCCCGTCTCCTTCCAAGGAGGCGGGCTGCGGGTGGTCGAAACAACCTGAGAGGCGTCGCCGCGTTTCGGCAGCGACGCCCATGTGGCGGTATCAGCTTGTGAAGGTGAACTGTTGCGGCAGCGCCGGGCCGGGGTTGGGCCAGCTCCAGCTGTCGGGTTCCGTTTCCGGCACATTGCGCAGATTGTTGCGGATGATGCCGAAACCACCAACGGCAAGGCAAAGACCGATCGTCTCGAACTCTTCCGCCGCGATATCGAAGATTTCCTTCATCTTCTGACCGCGTTTGGCAAGGTCGGCCGTCGAGCGCGCCTCGTCGAAAAGCTTGAAGCGCTTCTTCTGGCTTTCCGGCGGCTCTTCGCCCTTCTGGCCATTCGAGGTGTACCAGAGCGCCCACGGGATTGCGTAACGCGACCCCTGCGGATGGAAAGCGAAGAAATCGCGCGGATCAAGCATCGGATCGAGACCTCCGGGGCCGGGCCAGACGGCGGCATCATGGGCGTTGTCATCACCGCGTGTATAATAGAGCGCACGTTCGATGGTGTTGACCTTGATGTCGACGCCGATCTGCGCCCATTGCGCCTTCACCAGTTCCAGCGCATCGACCAGATCGGGATAAAGCGTCGGGATGACATCGATCGAGAAGAAGATCGGCTGGCCGTCAGGCCGCAACCGCATGCCGTTGCCGTTCTTCTTGTCATAACCGGCCTTGTCGAGAAGCTCGTTCGCCTTGTCCGCATCATATTCGGTGAATTGTCGTGCCAGCTTTTCATTGTACCAGGGATGTGTCGGGCGCGGCCCGGCCTGATAACCCTCGCTCTGGCCGAAATAGACGATGTCGATGATTTCTTGCCGGTTGAGCGCGATGGACAATGCCTGACGGAACGATTTGTCGGCAAACATCTTGCGCATTGCCGGGTCTTTGTGGGTGATGTTGAGATAGATCTGGCACTGCTGCGCGGCAGACGGCACCAGCGTCAGCAGCCGGTAATCACCTTTTTTCATGTTCTGTGACAGGGTCGGCTTGTTGGCAAGAACGCTGATATGGCGCTCCTGAATGTCAATCTTGCCGGAAATCACGTTCAGCATCAGCGATTCGACATCCTGCGAAATGCCGAAATTGATTTCATCGATATAGGGCAACTGATTGCCTTCGGTATCGACCTGCCAGAAGTAAGGGTTGCGGGTCATGACCACCCGTGTCGCACCGCCGGAATAGGGCTCCTTCACCACCCATGGATCGAGCGTCGGCTTGTCGACATTCGACCAGCGGGACGGAATTTCGATATCGCCGCATTTGGCCCGGAAGAGTTCCGTCCAGCTCGAGACACCCGCCGCCTTCACATCGGCATCGAGCGACGTATTGTATTTCGGCAGGAACTTGCTGCAATAGTGCTTGGGAAACAGCGTCGGATGCTGGCCGAGCGGCGTGGCGAGATTTTCGAGATATAGTGCATTCGGCGCTGCGAATTTGAACTTTACCGTGAAATCATCGACTTTTTCGACATCGACCGCCTTGCCGGCCACGGAAAGCTGCGCCGGCGTGGCGCTGTAAAGCTCCTTGTTCTTGATGCAGTCCTCGATGGCGAACACCACGTCATCGGCTGTGAAGGGGTGGCCATCCGACCATTTTGCGCCCTCCAGCAAATGGAAGGTGAATTGCGAGGCATCGTCGTTGACTTCCCATTTCACCGCAAGGTTCGGCAGAACCTCGGTAAAATCCATGTTCCAGCGGACAAGGCCCTGATTGCCGACCATGCGCAGGATGCCGTTATGGTCCGATGAACCGCGCAGGCCACGACGCAATGTGCCGCCATAGGCGCCGATTTTCTCGTGCGGCGTCACCACCATCGGATTTTTCGGCAGGCGTTCGGCCAAAGGCGGCAATTTGCCGTCCTTTACCAGCGCCTCTAGTTCCGGCGCCTGCTTGCCGGCAGCAGCCCGCGCCGAGGTCCCGATGACGGAGAGCGCGGCCACGCCGCCAACACCCGCCATAAAGGTTCGGCGCGTTACGCCCAGTGAAAATGTATCGCCATCGCGCATCGACAATCCTCCCAAAAAATCACCGGCAGCGAGACGGTTTTCACCGAACCGCGACGGCCCTCCCGGCCAGCCAGCACGCCGATCCTCCATCGGCAGGGGCAGACCATATGGGCGTTTTCAGATGATTACAAGTATTGACAGATTTTTACATCTTTTTTATTTGTAGACCGGTTTACAGGATCAGGCTTGAAGAAAAATCGGTCAGGACAGCCCCCTCGCTCACAAAAACCCGGTATTTCTGTTGCGATTGAAATGCAGGAAACCCATTAACTTCAGCGATTTGCAACGGAAGGGCTGCTGATGGACAATCACACTGCATCTGCCGCCGCTCGAGGCGAAACTCGGCTGAGCGACATCATCTACGAAAAAATCGTGGGCATGATTTCGGACGGGCGGTTTCCCGTGAACGAGCGGTTGCCGTCGGAACAGAATCTGGCATCGCTGTTTGGCGCGTCGCGACCGGTTGTGCGGGAAGCGCTGGAGCGGCTTCGGAACGACGGGCTTATCGTTTCGCAAAAGGGATCCGGCTCCTATGTACGCCAGCAGCCGGACTCTTCTGTCTTGCAGCAGGTGCCGGTCGGCTCGCTGGCAGATGTGCAGCGTTTTTTTGAGTTCAGGGCCGGATTGGAGGCTTCCGCGGCTGAGCTTGCGGCCCGCAATTGGCAGGCAACGGACAAGGTCCGCATAGAGCAGGCGATTGCCGCGCTGGAACAATGTCTCGAGCGCAACGATCTCGGCGCGGAGGAAGACTTCGCCCTGCACGAAGCAATTGCGAAAGCGAGCCATAACCAGTTCCACATTACGGTGCGGATCTGGTTCAAGCCTCATTTCGCCATCGGCCAGTCGGTGACACGCAGCCTCAGCCTCAAGCGGACCCCGCAGCATGTGCGCGAGGTGCAGAACGAGCACACAGCGATTGTGGAGGCGATTTTTGCGCGGCGCGAGCAGGCCGCGCATGACGCGATGAAAGACCACATATTGAAGGCGCGCGCCCGCATGTTTCAGGGCGTCGGCAGTTAGGCCGCACCCTGCAATGTCGAAAATAGAATCATAAAGCGCGGATGAGGGAGAGGAACCAGTGAGCCAGCCGCATATCGTCGAACCGAAGCTTCGTTCCCTGATCGATACCCCGTTGAGGGTTGGCGAATCGCCGGCCTGGGATGAGCGAACCGGCGATCTGTGGTTTGTCGATATTCTCGCACCCGCCATTTTCCGTCTCTTCCCCGACGGAAAACTCGACCGATACGACATGCCCGCCCAGGTCGGCTGTCTCGGCCTCTGCGACAATGGCTTGATCGTGGCGGGCCTCAAGACCGGCGTGCATCTTCTCGATCCCGCGAGCGGCAAGCTCGATCTTCTCTGCGACCCGGACGACGGGCGGCCTGACAGCCGCCTCAACGACGGAAAGGTTGGTCCGGACGGCCATTTCTGGGTGGGGACCCGCGACGAGGCCGCGATACAGACAGGCAATGCACGCCTCTATCGCGTCGCCCCGGATGGCGGCATCGAACGCGTCATCGATGGCGATATGTTCACATCGAACGGGCTTGCCTGGAGCCCGGACGGCAGACGCATGTATCATTCCGACAGCAGCGGCCTCATGTATCAGGCATTCGATTTCGACGCCGCGACCGGCAGGATCGGCCCAGCGGAACGGCTCCACGATTTCGCGCCGGATGAAGGCAGGCCGGATGGTGCAGCGACCGATTGCGAAGGCTGTTACTGGAGCGCCGGCGTTCAGGCGGGGCGCCTCAACCGCTTTTCGCCGGACGGCGAATTGCTCGAGGTCTACAGGCTGCCGTTCAAGGGGCCGACCATGCCGTGTTTCGGCGGTCCCGACCTCAAGACGATCTACGTCACAAGTCTCGTGACCGAGACGGGCGGAATAACCACCGCTGGAACGCTCGTCGCATTCGACGCCCCGGTCTCCGGCGCGCCTGTTCACAAATTTTCCATCTGAAGATGACTTTTGATCTTAAGGAACCCAGTTGATGACGACATTCGATTTTCGCCAGGCCCTGCAGGGCATCTCCGGCGTTCCGGTAACAGCTTACGATGCAGGCGGCGAAGTGGAGACCGGCGTTACCGCCGCGGTTTACGCCCGCGTCGCAAAGGCAGGCATCCACAATATCGTCGCGGCAGGCAATACCGGCGAATTCTACGCCTTGACGCCCGCAGAAATTCTGAAAGTTTATGAGGCTGCGATAAATGGCGTCAGCGGCAAAGCCCCGGTCACGGCGGCTATTGGACGCTCGCAGCGCGAGGCGCTTTCCATGGCGCGTCAGGCAAAAGAAATGGGCGCATCCGCCGTCATGTCGCATCAGCCGGTCGACCCTTTTGCAGCCCCGCAATCGCAGATCGACTATTTTATTGGCCTTGCGGAGGGCAGCGAATTACCGCTGGTCGCGTATGTCCGGGCGGACGGCTTCTCGGTCAATGACATGGTAAGGCTTTCCGGCCACCCGAATGTCGCAGGTATAAAGTTTGCGACGACCGACATCATGCTTCTGTCGCGCGCGATTGCCGCTTCCGATCCGAACGGCGCTCTATATGTCTGCGGACTGGCTGAAAGCTGGGCGCCGGCCTTTTCGGCGGCTGGCGCACGCGGCTTCACCTCCGGTCTCGTCAATGTCGCACCGCAATTTTCCCTGCAGGTTCATGACGCCCTAACGGCCGGCGATTTCCCGGCGGCACGGAAGATCGTTGAAAAGATCGAGCTGTTCGAACGGCTACGGACACGATACCGCAACGGCGCAAACGTGACCGTGGTGAAGGAAGCCATGGAAATCCTGGGGTTCGAGGTTGGCCCCGTTCGCGCGCCTGGGCTTGCCCGTCTGGACAAGGAAGATCGTGCAACGCTTGAAGGACTGCTTGCCAGCTGGCGTTGATGGAAGCCTTGCCGGCAAGCTGCACGTTTTCGCTTTTATCAGTTTATATGCCGGCCATGAGCCGGCATATGTTTTTCGGCCGTGCATCAATCCTGCACGACCGAGGCCGATGGACGTCAGCCGAACAGGGCAAGGCTGCTTTTCACGGTAACCCACACACCCCACAGAAGCGGAATACCGACGGCGACCCAGGCAAGCGCCGCCTTGGTGTCCAATCCGCCCCGTCCGATGCCGAAGGAGCCTGTCGGGCCGGCATTGGCGGCAGCGGTCTTTGCCTGCAGGGCTGCAACTTCCGCATCCGGCATGAACCACTTGTCCGAGAGCGGCCGCACGAAGGCATTGGCCACAAGGCCGATCGCCAGCATGCCTGCCAGAATGTACATGGTGCTGGTGTAGAGCGCGGGTCCTGGCGCCACACCCGCCGCAATCTGTGCCTCTCGGATGTAGTTGACGACGACCGGACCGGCAATGCCAGCAGTCGCCCACGCCGTCAGCAGGCGGCCATGGATTGCGCCGACGAACTGCGTGCCGAAAATATCCGCGAGATAGGCCGGGATGGTGGCGAAACCGCCGCCATACATGGACAGGATGATACCAAAGGCCAGAACGAACAGCGCCTTGTTGCCCATCGTCGCAAGCGTCGGCGCCAGCGCATAAAGAATGATGCCGAGAATAAAGAAGCAGAAATAAGTGTTCTTGCGGCCGATCTTGTCAGACATCGACGCCCAGAAGAAGCGGCCACCAATGTTGAAGAGCGAAAGAAGCCCGGTGAAACCGGCGGCAATCGCCGCGATCTGCGCCTTCTGTCCGGCATCGAGATCTGCAAAGCCCACGCCCGGCAAGCCGATCAGCGAGCCAGCGAAGATTTCCTGCAGCATGGGCGAGGCCATACCGATGACGCCGATACCCGCCGAAACATTCAGGCACAACACCGCCCAGATGAGCCAGAACTGCGGCGTCTTGTGCGCATCGCGCAGATGTACATGACGATGGGTTATCATGGCGCTTTTGGCAGCCGGCGCCGTCCAACCTTCGGGACGCCAGCCCGATGGCGGAATGCGGTAACCGAAGGCGCCCGCCATCATGAAGGCGAAATAGATCAGCGCCATGACGACGAAAGTCTGCCAGACGCCGACAGAGACATCCGTCTTGAAGTTGTTCATCAGGAGATTGGCGAGCGGCGCACCAATCATCGCACCACCGCCGAATCCCATGATAGCCATGCCCGTCGCCATGCCACGACGGTCCGGGAACCATTTGATCAGCGTCGACACCGGCGAAATATAGCCAAGGCCGAGCCCGATGCCGCCAATGACGCCAGCGCCCAGCCACATCAGCCAGAGTTGGTGCGTGATGACGCCGACTGCCGCCACCAGAATACCGCCGCACCAGCAGCAGGCGGAAACGAAGCCGGCCTTGCGCGGCCCCACTCTTTCCAGCCAGCCGCCCCAGATGGCCGCCGAGCAGCCCAGAAGAACGAAGAAAAGCGTATAGATCCAGCCGAGATCGGCCACGCGCCAGTTGCACTCAGTGGTGAACAGCGCACCCAGCAGGGTGAGGCTGGAGCAACTGGGGTCCGTGACCGGCAGCGCCTTGGACAGCGGCAGCCAGAACACGCTGAAACCATAGGCCATGCCGATGCATAGATGGATGGCAAGGGCAGCCGGAGGCACCAGCCAGCGATTGAAACCCGGTCTTGCGATTATTCGTTCGCGGTCCAAAAAGCCGGCTTGCGCCGCTTCTCCCGCTGTTGCACCTGCTACTGCCATTGACAATACCTCCCTCGTGGATGTCTGGACATGTCACGTTCGCCCCGCCAGGCGAACACCGATATCGCCGAACGTCCCCCGTCCGGTCGAAAGTGTGATTATGCGGTCACGCCGCTCAAGCCTGTGTGCTTTCCGGGACGCTCGGCTCTGAAGGGGACTCTCCCGCAACCGGTCCTTTGCCACCCGGCGCGCCCTTGGCATCGTCGCCGAGCCCCACAGCATCGGGCGCCGGATCGTCGGGCCGCTTGATCTCCTTCGACGCGGCAAGCACAAGCGGCAGAAAATCACCTGCCCCGGCATCCGCCATCTCGAAGAACCGGCGTCGCATGCGCGGTTCCCAGAACTTGTTGATGTGGGTGGCGACACCCTCAATGCGAATATCTTCCGGCTGCGACAGAAAGAACGTCGCGATCTGGTTCGCCATTCTCACCAGCTTTTCATCGGTGTGGTTGAGCAACATGACCTCTTCCCCCGCGTCGGCTGCCGGCCGACGCCTCTTTGTGTGACAAGGCCGGGCGCACCCGGCCCTCCTTATTCCGCCGCTTCGAGCTTGCCGCTGATCCGCCGCGAACGGCGACCAAGCGCATCATATTCCTCCTGCCATTCCGTCGGACCGTTGGACGGCGATACCTGCACGGCGGTCACCTTGTATTCGGGGCAGTTGGTCGCCCAGTCGGAGAAGTCAGTCGTAATGACATTCGCCTGCGTGCCGGGATGGTGGAAGGTCGTATAGACCACGCCCGGCGCCACACGGTCGGTAATCAGCGCCCGCAGCGTCGTGTCTCCTGACCGGCTGGCAAGCTTGATCCAGTCGCCGTCCTTTACGCCGCGCTGTTCGGCATCGTGCGGGTGGATTTCAAGACGATCCTCCTCATGCCAGACGACGTTTTCGGTGCGCCGCGTCTGCGCGCCGACATTGTATTGCGACAGGATGCGGCCGGTGGTGAGAAGCAGCGGGAAACGCGGACCGGTGCGTTCGTCCGTCGCCACATATTCGGTGCGGATGAACTTGCCCTTGCCGCGCACGAAACCGTCCACATGCATGATTGGCGAACCATCCGGGAATTTCTCATTGCAGGGCCACTGCACCGAGCCCTTTTCTTCCAGATAGTCATAGGAAACACCGGCAAAGCTCGGTGTCGTCGCCGCGATCTCGTCCATGATCTCGGACGGATGCATGTAATTCCACGCAAGTCCCATGGACTGTGCCAGCTTCTGCGTCACTTCCCAGTCGGCATAACCGTTTTTCGGCGACATGACCTTGCGAACGCGGTTGATGCGGCGCTCGGCATTGGTGAAGGTGCCGTCCTTTTCGAGGAAGGTCGAACCCGGCAAGAAGACATGGGCGTAGTTCGCCGTCTCGTTCAGGAAGAGATCGTGCACCACGACACATTCCATCGCGGCGAGACCGGCCGAAACGTGCTTCGTATCCGGATCGGACTGGAGAATATCCTCGCCCTGAATATAGATGCCCTTGAAGCTGCCATCCACGGCCGCATCGAGCATGTTGGGAATACGCAGCCCCGGTTCGTTGTTGAGCTTCACGCCCCAGAGTTTTTCGAAGATGTCGCGCGTGGCGTCGTCGGAAATATGCCGATAGCCCGGAAGCTCGTGAGGGAAAGACCCCATGTCGCAGGAGCCCTGAACATTGTTCTGGCCGCGCAAAGGATTGACGCCTACACCCGGACGACCAATGTTGCCCGTGACCATGGCGAGATTGGCGATCGCCATGACGGTCGTCGAACCCTGGCTGTGCTCGGTAACCCCGAGGCCGTAATAGATCGCGCCGTTGCCGCCTTTGGCATAAAGCCGGGCAGCACCACGCAGATCTTCTGCAGGAACGCCCGTGTAACGTTCCGTCTCTTCCGGGCTATGCTGGGGTTCTGCAACGAACGCCGCCCAATCCTCAAATTCCGACCAGTCGCAGCGTTCGCGGATGAAGGCTTCGTTGAACAGGCCTTCCGTGACGATGACATGCGCCAGCGCCGTCAGCACCGCAACGTTAGTACCCGGCAGCAGCGGCAGATGGAAAGCGGCCTCCACATGCGGTGTGCGCACAAGATCAATACGGCGCGGATCGATGACGATCAGTTTCGCGCCCTGACGCAGCCGCTTCTTCAATCGCGAACCGAAAACGGGGTGGCCGTCGGTCGGGTTTGCGCCGATTACCAGCACCACATCGGATTGCTCGACACTGTCGAAATTCTGTGTGCCGGCGGAGGTGCCAAAGGCCTGGCCGAGGCCATAACCTGTCGGCGAATGGCAGACGCGGGCGCAGGTATCGACATTATTGTTGCCGAAACCGGCGCGGATAAGTTTCTGGACGAGGAAGGTTTCTTCGTTCGTGCAGCGGGACGAGGTGATACCGCCGATGGATTCCCGGCCATATTGGCCCTGAATACGCCGGAACTCCGACGCGACATGGGAGAAGGCTTCCTCCCAGGTCACTTCCCGCCACGGGTCGCTGATCTTTTCGCGGATCATCGGGTTGAGAATGCGGTCCCTGTGGGTGGCATAACCATAAGCAAAGCGGCCCTTGACGCAGGAATGGCCGCGATTGGCCTGCCCGTCCTTCCACGGCACCATCCGCACCAGTTCCTCACCGCGCATTTCCGCCTTGAAGGAGCAGCCGACGCCGCAATAGGCGCAAGTCGTGACCAGCGAATGTTCCGGCTGGCCAATCTCGATCACCGATTTCTCCGTCAGCGTCGCTGTCGGGCAGGCCTGCACGCAGGCGCCGCAGGAAACACAGTCGGAATCGAGGAACGCCTCATGCGCACCGGGCGATACACGGCTTTCGAAACCGCGCCCTTCGATCGTTAGTGCAAAAGTGCCCTGCACTTCCTCGCAGGCGCGTACGCAGCGGGAGCAGACGATGCATTTGGAAGGATCATAGGTGAAATAGGGGTTGCTTTCATCCTTCGGCATCCAGCGGGCATTGAGTTCGCCCTCCCCGGTGCGGGCCTTGACGTGGTTGTCGCCTTCGTAACCGTAACGCACATCGCGCAGGCCAACGGCGCCCGCCATATCCTGTAGCTCACAATCGCCATTGGCGGCGCAGGTCAGACAATCGAGCGGGTGGTCGGAGATATAAAGCTCCATCACACCCTTGCGTATCTGCTTCAGCCGCTCCGTCTGAGTATGCACGACAAGACCGGCAGCAACCGGCGTGGTGCAGGAGGCGGGGGTGCCGTTGCGGCCCTCCACCTCGATAAGACAGAGGCGGCAGGAGCCGAAGGCGTCCACCATGTCGGTGGCGCAGAGTTTCGGCACATCGATACCTGCTTCGCGCGAGGCGCGCATGATCGACGTTCCCGCGGGAACAGTCACCTGACGTCCATCGATGGTGAGCGTCACCATGTCAGTGGCGAGGGACTTGGGGGTTCCATAGTCGAATTCTGTCACAAGGGCCATGGTCTTACTCCGCCGCTTCAACATGTGGGGTGGGGGCAAAATCATCCGGGAAATGCCTCAGTGCGCTCATCACTGGATAGGGCGTGAAACCCCCAAGCGCACAGAGCGAACCGAATTTCATGGTTTCACAGAGGTCTTCCAGCAATGCCGTGTTTTTCTCCCGCTCGATGCCGAGCGCGATCTTGTCCACCGTCTCGACGCCACGCGTCGAGCCGATGCGACAGGGCGTGCACTTGCCGCAGCTTTCGACCGCGCAGAATTCCAGTGCAAACCGCGCCTGATGCAGCATGTCTGCCGTGTCATCGAAGACAACGATGCCCGCATGGCCGATGAGGCCACCAGCGGCCGTGAACGCCTCGTAGTCGAAGATCGTGTCGAACAGCGAAACCGGGAAATAGGCCCCGAGCGGACCGCCCACCTGCACCGCCTTGACCGGACGGCCAGTGATCGTGCCGCCGCCGATATCATTGACGAGTTGTCCGAGTGGCAGGCCGAAGGCGGTCTCGTAAAGCCCGCCATGTTTGATGTTTCCGGCAAGCTGGATCGGGATGGTGCCATGCGAACGGCCGACACCGAAATCGCGATAAAACGCTGCGCCACGATCCATAATGACGGGAATGGATGCAAGCGAGATGACATTGTTGACGACGGTCGGCTTGCCGAACAGGCCCTGAAGCGCGGGTAGCGGCGGCTTGGCGCGCACCGTGCCTCGTTTGCCTTCAAGGCTGTTGAGCAGCGACGTTTCCTCGCCGCACACATAGGCACCGGCGCCCATGCGCACTTCCATGTCGAACGCGCGACCGGAGCCGAGGACGGAAGGCCCAAGAATACCCTCACGCCTTGCGATCTCGATTGCCTTTTCCATGACCTTGATCGCGTAGGGATATTCCGAGCGAGTATATATGAACCCCTTGGTCGCACCGACGGCGAGGCCGGCAATGGCCATGCCTTCGATCAGCACAAAGGGGTCGCCCTCCATGATCATACGGTCGGCGAAGGTGCCGCTGTCGCCCTCATCCGCATTGCACACGATATATTTCTGGTCGGCCACCGCATCAGCGACGGTCTTCCATTTGATACCCGTCGGGAAACCAGCCCCGCCACGTCCACGCAGGCCACTCTGGGTCACCTCGGCAACGATATCGGACGGCGCCATCCCAACAGCTTTTTCAAGGCCCTTCATGCCGTGATAGGCCCGATAATCCTCCAGAGACAATGGATCGGTCACGCCGCACCGGGCAAATGTGAGACGCGTCTGGCCTTTCAGGAAGGGAATGTCCTTCGTCGGCCCGAGACAGAGGCGATGCTCGCCGCCGGTCAGGAAATTGGCATCAAAAAGCGAGGCGACATCGCTTGCCTTGACGGGACCATAGGCGATACGGCCATGCTCGGTGCGCACTTCCACCAGCACTTCAAGCCAGAGCATGCCGCGCGAGCCGTTGCGGACAATCCGGACGTCAAGGTTGCGACCAGCGGCTTCGCGGGCGATGGCATCGGCGACGCGGTTTGCACCAACGGCAAGGGCGGCAGAATCGCCTGGAACAAAGACGGTGACACTCATCGGCGCGCCTCCGTCAGAATGTCGCTAAGACAGTCCTCATCAAGACGGGCATGGACTTCGCCATCCAGCATCAGCGCTGGCGCCTGCGCGCAAAGCCCGAGACAAAAGACCGGCTCCAGCGTCACGGAACCATCGGCGGACGTTTCATGCCAGTCGAGACCGAGGCGGTTCTTGACGGTTTCTGAAAGAGGCTCGCCACCCATCGACTGGCAAGCCTCGGCGCGACAGAGCTTCAGGACATGACGCCCGTGGGGATGATCACGAAAATCGGGATAGAAGGTGACGACGCCATGGACCTCGGCGCGCGAGATATTCAGCGCGGATGCGATGATCTGCTTGGCGCTTTCCGGGATATAGCCGAATTCATCCTGCACGGCGTGCAGGATGGGCAGCAGAGGCCCTTCCAGATGAAGAAGTTCGCCAGTGACAGCGGAAATACGGGCCGCCTCATCTGCGGCAACCGCTCTGATATTCATAAGCCAGTCCTCCCAAACCGACAGGGGCAGGAATGGCGACCAAAACTTGCATCAAGCTCATCGCCACGCCCCTCATGTCATTGAGAATGGCGAAGTGCGGCTCGTCAGGTCAATAAGTCGTTTCCGTCGTGTGATAGGAAATTCCTATCAAATGATTTTTCTGCGGCTCTGAGACGCGCCTCATGCAGAAGCGCCGAAACTAGAGGCGTGTGCGGTTCCCGGTGTGTGGCAATCAGGCCGACGAGATGTTCCGGGTCAGGATCGGTGATCGGGATAATCCTGATCTGCTTTGGAAAACCGAACGATTCAGCGAGGTTACGCGGCATTATTGAAGCCCATTGTCCGGTGCGGATATGGGAAAACAGCACGATCATGGAGTTGGATTCAAGTGTCGGTTTGGCCTCCACTCCAGCTTCGGCCATGTGCCTGTTGATGATGCGCCGGTTCTGCATGTCCGGGGTCAATAGGCATAACCTAAGACCGGAAACCTGCTTCCAGGTAACGCTTTCCTGATCAGCGAGCGGCGTTCCGGCCGCGGCAATGAGGTGATATCGCTCCGAATAAAGCGGCACAGTCGTCACACGCCCGAGTGGTTCGTTGTCGAGGTAACTGATTCCCGCATCGATCTCGAGGTTTTCGATCTGGCTCAAGACCTGCAACGAGGTTCGTGAAGTCACCGAAAACGTCACATCGGGATGGCGCGCCTGAAAAGATTCCGTCAATCGCGGTACCATCGCCAGCGCAGTCGGAATGACGGCAAGGCGAATGTGTCCGGCAAGACCCTTGCGGGCAGCGCGCATTTCCTCGCGCATGGTGCGCGCATCGCCAACAATGCGACGCGCCCATTCGAGCACACGCTGGCCTTCCGGGGTCAGCCCCTGGTACCGCGCCGAACGCACGACGAGAACGACACCCAGCTGATCCTCCAATTGCCGGATTGCCGCCGACAGGCTGGGCTGGGAGACACCACATTCCTCCGCCGCCCGGCCGAAATGTTCTGCCCGCGCCAATGCAATGAAAAATTCCAGCTTGTCGATCATATGCTCTCCCCCGGCGCGCAATCCTTAGACCGGTGCACGCGGAAGAACACTAGAACGCGGCGGCGGCGCCCGCAAATAGCTGCAGGCATTTTCCTTGCGGCTAAGCGCAGGCGACGAGCGCCGGCCCCTTCAAGCGCGGATAATCGTAGGCGTTGACCTTCGAGGTGTTGTAACCCGCGCCCACCAGAGCTTCGGCAAGCTTGATCGCAGCCGTGACACCATCGATGACGGGCACACCGGTGGCCTCCCGCAGGCGGTCGCAGAGAGATGACATGCCGGCGCAGCCAAGGATAATAGCCTCCGCCGCATTCTCACGCTTGGCAGCCTCGATTTCGCGGCGGAGCAGTGCTTCCGCGACCTCCGGATCCTCCTCAAGACCAAGAACCGGCAGGTCGATCGCGCGAACATTTCGGCAATGCCTTTGAGCGCCATAATCCTCCACCAGATCTTCGATGATCGGAATGGACCGAGGAAGCGTGGTGATGATCGAGAAACGGCGGCTGATCGTCATCGCCACCTGAACTGCCGCCTGGCAGATGCCGATAACCGGCCCCCGCGCCACTTCGCGCGCGGCGTGAAGTCCCGGATCGTCGAAACAGGCGATCACGTAGGCGTCCACACCCTGCCCCTCTCCTTTGCGGATTTCCGCCAGAAGCCCCGGAACGGCCATGGCCTCATCCGCCTGCCCTTCAATGCTGACGGGGGTGTCGACCGGATTTGCCGCGGAGACGTGGGTTTCCTTCTGCTTGACCCGCAGCGCGCTATCGAGTGCCTGCGCGGTCATGGAAGCGGTGGAATTGGGATTGATCAAACGAATATGCATCGCACACATCCTGAAAAGCTGTCACTTGCCGTCAGGCGCGGTGAAATCGGTGATAGGTGGCGCCTTCAAAACGAACTGGCGATCCGAGGTGATGTAGTTGTCGGCGTGAAGCCGGGCGATCGGCTGGTAGCGATCGGGATCGACATAACGCCCCTCTTCATCGAGGCACTCGTTATGGACATGCATATGCACCACTTCGCCCAACACCAGTGTTCGGCGGGGGTAATCGATCAGTCGCTCCACCCGGCACTCGAAGGCGCAAGGCGATTGCGCAACATAACTTACGTCGATCTTGGTGCATGGCGCGGGCGTGAGCTTTGCCATCGACATCTCGTCAACTTCATTGTCAAAGCCGAGACCACAGATCAGCATCTGTTCAGAGAGCGCCATGTCCACCATATTGACGACGAACTCGCCGGTGCGGCGAATATTCGCCATCGTGTCCTTTTCCTCCCCGCTGACCTTCGGCTGAATGCCGAGGACGACGATGGGCGGATCATGAGAAAAGACGTTGAAGAAGCTCATCGGCGCTGCATTGTTATGGCCCGCTTGCGAACGGGTCGTCACAAGCGCGATCGGTCGCGGACCGATAAAATTCGTCAAAAGGCGGTAGCGGCTCTGGGGCTCAAGCACGCTGAAATCGAATTCCATGATCGGCATCCTAATTTAGTCGACAATTATCTTTCATATTGTTGACAATGTTGCAACCAAAATCCCGTTGATACAGTTGACTTTTTCATTCACATCGCGCTTCTCTACCGCGATTGGGGAGTATGTCGAATGAGCGAGCAGGCCGGCCCGTCCACGCAGCAGATTGTCGAGAAAGTATGGCTTTCGATTGCCGAACGCCGGCTGCGTCCGGGCGTGCAGTTGAAGGAAGAGCAACTGGCGACAATCTTCGGCGTCAGTCGTGCAAGAATCCGCCAGGCCTTGTCCGTTCTTGAGCGTGACGGGCTGGTGACGATTGTTCCCAATCGCGGCGCATTTGTCTCCAAACCATCGGTCGAGGAAGCCCGCGATGTGTTCTTCGTGCGCCGCACCGTCGAGCAATGCGTCGTCGAAAGACTGTGCAAATCCGCTACCAAAACCGATCTCAAAAAACTGCGCGACCATGTGGCGAAAGAGCGCGTGGCCAATACCAAAAACGTCACGACCGACATCATCAAGCTTTCCGGCGGGTTCCACCTGCTGCTTGCGGAAACGCTCGGTTCCGATTTCCTCTTTACCACCATGCGCGACCTCATCTCCCGCTCGTCGCTGATAACCGCCGTCTACCGTAACACGGATCGCTTCAACTGCGGCCCGGACGAACATGCGGAAATCGTCGATGCGATCGCCAACAACGATCCGTCGCGGGCCATCCACCTGATGACCCACCACCTTGAGCATGTGGAAGCGGAACTCGATCTCAGCGAAATCCGCGACCTTTCCCACGACCTGCGCGCAGCACTCGGCTGATCCCCCTCTCAGGCGCGCTGTCGCTGGCCCGTCCACTCCACATCATCTTCGACCAGATGACAGGCGACCCGCGTGCCGTTGGCGAGGCTTTTCACGTTTGGCACCTCTGCTGAGCATTGCGCCGTCGCCAGCGGGCAACGGGGGTGAAAAGCGCAACCCGAAGGTGGCTTTAGAGGACTCGGTACTTCGCCTGCCACAATCTCCCGATCCCGCTGCGGCGTCTTGATATTGGGGATCGTCTGGAGAAGCAGCCGCGTATAGGGATGGCGCGGATTGGCGAAAAGCTCTTCCGTATCCCCCTCCTCCACAATCCGCCCGAGATACATAACGGCGATACGGTCTGACATGTGACGAACAACGCTCATGTCGTGGCTGATGAAGAGATAGGTAAGGCCGAGTTCATCCTGCAAGCGGCGCATGAGGTTCAGCACTTGCGCTTGCACCGAAACGTCGAGCGCCGATGTCGGCTCGTCACAGACGAGGAATTCCGGTTCGCTGGCCAATGCGCGGGCAATGGAGATACGCTGGCGCTGGCCGCCGGAAAATTCATGCGGAAACTTTTCGCCATCGGACGCCGACAGCCCCACGGTTTTGAGAAGCTCTTCCACGCGCTCCATCGTTTGGGCCTTTGTCGCGCGCAGCTTCAGCTCACGGATTGGCTCTGCGATGATGTTCTTCACGCGCCAACGTGGATTGAGCGAGGCATAGGGATCCTGAAAGATCATCTGCGCCGACAGGGGGCTGCCCCTGCCGCCCGCCGCAAATTGAAACTCGCCGGCGCTTGGCCGGAACAGCCCTGTCACCAGGCGCGCGACGGTCGACTTGCCGCAGCCGCTCTCACCAACAATGCTGAGACAGCCACCGGCCGGAACGGAAAAGTCGATATCGTTGACGGCCTGTACGAATTGCCGTGGTTTGCGCTCGATGATGCGATTGAGAAGCGGGGCCGAAACATCGAAGGTTTTCGTCAGGCCCTTCACCGTCAAAGCCGGCTTGCTGAGTGCTGCTTTTTGAGCTGCGGATTGTGTCATGCTGTGCCTCCTGCGTTCAGCCAGCATGCACTGGCGCCGTTGCCGACTGTTTCGAGTTCAGGCCGTTCCCGCAGACAGCGCGGCCCGGCAAAACCACAGCGGGGATTAAACGCACATCCCGGCGGGATCGCATCGAGACGCGGCATCGCCCCGTCAATCTGGTTGAGCCGCTCTACCCTAGCGCCAAGCGACGGAATGGAGGCCATCAGGCCCTGCGTATAGGGGTGGCGCGGTTCGTGCAGCACCTGTTCAACCGGTCCCACCTCTATCAGCCGGCCGGCATAAAGCACCGCCACGCGGTCGGCAGCCTCGGCAATCACACCCATATCGTGGGTGACGAGCATGACCGCGGTCTGCTTTTCTTTGCACAGTCGCCGCAGCAGCGAAATGATCTGCGCCTGGATCGAGACATCGAGCGCCGTCGTCGGCTCATCGGCAATGATGAGTTTCGGTGAAGCGGCGAGCGCCAGCGCAATAACGACTCGCTGGCGCATGCCACCGGAAAACTGGTGCGGATAATGATCGACACGATCCGCAGGTGATGGAATGCCGACATCTTTCAGCAGTTGAACGGCCCGAGCGCGTGCATCCGCTTTCGACAGTGGCAGATGTTGTCGGATCGTTTCGACAAGCTGTGCACCGACCGTAAACAGTGGATTGAGCGAGGTCAGCGGGTCCTGAAAGATCGCTCCGATCTCCCGACCGCGAATGCTTTCCATCGCCCGGTCATCCAGCTGATCGATACGGCGCGACCCGAGCCATATCTCACCGCCGGCAATGTGGCCGGGTTTTTCGAGCAGGCCTTGTATGGCGAGACCCGTCATCGATTTCCCGGCACCGGATTCACCGACGACACCCAGAATTTCGCCGGGCCTGATCGAAAGGCTGATATCGGAAAGCGCAGTAACGGTGCCGCGCCGACCGGGAAACTCGACCTTGAGATTGCGGACATCGATAACCGATTGGTTCATTTCAACCATGTTGTGCGACCTCCACCGGATAGCTCGGAGGGAAAATTTCGGAGACGGGCGGATTTGCCCAGCTCCGTTCGGGATATTTGGCAATCAGACGATCAAACTGTGCCTGCGCCTGTTCGCGGGCACGCCGCATGTCGATAGAAGCGACCTGTCTTTCGCGCATGGAAAGACGGCCGTCGACAAAAACGGCCCGCGTGACCTTGCCAGAGCCGCCGGTCACCAGCGTGGTGATGGGATCGATGCTCGGCGCCATGACGATATCGTCGAGGTCGAATACGGCAATGTCTGCCCTTGCACCCGGCGAAAGATGGCCAAGATCAGATCGTCCAAGCGCGCGCGCGCCGCCAAGCGTCGCCGCATCGAAAAGATCGGCACAGCGGATCTGGTCTGGAACGCCGTCATTGATACGACAGGTGATCAGACCAACGAGCAGGTTCATCAACATGTCCGCCGGCGCCGTATCCGTTCCCATCGCAATGTTGATGCCGCGTTTGCGGCAGGAAGAGAAGGACGAGAGCGTGCTGCCGCCGCGGCTCGATACCAGCGGACAGTGGACGATCGACACGCCGTTCTCCGCATAAAGCGCCAGATCTTCCTCCGTCGCATTGGTGGCGTGCGGCGCGATCAACCTTTCGCTGAGAAGCCCGGCTTTGGCGAGCCAGACGGGTGCGGTAGAGCCATGAAGCTCGCGGACCGTTTCGACCTCCATGATGCCCTGCGCCATATGGAGACGGAACTTGCAGCCGAGTTCGCGCGCGGCAGCGTCTGTACGCTCGATCAGGCCCAGAGTGGAGGTTTCGACCCGATCCGGTGCGAGCATGCCGCGCACCAGATCGCCATGCCGCCCACTCTGCTTTTCAATGAAATCGACCGCGTCGGCGAGACCCTGAAAACCGCGTTCCTCGTCAAAGACCGGCACCATGCGGCCCGGTTCTTCCAGCACCATGCCGCCGGAGCGGAAGGCGGGGCTGAGATAAACCCGCAGGCCGAGTTCTCCGGCGGCATCGGCGGCCGCCTCGAATTCCGCCACGGTTTCCCCCCATTCGCGATAAAACAGCGATGCGATGGGGGCGGCCGTCGTGATGCCGTTGAGGAGCAGCTGACCGAAGGCGAAACGCTTCTGGAAGGCAAGCTCTTGTGGAGAATACATCTCGTAAGGACCGGCCTCGACATAGGAGCGCGGCCAGACACGGCCCTTCGCCCAGCCCGGATGATGATCGATACCGAGGATCGTCGTATCGAGATCGGAAAGCGCATCGAGATCGATCAGGCCGGGGCTGACGAGAGCATTTCCGAAATCGATACGCCGGGCGACCTCTCCGGGAAATTCATGCCCGACAAAGACGATTTCACCATTTTCGAAGACAACCTCGCCGTTTTTGAGAAGGCGGTGCGATCCATCCTTGTGTCCGACAACCCAGCTGGCTGTCAGCAACGTCCGTCCTTCCGGCCTTTCGCCGAGTTGCAACGAGTTAAGAACATCGCTCATCACGGCGCCTCCACGATGGCTTTGCCGTTTCTCGCAGTGACACGGCCGCCTTTGACAACCAGCGGCCGCGGCGCGATATCGACAACGGCTTGCGCCAGCGTTTCCCCGGTCAAGAGGGTGAAGTCGGCATGACATCCGATCTCCATGCCATAGTCTTCGAGACCCATTACATCGGCGCCGCCCTTGGAAACGACGTGCAGCACGTGGGCTAGTTCGATATCCGAGCGCAGTCCGTTTTTCATGCCGATGATCTTGGCGCGATCCAGCATGTCCGGCTGTCCCCACGGACCCCATGTATCGCGGATACCGTCACAGCCGCCACCAACACGCACACCCGCTTCCTTGAGGCGCATGATCGACGGCACGCTTGCCGATGGCGCACCCGTGGTCAGAATGGCAACGTCGAGCCGCGCGATCTCGTCGATCAGCCTGCCGACGCGCAGATAGTCATTCATGCCGAGTGCAAAGGCATGGCTGATGGCGACATTGCCCTGCATGCCGTTTGCCCGGATGCGCTCGAAGATGAGTTCCATGGTGAAGGCGCCGAGGTCGGCGGCTTCGTGCAGATGGATATCGATCGGGACGCCGTGTTTTGTCGCCAGCTGGAAAAGAATGTCCAGCTGGCCCTTCGGATCGCGGTCGATGCCGCAGGGGTCAATGCCGCCAAGCACTTCGCAGCCCTGCTTTAAGGCTTCATCGAGAAGCTCCACCGTGCCGGGCATGACCATGACACCGGATTGCGGGAAGGCGACGATCTCGATATCGATGATACCATCAAGCTTTTCCCGGGTTTCCCAGATGCCCTCGACCAGCTTTAGCCCGTGGGTGGGGTCGATATCGACATGGCTGCGAATATGGGTGCCGCCATTGGCTGCGAGCCCGATGGCATGGCGCATGGACTGGCGATACGGATCGATGCCGATCTGAACGCGGTTCTCCCGCTCGAAATCGATCCGCTCGCGAAGGATGGCGGCACGATTGTTGACGTGCCAGGGCATGCCCCACGTGGTCTTATCCAGATGCGTATGGGCATCGATGAGACCGGGGATGACGATTGCTCCCTTACCATCCTCGACCGGCATTTCGGGTTCGGCTTCAAATGTTCCGAAACCTGAAATCTTGCCGTCCCTGATCAAAATATCGCAGGCTTCGCCCGCCATGGGCCGTACGTTGCGCAAAAGAAGATCGTGCATGGAACTCACCTCAGTTTCGGATTGAGCGCATCGCGCAGCCAGTCACCCAGAAGGTTGACGGTGACGACGAGCAGGCAGAGTTGGAAGACCGGAAACAGCACAATCCACCAGGAGCCGGAAAATAGGAACTGGTTGCCGATGCGGATCAATGTGCCGAGCGACGGCTGGCTCGGCGGCATGCCGATGCCAAGGAAGGACAGGGTCGCTTCCGTAAGGATGGCCATACCGAAATTAAGCGTCGCAGCAACCATGATCGGCGTCAGCGTGTTGGGCAGGATATGTGCCGCCATGATGCGACGGGCGGGCACGCCGATCAGCTTGGCGGCCTGAACATAGTCCTTGCCGGTTTCCACAATGGCTTGAGCGCGCACCGTTCGCGCATATTGCACCCAGGCGGAAAGCGCGATGGCGAGAATGAGCACGGCGGATGCGCCGACTTCACGCAGACTGTCCGGCAGCATCTGGCGCACGACGGTCGACACGAGGATGGCGACGAGAATGGTCGGGATGGAGAGCGTGATATCCCCGATGCGCATCAGCAAACCATCGGTAAAACCGCCGAAATAACCCGCCACCAGACCCGCCGTCATGCCGATGATGAGCGAGAGCACCACGGAGGCAACACCGATGACGATGGAGATGCGCGTGCCATAGAGAATGGCGGACAGCATGTCGCGTCCCTGCGTATCCGTTCCAAGCAAGAACGGCCATTCGCCGCCTTCCTGCCAGATCGGCGGCAGCTCGGCCTTCCACATGTCGAGCGATGCGCCGTCATATGGGTTCTGGGGCGCAATCCACGGCGCGAAGATGGCGGCAAGGATCAATATCGCAAGGATGAGCGCGCTGATCTTCGCCGATTTGCTGCGGCTAAAGGACCAGTAGAGGTCGCTGTCACGCATGCGGCTTAAAAGCGACCGACGGGCGGGTTTTTCCGTTTGCGAAAGGTCTGTCATGAAACCGGCTCCCTTCGGTTAGCGCGCGGTGCGCAGACGCGGATCGATGACCGCATAGGCGATATCGACGAACGTGTTGAGGACAACGAAGATGAAGGAGATGATGCAGAGATAGGCCGCCATGACGGGAATATCGAGAAAGGTGACAGCCTGAATAAACAGCATGCCCATGCCCGGCCACTGAAACACGGTTTCCGTGATGAGTGCGAAGGCGATGAGCGAGCCGACATTCATCGTCGTCAGCGTCACAACAGGCATGAGACAGTTGCGCAGCGCATGGCGGAAATAGATCCGCCAACGCGGTATGCCGCGAGCTCGCGCGAATTTCACGAAATCGGAGCGCAAGACTTCAAGCATTTCCGCCCGCACCAGACGCATGACGAGCGTGATCTGGTAGAGAGAAAGTGCAATGGCAGGGAGAATGAGGGCCGCTCGTCCGGAAGACGTCAAAAGCCCCGTCGACCACCACCCGAGCTGGACGACATCGCCGCGACCAAATGCAGGCGCCCAGCCTAGCGACACCGAAAATACCAGAATGAGAAGGATGCCGACAACGAAGCTTGGCAGGGAGACGCCGACAATCGACAGGAATTGCAGGCCCTCCGTATACCATTTCCCGCGCCGGATTGCCGTCAGAACGCCGAGAGGCAGGCCGACGACAAGCGATATGATGGTGGCAACCAGCACCAGTTCGAGCGTTGCGGGAAACCTTTCGGCGATCAGCGGCAGCACCTGCTGGCCGTTGCGGTAGGAAACACCGAAATTGCCCTCCGCCGCATCTTTGACAAATCGCAGATATTGGGTCGGCAGGCTGTCATTGAGGCCGAGCCTCTCACGTAGCGCGGCGCGATCCTCCTGCGAGGTCTGTTCGCCGACCATCAGCTCGACAGGATCTCCCGCCAGCCGAAAGATCATAAAGGCGATAAGCGCAACGGAAAGCATGACCAGCACGGCATTTCCCAAACGCTTGATAATGAAAACCAGCATTGTTACCTCTCGGACACGAGCCTGAGCCACGCGGGCATGCAGGTTCGATCATTCTCTTCCAGAGACGGGCCATAGGTTACGCGGCATGCAAGAACCGCGAAACCGTTGCAACTTTGTCGACAATTTTTGACACGGCTTCGTTCGGCTTCACACCCAGTCGAATGAACTGGCGCGTACTCGAATGTCTGCTGAAACAGGCAAGGCGCTCGGTCCAGTGACCGGCGCCTCGCTTGCTCTCCGTCTTATTTGTCGAGCTGAGTCAGCCAATGGCGTGGCTTGTTGTCGGCGCGGAAGTCGACACTTTTGACCTTGGCCAGCATCGCCCAGGCAATCGGC
Source organism: Agrobacterium salinitolerans (assembly GCF_027498475.1). Classification (NCBI taxonomy): domain Bacteria; kingdom Pseudomonadati; phylum Pseudomonadota; class Alphaproteobacteria; order Hyphomicrobiales; family Rhizobiaceae; genus Agrobacterium; species Agrobacterium salinitolerans. Next base: position 437,741 of record NZ_JAPZLN010000005.1, on the reverse strand, counting down.
TGCTGATGCAACGGCACGAGCATGGTCTCGTCCTTGGCGATCTTCAGCGCGGCTTCTTCGAGCGCCAGACGCTTCGTATTGTCCTGTTCCTGCGCCGCCTGCGCAACAAGCTTGTCGATCTCGGGATTGGACCAGCCGCCGTAATTGGAGACGCCCATCGCACCCTTGCGGGTGGAGAGGATCTGCGACAGCATCGAGAAGGCGTCCAGCGTCGGCTCGTTCGCCCAGCTGAGGTTGAAGACGTCGGCCTTACCGCCATTCCGCTTGGGTGACTGCACCGAACGCGGCGCAATATCGATTGTCGGCTGGAACCCGCCGCGCTTCAACATATTCGCAACGCCCGAGCAGATATCCTCTTCGTTGACGCTCTCATCATTCATGCAGGTATAGGTGAAAGCAAGGTTCTTCATGCCCGCATCGGCAAGCAGCTTCTGCGCCTTGGCCGGATCGGCCGGCTCGAACGTGTCGAGCGACTTGGCATAGCCCGCAATCTCCGGTGCGATCAGCGAGCCAGACGGTCTTGCGAGACCACGCATGACTTTCTTGTTAATGAGGTCACGATCGATGGAGGCTTCGAAGGCCTGGCGGACACGCAAATCATTGAACGGGTTCGGCTGACCGTTTTCCAGTTTTTCGCGGCGGTTGAAGCCGATGAAAAGCGTGCGAAGCTCGGTGCGCTTCTTGACCGTGATATCGGGCGAGGATTCGAGGCGCGGCAAATCCTGGATCGGGGCGGAATCGATCAGGTCGATTTCACCTGACAGCAGTGCCGCGACGCGGGTTGCCGCCGATGCGATCGGCACAAATTCGATGCGGTCGAGATTGTGCTTTTTCTGGTCCCACCAGCCTTCATTCGCAACGAGAACAGTCTTGCTATCGGGAACGCGGCTTTCGAGCTTGAACGGGCCGGTGCCGTTGGTGTGCATGGTGGTGTAGCCATCGACCTTCGACGCGAAGTCGGTGGGCTTCTCGCTATTGTTATCCTTCAACCACTTGGCATTGAAGATGAAGATGTTGGTGATGTCGTTCAGGAAGAGCGAGGTGGGCGCGTTGACATCGAGGTCAACCGTAAAATCGTCAACCTTTTTGACGCCAGCATAAATCGGGATATTACCCCGCAGCGGCGAGGTCGCGTCCGAAGCGCGGGTAAAGGATGCGACGACATCATCAGCGGTGAAGTCTGCGCCGTCATGGAATTTCACACCCTTGCGCAGGGTAAAGCGCCAGGTCTTTCCATCAATCAGCTTCCATTCGGTGGCAAGCGCCGGCTCGATCTGGAAGTCCGGCCCGTAACGAACGAGGCCCTCATAAATATGATTCAGAAAAGCAAGGTTGGACGTAGACGGGACCGAATATGGGTCTAGCGAATAAAGATCGGCGCGACCGGCCCAGCGAAGGGTCTCGGCATTGGCGGGAACGGCAATGGCGGCGGCAGCCATGGCCGCCAGGACGAAACTTCTGATACGGGACATTTGATCCCCCCTTTTTATAAATCGTTGGAAGACCGCTGGGCGGTCCGCTCGGGCAAAGGGAGTATTGTTTCGCCAGGGCTTATTGTCAATAATATTGTTGACAATTATCGTACTCAAAATTGTAAGTTTTTGGATACGAGTTAAAGAGAGGGAGGAAGGAATATGACAGGCTTTCTGCTGATACACGGCACGATCGTCACGGTCGACACGGAGCGGCGCATTATCGAAGACGGCGCATTGGCCATCGAGTGCGACAGGATTGTCGACATCGGCACTGCGGATGAACTGGAACCCCGCCATGGAGACAAGGAGGTTATCGACTGCAGGGGAAAACTGATCATTCCCGGCCTGATCGATGCCCATGGCCATGCAGGCCACGCGCTTCTTCGCAGCGTTGCGGCGGATACCAATGCGATGTGGATGAAAATCATCACCCCGACATACTACCACTACGTGACCCGCGACTACTGGTATGCCGACGGGCTGATTTCCGGCATCGAACGGCTACGCGCCGGGGTGACGACCGGGGCCAGCATCATCACCTCGATGCCACGCGCGGATGACCCCGTCTTCGCCATCAACCATGCCCGCGCCTATAGCGAACTCGGCCTTCGGGAAATCATCTGCGTCGGGCCCTCGGGCCTGCCCTGGCCCCATCCTGTCACGCGATGGGAGAGCGGCCTGCCCGAACGCCGCAACGTGAGCTTCGACGAGATGATGGAGGGCAGTGAAGCGGTGATCGAGGCATTGCATGGAAGCGCCGATGGCCGCATCAACGTTTTCCTGACACCTTTCACCATCGTACCTTCCGTCGAACCCTCCAACGCATCCACACCTGATCAGGCTGTGAAACTGACCGATGGCGACAGGATGCAGGCCCGCCGGATACGCGAGATGGCACGCAAGAGAGGCATCAGGCTTCATTCCGATGCCTTTGCCGGGCAAATCCGCATGGCGTTTCAGGACAAGGAAAATGCCCTGCTCGGCCCTGACATTCACCTTCAGCACTGCTGGGGCATCTCCCATGACGAGATCGACATATTGGCCGAGACCGGCACCCGCGTGACCCACGCACCGCCGGGTCGTTCAACCCCGATCATGGAAATGATGTCGAAAGGCATTCGTGTCGCCATCACCACCGATGGTGCGGCGCCAAGCCGCCATTTCGACATGTTGCAGACGGCGCGCCTGGCGCAGTTCACCCAGCATCTCCTGCACAATCACGATCGCTACCTGTTGCCGCCTGGCAAGATTTTCGAGATGATCACAATCGACGCTGCTCACGCCATTGGTATGGAAGACGAGATCGGTTCGCTCGAAATCGGCAAGAAGGCCGACGTCGTCATCATCGATATGCGCAAGCCCCATCTGATGCCCATGTGGATGCCGGTGCACCGTCTGGTGCATCAGGTCCTTGGCAGCGATGTCGATACCGTCTTTGTGGACGGTAAAATGCTGATGGAAAACGGGCGGGTGCTGACAGCAGATGTCGACGCCGCCGTTGACTTTGGCCAACAGGAAGCGATGGCGCTGGCGGAGCGGGCCGGCCTGAAGGAACATATGCATGATCCCGGCTGGGGTCGCTTGCTGCGCACATTCGACGAGCCGGTGCACCCTCCCCGTCCACCGGAAGACGCAAGCTACCGCGCGAGCGCGCATGGGCTCGATCAGGATCGATAAATCAAAAGGTTACGGCAAATCCTCATTCACAACCCCGCCAGCATCACGACAAAAACTCCCCGGCCTGGAGTGGTCCGGGGAGCAAACCTGACATCATGTCAGGCACTTTGACTGGAGCTAGTGACTCACCCGTTCAAAAACGGGGTGGATCTGAGTTGTCTAACCCGGCTTATGCTTTTTATGCAGACAATTAGAACGAACGCTCAAGACGAACGAAACCGGTCCAGCTGTCGCCGCCGCCGTTTACGTCCTTCTTGCCATCCACGTCCTGATAGGTGACCGCAACTTTGGTAGAGAAACCAGAAGCGATCTTGTAACCGGCAGCAACACCAGCGCGCCATGCATCGCGGTTGCCCGTGAACTTGCCGTCCGTACCGATATCCAATGTACCGAAATACTGGAAGCCGGGAGTGATGGTCAGCTTGTCGGTCGCCTTGATGGAATATTCCGCGGCAACAGTCCACTCGGACTCTTCGTAGTAGGCGTTTGCACCGGAAGCCCACGCGCCAGCCAGACCAAACGTGCCCGGACCGAGGTCAGCCGTCACGATTGCGCGGATTGCGCCATTTTCAGCGTTTGTGTCGTAACCGCCGAGAATGTTTGCCTTAACAGCGCCGAACTTTCCGCCGATGATAGCGCTTATACCGACGTTGTTGTCGGTGGCGCTTTTTCCGTTGGCGGTGGTCCAGTTGCCTTGGGCTACACCGAGATTGTTCTTCTTATTGATGGCGGTGTAACCACCGCTGACCCTACCAGACGTTACTGTAGCCGCAATATCAGCATCGTTGCCAGCGATAACGCCTTCGAGTTCTTCAACTGCAACACCAGCATAGAACGAGCCGGCGTCGTAGGTATAACGGACGGCGTTCAGGCGGGTCTTGTTCGAGCTAAGCTGGTCATACTCGCCAGCGAGACCATCATCCCACCAGTTATAGTAGAAACCGACCTTCAGGCCGCTGAGTTCGATGAAAGCCTGATCGACGACAACGCCGCGGCTGCTGTCCTGATCGGCATCACCACGGAAACCGATGTAACCGCGTAGAGCGCCGAGTTCGGTGTCAGTGCGAGTATCGATATTAAACTGAGCACGCGTGAAGCTGTCCCAATCCGAGTCGCCAGCCTTGCGGCGACCGAAGTCCGTCTGGAAACGGACGTAACCGTCGAACTTGAGGCAGGTTTCGGTGCCGGGCATATAGAAGAAGCCCTTACCGAAGGCGTCGCAGACGCGGACATATTCCATGGGCTCGGGTTCGGCAGCGACGATAGCGTCAGCGGCCTGTGCGCCGGATACTGCTGCGAGAGCGGCAGCGGAGCCGATCAGAAGGCTCTTGATGTTCATTTTTAATCTCCAGTCAAAATTTTTCAACGAATGCGCAAATTTGAGGGCTGGTCTTTTCCCTGCCGCCCGCTTCCTTGCGCTGATTGAGCAAATGACAGAAACCGCCATGGAGTCGCAATTAAAATCGAACAAACCCAAATACAATATAAGTACACATTCGGATCAAGTAGTAAAATTACAACAAATAATCAGTTTAAAATATAGTAATGTTGTCATTTATTTCCAAATAATTCTATTAATTACTAAGATTAAACCTTCTAGTGTGATTATATTATTATATCTAGAAACATAGAGACGCCCTTACCCAATCCTTCAAAGGCCGAGAGCACACTCGTCTGCGCGATAAGGCGGCCAAGACTTGCCTTGCTAAACCCAGAGTGAAGGGGAAATGTGCGTGGCAATAAACGGCACATTGGGGTGGACGGGCGGCTTGCCCGTCTCTCCGGCAAAACTGTCAAATGGGGGAGCTTATGGCCTGTCGCTGGAAAGGCCGGCGGGGAATGTCGTCGTGTTCCGCAACATTGCCGCGATCGCGTCCGCGGGCAGAGGTCGGCTGAAATAATAGCCCTGGCCGTAAGGACAGCCCGCCATGCGCAGGAATGCGGCCTGCTCGGCGGTTTCCACGCCTTCGGCAATGACATCGATGTCCAGCGATCCCGCAAGCTGGATCATGATCGTGACGATGGCGCTATCCTTGGTTTTTTCCGGCAGATGGGTCAGGAACGAGCGGTCTATCTTCATGCAGGACAGCGGAAATGTCTTGAGCATACCAAGGCAAGAATAACCAATGCCGAAATCGTCCAGCGCCAGGCTGACACCCATCTGTTTTATGGCGCGCATGATCCGCACCGATGCCTCAACATCCTGAATGATCAGCGTCTCGGTTATCTCGATTTCCAGAAGGGAGGGCGCTAGCCCGGTTTCCTTCAGCACCGACCTTATCTGCTGCACCAGCCCGCCCTGAAACTGCCGTGGCGAGATATTGACCGCGATCTTGACCGGCGAGAGGCCGGCGGCAACCCAAGCCTGCGCCTGGTGACAGGCCTTTCTGAGGATGTTTGCCCCGAGTTCCACGATCAGTCCGGTTTCTTCGGCAAGCCCGATGAATTCCGCGGGGCCGAGCAGACCTTCCGTTGGGTGCTGCCAACGCACGAGCGCCTCCACGCCGCTGATCCGGCCGCTCGCAAGATCGACCTGCGGCTGGAAATGCAGGACGAATTCGTCCCTTTGCACGGCCTTGCGCAACTCCTCGATCCGGGTGAATTTCTTCCTCAGATCATCCGCCATATTCGGGGTGAATGTGGCGATGCTGTCACGCCCGGCATGTTTGGCTTCATACATGGCGAGATCGGCCGCCGCGACGATTTCCGCCGTGGTTTCCCCGTGTTCCGGAAAAAAGGCCATGCCGATGCTGCAGGTGACCTTGATATCGTAATTGCCGATGCGCAAGGGCTGCGAGACTGCGGCCCGGATGCGCTGCAGGCGGTTTTCGACATCGTTCTTGCGCTCTTCGAGAATAATGACGAACTCGTCGCCGCCGACCCTGAGAACGAGATCGTTTTTCCGCAGGCTTTTCGCAATGCGCTCAGCGGTTTTCGACAGCAGGGCATCGCCGATGCTGTGGCCAAGCGTATCGTTGATGTGCTTAAAATTATCGAGATCGAGAAACCCGATACCGACCCTTCGGTTCGCCTTTGCCGCCGCCGCCAATATTTCCGGCAGTCTCGTATCGAGGAAACGGCGGTTCGGAAGCAGGGTCAGCATGTCGTGATCCGCCAGAAAGGCGATATGTTCCGCCGCCCTTTTGCGGTCGATTGCCAGGCCCGCCATGCGCGCCGCAGCGCCGATAAACTCCACCAGCGCCGCGTCCGGCTCGCGGCCGGCCAGCATGCACCAGACGAAACCATGCGCCTTGCCTTCGCTGGCCGGAATATCGAAACTGAAGGCGACGTGTTCTGCCGGATGGGTGAGGCGCTCAGGATCACTGACACTGGCGAAAAGTGCAGCCAGCCCCTCCTGCTGCGCGAGCGCCGGCGAGGCGTAGACGGAAGGCACCCCTTCCGCCGCCTCGAATACCCGCACCGCGCAGGCAAGGCCGGTGGCGAGATTTTCGATGGCCTTGACGAATTCCTCGAGAAAATCCTCGATCCGCGCCGCCGCCACAATCATTTGCAGAATACGCGCCTGCGCCTGAAGCAATCGCTCGGAGGCCTTTTTCTGGGTAATATCGCGCGAAGCGCCGACCACGCCGATGATGTTGCCAGCCTTGTCCTTCAGCGGCACACGCGACATCATGAGCCAGCGGTCGATATCGCCGCGCATGGCACGTTCTTCATAACCGAGATCCGGTTCGCCGGTGCGCATTACCCGCGCTTCGGTCTCGGGAATGCCGGCGCGCTGCGCCGCTTCACCATGAATATCGTAGTCAGTGAGCCCTATCAGTTGCTCGACCGTATCAAAGCCGTTTTCGGTGACGATGGCGCGATTGGCGAAAAGAAAGCGCCCTTCCAGATCCTTGGCATAGATAAAATCCGGTACGTGGTCGATCATCGCTTCCAGAAGCGCGTGCCGGTCAGAAGGATTGGCATTTTCGCCCATGTCAGGAATGGCGGATGGCGTGACATCGCGCTTTTTTCGCGACATCCGGTTCTCTTCGGGTGTCTTCGGGCCTTTGGAACGCACCTCTCCGCCTCATTACTTCATAATCAGGCAGAATAGTAGGATTATACATATTATATAAGTATGAATGACAGGGCAAAGATCGCCGGGAATTCCGTCTTTTGCAGCAGCTTCCCCGAAGCCCTGCCCGCCTGAAACCAAACAGCGCAACAGAAGCTGCGCCGTCACTTTATACAGGTGACAATTCGTTGCCCGTCACACCACCGGCGTTGGCAATTCTTTGCCGGCGAAATGCGCATCGAGATTGGCGAGAACCAGATCGGCCATGGCGCGTCTCGTCTGGTGCGTGCCGCTGCCGACATGCGGGGCGAGCGTGACGTTATCGAAAGCGAAAAGCGCTTCCGGCACGCGCGGTTCGTCCTCGAAGACATCGAGCGCCGCGCCGCCGATCGCGCCGTTCGAAAGCGCCTCGACAAGCGCCGTCTCATCCACGAGCGACCCGCGCGCCACATTGACGAGCACGCCCTGGGGACCGAGGGCCTTCAGCACATCCGCATTGACGATATGGCGGGTTTCGGCCGTGGCGGCGGCGGCAATGATCAGCACATCACAATTGGCAGCCAGCGCTTCGATGCTGTCGTAATAATCATAAGCGACATCGCGGCGGCTTCTCGCGGTGTAGGAAATGCGGGCATCGAAACCCTCGAGTCGCTTTGCGATTGCCTGGCCGATGCGGCCGAAACCGAAAATGCCGTAACGGCGGCCGGCCACACGGGTGGAAAGCCCCATATCACCCTTCAGCCATTGGCCGGTGCGCACATGCTGGTCCGCCTGCGGCAGCTTACGCGCCTGCGCCAGAACGAGACCGAGCGCGAGGTCGGCGACATCGGCTGTCAGCACGTCAGGTGTATTGGCGACGCGGAAGCCGCGCCGTTTCGCGTCGGTCAGATCGACCTTGTCGAAACCGACGCCATTGATGGCGACGATTTCAAGATTGGGAAGCGCCGCGCCGATATCCGCCGGCAGGCCGATATGGCCGCCGGTGACGACGCCGCGGATCACCGCGCCCTTTTCAGCAAGCAACGCCGCCTTGTCCGAAGCTTCGAACAGGCGATGCACGGTGAAGCGCTGCGCAAGTTCGTCTTCCAGTGCCGGGATGAGCGGGCACAGTTGCACGATTTCAGTGGTCATGGAGTTTCCTTTGCGCCGGTGAACTACTTCACATCGGCCTTGACGAATTGCCGGAGTTCCGGCGTTTGCGGATTGGCGAAGAGCTCGGAAGAACGGCCCTGCTCCCAGATTTTACCCTTGTGCATGAAGATGGTTTCAGTCGCCACGCGGCGCGCGAAAGCCATTTCATGGGTGACAAGGATCATGGTCATGCCGTCCTTGGCGAGGTTTTCCATGACGGTCAGCACTTCCTCGGTCAGTTCCGGATCGAGCGCCGAAGTCACCTCGTCGAACAGCATCACCTTCGGCCGCATGGCGAGCGAGCGGGCAATCGCCACGCGCTGCTGCTGGCCGCCGGAAAGCTGGTCGGGATAGGAATCGAATTTCTCCGACAGGCCGACGAGCTGCAGAACCTCGCGGGCAATATCTCTCGTTTCCGATTTTGCCACATCCTTGACGATGCGCGGCGCGAGCATGATGTTTTCGCCGACCGTCAGGTGCGGGAAAAGATTGTAGCTTTGAAACACAATGCCGACATCGGTGCGCAGCTTGCGCAGCGCCTTGGCATCTTCGCCGATGGCATGACCGGCGATTTCGATGCGGCCCGAATTGATCTTCTCCAACCCGTTCATGCAGCGCAGCAGCGTGCTCTTGCCCGAACCCGAGCGGCCGATGAGGGCGAAGACTTCACCACGGCCGACCGAAAGCGACACGCCTTTCAAGACTTCCAGAGCGCCAAAGCTCTTGTGAACGTTTTCAACGATTACTTCCGGCATGAAGCCTCCTTTCCAGCCAACGCGACAGCTGGGACAACGGGTAGCAGACGATGAAATAAAGCACGGCCACGGCAACGAAGACGCGGAACGGCTGGAACGTGGCATTGTTGATGAGCTGCCCCGCTCTTGCCAGTTCGACGAAACCGATGATCGATGCGATGGACGTATTCTTGACGACCTGAACGGCAAAACCGACGGTCGGCGGCAGCGAAATGCGGATCGCCTGCGGCAGGATGACGTAACGATATTGCTGGGCGCGGGTGAGAGCGAGCGATTCCGATGCTTCCCACTGCTGCTTCGGCACCGCCTGGATGCAGCCGCGCCAGATTTCCGCGAGATAACCCGACGTATAGATCGTCATCGAGGCGCCGGCGGCGAAGAGCGGCGGCAATTCCAGTCCGGCAAGGCTGAGGCCGTAATAGGACAGAAACAGGATCATCAGCACCGGAATACCCTGGATCACCTGAATATAGGTGCCGGCGGCAATGCGCAGCGCCTTGAAATTCGAGGTACGGGCGAGCGCCACGAAGAAGCCGACGATGCCGCCGCCGATCAGCGCAATGATCGTCAGAAGCACGGTCCATTGCAGGGCGGTCAAGAGGAAGCCGAATTCGTTCCAGCCGAAAGTTCGAAGAGTCATGACTGCACCTCCGGCAAAGCGGTCATCGTCTTGCGCGCCACGCGGCGACCGAACAGCCACATGCCGACGAGGGCAAGAATAAGCCGCAGGGAAAGCGCCAGTGCCAGATAGATGAGCGTGACGACGATATAGACCTCGAAGGAGCGATAGGTCTGCGATTCCACGAAGGCTGCGGCGGCCGCAAGTTCATGGGTGGAAATAGCCGAACATATGCTCGACGCCAGCATCATCAGCACGAACTGGCTGCACAGCGAGGGATAGACCTTCGCAATAGCCGGCACGATGATGACGTGGCGATAGATCTGATATTTAGTGAAGCCGAGCGCCTCGCCCGCCTCAATCTGCGACTTGTGAACAGCTTCGATGCCGGCGCGGATGATCTCCGTCGAATAGGCCGCAAGGTTGATCGTCATGCCGATCAGCGCCGCCGTATCTGCCCCTACCCTGAAACCGAGGCCCGGCAGGCCGAAATAGACGATGAAAAGCTGCACGAGAAACGGCGTATTGCGGATGACTTCCACATAACCGTCCACGATGATGCGGACGATGCCGCCATTGATGGACCGCAGCGAGGCCAATAGAATGCCGAAAGCGCAGCCGAGCACAATGGAGAGGACCGACAGCTTGATCGTCAGCCATATGCCGTTCAGAATTTCATTCTGATATTGGGCGAGCGCGCCGAATTGGAATGTATAGGACATGCGTCACTCCGTTGACATTTCCCGGGCCCGCCGGAAGTTTCCCAGCGGGCGCGTTGAAAGGCTCAATCAGAAGCTTGGCAGTTGCGGCAGCGGACGGCCGGTCCACTTGACCGAGATGCGGTCGAGATCACCCGACATCTTCATGAGGTAGATTGACGTGTTCAGCCACTGGCGCAGCTCGAAATCCTCAAGCTTGGTCGCCATCGAATTACCCTGCTGGAAGAAGGTGAAACCAACCTGCAGACCGGCTTCCGGGCGCTGCTTGATGATCGCTTCGCCAACCGTGGACGGCAAGGCGACAGCATCCACCTGACCGGCAAGCAATGCCTGTGCGCTGGTGGAATCGTCTTCGTAAACGACGATTTCGAGACCTTCGACATTGGCCTTGCGCAGCGCGGTTTCCTGCGAGGAGCCGCGATTGACCGAAACTCGCTTGCCCTTGAGGCTTTCGAGGTTTTCGAACTTCTGATCCTTGCCCGAGATGATGTCCATGTTGAACGCGCTATAGGGCTGCGTGAACATCACGGTCTTGGCGCGCTCACCGGTCGGAGCGAGCGTCGCAACAAGGAAATCGACCTTGCCGGTCTGAAGGGCCGGAATACGCGCGGGCGGTGTCAGCGGCACCAGTTCCACCGGCAGCGACAGGTAAGAGCCGATGAGATTGGCGACATCGACGTCGTAACCGGAAGGATTGCCCTTCTCATCCACCATGCCCATCGGTGGAGCGCCGGTCAGAACACCGATCTTGACCTTGCCGCGCGCCGTGATCTCGCTGAGCGAGACGGCATGGGCAGAGGTGGTGGCAGCAAGCGAAGCTGCGGCAACACCAACGGCAACGGTCATGTTCTTCAGAAATCTGGATATGCTCATGGTCTCTCCTCCAACCTTTTAAGTGGCTGCCCCAAGCGGAACAGCGATCTTGCGCCACGCGAATAATGTTCTCGATAACATTCTACCGCGATAGACAAAAAACTCCTCCCAAGAAATCGCGAAAGCAAAAAACCTGATGAATTTACTTTGAAATTCAATAATTTCCGCCGGTTGTCGATTTTCCTCTGGTCGACACCATCTCACGTTCTTGGCAGGATCAATAATGCATGTTATCGGTATCATTGCAAGTCCGATCTACAGAACTGTTTAGATCGGCAATCATTCGGGAGGACACATGTACACACGCTCGGCAATTTTCGAAGGCAGGATCCACCCCGGTCGGGAGGAGGAATTTTTCCGCATCGTCGAGGAAAAACTGCTTCCGGTCTGGAAACGCATGCCGAATGCGCAGGCCGTGCGGGTGATGCGTACCGAGCGCACGGATCCGGACGCGGCCTCGATCATCATGGTGCAGGAAATCGACTATCCTTCGATGGAAGCTGTGGAGGAAGCACTGGTTTCACCGGTCCGGCTGGAAGGCCGTGTGCTGACGGATGAGATGATGAGCATGTGCGACGGACGTTTTTACCATCTGGTCTATAGCCGCATCGCATAAATCCGGTGCACGCCGCAGCGATATGCAATCATGCGGCGTGCTTTCCCTTAATATCTTCGTGTATGTCTTGTCCTGAACCGGTTCGAATTTAGGGAGACATGCTTTGGTGGAGCGCACGCCCTTGGCCGCAGCGTTAGTCACGTCGAAAAAAGCAACCATGAGCGACGTCTCGAAACTCGCGGGCGTCTCCAAGATGACCGTCTCGCGAGTGCTGGCCGACCCGGCGCTGGTGTCTGAAGACACGCGCCAGAAGGTGATGAAGGCGATCGAGAAGCTTGGCTATGTGCCGGATCGAATCGCCGGATCACTCTCATCCCGGCGCACCAATTTCATCACCGCCATCCTGCCGACGCTCACCAACTCCAACTTCGCCGACAGCGCGCAGGGGCTCGCCAATGCGCTGCGCGCCGCCGATTACCAATTGTTGATCGGCTACACCATGTACGATCTACAGGAAGAAGAACGCGTCATACGCACCATGATGGAGCGCCGTCCCGACGCCATTGTCGTTGCCGGCACGGTGCATACCAAGATGGCAAGCGAAGTGTTGATGCGCGCCGGTATCCCGATCGTGGAAATCTGGGATGTTCCCGAACACCCCATCGACCATGCGGTCGGTTTTTCCAATTACGAAGTGGGAAGAACCGCCGCCAAACATCTGATATCGCTCGGTTTCAAAAGAATCGGCGCGCTCGGCTCCAGGGCCGATGGCGATGTGAAGGACTGGCGCGGCGAAAGCCGCCTGCTCGGTTTCGGTGCGGCCCTGCGTGAAGCGGGCATTGCCGACGATCTCATCATCCGCGAAGGCAGCGCCCCGGTCTCCTATGACCACGGGGCAAAGACCCTCGGCTCGCTGCTGGCCAAGGCGCCTGATGTCGAGGCCATCTTCGCCGTGTCGGATATTTCCGCCGTTGGCGCACTGATGGAATGTCATCGAAGGGGAATCAGTGTCCCAGACCGCATTTCCATCCTCGGCTTCGGCGATTTCGATATCGGCCGGCAATGTTATCCGGCGATTTCGACTATCCGGGTCGATGCCCAGATGATCGGCCGCAAGGCGGGCGAATTGCTGCTCTCGATACTGGAAGCGGAAAAGGATGCCGCTGTTCCCGAAGGGGCACGGGTGGATGTCGGTTTCGAGCTGATCGTGCGGGAAACGACGAGGCGGTTGAACGTCTAACCCTATTGGAGGGAGCGGGAGCCGCTTGTTTCTTCTCCCCGAGGGGGAGAAGTCCGCGGCAGCGGGATGAGGGGGCAAGCTCTCCGAAATCCGGCAACGGTGCCCCCTCATCCGACCCTTCGGGCCACCTTCTCCCCGGCGGGGAGAAGAAAGACGCGGCACCGCCGTGGTCTCAACATTTTCCCTGAGTGACCCATAAAGCCCCTACCGAGCACCCCAGGTATCCGTCAGCCGATACCCCTGCGGCCACGGATCGGACGGATCGAGCATGTGCTGGTGAATGCCGGTGATCCAGCCGCGGCCGGAAATTTCCGGCAGGATGGCCAGACGGTCGCCAACCTCGGTGGTCCCGAGAATGCGGCCAGTAAAGGTAGAGCCAATCAGCGAAACCGCCGTCAGTGTTTCGCCCTCCTTCATTTCGCCTCGTGCATGCAGCACGGCCATGCGGGCTGAAAGCGCTGTGCCTGTCGGCGAGCGATCCACCTTGCCCGGCTGGATGGCGACGGCCGCCCCTGCCCGCAAGCCTTCAGCCGTGCGCTCCACCTTGCCCGCAAACAGGCAGAAGGAAAAATGCCGCCAGTCCGGGTTCTCGGGATGGTCGAAGCCCAAAGCCTTGTTGGCGGCATTGGTGATGCGCACACCGAGGCGGGCGATCTCATGCGCCTCTTCCGGCTTCAGGTTAAAGCCCATCGCCTCGGCGTCGACGATGACGAAGCTGTCGCCGCCATAGGCCGTGTCCACTTTCAGCGTGCCGAGGCCTTCAACCTCGAGTTCGACATCGAGCTTTGCGGCAAAGCTCGGCAGATTCTGCACGAAAATGCGCTCGGCCTTGCCGTTGCGGCATTCGGCGCGCACCTTCACCAGCCCGCCCGGCGCTTCCAGCAGCATATGGGTTTCCGGCTCCTGCATCGGTACGATGCCGCCATCCAGAAGCACGGTGGAAACGCAGATGGAATTGGAGCCGGACATGGGCGGCGTGTCTTCCGGTTCCATGATGATGAAGGCGGCATCCGCATCGGGATGTTTCGGCGGCACCAGCAGGTTGACGTGCCGGAACACGCCGCCCCGCGGCTCGTTGAGCACGAAATTGCGCAGCGTCTCATCACGGGCGATGAAGCGGCTCTGCTCCCAGATCGTTTCGCCCGGCGGCGGCCTGACACCGCCGACGATCACGTCGCCGACTTCCCCTTCCGCATGGGCGGAAATGACATGGACGGTCTTGATACTGCGCATTCAAAACTCCTTAGGAAAGCCAGGAAGGAAGACGGGAAACAGCACGGCCGGTCAGCGCGCTGTCGACGCAATCGGCAAGGCTGCCGAAGCGCACTGCGCGACCGCTGAGGCCGGGTCCGTAATGGGCGTACTTGCCGGAATTGGTCATCAGGGCACGGGTCTTCGTCGGGAAGACCGGCTCGGAAATGGAGCACCAGCAAAGATCAGGCAGCACCTGCACACCGCTGTCGTGCAGGCCTTGCAGGGTGCCGTCCTGCCCGGCCGCATCGATGACCTGCTGGCCGGCTGTGACGATGACGGCGACATCCGCGTGACGCCGGCGGCCGGCAAATTCAGCCGCAAGCGCGTGGCACTCCTCCAGCGAGGCATGCGGACTGCCGATGGCGACAAGTTGCACCTCTTCCGGTCCCTCATTGAGAAGCGACCAGCCGGCGGCCATATCGGAGGGTGAGACAGTAACGATATCGGCCGTTTCGAGAGGCGGAAGACCGGCTTCCGGTGTTACGCCCTCTATATGAAGCATGGGCGCAGCGGAGGTGGTGCCGAAAGCGGCGCAAAGCGCCTTTAGATCATCCCGCGACGGCTTTGCGGGGCCAAGGCCGCGCAACAGGGGAATGCAATCGGGCGCCGCCTTGCCCGCCAAATAACCGACGAGCGGCCAGAAGGCATCATCCACGCCCTGCGGCAACGCCACATTGACGATGCGCTGAGGACGGCGATTTTCCTCCAGATAGACGCCGGCCAGCGGCGCCCTGCCCGTCAGTGCGATGCAGAGATCGAGAAAATCCGGATGTTTCGCCGTACGCGCGCCAAGAACCGTATTGGCGAAGATGACAGCGTTCGACTCGGCCCAGGCGATCATGTCGCCGGCCTGCGGCGCGCTGTCGAGCAGGTAAGGCGAACAGGTGAATGTCGGGCGACAGCCCATGCGCACATAGGCATCTGCTAGCCTTGCGGCCGGATCGCCGAAATCCTCCGGCATGCCCTGTGAACGCCAATGCGCCTTGTCCACAGAAATGGCGTTCATGGTCGTCGGCACCCGAACCTTCGCCCCCATCTCCGCCATTTTTTCCGCGAAGGTGAGATTGGCGGGGCTGGCGTAGATGCAACCGTCAATATGGCCCTGCGTGACATCGACGAGCGCCGACGCCCCCTGCTGGGCGGCCATGGCGACGGTGATGCGCATGGCCTGCTGCACGGCGACGCCATAGCGCCCTTCGAGCATGGCCCGGTCGTCATCCCCAAGATCGAGATGCGCCGTCGCCGGCGGCGCAATGCCAAGGGAAACGCCATCGGCTTCGATGGCCGTCTCATCGATACGGACATGAGCTGCCTTGGAGAACCGGGCGAAATTTTCCGCGTCAAGCCGCAGCACCGGCAAAAGCTTGCCGAACATTTCAGCGGCGATCAGCGCGCCAAGCGTCAGCACGTCCTCGGCCTCGCAGAAGACCAGCGCCGAGGGAGCACGGCCCGTCAGGATAAGATCGAGCAGCACGCCCGAACCGGTGCACGAACCGCGGCTGGTTGGCATGAACAGCACGCCGCCGGTAAGACAGACACCATGCAACGGGTGGTGCACGTCGATCACCCTGCCGGTGGCGGGATCGACCCCACCCCAGAAACTCAGCGCTTCGGTCGTCGCAATCACGGGACCTTCGGCCGAACCGGCCAAAATACTGCGGGCTTCAGGAACGGCTGTTGTCGAGAGGGAAGAAGACATCGAAAATCTCCCTAAAGCATTTCCAGTAAAAGTCGTAGCGGTTCTACGCCCGGAAAATGCGTGAAAAAAAGAACTAGAGAATTTTTGCGTTTCGGAGAAAAGCCAAAATTCTCTAGAACCGTTGCGGCGAAAATGCCCGTGTATCGATGGCGGGTTTTTGCCCCGTCAGTAGATCGGCGACGATGCGGGCCGTGCCCGCCGATTGCGTCAACCCCAGATGCCCGTGGCCGAATGCATAGACCACCCGCGCCGTGTGCCGTGCTTGCCCGATGGCCGGCAAGCTGTCCGGCAGCGAGGGGCGAAAGCCCATCCACTGCTTGCCGCCTTCGGTTTTCAGGCCCGGCAGGAAGGCTTTCGCCTTGGTCAGCAGCGCCTCGGAACGGGCGAAATTCGCCGGAAGCTCGAGCCCGCCCAGTTCCACGGCACCGCCAACGCGGATACCGCAGGAAAGGCGGGTAACAACAAAACCATGGCCGCCGAAAGTCACCTGCGTGCGCAGATCGAAGGCGCCAGACGGCAGGGTTGTATTATACCCCCGTTCGGTTTCCAGCGGAATTTTTTCCCCGAGCGAACGGGCGATACGATGCGAAAAGGCGCCGGCCGCCAGCACCACCTTGGCGGCCTTGCGGGTGCGCCCATCATGGCTTACCACCTCGACACCGTCTTCCAGTGGTCGAAGCGAAGCGATATCGAGGCATTCGATACGCCCGCCGATGGTGCGGAAATGATCGGCCAGCGCCAGCGTATAAAGCTTGGGGTCGGCGATGGAATACCAGCCGGGCGTAAAGGTGCCGCAGGTAAAACGCGGCGCGATGCCGGGCTGTATCTCGGCCATCTGTTCGGCATTGAGATGCCGGAACTCGATGCCGTGACGTTCGCGCGCCTTCCAGCCGGCAAGCGAGGCTTCGAATTCCGCCTCGCTTTCATAGACCTGAAGGTTCCCCTCCTTGCGCAGCATCGCAATCGTGTCCGTCTTTTTGAGGAACGGCTCCAGCTCTGCCTTGGAAAGGTCCATCAGCGCCGTCTGGGCGGCGGTGGAATGTTCCACCTTCGAAGCGGCGCAGGCCCGCCAGAACCGGAACATCCACGGCGCGATCTTCAGCGCATAGGCCGGCGGCACGCTGAGCGGCCCGAGCGGATCGAGAAGCCACTTCGGCGCTTTCCAGAGAATGCCTGGCGATGCCAGCGGGAGAATATCGGTGAAAGCGAAGGCGCCGGCATTGCCGGCGGACGCGCCCGCCGCCGGTCCTTCACGGTCAATGACCGTGACCGACAGGCCGCGGCCCTGCGCCGCGATTGCCGCCGAGAGGCCGACAACGCCGGCCCCGATGACGATGACATCATTGGCTGGCATTACCGCACGCTCGCCAGAAACTTCTGGGTTTCAGGATGCTGCGGTGCGCCGAAGAGCTGATCCGGCGTGCCGATTTCCGCCATGACGCCCTGATGGAAGAAGGCGACGCGGTTCGAGACATCGCGGGCGAAGGCCATTTCGTGCGTGACGCAGATCATCGTCATGCCCTCATCCGCCAGCATCTTCAGCGTATCAAGCACTTCGCCCACCAGCATCGGGTCGAGCGCAGACGTGACTTCATCGAACAGCATATATTCCGGCGACATGGCAAGCGCACGGGCAATCGCCATTCGCTGCTGCTGACCGCCCGACATGCGGTTCGGATAGACCTTCAGCTTTTCGGCAAGACCCACATGGGTCAGTTGTTTGACCGCAATCTCTTCGGACTGCTCCTTCGAGATACCGAGCACCTTGCGCGGCGCGAGCATGACGTTTTCCAGCACCGTCAAATGCGGAAAGGCATTCCATTGCTGGAAGACGATGCCGACCTTGCGGCGCAGCTTGTTGAGGTCTGTCGATTTGGCGTGCACCTCGGTGCCGTCGATGACGATCTTGCCGCTGTCGATCGGCTCAAGGCCGTTGATGCAGGTCAGCAGGGTCGATTTGCCGGAACCGGAGCCGCCGATGATGGTGACAACCTCGCCCTTGTTGACAGTGAGGTTGATCCCTTTCAGAACCTCCAGCGGGCCGAAGGATTTGCGGACGTTTTCGATCTCAATCATTGGGGGACCACCGTCTTTCGAGATACCCGCCGAAACGGGCGATGGGGAAGCTGATAAGGAAGTAGATGGCGCCGCAGATCATCAAGATCGTCAGCGGCTCCTGCAGGCGGGTGACGAGGATCTGCGAGGCACGCAGAAGTTCGATGAGGCCGAGCCAAAGAACGAGCGCCGAATCCTTCATGACACCGAGCGTGAGCCCGATCCACGCCGGCAATGACACGCGCGTGGCGAGCGGCAGCACAATGTAGCGCATGTCTTGGGACCAGGTCATGCCGAGCGAACGGCAGGCGCGGCGGGTGTTCGACGGTACTGCTTCGATGCCGCCACGCACGATTTCGGTGCAATAGGCAGCGGTATAAAGCGACAGCACCACGCAGGAGGTTGTGAACGGCGGCCAGCCGAACTTTGCGATCGACTGGAAGGCGTTGCCGAGAACAAGCTGGATCAGCAGCGGTACGGAACGGAAAATATCCAGAACGAAGGTCAGCGGCAGCGACCAATAGGGTCCGAACTGGAAACGGATGATGCCGAAGATGATACCCAGAATAGTGCCGGCCGTGACGGCAACGGCGGTGACGGCAAGCGTCATGCCGGCACCCTTGGCCAGGAAAGCGAGATCACTCCAGGTGAGAGCGGTTTCAAACATGGCTCACCTCTCTCAATAACGGAACAGACGCGCGGCCAGCAATCTGGCGGCGAGCGTGACGATTTTGGCGATCACGTAATAGATGACCGCGGCGAGCGCGAAAAATTCGAAAGTGCGGAACGAACGGGCGTTCAAGGCCTGCGTGACACCGGCGAGATCCGTATTCATGCCGACGGTGACACCGAGCGAGGTCATGAGGATCGCCCAGATCATCTGGTTGGTGGCAGGTAGAAACGCAACGCGCAGCATTTGCGGCAGGATGATCAGCCGGAAGGTCTGCATCGAGGTCATGCCGAGCGAACGGCCTGACCGCGTCTGCGTATCGGGAATGGCTTTCAGCGCGCCACGGAAATTCTCCGCAAGGTAACCGGCATTGTTGAAGGCGATGCCGACCAGAAGCGCCGTATAAGGGCTGAGGTGAATGCCGAAATTGCCAAGACCGAAATGGGCCATGTAAATCTGGAACAGCGCCGGCGTGTTGCGGGCGATTTCCACCCAGACGGCGGCGAAAGCGCCGAGAATGCGGTTGCCGGAGAGCCGGCACAACGTCAGCACGATGGCGCAGGAAAGACCGATCACCATCGACAGAATGGCGATCTGCAGCGTCACCACCGCACCGTCCAGAAGCTGCGGCAAAGCCTTCAGCGCCTGATTCCAGTGGAATGTATAGTTGAACATGAAGCGTCCCGCCTTTTCAGAAACGATCAACGGCGCGATCATTTTGACCGCGCCGTTTACGAAAAGTCCTGATCAGCGATAAACGCCGTTGACGGTGAGCGAGGGAACTTCGCCGCCAACCCATTTTTCATAGAGTTCGGCGTAACGGCCGGTGCGAACCTGCTGGTTGATGAAAAGGTTCAGATAGTTGATGAAGCCATATTCATCGCGGTTGGTGAACAGCGACACGTAGTCGATGTCATAAGGCGCCTTGCCGACGACAGAGACGCCTGCGAACTTGCCGCTCTTGACGGTCGACTGCGCAACGGTGGAGGTGGAGACGGTGGCGTCGATCTGGCCCTGGCTAAGCGCAAGGAACACGTCAGCCTGCGTCTGGTAAGGACGGAACTCGCCCACGCCCCATTCCTTGACTGTCTTTTCGAGCGCGATGGCTTCGAAAGTGCCGGCGGTTGCGCCAACCGTCTTGCCCTTCATGTCTTCGAAGGACTTGATGCCGGACTTGTCGTTGGCGGTGACAGCCATTTCAAAGGCAAAGTAAGGCACGGTCATGCCGACCGTCTTGGCGCGTTCCAGCGTATCAGACGTCGAGGCAACGCCGACGTCGACGCGTCCGGACATCAGCGCCGGAATACGCTCGGGGAACGGGGTCTCGACGATTTCAGCCGTGACGCCAAGCACCTTGGCCAAATCGTTGCAATAATCGACGTCAAAACCAACAGGGTTATTGGCATCATCACGCGCGCCCATGGGCGGGAAATCGAGCACAACAGCGCAACGCAGCGTGCCGGAGGAAATAATGTCGTCGAGTTTGTCGGCCTTGGCCGGCGTAATAGCGAAAGTGGCGGCCAGAAGGCCGGCGACGATGACCGATTTTTTCATTGTTGATTTGCTCCCATCAATTGGT
Organism: Agrobacterium salinitolerans; assembly: GCF_027498475.1. Lineage (NCBI taxonomy): Bacteria > Pseudomonadati > Pseudomonadota > Alphaproteobacteria > Hyphomicrobiales > Rhizobiaceae > Agrobacterium > Agrobacterium salinitolerans. The sequence continues at coordinate 417,421 of NZ_JAPZLN010000005.1, read as the reverse complement.
CTGCCTTTGAAGGCGCGGTCACTATTTCCCCATGAAGGCGATAAATCAACACAAAAATACAATGAGTATACAAAAAGAATTTTTGCACGTGCGAACGAGTGAGGCGGCACGGATTGCCCAAGTAAGCTTGCGCATGGAGGGAACAACAGCCCAAGTCCTTGGACTGAAACACTCTTTCCGACACCCAGACGCGCGCCGGCCGGTTTCTTGCGACAAGCACCAGAATGATGGTTAGGGTATCTTCATGCCTTACGGGCTGGCCTTTTGCGCTGACCGAGCTTCACAGAAAAGACCCATTGCAATACTCACACCTTTGTATACTTTATGTATTCAAAATGTGCGAACCTATCGGAGGACTATGATGAGCGACACGACCACCTTGACCATTGAGGCGCTTTTCCAGCGGGTCGAGTCAATTTTCTTGAGGGCCGGCCTCAACGCCGTGCAGTCGGGAGCGCTGGCGCGCGTCATTACAGCCGGTGAGCGGGACGCCTGCAAGTCCCACGGAATCTACCGTATCGAAGGCGCGCTTCGCACCGTCAAGGCCGGCAAGGTAAAGCCCGATGCGATACCTGAGGTGGCTGAAGACGATGGCACGGCCATCGTGAAGGTCAATGCCAATGGCGGCTTCGCCAACCCTGCCTTCGAACTCGGTCTGCCGGTTCTGGCGGACCGCGCAAAGCGCCTGGGCGTTGCCGCGCTCGTCATCAATGACTGCACCCATTTTTCGGCGCTCTGGCCCGAAGTGGAGGGGCTGACCTCGAACGGGCTCGCCGGTCTGGTAATGTGCCCGAGCTATTCCACCGTCGCGCCGACGGGAGGAACCAAGCCGCTGCTCGGCACCAACCCCTTCGCTTTCGGCTGGCCGCGCAAAGGCACTTCGCCTTATGTCTTCGATTTTGCGACATCCGTTGCCGCCCGCGGAGAGATAGAACTGCATCGACGTGCGGGGAAATCCCTACCCGAAGGCTGGGCGGTCGACGCCGATGGCAATCCGACGACGGACCCCGAGGCGGCCCTTGCCGGTGCCATGTTGCCCTTTGGCGGCCACAAGGGTTCTGCCATCGGCACGATGATCGAGCTTCTCGCCGGCATCATGATCGGCGACCTCACCAGCCCCGAAGTGCTGGACTATCTCGGCACCACCACGCTTGCGCCCTTCCATGGTGAGTTGATCGTCGCCTTCTCGCCGGAAGCCTTCGCCAAGGGGCGCCCGGGGGATCCCTTCCAGCGCGCGGAAGCACTGTTCGACGCCATCATCGGCCAAGGCGCCCGCCTGCCCTCCGGCCGCCGCTTCACTGCCCGCGCCAAATCCGAAAATGAAGGCATTACATTGACCGCAGAAGAAATGGCCGGCCTCGAGCGGTTGCTGGAGAATGGTCTGACGGCGGTCTCCTGACTGTGTCGGAGAACAGTATACATAAGGCCCGCGGCCCGGTGCAGAGTTGACGACGCCGAGAGAATATCCACTCTTCATCACCAGCTTCGTGGGGATTGTAGCTGGCAAAAAATTTAAACAGACAGCCGTGGGACAAGTCCGGGGTGACGTCGAAGCCAAGAAACGCTCAAACCTCATAAATGAAATAAAGGCCCGCAATTTGCGGGCCTCTTGTTTTCACATCAGCGGCTGCTTTAGGCTGCCTTGCAGGCCTGCACCGCGCCCGGAAGCTTGCTCCAATCGGCATACCAGCTGTTGAAAAGCTTGAACTGCGCCTCGACATAACCGCGCTGACTGTCGGTCAGGGCGTCGGTTTCGTTGAAGTGCAGCGTGTATTCCTTGTCGCCCTTCAAAACCATCATGTGCTTGAAATAGAGAACCAGATCCGGGCCTTCATCGAAGGACGAGAGAACGGCCAGCGCCTGTTCCAGTTCCAGCGCGCGGGCGCGGGCATCGGCATCGCCCTTGGCGGCGGCCTGCGACAGCTTGCAGAGGTGAATGACTTCCTTCGGCAGGACATTGCCGATGCCGGTGATGGCGCCGGTGGCGCCGCAATTGACGAAACCGTGGAAGACTGCCGTATCAACGCCGATCATCAGGGTCACGTCGTCATCGCGGCTGGTGATGTTCTCGGCCGCATAACGCATATCCGCCGGGCCGCCGAATTCCTTGAAGCCGACGAGGTTCTTGTGTTCGGCGCGCAGCGCGAAGAAGAGGTCGGCGCGGGTCGCAAAACCGTAATAGGGGCTGTTGTAGATGACGGCCGGGATTTCCGGCGCAGCCGAAAGAATGGCCTTGAAATGAGCCTTCTGAGCAGCGATGACCGAACCTCGCGACAGAACACGCGGAATGACCATCAGACCCTTGGCGCCAACCTTCTGGGCGTGGGCGGCATGGGCAACGGCGGATGCCGTGTTGACCGCGCCGGTGCCAACGATAACAGGAATACCGGCCTTCACCAGACGCTCCACGCCTTCCATGCGTTGCTCATCCGTCAGGAGCGGCCAGTCGCCCATGGAGCCGCAATAAACGACCGCCGACATGCCATCGGCGATCAGTTCCTTGCCCTTGCGGACAAGCGCATCGAAATCAGGGCTGCGGTCATCCTTGCAAGGGGTCATCAAGGCGGGAATCACGCCGGAAAAAATGCTGGCCGTCATTAATAGCTCCTAAGGGACAGTTTTTCGGGAATGGACGCACCTCCGCGCCACCCTTTCAACAAGGACATTACTATCTTGTATTTTATTTGTCGACAAGAAATCGACAAGCTATAGATTTATTTCCAGCCGTTCGTTTCGCACCAGAAGTTTCTGCACCTGCCGCACGATTTGTTCGGCGTGCTCCCGCGCCAGCCGTTCGGAAAGAGCGATATCGCGAGCGGCAATCGCCGCAATCATCTCTTCATGATCATCGACGAAGCGCTTGGGCAGACGATCATCATAGGACTGGTAATAAAGCCTGAGAATGCGCCGTCCCTCATCCAGGAGCCGCTTGAACAGGCTGGTGAAATAAGGATTGCGCCCGGCTTCGGCGATGGAAAGGTGGAGGGCGGCATTGGTGGAAATCATCGCCAACGCATCCTGCTTCTCGACTGCAATGGCAAATTCCACATTATGGGCGCGGATGCCGGCCAGATCCTCCGGACGGTGATATTGCGCGGCAAGCTGCGTCGTTACCCGATACATCAGCACCAGCGCATCGAAATAAGTGTGCATGTTGAGGAAGTCGATATTCGACACCATGGTCGATCGGTTCGGCAGCGTATCGATCAGCCCCTCGCCCGAAAGCCGCACCAGCGCCTCGCGGATCGGCGTGCGCGACATCTTGAACCGTTCGGCAAGCTGCACCTCATCAATGGGGCTGCCCGGCGGCAGAACCAGATCGAGAATCTCGTCGCGCAGCAGGTCATAGACCATCTTCACGCCAGAGCCGCGCTTACGCTCGGCAGAAGCAATAATATCAGACATTATCAAATCCCTCTTGTCGACATAAAGAGTACTATTATATTTTTCCCCGATCAACGCTGCGCAGCACCGCCGCTTTTTTTGAATGACGGAATAATCGTTCGAAAACAACAAAAAGCCGTCGCGAAAATTCCACACGACGGCTTTTGATCGTTCAGTTTGTGGCGCGGGTGCTTAAACGAACGACGATTGATCTTGGGAAGCGAGGAGCACGCCGCGTGCCTCTTCCCCCGCCAGGGAGAAGAAACGCCCAGCAGTGTCCCGTCTCAAGCCAGCATCATCAGTTGCGCAGGCCAGTGGCGACGACGGAAATCTTGAAAGCGCCGTCCAGCGTCGGGTCGAAGGAAGCGCCCATCACCACATCGGTTTCTTCGCTGACCGCCTCACGCACCAGCGTCATTGCCTCATCGATCTCGTAAAGCGTCAGATCGTTGCCGCCGGAGATGGAAACCAGCGCACCCCGCGCTTCCTTCAGAGACGGTTCACCGAGAAGCGGGTTGGCGATGGCTGCCGCCGCTGCTTCCGAGGCGCGTTTTTCACCCTTGGCCTGTGCCGTGCCCATCAAAGCCCGGCCGCCATTTTTCATGACGTAGCGCACATCGGCAAAATCGAGATTGACCAGACCTTCGCGCAGGATGAGATCGGTGATGCAGCGCACGCCAAGTGACAGGACCTTGTCGGCCGTCTTCAGCGCATTTTCGAAGGTCGTGCCAGCATCGGCAATGCGCAGCAGGTTCTGGTTTGGAATGACGATAACGGTATCGGCCGTGTTGAGTAGGTTGGCGAAGCCATATTCGGCAGCCCTCATGCGGCGTGCGCCCTCGAAGCTGAAGGGAAGCGTGACGACACCGACGGTCAGGATGTTCTTTGCCCGGCAGGCTTCGGCAATAACGGGGGCAGCACCCGTGCCGGTGCCGCCGCCCATGCCGGCGGTGATAAAGCACATGTCGTAGCCGCTCAGGTGATCCATGATCTCGTCAAGGGAATCGATCGCCGCCTGTCGGCCCACCTCGGGATCGGCGCCCGCTCCAAGCCCGCCAGTCAGTTCGGAGCTGAGCTGCACCAACCGCGGCGCATTGGTTTTCTTCAGCGCCTGCGCATCCGTATTGGCAGCGATGAAATCGACGCCGCCAATGCCCTCGGCAATCATGTTATTGATCGCGTTACCGCCACCGCCACCGACGCCGACGACGGCGATGTTGGGTGTGTTGCGGGCAATGGTGGCGCGCGGAGACTGGGTCATCGTCTTATTCTCTTTCTAAACTCATCGGGTCCGGCACCGTTTCTGAACGGGGCACGCGAATGATCGGCGGCGTCTCGGCGTTCCACTCCAGGCAAAGGAAGGACGCCGTAACATCTTGAATTCCATGCAGGCCTTAAGGACAAATTGCGGCCAAAAGACTTGCGCTCCAGCGGCGAAAGATGCGCTACGGCAGCGTTCTTCCACCCCTTCCCCAGATGAAAACCAAACCGAATCAAATGCTTCGCCATTGCTTCGTGATAGCCGAAAAGGCACGCCGTTTACACTCTATTCACTATGTTTATCTCACTTTGGAACGAGTTGTCGCTCAGGGTGTTTGCTAGCCAACAGCGCCCGGCGGCGCGCAAAACGGAGGCAGGCAAATGTTGGCAGACGTCTTACAACGAGAAACGGGTTACAGCACGCAGCAGCCGCGCGTGCTGATCGTTGAAGACGAATTCCTGATTGCCATGGATATAGAAGATTCCATCATGCAGGCCGAAGATGAAGCCGACGTCATCGGGATTGCCAACCGTCTGGATGACGCGATCGCGCTCGGCAGGAGCGCTGACGTCGCCTTTGTCGACGTCAACCTTGCGGACGGGCAGACCGGACCGGAAATCGGACGCAGACTGTCGGAAAACGGCGTCGTCGTCATTTTCATGACGGCCAATCCAGAAGTCGTTGTCAACCTTGGTGTCGGCGCTGGCGTTATTTCCAAGCCTGTACCGCAAGATGCGGTGGAGCAGTGCCTCTCCTATGCCATAGCCAAACGGGCCGGCACACATGCCGTCACCCCCATCGGGATGCTGCCATTCGATTGAGATTGACGCTGGAAACTCCCAGTAAAACAAAAAAGCCTGCCGCGGGAGGAGGTGCGGCAGGCTTTCTGAAAAGATGAACAGCGATATGGGAGGAGGAAAACCGCTGTCCCCGGGGCAATCCATTGGGAGGAGGAGTAGGATCACCCGCATTACCAAAAGGATGTGGGAGGAGGTACATCGCTTTCGATGATTGGAAGATAACATTTTTCTGCGCATTTGATAGGCATAAGCTTGCAGCGCAGATATGCATTGAACGCATGGCGACTATCATCGCCCTTCGCATCCGATTTCATCGCCGCCTAAGTATCTGGCGGACATTCACCGCGAAGCTTTCGATATCCCCAAAACAAAAAACGCCCGCTGAGCGGGCGTTCGTATATTCAAATGAGGCGATATGGCCTTGATTATTTGCCAACGGCGGCGCGGGCCACACTGGTGATCTGGCTGCGATCGATACCGAGATCGTGCAGTTCACGGGTGCTCATACGGCCGAGTTCGTTGATGGTCTGACGATATTTGCGCCAGTTATTGAAGCTGCGTGCTACGTTCATGACATTACCCTTTCTGAGGTTAAGGTGACGTCAGTAACATTTTCGTCCCGGCGTCTTCTGATGCGCTCTATATGCGCTTTCCGATGACGAATTAACAGGCAGAATAAGGCAATCCACCCATGCGCTACATGCACGGGTTCCGACCTGTGGCGTGCGAAAATGAGAAAGGCGGATGAAGTTTTGGCCGCCTGCAGACCCGGACCCCGTCGAGCAGCCTAGAATTTATAGCGGACGCCGAAGACATTGGCGTTCGTCGCACCCTTCATATTGCCCAGCGTCTTGCCGCCGCCGGAGCGGTGGTGCAGCCGCCAGAAAAATTCCGTCGGGGAATCCTCGCTGAAGGACACGTTGATTTCCGGCCCCAGATAAAACAGGACATTGGCGTTGCCGTCGTCCTTGATTTCCTGTTCACGCTCGCGGCCCCGCTGCGCATCCGTGACAAGGCTGAGGCCGGCGGTAAAGCTTGGCGTGATGAACAGACGCTCTCCGAGCCTGATCTGCTCGTAACGCGCGACGGGACCCGCCCAGACTTCACCCGTAAAGCCTTTGCCGAACCTGGCGGCAACGCCGATTTCGCCGCCGAGTTTCACATTGCCGATATGGTAAGGGTAGAACTGATAGCCGCCGCCCAGAATGGCGTTGCGCTCATATTCCACCGGAATGAGGGCTGCACTTTTCAGCATGTCTTCTTTCGTCAGGACGCCGCCAAAGCCGAATATCGCTTCGCTCGTCTGCAACGTCATATCTTCCGACGCGAGGGATGGCGTTGCCACCAGTGCGATCATGGCTGCCAGTGGCAGACGTGCTGTAATATTCATTTTGCTACTCCTGAACAAAGCCCGCTTACCCAGTCGTCCTCATAGGCATATTCACGGAAGGCGAACATACCGTTACCGAACACAATAAATTCAACGCGCGCGGAAACGGGTGAAAAAGGCGCATGCGCTGGGGTCAGCGCAGGAACCGCCTGAAACGGCGAAGCGCGAAAACAAAAAGCGCAAAGCCGATGGCGAGCAACGCCAGCAGTTGCGGCCAGACCACATCCAGCCCCGCCCCCCTGAAGAGCACCGATTGCGCCAGAATGACGAAATGGGTGTTGGGTGCGAGAAGCATGATGTACTGGATGATATCAGGCATGCTTTCACGTGGCGTCATGGCGCCGGAGAGCACCTGCAAAGGCAGCAGGAACAGGATCAGCAACATGCCGAATTGCGGCATGGAACCTGCGACGGTCGCAAGGAAGATGCCCATCGACGTCATGGCGAAGAGTTGCAATGCCGTTCCAAGCAGGAAAAGTGAAAGCGAGCCTTCGATCGGAATGGCGAGCAGCCCCCTGACGACCACGAACAGGGAAAATGCCGAGGCCACCAGCACGACAAGGCCCATGGACCAGACCTTGCTGAGCATGATTTCCAGCGGCGTGACCGGCATGACCAGCAGATGCTCGACCGTGCCATGCTCACGCTCGCGAATGAGCGCCGCCCCCGTCAGCACGATCGACAGCATGGTGATGGCGGTGATGATGTTGTTGATCGACCCGAACCACGACTTGTCCAGCTCCGGGTTGAAACGGGGTCGCAATGTCAGGTCCACAGGCGCCGACGTCGCTCCGCGAGAGCGGTTGACATATTCCTGAACTTCGCTGGTTACGATGTTCTGCACATAACCGCCGCCGCTGAAGGCCTGGCTCATGCGGGTGGCGTCGATATTGAGCTGGATGGCCGGCTGCTGCCCGGCCATCAGCCGGCGCTGGAAATCCGGCGGGATGTTGAGCGCGAAAGTATCGAGACCCGCATCCATGCGCTTGTCCATTTCCGCAATGGAAATCTGCTTCGGCGGTGCGAAATAGGGTGGATAAAACGCCGTACTGATGCGGCCGGAAAGCGGCGACTGATCCTCGTCGACAATGGCGATGGCGGCATTGTTCAGCGTTTCCGGCAGCGCGCTGGAGCCGGTGTAGATTTGCAGCGTGAAGGCGTAGACAATGAGCAGCAGCAGCATGCCGTCGCGCGCAAGGCCGCGCAGTTCCTTGATGCCGAGCTGGAAGATGTTGGACGAAAACAGCTTCATGACGCCTGTTTCCTCAAAAGTGCGGCGCCGGCAATGAGAAGCAGCGGAATGGCGATGAGAAGCGGCAGGAAAGAGCCGGAGAGCCCGGCGAAATCCAGCCCCTTCGAAAAGGTGCCGCGCGAAATGGTCATGAAATAGGTAGCGGGATAGATGTTGCCGATAAAGGCGCCCGCCCCCTGTAGCGATGAAACGGGATCGATCATGCCCGAATATTGCGTTGCAGGAATAAGCGTCAGCAGGGCCGTGCCGAAGATTGCCGCGATCTGGCTTTTCATGAAGGACGACATGAGTAGGCCGATGGAGGTGGCAATGATGACATAGAGCAGCGCTCCCGTCGCATAGGCGAGATAACTTCCGGTGAAAGGCACCTGGAAGATGAAGATGGCGAAAGCCGTCAGAAGCAGGAAATTAAGCATGCCAAGAGCCACATACGGAAGCTGCTTGCCGATCAGGAATTCCAGGCGCGTGGTCGGCGTCACGTAAAGATTGACGATGGAGCCGAGCTCCTTTTCCCTGACGACGCTGAGTGCCGAAAGCATGGCGGGAATGAGCATCAGCAGCAGCGGAATGACCGCCGGCACCATGGCGACGAGGCTTTTGACGTCAGGATTGTAACGATAGCGCGTTTCGATGCTGAAACTGCTCTGCGTCGCCGCGCTGCCGTAAATCTCGACGGCCTTGCGCGCCAGCCATGTCTGGTGCATGCCCTGCACGTATCCGCGAACGGTTTCCGCCCGCTGCGGCATGGCGCCGTCGATCCACGCGCCCACCTCCACGGTTTTGCCGCGCAAGACATCCCGGCCGAAACCGGGGGGAATTTCGATGGCGAGGCTGAGTTCCCCGTCACGCATCCGCCGATCCATATCGGCATAATCGCGGATCTGTTCCTTTTCGATGAAATAACGGGAGCCGGCAATATCGAGCACGTAGTCACGGCTGATGGTGGAATCGTCGCGGTCCAGCACCGCGAAGGTCAGGTCCTCGACATCGAGATTGATGCCGTATCCGATGACAAACATCAGGATGACGCTGCCGAGCACCGCCAGCGTTCCGCGAATGGGGTCCCGCTGCAGCTCCAGCGCCTCGCGGCGGGTATAGCTGAACATGCGCCGGAAATCGAAAAACCTCTTGCGCGTGGGTGCGGCATGTTGCGTCGCTGGCACCTCCGCTGCCGGTGTGGGCTGTGTCGCAGGCTTTCCCTTTTTCACACCCGAGGCATCCTCGAGATAGGCGACGAAAGCCTCTTCAAGCGTTGCGGCATTGCGGCTCCTGGTAATCGCGTCAGGCGTATCGCTGATCAGCACCTTACCGGCATGCATCAGCGAAATGCGGTCGCAACGCTCCGCCTCGTTCATGAAATGGGTGGAGATGAAGATGGTGACATTGTCGTTGCGCGAGAGATCGGCAAGGATTTGCCAGAACCCGTCGCGCGCCACAGGGTCGACGCCGGAGGTCGGCTCGTCGAGGATGAGAATATCAGGCGAATGGATCATCGCCACCGCAAGCGACAGCCTCTGCCGGATGCCGAGCGGCAGGTCGTCCGGCAGTGTTTCCATGACAGCGCCGAGATCGAAACGCTCGGCCATTTCGGCGATACGCGGCTGAATGGTGTCTTCCGGCAGCTTGAACAGGCGAGCGTGAAGATCGAGGTTCTGCCGCACGGTCAGCTCTGAATAAAGCGAGAAGGCCTGGCTCATGTAACCGACGCGGTGGCGGATTGCCATGTCGCTGGCATCCACCTTGTGCCCGAAGAGCTTGGCTTCGCCTTCGCTAGCCGCCAGAAGCCCGGTCAGCATCTTCATGGTCGTGGATTTTCCGCAGCCATTGGAGCCGAGAAAGCCGAAAATCTCGCCGCGCGGAATCTTGAAGCTGACATTGTCGACGGCGGTAAAATCGCCGAAGCGCATGCTGAGATGCGACGCCTCGATGGCATAATCGGCCTCACCCGCCACCTTGCGCGGCGCGATATGCACCTCGTGGTAACCCTTGCGCTTTTCTTCGGGAAGAAGCGCGATGAAGGCGGCGTCGAGATTGGGTGCGGAGGTGCGCTCGAGAAGTTCGGCGGGTGAGCCGGTGGCGAGTATTTTGCCGCCGTCCATGGCGACCAGCCAGTCGAAACCTGCGGCCTCTTCCATATAGGCCGTGGCAACGATGACGCTCATACCCGGACGCCCGGCCCGGATGGAGCTGATCAGCTCCCAGAATTGCCGGCGTGACAGCGGGTCGACGCCGGTGGTCGGCTCATCGAGAATGAGCAGGTCAGGATCGTGGATCAGCGCGCAGCAGAGCCCGAGCTTCTGCTTCATGCCGCCGGAAAGCTTCATCGCGGGGCGGTCGGCGAAGGGCTCGAGGCCAGTGCTTTTCAGTAGCTCGGCAATGCGCGCCTGCCGCTCCCTACTGCCCTGCCCGAACAGCCTGCCGAAAAAGTCGATATTCTCGAAGACGGACAGGGTGGGATAAAGGTTCTTGCCAAGACCCTGCGGCATGTAGGCAATACGCGGGCAGGTATCCTCGCGGTGACGCGGATCGGACATATCGCCACCCAGAACCTCCACCTTGCCATTCTGGATGGCGCGCGCGCCAGAGACGAGCGACAACATGCTCGATTTGCCGACACCGTCCGGCCCGATAAGCCCTATCATCCGCCCGGCGGGGATCTCGACCGATATATCGGCCAGCGCGATGGTGCTTCCGAAGGTCAGCCGCACATCGGTCAGCCGCGCGACCGGTGCATTTCTGTCATTCGTTGCGGAGGGCGTGACCATCGCGGCCCCCCTCACTTGACAAGATTGCGTTCGAGGTTTTCCGGCCAGGCGGCCTGTGGATCAAGCCGGACATAGGCCATGCCGGGCAGCCCGGTTTTGACATATTGGATATATTTCTGCAGCAGTTCCTGCGGGATTTGCGCCCGCACCCGGAAGGTGAGCTTCTGACGTTCCTCTTCAGTTTCAACGGTCTTCGGCGTGAACTGCGCGACATCGGCGACGAAGGAAACTTTCGCCGGAATGGTATATTGCGGGGCCGCGTCCAGTATCAGGCGCACATCCGAGCCCATGGACGTGCGACCGGCCTCGGCTGTCGGCAGGAAGAACGTCATATAGACATCGCCGAGATCGACGAGGTTCAGAACCCGTCCACCGGCGGACAGCACCTCACCGGGCTGGGCGATCCGATATTGCACGCGGCCGTCGCGGGGTGATTTCAGCGTCGCATCGGCGATATCAGTCTCGATGCTTTCAATATCGGCCTGCGCGGCGTCCACCGCCGCCTCGGCATCGACGATCTGCGCCTTGGCCGCGTTGATTGCGGCATCGGAGGCGGCAAGCGAGGCCTGGGCGGAGGCAAGCGTGGCGCGGGCGGACTGCTCGGCGGCTTCACTGTCATCGACGATCTGCTGCGAAACGGCGTTGCCGGTCAGCAGCTGTTTCGAGCGTGCATAGGTCTTGGAGGCAGAATCGAGCTGGGCCTTGCGCTGTTCGACCACCGCCAGCGCCGAGGTTTTTTCGGCTTCCCGCTGGGCGACAAGGCTGTGGGCAGTATCGATTGCTATTTTCGCACGGCGAAACTGTGCTTCGGCCTGACGCTTCCGCGCCTCCAGCTGGGCGGTGTCCATCTGCGCCAGCACCTGCCCCGCCTTCACGAAATCGCCTTCACGCACCATGATGTCCTGAAGGCGGCCTGCGGTCTTGGTGGAAATGTCGATTTCGACTGCTTCGATCCGGCCGTTGCTGGCCACAAATCCGGCAGGAAGCCCCTCACCCTTCAGCTTTGACCAGGAGAAATAGGCGATACCGGCAATAACCAGAACCACCAGACCAACGAGCAAGCCTTTTTTAGACATCCGTCTTCCCCATGAACCCTTCGAATTTCAACCGTAATACGATGAAACCGAAGAAGCCAGCCACCATTGCGTTTAGTATTCGCACCCGACATTTCTCCTATTCAGGGGAACGGGCCGGGTTAAGGCCTGTTTAAGTGAGGGTGTGTTTTGCGGCTTTGACACAAGTCAAGTGCAAGGGAGGTTTCGCTACGTGGTTGGATCCTCGAGACAACTCGTCCCGAGGATGACATCGAATATCGAGAGAGGCGTTTCGGTGAACTCGACCGCAGACGAAAACCCGCCACCTCTCATTGGCTGCAGCAACCGCGCCTTACACCGCGCGCGCCCGCTTCACCTCCACCTGCGTCCATTCCGGCAGCCAGTCGCGATGGGCGAGCAGCAGATCGTCCACCAGCGACCAGATCTGGTCGAGATCCAGTTCCGCCGCCGTGTGAGGGTCCATCATCGCCGCATGGAAGATGTGCTCGCGGTTTTCGCTCATCAGCGCCCGCACCGTCAGTTCCTGCACATTGATGTTGGTGCGCATCAGCGCGGCGAGCTGCGGCGGCAATTCGCCGATGAAGGTGGGCTGCACGCCGTTATGGTCGACCAGGCAGGGCACTTCCGCCGCGCAATCCGATGGCAGCGAGGTGATGCAGCCATTGTTGCGCTGATTGCCATAGATGACGGAGGGCTCGCCGGTCCAGACCGAGTTGATGATGGAGGAGGCATATTCCTTCGATGGCTTGACCTCAATCGTGTCGGCCGAACGATAGGCAGCCGCCTGGTCCTTCCAGCGCTCGATCTGCTCGATGCAGCGCTTAGGATATTCATCGAGCGGGATGCCGAATTTTTCGATCAAATCCTCGCGCCCTTCCTTGATGAAATAGGGCGTATATTCGGCGAAATGTTCGGAACTTTCTGTGACGAAATAACCAAGCCGCGTCAGCATCTCGTAACGCACCTTGTTGGGGCAACGCGGGTTCCAACCAGGCTTCGGCGCCCGGCCTTCGCGGTAGCCGCGCACGAGGTCCGGATAGAGGTTCTTGTAGCTGCCATCGGGCTGGCGGTGTTCGAATTCGAGGAAAAACGCCATGTGGTTGATGCCGGCCGAACGGTAGCGAATTTCCTCGTAAGGAATATCGAGATCGTGGGCGAGTTCCATGGCCGTGCCTTGCACGGAATGACAAAGGCCGACCTGCCGGATCGTCGGATATTTCTCCGCAATCGCCCAGGTGTTGATCGCCATGGGGTTCACATATTGCAGCATGATGGCGTTGGGGCAGACGGCCAGCATGTCCTCGCAGATTTTCCACAGATGCGGCACGGTGCGCAGGCCGCGCATGATGCCGCCGACGCCGAGCGTATCGGCGATGGTCTGGCGCAGGCCGTATTTGCGTGGCACCTCGAAATCGGTGACCGTGCAGGGTTCGTACCCGCCGATCTGGAAGGCGACGACAACGAAATCAGCACCGGCAAGCGCCTTTTTCTGGTCGGTGTAGGTCTCGGCTTTCGCCTTTGCCCCCAGCGTCGAAATCAGCTTGTTGACGACGACGGCGCTTTCTTCCAGCCTTTCACGATTGATATCCATCAGCGCGATGGTGGCGCCCGAAAGGGCCGGACGCTGGAGCACGTCGCCGATGATGTTCTTCATGAACACCGTGGAGCCTGCACCGATGAATGTGATCTTGGGATCTCTTGCCATGTCTACCTCCGGCATTGTGAATTCAAGCGATTTCAAAGGCGGCCCGTACAAGCCGCTGAGTATACTCGGTTTTAGGGTTGCTCAGCACATCCTCGACAGGGCCTTGCTCAACGATCTGCCCGCGCTGCATGACGATGACGCGGTGGCAGAGCGCGCGGACCACTTTCAGGTCGTGCGAAATGAACAGGTAGCTTAAGCCCCGCTCATCCTGCAGCTTGCGCAGAAGGTCGATAATCTGTGCCTGAACGGAAAGATCGAGCGCCGAGGTCGGCTCATCGAGCAGGATGAATTCCGGCTCCAGCGCCACCGCACGGGCAATGGCGATGCGCTGGCGCTGGCCGCCGGAGAACTCATGCGGGAAACGGGAGAGGATGTTGCCGGGCATGCCGGCCGCCTCAAGGGCGTCGCGCACCCGGTCCAGCCTTTCGGCTTTCGTCCGGCCAAGGCCATTGACGACAAGACCTTCCTCGATGATCTGACCGATTGTCATGCGCGGATTGAGCGAGGCGAATGGGTCCTGAAAGACGATCTGCATGCGCGAACGCAAAGGCCGCATTTCGGCGCGGGAGCGGCCATCGACCCTTTCGCCGTCAAAGACCACTTCGCCGCCCGCCGGCTCGTTCAGCCGAAGCAGGGATTGTCCGAAGGTCGTCTTGCCGGAACCGGATTCACCGACGAGGCCCAATGTCTCGTGCCGCCTGAGGGTGAGCCCCAGACCATCGACGGCGATCAGTTCCTTCAGTTCCGGTTTGAACAGCCCGCCGTAACGCATCATGAAAGAGACGCGCACGCCGCTTGCCGTCAGCAGCACGCCGGACTTTTCCGGCAGCGGCTTTGCCGTGCCATGCGGTTCGGAGGCAAGCAGCTTTTTCGTATAGGGGTGTTGCGGCGCTTCGAAGAGCTTTTCCGTTGTGTTGTGCTCGCGCATCTCACCATGCTGCATGACATAGACGTAATCGGAAAACTGCTTCACGATCGTCAGGTCATGGGTGATGAGAACCACGGCCATGCCGCGCTTCCTCTGCAGATCGCGTATGAGGTTGAGAATCTGCGCCTGCACCGTCACATCGAGCGCAGTGGTTGGCTCATCGGCAATCAGCACATCCGGATCGTTGGAAAGCGCCATGGCGATCATCACACGCTGCCGCTGGCCGCCGGAAAGCTGGTGCGGATATTGTTTCAGCCGCGCTTCCGGCTCCGGTATCTGCACCTGCCGCAGCAGATCGAGCGCCCTCGCCTCGGCTTCCTTGCGGCTGAGCTTCGAATGGACGCGGATCGCCTCGACGATCTGACTGCCGATCGTATAGATCGGGTTCAATGAACTCATCGGCTCCTGAAAGATCATCGAGATGCGGTTTCCGCGCAGCGCCCGGCGTTTGCTGCTCGAGAATTTCAATATGTCGTCACCGTTGAACCGCACGGTAGCGGATTTCGAAACCGAAGCCCGCTTCGTCAGAAGCCCCATGATCGTGCGGGCCGTGACGGATTTTCCCGAACCGGACTCGCCGACGATGGCAATCGTCTCGCCCCGGTAAAGCTGAAAGGAGATGTCCTTCACCGCCTCCACCGTGCCGTGCTCCACCTTGAAGGTCACGGCAATGTTGCGGGCATCAATGATGGCGTTATCCTGACGGTCATCGGCATCGAAGCGGATGGCGGGGGCGTAGGCCTTGTTCTTGGCAGCTTCCATTTCACGCTCCTCTCAATAGGGATCGACGGCATCGCGCAGGCCGTCGCCGAGCGCGTTGAAAGCAAAGACGGTGACCAGCACGAAACCGACCGGGGCAAGGATCCACGGATAGGAGCCGATGACGGAATAGGTCGCCGTATCCTGCAGCATCAGGCCCCAGGAGATGAGCGGTGGTTTGACCGCAAAGCCAAGGAACCCCAGGAAGGATTCGAGCAGAACGACGCTTGGAATATGCAAGGTCACAGCAACGATCACATGGCTCATCACATTCGGCAGGATGTGCTGGAAGATGATGCGCCGGTCGGTCGCGCCAACGGCAATCGCCGCCCGCACATAATCGATACGCGCGAGCGCCAGCGTCTTGCCGCGCACCTCGCGCGACATCTGCGCCCAGCCAAGCGCCGACATGACGCCGACCACAAAGACAAGGAACACGGTCGTCGGTGCGGTGACCGGAATGAGCGAGGTTAGCGCGAGATAAAGCGGCAATTGGGGAAAGGCCAGCACCACTTCCACAAAACGCTGCACCCAGGCATCCAGCGGCCCGCCGAAATATCCTGATATCAGACCGACACTGGTGCCGATGACGGTGACGATGGCGACGACGCTTAAGGCGATGGCAAGCGAGATGCGCGAGCCGTAAATGGCGCGCGACAGCACGTCGCGTCCGAACTTGTCGGTGCCGAGAAAATGGACAGGCTGGCCATCGGTCGAGCCGAAGAAATGCCAGCTCATCGGGATAAGACCCAACAGCCTGTATTCCGCACCTTTGACGAAGAAGCCGAGATAGACGGGATTGTCGTAATCCGGCCCGACGATGGGCTGGAAGGTGACGGGATCGAGTTCCTCCGTCTCGGCGATGGCATAGACGCGTGGTGCAAGGCTTAAATTGCCGTCTTTGTCGAAGAAACTGACCACCTGCGGCGGCGAAAAGCTGGCATTGGTTTCAAGCGGGTTCATCGGCGCGAAGAAATCCGCAAAGACGGCAATCAGGATCAACAGCGCTACCAGCACCAGCCCGACCATGCCAGTAAAAGAGCGCCGGAGACGCCGCCAGACCAGTGCGAGATAGGTCTCGTTGCCATGGGTGGAGCGGTCGGGTTTCGCCGCGGTGGAAGTTTCGGTTTTCACGTCGTCAAACGCCATCATCTCAGGCCCTCCCGAATTCGCGGACGCGCGGGTCGAGCATGGCGAGCAGCATGTCGGCGATGATGTTGCCGACGATCAGCGTTGCAGCCAGCACCATCATGAAGGTGGCGGTGACATAAACATCTCCCACCGCCATGGAGCCGACAATGGCCGGGCCGACGGTCGGCAGCGCGAAGATGATCGCGGTCTCGATTTCACCGCTCAACATATAGGGCAGCACCACGCCCTGATACATGACGAGCGGGTGCACGGCATTCGGCACCGCATGGCGCATGATGACGGCGCCTTCTGAAAGCCCCTTGGCGCGGGCTGTCTCGACATATTGCGCATTCAGCGTATCGAGCAGATTGCCGCGCATGACCCGCATATTGTAGGCAAGGCCGCCGAAGACGGCGATGGCGACCACCGGCCAGACATGGCTGACGAGATCGACGAATTTTGCCCACGACCAGGGCGCCCCGCCATATTGCGGCGAAAAGAAACTGCCGATCTCCGACACGTCGAAATGAAACACCATGAGATAAACAAGGATCAGCGCCATCAGGAAACGCGGGATCGTCATGCCGAGGAAGGCGATGGTGGAGAGAAGGTTGTCGACCCAGGAATATTGCCGTGTGGCCGCCCAGATGCCGAAAGCGATGCCGAGAATGGACGCAAAGATGTGGCAGACCAGCGCCAGCGCAATGGTGCGCGGCAGGCGTTCGCCAACCACATCGGCAACCGGCTTGTTGTAATAGAAGCTGTAGCCGAAATCGCCGCGGGTGACGATGCCCCCGATCCAGTTGAAATATTGAATGACGAGCGGCTTATCGAGACCGTGTTCGATACGGTAAGCCTGCGCCTGCGCTTCCGCCTGTTCGAAGGACGCCCCGCCCTGGTTCATCAGCTGCGAGCGGATGTAGTCGGCATAATCACCGGGCGGCGCCTGAATGATGGCGAAGGTCACCACGCTCAGGATCAGCAGCACCGGAATGGCGGATGCCACGCGTATCGTCAGAAATCTCAGCATCGAACGGTCTTCCTCGGTTTGGATGGGCCGTGTGTTGCCGGCCGCGCTTCACGCGCGACCGGTACCGGGTGTGCTCCGGGAGGAGTTCTTCAGGGTCTTGGCATTTTCAGACGAAAAAGCAGTGTCCGCTTTTCCTGGAAATGCTTTAGTTGATCGGCCCGCCCTCGCCCGGCTTGCCGGGAAGCTGCTGCGGGAAAAGTTCGTATTTGCCCTGCTTGTCGGCTGCGACCCAAAGGCGTTCGCGGATGATGGAATCTTCGGCCCAGTTGAACATGAAGATCGGCGTGCCCTGCGGCACATTCGAGAACCGCTTGTTGACGATCAGTGCGCCGGGATATTCGGTGAGGCCAATCGTATAGAGGTTTTGCGTATATACCTTCTGATATTGCTTCATCAGTTCCGCCCGCTCGGCATTGTCTTGCGACGAGATGAATTTGCGAACGATGTCGGCCATCTCCTTCTCGAACGGCATCAGATCGAGTTCCTTGCCTTCGGGCGAGCGATGGTTCCAGCTGGTGCGCGGGCCGACAGGGGCAAGCTGCTCGGTATTTTGCACCACGGATGAAAGCTCGGTGGAGTTGCGCCGCACCAGCCAGTCGAACTGTCCGCCATAATGGGCGGCGTCGCGCTGGTTGGAATCGAGACTGTTGATAACGACGCGCAGGCCGAGTTTCGCCATCTGGCCAACAAGACCTTCCGCGAGGCTCTTGTCCGTCGCGTAACCGTTATTGACGAGAAGGGTAATTTCGACATTGCGACCGCCCAGCGTTTCCTTCGGGAAATTCAGGAAACCATCGCCATCCGTGTCCTTCAGGCCGATCGAGGCGAGTGCGGCCTTGGCTCCCTCAAGGTCGAAGGGGTAATAGACCGTGGAGGCGCGATCATAGAAACTGGTGCCAGACGAAATGCCGCCCGGATAGATCGCCGTGAACGGACCCTTCACCAGCGAGTCGCCGACGGCCTTGCGGTCGATGGCCGATGTAACGGCCTGCCGGAACACCTCGTTGCGGTTCAGCTCGCGAATGGCCTGCCCGCGCTCGTCCGGATTGCCCCAGCCATTGGCGGAGAAGTTCATCTGCAGATTATAGCCGATGAGGCGCGGCCCGAAGGCAAGGCGGGCCGGCGCATTGGGCTCGGCGGCGCGTTTCAGTGAAGCGACGAAATTTTCCGGCTGTTCCAGGTTTGAGAAATCGCCAGATCCCGCCACGGCCTGCACATCACGGTCTGCCCAGGTGGAGAGCTTGTAGTGAACTTCGTTGAGATAGGGCAGCTGCTGGCCCTTCTCATCGACCTTCCAGTAATAGGGGTTGCGACGCAGAACGATGAGATCGTCCGGCCGGTATGACACCGGCACCCACGCGCCCATGACCGGCATGTTCATATATTCCGGCGGGAACGCGTTCTTGAACTGGTTATAGGTGTTCTTGGAATATTTGGGATGCTGGGGCTTCAAGAGATGCGACGGGCCGGGGCAGAAGCTCGGATAGGCCATGGTGTAGAGATATTGTTTGGGAAACGCCGCCTTGAACGTCCATTCGACGGTGTAGTCATCGACCTTCTTCAGCGTCGTTCCCTCGCCGAAAGCCTCCGGTGATGCACCGCCGCCAAGCGGTGAGACATTGGGATCGATGACGGCGTCTTCCCAGTAAAACATCACGTCATCGGCGTTGAAGGGCTCGCCGTCGGACCACTTGGCACCCTTGACGAGATGCATCGTCAGCTTGTGGCCGTCTTCGGACCATTCCCAGCTTTTCGCCAGATTGGGCAGCGGTTCGGTATCCTTGGCATCCACCTGGAAGAGCGGCGCGGTGCGCGTCAGGCATTCGGAAAGGGCGATATCGATGCCGCCCCAGCCCTGGCTCTGGCCGGCAATGTAGTTCCAGCCCTCGGGCCTGCCGCCCACCACATGGCGCATCGTGTCGCCGTAAACACCCATGCCGTCGGGCATATTGCCGGTCTTGTAGACCAGAGGCTCTTCCGGCAGGCGCTCTTTCAAGGGCGGCAGCTTGCCGGTCTTTTCGAATTTCTCTGTGATCCAGTCAGGTTCGCTGTAGTCCGGCAGCGCCTTGAATTCGAGGATCGAGTCACGCGCCACATAATTGATCTTGCCTTCGGCCGGAAATTGCGGCGGCTCGGGCGGCGTGGTGGTCTCGAAGGCATTCGCATTGAGTGCGATCATCGAAACACCGAGACCCAGTGCCGAGATGATACCGATCCTGTGTTGAAGTAACATCGTTTTTCCTCCCAAATGGCAGCTCTTCGAGCGCCCACCCTCTGTGATCGTTAAGACCGGACGGCGAACTCCCTTTCGCCACCGGCCTGTTTTCATGCTTTTTCCTCAAACAGCCTTCTTGAGTGCCGATTTTTCGGCCCGCAATTCTTCGATGGAACGCACGTTGCGGCGGGCGGCCCCCGCCCAGTCACGCGTCTTGACGGTTGATTTCGCAAGCCGCTCCTTTGCTGCCGGAACGGCATCGGCATATTGCGGCAGCCAGCGCGCCTGCGCGACAACCATCTCATCCACCATCTGCCAGACCTCCTCTGGCGTTGAGACGGCGCCGACCAACGGATCATGCAGCACGGCAAGCTTCAAAAGATCGATATCGCCGCTGACCGCCGCATGCACCGACATGCGCTGGACGTTGATGGAGGCCATGCAGGTAGCCGCACAGGCTTCCGGCAAGGTGATGCCCGAGACCATATTGATGCCGAAACGGTCGACGAAACCGGGGGATTCGATGATGGCGTCCGCCGACAGATTGCTGATGACGCCATTGTTCTTGACGTTGAAATGGCCGCGATAGACACGCCCCGTCTCCAGCGCCTCGAGAATATGGCTCGCATGTTCGTTGGAGCGCCTGGCCGGATCGATCGGCTTGGCGGCAGACGCCAGGAACTGCGGAAACTCGGTTTCGAACCAGTTGCGTGTTTCGGTGGAGTGGCGAAGATACCCGCCGGTTTCGCCATGAATCCAGTCGGACATGTCGATCCAGCGACTGATCTCCTCCGGTCGCTTACGATACCACGGCAGATATTCGGAGAGGTGACCGTTGCTTTCGGTCGAATAGACGCCGAAACGCTTCAGCACGTCGATGCGCAGCTTCTCCTGCTGTGAGAAGACCGGATGCGCCTCGAAGGCGGCAACCAGCTCATCTTTTCCGATCTTGCGGCCGTTGAGGCGCAGATCGATGAACCATGTCTGGTGGTTGATGCCGGAGCAGATGTAATCCAGCTCGGACGTGGATTTAGCACCAAGAATTTCGGCGATCTGTTCCGCGCCGTGCTGCACGCCGTGGCAGAGACCGACCGTGTCCACCTTGCCATATTCGATGGCCGCCCAGGTGTTCATGGCCATGGGGTTGGCATAGTTCAGGAATTTCGCACCCGGTGCTGCGACTTCGCGGATATCCTTGCAGAAATCCAGAATGACCGGAATGTTACGCTGACCATAGAGAATGCCGCCAGCGCAGATCGTATCGCCCACGCACTGGTCGACGCCGTATTTCAGCGGAATGCGGATATCGTCGGCATAGGCTTCCAGACCGCCGACCCGCACGCAGCTGATGATATATTTCGCGCCCTCCAGCGCCCGGCGGCGGTCGGTATCGGCCGTCACCTTGACGGGGAAACCATTAGCCTCAACGATCTTGTCGAGGATCGCTCTGATCATATCCAGATTGTGCTGGCTGATATCCGTGAGCGCGACTTCAATGTCGCGAAACTCCGGCACACACAGGAGATCGGTGAACAGTTTTTTCGTGAAACCGACGCTGCCTGCGCCAATAATAGCGATTTTGAAACTCATAACGCCACCTCTGTTGCAAATCGAACGGGTGAAACGGGCCGAAGGATCGTAAAATGGCATTGCAGAAAAATACCGTTAAGAATCCCGGAAAACCGGCCTTCATCCCAATATTTCAGCAACAATATCCTGCTGGCTGTCTCCTCGGATCGGGATTATGCGTATAATATCGGTGAGGGCCAGAGAAGGATTATGCTTTCATGGGTAATTTTGTGCTGCAAGATTTGATCGACCAGGGCCCCTGTATGCGAACAGTTTCGCTGCCGCGCGGCCGCCAGACGCTGCACACCATGCCGACCAGCAGCGGTTATGAAATCCGCCGCAGCGGCAATTACGACTGGGACGGGCGCAAGCGCGGCCAGACGCCGTTCACCGTGCTGCAATATTGTATCGGCGGACAGGGCAACCTGCGTTACGAAAACCGCCATTACGTCGTTAGGCCGGGCGAAACCCTGCTGCTGCTCATTCCTCACAATCACCGCTACTGGCTTGAAGAGGGCAAGCAATGGGAATTCTTCTGGATTTCCATGAATGGCGAGGAAGCATTGCGCATTCACCGCAATATCCTTTCCGTTACCGGCCCGATCCTCAAGCTCCAGCCCGAAACCGTGGATCATCTCGCCGAATGCTGTTCCCGCCTCGTCAATGGCGCGGAAACGCCAGGCGCTGCCTCCGCCGTTGCCTATGAGGCGGCGATGACGCTTTATGACGATGTCTTCGGTTCTCATCCATCTTTCGGGGGCGAATATCGCACCATGCAGCAGGTGCTGAGCTACATCGACATCCATCTCGGCGAACGGCT
This sequence comes from Agrobacterium salinitolerans, assembly GCF_027498475.1. NCBI lineage: Bacteria > Pseudomonadati > Pseudomonadota > Alphaproteobacteria > Hyphomicrobiales > Rhizobiaceae > Agrobacterium > Agrobacterium salinitolerans. The sequence goes on along the minus strand of NZ_JAPZLN010000005.1, from coordinate 395,357 downwards.
TTCGGTCAGCGACCTTGCGGCGGTGGCAGGCCTCAGCCGCGCACATTTTTCCCGCATCTTCGCGGCAAGCGAAGGCCTGTCGCCGGCGGAATTCGTGCTGCAGCGACGCCTGCGCCGAGCGGCCAAGCTTCTGACCTCGGCTGCCGACCTTCCCATCAAGGAAGTGTCGGTGCTGTGCGGGTTCGAGGACCCGAACTATTTCTCCAAGGTCTTTCGCAGGCTCTACGGCACCAACCCCAGCGAATTCCGCACCACCGGCATGTATGCGAGCGTGCGGCAGGGCTGAACGCAACGCGACTTCGTTTTGACATGTTTCAGGCGATTAAGGATGGGCGTTACGCCCCTTTTTGGAGACCCGCCGAGGTGAAGAGCATAATCCGGACGATCCTCGTCTTTCCGCTTCGGGCGATCATCGTTTTCGCCCTGATCCTCGACGGTATTGTTCGCCCGCTCTACCGGCCCGTCATCAGGGCCATATCCGGGCTGACATTCATCAGGCGACTGGAAAGCCGGATCGCGCGACTGCCGCGCCTTGCCATTCTCCTTTGCCTAGCCGTGCCATTCGCCATCGCCGAACCCATGAAGATCATCGGTCTTCTTCTCATCGCCCATGGCGCCGTCAAGATGGGGTTGGTTCTCACGATCCTCGCCCATCTCGCAACATTCCTGATCGTCGAGCGCATCTATCACGCCGGCCGGGAAAAGCTCCTCACCTATCCCTGGCTTGCATGGATCATGCGCTATGTGCGTTTCGCACGGTCGTTTTACGATCGCCTCAAACTCGCGGCACTGAACTGGATCAGGCTCCGGCTTCTGGCGCAATAGAGGCAGATCGACCCGTCACTATTTGCGACGCAGCCTTTTCAGCAGATATTCCGCAAGGGCGGTCGCCTGGAGCGAAACGAGAATAATAACGATGCCAAACACCACACGGGCCTCCGGCACTTCGTCAAACAGGAAATATCCGACTGCGGTCACGAACAGGATCGACAGATAGCTGACAGGCGCAAGGATGCTGGCATCGGCAACGCGATAGGCCCGCAGGAAGCAATATTGCCCCATCTGCGCCAGCAATCCGATGCCGAGCAGCGGAACCCAGTCGAATGACGCAACCGGTTTCCATGTCCAGATCGCCGGAACGGCGGTGATGACGGCGAGGCCCACCGTATAGAACACCATCATGACCGTGGTATTCTCCTGCCGCAGCGCCCGGGTCTGGATCACTGCCAGCGCGCCGAACACCACCGAGACCAGAACGACAACCACACCCGCGCCAAACTCCGCGCCTCCCGGCCCGATGACAACCAGAACGCCGACAAATGCAAGACAGGCACCGGTCCAGCGAAAACGGCTCACGCTTTCACCGAGAAAGGCAACAGCCATTGCCATCGTCACCAATGGCCGCGAGAAACCGATGGCATTGACGGTCGCAAGCGGCAAAAGGGTGATGGCGATGAAATTGCTGGTGAGTGCGATGGCGTTGCAGCAGATGCGGAAGATGTTGCGCCAGGGATATTTGACGCGCGCCATTTCCCGCCTGTGCCGCCAGATGAGTGGCAGGATGAACATCAGACCGATCATCGCCCTGATAAAGACAAGCTGGAAGGCGGGATAGGTGACGCCCTGCGCCTTGACGAGCGCGGTCATTCCGCCCGCAACAAGGGTCATATCCAGCAACAGCCAGCCTATGCCCGCGCGCGTATCCGTTTCGCGCGGGGTTTCCTGTTCTTCGCTTTGGCCGTCGCCATTCACGCCGGCTGCACAAGATTGGCCATGAGGCGGAAGGCCCCGGGCACAAGCTTGTCAATCTGGTGATGCAAAACAAGGCTGGTATGGGTGTGACGGCCCTTGCCTATGATACCGGAGACCAGCGCGCCCTTGAGCGGCTGCTCATCGACATCATGCATGGCGAGTAATGGCTCGTAGACATCATCCCAGCGCGCGGCGAAATAAAGCCCGCGTTCCTTGTCCCACCCCGCCCAGTCGGCGGCATTGATCCTGTTGGGGCCGGCAAGCAGCGGATGTTCGGGCGCCAGCACCGTTACCTCCGCCTGCGGGTCGGTTACACGCCAGCGCAAGGAAGGCCTGCCGATCTCAAGCCGTCTCACAGGCGTCGTCTCCGGATCCCATCCATCGGTCGGCCGATGATAGAGCGTGACGAGATGGCCGCCGCCTTCAACGAAACGATGAAGCTTTTCCGTTGCCGCGGCCAGGTCCTTGCGGATTCCGAAGGCGAAGATGCCGATAACGATCGTCGTAAAAGATGACAGGTCGCCGCCAAGCGCCTGAGCATCGAGTTCGGAAACATTAAGACCCATGCGCGAAAGCCAAAGACCCACCCTGTCGGCGCCGCCGCCGACATAACCGACGTGTGCGCCCTCGGGCAGTTTGAGGTCCAGCGACAGGATATTCAAAACGGACGGCGCCAGAAACCTTGCCCTGCCGATATGCGGATAGGCGATGGGCGTGATCTGGAAAGCGGGTTGCGAACCGACAAGCGCTTCTATTCTGGCAAGGCCTGCCGTCACATCGCCAGTGCGTTCCGCAATCCAGTCGCCGCCGTTTCTGCGCAGGTTCCAGCCGCCCGTAGTCCTGAACGACAGAGGCGCATCGGCGCCCTTCACATGCGCCTGAAAGACATGGGCATCCTGCACCTTTCCAAGTGGAACCAAAAGGGCATCGGGCGCAATCGTCAGCGACTGCGCGGGCGTTACGAAAAACGGCTCCTCCAGATCGAAGGCGGCCGAGACCTTTCTGCCTTCAACCGTTGCGGAAAGCAGCACAAAGGCATGGCCATTGCCGCCCAGGGCTTTCCAGTCGGGCTGATAAAGCCCGGAAACAGCGGCATCCCGATCGGCGGCAAGCGAAAAGACCAGCGTCCTGCCACGCGACTGAACGGACGACGAGACACCCGCTGGAAGGACCGGCGTGACCTCGACGTCAAATTCGCCCGCCTTGTCTGAAAGCTCCACGGAAAGAACCGATGTTCCACCCGGAACGATCTCCCCCGGCTCGGCATAGGCCCGCTCGAAAACATCGAGCGCCGTCAGGATAGCGGCGTCGACCTGCACCCGCTTGCGTGCGATCCGATGCCCGTGCAGCTCCTTGAAATCCGCAGCTGCGGCTTCATCTACCGTCTGCAAAAGAGCCGCCGCAGCAAGAAGCGACGCCGTGATATTCCGCCTGTCGGGAAAGGCCGCGATTGCTTGGCTTATTGCCTGTTCGGCCTTGACCAGCGCCTTTGACAATTCCGCATCCAGCCCCGGAAAAGTCGCAAGGTCGGTGAGTGAAGACGGAAGCCTGTCGAGGATCGAGCTTTCCTCGCCGCCGACGGCATCCGAGAGCTCCAGATGCAGCGGCCAGACCTCCTGCGCCCATTTCGGCCAATGACCCATTCCCTGCGAGGCATGATAATAACGCGACCATTCGCCGATGCGGTCATATTGCGCACCGGTGGCCGCCTCCTTGCCCGGAGCATTGACTATCAGCGTCGTCTCCGGCGGCGGCACTTCGTCATCATAGGTGTCGCCACCGCCAGACCATGCGGGGAGGTAATATTTGGCCACCTGCCAAGGTTTAAGCCCCTCGGCAATATGCTCGGGATAGGCGGCAGGATCGGCCGCCAGCGCGATGGCGCTCTTTGCCGCCCGCGTCATGGCGCGGTGGTGCCCATGCTGTCCCGGCACATCGAGAAAGGTCGGGATGACGATATCCGGGCGTTCCTTGCGGTAGGCGCGCACCAGCCGCTCGACGATGCGTTGTTGCCCCCAGCGGTTAAATGTCTGGTCGCCATCCTTGGAAAAACCGAAGTCGTGAATGATATCCGCTGGGCCATGGCCGAGCCAGCTGATATCCGCATCGATGACGCGGGCGGCCTCCTCCAGCTCCCGCGACCGGATGACGCCAAGCGCGCCCAGCCTTTCCGGCCCCAGCGCATTCTGCCCGCCCTCGCCGCGTGTGGAGCAGGCGATGATGATCCGCATACCGAGTTTCATGCGAAAATAGGCCAGAAGTCCGTTCTGCTCGTCGTCGGGATGCGCGCCGGTGTGCATGACGGTCACGGTGGATTTCAACGCGCTCAGCTTGCGGTGCAGCCGGACAAGCCACGGATCGGCCATCTGCCGTTCGATGCGCTCCCGAGGGTTAAGCATGGGCGGTCTCCTCCAAATTTCAACCGGGTGCCTGCGTTGCAGCTCCCGTGGATGTCTCGAGTTTTGGTGTGACGATGTCGAACAGCGGCAAGGCGGCCGCACCGAGTGCCGCCGTCAACTGTCCGGATTTGCCGTGCATGACACGCGGCAGTTCCCGCTGTCGCCGGCTTGCGACCGAGGTTGGCAAAGTGCCCATCCGCGCAATGACTTCACTGATGACGATCTCAGGCAGCGCACCGCCGAGAATGACAGTCTGCGGATCGAGAATATTCTCGAGCATCGCAACCATGGGCGCCAGATGGGCGGCGGCATCCTCGATCCATTCCATCACCACCGGATTGCCCGCTTTGAACAGGGCTTCCAGATCGTCAAGCTGCGTATCCGCGACACCGGCGCAGACAAGTTTTTCCTTCAGCACGTAAACCGAGGCATAGGCTTCGAGGCACCCTCTCTGCCCGCAGGAGGGGCAAGGCCTTCCCTTTGGCGAGACGGTCACGTGGCCGATTTCGCCGGCATTTCCGAATGCGCCGCGATAGGGTGAACCATCCTGAATGATGCCGAGGCCGATACCGACGCCGAAATAGATCATGCAGAAATTCGGGATGGCCAGGCCCGCACCGAACAGCCGTTCGCCGACAGCGGCGGCCGTCGCATCGTTTTCCACCACGACCGGCTGACCGCAGGCTTCCCCCAGCATCTGCCGGGCATCGATGCCGCCCCAGCCGGAAAGCGTCGTCGGCCCGACGGACGTCATGCCATCGATCTCGAAAGGACCGGGCATGACAACCCCGGTGCCAAGCAGCCTGCAGCCGAGATTTTTCGCAACGGCAGCGTGCTCGGCGGCAAAAGTCTTGAATATGGCGTCCGGCGTCGTGTCCTTGAGGGGTGTAACACGATGAGTACGCAACACGCCGGCAAGATCGAGACCGACCGTGACCATATGGTCGGCGGCAATTTCCACGCCGATGGTCGCCCCGCCATCCGGATTGACCGCGAACTGGATCGGCGGCTGGCCCCTGCCGGTGCGACGACGGCCGAGTTCCTTGAGCAATTCCTCGCCAACCAGCTCGTCGACGATATTGGCAACCGCCTGCGGGGTAAGATGGGTAATCTTGGCAATCTGGGCGCGACCGAGTGAGCCATGCCGCCGGACGAGGTCGAGAACGACTCGCCTGTTGTGCTCCCGGCTTCGCTCGGGATTTTTTCCGATTGCTACGGGATAAGCGTCCACCGTGTGCACCGTCATCTCTTCAACTTCCCGTCTGTTGGAAAATTCATAGCGTCGAATTGAGGATAAGCGCAATATAATAATTCAAGTAAATTATCTTATTGACAAATGCGCGCCTTCAGAGAACCGTAGAGGGCGACCGGGGGTCAGGTTTGCATGGGGCGGAAGAGGAAACTCCGCTGCCGGCAAATCGATGAGCGCGCGCGAAAGCGCGAATAAAGGGAACGATCGCTCCGCATCCGGAAGACCGGACGGAGGAAAAGGAGGCTTACATGCGCAGGGCAACTCTGTTCGCCGGCTTGGTCGCCGGTTTCAGCACATTTGCATTCAACGCCGCGCAGGCGGTGGAAATCGAATATTGGCAATATGTCTTCGACACCCGTGTGAAAGCCATGGACGAGCTGATCGCGGAATTCCAGAAGGCCAATCCTGATATCACCGTCAAGCAGGTGACCTTTCCTTACGCCGATTACCAAACGCGCGTGATCGCCGCCAACATGTCCGGCAATGGCCCGGACGTGATGCAGCTGTTTTACGGCTGGCTTGACAAGTTCGCAGCCGGCGGCATTTTGCAGCCACTGCCGGCCGATACCTTCCCGCATGACAAGATCGAAAGCGAATTTTTCCCGATCGTCAGCGCCATGAAACGCGGCGACGACTATTATGGCCTGCCGACAGCGGTTCGTTCGCTGGCGCTGTTCTACAACAAGAAGCTCTTCACCGAAGCCGGTCTCGATCCCTCCAATCCACCGAAGACGCTCGATGAATTCGTCGCCGCCGCGGAAAAGATCGCCAAGCACGATGCCGCCGGAAACCTCACCGTTGCCGGTTCCACGCTCGACATGGGTGGACAGGACCATCAGTGGTGGCGTGAAGTCCTCATCCGCCAATATGGCGGCGAGCCCTATACCGACAACGACCAGAAGGTCGCCTATAATAGCGAGCCGGGCATTCAGGCCCTGAAATTCTATACCAGCCTGCAGCTTGAAAAGAAGATCGGCCAGGTGGGTTTCATGGATGAAGGCCAGGCCGCCTTCCGCGCCGGCAAGGCGGGCATGACCATCGACGGCACCTTCCGGCTCGGCTCGTTCCGCACCATCAAGGATTTCGAGTGGGGCGTGACCGAACTTCCCACCAATGACAAGAATATCCGCTCCAACTATGCGAGCTACTTCGCCAACGGAATCAGCGCCAAGACCACGGGTGAAGAGCTTGAGGCCTCCAAGAAGTTCCTTGCCTATATCTCTTCCCCGGAAGCCATGGCGATCTGGCTGAAGACGGTGGGCGAGTTGCCGGCGCGGCGCTCGGCGGCACTGACCGAAGAAAACCTGAAGGACCCGATCTACGCGCCGTTCCTGAAGGGTCTGGAATATGCCCATACGACGCTGTTCATGGATGAGGCAGCCCAGCGGCAAAACGCCATCGACATGACAAACCGTGTCCTCCTCGAGGGCCAGTCGGTTGAGGACTCCATCAAGCAGGCCGCCGAGGCCGAGCAGGAAATCATCGACGCGGCGAAACCCTGAAAACCGCAGGTCCAACAATGACAGCGATAGATCAACAAGGGGCGGCATCCGGCCGCCCCGGCGGCTCCTTCGGAGATCGCCTTTCCATGCGCACCAAACGGCTTTTGTGGATCTGGAGCTTTTTGGCGATCCCGATCCTGTTTTACAGCGTCATCCGGTTTTACCCGACACTGCAGGCCTTCTATCTGTCCTTCACCAACTGGGACTTGCTCAGGCCAGCAAAGTTCATCGGCGCCGCCAATTACGTCAAGCTGTTCAAGGATCCGCAATTCTGGAAGGTGTTCAAAAACACCTTCACCTATCTCATCGTCGGCACGCCGATCAGTCTCGTCCTTGCTTTCGTCATCGCCTTTTATCTCGACCGGGTGCGCATTCTGCATGGTTTCATTCGCGCGCTGTATTTCCTGCCCTATCTGACGACTGCAGCGGCCATGGCCTGGGTCTGGCGCTGGTTCTATCAGCCGCCGCCCATCGGCATCATCAACGACGTGTTCGGCATGATCGGCATTCCCCAGCAGCCCTTCATCCGCTCCACCGATCAGGCGCTCTATGCGGTCATGGTGACAGCCATCTGGGCGGGGCTCGGCTTCCAGATCATCATCTTCATGGCCGGCCTGCGTGCGATTCCCACGACATTCTATGAAGCCGCGCGTATCGACGGGTTGGGTGAATGGGCGATCCTGCGCAAGATCACGCTGCCGCTCCTGAAACCTACCACCGTTTTCCTCGTGGTGTTTTCCTCGATCGGTTTCCTGCGGATTTTCGACCAAGTCTATAACATGACCACCAATGATCCGGGCGGGCCGCTTGGCTCCACCAAACCGCTGGTGCTGATGATCTACCAGACTGCGTTCAATTCCTATGCGATGGGGTATGCCGCTGCGCAGACGGTCGTCCTGTTCACCATTCTTCTTGCCGTGTCGCTGGTCCAGCTCTGGGTGCTGAGGGAAAAGAAATGAGCGAAGCGCCGCCACTCTCCCACGCCCGCATCCGCCCCGGCCGCATCGTCGCCTGGACGCTGCTGTTCATCGGCGGCCTGATCATGGTTTCGCCGCTGCTGTTCATGTTCGCGACCTCGTTCAAGACGGCGGATCAGGTCTATGATCTCAGGCTCATTCCCGCGGCACCGACAATTGCGAACTACATGACCGTGATGGCTGATGGCCGTTTCCTGCGCTGGTTCTTCAACTCCATGCTGGTTGCGGTCATCGTTACCGTGTCCAACTGCTTCTTTGACAGTCTTGTCGGCTACACGCTGGCGAAATTCGAGTTCCGCGGTCGTTATTTCATCTTCCTCGCAATCCTCTCGACGCTGATGATACCGACCGAAATGCTCGTCATTCCCTGGTATCTGATGTCCAGTCAGCTCGGCTGGCTCGACAGCTACTGGGGCATCATGTTCCCGGGCATGATGACGGCCTTCGGCACCTTCCTGATGAAGCAGTTCTTCGAGACGGTTCCGAACGACTTCATCGAGGCCGCGCGCGTCGACGGGCTCAACGAATTCCAGATCTGGTGGAAAGTCGCCCTGCCGCTCGTCACACCGGCGCTCTCCGCACTCGCGATCTTCACCTTCCTCGGCAACTGGACAGCCTTCTTCTGGCCACTGATCGTCACGACAAGCAAGGAGCTTTACACGCTGCCGGTCGGTCTTTCGAGCTTTGCCGTGGAACAGCAGATCCAGTGGGAAATGATCATGACGGGCGCCGCCATTGCGACCATCCCCACCCTCATCGTCTTCATCGTCCTGCAACGCTACATCGTTCGCGGTGTGATGCTGGCGGGTCTGAAAGGATAATATCATGGCCGATATGAACCCGCGCCTGTCCGACACCAGCAAGTTTCCCGACCCTGTCTACAAGGAAACCGTGCTGCGCCCGCTGTTCGACGGCGCCAAGAACCACCATGTCGACGGCTTCCGCCGCATCGACCGCGCCCATCTGGTCATGCTGCGCGAAACCGGCATTCTCGATGCCGAAACAGCGGCGAAGATCGCCGGCGCGCTCGACGACATCGACAGGACCATCGAGCCATCGGAGCTGGTCTATACCGGCGAAGTCGAGGATTTCTTCTTCCTGATCGAGAAGGAACTGAAAGCCCGCATCGGCGTCGATGTAGCCGGCCGCCTTCACACGGCGCGTTCACGCAACGATATCGATCACACGCTGTTCAAGATCGGCCTCAAGGACAAGATCGACACGCTCACCGCCAAGGCGCGCGTTCTCTTAAAAGCGCTGATCGATGCCGCCGAGCGCAATCAATCCACCCTGATCGTAGCCTATACGCATGGTCAGCCGGCCCAGCCCACCACCTTCGGCCACTACCTTTCCGCCGCCATCGAAGTGCTGATCCGGGATATCGAGCGTTTTGCCGAAGCGCGACGCATCGTCGATCTGTCGCCGATGGGCGCCGCCGCCATCACCACCTCGGGCTTTCCCATCGACCGGGCGCGGGTTGCCGAATTGCTGGGGTTTGCCGCACCCTTACGCAATTCCTATTCCTGCATCGCCGCCGTGGATTATACAACAGCGACCTATGGCGCCATCGAACTGATGTTCCTGCATCTCGGCCGGCTTATTCAGGATTTCCAGTTCTGGACGAGTTTTGAGGTCGGCCAGATCTATGTACCGAATTCGCTGGTGCAGATTTCCTCGATCATGCCGCAGAAACGCAACCCGGTGCCGATCGAACATCTGCGCCACCTCGCCAGCCAGACATTCGGCCGGGCACGCACGGTGCTGGATGTAATGCACAACACGCCCTTCACCGACATGAATGACAGCGAGGGCGAGACGCAGGGTATGGGTTATGAAGCCTTCACTTCTGCCAGCCGGGTACTCGATCTTCTCGCCAGCCTCGTTGGCCAGATCAGCATCGATCCTGAAAGGGTCGACCAGAATATTCGCCGCTCCTGCATCACCATCACCGAACTGGCGGATTCACTTGTCCGCATCGAAGACCTGTCATTCCGTCAGGCGCACGAAATTGCCGCGACTGTTGCCAAGAGCGTCGTCGCGCTGAAGGGCGATCTGCCGAATGAGGGTTACCAGCCGTTCCTAAAGGCGTTTCGGGAACTGGCAGGACGCGATACCGGCATCGACGAGGAAAAATTCAAGCAGATCGTCTCGCCGGAACACTTTGTCGCCGTGCGCAGCCGCTTCGGCGGCCCGGCGCCTGAACCCATGCGGGAAGCGATTGCGGCATACCGCGACAGGCTCGGCGCTTTTGCGGCGGAAGCACGGCGTTTCGCCGATCACGAAGCGGCGAAAGCCGCCGAACTGGCAAAGAAATTCACCGCCCTGACGGGAGCGCGATAATGGCGACAATCGAACTCAATCAACTCGTGAAGCGCTACGGCAAGGTCGAAGCAGTCAAGGGCATAGACCTTGCCATTGAAGACGGCGAGTTCGTCGTTTTTGTCGGCCCCTCCGGCTGCGGAAAATCCACCACCCTTAGAATGATCGCGGGTCTGGAGGAAATTTCCGACGGCACGCTGAAAATCGGCGGAAACGTCGTCAACGAGAAAGAACCGAAGCAGCGCAACATCGCCATGGTCTTTCAGAATTATGCGATCTACCCGCATATGACGGTTCGCCAGAATATCGGTTTCGGACTTTATACCTCAAAGCTCGACAGGGCGGAAAAGAACCGCCGCATCGAAGAGGCCGGCCGGGTGCTGGGGCTTGAGGCCCTGCTCGACCGCCGTCCTGCCGCTTTGTCGGGCGGTCAGCGGCAGCGCGTCGCCATCGGCCGCGCCATGGTGCGCGATCCTGCTGCCTTTCTTTTCGATGAGCCACTCTCCAATCTAGACGCGCAGTTGAGATCGCAGATGCGCATTGAAATCAAACGCTTGCACCAACGTCTTAAGACGACAACCGTCTACGTCACCCATGATCAGGTGGAAGCCATGACCATGGCGGATCGTATCGTGGTGATGAAGGACGGCCATATATTGCAGGTCGGCACGCCGACGGAACTTTACGAAACACCCGTCGACATCTTTACCGCACGCTTCATAGGCAGCCCCTCGATGAACCTCCTGCGCGGAACCAGCGCCGGCGACAGCGTTGCGCCCTCGGCCACGGGAGACCTTCTGATCGGCGTCAGGCCGCATGATCTTCTGGTCGGCGAGAACGGTGCTGCTCAGGCAACGTTCACGCTTGAGGGAACGGTAACGGCGGTCGAGCCGCTCGGGCCGGAGACGCTTGTTCATCTGGACACCGACACCAGTTCGGTGATCGCCACTGCGCGAAGCAAAACCATTCCGGCCGTCGGCAGCCGGCTGCAATGCCAGGCGGAGCGAGGTTCGCTTTATCTTTTCGACGCCAAGACGGAAAAGCTTCTGGGCCGCGCATGATGACAACGGAAAAAACTGCCGTCATCAGCGTCGGCCGGATCTATTGCGACCTCATTTTCACCGGGCTTGACGAATTGCCGGTGCTCGGCCGGGAACTGTTTGCCCGCGACATGGAAATTGCCGCCGGCGGCGGAGCTTTCATTGCCGCCGCGCATTTCGCCCATATCGGCCGACCCGTTGCGCTGCTGGCAAGGCTCGGCACCGACACATTTTCGCGAGATATCGGTGAGAAAATGGCGCGAAGCGGCGTCGACCTGCAGTTTTTGGAACATTCAGCAGATGCCGGACCGCAAGTCACGGTGGCGACAGTGGTTGGTCAGGACCGGGCATTTTTGACGCGACGCGCCGGTGCCGCCCAGCCTTCGACGCTGGATGCCGCCTTTGCGTGGGAAAACGCCCGGCATCTGCACATCGCCGAATTCGCCACTCTGCATGAGATGCCCGATCTGGTCTCCCGCGCCAAGGCAAGCGGATTGTCCGTTTCGCTCGACCCAAGCTGGGATGCTTCGCTGATCTATGACAAGGGCCTGCTCCAGGCCTGTGCCGGCGTCGACGTTTTTTTGCCGAATCTCGAAGAGGCCGAAGCAATCACTGGTCATTCTGACCCGGAAATCGCGATCCGCGCTTTATCAGAGGCGTTTCCCGTCGTGGCTTTGAAAGGTGGCGCGCAGGGGGCGTGGGTTTCCTCTCAGAGGGGGCTGCGGCATGTAGCGGCCCAGAAAGTCCCGGTTGTAGATACGACCGGCGCAGGCGACGCCTTTAATGCCGGTTTTCTCGATGCGTGGCTTGAGGGACAGGACGAACAGCGATGCCTCAAAGCCGGGGTCGCTGCGGGCAGCCTTGCCGTGCAGGCGGCAGGCGGCGCACCAAGGGCCGCCGCCGCTTGAGGCATCCCGCCTGTTTCACTCTCCCCGCGGGAAACGCTGGTTTTCCTCCAGCACGTTGAGGTCCATGTGGTTGCGCATGTAGCGTTCCGAGGCTTTCTGCAGGGGCTGGTAATCCCATGGATAATAAGCCCCGTTGCGCAATGCCTTGTAGACCACCCAGCGCCGCGCCTGACTTTCGCGAACGGCAGCGTCGAAGACCGGCAATTGCCAGCGCCGACCAATCTCGGCGGAAAGCGATGAAAGCACATCGGTGAAAGCCGGATCGCCGGCAAGGTTCGTGCGCTCTTCCGGATCAGCCTCAAGATCGTAAAGCAGCGGCGGATCGGCTTCGCAAACCGACAGCTTGTAGCGCCCATCGCGAAGGGCAACGAGCGGTGCTATCGAGCCTTCGGCGGCATATTCCATCGGCACCGGGCCACGCCCGCCGGTTCCCTTGGCAAGCGCCGCCAGATCCTCGCCATCCGTCCAGCGTTTGAGCGAAGTGATATCGAGACCCGCCAGCCCGCACAGCGTCGGCGTGACATCGAGTGTCGAGACCGGCGTGTCGATCAAAGCCGGCTGCCAGCCGGGTGCGGCCAACATCAGCGGTACACGAGCGGAGCCTTCGAAGAAACACATCTTGAACCACAGGCCACGCTCGCCCAGCATATCGCCATGGTCCGACAGGAAGAGAATGATGGTGTCTTCCTCCATCCGTGTCGCTTTCAACACGTCGAGGATTTCGCCGATCTTTTCGTCGATATAGGAGATATTGGCGAAATAACCGCGCCGTGCCCGGCGTATCTTCTCGCCTGTGATCTCGAATGCCCCATGATCGCAGGCCTCCAGCAGCCGCTTCGAATGCGGGTCCTGTTCCTCGAAGGCAATCGCCTGCGACTGCGGATCGAGCGCCGGGCAGTCCTCGTATAGATCCCAGAACTTGCGCCGCGCCACATAGGGATCGTGCGGATGGGTGAAGCTGACAGTCAGGCACCACGGCCGCTCATCGAGCCGGCGCGACAGGTCGTAAAGCTTGCGGGTGGCGTTGTAGGCCACCTCGTCATCATATTCCATCTGGTTAGTGATTTCCGCGACACCAGCGCCGGTCACCGAACCGAGATTGTGATACCACCAGTCGATCCGCTCGCCCGGCTTGGTATAATCAGGCGTCCAGCCGAAATCAGCCGGATAGATATCCGTCGTCAGGCGCTCCTCGAAGCCATGCAGCTGGTCCGGGCCGACGAAATGCATCTTTCCCGAAAGACCGGTGTAGTAACCCGCCGCCCGCAGGTGATGCGCATAGGTCGGAATATCGGAAGCGAATTCGGCGGCATTGTCATAGACCCGTGTCCGGCTTGGCAACTGCCCGGACATGAAGGAGGCGCGCGCCGGCGCGCAGAGCGGACTTGCCGTATAGGTATTGGCGAAGCGCACAGAGCGCTTCGCCAATGTTTTGAGATGTGGTGCGTGGAGAAAATCGGCCGGGCCATCGGGAAAAAACGTCCCGTTGAATTGGTCGGCCATCAGGATCAGAATATTGGGACGCGGCATTTCCACTTTCCGATTTTAGAGGCCAAGCTTGCCTTTGACGGCGTCCGCACCCGGCTTGCCATCCAGCGTGGTGACACCCTGCAGCCAGCCATCCAGCGATTTGGGATTGGCCTTCAGCCAGGCCGTCGCCGCGGCCTTGGAATCTTCGCCGCCGAGGATGGAACCCATCAGGCTGTTTTCCATGCCAATATCGAATTTGAGGTTCTTGAACAGCGTCGCCGCATTCGGGCATTGCTGCGGCCAGCCGGTGCGGGCGAGCGTGTAGACTTCCGCGCCGCCGAAATTCGGGCCGAAATAGGCGTCACCGCCAGAGAGATAGGCGATATCGATCTTCTCATTCATCGGATGCGGCGCCCAGGCAAGGAAGACCACGGCCTTCTTGTCCCTGCCTGCCCGTTCCACCTGCGCCAGCATGGCCTGTTCGCCGGATTCGACGAGCTGCCATCCTTTCAGGCCGAAATCATTGGCGTCGATGATCTTCTGGATATTCTGGTTGGCCGGCGCGCCCGGCTCGATGCCGTAAATCTTGCTTTCGAACTCATCGGCGTGTTTGGCGAGATCGGCGAAATCCTTCACGCCCTTTTCCGCCATATAGGCCGGCACCGCCAGCGTGAACTTGGCGCCTTCGAGGTTCTTCGTCATCACCTCGGCCGCCTTGGCGGCATCAAGATCATCTACGAAGGATTTCTGCGCCGGCATCCAGTTGCCGAGAAAAACGTCGATTTCACCGTTCTTCATCGCCTGATAGCCGATCGGCACTGACAGCGTCTTGACGTCGGCTTCATAACCCAAGGCATCCAGCAGCACGGACGCGACACCATTGGTGGCGGTGATGTCGGTCCAGCCGGGATCGCTGAGGCGGATGGTCTTGCAGGCCGCGTCATCGGCCGCCTGAAGCGGGGTGGAGAAGGCTGCCACCGACAGAATGAGACCGGCGGCGATGCGATGCAGATGAGAAATGGTTTTCATTGCGGCTCCCCTTTTATCAATCCAGTTTATTGAACACCACGTTGCTTTTGCCTGTGAAGCGGGTATTTTTCGATGGTTGATATAAGGAATTTTAATGTCAGACCGGCCGCTCGATCTGGGATGGATGCGCATTTTCACCGAGGTTGCCCGCCGCGGCAGCCTGACGGCGGCGGCGGCATCCCTGCGGCTGACGCAGCCAGCCGTCAGCTATCAGATCCGCAAGCTTGAGGATGAGTTGGGCGTAATCCTCATCCGGCGCAGACATCGTGGCATCGAACTGACGGCCGAGGGACAAAAACTGTTCGAGATTGTTTCACGCAATGTCGACGCCATCGACCTTCTCGCACAACAGCTTCGCCGGACGGAGGAACGGCAGACGATCCGCCTGCACACGGACTATGCCTTTTCTTCCTTATGGCTCATCCCGCGCATGCATGGCTTTCGAACGCTCAATCCGGATATCAATATCCAGATCGTCGCCACGCAGGATCCGCTGGGCCAGGGCAAGCACGATAGCGACGTGATGATCATTTTCGGCACGCGGCAGGAGGCCGGCGACGGCGCGGTGCTGCTGCTTTCGGAAAAGGTCACGCCGGTCTGCTCGCCTGCCCTGCTGACCGAGACACCGGCACCCGCAACCGTTGCGGATTTTTCGCGACGGAAGCTCATTCACCTCGAAAACACCTCGCAAGCGCACTGGTTCGACTGGCCTTCCTACTTCAAGCATTTCGGCGTGCAGAGACCGGCCGACCACGATGGCGGCGACATCAGCTTCAACAATTACACCATGGTGGTGCAGGCAACCATTGGCGAGCAGGGTTTCGCGCTCGGCTGGGCCGGACTGGTCGATCCGTTGCTTCAGGCCGGCGTGCTGGTGACGGCAGGCCCAAGCCTCGATGCACCGGGGCGCGGCTACTGGCTGATGCGACCGAAAAGCAGCGACAGCGCGGTGAGAAAACTCACCGGCTGGCTGATCGACGAGCGGCGGTAACGCCGCCCGCCAGCTTGTACCGTTTCCTGTTCAGATCGGATAATGCAGCGGTCCGTCCTGCATCGTGACCCAGCGTAGCTCTGTGAATTCCGCAATGCCCGCCGTGCCGCCGAAGCGGCCGTAGCCGGAGGCCTTAACCCCGCCGAAGGGCATCTGCGCTTCATCGTGAACGGTTGGACCGTTGATGTGGCATATGCCGCTTTCTATACGGGCGGCAATGGTCAGCGCCCGTGCCTGATCCCTACCGAAAATCGCAGCGGAGAGGCCGAACTCGGTTTCATTGGCAATGCTTACCGCCTCATCGATGCTGCCGGCTCTGATGATGGAAACGACCGGACCGAAACTTTCCTCCGAATAGAGCCGCATGGCGGGGGTGACGCCATCGACGGCAATCGCATCCAGCATCGTGCCGTTGCCGCCGCCACCGGCGACCTGCCGTGCACCCTTGGAGACGGCGTCATCCACCAGCGCCCGAATGCGCGAGGTTGCTTCGGCGCTGACCAGCGAGCCGAGCGGTGTTTTGCCCTCACGCGGGTCGCCAGCCGTGAGGCTCGACGCTTTTTTGGCGAAGGCCTCCACAAACGCATCGGCGACGCTGTCGAGCACGATGATGCGTTCCGTCGACATGCAGATCTGGCCCTGGTTCATGTATGCGCCGAAAGCCGCAGCCGCGACAGCTGCGTCGATATCTGCATCGTCAAGCACAATGAACGGCGCCTTGCCGCCAAGCTCCAGCAGCGCGGGTTTCAGATAACGGCCGGCCGTTTCGGCAATCATCCGGCCGACACGGGTCGAGCCGGTGAAATTCACGCGTCTGACGGCGGGGTGTGCGATCAGCGTATCGACGATCTTTGCGGCATCTTCCGGCGCGTTGGAGACGGCGTTGAGCACGCCCTTGGGCAGACCGGCGGAAGCGACCGCCTCAATGATCAGCGCATGGGTGCGTGGGCAGAGTTCCGAGGTCTTCATCACCACCGTATTGCCGCAGGCAAGCGGCGTGGCGATGGAGCGCACGCCGAGAATAACCGGCGCGTTCCACGGCGCGATGGACAGCACAACGCCCGCCGGCTGGCGCAGCGCCATCGCCATGGTTCCCGGACGGTTGGACGGAATGATCTCGCCCTTGATCTGGGTGGTCAGGCTTGCGGCCTCCACCAGCATATCGCTTGCCAGTTTGACGTTGAAACCGGCCCAGGCGTCGGTTGCGCCGATCTCTTCCTTCATCGCCTGGGTAATATCGGGCCCTGCGGCCAGAAGCGCCTGCGCAGCGGCCAGAAGCAGGCGACGGCGTTCACCGGGCGGCGTTGCCGACCAGACCGGGAAAGCGGCCGCCGCGGCATCGGCCGCACGGGTAGCGTCCTCCACTGTTGCCGCCGCAGCACTCGTCGCCACGTCGCCGGTAATGGGGTTGCTGCGTTCGAAGCGTTTGCCGCTTGTGGCCGGGCAATGGTCGCCACCGATGAAAAGATTGACAGTCTGCATGATCTTCCTCCTGAATTCAGACAATGGCGGCGGTGGTGCCGCCAAGAAACGCCCGTTGCACGGCGGGATCGGCGGACAGGGCTTCAGCCGTGCCTGCCCCGACAATCCGTCCTGCTTCCAGCAAATAACCGCGATCGGCAAGCGCGAGGCTTTCGCGCACATTCTGCTCTACGAGCAGAATGGAAAGGCCGCTTTTCTTGATCTCCGCCAAAGCGGTAAAAAGTTCCTGTGTAACGATGGGCGCAAGACCAAGGCTCGGTTCATCCAGCAGCAGATAATCTGGTGCCGACATCAACGCGCGGCCGATGGCGACCATCTGCTGCTCGCCGCCGGACATGGTGCCGGCAAGCTGCTGCCGCCGCTCCGCAAGCCGCGGAAACAGCGAAAAAATATGCTCTCTTGTCGTCTTTTCCGCTGAACGGGCATGGCGCGGATTGGCTCCGAGACGGAGATTGTCTTCCACCGTCAACGCCGCGAAAATTCCGCGCCCCTCCGGCACCAGCGCCACACCCCGCTCCACGATCTGATGGGCGGGAACCTCGGCAAGCGACTCGCCATTGACGCGCACGTCGCCGGCGGCTGCCGCAACCATGCCGCCGACCGCCTTCAGCAGTGACGACTTGCCGGCTCCATTGGCACCGAGCAGCACCACCGTTTCGCCCTTGGCGACATTGAGCGATATGCCGTCAACCGCGAGATGTTTGCCGTAGCGGATTGTCAGTGCGTCTATTTCAAGCATGTGCCGCTCCCAGATAGGCGGAAATGACGTGCGGATCGTCAAGCACCCTCGCCGTCGGCCCGTCGGCAATCTTGCGACCGGCCGCCATGACCACCGAGCGCGAGCAAAGGGCGCGCACGGCGGCCATGATATGTTCCACCAGCAAGATCGTCGTACCCTCCGATGCCAGCCGCCGGATCAGCGCTATTCCCTCCTGAAGTTCGGTGGGATTGAGGCCCGCGAGCCATTCATCCAGCAACAGAAGCTTCGGTTCACCCGCCAGCGCACGCGCCAGTTCAAGGCGTTTCTGGTCAATATAGGTGAGATCGCCAGCCGGCATCGTCTCCCGCCCGGCAAGACCAATCCTTTCAAGGCAGGCGCGCGCAACCTTCTCCGCCTCGGGACGCGGAAGCCGTTGCGGGCCGAACATGGCCGATACGGCAACGTTTTCGAGTAGGGAAAGCGAAGGCAAAAGCCGCACGAGCTGGAAGGTGCGCGCCACGCCGGCGCGCGCAATCACATCCGGCCGTCTGCCCGCAATCTCCTGCCCTTTGAGCCGGATCGACCCTTCGGTCGGCTTCAACGCCCCGGAGATGAGATTCATCAGCGTCGTCTTGCCGGAACCGTTCGGCCCAAGCAGCCCGACGACTTCGCCGGCCTCGATGGTAAGACCAAGGCCATCCACCGCCTTCAGCCCGCCGAAGGTCTTGCGGATATCGGTGATTTCGAGAACGGCGCTCATGCGGCTTTCTCCTTTTTGCGCAACTTCTCGAGCGCCGCGAGCACGCCATCCGGCAGCACGAACACGATGAGGATGAAGAGAGCGCCGAGAATGATGGAAAAATGATTGGGGAAGTTGGCACCCAGCCACTCGAACAGCAGGAAAAGCGGCACCGCACCGAGGATCGGTCCCCAGCGTCGTGTGGCACCACCAAGCAGTGCCATGATGACGGTGAGGAACGAGACCTGCGGATTGAAGACGATGGCCGGCTCGATATAGACCCAGCGCGGGGCCTGAATGGCACCGACAAGCGTGATGATCGTGGCCGACAGCACGAAAAGCGTCAGCTTGGTGCGTGCGAGATTAATGCCGGCATGGGCGGCCACAACCTCGTCGTCGCCGATTGCCTTCAGCGCCAGTCCGAGCTTGCTGCGGTCGATGAGCGTCGACAGCAGGAGGGTAATGACAGCCAACGCCAGCAATTGCCAGAGCACATGCTGCGGCTCCAGCGGCAGGAAGATATAGCGGCCGAGCGTGCCGGTCACATTCACCTCGTACCAGGTGATGAGCTGGCGGATGAGTTCGGCAAGACCGAAGGAAAAGATCACGAAATAAATGCCGGCGACGCGCAGTGTGGACAGCCCGACGACGAGCGCCAGCGACGCGCCGACAAGGGCCGCACTCAGGAGGACGAGCGGCCATGGTAAGACTTCGCTCAGCACCGCAACCGTATAGGCCCCGACACCGAAGAACGCGACGGTGGCGAGCGAAATATACCGCGTCGGACCGGAGAACATCGCCCAGGCGGAGGCAAGCGTCGCATAACCGAGAAGGCCGATGACGACGCCCACACCATAGGCATCGAAAAAGAAGGGCGAAAGCGCCAGCAGCGCGGCTGCGGCAAGGCCGATGAGAAGCGGGATCATTTGCCCCTCCTTGCGAAAATGCCTTCCGGACGCCAGAGCAGCACCACAAGGAAAAGCAGATAGGTGGCGGCAAGCGTGAGGCCGGGATCAACGTAAACGAGTACGAAGGTCTCCACGAGGCCAAGCAGCAGGCCGGCAACCAGCGCGCCGAGCAGATTGCCAACACCGCCCATGATGACGACGACAAGCGCCTTCATGGTGAAGACAACGCCATAGGAGGCGGAAAAAGTCTGATACATAGAGATCATCACCCCGCCTGCCACGGCGAGTGCGCCGCCAAGCGCAAAACCGATCGAGGCCACGCGGTTCACATCGATGCCGACCAGCGGCGCGGATTTGGGCGCCAGCGCGACCGCCCGCAGGTTGAGGCCCCAGCGGCTGTGGGTGAGCGTCAGATATAGCCCGCCACCGATTGCGATCGACAGGCCGAAGGACAAGAGCCGGTTCAGCGCCACTGTCGTGCCGAAGACGTCGACGCCATCGGAGAGATAGGAATAGGAATGGTAGTTGCCGCCGAACGCCACGAGCATGATGCCCTGGATAACGAAGAGCAGCCCGAAGGTCGCCAGAATGGAATCGACTTCCAGACGGCCGGACGCGCCCGAACGGCGCACCAGCGGCCGCATCATGACCCGGTAGATGACGAAAGACAGGGCGTAACCGAGCGGAACGATGATGAAAAGCGACCAGAGCGGCGACAGGCCATAGGCGGAAAACAGCACGAAGGTGATGAAGGCAGCCGCAATCAGCACTTCGCCATAGGCAAGGTTCATGATGCGGGCGATGCCATATTGCAGCGAAAGTCCAAGCGCGATCAGCGCATAGGTCCCTCCCAGCATCAAACCGAAGATGAGGGTGGATAAAAACAAGGGAATGTCTCCAGTATGGAACATGGCCGAAGCCTGCCGGCCGGGGTTTACGGCCCCGCCCGGCAAAGGCTCACCATTGCGGCTTCGGAATGACCGGCTTCGCCGCCCCCGGGCGGTCTGCCGGCGCAATCGCCACGAAACGGTCACCCTGCCATTGCCCCGCCCACCAGAGCTCGCGAAGCTGGTTGTCTTCAAGCTTGACCGGGCCGATCACAGTCTCGAAGCTTCCTGTCGAAAGCTCATTTGCCACTGCCGCCTTGTCGAGGCCGACGCGATGGATGGACTGGGCCAGCATTTCGAGGCTCGCATAGGTGATGGCGCTTGCCCAGCTGTCCGGCTTGGCGCCGATGAAGGCTTCGTGGCGCTTGAAATAATCCTCGATCTTGTCGCTGCTGCCATCGACGCCGCCGATGCTGATCACGCCTTCCTGCTTGCCATCGGAGACCTTCGGGAAGATCGGAAAAGCACCGCCGACACCGACATAAAGAACCTTCGGGTTGAATCGCGCGGTCTGCGCCTGTTTCGTCACCGCGAAACTGTCGGGCGGATAGGAAAAGGCAATGAAGCTGTCCGCGCCGCTCGCCGCCGCCTCGTTCACAAGTGCTGCGAAATCCGAGGTGCCGACCGGATAGGTCTTGTCGTAAGCAAGCGTGAAACCCGCTTCCTTCAGCGCCGGCCGCGCGGCCTTGATGAGATCGATGCCGAAACCGTCAGCCACGGAAATCACCGCGACCTTGTCGTTGATCTGGCCGGCATCGCGTGCGGCTTTCAAAACATCGGCCAGTGCATTGGCATAGTCATGGCCGCCGCCGAGCATCCAGAAGCTCTTTTTCCAGCGTGCCGCGAAATCGGGCGCCTTGTCGGTGACGCCCGTCACCGCAAGCTGCGGATAACCGAAACGGTCGTAGAGCGGAGCGACGGCCAGATTGAAGCCCGTTCCCCAGGGCGGCAGAATGAAATCGACCTTGTCTTGGCTGGCCAGACGCTCGGTGAACCGCACCGCATCCTCGGCCGAGGAGCGGTCGTCATATTCCACCACTTCCACCGGCAGGCGCTTGCCATCCGGCAGGGTGAGGCCGCCGGCATCGTTGACCTCTTTCACCCATAATTTGTAGTTGGGAATGGTGGTGATGCCGGCGCCCGTGGCGTTGGCGCCGCTTTTTGAGACGGCGTAACCGATCTTCACCGAGGTGCGGTCCTGCGCATTGGCGTGACCGAAAAATACCGCCGACAGGGCAGCACTGGAGAGCAGGCAGAACAGCGTTCTGCGCTTCAGATTATTCATGATGTTCCTCCCAAAGCGCGTTGTCGGGGTTGCCGTTCTCCTCAAGGCTTCCCCTGCGCTGATCGAAGTTTAGCAATGACAGCCGCATATAAAATGCACTAATGTAGCGCATTATTGTACTTTTGGAGGTCGAATGCCGTTGCACAGCCAGATCGCCGGCAATCGCGTGGAGATCACGGCGCGCACCCTCGCCTCGACGCTGCGCATATCCGAGTTCCGGCTGGAATCGGATAGCGCCCATCTCCTTCTCCTGTCCGCCGGGGAAGCGGAAATCATACAGGGTGAAAAGACGCTGCCTGTCCCGGCACCGGGGCTGATCTGGCTGCCCATCGGTCCTAACGGCCGCCTACGGCTGAATGCCGGAAGCCGTGGATCGCTGCTTAAGACGACGGAAATCGGGCTTGCCCATGCGATGCCCACCGGCACGAGCGCAAGCGCTGTTCGCAATATATTGCAACGTGTTCTGACGCAGACGCCGGCGGAGAGGGACCGGCAGGAACTGGCGGGTTATCTCGAGACCATCGCCAGCGAAAATGTCCGCGCGACAACCGGTTCAGACACGATCATCACCAGCCTCCTCTCCGTCACCCTCATTCGCATATGCCAGCACGCCATCGCCGATATTGCCGCAGCCGTCTCCACGCCTGGCAGCCTCACCGAGCGTTTTGTGCTGCTGGTCAGCCAGCACAAACGTGATCAATGGGGCGTGGAAGACTATGCGAGGCAACTCGGCGTCAACCGTGAACGGCTGGGATTTGCGGTGCGCAAGGCGACGGGGCTTTCGCCGCAGGCCTATATTCACCGGGAACTGCTGTCCGAAGCGCGCGACCTTCTTGTGAACTCATCGCTGCAAGTCGCTGAAATCGCATTCCGATTGGGCTTTCAGGACCCCGGCTACTTCAATCGCTTCTTCACCCGCAACGAGGGCACGTCTCCCGGCCGTTTCAGGAGAACGGCAACGCGAATGCAGAAGGTTCCGCCGCCATCTTATGCGGCCTGGCCGTGATGGCTTGGCATAAGGATGTAATGTCCCTGGCCTATTGCTATCATTACAGTCCGGCCGCCTTCCTGTGCTGCCTGACTGGCAGCATCTTTCACATACCCGATTTCGGTTTTCAATATTTTCACTTCACATTTTGTAACTTATAAATTACAGTTTGAATTACAATGCAGCTAAAGCAATCTGCAACATTTCGAAAATGGTTTGGCAAGTTAAAGGATGAACGGGGCAAGGCTCTGATTACGTCCCGCCTGAACAGACTTTCCTTTGGTCATGCAGGCGATGTCGCTCCGGTTGGCGAGGGCGTCAGCGAATTGCGCATCCATTACGGACCGGGCTATCGGGTCTATTTCGTCAAGTCGGGCGATGTCGTTATTGTTCTCCTCTGTGGCGGGGACAAGAGTACGCAGGAGAAGGACATAAAAGCCGCGCAGCAGATTGCGGCGCAATGGAGCGATGACGATGATTGAGAAGTTTACGAACTTCGATCCCGCCGAACACCTCAAGAGCGATGAAGCCATTGAGGTGTTTTTGGAGGATGCGTTCGCAACCAATGACGCGGCATACATAGCAAATGCGCTTGGTGTTATCGCGCGCGCAAAGGGTATGACGCAGGTCGCACGCGAAACCGGACTTGCCAGAGAGCATCTTTACAAATCGCTCAGCGAGGCTGGGAATCCGACGTTGGAAACGACGATAGCCGTCCTCAACTCCCTGGGCTTTCAGCTCACCAGCAAACACAAGGCGGCATGATCAGCGCCTGCCACCCCCGCCACCGTTCGATGCCGCCCTATCGGCAGCATCATCGGCTTGCCCGAGGTCGGATCTTCGATGACCCGGCTTTCGATGCCGAAGACGTGACGGACATTCTCTTCCGTCAGCACCTCTTCCGGCGTGCCGAACACATGCAGCTTCCCGTCCCTCATGGCGACGAGATGATCGGCATAACGGGCTGCGAGATTGAGGTCATGCAGCACCATGATGATGGTGGTCTCGCGGGCGTGGTTGAGGTCGGTCAGAAGATCCAGCACCTCGACCTGATGGCTGATATCGAGGAAGGTGGTCGGTTCATCCAGCAGCAATATGTCTGTCTGCTGGGCGAGCGCCATGGCGATCCAGACACGTTGCCGCTGGCCGCCGGAAAGCTCGTCCACCGGCCGCTCGGCCAGTTCCACCGTATCGGTGGCGACAAGGGCTGCGGCGACCGCCTCGTCGTCCTGCCGCGACCAGCGGGCGAACAGGCCGTGATGCGGGTGCCGGCCACGGCTGACGAGATCGGCAACCACGATACCCTCCGGCGCTATCGGCGATTGCGGCAAAAGGCCCATGCGCCGCGCGAGGTCGCGGGAGGCAAGACGATGAATCGATTTTCCATCGAGCAGAACCTGACCGGCGCGCGGCGCAATGAGCCGCGACATGCTGCGCAGCAGGGTGGACTTGCCGCAGGCATTGGCGCCGACGATGACGGTGATCTTCCCGCGCGGAACGGTGAGATCCAGCCCGTCGATGATGAGGTTTTCGCCGTAGCCGGCCGACAGGCCGTTCACGGAAAGGGAGTGGCCGGTCATAACGAGCCTCCGCTGCGGTTGACCCGCACGATCAGGTAAATCAGATAGGGCGCACCGAGCGCGCCAGTAATGACGCCGACCGGGTAACGGCCCGGCAACAGGAACTGGCCGCAATAATCGCCCACCAGCACCAGCGCCGCCCCAATCAGCGCCGCAGGAAGGAGCAGCGAGCCGTTGCTGCCGACAATGCGCGCCGCAATCGGCCCGGAGAGGAATGCGACAAACGCGATGGGACCCGACACCGCCGTTGCAAAGGCGATCATGCCCACGGCAGCAATGATGACGATGATGCGCGTTCGCCCTACCCTTACACCAAGCGCTGCGGCAGCGTCGTCCCCCAGTCTCAACGCTTCCAGATCACGCGCACGGCTGAGGAGCAGGCCGCCGAAAAGGATGAGCGCGATGAGGAGCGGCAGCAGTTGCGTGATTTTCGCGCCATTGACGCTTCCGGTCAGCCAGCGCATTGCCTCCTGCAATGTCCATGCCGGCGCAACGGAGAGTATATAGGCGATGAAGCTTTCCAGCATGGCTGAAACGCCGATGCCGACGAGGATCAGCCGCGTTCCGGCCACGCCGTTGCGGAAGGACAGGAGATAGACGAGAAGCGCGACGCCAAGACCGGTCGCGACGGCGAAGACCGAGATCAGCGGCCCGCTCATCTGCAAAACGACGATGGCGAAAACGGCCGCCGCACTTGCGCCGGAACTGATGCCGATAATATCGGGGCTGGCGAGCGGGTTGCGCAGCATGATCTGGAAGGCGACGCCGCCAAGCCCGAAGCTCAGGCCTGCCAGAATCGAAAGCAGCGCGCGCGGCAGGCGCAGCTGCCCGACGGTGAAGGTGACGCCGGCAATATCCTCCCCCAACAGAACGCGAATGACATCGCCGGGCGGCGTGAAGGATTGTCCGAGCATCAGCGTAATTGCGAAAGCGGCAATCAGGATCACCGACAGGGCGGCGATGACAAGGCGACGTCGGCGCTGACGTGTATGGCGGTTGAAGACGAGATTTTCGATGACGGGAGCGGATATGGTCACAATTCACGCACCCGCTGGCGTCTGACAATCCAGATGAAGAAAGGCGCGCCGACAAGGGCGGTGACAATGCCAACATCGAGTTCCGACGGCCGCGCCACGATGCGCCCGACAATATCGCCGGCAAGCAGCAGGCACGCCCCGCCAAGTGCCGAGAACGGCAAAAGCCAGCGATTGTCCACCCCGACGAGCAGGCGGCAGAGATGCGGCACCACCAGCCCGACAAAACCGATCGGCCCGCAAATGGCGGTAGCCGCACCGCAGAGCAGAATGGCACCGAAGGAGGCTACGGCTCGGGCCACCGCAACATTCTCGCCAAGCCCGGCGGCGAGTTCGTCTCCGAGCGCCAGAGAATTCAGCTTGCGCGCCGAAAGCAGGCTGATGATGAAGCCGGCGGCCAGAAAGGGCAGCACGGTCTCGATGCGCTCGAAAGTCGCCCCACCGACGCCGCCGATCTGCCAGGAACGGATGCCGCCGGCAATATCGCTACGCGGCAGCACGACGGCAATGACGAGCGAGGAAAAGGCGACGGAGGTGGCGGCGCCCGCAAGTGCGAGTTTCAGCGGTGTCGCCCCGCCTCGCCCGAGCGAACCGACGACATAAACGAAAACCGCAGATCCCCCCGCCCCGGCAATCGCGACCATGATGAAGGCCTGCGCCGTGGCGATACCGAACCAGACAATGCCGATGACGACGGCGAGCGACGCCCCCATGTTGACACCGAGAATGCCTGGATCGGCAAGCGGATTGCGGGTGACGCCCTGCATGATGGCCCCGGCCAGCCCGAGTGCCGCCCCGGAAAGCACGGCAAGCAGCGTGCGCGGCAGGCGCACCGCGACGGCCGCCTCGGCAACCGTCTCGACGCGGCCGCTGATCCCACCAACAATATCCGCAAAAGAGACCTCACGCGTGCCGATGGCGACGGAGAGCGCACAAAGCAGTGCGAGAAGCGCCAGCACCGCACCGAGCCAGGCCGTTCGCACGCGGTTGGAGCGGCCGGCGAGCAGCGCGGCCGTCACTTTGCCGGGGCCGGACAATGTCACTGCGATTTCCCGGAGGATTTGTCGGCAGCCTTTGCCAGAAGATCGGCATAGTCCTTCAACACCCACGAAATCGACAGCGGCGTGGGGTTGGAGGCGGTGCCAAGCGGATCGCGGCCCAGCATGACGATCGCATCATTGGCAACGGCCGGCATGCGCGCGAGAAGCGGATCGGCCCGCATGGCATTCAGCAGCGGCTCACTGCCATAGGTCACGACGATATCGACATCGTCAAAGGCATCCACACGCTCGGCGCTGACGCCAGCGGCGAATTGCCCCGGCTTCGTCGCCTCCAAGACGCTTTTCGGCGAGGCAAGCCCAAGATCGGCGAAAAACTTCACCCTGGTATCATTGGCCGTATAGAAATTGACGACGCTGAGATTGGTGGCGTCGAGATGGGTGACGAACATGGCCGACTTGCCCTTCAGCTGCGGATGGCCGGCAACGACCTCAGCAATCTCACCCTCGATGCGTTTGATGAGCGCCTCACCTTCCGCAACCATGCCAAGCCCGGCGCTGTTCAGCCGGATCATCTCGCGCCAGTCCGTTGCCCAGGGAGAAACGGGATAGGCGACGACTGGGGCGATCTGGCTCAGCGTATCGTAGTCGGACCGGCTGAGGCCTGAATAGGCGGCAAGGATAACATCCGGCTGCGTCGCCGCAACGGCCTCGAAATCTATACCGTCACCCTCGTCGAACAGAACAGGCTTTGCCGCGTCGAGTTCGGTGAGCCGCTTTGCCACCCATGGCAGCAGGCCATCGCCGTCATCATCGCCGAAATTGGCCGCCGCAAAGCCGACAGGCACGATGCCGAGGGCCAGCGGCACCTCATGGTTGGCCCAGGCGACAGTCGCTACCCGCTGCGGTTTCTTCGCAATCGTGGTCGTTCCGAACGCATGTTTGATGACGATGGGATAGCGGGTTGTCTCCTCCGCCGAGGCCATATGCGGCGCGATCATCGACAGGAAAAGCACAAATACCGGCACGAGGCAGCGGAACGGGCAAAGCATTGGCGAGCTCTCAAAAGTTCAAAAAGTGGACTTGAACTCTCAGCTTCAATTGCCCCCGTCAAGCCCAGGCAGGAAATGGCGTCGCAACAGCGGTGAAATTTCCGGGGTTTTGTACAAAACCGCAAAAAGTTACAATACCGGACAAACTTTCTCAAGTTATTGGGCACTTCGAGAGTGGGCCGTGCAAGCGGCGGTCGGGGCATCAACGTCTGGAACATACCAATGAATATCGAAACCGAAGGCAGACACCGCAAAACCACGCGACGTCGTTATCAGGATGCGGCGCTGCTTGCCTGCACGGCGCTTGTCGCTACCCTGCCCGGCTCCCTGCTGGCGCAGGAAGCTGCCAATACGGGCGGCAGCACGGTTCTGGAGCGCATCACCATCGAAAGCGGCGACAATGACCAGAAGTCCATTGTCGCCACCCGCACCACGAGCGGCAGCAAGATGGCGACCGATATTCTCGACACACCGGCCTCCGTCTCCGTCATCACCGCCAAGGAAATGCAGCAGCGCGGCGTGCAGAGCGTGGAAGAGGCGCTGCAATATACCGCCGGTGTGACAACGGATTTTTACGGCTCCGACGACCGTTTCGACTATTTCAAGATTCGCGGTTTCGATGCCTATACCTATCGCGACGGGTTGACGCTTGGCCGTCCCTTCGGCGCGCTGCGCGAAGAAACCTATGCCTATGAGCGCGTGGAAGTGCTGAAGGGCGGAAATTCCACCACCTTTGGCGTCTCGGATCCCGGCGGCTCGGTGAATTATTCCACTAAGGTGCCGAAACGCACCCGTTTCGGTGAAGCCTATGTCACCGGCGGCTCCTATGGCCGCGCCGAAACCGGCTTCGACTTTGGCGACAATATCACCAGCGACGACACGCTGTCCTATCGCCTGACCGGCAAGCTCAGAAATGCCGATGCGGAATATGACTATTCCCGCGACGACGAGAAATTCTTCATGGGCGGCTTAACCTGGCGCCCCACGGACGTCACCAGCCTTACCGTGGTTTACGATCATCTGAACAAGGATGGCGTTCCGGGCGGGGGCGGTCATCCCGTCGGCTCGCATTTCGACCGGAGCCGCTTCTTCGGCGAACCGGACTACAATTATCGCGGCACGAACCGCAATTCGCTGAGCGTGATGTTCGACCACGATTTCGGCTCCGGCCTGACGCTGAGTTCCAATGCGCGCTACAGCAAGGCGAATACGGACTTCGGTTACGCCTATATCTCGTCGACACCGACCAACGGTTCGACCATCGCCAACCGGTCCTATTTCGGAAACGACACCGAGACCGAAAACTTCCTGATCGACACACGCCTGCAATATGACACGCGGGTTGAAAATGTCGAAAGCCGCAGCCTCGTCGGCGTTTTTTATAACAACTACGAATCCGGCAGCAAAAGCTACTTCGGTGCTGCGCCGAGCATCAACTGGATGAACCCGGTCTATACCGGCGCACCCGCTTCCGTGCCGCTCTATGCCGACTCCCTGACGGACCAGAAGACCAAGGCGATCTATCTCCAGCAGGACTTCACCTTCTTCGACAGGCTGATCGTCAGCGCCGGCCTGCGCAACGACTGGATCGACACCGAGCAGACCAATCGGCTGAATGGCACGACGGCCAGCGGCGACATCAGCGAACTGACCAAGCGCATCGGCGTGTCCTACAAGGTCACCAACGAAATCGCGCCTTATATCAGCTATGCCGAATCGGTAGTGCCCGCATCCGGCCTGACGGTCGAGCCCGAACGCGGCGAGCAGATCGAACTCGGGGTGAAATACCGGCCCGACGCTTTCCCGGCCCTGTTCACCGCCTCGATCTACGATCTGAAGAAGAACAACATTACCGTTACCAGCCCGATCACCAGCCTGCCGACCGCCATCGGCGAGGTGCGCGTACGCGGTCTCGATCTCGAAGCCAAGGCGGAAGTGACCGACAATCTCAGCCTGACGGCGGCCTACTCCTATCTCGACGCGGAAATCACCGAAAACGGCACCGGCGGCAATGTCGGCAACCGGCCGCAATTCGTGCCAGAGCATCAGGCTTCATTGTGGGTCAATTATACGCTTGCTGGCAACGACCATTTCGGCGACATGACCTTCGGTCTCGGCGGCCGCTACACCGGCGCTTATTATTTCGACAATGCCAACAAGGTCGAAACAGGAAGCAGCGTGACCGTGGATGCCGCGTTCAGCTACAAGATTCAGGAAACCGCCTCGCTGGACGTCAATGTTTCCAACATCTTCAACGAAAAACACGTCTCTTATGGCGGGTTCGGCGCTGACTTTTATAATCCCGGCCGGGCGTTTTCCGTGACCTTGCGAAAAACGTGGTGAAAATCTATATTAGCAATATTTTTCAAAATATTGCATATATTTCCTCACACATCACGTCATCCTCGGGCTTGTCCCGAGGATCTGACCAGCCCGCATCAAGACACCGATCTCGCCCCGTCAAAGCAGCTTGTGCAGACGTCGCCAGGCGGCGGGCGTGTTGCCCACGGACTGGCGGAAAGCCTTGGTCAGATGGGCCTGATCGGAAAAGCCGAGCTGGGCGGCGATATCGGCCACCGTCAGATCGCCTTCCAGCAGAAGTTTCTGGGCGGCATTGATGCGCCGCTCCAATTGCCATTGCAGCGGCGTCTTGCCGGTGGTCTGGCGAAATACGGTGGCGAACCAGCTTTCCGAAAGCCCGACGATATCGGCCATCTCGGCAACCGTCATACGGTCGTCGCCACGTTTTTCGACCTGGGCAAGAAGCTTGTTCAACTGCGCCTGCGTCAGCCTGCCATTAGCCTGCTCCGGCGCTGGGCCGGGAATATCCAGCAGGCCGGCAACGATGCTGCCGACAAGACTTTCCGCATAGACCGCATGTTTCGAGGGTTCGGAGAGCTCATCGACAAGCAGGCCGGCAAGGGTTTCCACCGAACCGATGTCCTGTATCTCAACCGGGCGACGCAGCGCCGACATCGCCGCGGAACTGCCGACCGAAGGTGACAGGAAGCGCAACAACCGGTCCTTATGAATATGCAGGTTGAGATGTGAGAACCGATGGGTAGCGCTGCTGCTCGTCCACATCGGCACGCCGGCGGGCACATAAACCGCCCGTGTCATCGGCCGCGAATGGTTGGTAAATTCGCCATTGCGGTTGGACATGCTGATGCGCGAGGAGACATCGTTGAAAAAGATCATGATACGCGGATCGGCGGCCAGATAATAACCCTTCGCCCCCATCTGGCTTTCCGCCTCCCAGAAAGCACTGACCAGCCCGTCGAACTGGCGCCATTTCACCGGCGCAGTGACGCTGATGCCTTCCGTGTGCCAGGTCATGGAATGCCAGAAACTCAATGCGGGTACCGTCCGGTTGTCGGGTCTGGATCGGGTGAAATCAAAAGACAGGCGCACGCGCCAGTCATCGCGCCCCGTCCCATTAACATGACTCATCAATTCATGTTAATAGCAAAGATCGTTATAAAGTGAAACATTCGCTGCGGCGACCGCGCTGGAACCTCTGCTCATGACGGCCGTTGAACTCCTGACAGAAGTGCAACAACGGAGGTTAACATGGACAACAAGAAGGAACCGGTCGACTTCGCAGACAAGAAGCGCGAAGAGCACGGCCGTGGTGTGATCGTGGCTGGGCCGGACGCGCATGAAAACGAGAAGGACGGCAAAGCCCCGTCGCCAGACGCCGGAAAAACCCCGACCGGCAAACCGGTTCCGTCCTCGGACCGGCGATAGGAAAACCGTCCGCGCAAACAAGATAATGCGGGCCTATAAGGCGTCCAGCAATCTTGCGCCGTCGCGGCACACACTGCGCCTTGGCGGTGAATAGAACGCAAAACACCTCCCCGATTTCTCGGGGAGGTGTTTCCTCTTAAACAGCCGGGTTTTTCTTACAGAAGGTCAAAACGGTCGGCGTTCATCACCTTCGTCCAGGCGGCGACGAAGTCACGCACGAATTTCTCCCTGCTGTCATCCTGCGCGTACACTTCCGCATAGGCGCGCAGGATGGAGTTCGAACCAATGACGAGGTCGACGCGGGTCGCCGTATACTTGGCTGCCCCGGTCTTGCGGTCACGAATCTCATAGAGATTGTTGCCGGTCGGAACCCAGGAATAGGCCATATCCGTCAGCGTCGTGAAGAAGTCCGTCGTCAGCGCGCCGGGCTTGTCGGTGAACACGCCATGGGCCGTACCGGCGTAATTGGCGCCGATGACGCGCAGGCCGCCGATGAGCACGGTCAGTTCCGGCGCGGTCAGGCCCAGAAGCTGTGCGCGATCCAGCAGCAGTTCCTCAGGGCTGACGACATAGTCCTTCTTCACCCAGTTGCGGAAACCATCCGCCAGGGGCTCAAGCGGGGCAAAGCTGTCGGCATCCGTCTGCTCGGCGGAAGCATCGCCACGGCCGGCCGCGAAAGGCACGGCAATGTCGAAGCCAGCCGCTTTCGCCGCCTGTTCCACACCGTAATTACCGGCCAGAACGATCACATCCGCGATGCTCGCGCCGGTTTCACGGGCAATCGGCTCCAGAACCGAGAGCACATGGGAAAGACGGGCGGGCTCGTTGCCTTCCCAGTCCTTTTGCGGTGCAAGGCGGATGCGTGCGCCATTGGCGCCGCCGCGTTTGTCCGAACCGCGGAAGGTGCGGGCGCTGTCCCAGGCGGTCGAGACCAGATCGGCAACCGAAAGGCCGGAAGCGGCGATCTTCGCCTTGACGGCAGCGACATCGTAGCTCGTGGAGCCTGCCGGGATCGGATCCTGCCAGATCAGGTCTTCAGCGGGAACATCCGGGCCTATGTAACGGGACTTCGGCCCCATGTCGCGATGGGTCAGCTTGAACCAGGCGCGAGCGAAGACCTCGGAGAAATGGTCCTGATCGTCCTTGAATTTCAGCGAAATCTCGCGGTAGATCGGATCGACCTTCAGGGCCATGTCGGCATCGGTCATCATGGGAATGGTGCGGATCGAGGCGTCCTCGACGTCCACCGGTTTGTCTTCCTCGGCGATGGTAATCGGCGCCCATTGCGATGCACCGGCGGGGCTGTGGGTCAACGTCCACTCATGCTTGAACAGCATGTCGAAGAAGCCGTTGTCCCACTTGGTCGGATGGCTGGTCCAGGCGCCTTCAATGCCCGACACCACCGTGTCGCGACCGATGCCGCGACCCTTGGTGTTCATCCAGCCAAGACCCTGATATTCCGGGCCGGCGGCTTCCGGATCGGGGCTGAGGTTGGCGGCGCTGCCATTGCCATGCGACTTGCCGATGGTGTGACCGCCGGCGGTCAGAGCCACGGTTTCCTCGTCGTCCATGCCCATGCGGGCGAATGTCTCACGCATCTGTGCGGCGGTCGCCAGCGGATCGGACTTGCCGTTGACGCCTTCCGGGTTGACGTAGATGAGGCCCATCTGCACGGCGGCAAGCGGGTTTTCCAGCGTCGCGGGCTTGGTCACATCGCCGTAACGGCCGTCGCTCGGCGCCAGCCATTCCTTTTCGTCACCCCAATAGGTGTCCTTTTCCGGAGCCCAGATATCCTCACGACCGAAAGCGAAACCGAAGGTCTTCAGACCGGCGACGTCATAGGCGATGGTGCCGGCGAGTGCGATAAGATCCGCCCAGGAAATCTTGTTGCCGTATTTCTTCTTGATCGGCCACAGCAGGCGGCGGCCCTTGTCGGTGTTGACGTTATCCGGCCAGGAATTGAGCGGGGCAAAACGCTGGTTGCCGGTGTTGGCGCCGCCGCGACCGTCAGTCACGCGGTAGGAGCCCGCCGCATGCCAGGTAACACGCGCCATCATGCCGACATAGCTGCCCCAGTCGGCCGGCCACCAGTCCTGGCTGTCGGTCATCAGCGCTCGCAGATCGGCCTTCAGCGCCTCGACGTCGAGCGTCTTCAGGGCTTCGCGATAGTTGAAGGAGGTGCCGAGCGGATTGGTCTTGGTATCGTGCTGATGCAGGATGTCGAGGTTCAGCGCGTTCGGCCACCATTCGGTCACCGATTTACCCGAGGCCGTGTTGCCTCCGTGCATGACAGGACACTTGCCAGCCGGTTTTGAAGTTGCGTCCATTTCGCCCTCCGATGGGTTTGACAATTAAACCAATAATCAATTCGACATGTGCAGCGTGGAAGCCAGAGCCAGCAGTTGGTCATGGGAAACCGTGCAGCGACGCTGGTAACCTCTCACAGCTACAGCCTCTTTCTGTCATGAAGATGACTAACAGCCGGGTTCCATAATTTCCAATTGTATATTCTAAAGGCTGCGATATGCTGAGCTTATGATTGCGCTCTCCATGAAACATCTCCGTTATTTCGATGCGCTGGCCAAGATCGGCCATTTCGGCCGGGCGGCGGAGGCTTGCGCGATTTCCCAACCGGCGCTGTCGCTGCAGATCCGGGAGCTGGAAGAACTGATCGGCGCGCCGCTCGTCGAACGGAGCAGCCGCCAAATCCGGCTGACGGCGCTTGGTGAGGAATTCGCCGAACGAACCCGCTCGATCTTGCGTTCGGTGGATGAGTTGCAGGATCTGGCGCGGGCGCGGCATGGGCCGCTCAGCGGGCGCCTGCGCATCGGCGTCATTCCCACCGTCGCACCCTATCTTTTACCACAGATTATCAAGACACTCACGCGACATTATCCCGGACTGGAGGCCCGCCCGCGCGAGGCGGTGACGCAGAAACTCATCGACGACCTTCTGGAAGCCCGGCTGGACATGGCGATCGTCGCCCTGCCCGTCTCGGAGCCGGCGCTGGAGGAAGTTCCACTGTTTTCGGAGGAATTCATCCTGGTGCGGCCGATGGAGGATGCGGGCATGCCGGTGCCGAGCGCCGACAAGCTGGGCGAAATGCGCCTGCTGCTTTTGGAAGAAGGCCATTGTTTCCGCAACCAGGCGCTTTCCTTCTGCAGCACGACCAATGCGCCGCCGCGCGTGCTGATGGAAGGCTCCTCGCTCTCCACCCTTGTGCAGATGGTCGGCGCCGGCATCGGCGTGACGCTCATTCCGCAGATGGCGGTCGACATGGAGACACGGCAATCCACGGTCTCTGTGTTCCGACTGGCGGAGCCTCGTCCTTCCCGCACCATCGGCATCGTGTGGCGCAAGAGCAATCCGCTCTCGGCGCAGTTCGCCCATATTGCGGAGATCGTCCGCGAATGCGGCCTCCAGAAGCTGGCGGCCGCCGGCTGAAGAATCCGCCACCCAACGGGCTACTTGTGAGGTGCCTCATCCTTACGGCATCTAGATGCCTGGAACGAGCGTTCCGTCCTGCAGCATGCACCTTGGCTTGGCCGGCTTTTTGCTGCCTCAATCTTGCGGGAAGCGGGCATCACCACCGGCCTTCGCCTCGCCGCCATCAATCTCGGCCTGAAAACCATCCCCGTCGATCGGCGCCGGCATCGTAATCGAGACACGCGGCTCCTTGCCGTCGCCCAGGGATTTTTGGCGGCCGCCGAGATCGGCATGAATGAGCATGACCGGCTGACCGTGGTAAAAACGATGTTCGACAGAAAACTGGACGGGCGGCGGGCGTCTTCAAAGCTGCCGGAACTTGTCGAGCTCGTTATGGCGAAGCCATTCGTATCAGCAACGATCTTGGCGAAGACGCTGGATGTCATGCTGCAGGGCGGCGCGTCGGATAGTTAGCGAGCTCGGGATGCGCGAGAAGACGAGGCGGAGGTTTCGGGCCCGGGGTGTATTGTAATAAGCAGATAGCGACCTGACATCGTGGTCTGGAATATCGCTGGCCTCATAATCGGTCCAGGTTCTCTGGTTTGTCATGGACCGGCAAAAATCGGCAAAATATGGTCACCTTCGCGAGCATGGAACAACTGTTTCCCGACAGCAACAGAGAGTTGGAAGACGTCGCCATCGAACTTACCTCGGCAGCCCATCGGTTCGCGGCACGGCTGCACCCGATTATGTGGGCGTCGGTCGGAGGCTCTGTGCGTTAGATGAACTGTTATTGCTCGAATATCATTGAAGGGCACAACACGCTTCCTATCGACATCGACCGCGCAATGGCGGGTGAGTATGCGCAAGAACCTGAGAAGCGGAACCTTCAGCTTGAGGCGCGTGCCCATATTGAAGTGCAGCAGTTGATCGATAGCAGCGAAATGCCTTTTCCTGTTTTATCGCTCGACGGCATCTGCTGGACACACGGAGAATTCTGCCGACGGTTACCCGATGAGCTGCTTACGGTCCGCAATCCAGACACGGCCGCAGAAATCAAAATGGTTCCAGGGCAAATGAGAACACAACATGTGAAGGTCGGCGAACACATTGCGCCGGGTCCTGACATGATCAGGCCGCTGATTGGGCGGTTTGAAGATGCGTTCCAAGCTGCAGAAGATCATCGGGGTTGGCGCATCTCATCATCGCCTCGCATGGATCCAGCCGTTCTTTGACGGTAATGACCCATGATGCACTGTCGACGCGTCCAGCTCAGCAGGGATTAGATCGGAAAGCCGAAAATGGACTCGCATGGCGCTGATCCTCCTTCGAAAACAGGGCCAATTGAATGCAGAACATCAGCTAGATTGAGTTAGCTCCCCTTTTGGTAGCCGATAAGGGGGCCCGTTACGATGCCGATTGACAGAGGTAATGAAGCAATAGGAGTTACCTGTTTGGCAGGGGGAAAATACCTGATCTCCGGCTGGAAAGGTGGATTTTTGGCTCCCCAGCGCCTGGCTCTTTCCTGCTTCAGCGAAAATAGGGTCTGGCCCGCGAGCCTACGCCCCCCATCGCCACCTGGAAAACACACGTAAAGGTCGTTTATCTTCGCCCTTACTGGTCTGGCAAGTAAATAATCTTTCCTCGATTCGGTGTAATTGGTGCCAACGCCGGCAAATTGCTACAGGCCGAAATAATCATCTGTGATTTTTCTCATTCCATACTCCGACGAATCAAATTGCCTGCAGCCGGCTGCCTGCTTAACTTCGGCCGGAAGAAATAAACCAGCGATGGCAAACACTTAAATATAATACTGACCTAAAGTATCGACCTTTGAATTCGCTCTGGCCAGCACAGCTCGAGCTCCAATCTCAGCGAAATTCAACGCATAACTGATGCAAATTGGTAACTCAATTCTCATTCTTTTTATAAGCGCGCCAGAGTTGTCTTGCAAATTACTCTCTATTGATTAATGCGTCGCATTGGGCAACATGGGGTTGAAGTTTATTGATGACCAGATATCTGGCCAGAGCGCGATTTGTCGTTCCGGCAGCTACCAAATCATCTGCAGTATGTGGTTTCGACAGGAAGGTGATCGGCGGTATCGCACCGGCCTCCCCCGCGTTGCGAAACTCGGTCGTCGTTCTCTGCGCAGCTCTTTGCTTTGCTCCACAAGCGGCATTGTCACGGGATGATCTCAAAGGGCGGCCGCCGGCGGAGGCAAACACAGGCCAGGCAGATTCAGGTGTTGCTGTATCGGAGGAGCCTGCCCTTACGATCCAGACATTTGCCGGCCCCGCATCTGATAATGCGACGTCCGGTGCTTCGCCATGTTTCCCCGTGGACACGATCCGCATCGAAGGCGGCCACGAACTCATTGACAGTGAAGCCGTGGAGGACGTGACAAGACCCTTCGCATTGTCCTGCCAGAGCAACGAAAGCGTCGGCGGATTGCTCAAGGCGGTAAACGGCCTTTTTGCCGACAGGGGTTTTGCCACGACGCAGGCCTGGTTGCCGGAGCAGGACATTGCCGCCAGCAGGACGCTGGTCCTGCGCGTTGTGCCCGGTCGGATCGATGCTGTTCTCTACAAAGAGGAGCAGCAGCCTTATAAGGGGTTCTTTCCCCGGATGGCGGAATTGAGTGGCAAGGTTGCAAGCTCCACGTCCATTTCCGAATTCGTGCAACAGGCAGATGCCTGGTGGGAGGGCCTTGATGACGATCTCGAACGCCTGACCTTGCTGCCGCCGTCCGCCCGG
Organism: Agrobacterium salinitolerans; assembly: GCF_027498475.1. Classification (NCBI taxonomy): domain Bacteria; kingdom Pseudomonadati; phylum Pseudomonadota; class Alphaproteobacteria; order Hyphomicrobiales; family Rhizobiaceae; genus Agrobacterium; species Agrobacterium salinitolerans. Next base: position 358,135 of record NZ_JAPZLN010000005.1, on the reverse strand, counting down.
ATCGCCATGACTGGCACAATTGCCAAAGACGATGTCCTGCATGTCGATCGCCTGCAGGACACACTTGATAGCCTCAACAGGGTTCCTTCTAACAAGGCCAAGGCGGAGCTTGTTCCGGGCAAGAGGCCGGCGACCTCCGACGTGCAGATCACGAACCGCGTCAATGACGCGTTCAGGCTCTACGGCGGCTACGACACGGAATCCATCGAAGGCGTTGACAAGTTGCGCTTCGGGATCACGGCGGAAAAAGACAATCTCATCGGCATCAACGACATGTGGGGGCTGACGCTTAAAAGCGGCGTCGAGACCAACGAACTGAGTGGCGATTTCGCGGTTCCCATCGGACGCGCCACAATGAGGCTGAAGGGCGACTGGTCCGAAAACATGATCGACCTCGGCCCGCTTTCCGAGTTGTTCATGACGACCTGGAACGTCAGCGCAGGTGCCGACTGGATCGTTCATTCATCGCGCACGGAGCGGCTCGTCGCCGATTTCACAGTCACGCATCGCGAACAGAACCGCTACATCAACGGCGTTGCGCTGATGGATCAGCGCGTTTCTCCAGTTCAAGCGGGTCTGACTTACAGCCGTTTCTTCGAACGCGCCAACGTGTCGGCCCGGATCGGTGCCAGCCAGGGGCTGTCCATCTTCAATGCACGCGACGATGCCGACGATATCGACGCCTCCACACCCCACAGCCAGTTTACAAAGCTGGATGCATCTCTTTCGGGGTCTTATGTCTTTCCCGGGCGCGCCTCCGTTTCCTCCAGCCTGTCAACGCAATGGGCGGCAACCGCGCTTTATTCCGACGACCAGATGACAATCGGCTCGCGCAGCTCGGTACGGGGCTTTTCCAACGGAAGCTTCAAGGCTGACCGGGGTGCGGTGTGGCGCAACGAGGTCGCATTCGCCATGCCGATCGATTTGCTTTTGGGGAAAGCCGGATCAGGCACACAGCCGGACAGCCAGGGTCCAGTGCAAATATCCGCCCCATCGTCGGAATGGGCGCGAACGACCCTCTCCCGTCTCAACCCTTATCTCTTTCTCGACGCAGGGCTGGGCCGCGACGTTGCCAATGAAGTCACCGGATACCGGGTCGGCAGTGGTGTGGGCCTGCGATATGGCGGCCCAAGGCTTTCTTTCGATGTCGGCTACGCCTGGCGGGTTGCCGAAGACAGCCGAAGCCGGCGCGTGAACGAAGAAAAGGGCGAGTTGTTCATGACACTGCGTTTGAAGGTTTTTTGAGCCATGCCTTTTTTGTTCGATCTTCCCTCAAGAGATGCTGACGATAATCACCTCACGTTTGCGCTGTGCCGCCGGCGGGTCTCATCAGTATCCGGAATTGGCATGGCGGCGCTTGTTGCCGTTGGATTGCTGCTGATCGCTCCTGCGGCGAAAGCAAATGTGGATGACGGCAAGGCTCCCGCTGTCCGGGGAGAGACTTCCGGGGTTGCGGCAGAAGCAGTCGTAGATACTAGGCGTTATGGCGATTGGGAACTGGTCTGCAAGCCACAGGCGGCTGCCGACACCCCGAAAGCGGAAAGCGCGACATGCCGTCTCCAGCAGGCCCAGGCCGTCAACGGCGGAAAGGATGTCGTCTTTCTGTTCAATATTGCGAGGCAGGGAAAACAGCGCGTCGCGATCATTTCGACGCCCCTGAACGTCTATCTGCCGGCAGGTCTGGAGTTGAAGATCGATGGCGGGCAGACACAGCGCGTTATCTTCGAGACCTGCAATATTTCCGGATGCCACGCCGGCTTTGCTCTCAACGGCTCGCTGCTCGGCGCATTGCGCAAGGGAAATGTTCTGACGGTCGCTCTCAAGGACACCAAGGCAACCACCATTCCGCTCAAGGTTTCACTCAACGGGATCAGCGCCGGTATCGACGCGCTGGATGCGGCAATACCATGAGACCAGACAGGAAGATATGCGCAGGGATAGCTCGCCATGTGCTGCTTGCCGGACTGATGGCGGCAGGCTGGCTATCGATGGCAGGACAAGGGTTGGCGGCACCCGGCGAGTTCAAGGACTGCACGGGCAGGATCGAAGAAGTGTCCAACAGCCGCCCGATCTCTTTTGCCGATCTGGCCGGTCGCGTCGGCAAGGTGGATTACCTGCTCTTTGGCGAACGGCATGGCGTCAGGGAGCAGGCGGTTGCGTCGTCCTGTGTGATGTCGGCAATGGCAAAGGATGATCGTCCCGTAACCGTCGTGATGGAAATGCTCTCGCGCGACGATGATGCGGCAATTGCCCTCTATCGCAAAAAACATCCGGAAACACCGGCCGGGCTCGGCGCAGAACTTAAATGGTGGACGCGAGGCTGGCCAGCCTTCGACAACTGGTTGCCGCTCGTTGAGCGCATATTCAGCCTTCGCGTTCCGTTACGTGGCGGCGATCTGGCGGAGAAAGACGGACGCACGGGTGAACTGACGCCAAACGAGAAAAAGGCGATCCGCAAACGGCTCGGTGCAGCCGAAACCGCAGTCCGCGAGAGCTGGACGAAGGCAATGATGGCAGCGCATTGCGGACTGATCTCGGACCGGCAGGCCGCGCAGAACGCCGACCATCAGATTCGCCGCGATCTTTCCATGGCCGGCGCTGCGGAGCAGGCCCGCGCGTTGAAGCATGGTGTTTTACTGCAGGTCGGTCGTGGCCACGGCCGCAAGGACCGCTCTCTTTATCATGTCCTTGCCCAGGCAGACGCGTCGGTTCTGACCGTTGGCGCTTTCGCCGAAGGTGAAAATATCACCGACGAGGAGCGCCTCCTCTACGATTACCTGTGGATCGTCGGCAAGGCTGAACTGGTCGACCCGTGCAAACTGACAGGACTGACGAGCAAGACAGGGGGGCCCATCTCCAGATGAGACGTACGTTCAAGTTGGCGAACATGAAGCATTCCCTTGCAGCTAGCCTGTCCTTGTTGCTGTGCGGTGTTGCGCAGCCCGCCGTCGCGCAGGTCATTCCCGACGGTGGCAGCAATACGAGGACGAGCGCCGATGTCGTGACCGGTGCAACGACGGTTCATATAGCCGACCCGGTCGGCAGCCCCGGATCCACCATCAGCCACAATACTTATACGGAGTTTTCTGTCAGCCCTCTCGGGGTCAATCTCGACAACAGTACGGTCCATGCACGCACGATCCTGAACGAAGTGACGTCTTCCCGCATCTCCAATCTTAATGGCCCGCTGAGGGTGGTAGGCGACCCCGCGCATGTCATCATTGCCAATCCCAACGGCATTTCCGTGAACGGCGCATCCTTCCACAACACCGGCGGCGTCGTACTTTCCACCGGCAAGGCGTCGATCGTAAGTCGACAGATCACACCGACGTCCTATCAAGATAATATTGTACTCAAGACTGCCGACGGTGCGATCAATGTCGGTCCTGGCGGTTTGTCTGGCGCCATGAGTACTCTGCAAATGCTGGCAGGCCGTATCCGCATCGACGGCCCTGTCGAAAACAGCTCTCCTCAATTGCGCTCGTCTATAGAACTGACCGCCGGCGGCAGTTCCGTCGAATACGATTCAGCGATCGTGCCGAACTCCGATCTCGAGAACTGGGGACGGATGACAGATGAGGGAAGCAACGACAATTCTCTCGCCATTGAAATAACCTCGCGCGGGACGCTGAAGGCCAATACGGTCCGCATTCGCGCCACCAGCAATGGCGCAGGTGTCAGCCACGCAGGCAACGGGCTCGCGGCATTTGGCGATTTCGTTATCGATGCATCCGGCAAGGTCACGACGAGCGGGTCGATTGAAGCGAAGCGCAATGTCCACATTAACGCAGGCTCGATAGAGGCCCGTTCACTGGCCAGTCAGCCTCAAAGCAGAATCGAAGCCATCAACGGCGCATTGACGCTTCTTGCCGGAACGGGTGACATCACAAATACCGGTGTTCTGATGAGCGGGAAAAGCCAGGCATTCGTCAAAGCCGCTGGCGATGTAAAACTGTTGACCGAAAATACCGATCAACTGGCAATCGTCTTTGGTTCAGAGGGAAGGCTTGATGTGCAGGCCGAAGGCTCCGTTATCAACAACACGGGCAGACTCCTCTCCAACAGCGAGACGACAATCGATGCAGGCAAGGACATCCTTAATATTGCGGACATCCTGAACGTGGAAGGTGTCTGGCATTACCAGAAGGACGACGGCAAACGCCTCTGGTACACAGCGTGGCAATCACGCGAAACGACCGAAACCATCAGCATAAACTACGGCCAGCCGCGTCTACCCGGCCGACAAGCATATATAATCGGCAGTAGCGTTTCGGTGAAGGCTGGCGATAACATCGTCAACCGCGGCAGTTCGATCAATGCTGATTCCGGGTCGGTGTATATTGAAGGCAGTAGCATCCTTAATGAGGGTGGCCTGTCCGGCTCCCTGCAATTCGTCAAGCGCTGCAGGTTGACCTGCATCGGTTATGGCTCATCCACGACAGGTGTCGCGGGTGGCGCCATCAATGCCAACGGCAATATCGAATTGCGCGCCTCATCCTCAATCCTGAACAGATATGGCCAGATCGTTAGCTATGGCAGCATCAACGCGACTGCTCCCTCCGTGGTGCTGGAGGGCGGCTCGATCCCGACCGTCGTTCAGCGTCCAACCGGCCTCTATAATTTCTGGGGCGGATCGACCGCTTGGATCGGGACCGGCGATCAGGGCGGTGTCTTTGATGCACCCCAGGGCAGCATCACGATCAATGCCTTCCGCCCGGTTCAGGTGACTGCGGGCGCGCTACGGGCGAGAGATGGTGTCTTCGCCTCCTCAGGTATCGAAACCTTCAAGGAAACAGCAGGCGAAGAATACCCGTTTGGCCTCGACTCCATCGGGCTCTTCCCGGGGATGGTCGGTAGATGATGGCGGCCCGAATTCACCGGAAATCGCCGTTCTTGCTCGCCGTGACGCCCAAACTCACGGTGCTGAAAAAAGACGAAATTGCTCTCGGGGCTAACCCGGAAAATCCCGATCAAGGAGTTCAATCCATGCGCAACACACCATGCCGCCGATCCGTCCTCACCTCTCTGGCCATTATCGCCCTCATGGGCACTTTGGGTTTGGCGCAACCCGCAACGGCTGGCTCTCTTGAAGATGGCAGGGCGCTTCTGGAAAAGAAGGATTTTACCAATGCCGCAAAGGCTTTTGCCGACGGTTTTGACAAGGGCGATGGAGAAGCCGGCTTTCATCTGGCGCGCATGGTCGAGCTCGGTGTGGGTTTTACGCCCGACGCGGTGAAAGCGCGGGCTCTCTATATCGCTGCGGCGGAAAAGGGTTCGGCTGCGTCGATGAACCGGCTGGGGCTCATGCATCTCCGCGGCGAAAATGTCCGCCAGGATTTTGCTGCCGCAGCGGAACTGATCTGCAAAGCCGCCGATCTCGGCAACCCGGAAGCCCAGTTCAATTGCGCAGGTCTTGCTCTCGATGGTCTCGGCCGCGCCGAGGATGCCGCAATTGCCTTCGGTTATTACGAGAAGGCCTCGCAACATGGCCACACCGGCGCGCGCAACATGGAGGCCGCACTGCTTCGCACCGGCACCGGGACCGAACAGGACCTTACCAGGGCCGTAAAGCTGTTCGAACAGGGCGCATCCCTCGGAAACCCGGTCTCGCTCTACGGTTTTGCCGAAATGCTGGAAAAGGGTGAAGGCGTGGCTGCCGATCCGATCCGCGCCCACCTCTATTACAACCTCGCCAATGAACGCGGACATCCCGGCGCACGTGCCGCTCTCGAGCGCCTGACAGCGAGCATGACACCGACAGAGATTGAGGACGCGCAGGCGCGCGCCCGCAACTGGAAACCGGCTCAGGCCGTGGAAGCAAATTGATCAATCACATTGAATTTCGAGAGGGACTATGAAGATCACGACGATTTTTATCGCGGCGGGGGCTGCACTTTTATTGGCGGGTTGCCAGACGGCAAAGCCGCTTTCTCCGGAGCAACAGGCGAAACAGGACGAATATAACCGCGAGAATGACCGGGTCGCCAAGGCGGATTGCGGACTGGTGGATTTGCTCAATCAGCGCAGGACCAAGGTGGATGAGAAGCCACTGCATGCACCCGACTGCGCTTATATGCGCAGGAACAATACTCTTGTGGGTTTCGACGGCCGCCCGACGCCATTGCCGAATTTTGCCTTCAACGGGATTCCCGTGCCGATTGGCGGTGTCGTTGCACTCGCCCAGGCGGCGGAAAAGGCGACCAACGAGGAACGCGCAAAGAAAACGCAAATACCAGCCGATCTGAAATCCGAGGATGGAGCAATCGTTTATCGGAAGATGATCCTTCGCGGGTTCAAGGAGGCCGAGGTTGCCGCAGTCGCTGACACTGCAGCTTTCTCTCACGCGGCCGTAGCGACGGGTCGCGGTCGGCAATATCTGGCGTCAGGCGCGAGGTAAGCCATGCACGTTACATTTGTCGGCAAGGCGTTGATCACATTCAGCCTGATTGGACTTGTCGGATGTCAGGGGGCTGCTCCGTCTGCTGAACAGGCAGCCAGGCGGGAAAAAATCGAACAAGCGAATCTGCGCAACGCACAGGCGTTTTGCACGATGATCGATGAGGCAAATCGATTGACAATCGCCCGCCGGCAGATGCCGCCTGAAAACGACGATTGCGCCTATTTCAGGCGCAACGGCACCCTTGTCGGCTACAGTCCGGCGGTCCGAAACCAATATACGGGCTTCTTCGACAATCTGCGGGATGTCGCGGCCTACGGTCGCGCGCAGAAGGCAGCGTTGCCGGTCTCGGTGAAAAACGACCCGGATGCTTCGGATATCTATCGCAAATTGCTGATCCGCGGTTTTGACGAGGAGATTGCCGGTGAAGTGTCGCGTTCGCGCGCGTTCCTTGAGGCAGCTATCGCCTTCCGGCACGCACGGCAGTCGCAAGGAATAAAATAATGGCTTGTTTGAAGATGACGCGTCTCCTTCCCGTTTTCCTCTCGCTGGCCCTGGCTGCCGGTTGCCGGCCCACCGATCCACAACCGGTCGCGACACTGAACGGGGAAAAGATCATGTCGGCGACGTGCACCAATTCGATCATCACCCCGACGGAGCGATCCTGCAAAAAAGTGCTCCTCGAAAAATGCAGGCCGGGCGCGACAATTGCCAGTGTGAGGGAAACATCCCGCCCGGTTTACCGCCATCCGGGATGGACCACGCAATATATGTGGACCGTCCTCATCAAGAACTGCTGACGACCCCGGGTTTGCGCCTGCGCGAATACGAATTCAATTGCCCTTGCTGTTGGGAGTATCCGAATGAAAACGATGATGGTCAAAGTGCTGATCCGCAAGTCCAGACCGGGCAAGCTGATCAAGAAAGCGACCGCATTGATGACGTCGGTAAGCCTCGTGCTGACGACGATCGCCAGTTCATTTGCACCCGCCAGCGCGCAGGTCATCACAGATCCGACCGCGCCAATTGAGTTTCGTCCAAACGTGGCATCTTCGGGAAACGGAACGCCGACACTCAACATCGTCAAGCCGTCGAGCGGCGGTGTCAGCCACAACAAATTGCGCGAGTACAATATCGATACGCGCGGGCTGATCCTGAACAATTCCGGGCTTGGCGGAACCTCGATCATCGGCGGCAAGGTTGAATCCAATCCCAATCTCGTCGGTGGCAGTTCAGCCAAGATCATCGTCAACGAAGTAACCGGCAGCAGACGTTCCAACCTCAATGGCGTGACTGAGGTTTTTGGTTCAAAGGCTGACGTGATAGTGGCCAATCCCAATGGCATCGATTGCATGGGTTGCGGGTTTATCAACACCGGTCGCGCGACGCTGACCACCGGAACACCGATTATCGACTACAATGCCGGCACGGTGGGGCTGGAGACCCGGTCAGGCGACATCACCATTTCCGGTGCCGGTGTTTCGGCCGCCGACGGCCAATCGCCGGACGAGATCCGGCTTGATGCAAAGTCACTCCGGATCGATGGCCTGATCGATGCGCGGGGTCGTATCGACCTCAAGGCCGGTTCCAATCGTACGGACGGTTCGACGGACAAAACGAAGGCCATCCCCGGCGATCCCGTGGGCCAGGGGATCGTTTCGAGCGCGGCAGGCGTTGTACGCGCGGCATCGATTGCGGCCCTTTCAAGCGATCTGAACACAGGTATTTCGCTTGCTGGCAACATACAGGCTCTTGGTATGCTCGATGCCAATGGCGCACTCCTGCCGGGTGCACTTTCGCTTGTCTCCGCCGGGCAGATCCAGTTGGTGTCGGGCGGTGTGGCCGGCAACGCCGACCTTCGTGCAGCAGGCGCGCTTCAGATTGCGCGCGATCTCGCGGCCCAGGGAGAAATCTCCGTCACTGCCCGCGATGTTTCTCTGCTCGATACGGCAACCGTAGAAGGCGGGCGCGGCCTCTCCATCGTTGCGAGTGCTGACATCGTTTCCGCTGCCGTCCTCAAATCCGGCGGTGCGATGACAGTGGAAGCGGGCAGCAACGCCTCTCTGTCCGGTATTATCGCCAGCGTCGGCAATATGAACCTGCGCGCGACAGACAAACTTGCCTCCGACACGGCAACCCTTGTTGCGCCGAACATCGACATCAGGGCGAAGGACGTGGCGCTGACCTCGACCTGGTTCGAACCGGAAAACCAGGGTTCGATCACGGCAACCAATGTCGAGATCGGTGATGGCACTCAGTTCAAAAAGACCTCCAAGGTATTTATCAACGCAGCTGAAGAGCTGACCATCGGCACCCGGATCGATACGGGGGAATATTCCAAGCTTTTCATGGTTTTCCGGGATCTGGCTATTTCGAACACCGGTGTGTTCACGACGGGCGATCACCTGTTCGATGTCCGCAATTTCAGGAATGCCGGCGTACTCCTTTCAAGCGGCCAACTCGCGATCAACGCTCAGCAGGCAATCGTTGATGCAATGGGTGTGATCAAGGCCGGAACACTCAGGATAACGACCACAGGCAATCTCACCAACCTGGGAAGCCTCCTCTCCGAAACGACGCTTACGCTTCTTTCTGACGGAAGCGTAACAAATGACGGAAAGATCACTGCAGCAGGTGAACTTGAACTCGATGCCGTAAATTATATCGCCAACTCGCAGGGGGCTCAATTGGCTGCCCGGAAGGCAGCGCTGATCCTCGGAAGCGAGCTCCGCAACAACGGAGCGATTAGCGCACTCGAAACCGTCGATATCACCGCCGGCGGCGCGATCACGAATACCGGTGCGATCCGATCCAATGCAGACCTCACTCTCGTGGCGGCTGATCTCCTCAATTCCGGTGCGTCGGCATTGATCGTGACATATGCGGCAAACGTAGACATCACCCTTTCGGGCACTCTACGCAATGCGGGTCTGATTGCTGCGTCTGGGGATTTGATCTTGCAGGCGGGACAGGGAGTGCAAAATGCCACAAGCGGCGAAATCGTCGCCAAGACAATAGAGACCAGGGTCGTTGGTGATCTGGTCAATCTCGGCAAACTCGTTTCTGATACAACGTTGAACGCAACCGTTTCCGGTCTTCTCGCCAACAGCGGTTCTATCCATGCCGCCAGTGATCTGGAGCTGACTGTAGGCGATCTGATCAACAGTGGCGCGGGTTCAATCGTATCCAGCCGGACGTTGAGGCTTTCGGCAGACACCACTTTGTCGAACTCCGGTCTTCTGCAAGGTCGCGAGGGGTTTTCAGGTTCGGCTGAGAAGCTCGATAACCAGCAGACGGGGCGTATCTATGCCGGTTCGACACGCCAGACAGAAAATGGGCTCGTACCCGTTGGCGAACTGACCGTAAACCTCTCCGGAACTCTCTCCAATCTCGGGCAGATTATTTCGGCCAACGGTGCCCTGCTTTCAGCGGCAGCGAGCCTTGGTAACAGCGGATCAATCGAGGCCGGTGGAAACCTGCGTCTGCAGACTTACAGCTATATTCCCGGCTCTTCGTCTGCCCGCCTGGTGGCCCGCAATCTCGATCTCATCCTTGGATCGTCCTTCGCGAATGCAGGGTTGCTTACCGTCGCCGGCAAGCTTGGTCTCGATGTCAAAGGCAATCTTGTCAACGGCGCCACGGGTAAAATCGATGCCGGCGCGATAGAGGCCAGTGTCAGTGGAAACCTGCACAATCTTGGTTCGATCCTGACACCCGGAACACTGGACGTTGTGGTTGGCGGTCTGCTGAGAAACGAAGCGCTGATCCATGCCGGGACAGGATTGAAAGCCCAGGCCGCGTCGCTCGCCAATGTCGGGACCAATGCCGCAATCAAATCCAGTGGCAACATGATCCTCGAGGTCCGCGGCAATCTCGATAACAGCCTCGGCCGTATATTCGCCGGCGGCAATCTTGCAATCGAGGTCCTGGCAACGCTGACGAACGCATCGGCCCGTATCGAAAGCGGCGCCGACATGCAGGTAAAGGCGACGGCACTGATCAATACCGCATTGGATGGTACGGACAGCGCGCAGGACTATTACCAGCTCGGTGACCTCAGCATCCTCTATGCGACCGAGCGCACCAGCAGCCCCGCGCGGTACTGGGGAACGATGACTGCCACGCGCGACGAGTTCTCCGGGATTGTTCGCGTTCGATTGCCCGGCACGATCCGCGCCGGCGCAAACATGGCGATTTCAGGTAATGCTCTTGAAAACCGCGAAGGTCGTATTCTCGCGGTCAAGGACCTCTCCATCGACGTGAACCGTATCCTCAACGACATGGTCACCAGCAACGTCGATCACTATCGCGTGCAATGGGGCGGCGTCCGGGGCTTCATGGATAACGGGTCCGGCAAGTTCCATGCGCCCGTTGGCGCCGATCCGCGATGGTTCGTGGCACAATTCAACGCCGCCGTTTTCAAGGACCCGGCGCTTGCCGAACGCGCTGAAGGCGGCAACCGGATGATTGTCATTTCCAAGGGCAAGTCTCCGGTGACGATCACCTATTCGGGCAAACAGAAATACAGGGATGGCGTCATCAACGGAGGTGCCGTCCAGGTCATCGAATACGCGGACGCAGCAAGTCTGCTTGATCTGGCTGCACTCGGTATCGATCCGAACAACATCCCCGACGTGATCATGATCGGCAGCCGTATGGCCGAGGTCGGGACTGGACCTTACGGCAACGCCACGAAAACATATGTGGGAACCGCCACGGTCGGTGTCGGCTCCATGATAAAGTCCGGCGGCTCTCTGATGATCGATGGCGGCGCTGCGATCACCAATCGCGGCACGCTTTCGGGAAGCCTCGTGTCCATTGAGGCCGGAGAATTGCAAAACGGCCTCGGCACACCCGGCGGTATCGATGGTTCCGGTTTTGGCAATTATAGCGGCACGACGCCTGGTGGTATCGGTGGCAACGCCGCAGGCCAGTTGGGCATCGTCAACTTTGTGCTCGATGATGTCTCGGTTCCGCCTCTTGACCTCGGGGCTTTCGAAGCGCGCAATCTCCACAGCATCAACGCCTCCGATTTCGGCAACCTCGTGCGCGTTACCGGCTCGGCCGAAGCTGCACGCCTGCTCGGCTCGGCGCGCATAGATGGCGCGGCGCTCACCTTCTATGCGGATCCAGTCGCGGAAGCGAAGGCTCTCGCCGAAGCGGCCCGCCAGCAGGCTGGTACGCATCTGGTTATCGATCCTTCCCTGTCCGTAGAAGAGCAACGGGAGCAGCTTTACCGCAATGCGGCGGAATTCGCGGCGAGCACCGGTGCGCAATACGGCGTGGCTTTGACCGAGGCGCAGCGCGCTGCTCTCGAAAAGCCGATCGTATGGCATGAAACCCGCATCATCGACGGCAAGCCTGTGCTCGTCCCGCGCCTCTACTTGCCCTCGCAGGATGAACTGTTGCGCGGCGGACGAGGCGCCGGCCTGATCGCCGCCGATGATCTCCTGATCGATATCGACGGCAAGCTCAACAACAGCGGTGCGATCGTAGCCTCCGGGCTCGCTTCGATTTCCGCCTCCTCTATCCTTAACCAGCGTCTGATCGACCTCGATGAGCGTGACCGTGCACTTGCCGGAGGACGCGGGGACAGCGGCCTGATTTCGGCGGGCACTCTGTTCATGGCAACCGATGGCGATCTCCTGAACCGGGGGGGCACACTTGCCTCGGCTGGCAACATCGACCTCAGGGTCGGCGGCTCGCTGATCAACGAAACAGAGCGTTATACCCGTACCGTCGATTCACAGGATGGTTGTGTCGGCAAGGCCTGCGGCACCCTGCGTACCGACTACAATGTTGCATCCATCACGGCCGGACGGGATCTGACCGTCATCGCCGACCTGGATATCGTCAATAGCGGCGGTACACTCGGCTCCGTCACCGACATGCTGCTCGCAGCCGGTCGCGATGTGACCTTCGAGACGCTGAAGGACAGTTTCGTCGCTGAAGATTACAAGAAGCGCGGCTTCCTGTCGGGTGTCACGGTGCTGCGCAACGAGATCACCACCGCCGAGGCCAGCGCCCAGTCGCTGGTTGGCGATGTCTCGATCCTTGCGGGCTACGGCGTATGCGACGGTGGCAGCCTGTGCGCGAAGGGAACCGCTCCTGGCGATGTTCTTCTGAACGGTGCGCTGGTCAGCGCCTTCGACAAGCTCTCGATCGACGCCACCGGCAAAATCGACATGGGTGTCGTCAGTGAGGAAGTCCATAACCGCTACAAGGAATGGGGTTTCAAGGGTCTGGGATGGGGCTCGGTCAAGCAGAGCTGGAACGATGTCGATACGACCGTCACCCGGCTTTCGGGCAATGACGTCTCGCTCAATGCCAAGGGTCCGATTACCGGAACGGGCGTGAAGATCGCCGCCGTCAACGATCTTCTGATGAAGACCGATGACACGATCCGGCTGGAAGCGGCGCAGGATGCGCTTTATTTCACGGAGAAGGGTTTTTACGTCGGGCTGAGTTTCCCGGGATCGGCCGGCATAGATGCTGCGCTGAAGGGCGGCTCCGGCGGCCAGATCCTGTCCGGCCTTGCCGGCATCAATCCGCTGACCGCCAAACTCGCGACGCTTGCCAATGCCGACAATGGACTTGCGGCGGGGCTGGCCGCCGTCAATCTGGCGACTACCGGAGCTTCCGTTTTCGGCGGTGCTGTGGATTCCACCCTCGGACCCAACAAGGGCGGTGTGGTTGGTTCCGCACTCGATCCCCTCAAATCTTTCAGAGATCCTGGAACAGGACAAATTACGGCAGGGTCGATAGCGAAGACTGTCGGCATTAACCTGTCCGTCTGGAAGAGCGAGCAGCGCTGGAGCGAGAGCCAGATTTCCGAGCTGACGGCTGGCGGCGATATCGTCATGAAGGCCGGGCTGGACGTCATTCTGGATCGGGGCACGAAGATGGTCTCCGGCGGCGATGTCTCCATCGATGCCGGCCGCGATATCCTCATGGCGGCGCTTGTCGATTACGCAAAGGACAAATCATCGTCCTTCGGCCTGCAGCTCTCCCTGTCCTCGATCGGCTTCGATATCGGCAAGTCGAAGGGCTATGACGAGACACTGACGAATGCCTCGATCACCGCCGCCGGCAATGTCTCGCTGACATCCGGCCGCGATACGTCGCTTCTGGGTGGCAACATCATCGGCAGGACGGTCGATCTGGATGTCGGGCGCGATCTCACCATCCTCTCGCCGCAGGCGCAGGGCTGGCGGGACGGCTTCTCCTTCGGCCTGACGGTTGGCGTCAACCCCGCCGACTGGAGTGTTCGCGGCTCGAAGGAGGACGGCTTCAAGGCATGGTCCTCCGGCTCGGGCATTGTCGCGGCACAGGGCATCGATATCAAGGTTGCCGAAGACACGACGCTGATCGGCGCACTGCTTCAGGCGACCGATGGCGATGTCAGCATCGATACCGGAACGCTCACTGTCGCCGACCTGAAGGACACCGACCAATACAAGAACGTTGGCGGGTCTATCGGCCTCAGTGGCGGTGGGCTGAACTCCGTCGGCTTCTCCTATGAAAAGAAGGACAAGCGGGGCGAAACCCGCACGACGCTTGCTGCGTCCGGTGATCTGAACGTCACCATTCGCGATGCCGACAAGGATGGTGTTGCCGGAACGGAAGCGGACAAGGCGGCCGCCGAGCAGCTTCTCGTTTCCATCAACAAGGATGCCTCGAAGTATCAGGAGATCACGAAGGACGACTACACCAAGCTGTCGGGTGAGCTTGATGTGCAGAACCTGATCGAGTTTGGCGATAATCTGAAGAAGATTCAGAACTATCAGCGGGCGCAGAACGCGGCAATTCCCGAAACTGTCGCGGCGCAAGGGCCGGAAGCCGTCGATCTTTATCGTGACGCTATCGTCCGCGGACTGACTGGAGCAGAGCTGCAGAACTATACCTCGTCAGAGGCTTTTGCGGCGCAGGTCGCCAACCGCACTGTTTATCGACAGTTGGAAGAACAAGGTGCCAATCCCGAAATCGTGGCGATGGCTCTTTTCCTGACCACGCAGGGCGAGCGTGTCTGGTTCGATGAAAGCTCAAAGACCTTTCAGGCAAATCTTGGTAATTGCGGGACGCAAGGTTTTGCCTCGCCCTGCGGTACAAATCTTGAGACGCTTGCCGAGCATGCCCGGAACAATCCTCAGCTCTTTGCGCAGGAAGTCCATCACATCATCGGCGATGCCGTCGCCGATGTTCTGGCTCGCTATGAGCCGACACTTGACGGCCATGCGATGTCTACTGGACAGAGTCGCGAATTCCAGGAAAGTCTGGCAACGGCGTATGCCTGTGCGATCGCGTGGAGTTCGCTCACTGGCGATCCGTCCTTTATCCGCAACCTGAACACCAGTCTGTCATCCATCGACAATCAGTCCGGCATCAATGCCTATCGCGGTATGGCGGGCATCGTACTTGAGAAGATTGGCCCAGCAGACCCTGCGACTGGCAAAGGTACACCAGTGGATCTCGCGTATGTCGATGACTGGATGGGGCAAGGAATCTCAAATGAAGGGGAGTTGGCAAACCGAGCGGATCGCAGAACAGCAGCCGGTATCGTGTTGAGCGGTGTTGTTGCCACGCCCACGAAAACATATCTTGACTATTCCCGGATTACGACCGCGAACCTCGCTAAAGGTCAATCGCCCGTTCCAAGAAGCCTTGAGGAGCAAATCGCATGGAAAGAAGTGTTGGCAAATCCGGCAGGTGGCACCTTATTGGATCTGAATAGTGATGTGCGTTTTCTCAAAATCAATGGATGGCAAAAAATGGAATACAGTACCAACACTTCGAGAGGGGCAATATCAATTCACTACCAATATAACACTATAACTGGAAAACCATACGATATCAAAGTCGTATCTAAGCCTCTTAAATAGATATATATGGAGTATCTCTAAGGTGATCATTAAAGAAACAGACCGTTTTCTAAAAACTGAAGAAGAACACGAGGTATACGCAATATACTGGGTAGACGGTGTACGTCACTACTATATCATTCCGAAAGGATTTGATGGGTTCTCTGCTAGGCGGGATCGGGATAATATCTCTGTCGTGGACAACAGGATTTCAAAAGGATTCCGGTTGATAAGAAGTAGTTCGGGGAATGATATGCTTTTACATGAGGCGCTTTTAGAAGGAGATTTGCTTGATCGTCTGCTGGAACCACAGGACCCCGAGGCCGTACAAGAATTTAAAAAGAAACTTGAGCTTAATGATGAAAAACCCGCACTATTTTAGAATGGCGACTGGTGCAGCGTTGGGCCACTGAATAAAATGGTGAACTTGCGTCTACTGAATGCAGAGAGCGACGCGTTAGCAGGAAAGGCAAATGCATACTGCATGTTGGACAGAAATTTTGTTGACGTCGAGGTAAAGGTGTTATTGGGCGACGCAACGGAGTTGGTTTCGAAACTGGAGGAGCTGTTTGTTCTGGTTAATTCAGTGTCCAGGACGTCTCCATCACTCGAAGTTTGGAACGCTGTCTTACCAAAATGGTTCATCGAGGCTTGTGCGCCGGAAGCAACTCAAGACCAACTTGAGGAAGAGATGTCTTTAAAGAGATCAATGATCTTTGAAGAGTGGGTTAACATGATGAATTTAAAACCATGGTCAGTTAGCAGTTGGGTGTACTGGTTTGAACCAGCTCGACGAAATTGGTTTTGGAACAAAGGAAAAGAGATAACTCCAAAGAATATTTCCCTGAATATTTTTACTATTGATTACCCCCTTACTACAGATTCATTGAGGTGGGCCGTAAAAGCTGCAGGCGGCGAAGTTAAGAGCATTGATTGTTGAACATGGTTTTTAGTCGGCAACATTCTCGATGAGACGCGCCGGTAGTATGCGACAATATCAAACCCACTTTGTGAGAATTTGACGTGGCACGAATCATCTTGGCCGCCGGCCGCCGTTTCGGTAGATTTGCCGTATTCCTGCTTGTCCCGCCGGCAGCGATCATCATAGCCCTTTGGCTCTCGCTCCTCGATGACCACCCTGGATGGTTTCTCGGCCTTGCGTTCATTTTTCTGCCGTTTGTTACGATTGTGACCTGCCACTGATCGGCCGTCCTTTTCGCAACGCGCCGAACAACAGGCTTGGTGTATATCGGCAGAGACGGCTGGCCGCCTCGCTCGCGATATCGATCTGCCATACATTTTTTGCGGCCGAAATCAGGTGGTTCGGGTTGAGGTGTCCGACGTCAACGATGCGGTCCAAGGCGACTGCGATATCAGGCGGAAGATTGGCTCCTTTCTCGATCAGGACGACAACGGCCGATTTTTGCGCCAGGACTTTCCCAGCGTCCTCGCAATATGTCTCCCCCCGCCTGCCCAATTCAATTGTCGCAACTGCGTAGCGGATCAAAATGCTGGTCTCTCGCAGAACCAATTTCGCCGCCTCCCGATAGCCTTCCATGTTGGCCTCGGGTGTCTCGCCGCCATCATGATCTGGATGCGATGAATGTCGATTCCTCCTACATGCCGTAATGGGCCGGCACCTAGAGCTTTACGCCGCTCTGACGCTTCTTTTTGCCCTTCGGGCGAAAATCGACCAGCAGCGATTTCAGCTCGATATCGCGAACGCGCCTTGCCGCCTCGTCCGGGCGCACCCATTCCAGCAGGCGTTCACCGCGTTCCTTGAAACTGGTTTCCGCATCCGTCACCTCTATCTGGAACACATCGACCATGCAGGGAACGACATCGCCATTGTCGAGCATCTTGAGATAGGTGTAGCGGCCGACGGCATTCTTTTTCACCCGGCCGCGCACGCCCGCCTCCTCCCACGCCTCTATTGCCGCCGCCTCGTGCGGCTTCTTTCGTTTCATCGGCCAGCCGCGCGGAATGATCCAGCGCCCGCTGGTACGGGACGTGACAAGGAGGATTTCGACCCCCTCGCCATTGTCGGCATGACGGAAGCAGAGCGCGGCATATTGCTGCCGGAAAGCGCCGGTGAAGAGCTTTTCCGGAACCGCAGCAAGCTGCTGTAACAATGTCAGTGCACGAGCCGGGCGGGTTTTCCGGCTTTTCTTGGTGGGTTTCATATCCGTTGATAGTGCTGATTTTCCGGGTTGCATCAATGCCCCGCGTACATTTATGACAGTTTTATGACAATCACCCCCCACAACTAATATAGCGCCATTGAGGGCCAATTCGCATGATGAGTATTTTTCGCAAGCTGATGCCGCGCGAGGACCGTTTCTTCGAGATGTTCAGCAAACATTCCGAAACCGTTATCAAAGCGGCCGAGGCCCTTGACCAACTTTTGAGCGGCATCGACGTCGAGAAGAACTGCGACCTCATCATCGCGCTGGAACACCAGGCGGATGACATCACCCGCGATGTGCTGCTTGCGGTCAGACGCAGCTTCATCACGCCATTCGATCGTGGCGACATCAAGGATCTCATCCAGTCGATGGATGACGCCATCGACATGATGCACAAGACCGTCAAGACCATTCGTCTTTTCGAGCAAACGGAATTCGATCCGCTGATGAAGGAAATGGGTCATGAGATCGTGCGCGCAGCCGGCCTGATCGCAGAAGCCATTCCGCTTCTCAACAAGGTCGGCACGAATGCGCATCGCCTGTCATCCATCGCCGAAGAGGTGACCCGCGTTGAAGGCCGCTCCGACGAACTTCACGATCTGGGTCTCAAGGACCTCTTCCGCCGCCACGGCGCAAGCGGCAATGCCATGGCCTATATGATCGGCAGCGAGATCTACGGCGAACTCGAAAAGGTCGTCGACCGCTTCGAGGATGTGGCCAACGAGATCAGCGGCATCGTGATCGAGAACGTCTGATGGATGTCGCACTTGCCCTGCCGCTGCTTGTCGGCCTCATCGCCATTGCGCTATTCTTCGATTTCCTGAACGGTCTGCACGACGCCGCCAATTCCATCGCCACCATCGTTTCCACCCGCGTACTGCGCCCGCAATATGCGGTCGCCTGGGCGGCCTTCTTCAACTTTATCGCCTTCCTGTTTTTTGGCCTGCATGTGGCCGAAACGCTCGGCACCGGCATCATCGATCCAGCCATCGTGTCGCCGCAGATGATCTTCGCGGCGCTGATCGGCGCCATCGTCTGGAACATCGTCACCTGGATTTTCGGCATTCCCTCCAGCTCGTCGCATGCGCTGATCGGCGGGCTCGTCGGTGCGGGATTTGCCAAGGTGGGTTTCAATTCCATCGTCTGGTCGGGCCTGCTGAAGACCGTGGGGGCGATCTTCATGTCGCCTGCCATCGGCTTCTTCCTCGCGCTGCTTCTGGTGCTGACTGTCTCCTGGCTGTTCGTGCGGCAGACGCCCTTTGCCGTGGATCGTACCTTCCGCGTCATGCAGTTCATCTCCGCCTCGCTTTATTCGCTGGGACACGGCGGCAACGACGCGCAGAAGACCATGGGCATCATTGCCGTGCTGCTCTTCAGCCAGGGCCATCTCGGCGAAAGCTTCTACGTGCCCTTCTGGGTGGTGATTTCCTGCCAGTCAGCCATGGCGCTTGGCACGCTGTTCGGCGGCTGGCGCATCGTTCATACGATGGGATCGAAAATCACCCGGCTGAACCCAATGCAGGGTTTCTGCGCCGAAACCGGCGGCGCGCTGACGCTGTTCGGTGCGACATGGCTCGGCATTCCGGTCTCCACCACCCACACGATCACCGGCGCCATCGTCGGCGTCGGCGCGGCCCGCCGTGTCTCGGCGGTGCGCTGGGGCCTTGCCGGCAATATCGTCATCGCCTGGATCGTGACCATGCCGGCGGCTGCGCTGATCTCCGCTGCGGTTTACGGGCTGACCTCGCTGTTCTGATAGCTGCATTACTGCCGCTACGGGCCGCTTCTCCCGGAACAAACGCCGCCCTTGGCTGTTGTTCCGGGAGATCAACGTGGATCGCGGACATGGCACGGCAGGTTTTTTGGAAGGGTTATTTGAAGCTCTCGCTGGTGACGGCCTCCGTCTCGCTGACACCCGCGACGACGGAAGGCAACAAATACAGTTTCCACATACTCAATCGCAAAACCGGCAACCGGGTCGAAAGCCGGTATGTCGACAGCGTCACCCATAGGCCGGTCGCCGCCAAAAACCAGGTGAAAGGTTTTCCGCGCGCCGAGGACGATTACGTTCTGCTGGAGGATGACGAAATCGATGCGGTGGCGCTGGAAAGCACCCGCACCATCGATATCAAGACCTTCGTGCCGAAAGGATCGATCGACTGGATCTGGTACGACCGTCCGCATTTCCTGCGCCCGGAAGACAAGATCGGCACCGAAGCCTTCAGCGTCATCCGCGAAGCCATGAAGGTGAACGATGTTTTCGGCATTGCGCGTCTGGTGATCTATCGCCGCGAAAGGGCTGTGCTCCTCGAACCTTCAGGCAAGGGCATCATTCTCTGGACGCTGCATTACGGTGAGGAAGTGCGCGAAAGCATCGACGCCTTGGAGCCGAAGATGAAAATCGACCGGCCGCTGCTGGACGCCATGGAAAAACGCATCGGCAAACAGGTGACGGGTTGGAAGCCGGCTTTGGTGCAGGACCCCATTCAGAAAAAGATCAAGTCCCTTCTGAAGACCAAGGGCGAGGAGGTTTCCTCCTCGAAAAAGAAAACCGGCACGAAGGCACGCAGCGGCGGCAATGTCATCAACATCATGGATGCCCTTAAGAAAAGCCTTGCTTCCGAAAAGAGAAGCTGAGGCTCGATGCCTTCAGCGGGCCTTTTTCAAAAGCGGCTCGGCAGCAGCAAAAAAGCCGTCCCACGGGTCTTTCTTCAAAGCGGAAAGGCGTGCGCCGATATTGCTGACGGTGAAATGGGCAGGACCGATCTCGGCCGTCAGCTCCGACCATTCGAGCGGCGCTGAAATGGCCGCCCCCGGCCGGGCGCGCGTCGAATAGGCCGCAACCGCCGTATTGCCCCGGCCATTGCGCAGATAATCGATGAAGATACGGCCCTGCCGTTTCGCCTTGGTGGCGACGGAGAGATATTTCTCCGGTTCGGCCTTCGACATATCCGTCGCCATGGCTTTCGCGAAGGCCTTGACCGGCGCCCAGCCCGCCTGCGGCTTTAACGGTGCGACGACATGCAACCCCTTGCCGCCGGACGTCTTGACGAAAGCAGCAAGCCCCGCCTCTTCGAAACGTCGCTTCAGTTCGTGCGCCGCCTCGATCACCGCGTCCCAGGCCACATCCTCGCCAGGGTCGATATCCATGGTGATCATATCAGGCTTTTCCCAGTTGGCGGTGGTTGCCCCCCAAGGGTGGATTTCAAGCGCAGCGGACTGCACGAGCGCCATCAGGCCATCGAAATCGGCGATGCGGATCAGCGGCTCGCCGCCCCGGTCCTTCGGATCCTTGATTTGCTCGATTGCCTTGTTGATGCCGCGCCAGGCGTGTTTCTGGAAAAAACGCTGGCCCTCTATGCCCTCCGGGCAACGCAGCAGCGCGAGCGGCCGGTTGACCACGAAGGGCGCCATGTGCCGCCAGACCTGCGCATAATAGTCGGCCAGTCCCTCCTTCGTCACACCATCGTCCGGCCAGTAGAGCCGGTCGGGGTGAGTGAACTTGATCTTCGACTGCGGCGCCTTGCTATTCGACACGGCCTTCTCCTCGCGTTCGATCTCCCCAGCCGGCTTGTCTTCCCGTAGACCCCGGAAGGAGGCGTGACGAAGATTGCCATCTCCCGACCATGCGCGGAACTCCACTTCCGCCACCAGTTCCGGCTCCACGAAATGGAGATTGCGGCGGGCAAGCGCGGTGAGCTTGTCACCGAAGGGGCTGCCCTTGCGTTCCAGCGGCTTCAGCCGGCCAAGCAGCATTTCCGCCACGTCGCCCGTATAACCCGTCCCGACACGGCCGACATGGCGCAGCTTGCCTTTTTCATAAACGCCGAGTGCAAGCGAACCGATGGCTTGGTCCGATGTCGAGGAGACGGTATAACCGCCGATGACGAATTCCTGTCGCATCGAACATTTGGATTTTACCCATTCGCCCTTGCGGCCGGAAACATATTTGCTGTTCATGACCTTGGAAATGACGCCTTCGAGGCTCAGCCGGCAGGCATGATCCAGAACAATCGCGCCACTTTCTTCGAAATGCTGACTGTAGCGGAGATGGGGATCGCCTGCCGGCAACAGCTTTTCCAGCAGTGCCTTTCGCTCGCTCAATGCCGCACCGCGCAGATCGCTGCCATCGAGATAAAGAAGGTCGAAGGCGTAGAATACGAAGCGGTCGCTGCGCCCTTCGCTCAGATCCTTCTGCAAGGCGGAGAAATCGGATGCGCCGTTATCGCCTTCAACGACGATTTCGCCATCGATCAACGCCGTTTCTGCCGGTAGCGCCGTCAGCGCGGATGCTACGGCATCACCGAATTTTTCCGTCCAGTCGAGCCCGCTGCGGGTCAGCAGCTGAAGTTTGCCCTGATCGACACGCGCCTGCAGACGGTAACCGTCGAATTTGATTTCATGCAGCCAGCGATCTCCGCTCGGCGGTTTAGGCTTGAGGGTGGCGAGCGCCGGAGGCACGAAAGATGGCATAGCCAGTTTGCGCGCGCCTTTGGGCAGAGCATGCGCCTGTTTCCTGCCGGCGGCCGAAGCGAGGGCCTTTTTCGATACCGGCTTGGAATTCCAGGTATCCTTCGGTTTGGCTGCGACTTCCTCGACGCTGCGCCCGGTTTTTACGGATTCCGGCCGTTCTTCGAGAATATCCGCGCCACCCTTATGCCTCGCCTCCTCGTCATCGCCCTTGATCAGCAGCCAGTTCTCCCGGTTTTCTCCGGGCTTTCCATGCATGCGCACCAGATGCCAGCGGCCTCTCAGCTTTTCGCCGTCCAGTTCGAACTCCAGATGGCCTTTGCGATAACCCTTGCGCGCATCACCGATCGGCTGCCAGGTACCGCGATCCCAGACGATCACCGTGCCGCCGCCATATTGTCCTTTCGGGATGACGCCCTCGAAATCGCCATAGCTGAGCGGATGGTCTTCCACATGCACGGCAAGGCGCTTGTCCTCGGGATTAAGGCTAGGGCCGCGCGTCACCGCCCAGCTTTTCAGCACGCCGTCCATTTCTAGCCGAAAATCATAGTGCAGTCGGCGGGCATCGTGCTTCTGGATAACGAAGCTCGACCCTTGCTTTTCGGCCTTCGTGCCTTTGGGCTCCGGTGTCTTGTCGAAACTGCGCTTGGCGTTGTAGGTCTGCAATCCCATAGATCAGCTCGCTTTCCGCGGCGCCTTGCGGCCTTTTGCCGTCGCTCTTTTCTTGCTGTCCTTTTCGGCCCCTGCACTGCGACGCAGGGCCTCCTTGAGATCGATGATATTGTCTTCCTTGCGTGGCGGCTGTTTCTCGATTTCCCGGCCCTCGATCTTGGCTTTCACAAGTTCTGCCAGCGCATCGTTGTAACGGTCGCTATAGTCGGCGGGATCGAAGGTGCCTGCGCGCTTTTCGATGATGTGCCCGGCGAGCTCGAGCATTTCTTCATCGAACTCGATGTCAGGGATCGACTTGAAGACGGATGTCTGCGAACGGACCTCGTAGCTGAAATTCAGCGTCGTCGCGACGAGAGCCTTACCGCTCGGACGGATCAGCAGGACACGGTTGCGGCGGAAAAGCACCGCTTCGCCGAGAGCTGCGACATTCTCGTCGTTCATGGCTTTCGCCAGAAGCGTCAACGCCTCTTCACCACCCTCACCGCTTGGCGCGAGATAATAAGACTTGTCGAAATAAAGCTTGTCGATCTCGTCACAGGGCAGAAAGTGACTGATGCGGATAACCTTGTCGCTTTCCGGCATCAGCTTTGCGATCTCGTCTCCCTCAATGACGATATGGTCGCCATTGTCGAGTTCGTATCCCTTGACCTGATCTTCGCGAAGAACCGCCTCGCCGGTATCGCTATCGACATATTGCCGCTCGACACGGTGGCCGGTCTTGCGGTTGACGATATTGAAGGAGATTTTCTCCGCCGAGGTCAGTGCGGAATAAAGACCAACTTCGCAGTTGAAATCGGTGAAGGTCAGCTTGCCTCTCCAGCTCGCTCTCCGGTTCATGCTCGTCGTCCCTCGTCATCGCTGTGAGAGGACGTTTCTCCGTGTCGAACGTTGGCCAGAATGCGCTCGATGGCGGGCACGTCCGCCTCTGCCAGAACCGGTACCGGGTCGGAC
Organism: Agrobacterium salinitolerans; assembly: GCF_027498475.1. Classification (NCBI taxonomy): domain Bacteria; kingdom Pseudomonadati; phylum Pseudomonadota; class Alphaproteobacteria; order Hyphomicrobiales; family Rhizobiaceae; genus Agrobacterium; species Agrobacterium salinitolerans. The sequence goes on along the minus strand of NZ_JAPZLN010000005.1, from coordinate 334,601 downwards.
GCCATGGCTTCAAGCACCTCCGGCGACAGCCCGCCATTGCGGATGACCCATTCCATCGCCTCGCGGGTTTGCCGCTCGGCTTTCAACTGTGCATAAAGCGCCAGTATCAGCCGGTCGCGGACATCCAAGCTCTTCAAATTCCTTTCTGAATGGTCTGCCTGCCGTTTCATTTGGAAATCCTCATGGGCTCGTCCGGCATGGCGGGCATCGCCTCAGGCAATGCCCCTGCCGCCAGTCACACCATAAACCTCGCCATTGATGAAGCTCGCATCCTGCGACGCCAGCAGCACATAAACGGGCGCCAGTTCCACCGGTTGTCCCGGACGGCCGAAATCGCTGTCCTTGCCGAAATTCTTCACCTTCTCGTCCGGCTGGCCGCCGCTTGGCTGAAGCACCGTCCAGAACGGGCCGGGAGCAACGGAATTGGCGCGCACACCTTTTTCGATGAGCTGTTTGGCCAGCGCTTTTGTGTGGGCGACGATACCGGCTTTGGTGGTTGCGTAATCCAGCAGGATTGCGGAGGGCTCATATGCCTGGATCGAGGCGGTCGTGATCACCGACGACCCCGGCTTGAGATAGGGAACAGCCGCCTGGGCAATCCAGTGAAGCGCATAAAGATTGGTCTTCATGGTTTGGTCGAAGTCGGCTGTCGACAATTCCTCTATGTCGTCACGATACTGCTGTCTTGCGGCATTGATGACCAGAATATCCAGTCCGTCGAGATCGCCTGCTGCTTTCTCAACCAGTTCACGGCACCACGCCTCATCGGTAATATCGCCGGGCAGCGCCACGGCTGTTCGACCTTCCGCCTCAATCAGCGCCACAACTTCCTCGGCGTCGGGTTCTTCTTCCGGCAGGTAGGAGATCGCCACATCCGCGCCCTCCCGCGCAAAGGCGATAGCGACCGCGCGGCCGATGCCTGAATCGCCTCCGGTGATAAGCGCCTTGCGCCCAGCAAGCTTGCCGGCGCCGCGATAGGTCTTCTCACCATGGTCCGGGAAAGGCGTCATATTCGTCACCAGACCAGGCATTTCCTGGGTCGGGGTGGAAAACGGCGGGCGCGGATACTGGCTGCGCGGGTCTTGCGGCTCGAGGCGGTCTGTCATCGCGGTCTCTCCCATAGATAGGTTTATCCATCCGTGGCGCGTTCGCTGACAGGCAGGCATACCGCCCGGTCGGGCTGACAGCGGCATGGACGCGCCACACGCTAACCTAACGATCTGCCTTGGCTGTCGTTCCATCGGGCACGGGAAAGGAGGGCGGCGGCACCATTGTGCCGTCGCATGTTTTATCAAACGGGGTGTCTCTTCCGTCTGGCAGGGTTTGCCGCCGGCGCGGGCGCGACATCCGGTTTTCCGAAAAGATAGCCCTGCGCTTGCGCGCAACCCTCATCGACCACCATGCGGTATTGCGCATCCGTTTCAATCCCCTCTGCCGTCACCGGCAGATCGAGGCTGCGGCCAAGCCCGATTACCGCGCGCACGATGGCGCGGGCATTGTCATCGTCGCTCATGGCGGCGATGAAGCTTCGGTCGATCTTGATCTTGTCGAAGGGGAAGCTCTGCAGGTTGCTGAGCGAGGAGTAACCGGTGCCGAAATCGTCCATGACGATGGCGACGCCGAGCGCCTTCAACTGGTTGAGGATGATCAGCGTCGCCTTGCGGTCTTTCAAAAGCGCTGCCTCGGTGATTTCCAACTCCAGCCGGTTCGGCGAAAGCCCGGTCTGCATCAGTGCGGTGCAGACGACATGGCCGAGGTTGGCCAACGAGAATTGCAACGGCGAGACATTCACCGCGATCTTCAGATGTGGCGCCCAAGTGCTTGCCTGGCGGCAGGCCTCGCGCAGCACCCATTCGCCGAGCGAGATGATGATGCCGCTCTCCTCGGCAATCGGAATGAAGACATCCGGCGGCACGACGCCGCGCGTTGGGTGCTGCCAGCGCACCAGCGCCTCGTAACCGACCACCTGGCCGCATTCGACCGAAAGGACCGGCTGATAATTCAGCAGCAGTTCGTTGCGATTAATAGCGAGCCGCAAATCCGTCTCGAGCTGGCGGCGTTCGCGCGCTTCCTGGTCCATCAGGGGGTCATAGAAGGCCAATATGCCGCGCCCGCCCATCTTGGCGCGGTAAAGCGCCAGATCGGCGGCATGCATGATGCTTTCATGGTCCTTCCCGTCCCGCGGGAAGACGGCGATGCCGATGCTGACGCCAACGGAAGTCGGATCGTTGGCGACATTCATCTTCAGCGCGAACATGCCAAGTATCGTCTCTGCCAGCAAACGGGCCTCTTCCGCCCTGGTTTGCCGTGCGGTCAGAATGACGAATTCATCGCCGCCGAGGCGGGCGACCACATCGCCTGCCCTTGCACATTCATCGAGAATAGCGGCGACCTTTTTCAAAACACGGTCCCCTTCGGCATGGCCGAATATGTCGTTGACCGCCTTAAAGCGGTCGAGATCGAGCGCCAGAAGCGCGAATTGGTCCTCCTCGTCGCAGAGCTCGATCTGCTGGTGAAGACGGGTCTGGAACATGGTGCGGTTGGAAAGGCCTGTCAGGACGTCGTGGCGGGCGAGATATTCGATTTCCCGCTGCGCTTCGCGCTTTTCCGTCAGGTCGCGAATGGCCATCACCTCGCAAGGATGGCCGCGAAATTCGATCGTGCGCACACTAAGCTCGAATATTTGCGCCTGGCCGGCGCGCTCACGAACCGCCTCCACAGGTGCGTGGCGCGGCAGATAGGCGGGCTGTCCGTCGATGGCCTTGAAAAGATCGTCGGGATTTTGTCCGAGCAGCGACGCTTCCTCCCGGCCCAGAAGGCCGGCAAAGCGGGTGTTAAGCTCCACAATCCGCCCATCGCGCACGACGGCGAGACCATCGAGCGTCGCATCCACAAGCCCCTTGAGATCGACAAGGTAACGATCCACAAGAGCAGCAGCGGCAGTGGTGGACAGGATCAGGAAGGTGACGCCGGAAATGGCGCAGATCATGATCAGCCGGGCGACATTGTCGGGATCAGGCCCGGATACGGATGGATCCGGCGAAAGCACCGTGGCCGACATGGCCGTGAAATGCAGTGCGCAGATCGCGAAGATCGCCGATCCGGCCGGCGCGGCGATGCGCTGCCAGGAGCCGAGGCGACGGAAAAGGAAAAACGCCAGAAGAAACGACACCAAGGCGACCGCAAAACCACCCAGCACCGCGCTCCACCGGTAGCTGATCGTGGCGGCGACATCCATTCCGGCCATTCCGACGAAATGCATGACGGCGACCGACAAGGTGATGAGCGTGCCGACGATCACCGGGCTGTGAGCGGCCTGCGAGCGTGTAATGAGCGCAAACCAGAAACCGAAAACGGCCAGAACCGCAGAAAGAGCCGTGAAGGCGAAATCATAACCGATCGGGACCGCACCCTTGTAGGCCAGCATGGCGACGAAATGCGTCGCCCAGACGCTCAGTCCCCCGGCAAAGGCCGCAACCAGCACCCAGTAGGGTTTACGGCCAGCCGGACTTTCTTCCGCGCGCAATAAAAGATGAAAAAAAGCAAACATGCCAAGAAGGCAGATAACAGCCGCGAGAAGCACGACCGCGTGGTCGTGCTGTATGGCAACGCATTCCAGAACCGTGAACATGACGCACTCTCCCAGCCTCTGAAGAACCGCTCAGGATGGCACTATGGGAATGGTTTATTTATAAATCTCTAATGCAACCATTGATAATTGTTTCAATATTTTTTCGCGCACGAAAAAGAAAGCGGGCCGGCGCGCCAGGCTGTCACGCTTATGGCAAACCGACCCGGGAAAATCATCGACCGAAACTTTATTTCCAGCTTCGGTAATCTGCCGCGGCACATCCGAAAGGCGCCGCGCCATCGGCGAAACGCTCCTGCAACCGGGCGCAACCCCATTCGTTAAGCGCCGCCGGCAGCATGTTGTTGATGTCCATTCCGGGCGAGTTGAACTGCGAGGGAGCGCTTGTGACATACCACAGCCAGTAACCGAACACCGCGACGACGATGACGGCGACGATCGCAGCGAAAATGCCCAGTCTGCGCAGCAGGCCCGGTCCCTTCTTCATCGCCGCGGCCTGGGCCGTTGCAGCCTCCTGCGCCTCACTGGCGAGCATCGGGGCAATTGATGCAAGGGCTTCCGCCCTTTCCTGCTCGGTCAGGTCGATCCGCTCCAGCCGGTCGTCGAGCAGAACCGGCAAGGCGCTGTCGCCATGCAGGACCGCCAGCGCCACATCGTGTTTTCCGGTGTGACCAATGACAACGGGAATGCGGCCCCGCTCCAGATGCGCAAAAGATTGCCGCTTGGTTTTATCGTCCCTCACCGTATCGGCATAGGTGACGAAGAGACGGCTGCGTTTTTCGGCAACCGCCGTCAGCGCCACCGGAATGACGGACAAAGGCTCAGGTTTGCGTAGTTGCAGACGAACCCGCAGGATCCGCAGAAGCGTGAACAGCATCGCCAGACTGCCGAAACCGAGCAGGACAACGAACACGCCGAGCGTGATGATGCGGTTCCAGAGCATGTCGAGACCCAGCGAAATCGTTGCGAGTTCCGGGTTCTTCGCGGAGATGACCAGTCCGGTTTCATAATCGCCGGAATGGAAATCGACGAACATGACCTCGACATCTTTCTTGTAGCTTACGCCCGCATGGTCATAGGAAAGATCGGCCTTGCAGGTCGTGAAGATCGCCTTGCGCGTCTTGCAGCTGCCGCTGATATCGCCGTTTTCAATCTCCAGCGGATCTTTGCTGATCTGATAGTCGCGCAATATGCCCGGGCCTTCGGCGACAAGCATGACGACCGTGATGGCCAGAAGCACCGGAATGGAAAAATAATAGGCCGCAGGCGCCGAAATGACGCCGCGTTTGAGGCTCAGCGGCCGCGACGGAAGTTTTATCTGTGCAAGGTTCATTGTCGTCAACGCATTCTTCGGGAGGTGGGTGAGCGGAGTTCGCGACTCTCGCCCGACGGAAGGAACAGTTGCGGGACGGTCTAAACCGATGAAGTCCTTGAGAAAACCCCCTGAAATTGTGGGATGACGGCGGCAATCGCCTGTTGCCGCGTTGCTTCGTGAGCGCAAAGCGCCGGATGAACCTTGCGGCGGAAGCCTTCCGGGGCAATGGGCCCAAAACCTCATAAAAACGGGCGGTAAAACCGCCCGTCAGACTGCTGACAAACCCCTGGCGTGAGCTGGGGGTTTATGATTCATTGGGATATGTTGAAGAAACCTGCTCCTGAACAGACCGCTCTCGAGATGGTGACGCTCGATAGTCTGGTCCCGAAAGATCACCTGCTTCGCAAGATCGACGCGGTGATCGACTTCTCATTTATCCATGATCGTGTTGCCGGTCTTTACTGTGCCGACAACGGCCGTCCGCCGCTCGATCCCACACGCATGTTCAAGGCGCTGTTCATCGGCTACCTGTTCGGTGTTCGCTCGGAGCGGCAGTTGATGCGCGAGATCGAGGTGAACGTCGCCTATCGCTGGTTTCTGCGCCTGAAGCTGACCGATCCTGTCTTCGATGCCTCGACGCTGTCGCAGAACCGCCGCCGTCGCTTCAACGGGACGGAGGTTGCCCAGGATATCTTCGATGCCATCGTGGAGCAGGCGATCCGGCATGGTCTGGTGGATGGGACCGTGCTCTATACGGATTCGACCCATCTGAAGGCCAATGCCAACAAGGGCAAATACGATCTGGCCATGCTCCAGAAGTCGCGGGCCGATTATTGGGCCGATCTGGATCGAGCGATCGAGGCGGAGCGCATATCCCATGGGCAGAAGCCGTTGAGGGAGAAACAGCGCGAGCCGGAGGTGAAGGAGACGAAGGTCAGCCGTACCGATCCCGATAGCGGTTATATGGTGCGCGACGGCAAGCCCAAGGGCTTCTTCTATCTCGATCACCGCACTGTTGACGGCCGCCATGCGATCATCACCGATACGCATGTAACGCCGGCCAATGTGCATGACAGTATCGTCTACCTGGAGCGGCTCGACCGGCAGCGCCAACGCTTCGACTTTCATGTCGGGGCGGTCGGGCTGGACGCAGGCTATGCCACGGCAGGCATTGCCAAGGGTCTGGAGGACAGAGATATCCTCGGCGTGACCGGCTATCGCAACCCGACCCCGCCCAAAGACGGGATGATGCGCAAGTCGAAGTTCGTCTACGAACCAGAGACCGATGGCTACCACTGCCCTGAAGGACAACTGTTGACCTATGCGACGACCGACCGCAGCGGTTACAGGCACTATCGCTCAGACCCCTCCATCTGCCGTGACTGCCCGCTTCTTGCCTCCTGCACGTCCAATGCCGGCTCGATACGAACCATCACCCGGCATGTCTGGCAAGATGCACGCGAACGCACGGATGTTCATCGAAAGACGGCGTGGGGCAAGGCGATCTACAAGCGGCGCAAGGAAACGGTGGAGCGCTCCTTCGCCGATGCCAAGCAGCTCCACGGGCACCGCTATGCCCGCTTCCGCGGCTTGATCAAGGTTAGATGGCAGTGCCTGCTCGCCGCGAGCGCCCAGAACATCAAGAAAATAGCGATGGCGCTCACGAAAGCACCCAAACCCGCCTGGGGATGAGGAAACGAGGCTCATCTTATCTCCCGTTCACCCGCAAAAGACGACAACAAAACGTCATCATCCCGAAAAAGAAAAAACCCGCCGAAAATATCGACGGGTTTGTCAGCGGTCTGACGGGCGGTAAAACCGCCCGTCACTTGTTGCAAAGGCTGTCGTTTGTCCTCAGTCCTTCGTTACGTTTTCAAGCCGCGTCGTCTGGCTGGGATGCCCCACATAATCCTTCACGCGCGCATTCAGCACGATCGGCTCGAACCTCTCAAACATCGGCAGCACCGCCGGTTTCTGGGCGACGAACATCTCCTGCATCTGCGTGTAGATTTCCCCGCGCTTCTTGGCATCGGGTTCCAGCGACGCCTTTGCCGTGAGCGCCGTCAGTTCCGGAATGTCCCAGGCCGAGCGCCAGACAAAATTACCGGCATTGTTGGCGGCCAGCGAATTATCGGGGTTGGACGAAAACTGCTCCATCGAGCCCAGCACATTCGGCATATAGGCGCCGGTCTGCGGAATGAGCAGATCGAAATCCCGCGCGCGGTGGGCGGCAATAACCTCCGAACCATTCCCCTGCTGGATGTTGACCTTGATGCCGATCTGGCTGAGCGAAGCCTGGATGGCGGTGGCGAGATCGATGCGCGGCGTCTGCGCAATCGTTTTCAGAGTGAGCGTGAAGCCGTTCTCATAACCGGCCTCCTTGAGGAGAGCCTTCGCCTTCTCCACATCGAGCTTCCAGTCAGGGCTCGCAATGGCGTATTCGAAGTTTTGCGGCACCGGCACCGTGCGCGCCTTGCCATAAGGACCCATGATGGTCTTTTCCATGCCCTTGTAGTCAATGCCATAGGCAATCGCTTCGCGGACCTTGGGGTTGGACAAAGGCTCCTTGCCGGCATTCATGGACAGGACGTAAAAGCCGCCCGTCGGCACGCGCTGGATCTGGAAACCCTCCTTGTTGTTGAAGGTTGCAAGGTCGGCAGCCGTCAGCGCACTGGCGATGTCGATATCGCCGCGCTCCAGCATCAGGCGCTCAACCTGGCTTTCCGGCACATGCCGCACGATGACGCGGCGCATTTTCGGGCTACCGGCCACGTAGTTCTTGTTGGCCTCGAGAATGATGATCTCATTGGGCGACCAGCGATTGAGCGTAAAGGGACCGGAACCGGCGGAATTGGTTCTCAGCCAGCCATTGCCCCAGTCGCCATTGCTTTCATGCGACTTGAGTTCCTTGCTGTCGACGACGCTGGCGATGACCATGGCCAGACGATAGAGGAGCAGTTCGGAGGTCGTCTCGCCGGAAAGATCGAGGCGAACCGTCTTTTCATCGGGTGCGCTGACCAGCTTGTCGATATTATCGGCGTTATAACCCACCCGCTTCAAATTGGCGGCCGCGGCCTGGTTCATTTTCAGTAGGCGAGTGAGCGAATAGACGACGTCGGCCGAGGTTACGGGATTGCCCGAAGCGAAATTGGCCTCGCGCAGATGAAAGGTGATGCCCTTGTCATCCGTCTCCCAGCGCTCGGCAAGCTGGGGGGAAACCTTGCCCGAACCATCGACGGAAATCAGGCGGTCATAGAGATTGGCCATGATTTCATTGGCCTTTGCCTCCGTCGCCTGGTGCGGATCAAGAGACAGGACCTGCGCCAGCGACGTTCCAATGACCAGCTGGTCGTTGGGGGTTTTGGCCGCAACGGGCGATCCCTGCACGAGCATTGCGCCCAGAACGGTGGTGAATGCGAGACGGATTAGTGTTCTTTTCATACCTGCTCCTCCTACAGATCGGTAATTCATGTTCAGGAAAAAGCCGCGACGCCGGATGCGCCGCGAGCCAGAACGCTCAAAGATGTTTGTTATCAAGCGCTTCGATCAGGGCCGCGATGTAGCCGTAACAGAAGGCGAAAGCCACGCCGACGGGATCGCGCCCGGCAATCGTCGGTACATGGTCCGGCATGATCATGTAGCGATAACCGAGCTCATGATAGAGTTTCAGCGACCGCACCATGTCCATGTCGCCCTCATCGGGGAATGTCTCCATGAAGGAGAGCTTGCCGCCGCTGATGTTGCGGAAATGGACGTTGAAAATTTTGTCGCGACTACCGAACCAGCGAATGATGTCGTCGATCTCCTCGCGCGGATTATCGAGCATCTCGCCGATCGACCCCTGGCAGAAATTCAGACCATGATAGGGGCTCTCGCGCATCTGCACGAATTTCTTCAGCCCCTCGACCGTGCCGAGAACGCGTGTCACCCCCTTGTAACCCGGCGGGGTATAAGGATCGTGCGGATGGCAGGCGAGACGCACCTTGTTGCTTTCAGCCACCGGCACCACGCGCTCGAGGAAATAGTCGATGCGTTCCCAGTTCTCATCTTCGGAAAGAACGCCGGCGAGGCCCGGCGCGGCATCGTGGTCCGCCTTGTCCCAACGCCAGGCTTCATTGAGCGAACCGCCACGTCCGCGCTCCATTTCCGTGCGCGGAATGCCGATGAGGTTGAGATTGTATTTCGCGGCAGGGATTCCTGCCCTGGCGATATTTTCGATCATCGCGCAGACGGCATCGATCTGCCGGTCGCGATCCGGCCCGGCAAGCAGGATATCGGGATAGGACGCCTCTTCGATGGGCCGCGATGGCAGGGGCAATTGCACCATGTCGAGAACGAGGCCAAAGCTTTCGACCTTGTCACGGTGGCGCTCGAAGTCCTCGAAAGTCCAGCTCGCGGGCTTTCCGGGCGGATCCGCGTTGATATTTTTGACGCCAAGCTGCGCCCAAACCTTGAAATCCTCGTCATCGCGCGCAGCAACCTGGGTGCCGACATACATCGATTCTCTCCTCTCTCCATGCAAGTCATCATATGACATCGCATGAAATAAGATGAGTGTCGAGATGCTATTGCGCTTCCGACAGCAACCTGTATCGACGCTGGCTGGCAAGCATATGTTCGCGCATGGCTTTTCGCGCCGCATCCGGGTCCTGTTCGACGATGGCGCGCAGGATTGCCTCGTGCTCGGCCTGCACTTTGCGAAGATAATTCGCATCACCAGTTTCCGGCAGCGTCGGGAATTGCCCACGCGGTATCGAGCGCGAGCCGAACTGACGCAGAGCCTCCAGATAAAAGCGGTTGTTGGTGGCGATCGCGATGGCCGTATGGAACTCATAATCGGCATCGACGGTGGTTTCACCCGCATCGATGGCGCGGGCCATTTTCCGGTGCGCCGCAGAGATTGCGGCCTCCTGCTGGGCGGTGCGGCGATAGGCGGCGATTGCGGCCGCCTCCCCTTCGGTCGCAAGCCTGAACTCCAGCATTTCCAGCGTTTCCGCGATGGTGCCGACTTCGGTTTGCGTCAGCTTCACGCCGGCCCACTCACTGGCGTTGCTGACAAAAACCCCCTTGCCCTGGATGGGAACGACATAGCCGGCGGAACGCAAATCCGCGATCGCCTCGCGAACCACGGTGCGGCTCACGCCATAGCTGCGCTCAAGCTCCGGTTCGGTGGGAAGCTGATCCCCATTCTTCAGTTTTCCACTGCGAATTTCTGCGCTGAGATTATCGATGATCTGTTGCGCCCGCCTCTCCCGCGGCCTCGCCTTGTCGCCCATCATGCCACTCTTCCCTCTTGCAGAATACGAATCCCTTCGTTACTCATATGATGACATGACCGCACATCATATGTTTTCATGTTAACTCAGGGAGGAGTTGGGATGAAGTACCATCGAGAGTTTTTGCAAAGGAGAATTGCGCGTCTGCGGCGAGCGGCGTGCAATACCCTGGCCGCTGACGGCTTTCTTACAGGGAAGTGCGGCCAGCAATGACGGAGATCTCACTGCGCGGGCTTGGACATCGTTTCCTGCAACTGATCGTCAGCCTCTTCATTCTTCTGTGCATCACCTTCATCATCGGCCGGGTCATGCCGACCGATCCGGTCGGTGCCATCGTCGGCGAACTTGCCGACCCCAAGGCCTACGAGGCCATGCGGGCGCGGCTGGGGCTCGACCTGCCGCTTTACCAGCAATTTTTCATCTACCTGCGCGGACTGCTGCATGGCGATTTCGGCATTGCTATCCTCACCGGCAACCCGGTTACCCGCGATCTGGCGCAGGCCTTTCCGGCCACCTTTGAACTTGCCACGCTAGCGATCATCATCTCGACGGTCATCGGCGTCCCACTCGGTCTTGCCGCCGCGCTCTTCCGCGACACCTTCATCGACAAGTTCGCGCGCGTTTTTGCGCTTGTGGGGCATTCGATACCGGTCTTCTGGTTCGGCATCGTCGGGCTGGTGATCTTTTATGCGAACCTCAACCTTGTCGCGGGGCCCGGCCGGGTCGACGTCTTCTACGAAGGCATTGTCGAGCCGAAGACGGGGTTAATGCTCGTCGACAGCCTGCTTGCGGGCGAGACGGAAATCTTCTGGAACGCGCTTGGGCATATCATCCTGCCGGCCATCATCCTCGCCTATATGGCCATGGCCTACATCACCCGCATGACGAGGGCATTCACCCTTGAACAGCTCAGCCAGGACTATGTCATCGCAGCACGAGCGAAGGGCGTCAGCCCGGCACGCACCATAACCCGGCATGTACTGCCCAACATCGCCGTGCAGCTCATCACCGTTCTGGCTATCTCCTACGGCAACCTGCTGGAAGGCGCCGTGGTGACCGAGATCGTTTTTTCCTGGCCCGGCATCGGCCAGTACATGACGAATGCGCTGCTCATCGGCGATATGAATGCAATCCTCGCCGCCACAATCGTCATCGGCTTCATATTCATGTTGCTCAACTTCCTTGCCGATCTGGCCTACACCACGCTTGATCCCCGTACACGGGAGGCTGCACGATGACTGATATCGCGCATAACAATACCGTTGATCGCCCCGGCGCCCTGTCGCGCCTCTCGACCACCACCATGCGGACGCTTCGTAAGCTCGCAGACGAGCCGCTTGGCATGTTCGGCTTCGCCATTCTGGCCATTCTGGTCGTGGTTGCCATTTTCGCGCCACTCATTGCACCCTACGATCCTGCGCGCCAGGCGCTCGAAAACGCGCTCCAGCCTCCCAGTTGGGTGCATCTGGCCGGAACCGACGAATTCGGTCGCGACATTTTCAGCCGGCTCGTCTACGGCACCCGCATCACCATCCAGACGGTGCTGTCGGTCTCGGTCATCGTCGGTCCGATCGGCCTTGCCATCGGCGTCATGGCCGGCTTCTTTGGCGGGCGCATCGACGCGATCTTGATGCGAGCCACGGATATTGTCCTGTCCTTCCCATCCCTCGTACTGGCACTTGCTTTTGCGGCCGCCATGGGCGCTGGTCTCGGCACGGCGATCATTGCGATCTCGCTCACCGCATGGCCGCCGATTGCGCGTCTTGCCCGCGCGGAAGCGCTTGTCGTGCGCAATACCGACTATGTCGCCGCCGCCCGTCTCTATGGCGCCTCGCCGATGCGCATCCTGTTTTTGTACATTGCGCCGATGTGCATTCCCTCGGTCATCGTTCGCCTGACATTGAATATGGCGGGCATAATCCTGACCGCCGCTTCACTCGGCTTCCTTGGCCTGGGAGCCCAGCCGCCGCTTCCGGAATGGGGCGCGATGATCTCCAGCGGCCGCAAATTCATGCTCGATTACTGGTGGGTCGCCGTCATGCCCGGCATCGCCATCCTGCTGACGAGCCTTGCCTTCAACATCGCCGGCGATACGCTGCGCGACCTTCTGGATCCGCGTCATGCCCGTTCCTGATAGCTCCCCCATCCTTTCGGTCCGCGACCTCAATGTCCGTTTTGGCCGCAACACCATTCCTGCCGTGTCCAACGTCAATTTCGATGTCGGGCGAGAAAGGGTCGGTATCGTCGGTGAATCCGGCTCCGGCAAATCCACCACCGGCCGGGCCGCCATGCGGCTTTTGCCGAAAAGCGCAACGGTGACGGCAGAGAGAATGGATTTTCTCGGCGAACCGCTGCTTTCAAAATCCGAGCGGCAAATGGGCGCGATCCGCGGCAGCGAGATGGCGCTGATCATGCAGGACCCGCGTTATTCGCTCAACCCGGTGCTGCCCATCGGCAAACAGGTGGCGGAAGCCGCCGAACTGCATCTGGCGCTGACCGGAAAGGCGGCGAGAGATGCAGCGCGCGACATGTTGCTGCGTGTGCGCATCAACGATCCTGATCGTGTCATGGCGCTTTATCCGCACCAGATATCGGGCGGCATGGGCCAGCGTGTGATGATCGCCATGATGCTGCTCGCCAAGCCGAAACTCGTCATCGCCGATGAGCCGACCTCGGCCCTCGATGTCAGTGTGCGCAAGGATGTGCTCTTGCTGCTGGACGAGATGGTGCGCGAGAATAATTCCGGACTTATTCTTATCAGCCATGACATCCGCATGGTCGCGGCCTTCTGCGAACGAGTACTGGTCATGTATGGCGGGCGCGTCGTGGAGACGCTGACGAAGCTGGAAGATGCGCAACATCCCTATACGCGGGGCCTGATCGCGGCCATGCCCGATCCCCGCAATCCGGTGCGGCGTCTCAAGGTGCTGGATCGTCAGGCAATCGATGCGGAGGTGATGGGATGATCACGGTAGACAAGCTCGACGTCGTCTACGGCGTAAAGGAAAAGAGCAATCACGTCGTGCGCGGCGTCAGCCTCACGGTCAACAAGGGGGAAACCCTTGGCATCGTCGGCGAAAGCGGCTGCGGCAAGTCCACCTTGTTGCGCTCGCTGGCTGGGCTGGAGGCCGGCTGGACCGGCTCCATCAGCTTTAATGGCAAACCGGTCGGGAAGACCCGCAGTCGCGACGAACTGAAACTGGCCCAGATGGTGTTTCAGGACCCCTACGGTTCGCTGCACCCGCGCCACCGCATCGGCCGGGCTCTCGCCGAACCGATCCGCGCCATGGGGCTTGGCGACGGCTGGTCGAAGGTTCCGGCCGCGCTGCAGCAGGTGGGTTTGCCCGCACATTTCGCCGAGCGTTTCCCGCATGAACTTTCCGGCGGCCAGCGCCAGCGCGTGGCGATCGCCCGCGCGCTGATCCTCGAACCGCCGATCCTGCTGCTCGACGAGCCGACATCCGCGCTCGACGTCTCCATTCAGGCGGAAATCCTGAACCTGCTTGCCGACCAGCGCGAAGAACGCGACCTGACCTTTGTCCTCGTCAGCCACGACCTCGCTGTGATCGCCCATATGTGCGACCGCGTTCTGGTGATGCAGAACGGCGTGTTTGTCGATGAGTTGACCAAGGCCGACCTTGAAGCGGGTATTACCCATTCGGCCTATTCAGGCGAGCTGTTCGAAAGCAGCTTTCTTTGAAATGACCGATCGCGATGACGGCAACGCCCGAAGCGCGGTCGGGCTTGCCCGGACATGTCCGGCGTCTGCGGCTCCTAACCGCCGCAGACGCCAAAGTCAGTTCAGCCGATTGCCGTTCTCGTCCGAGAACAGATGAATTCCGTCCAGAGCCGGTGAAATTCTTATCTCCTCGCCGACCGCCTGTCCTATGCGTTCACGAAAGACGCCGAGCACCCGCGAACCACCAAGCGTCATGGTGACCTGCGTTTCCGATCCCAGCGGTTCGACGAGCAGGATTTCGGCCGGCACGCCGGAAGGGTCAAGCGCGAAGTGCTCCGGGCGGATGCCATAAGTGGCCCCTCTTCCCGCAAGAGCTGCGGCAGCGGCCGGCAGCGGCAAGACCACACCGCCGGTTTCAAAACCATCTGCCGATATTGTCCCGGACAGAAAATTCATCGATGGCGATCCGATGAAGCCGGCAACGAACTGGTTTGCCGGACGGTCGTAAAGTTCAAGCGGCGTGCCGACCTGCTCGACCCGGCCGCCATTCAGGACCACGACCCTGTCCGCCATCGTCATTGCCTCCACCTGGTCATGCGTCACATAGATCGTGGTGGTCTTCAGCTTCTGGTGCAGCGCCTTGATCTCGCCGCGCATGATGACGCGCAGTTTCGCGTCGAGATTGGACAGGGGTTCGTCGAACAGGAACACCTGCGGATTGCGAACAATGGCACGGCCCATGGCGACACGCTGGCGCTGGCCGCCTGAAAGCTGGCGCGGATAACGGTCGAGCAGCTGTGTGAGGCCGAGAATATCCGCTGCCCAATTTACCTTTTCGGCGATTTCCTGCTTGCTCGATCCCCGATGCTCCAGCGAAAAACCCATATTGCTGGCGACCGTCATATGCGGATAAAGAGCATATGATTGGAACACCATGGCGATATCGCGGTCCTTCGGGTCGAGATCGTTGACGATCCGCTCACCGATCCTGAGTTCACCACCCGTGATCGTTTCAAGACCGGCGACCATCCGCAGCAGGGTCGACTTGCCGCAGCCGGAGGGGCCGACAAGAACGACGAATTCTCCATCCTCGATATCGAGATCGACGCCGTGAATGGTTTTTACCGCGCCATAGCTTTTGCGGATGTCGGACAGGGAAACATTAGCCATCGATTAAATCCGGTTCTTCAGCCCTTGAGGCCGGTATGGGCGAGGCCTTCGACGAACTGCTTCTGGGCAATCACGAAGACGATGAGCACGGGCAGCGCCGTCAGCGTCGCTGCGGCAAGCTGGATATTCCACATCGGTCCGCCATAGGCGTCGGTATATTGGGTCAGCGCCTGCGGCAGCGTGAACATTTCCGCGCTGGAAAGAAAAACGATAGGCTCGAGGAACAGGTTCCAGGAGTGCAGGAAGGTGAAGATCGCGACCGAGGCCAGCGCCGGTTTGGCGAGCGGCAGTGCGATCTTGCGGAAAATCTTGAAGCGCCCGAGACCATCGACGCGCGCCGCCTCTTCCAACTCGCCCGGAAGCGTCACGAAAAACTGCCGCATGACGAAGGTGGCAAAGACACTGGGCGCGCCGAAGATCGGCACCAGGATGAGCGGCCAGTGTGTGTTGACCATACCCGCCTTCAGAAACATCTGAAAAAGCGGCACGATCGTCACCTCCGACGGAATGAGCAGGCCAAGCAGCACGATCATGAAGATGGCGTTGGAACCCGGAAACCGGATCCGCGCAAAAGCATATCCCGCCATCGAGGAAATGATCATGGTTCCCACTGTCACTACAGCGGAAATGTAGGCGGAATTCCAGTATTGCCGCACGAAAGGCTGCAGCTCGAAGACCTTCGAATAGGTCGTCCAGTCATAGCTCTGCGGGATGAGCTGCGGCGGGAAGGCGAAGATGTCGCTGATGGGCTTGATGGACGAGGTCACCATCCACCAGGTCGGAAAGACGAAGGGGATCAACAACACACATAGCAACCCGTAAAGTGCCACCTGCATACGGGGGGAAAGGTCAGCTTTCATAAAAGACGATCCTCTTGCGCATCTGCCATTGGGCGAAGGTCAATACCGCGACGATCAGGAACAGCAGGATGGAAAGCGTGGAGCCATAACCGAAGAAATGGAACTGGAAGGCCTGCTGGTAGAGGTAATAGACCAGCACCGTGGTCGAGAGACCCGGACCGCCTTGGGTCAGGACAGCGATCTGCGCAAAGACCTGCAGCGAGCCGACGATGGTGATGATCGAGGTCAACAGGATCGTCGGGCTGATCAGTGGCAGGGTAATGCGACGAAACTGCTTGAAGACGGGCGCACCATCGATGCGGGCCGCCTCATAGAGTTCCTTCGGCACGCCCTGAAGTGCCGCCAGAAACAGGATCATGTTAAGCCCGACATTCTTGAAGACCTGCACGACGATGACGGAAATCATCGCGGTCGTTTCCTCACGCAGCCAATTGGGGCCTTCGATGCCGATCATCAGCAACATGCCGTTGATGCCACCGTTCTTCTGCAGCAGAAAACCCCAGACGATCGTCCAGGCAACCAGCGACACGACGACCGGCGAGAAGAACAGGGTCCTGAAGATGGCGATGCCGGCCAGTTTCTGGTTCAGCAACACGGCCAGAAGCAGCGCCAGCGAGAGGTTGAACACAACAAGCCCGGCGGAGAAGATCGCGGTCGCGACCAGCACCTCACGAAGATTGCCGTCTTCGACCAACATCCGGTAGTTCTGGGCGCCCGTATAGGTGAAGGTGTTGGCCAGCACATTCCATTCATGCAGCGAATACCAGAACACCAGCCCGAGCGGGATCAGCACGAAAATGATAATCCCGATCAGTTGCGGGGCGATGAACAGAAAGCCTGCAAGGCTGTCGCGCCGCGCGATGGTCCAGAACCCCTGGGCCGGACGTTCCTGACTACGGGCAATATCCTGCGCGACAGCCATCGTTTTCTCCTCAGCGCTTCAAGAGCGGCCCGATCTGGCCGCAGATTTTTTGAAGCGCCCCGGCGACATCGGCCTGCGGCCGCCAGACCGCGTCGAGGTTTGAGCGCACCATCTGCTGGATCTGGGCAAAACCGGTGTGGCCGGGCATGACCTTGCCGGTCGCGATGCCCGATATGACGACCTTTTCAATCTGCTCCTCGCTGAGCAGCGGATTGGTCTTTTTCAGCACCTGCGCATTCAGCAAAGACTTGCGCGCCGAAGGGAAGAACTGGCTGAGCTTGGCGGAATTTTCCGGATTGGTCATGTAAGCCACGAACTCCGCCGCGGTCTGCGCATTCTTGCCGGACTGCATGACGCCGATGCCCGCCTGGCCGATCAGCGCATAATCTCCAGCTGGGCCTTTCGGAAGAGGCACGAGGTCCCAACCGAACGGCTTGTCCTTCGGCAGAAGCGAGGCGCGGCTGATCTGTGTAATCGTCATTGCCGCATTGCCTGCAAAGAAATCGACCGTCTCGCCGGGACCAGGAATGGCCTTCTTGTCGAAGATGGCGTCGTGGATGAACGAAATGGCGTCCGCCATCGGCTTTTCCGCCATGGTGCAGGTTGCGCCGTCAGCGCTCCAGGGGGAAGCACCCCAACCATTCCAGACCGAGGTGAGATATTGCCAGCTCTGGTAATTGAAATCGCGGACGACAAGCCCGCCCTTGCCGGTCTTGGCGACAGCCGAGGCCGTGGCGATGGCGTTTTCCCAGGTCCATTCGCCGGCAGCGATCATGTCGGCAGGGGTTTTGGCGCCGGCGGATTTGATGAGATCGTTGTTGACGAAGACGGCAAAGGGTGACGTCGAGAACGGATAGGCGTAAAGCGTACCGTCCTGCGACCAGCGTTCCGTGGCCCCGGCGCTGACTTCCTCAAGATTATAGCCTGGCGCGGCCTTCAGCGTGTCGGTGAGCGGGTAGAGCGCGCCGGACTTGACGAAGTCATAGGCCGACGTCTCGAAAATCCAGGCCATGTCAGGCGGGTTGCCGCCCGCGATCTGGGTGGTGAGCGCCGTCGTGTAGGTATCGAAAGGCAGGGACTCATAGGTCACGCTGACATTTGGATGATCCTTTTTAAAACCCGCTGCGATATCGTTGAAGAGCTTCAGATGCGCCTCATTGGCGCTCCAGATCGTCATGCGCAGATTGACTGCATCCTGCGCCTTGGCAGCACCGCCAAGCGTAAACGAGCCGATAAGCGCAAGCGCACAGGCCGTGGATTTCAGTTTAAAATGATTGTTCATTCCCGGTCCTCCTCCAAAGATGGGTTCGATCAGACGGCAAACTGCCGTCCTAGTATGCTGCGATATCCGGCCAGCGAATCTCGATGCCCTCGCGGGTCAGTTGCGCCTGGAAGGCGTGCAGGTGCTCATCGTCTTCCTGCACCTGATGCGGCGTGAGGCCCTTCTCCAGGCAATGCGCCGCGAGCATTCCGGCCACTTCGCCAATGTTCCATTCGACCGGATGCAGGCGGTAGCAACCGTTGGTGATATGGGTCGTGCCGATGTTCTTGCCGGCCGGAATGAGGTTTTTTACCCGCTCAGGGATCAGCGCGCCGAGCGGAATCTCAAAGGGGCAGGACGGCACGTCGATATAATTGTCGCCGCCGGTGGATGGATGCAGATCGATGCGATACATGCCGATGCCGATGCTGTCGCGATAGCGGACAGCGCCTCTTTCACCGCGAACCGTGTAGGACAGGTCCTGCTCGACAATGCGCGTTACCGGCTTGATGCGGCGGCTTTCGCGAATATAGGGCGCCATGGCGAGCCCATGGTCGGTGCCGGTGATATCGCCGCGCAGCCGCAGCCCGCGGAACCCCTGCCCGCCATCGAAACGCGGCGCTTCCGTCTGCAGCCAGTAGAACACCGAATAGGAAAGATCTGCCGCCGCCTTCAGATGTCGCGCCTTTTCCTCTTCCGACACGTCGATAATCGTGCCGTCCATGTAATCGATCATCGGCCAGTTCACGAGGCAGATATCGGACTGGTAGAAGCCGGGCGTAAAGTTTTTCCGCGCCGCGATACGCCGGAAAATCCACAGGTTCTCATCGCCGCCGCCCTTGCGCTGGTCGGCGTCGACCAGAAGCGGATCGTCATCGGGATTTGGCGTGAAGGAGCGGGTGGTGTGCTCGAGCGTGCGTGGGTTTGGCGCGGTAAAACCAAGGAGCGGCCCGCCCCAGAAATGCGGCTGGTAAGAGCGCCAGTAATCGTAATTCTCGGGTTTGTCGATTGTCTGGTCGCCATCAACATGGTCAATGGCAAAGCAGATCGAGACGGCCTGCACATTGTCGGCTTGGGCTTCAGCCGGCGCGCTGGGTTCGCCTGTATCCGATTGCGCCTCAAAACCCTTGGCATACTCCGTGCTAGTCATCGGCAGCAGATCGCCGAGTTCGGTGGCGTCGAGAACGTAATCGGCGGAAATGGAGATTTCAGCACCACTGTCACGATGGCGAACAGTCACCGAGCGAACCCTGTCGCCGTCCACGTCAGCCGCGACGGGACGCCAGGGTTTGAGGACCGTCAGGCGACCTGCGCCGATATAGGGCATCAGCATGCTTTCCAGGACCGCAAGGCTGACACGCGGCTCGGCGCAGATGCGGCTAACCCATCCGCCGCCCGGATTAAGATCGCTCCACGCCCGCGCACCTTCCGTCAGTGGATAGTGGTCGCGATAAAATTGCCGCACACCGTTGCGCAGCGCCCGGTAAGACCGGGTGATGCCGAACTGTTCGACCCAAGTATGCTCGTCCGAAGGGACGGCCTGACTGGTCAATTGGCCGCCGATCCAGTCATATTCCTCGGTCATGATCACGCGTTTTCCGGCCTTTGCAGCCGCCAGTGCCGCCGCCACGCCGCCAAGGCCGCCACCGACCACGAGAATATCTGCTTTCATGTCTTTCACGACGTCACATCCGTTTTCTTGACTGAGGACTTGTTTGCCGAACCGGTCGGGGCCGGCCCCAGCGTTTCTCCCTTGACGGGTTCACATTTGAGAAGGATCTGCCCACCGGCGCTGCCGGTCTCGATGCGATTGACCAGCATCGCGGTCGCCTGCCGCCCCATCTCCTCGCGGGGAATTTCATAAGAGGTGAAGCGCACCGGGCTGCGGGCGGCCCTGATATGGCTGCCGAGTACGATCATTGAAAAAGCGTCCGGCACCACGAGCCCCCTCGCCCGCGCCAGTGCCTCGACGCGCACGGCATCGGCCAATTCTATGAAGAAGGCCACTGTGGCCCCGCTCTCAAGGATCGCATCGAGTATTTTCTCAGCCGAGCGGTTGACCGCCTTGATATGCAGGGCAAGCGTGGCCGCATCACCGAGCGCCGCGCTGAAACCTTGCCAGCGATCGGCAATCGATTCTGCCGGACCATGCGGGCCGATATAGGCAAGCTTGGTGTGTCCCAGCGCGATGGCATCTTCGACGAGCTGACGCGTGCCCGCGGCGTAGTCGCCGCCGACATAGGGAACCGGTCCACCGGCATCTTCACGCCGGCCGATCGCGACGAAGGGATAGTCTTCCGAAACCAGCCGGGCGAGTTCCTTGCGATCGAATTCGCGCCCCAGAACCAGACAGCCGTCCGCAATCCGAAGCCTGTTGCCTTCCGAAAATATCTTGCGGTTATCGCCGACACCGGCGCTCGTCAGCAGCAGAAGATCGTAAGCCTGCTGCTGCGCCTCTTCTTCGATACCGAGCAGGAAGGGCGTGAAGAAGTCAGCCTGCGCGCTTGGGAATGCCGGCTCATAGGTGAACACGCCGAGGATACGGTTCAGCCCCTTGGCCATGCGCCGCGCAATCGGGTCGGCGACATAACCTGTCTTGCGAATGACGGCCTGCACCCTTTCCCGGGTCTCCTCCGGGATGCGGGCGATCGCTGCCGGCGCGCCGTTCAGAACAAGCGACACGGTTGCCTGGCTGACGCCTGCGAGCTTGGCGATATCGTTTTGGGTGAGACGTCTGTGAGTAGTCAACCGATGCCCTCCCCGACATCCGATATTTGCTAATACGTATTAGCTGCTAATGCGCATTAGCATTATTTTCGGACGCCGAGTCAAGAGATAAACTGTAGCTGACAACCCCCTCACACCACGGAACGGCGCGTTCAGCATTTGTTCTGGATTGCTGTTTGAGTCTTTGCTAATCATTGCAACAACGAGCAGACATTGGCCGGAGCTTCGCGACGACTGCCATCTCTGAATAGGGTTCTCATCCGTGGGGACAGGCAGGTTATCTAAAGGATTGCTGGCATGGCGGTTGCCTATCTGGAAAAACTCAACGAACAGCAACGCAGGGCGGTCGAGCATGGCGTTGGGCTCGCTGACGGGCATACGGCCGGGCCTTTGCTGATCATCGCTGGCGCGGGTTCGGGCAAGACAAACACGCTCGCACACCGTGTCGCCCATCTGATCGTAAACGGCGCCGATCCCCGCCGCATCCTGCTGATGACGTTCTCCAGACGCGCCGCCACGGAAATGTCGCGGCGGGTCGAGCGTATCTGCAAACACGTTATCGGGGCGAATTCGGCAATCATGACCGATGCGCTCGCCTGGTCCGGCACGTTTCACGGCATTGGTGCACGGCTGTTGCGCATCTATGCCGAACAGATCGGCCTCAACATCGATTTCACCATCCACGACCGCGAAGATAGTGCCGACCTGATGAACCTTTGCCGGCACGAGCTGGGTTTTTCCAAAACGGAAAGCCGTTTTCCGACAAAGGGTACGTGTCTCGCGATCTATTCGCGTGTGGTGAATTCCCAGACGCCGCTCAAGGAGATATTGCGCCAGCATTATCCCTGGGTCGCCAACTGGGAGAGCGAACTCAAGGAACTGTTTGCAGCCTACGTGGAGGCCAAGCAGGTCCAGAACGTGCTCGATTACGACGATCTCCTGCTTTACTGGGCGCAGATGGTGAGCGATCCCGTTCTGGCTGATGATATCGGCAACCGCTTCGACCATGTGATGGTCGACGAATATCAGGACACCAACCGCCTGCAGGCCTCGGTGCTGATGGCGCTCAAACCCGGCGGCCGCGGGTTGACCGTGGTGGGTGACGATGCGCAGTCGATCTATTCCTTCCGGGCGGCGACGGTGCGAAACATCCTCGATTTTCCGGCTTCCTTCAGCCCGGCGGCCGACATCATCACGCTGGACCGCAACTATCGCTCGACCCAGCCGATCCTTGCGGCCGCCAACGGCGTCATCGATCTGGCGCGCGAGCGGTTCACCAAGAACCTCTGGACCGAGCGGCAGTCGCTGGAGCGCCCGAAACTCGTGACAGTGAAGGACGAAACCGAGCAGGCGAATTTCATCATCGACCAGATTCTCGCCAACCGCGAAACCGGCATGACGCTGAAACAGCAGGCCGTGCTGTTCCGCACCTCCAGCCATAGCGGCCCGATCGAGGTGGAACTGACCCGCCGAAACATTCCCTTCGTCAAATTTGGCGGCCTTAAATTTCTCGACAGCGCCCATGTGAAGGACATGCTGGCCGTGCTGCGCTTCGCACAGAACCCGCGCGACCGTGTCGCCGGTTTCCGGCTGCTGCAGATGTTGCCAGGCATCGGGCCGAAGAAGGCCGGCAATATTCTCGATACGATTGCGACAGACCCCGAGCCGCTGCTTGCCCTTGCCGAAATTCCGCCGCCGCCGAAGACCGGCGACGACTGGACAGCCTTCACGCAAATGCTGGCGGGCCTGCGACAGGCGCCGAATGACTGGCCAGGCCAGATCGGGCAGGCACGGCTGTGGTACGAACCCCATCTCGAACGCCTCCATGAGGACGCCGACACCCGCAAGGCCGATCTGCTACAACTCGAGCAAATCGCTGGCGGCTATCCCTCACGCGAACGTTTTCTGACCGAGCTGACCCTCGATCCACCCGACGCCACCAGCGATCAGGCCGGCGTGCCACTGCTCGACGAGGACTATCTCAGCCTGTCTACCATCCATTCGGCAAAAGGCCAGGAGTGGCGTTCCGTCTTCATCCTGAACGTGGTCGATGGCTGCATCCCCTCCGATCTCGGCGTCGGCACCACCCAGGAACTGGAGGAAGAACGCCGGCTGCTTTATGTCGCCATGACGCGCGCCAAGGACAGCCTGTCGCTGATCACGCCGCAACGCTTCTTCACCGGCGGCCAGAGCCAGCAGGGAGACAGGCATGTTTACGCTGCAAGAACCCGCTTCATCCCGGCGACCTTGCTGCAATTTTTCGAGACGGCAACCTGGCCACTGGTGTCGGCTGCCGCTTCCGAGCGCAGCGCGCAGCAGATCCGCATCGATGTGGGAGCGAGGATGCGGGCAATGTGGAAGTAAGGATGCCGGTAATCACAACTTTCAAACCGCGCGACCGAACGAAACCGAAGGCCTGATCAATACTCGATCTCTCCCTCGTTTCGGCCCGCCGGACAATATCGGCAGGCTCGGCGTTAGGGCGTATCCCTGCCGTCGATCATCAAAGTATGAAAACTGGCATTGGCACAGGCCTTTCGCCTGCTGCTCGACCGAGATTCGATCTCTCTTGTGTGGGCGGTCAATAAAGCGTTATTGACTGTCCCTGCCGATAAAGTCATATCACCTCAGAGTAGGCAGACCAGACAGGATCCGCATAGTGCAAGTAGAAGCATTCTCGATACCAGGCTTGAAAAAGATAACTCCAGCTCGTTTCGGGGACAGCCGGGGTTACTTCAGCGAGGTTTTCAAGAAGGACTGGTTTCGCGAAAATGTATCGGATGTGGAGTTCGTACAGGACAATGAATCCCTGTCTGCACAAGCGGGTACTGTACGTGGGCTTCATTTCCAGACAGAGCCGTTTGCACAGGGCAAGCTCGTTCGCTGCATTCGTGGGCGGCTGCTGGACGTCGCTGTCGACATCAGAACAGGATCGCCCACTTTCGGGCAATGGGCCGCTGTCGAGCTATCACCCGAAAACGGCCAACAGCTATGGGTTCCGGCGGGGTTTGCCCACGGCTTCATGACGCTCGCGGACGATACGGTCATCGCATACAAGGTGACGGCCCCTTACAGCGCAGCCAGTGACCGCGGCGTTAAATGGGATGACCCTGCCATAGGCATCAACTGGCCGAAGCGGGAAGGCTGCATCCTTTCCGACAAGGATACAAAGCAGCCTCTTCTGTCCGAATTGCCTGAATATTTCACCTACCAAAAAACTGGAAACTGATGATGCGCGTTCTAGTTACCGGCGGCGCCGGATTTATCGGCTCAGCCCTCGTACGTTATCTCGTGAGCGAGGTTGGCGCGGATGTTCTCACCGTAGACAAGCTGACATATGCAGGGAACCTGGCTTCCCTCAAGCCCATTGAAAACGCACCCAATCACCGCTTTCTCCAGGCCGACATATGCGACCGGGCCGCGATGAATGAGGCGTTCGCGACATTCCAGCCGGATTACGTGATGCATCTGGCCGCCGAAAGCCATGTCGACCGCTCCATAACCGGCGCTGCTGATTTCATCCAGACCAATATCAACGGCACTTTCACGATGCTGGAGTCCGCGCGGCAATATTGGAGCAGCCTTGCGGACGACGCCAAGGCGAATTTCCGTATGCTGCATGTTTCAACCGATGAGGTTTACGGCTCTCTCGGCGATGACGGTTTGTTTGAAGAAACAACCCCTTACGATCCCTCATCGCCTTACTCCGCTTCGAAAGCCGCAAGCGATCATCTGGCCACGGCCTGGCAGCGCACCTACGGCCTTCCGGTCGTCATTTCCAACTGCTCCAACAATTACGGCCCCTTCCACTTTCCGGAAAAGCTCATTCCGCTGATCATTCTCAACGCGCTGGAAGGCAAACCGCTGCCGGTCTACGGAAACGGCGCGAACATCCGCGACTGGCTTTATGTGGAGGATCATGCCCGCGCCCTGTGGCTCATCGTTCAGAAGGGCCTTGCCGGCGAGAAATACAACGTCGGCGGCAGAAACGAGCAAAAGAATATCGATGTGGTGAACTGCATCTGCTCCATTCTCGACGAACTGCGCCCACAATCCAAACCCTATGCCGAGCTCATCAAATACGTCACGGATCGTCCCGGACACGATGCGCGCTACGCCATTGACGCGACGAAGCTCGAAACCGAACTCGGCTGGAAAGCCCAGGAAAACTTTGCTACCGGCATCCGCAAGACGGTGGAATGGTATCTCGAAAATGCCTGGTGGTGGCAGCCGCTTCGCGAGGGGGTTTACGCCGGAGAACGCCTCGGCGTTCTGACGAAGGGCTGAGCGAATGCGGCTGGCAGTTACAGGCAAAAATGGTCAGGTCGTCAGCGCCCTTCTAGCACTGGCGAGCGCCGAGCTGGAGATCGTGGCTCTCGGTCGGCCGGAACTCGACCTTGCACAGCCTGAAACTGTTCTGAAGGCGCTACGCCAGGTAAAACCCGATGCCGTGGTATCGGCTGCCGCCTATACCGCCGTCGACAAGGCAGAGAGCGAGCCTGACATCGCTTTTGCCGTTAATCGGGATGGAGCAAGGGCTGTCGCGCAAGCGGCAAGTGACCTCGGCATTCCCCTCATTCATCTTTCTACGGATTATGTTTTCGACGGCGCCAAGGACACCGCTTATGTCGAAAGCGATCCGACAGGCCCCACTTCCGTCTACGGCCGCTCGAAGCTAGAAGGCGAACGAGCCGTTTCGGAGGCCACCGACAATTACGTGGTTCTGCGGACCGCATGGGTCTATTCGGAATATGGCAATAACTTCGTGAAGACCATGCTGAGGCTGAGCGAGAACCGCGACGAGATCAATGTGGTTGCTGACCAGTTCGGATGCCCTACCTCGGCCAACGATATCGCTGCCGCGGTGGTAACAATCGCAAGAAAGCTCGTGGAAGATTCCTCGGCCCCTCTTCGTGGGGTGTTTCATCTGTCTGGATCAGGTGAAACGAACTGGGCGAATTTCGCGAAACAAATATTCGCATTCGCTGAAGAAGACGGCGGAAAGTCGATGATCGTCAACGACATCACGACTGCGCAATACCCTACCCCGGCCCGACGCCCGGCAAACTCGCGGCTTGATTGCAGCAAGCTTGAAGAGGTCTACTCTATAAAACTGCAGAGCTGGCAAACATCAACGCGCGCGGTGGTCACCGCTCTTGCGCAGAGCAAAAAGGAAACGCCATGAAGGGCATCATTCTGGCCGGTGGCAGCGGCACGCGCCTGCATCCGATGACATTGGCGGTCTCGAAGCAGATCCTGCCGGTCTACGACAAGCCGATGATCTATTATCCACTGACCACACTGATGCTGGCCGGCATTCGCGAGATTCTGATTATCTCGACCCCCCATGACATGCCGCTCTTCCAGTCCCTTTTGGGTGATGGTTCAAAATGGGGTCTTTCCATTGAATATGCGGTCCAGCCGAGCCCGGATGGTCTGGCGCAGGCCTATATGATCGGCGCGGATTTCGTGGCGGGGTCGCCATCCTGCCTCATCCTGGGTGACAACATCTATTACGGCCACGGATTACCGGAACTTCTGCAGGCTGGTACAAGCGTTAGCGACGGTGCTACGGTCTTCGCCTATCATGTGAACGATCCCGAACGTTATGGTGTGGTCGATTTCGATAGCGAAATGCGCGCCCTCTCCATCGAAGAAAAGCCGGCAAAGCCCAAATCCAACTGGGCGGTCACGGGTCTTTATTTTTACGATGCCGATGTTGTCGACATCGCCGCCAATCTCAAACCATCGCCACGCGGCGAATACGAGATTACGGACGTCAATCGGACCTATCTCGAGCGCGGCAAGCTGAAAGTATCCATCATGGGACGCGGTTACGCCTGGCTTGATACCGGCACACCGGACAGTCTTCTCGAGGCGGGCGAGTTTGTGCGGACGCTTGAAAAGCGGCAGGGCTTCAAGATTGCATGCCCGGAAGAGATTGCTCTGAGCAAAGGCTTCATCACGAGATCCGAATTCTCAGCACTCGCAGAAAATGCCGGCAAAGGTGATTATGGCGTATATCTAAGGAGACTCGCTTCCTCGTAAGTGCGCTGTCATATGCCTCCGCTTCGAGTTGAACAAAACCGCATTAACACCTTCCGCTACAGCAACTCATCAAAGGTTGCCAAGTTGAGGCAGGATCGTGCGCCTGGTCTCTGGAGTCAAAATGCCTAGTTTGTCACTCTCGGACGTAACGGTGATCTCTGTTTGCTACAAGAGTGATGCGCTCATAGCGGAGATGATCGCGACGGTGCCTGAGGAAACACCAATAGTTCTCGTCGACAACGGAAAAACGAATAGTTTTGCGAACCTCCCTGCCGGTAGGAACATCAGGATTGTTCAGTTGGAGGACAATCAGGGCTTCGGCCGCGGCTGCAATGCGGGCGCGGCGGTGGCGCAGACACCTTGGATCCTGTTTTTAAACCCTGACGCCCGATTGACCGCAGGCGCGATTGAAGCCTTGCTGGAGGCCATTGATCGTCACCCGTCGGGTGTTGCATTTAATCCACGAATTTCCAACTCGGACGGAAGTGAATATTTCAAGCGGCGGTCCTGGTTATTGCCACGCCGCCGCTACATGAAAAAGGGCTGGCCCGCAGTCGATACCGTCGTTCCCGTTTTGAGCGGGGCCGCTTTTTTTGTTTCAAGACAAAAATTTGACGCGGTCGATGGCTTTGATCCGGCTATCTTTCTTTATCACGAAGATGATGACCTATCGTTGCGCCTTGCAAAATTAGGGCAACTCGTATTTGCACGCGATGCCCTTGTTTCCCATGCGGCGGGGCACTCGTCGGGCCGTTCTCCCGAAATCGCTCGGCTCAAGGCGTTTCATATGGCGCAATCGAGAATTTATACCGGTATCAAGCACCGGCGGCCGCTTCCAAGACTTTCGACTTTCGTTCAAGCCTTCGCGCTGATCATGTCGCCCAGCGCTCTATTCTCAGCGCGCCGGCGGGCCAAGGCCGCCGGATTTCTCAAGGGCGCAGTCGAATCTATCAAACATCAACCATGAAGCGAACGAGTGCGTAATAGCAATCGCTATTCGTGTTCCTTCAACCATGACCAGACGCCGGCAATCCCCTCTCTCAAACCTATCTTTGGCTCCCAGTCAAAATCCATCTTTGCCCGCTCTATGTCGAGAACGGATACCGGAACG
Source organism: Agrobacterium salinitolerans (assembly GCF_027498475.1). NCBI lineage: Bacteria > Pseudomonadati > Pseudomonadota > Alphaproteobacteria > Hyphomicrobiales > Rhizobiaceae > Agrobacterium > Agrobacterium salinitolerans. The sequence continues at coordinate 306,643 of NZ_JAPZLN010000005.1, read as the reverse complement.
TCGAGGCTTCGATGAGGCTTATAGACTATTGGAATGGGATTACCCGTAATCTCCTGTACGATTTCCGCGATGTGGAGGACGGAAGTCCCAGTTCCGCTACCCCCGTTGTAGACGCCGACCCTGTCACTGAGAAGCGCGGTGACGCATAGGCTGCTAAGGTCTTTGACGTGAATATAGTCGCGAATCGTGGAGCCATCTCCCCATATTTCGATGGGCTGGTGCTTCAGGGCAAGGTTGAGATATGTGCCTATTATGCCTTGGACGCCCAGGTTACCCTGATAGAGACCGTAAGGATTGGAGGCTCGGATCACAACAGGCCGTATACCGGCCTTGATCTCATAGAGTTTAAGATAGGACTCTATCGCAACCTTCACTACGCCATACGAACATATCGGATCGAGTATATGTCCCTCCGGAATTGGGACCTCCTGCGGCTTGCCGTAGACAGTCCCACCCGACGATAGGTAGAGAATGCGGGTTACATTGCATGCTGCCATATCCTCGAGGAGGCTCAGGGTTCCGAGAAGATTAAGCTCAACATCCTTGCCGGGGTCCTTATCGCCCGTGGACGGCACCGTCCCGCTGACAAGATGCGCCACGGCGTCGACATCCACCAGAAGCTCGCGCATCAGCTGGCTATCAGCCAACTCTCCCGAAACATACTGCACACCTGCCGGCAGCGGACGACCAGGAAGACGGCTTCTTCCCAGCACCTTCACCTCGTGTCCCGCGACCACCAAATCTTCGACAAGGTGGTAGCCGATGAACCCACCGCCGCCGAGAACCAATATCTTCATAAAAAGCCTATCACCTTACTGCCGCCAACGTCACTTCCTTGCGAGCACAGAACGATAATGATCGAGATACTCACTAGCGAGCACATCGATATCATATGTCGCTCCAAGGATTTGCGCTTTTTCTCTAAAGCCGTCACGGACATCTTTCTCCAAGATTTTTTCCATGGCGTCGCTCAATTCATTCACAAATCGGTCGTTATCGCTGTCATTGGCGATGATAATTCCAGCTTGTTGGCCATCGATCTGTGACATTGCCTTGATCTCACCGACATCCGTGGACACGCACGGGACCCCCACTTGGAGCGCCTGTATCAAGCACAGGGGATAAGATTCACCTGGAAAGCGTGTCGGTATCAGAGCCACGTCGCTAATACGGTAGAGACCATAGATCTCCTTAATAAAACCAAGGAAGTGAATGGTCTCGTCCGTCGCCGCCAAGAGCTTGGCATCGTCCGTGGCTGGCCCTTCGCCCACCATAAGCATCGCCATCGGGACATCAGGTCGCCGCTCCCGCAATAAGCGATATGCCCTGACGGCCTCTACCCAGCCTTTGCCTTCAGCCCCTCGTGCAACAAGCGAAAATACGACAGCATCCTCTGCCACACCCAGCTGAGCACGTGTTTTGGGGAACGCTACTTCATCAACAGGCATCGCATTTTTAACTTTTACGAATTTTTCTTTACCTATCTGAAGATTATCGAACGGCCCCAGGTTCCGATCGGCAGTATAGGCGAATTTATCAATTTTCTTGCTCCAGCGGTCGATCCTGCTCGTCGAAACATCCATCGCCTCATAGGATCCATGCAGTGTCGAAATAAAGGGCGCTGAGATGCCTTGCCCGTCGAGCAAGAACCCTTCGACATTGGCAACATGCGAATGAACCACCGAGATTCCTGCATTCGTGATGAAACGATCTATCCCCATGTCGCGAACCGCATTGGCCGTATAGACAGGGATACCAGGGTCGAGCATACGCCGCACGTCTTTATGATCGTCCGCGTCGTGCATCTGAAGAATGGAGACCATGATCCCCTTGCGGCGAAGTGCATTCGCGAGGTGAATCGGGAATATTTCTCCACCGCCGAACGAAAAGCCCAAAATGCCGACCAGAACATGAATATGTTCACGCGGGACCGCACTAAGGCTTTGGTAATTCACCAGCTTTTGAAATTCTTCAGCCTGGACTCCAGCACCTTTCGAGACGCTGCGACAGACCTCGATAAAGCGTTTGAGGGTGCCATCTGGAATATCCCATCGTTTCTTCAACGATGTCATCAGTCGCGCATATTCTTTATAATATTCTGGCTTCGATTGGGCGCTGCTACCGGATGTATTGCTATCGTGAATACGGAAATAGCTGACAGAACTGGGCTCGTATGCGATCTGTCCACCCGCTGCGATAGCCGAATAGAGATACCAGTCGCCCATGATTTTGTAACTTCTGGCCTCTTCCCATACCTGATCGGAAATCTCAAAACGCCGCCAGAGGCTTCCTCCGACGTTGGCAATCACATTTTTGACGCCAAAGCCGCCGCGAAACCACTCGGCGGCCGGACGAGTCATGCGTGCTTCCCAGATCCCTGGCTCACTATCCTCGCGGTAATGATCCAGCCCGGCAAAATACTCTCCCTGACTATTCGCAAATTGGATTCGCCCGAACGCCATCATCACGCTTGGGTCACGAAATGCATTGATCATTCTTTCAACGAAAGTCGGCTCGCAAAAATCGTCGCTTTCGCAAATCCAGACCAAATCACCCTTTGCCAGCGAGTGACCCTTCTGCCATTGACGGAACACATTTCCCGAATTTTCAGTATTATAGACAGCTCTGATACGCTCAGGGAAACGCTTGACATATGCGTCGATTACCGAGCGACTGTCGTCACTGGAGCAATCATCCAGAACCAGAATATCGATAAGCGGATAGGTCTGCGCCAGGATGCTGTCCAGACGCTGAGGAAGATACCGCGCGTGATTGAAGTTCGGCACGATCGCAGTCACCCTCACGCCGGTCTGGGCGCTGATACTGGAGCGGCTCGCCGCAATAATCCTGTTGGAAGCAATCCTCTGATAATAGTCGAGGCAGAACTGATCGACCTTACGCGACAGCAACATCGGATCGCGCTTTTCAGCCGATTTCAGAAACCTTTTTCGCCTTCGAGTGCTGAAGACACTGACTTCCGACAAGGCGTACAATAAACGAGTATAAATCAAACGCTTCAGAAACTTTGTCAAAGAAGCTCGGCTCATCCAGTTGTTGCGCTGAAGCGCGTCGACTTTGCCCGAAATCTGATCAATGTCCTTCATCAGAATTTCGGCCCAGTGAGCCTGTTCGAACTCTACGCGCTTGAGGACTGGTTCTGACGCTTGAATATCCTGCGAAAAGACGCCGCTCATGCTCACATCATCAACCGGACGATCCGATGCGACACCGATCATGTACATCGGCGATTCGAGACCCACAGTGGTTGCGCCACTTCCAGAGTCCGTTTCAAAAAAACGCGTAGCTTGGTTTTCAGATGCGATGATTGAGCCAAAACCGATCTTCTGACCATGCATCGATACATAAGTAAAATATTGCCCCAGGAGCTCGTCAAATTCAGACTTCAAAAGCTCCTTGACGTGAAAGGGATTAACCAGCCCTGTCGCGACAGTGTAGGCGTACTTTTCCGGAGTGGAGATGATCAATATTCCATCGGCGCGCAGAACGCGCTTGATCTCCTGCATAAAGCGATCATGGGCCTCAATGTGTTCAAGCGTTTCAAAGGAAATGACGACATCCATCGAAGCCGACGGCAAGGGAATGTCTTCACATGATCCAACCTTGAAGGAAATATTCTCAGCTTTGTACTTCGACTGTGCGTGACGGACCGCTTCGTCTGAAATATCCACGCCGATTACGGACCTGGCAGTTTCCGCAAGAAGTGCGGAGCCGAAACCTTCACCACCTGCGATATCGAGAACATCTTTGCCTCTGACAAAATTTTTCGCCAGATGATACCGGTGCATATGCTCAAGGTAGATATTCCCACCAATTGTGGGTAGATAGCGTTCGCCGGTGAAATCAAGATCGTCGGTCATATTTTTCCTCGGCAAAATGCGTAGCTGATTATATTTTGAGGCGGATACCCTATTCTCAGGCTCAAGTCGAGACAATGATCCAGCCACTAAAAACCAATGGCTTTATATGAGGTGGTAACGCGGACGTTTCAAAGACGCGCTTACTTTCCGACGCCTACCCCAACTGCAAGATACCTCAAGAAATCACTGGTCCTTCGCCATGACGGATATCTAGAAAAAAACTTGCGACTTTTTTCCTCGTGAAACGAGTTTTCCCAACCGAAAATTTCCGGGTGGCTGATCGCTTGGACGTGATGCGCTAATTGCTATCCCCGCAGGATAATCGAAAGTGCTTAGGCAGACTTCATCAAACCCAGCCTCGATGACATGTTTCCACGCATCAGCTCCGTATTCGGTTACGACGAGAAAGTCGGATGCATTGGAGCTTGGAGCACCGTGGTAGCTCTTGGGCAGTCCCGTACGATCGCGGGTCAACCTGCCTACAATTATGGGAACAGTGTAAGCTAGAAGACCGCCCGGTTTCAGAACCCGTCTGCACTCTGATAGCGCTTTTACAGGGTTGTCGACGTGCTCGAGAGTGTCTGAATGAACAACTAAGTCGAAGGTTTCATCCACGTATGGGAGCGAATGCATATCGACCTCTGGATATTCCGCAAGGATACGACCAGGCATCCTCTTCAAGTAGCTAGACAGCTGTGCGCATTCATTTAGTTCGAGAACTTTTTTATCTTTACTTGCAACAACAAAGTCTGCGAACTTTGTACTCGAATGCCAATGACGCATAATAGAGCGTGCAAGCGCCTGGCTGCGAATATTGCAGCCGCAATCCGAACACTGTGTTCCCTGTTGTCGATCGATATATGACCGCTCTAGGTGATCTATACCCCATTCCTCAGCTAGCTCGTCCCAAATGACGTTGTTACTGACGAAGTCTTCGCTGCCGCAAACCACACATTTCATTTTTTCACCACTTCAAAAACACCGAAACTGACGATCCCTTGTATCGCGTTACTTTCGGAAACACCGTGCTTCCTGGTATTTTCGCTCTACAGGTTCAGCTTGATGAAAAGGTAAAGTACTTGTGCAGGAAATAACTCGTTGCAACCGGGCTCAAACACCAATCACATGCGCCACCGCCTCTGGATGAAAACCGAACCCAACGAGTGGGAACAGCCATCTGGCCAATCCGACGCTCACGAGCCAGACCTGGGCCAACGCAACCATGTTCACCAAACCAAAGCGCAGATATTCCGCCTCAGGTCGGCGACCTGACTCCTCGAAAACGAATAGTTTCATGAGGCCATAGGCCGTCGTCATGCCGATGAGGTAGGCTATCACGATTGCAGCAGAATAGCTGGTGATTGTGGATAGCGCTGCCCGCGAAAGAACATTAACGCCGGCAGCTATACCGCCTGACAACACGAAGCGAACGAAAGGTGATGAGATCATTCCGGAAATCGATCTCATTTCGGCACGGCTTCAGCCATCGCTCTGCCGAGCCTCACGCTTTCCGCGATGCCCCGATCCTCAGGATAATAATAGGAAGTGTCGGCAATCTGGAGCCCCGAAATAGGCGTCTGAACAGGCGGCAATTTATCGTAGAAATTTGGCTCGCAAACTGGCTGCGCATAGGCGAGCCGGCCAACTTTCGCTTCGATAACATCGTTGTCGCTTACATCGGGATTTACTTTTTTAATGTATCCCAAAGCCTCATCGATGAACTGCTGGTCGGTCCAGCTCCATTTGCGATTCGTCGTCGGCATGTAATACGGCACATAAACGACAGTGTCGCTCACGGGGCGAAGATTGGAAAACTCAATCAGCCCGGGTATCTCGATGGTGTCATCAACGATATTGATCCAGAAATGGCGGCTGATGGATTTCTTCAATTTGAAGAGAAGGCAAACCACGCCGATATTGCGAATATCATCGTATTTCTTTTTCGACGCTTCGGGGAGATCAGGCACCAAGCGGGATACCAATGGCGTCGGCAGGGTGGAAATGACAGCATCGGCGGGAAAGAACCGCTCCTTCGTCCGTACTCCTGCCACCTTGCCATCCGCGCATTCTATCCGCTCGGCGGCAGCGCCGAGATGCAGGCGCCCGCCTTTTTCCGTATAGGCGTCGACAAGCGCATCGACCAAGACCTGGCTTCCACCGTCAATATAGCCAAGTTCCTCCTGAAATATCGAGCGCCGGGAGTTGCCTATACGACGCACGCGCGTTGCGATCCAGGAGGCGGAAATATCGTCGGCAAGTTCGTAGAACTTCAATTCCATCAAACGCTTCCAAAGTGTGCCATACACTTCTTTGCCGGAACCCTGTTCAAGCCACTGCCGCGCAGTCTTATGTTCAATCTTGGAGAAATCGCGCGCTTTCGTCGTCAGGAACATTTGAAGCCCCGTTCGGAATTTTGCGATCAAGCTCAGATGCGGGAACCGTAACAGGGAGATCGGATCGCCCCAGGGATGAATTTTCCCCTTCATGAAGTAACCCATTGACGTTCCACGCCACTTCATCCGGTCGGCGATGCCGAGTTCCCGCATCAGCGCAAAGGTTGGCTCGTCGGATTTACAGACAAAATGATAAAAACGTTCGATCGACAATCCGCCAAAATCAAAATGGGCGGCCATTCCACCGGCTACCGCGTCGCTTTCGATCAAATCGACCTCGTGCCCCAAATTTACGGCGCGATGTGCTGCGGCAAGCCCCATGGCCCCCGCCCCGATCACCACAATGCGGCTCATTGGTAATGTCTCCTAAAAATCCAACACAATCTTGCTGTATGTCGGGTGCAGATAGGTCTCGGTGATTGCGTTACGCAACGGGGTGGCCTCCACCCCAAAGACCGCCGGCCAATCAATGACAGGAAATGTTTCGGGTATCACGAGCGCCTCAAGTTGGCTCGTTGTGAAAGGTGGCTTGGAACTCAACTTTCCGTAAACGAAAAGAAGCCACCAAAACACCGTGTAAGGGATATGGATAATCCGGGCCTTCGGCTTCACCGTGGTATGGATCAGATTAATCAGATCGCCATAATATACCTGCTCCAACCCAGAAATATCGTAGGTACCTGTGGGCATTTTCTCCATGGAAGAGATGATGATCGCCGCAAAATCCCCGACATATAAAGGCTGCCTGATGAACTTGCCGTCACCAGGAATCGGGAAGACCGGCACGCGATCCATGAACCGGCGAAGCCAGCCCAGATAAAAATGCCACCACAGAAGGTGGGCAGTTTATCGCACTGGGTAATGACTGGAGCTCGACATTCTCCTATTTCGCAGAGCGTAAATCTTTTACGATTCCCGACTGGCTCACGCAAACCGATGACGTTTTGATGCATCCTGAAAAATACCTCGATGCAGACCAGCTTGGCGGTTTTGTCTTCTGCGGCAAAGATAATCTGGACCCTGCTCTTTTCACTAATTTTGTCGCGCGGAAACAATGGAATACTGCTATTGTTAACGGCTGTAAAATCGCTTTCCCGGGAACAGCTTTCAAGGCTGACGGCGCTAATTCCATGGAATGCCACGGTGCGATTGATATCAACGAGATCACGGAGGAAAGTGGTGCTCGTGTTGCCAGGCTGGAGGGATGGGTTATCCCGGTTGATGGCGACAAGAAAATTCGCGAACGGGTTTACATTCAACTCCCAGGATCCAATGGACAGCCACTATATGTCGAGGCATTGAGAACCCCTAGAGACGAGATTAATTCGCAATTGAAAATGCCGCCGGAAAATTTGAGCGGGTTTTCAGCCTTGGTTCCGCTTCAGCAAGAGCAGGACACTAAAGATGTTGTGATCATTCGTTCGCGAGGAGACGTCAAAAACATCTGCCGCCTCACTCATTAGAAAAAACTTCCAATATCGGCGACAGACTGACGGACCGAGTTCTCACTGACTGGTGGACGTCCGGCGCTTTTGGCGGTCGTCAAGCACCATCACCGCCAGAGTTGTTGTGGCGCCTCTGTCACGAGGTCGCCACACAATGCCATTCTGCCAATGACGCAAATATTGCATCCGGCAATCATTTTCACTTGTTCAATCGATCAAAAGCGACCTTCCAAAATGCGTTATCTCTCGCTAAACGCATCTGTCGTTTCGACTTTCGAATATTGTCGGGCTGTCGGGCCGCAAGGACAAGTCGCGTCGAGGTAACGCCAGCAGTGTCGGAATGGGAAAGTCCTGCGAGCAAATCCAATTCGTCTTGCTGGGGATTAGTAACAAGCCGCTGGAAAGGAGACGCCCAAGCTAATGAAGAAATCACCTCAGGACTATAGATTTTCAGAAGATATTTATTATCTTCCACAAACTTGATCACTCCTTGCTGTACCCTCATCGCCTTTTCGCGATAGTCACTCTCCTCTGGGAGGATATCTTCGAGTTTAGGGACAATCTCGCCTTCAGCGCTTATTTCATAGCCTAGGGTTGTGCCGTGGTCCGCAGTCAAAGCGAATTCCAAAAGTTCAACGCCGCCTGTTAATAGGTAATCTTGAATCTGAGGATGACTGCCATATTGGGATAGCCAACCATGCATAATAAATCCTAGGTTTTTATTCGTGACGGCCGACGAATGGAGCCCTAGATAAAGTCCAATTACGTTTTCTTTAGAGTAGGTATGATCCAAAACGCCGAAAAGATACCTCTGAGTATTACCGTTCCACCCTATGTCGACCAGCCCAGTCTTTACCTCCGGAGAAAAGTGTTTTTCAAAGTAATGGCGAAATTTTTTTCGCCGCTCACTGGAAGTCTTTAGTCCAAGATCAAAGGTCGTCGCCACCATCGCGCGACTGTCGTTGATTTTCTCCGGAGGAACCGGCTGCCCCAGAACCAGTCCAAACTGCTCTAAAAGGTGAGGGATTTTTCGTGCGTCGTAACCTACGGTATCGAGATACTGCTCTATTGGTCTGGATACTTTACCCCCAAAAGGCACCCACGTTTTGTCGAGATCCCATTCCTTCAATCCAATTTGATGACCGACACTCCTGGAAAAATGAAGATAGGAACTGCTGACGTTTCCCAATTCCGCATCCTGCTTTACAATTTCAAATAGCTTATGCGGAAGCCACCCGTCACGTGCGACAAAAGCGACGTGCTCAACTTTGGTCTCTTTTATTTTCCACAGAAGCCATATCGTAAAACCAAAAATAAGAGGACCGAAAATCCGGTAACCTATACTCGCATAAGCTTCTTGGGGCACAAACTGTCGCGATTGGGGCGTAGCGAGGAAATCAACAACGCTGTTTACGAGATATTCGTTTCGCGTACACTTCGACCACAACGGCCGATTGTCAACTTTGGCCCAATCCGCCAGATGAGTAGCTAGCGAGTATTTTTTTGCTTGCTCTATGTCGGCCCACACATTGTCCCCGACATGTAACCAAGAACCTGAAAAGCTGACATTTAAGCTTCTGCTCACTTCTTGATAAAGCGCGCCACTGTGTTTACTTTTCCTAAATTCCCCAGAAACGAAAATCTTTACATCGGAAAGCCCTTGAAATCCTTTTTCCTGCAATACGGTCTTAAGCCAGGACGATGGCAAATACATGTCTGAAACGAGGGCAATTCGTTTCGCCTTCGCCCTCAACTCGTCGTATGTCCGCAGGCCTGCTTCACTGGCGAAGAGAAATTCTTGCTCCAATTCCAGTTCCTTCGCCTGAAGCAACTGTCTCAATTCGCCGCCGCATCCGGTTAAAGCTTCATAACGATCGTAGATTTCCGTAAAGGTTATCTCACCCTCTTCTCCGGCCAGTTCAGCACGAATTTCACGCGCTTCTTTTTCGGCCTGGATACGGTGGTGGGAGAAAGTGACGAGCAGATCATGGTGTAGGAGCGCAATATTCTCCTGCATAACTGCGGCTCGAACAGCTTCAAACACATCTACCGGTGCTCGCAGCTTTCGATGCAAAAGTGTATCAAAGATATCAAATGTTACTAATTCATACATCAATATGCCCTTAAGTCTAACGTCTCAGCAGGCGGTTTCGCCAACGCCTGAACCAAACTGAAAGTTCATGCCGCCACTTTGGGCGTACAGGGCGGAGACCGTGTATCGCAGCTTCCATCTGTCCCAGCCGCCACAGGATGTGATACACCTCATTTTGAGTGAACTCCTGAATTTCAGCCGGAATGGTGATTGCGATTCGACGCTCTCCGCTTTCTCCTGCCGCTTGACGCACAAGGTCGTTACGCATTTTTTGGTGATAGAGGCGATGTTGAGTTATGCCGGCATGGATGGTGTTTCCAAGCTCGCCCGTGGCTGAAACACGTTGGTGATAAAAACTTAGATACTCAGGCAGAATCCAAACATCGTGCTTCATTAAGAACCGCGAATGAAAATCCCAATCACCAGCGACGGGCAGGCTTTCATTGAAGAGACCCAATTCGCGCGCAGTGGCGAGGTCGAACATGAACGCTATTGGAGGAAACTGATTGCGAACCAACATCTTTTGAACGGAGAGTAGACCCTCATCGAGAGGGTCGGAATGCAAAGCTCGAAACGGTTCGACGCGTTCTATTGTGATTTCATTACCGACAACAGTTTCAAATACACTGTTGATGCGGCATACAATTCCTTTGATTGACGGAAATGTTTTCTGACGACGGGCGATGGTTGAGGTCATCGAAGCCAGAAACTCGGGCGCCCAGCTATCATCGTCATCGTGGATGACGGCGTATTCCGTATTCAACTTTGCGAGTCCGGCATTTGATGCCGCCTCCATTCCCTTGGACACCTCATGATGAAGAACGCTCACTCTCGCGTCTCCCTCGAAGATCTGCCCAACGAGCCAATCAACGGACTCAGCCTGCCCGCCATCATTTACGACAACCAGTCTCCAATCTTCATATGTCTGGTTCTTTACGCTTTCCAGCGCCCTTCGAAGCAGTACGGCGCGATCCTTTGTCCGAGTGACAATCCCCACAACAGTAGGGCCAGAGACGCTTTCCGCGCCCGCTCCGTCTCCGTCAACTTGAGATGCGCTATTTTTCGTGGCTAGGCTGCTATCCATGAATATAAGATTGACCGCTGTCTTCGCTACGAGCACATAACCCTTGCTTTCCAGCAACTGAGAGATCAGTTCAGCATTGTTTTCAATAAAATGTTCAGAGGGCTCCGCTTGGACAACGGCAGGGCGCCAGCGGTCCCAATCGACGTCCTTAAGCAAGTCAAGGTCCAAACCTTCAGTGTCGATGGACAGATACAAGGGTGCGCGCTCTGAAAAAAACTCCTCAAGCACATCGTTCATACGAGATGCCTGAACCGTGATGACATCTTTCAATCCGACGGCGCCATCTTGCCAATCTTCGACAAATCGCCTCGATAAAGACGAGAGTTCATTTTGATTTGATACGAAAAGCTCTGCGGTATCTGAATCACCGACAATAATCGCCTTGTTCAAAACAAGGTCTTGTTTTCGAACCTTTTCCAGATCGGCGATAAGCGCCGGATTTGCCTCAACGAGGACCCCGCTCATTCCCAATTCGAGAGAAAGAAGATACGTCGCACTTGTGGCAATAGGATGATTAGCGCCAACCTCAAGATATCGCTCTGCCGAAAGATCAAAATGCCTACGCGCGGAAAGCGCTTTCAGTATACTGACAACAATAAGATCTTCTGCGCATTGCGCATAATATCTCTGCGCCAAAACCTCAATATCAGGCGACCTCAATCCAAATTTCTCAATTTCATTATAAACGAAACTATTTCTCAAGGAGCACCCTAAAAATCATTAACATGCAGAAACACAAAACCTAAAAAAATTCAATTAACTAATACTCATAATAATTTTTATAGTCTATAGAAATTTCGTAGAAATAATAAGATTAGACAAAACTTAATTAATTACATTTTTGATTAATAATATTAAACCAAACAAATACTTATAAATACAGACACCATGATGAAATTCACATCCAGTGAACATTATGATTCTGTGTAGCCAAACACGGGAGGCATGATCGCGCACGACACGCGCACGAAGCCAAAGCGCTGATATTGACAGACAGAATGAGGAGGACTATTTGCTAGCCACTAATTTGGGCCGCACATGGCTTGGAAATGGGGGTTTTCGCCCTCGTAAACGCAAGTCGTTGCCGAACTATCTTGATCCGAGTTCCGTAAATCTCCGTGCAGCGCGGATGGATGATGCAACAAGGTGAATACGAGTGACATGCTGACTAGGTGACACTACAATTACCTTTGCCATGGGGTGGTGAGCAGGTCTTGCTTCGGAACGATATTTATCTTGAATTCGCAAGGATATTGCAGTGATCGGATCATTTTTGTCGCCAGACGACAAAAAGCTGTTAACGCGGCTATTTAAGGAAAACTTCAAAAAACACGTCGGCTGGTATTCTGCGGCAATCGCGGCGATGCTCGTTGTCGCTGGCATGACATCTCTTAGCGCTTGGATAATGCGTGATATTGTCAACAGCGTCTACCTGAAGCAAGGTTTCGATGTCGTCCTCGAGATTGCATTTGCAGTTGCAGCCATCTTCATAGTGAAGGGGCTTGCTACCTTTGTTCAGAGCTACTACCTCAGCAAGGCGGGAAATAGCATCGTCGCCGAGCAGCAGCGCAAAATCTACGATAGGCTCCTCAAGCAAGGCGTCTCTTTTTTCCAAAATTTGCCATCTTCAGAACTTCTGGTCCGCGTGACCTACAACGCCCAAGCTGCCCGCAGCGTCATCGACACAATCGTCACATCCTTCGTTCGCGACCTCTTCTCCCTCCTCGGCTTGATCATCGTGATGTTCGCCCAGAATTTCCTTCTGAGCGCGATTTCCATGATTATCGGTCCTTTGGCAATCTTCAGCGTTCGTCTCGTTCTGCGGCGCGTCCGAAAGATCATGGAGGCGGAACTTGCTTCGTTGGGCGAAATCGTCAACGTCGTCCAGGAAACCAGCATCGGCGTGCGAGTCATCAAGGCTTTTTCCTTAGAGAAGCTGATGGCGCAACGCATGAACAAAGCGGTTTCCGATGTCGAGCAGCGAGCCAATGGCATAGCCAGACTGGAAGCCGCGACCAGCCCGATCATGGAAACCCTGTCTGGTCTTGCCATTGCAGTGGTAATTGCCGTCTCTGGCTACACTGTGCTCGAAAAAGGCGGTTCCCCCGGCGATCTGATGGCCTTTATCACGGCTCTTCTCCTTGCCTACGAGCCTGCCAAGCGGCTTGCTCGGATGCGCGTGCAGATCGAGGGCGGGATGATAGGCGTGCGCATGATGTTTCAGGTGCTGGACGCGCCGCTAACGCTGACCGAAAAGAAGGACGCAGTCCCGCTTCCCAAGGCAAGCGGCGATGTCGAGCTTAAGAACGTCAGCTTCGAGTACGTGCCCGGCCAGCCGGTTCTTAACGACGTTAGCGTCCTCTTCGAAGGCGGCAAGATGACGGCACTGGTCGGCCCCTCCGGCAGTGGCAAGTCGACGATCATCAACCTCATGATGCGTCTTTACGATCCACAGAACGGCTCCGTTGAAATCAACGGCATGGATCTGCGCGATGTTTCCTTTGCCAGCCTGCGCGAACACGTTTCTTATGTCGGTCAGGAAACATTCCTGTTCTCCGGAACGATCAAGCACAACATCTCCGTCGGCCGCGACAATGCGACAGAGGAAGAGATCATAGCGGCAGCAAAGGCTGCGAATGCGCATGATTTCATCATGAAGATGCAGAACGGATACGACACCAGGCTGGGCGAAAACGGCTCCGGCCTGTCTGGCGGCCAGCGACAGCGTGTGGCGATTGCACGCGCGATGCTTCGGGACGCGGATATCCTGATCCTGGACGAAGCGACAAGTGCACTGGATTCCGAGTCCGAGGCTCTCGTGCGGGATGCGCTAGAGCGCCTGACGCTCAACAAGACATCCATCGTGATCGCCCATCGCCTTTCCACAATCAACCGCGCCGACAAAATCGTCGTGATGGATAATGGTGAAGTGGCCGAACAGGGAAGCCGGCGTGAATTGCTAGCGAATGACGGTCTGTATAAACGACTTCACAGCATCCAGTTCGACGCAGACGTCGCGTGACACCAAAATAAAACGGGCGGCCATTGCCGCTCGAATTTTATTTCAGAGCGAAAAGGAGCCGTCTCGACATCCAAGATGAGTTTTCCGATCGTAATGCTTGTTTCTTACATCAGCCGCTTCATGCGCCTCATGCCGGGCGACGTTGTCACCACGGGGACGCCGCCCGGGGTCGGTCTTGGAATGAACCCGCCCGTGTTCCTAAAAGCCGGCGATATGGTCGAACTCGGCATTGAGGGCCTTGGCACACCACGTCAAATCGTGACGGCATTCAGCGCGCGAGATCATCAGGAGACATGAGGGAATGACTGCAATCGAGAAGCTGGCTGGACGCTTTACCACCGCGAGCCGAGGCGGGGCGAAAATATCTCTGGCGGCGGTGCAGGCGGAGGGTCTCATCCCCGGTGCGCTTGCAGAGGCTATGGCGGTCCAGCGGGCTTTTGCTGAGAACTGGGCAGAGCCGGTTTCCGGCTGGAAACTGGCGATTCGCCCCGACGGCGAGGCCGTCGGGGCGCCCATGTTCGATTGCGTGCGGGTCGATGAAGCCAATGCCGCTTCTTTTCCCCATGGCGGCACCGAAGGCATCGAGGTCGAGATCTGCTTTACGCTTTCGGCGGATATTCCTGCGGCGGCGGCGGGGCCGCTGGCGAGGGCCGACCTGATGGCATTTATCGACAAGGTCCATCTCGGCGCTGAACTTCTCCGCTACAGGCTGGCGGAGAAAAACCAGGTGCCGTTTCCGCTTTTTCTCGCGGATCGCCTCGCCAACCACGGCTTCGTCATCGGACCGGACGTCGATAAAGGCATCGTGGATGTCTTTGCCGGAAATGGCGAAAACCTGCCGCAGCTCACCGTCACCGAGGGGCAGGTGTCGCTGTTTGATGCCAGGGTAAGACATCCGAATAGTGATCCGCTTGCGCCGCTGGTCGCCTTTGCCAATGCGGCACTCAACAAGGGCGACATGCTCAAGGCTGGCAATGTCGTGACGACGGGCAGTCTTTGCGGTGCGATACCAAGCACACTTACCGGCGAGACGCAGATAACGTTGAAATCGGTTGGCGCCTTCGCATTGTCCAGTCCGAAACCATAGGCGGCCGGTGCAGACGCCTCATTTACCAGACCCACCCCGTCGTATGCGGGTCACACATTCTAACGTCCTGGATTATCTCACCCGGCCATACTCGCCCAGAAAATCAAGCAGGGCTCGAATACGTGCCGGAAGCGGACCGCGTTGGCCGACATAAACGGCATGAAACATCTCCGTCTCACCTGTGTCGAGATGATCGAGCACGGAGATCAACCGACCGGCGGCGATATCCTCTCGCACGGTGAAAGCGGCAAGGCGGACCAGACCGACACCGGCAAGGGCAAGACGGCGAAGGCCCTCGCCGTCGCTTACCTGCACGCGCCCCGTCGCCGGAATGACAACAGTCTTTCCGGCATCCCGCAACGGCCACCCGTCGACTGACCTCGAGTACCCGAATCCGAGGCGATTGTGATCTTCCAGATCGGCGATTGTTTGCGGCACGCCATAACGCTCCAGATAATCCGGAGCGGCAGCAATGATCATCCTTGTCTCACCGAGCTTGCGGGCGACAAGCGTTGAGCTTTTCAGTGGTCCCGCGCGCACCGCCACATCCATGCGCTCCGCGAGCAGGTCAACCACCATATCCGTCTGGACGATATCGAGCGTGATGCCTGGATGAAGCGCCAGAAACCGTGGCAGGATGGGCGCAAGAATATGCGTTGCATAAGAAGCGCTGGTGTTGATCCGAACGCGCCCGACAGGCTGTTCGCCCTCACCGGCGGCGCGTTCGGCCTCTTCAAGATCCGCGAGGATACGAGTTGCACGTTCATAGAAGGCGCAGCCCTCTGGGGTGATCTGAAGCTGACGGGTGGAACGGTTGAGCAGGCGCGCACCAAGGCGGCTTTCCAGCCGAGCGATCAGTTTGCTCACGGCGGAAGGCGTCATTTTTGCGGCAGCAGCCGCGCGGGAAAAACCGCCGAGCTCGACGACCCGCACGAAAATTTCCATCTCCCCTGCCCGGTTGATTTCCAGTCGCGCCATGATGATTTGATCTCACAAGTGATAGTATTTTCGGCATTCTATTTCATTGAAGAGCGAGCGTCTATCTTCAGGCGGCGATTGAACGCATCGCAATCTTCATCCGCCAGATCACGACGGGATGGACAGAGCGCGGCGCTCCCAGAGCCCCGCCACGACCATTTCGAAGCAAAAAAGGAACGCCCCATGGAATATCGCTATCTCGGCAAATCAGGCCTGAAAGTGCCGGTCTTGAGCTTTGGTACCGGAACTTTCGGCGGCTCCGGCCCGCTTTTCAGCAACTGGGGCAATTCAGACGCCACGGAAGCCCGGCGTCTGATCGATATTTGTCTGGAAGCCGGCGTCAACCTGTTCGATACCGCCGACGTCTATTCCAATGGCGCATCGGAGGACGTGCTCGGCGAGGCCATCAAGGGAAAGCGCGACAGCGTTTTGATCTCGACCAAGACCAGCCTGCCGATGGGCGACGGGCCGAACGAGGCGGGCTCGTCCCGCTTCCGATTGCTGCGGGCTTTGGATGACGCCCTGCGCCGTCTCCAGACCGACTATATCGACATCCTTCAGCTTCATGCCTTCGACGCCTTCACGCCGGTTGAGGAAGTGCTCTCGACGCTCGATGCGCTCGTCCGGTCGGGCAAGGTGCGATATACCGGTGTCTCGAATTTTTCCGGCTGGCAGATCATGAAATCGCTCGCCGTCGCGGATCGATACGGTTGGCCGCGTTATGTGGTCAACCAGGTCTATTACTCCCTGATCGGCCGGGATTACGAGTGGGATCTGATGCCGCTCGGCGCGGATCAGGGTCTGGGCGCAATGGTCTGGAGCCCGCTTGGCTGGGGGCGGTTGACAGGAAAAATCCGCCGCGGCACGCCGCTGCCCGAAGGTAGCCGCCTGCACGAGACCGCCAGCTTTGGCCCGCCGGTGGATGATGAAGATCTCTACCGCGTGATCGATGCGCTTGATGCTGTTGCAGAAGAGACCGGCAGGACGGTACCGCAGGTCGCCCTCAACTGGCTGCTCAGACGCCCCACAGTTTCAACAGTGATCATCGGTGCGCGCAATGAGGAACAGCTTCGCCAGAACCTCGATGCCGTGGGATGGGAACTGACGCCCACGCAAGTGGCGCAGCTGGACGAGGCCAGCGCGAGGGCCGCTCCCTATCCGCATTTCCCTTATCAGCGGCAAGCGGGCTTTGCCCGGCTTAATCCACCGGCCGTCACTATGCCGTAACAGGGTTAATCGGGCCGCCTGAACCGCAGGCGGCCCGACAGATGTGGAGCTTCAGGCGGCTTTGTTTTCGGAGCCAGCTTCCACACGGCCCGAGAACCAGTTCGCGAGGATTGCGCCGGAAATATTGTGCCAGACGCTGAAGATCGCGCTCGGCACCGCAGCGACAGGTGAGAAGTAAGCCGTGGCAAGCGCCGCGCCAAGGCCTGAATTCTGCATGCCCACCTCGATCGCGATGGCCTTGCGCTTGGCAAGCGACAGGCCCGTTGCCTTTGCCGCGAGATAACCGATGAGATAACCAAGACCGTTATGCAGGATTACGACGGCAAGAATCATCAGCCCGGACTGGGCGATAGCCGCCTTGGATCCTCCCACCACCGCCGAGACGATCAAGACGATGCCGATGACGCTCACGAGCGGCAATGCCGGAACGGCGGCCTTGACGAGACCGGGCAGCAGCTTCTGCAGAGCGGCGCCGAGAGCGAGCGGAACCAGAACGACCTTGACGATGCTGAGGAACATGGCCCAGCCGTCAACCGGCAGGTACTGGCTCGCAAACAACCAGACGAGGAACGGGGTCACCAGCGGCGCGGCAAGCGTGGTGACCGAGGTGCAGGCGACCGACAGCGCGACATCGCCCTTGGAGAGATACGTCATGACGTTAGAAGATGTGCCGCCCGGGCAGCAGCCGACCAGAATGACGCCAGCGGCCACTTCCGGCGGCATGGGAATAATCCGGGTGAGCAGCACCGCCAGAAGCGGCATGACCAGAAACTGGCCAAGGACACCGATCGTCACATCGAACGGCCTTTTGACGACCTCCCTGAAGTCATCGACCGACAGTGTGAGCCCCATGCCGAACATGATGATCGACAGAAGCGTGACGATCCACGGCGCTATCTGTTTGAACGTATCTGGAAAAAAGAAGCCGAGCACGGCAAACAGGATGACCCAGACGGCAAAGGTCTTGCCCACGAAAGCCGAAACGGCTGCCAGCGTTTTCATGTCTATACTCCCAATATAATCATGGGACCCCGTCTAGACTGCAAGGGTGTCGTGTCAAGGTCATAGTGAGGGGAAAAGGGTCAGAACCGATAGGTCAGACCGACAACCGGCCCGCTCAGCCTCGAATCAAAAACATATCCGTCGTCAGAATAGTCCACGTCGAGCACCTTGTAGCCTGCCGAAACGGACAATGTGTCCGTGAAGATGTAGTTCACCGTCGCGAGCGCTGACCAGGTGAGATCGGATCCCGCGCCGAAACCGCCAATATCCACCTGCCCCTGGACGGAGAGCCTGTCTGTCAGGCCAAAAAAAGCGCGCGCGCCGATCACGGGATCAACCCAGCCGAAACTTTCCTTATGCGTGGCTGATACGCTGCCGATCAGGGGATGGCTGGCAGTGACCGCCACCTCGTTGGAGATATGCCAGAAGCGGGCTCCCGCCAAGGCGTCGAGCGAAAATCCGTCTGCATCCACGATCCGGTAACCGGCCTGCAGCGTCGCCATGAATTCCTGCGTATCGACGTTCGCGGCGATTGCCGCGCCAGCCGGAAGGGTGGGCAAACCCGGGATTTGTAGCGCCGGCAGCGGCCCGGCCGCCTTGCTGTCCGTGGTGTCGACATACATTAGATCGCCGGACAGGACAAAGCGGTCATAACGGCCCCAGATGTTCAAGAACCCGCCGAAGTTGAGATCCTCCATGACGTCGGAGAAGGATTTTTCGACATGCAGCGTCGGCGCGCGACGGAAGGGCGAAATGTTGCCGCTCAAACCCGTCGCCCACAGATAACCCGTTGCCTGAAACGCCCAATCCGCGTCATCAACCCTCGCGGGCAGGGAGCCGAGTTGATCCGCGGCTGAGGCCGCGCTTGCAGAAAAAGCCATAACGGCCACCAAAGCTGATAATTTTAGCAATGACGTCTCCCCAACCGATCGCCTGCAGCTAAACCTATTTGACACGCGCCAACAAGTCCGATTTTCTATCTTACGCTGTATTGGTACCGCGAGAACCGGAGACGTTCCCATGCGCCTGAACACCCTTCCGTTTTTTTCCGCCTGCACCGCCGCGATCTTTTCCATCGCGACGCTCACAACCTCTGTCGCGCAGGCCTGCACGCGGTTCGTCTATCTCGGCGAAAATGATCAGGTGATGACGGCCCGGTCGATGGATTGGAAAACGGATGTCGGAACCAACATCTGGGTCTTCCCCCGCGGCATGGAGCGCTCCGGCGAGGCCGGACCAAATTCGGTCAAATGGACCTCGAAATACGGTAGCGTCATTGCTTCCGGTTATGATATTTCGACGACCGACGGCATGAATGAGGCGGGGCTTGCTGCGAACGTCCTCTGGCTGGTTGAGTCGAGCTATCCCGCCTATGACGGCAAATCGCCGGGCCTGTCCATCGCGGCCTGGGCGCAATACGTGCTCGACAATTTCGCGACGGTGGAAGAGGCCGTCGCTGCACTCGAGAAAAACCCCTTCACAATCGTGACCGACAATGTGCCCGGCGAAGAGCGTCTGGCAACGTTGCACCTTTCCCTTTCGGATGCGAGCGGCGACAGCGCGATCGTTGAATATATCGATGGCAAGCAGGTCATCCATCACGGGCGTCAGTATCAGGTGATGACCAATTCGCCGACCTTCGACCACCAGCTGGCACTCAACGAATATTGGCAGCAGATCGGCGGCACTGTCATGCTGCCGGGCACCAACCGCGCATCGGACCGGTTCGCCCGCGCCTCTTTCTACGCCAACGCCATTCCCAAGAGCGAGAACCCTGTCGAAGCCATCGCCAGCGTCTTCAGCGTGATCCGCAACGTCTCCGTTCCTTACGGCATCACCACACCGGACCAGCCGAATATTTCCTCAACCCGCTGGCGCACGGTGATTGATCACAAACGCAAACTCTATTTCTTCGAATCGGCTCTGACGCCGAATATCTTCTGGATCGACATGACGAAACTCGATCTCTCGAAAGAAACCGGTGCGGTCAAGAAACTCGATCTCGGCCCCAATCAGATCCATATTTATTCGGGTATGGCGAATGAGAGCCTGAAGGACACCAAACCCTTCAAGTTCCTTGGGCTTTGAGGGCGCCGATCGTGCCGCAAGGCATATGAGCAATTGATTGAGAAGGCATGACGCGCCGGACAGAGATCAGAATCTGTCGGTCAGAATTGTGTTTATCCCAATCTGAGCGACCGCTCTCCTCGGAAAGCCCATATCGAAACAGCGCGGCCATCGATCCGGCATCAACCCTGGCGCGAGAGAAATCACTCACCTTCCAGTCATATCCGTGCGGGGCACAAATATCGTCAGCTCCGAGCGGGCTCCCACAATTCCACCGGATTACCTTCCGGATCATGTATCCTTGCGAAGCGCCCCACCTCCGAATCCCATTCGGCGCGGGTTTCAACCTCGACGCCGTCTGCCGTCAGCTTCGCGATAAAAGCATCGAGATCATCCACCCGGAAATTGATCATCCATTGCTGTTCAGCACGACCAAAATATTCGCTATTTCTGGCGAAAGGCCCAAAAATCGTCAACCCAGCCTCCTGATGCCACACGGATTTATGCAGATCATCGATGCCGAGATGTTTTTCATACCATTCGGCCAGACCGGCAGCATCTGCTGCTCTGAAGAATACGCCACCAATTCCAACGACTCTGGCCATGACTTACTCCCTCTCATCGACAACGGAAGGCATGCTGCGCAGTCGCCCCCAAAATATCAAGCAGAACGGCAGTCGTAGAGGCCATTAAGACCGGTGTTGCATAGTGGCTCTGCTCTGCCGAAGCCGCTCTACCGGATCCAAAAGCGCTTTCTTCCCGCTTGCGCGTCAGCGTCGCATGGCCTTTCAAAAAACCTCTTGACCTGAACCATGGTTGAGGTCCTAGAAGTACTGTCACCTTGTTTTCGCAAGGCTTTTTACATGCTCTTGAGCAAACAGTGACAAAGGAACACCCATGGCTTTCCAGCTTCCCGACCTCCCCTACGCCCATGATGCGCTTGCCCACGCGGGCATGTCCGAGGAGACGCTGAAGTTCCATCACGATCTTCACCACAAGGCTTATGTCGATAATCTCAACAAGGCGATATCAGGCACCGAATGGGAAAACAGCAGCCTCGAAGAGATCGTCCGTGGCACCTATGAGAAGGGTGCGGTGGCGCAATCCGGCATTTTCAACAATGCCTCCCAGCACTGGAACCACAATCTCTTCTGGGAAATCATGGGGCCGGAAAACCATGCGATCCCCAAGGTGCTGGAAGAGGCCTTGACGCAGTCCTTCGGCTCGGTCGCGCTGTTCAAGCAGAATTTCGCCCTTGCCGGCGCCTCGCAATTCGGTTCGGGCTGGGCGTGGCTGGTGGTGGATACCGACGGTTCGCTGAAGATCACCCGTACCGAAAACGGGGTCAATCCGCTCTGCTTCGGGCAAAAGGCCCTTCTTGGCTGCGATGTGTGGGAACACAGCTATTATATCGATTTCCGCAACAAGCGCCCGGCTTACCTTGAAAACTTCCTCGACAAACTGGTGAACTGGCAGGCGGTCGCGGCCCGCCTTTGATTTGAGCCCCACCGATCCGACCGGTCCCGCTGCCCTTGAGCGGCCCGCCGGATCAGGCGCAGCCGGACAGCCGCCGTCCGGCTGCAACTCCCTTCGAGCATTCCCATGCCCTATGTCGTTACCGAAAACTGCATCGCCTGCAAATACATGGACTGCGTGGAAGTCTGTCCTGTCGAATGTTTCTATGAAGGCGAGAACATGCTCGTCATTCACCCGGACCAATGTATCGACTGCGGGATATGTGAGCGCGAATGTCCCGCCGCAGCGATCCGGCCGGATACCGAAGCCGGACTGCATGCATGGCTCGACCTCAATCGCCATTATTCCGGCATCTGGCCAAGAGTACACCAGAAAAAGTCACCGCCAGACAACGCCGACATCATGAATGGCGCAGCCGCGAAAATGTCCATCTTTTCGAAAAATCCAGGAGCGGGCGGGTAGCCCGGCACATCATGTCTCACAATCTCAGGCTGATCGATGGCGGTGCGGTTAATCATGCGCATATTCCGCTGAAGTCGTGCTCTTCTCCGACGATCTCCCCGCGTGAATTCAAGGATGTAATGGCCGGCCTCGCCTTCACCGTGGCGGTGGCTGCGGCTTCCCACGCTGGCGAACGGGTCGGGCGCACAATCACATCCTTCATGCCGCTCAGCGCAGAACCGCCGCTTCTGATGGTCTCCATCGACGCCAGCAGCCGCATGGTCGATCTCATCGCAGCGAGCCGACGCTTCTCCGTTGCGGCGCTCGCCAGAGGGCAGGAGGAGATTGCCGATGTCTTTGCGGGCAAGGGAAATCACCCGGACCGGTTCAGCATCGGAGACTGGGATGTCTGGCCGTCAGGAAGCCCCAGACTTGCCGATGCGCTTCTGTCAATGGATTGCGAACTTGTCGGTTCCATCGATGCCGCAGACCACATCCTGTTCGTGGGTGCCATAACCGAAGCAATGTCCGGTCCCTTGCGCAAAGCCCTGCTGTGGAGCGAACGCGCCTATACCGGCACGGCCGCTCCTCGCACGCGCCAAACTTGAATGTAAATCGTTTGTTGGGAATCAATTAAGTTGGCGCAACTATTGCTCTTTCTTGTCTCCAAGGTGATAGTTCAGTTTGGATGCATAAACTATAGGCAGACATTCTGAAGAGCAGCATTGGAGCCGTTGTCCTTGCACATTGACCGGACAATTATCGACGCGATCTTCTGCGGTCGGTTGCGACCTGAAATGCGGCTCGGCGAACAGGAACCGGCGACCTTGTTTAATGTGTCACGCACGGTCGTCCGGCAATCTCTGACACGACTGCAGGCCCGCGGCCTGGTTACGGAGCGACGCGGCTCGCGCGTGCGTCATGATCACCGACATAAGCGATATCGAAACCCAGATGACGGCGCGCATCAAGCACACGCCGCAACTCCATCTGCGGGGGGGCACTCCAGATACGCCCCCGAAAACCTGACGTCATCGGCCGGACGAAAGCGACGGCGAACGCATCGCAGACAACTTTAGTGCAACCGCGAAAACAGGAGAGACAGGCATGGCGTCGATCATAGGATTTCTCAATACGTTTTTTTGGGGCTATGTTCTCATCTACGGATTGCTGGCTGTAGGCGTGTTCTTCACATTTCGCCTGGGCTGCCTGCAGATACGTCATTTTCCGGAGTTTATCCGCGTCGTCATGCGTGCGCCTGAGACGGATTCAGCTGGCATCACGCCGTTCCAGGCGCTTTGCACCAGCCTCGCCTCGCGGGTCGGCACAGGTAATCTGGCGGGCGTTGCGGTTGCAATGACGCTGGGCGGGCCAGGCGCTCTTTTCTGGATGTGGTTGGTGGCAGCACTGGGCATGGCAACAGCCTACGCCGAAAGCACGCTGGCGCAATTGTTCAAGGTTCGCGGGCAAAGCGGCGAGTATCGCGGCGGCCCAGCATTTTATATCGCTCGCGGCCTGAACGCCCCCTGGGCAGCGACAATCTTCGCGGTATGCCTGCTCCTGGTTTTTGGCCTCGTGTTCAACGCGGTGCAGGCAAATTCGATCGCCGAGGCGATGAATGGCGCATTCGGGGTACCCAAGCTTGCCGTTGGTGTCGTGATTGCCATCATTTCCGGTGTGGTCATTTTTGGCGGGATCAAGCAGATCGCACGTTGCGCAGAATATGTAGTCCCCTTCATGGCGGTCGCCTATCTCGGCGTTGCTTTGTACGTTCTGATCGTCAACATCGCGGAGGTGCCCGCGGCATTCATGCTTATCATTAAGAGCGCGTTCGGCTTCGAACAAGCAGTTGGCGGCATTGCCGGCGCAATGCTGAACGGCGTCAAGCGTGGCCTCTTCTCAAACGAGGCCGGCATGGGCTCGGCGCCGAACATTGCCGCAGCTGCGACGCCCAATCCACATCACCCCTCCTCGCAAGGCATGGTGCAGGCGCTTGGCGTCTTCATCGATACGCTATTGATCTGCACCGCAACAGGGCTGATGATCGTGTTGTCCGGGGTGCTTGTGCCGGGCGGTGAGTTGACCGGTACGCCACTAACGCAGGCTGCCTTGACTGCCCATATCGGCGGTGCAGGGCATTACTTCATTGCGATCGCGATCTTCTTCTTCGCCTGGACTTCGGTGCTCGGCAACTATTCCTATGCCGAGAATGCTCTGGTCTATCTTGGATTGGACAACAAGATTGGTTTGACGTCAGCGCGTATCGGCCTGCTGTTGATGGTACTCTGGGGGTCTTACGAAAGCGCCATCACGGTCTTTGACGCTGCCGACGCATCGATGGGCCTGATGGCATCCATCAACCTCGTCGCGATTTGCCTGCTGTCGCCACTGGTCATCAAATTGACACGCGACTACTTCGAACAGAAACAGTCCAAGAACCCGGTCTTTGATCCACATAAGTATCCGGAACTCTCCGGGAAGATCGATGCCGAAATCTGGCACGAGGTCTCCTCATCCCCGATTGCAGAGGTAGGGGTGACCCCGGCCAAAGCTTGATAGCTTCGCGTTCGGGCGATCCGTCCGCAATTTGGAACCGCTCTGCAGCCGCTCCGGGTTTGCTATTTCCTGTAGGGCGGCCAATTAGCCTACGGCACCTAAAGTCAAGAGCGAGCGGCGCGGCTGCGCATGCCGCGCCCAACCATATTTTGCGTAGGCTTATTCGACCACCACCGACAGTGCCGAGCCGGTATAAACCGGCCGCACCTTCACATTGCCCGCATCTATCGTGGCGAATGTCCCGGTCAGACCGTTGGCGGAGATCACGTCAAGCCGCGTGCCCGTGACTGGCGCGCCGCCATCGAAAACGAGCTTCAGCGTTGCGCCATCCAGCACCGCATTGCCCTTGATCCGAAGCTTAGTCTTCTGTGGGTCGACCGCCAGCGTGCCGCCAGACTGGTGATAGTCACCGCCGATGACGACCTGCTTCTCTCCCCCGAGCGAAAGCCTGCCGCCGCTCACCAGCACGCCGCCGGTTCCCAGCGCATTGGCGGAGGACGCCACCAGCGTTCCCTCCCGGACGATCGTGCCGCCGCCGTAGCTGTTATGGCCGCCAAGCGTCAGCGCTCCACTGCCGGATTTGACGAGACGCCCTGCCCCGGCAATATCGTTCGCCCATGTGTCCGCCGCATTGAACCCGCCGGCGGCAGCATCCATCGTCACCTCGACATCGCCGTCAAACGCGCCGTAGCCACCGGCAGCGGCCACCAGATTGATACGGCCCCAGCCATTGCTGTCATCCAGCAGCGGATAACCCGCCTCAATGCCGGTGGAAAACAGCACGGCGCGGCGCTGGGCGGCATTCAGATAGGGCAGACGTGTCTCCAGCAGGACCTCCGCCCCCTTCGGCACCACCATCGGCGCATCGCCTGCGGCCTTGTCGCGGCTGAAGGAATAGGTCATGCGCCGGCGATAATCCGCCCCGTTCTTCGCCGCATCGCCAAATTGGTCGACATCCGGCTTTGCGCCATGGGCGAAATCGATGAGCGACTGACCCTGCGGCAGGCGCTTAGTGAAATAGGCGTGCAAGGCCGCATGCGCGGCTTTCTTCACCTCGGCATTTTTCGGGTCCTGCAACATGGCGGCGGCCATGGCGGTTGCGGTGATGCGGCCGCCGATCACGTCGAGCGGCGAATGCATGCCGGCGACGATGCGGCTCTCGCCGAGTTCGGAGGCCGCCGTCAGCAATTCGGAAAAGCGCTCCGGCACCGCATAGGCGTAAGCGATGGCGGCCAGATAGGCGGCATTGGTGTGCCCGCTCGGAAAACCGCCATCCTTGCCGCGACCGCGGGTTTCACGCACGTATTTCAGCGCCGGCACGATGACGCCACGATCGCTTTCATAGCCTTCAAAGCTGCGGTCACCAATCGTTTCCTTGCCGGTCTCGATCACCTCGCCTTTGTCGTTCATGCGCCAGGGCCGTGGCGAGGAATAGAAATATTTTGCCGGCGAGGTCGTGCCCTCCGGGCCGCGGATCACCTTCATGAAGGCGACGAAATCCTTCAGTTCGCTATCGGCAGCACCCGCCTCGGTGCCCTTGTCGTCTTCCTTGAGAGCGATGACCTCGTTCGGATCGAAATCCGCCCGCGTATGATTGATCGTCGTCGTTGCGCCCGCCCCTTCCCGATACCAGGCGGCAAGCGGCCCCATGCCGTCGATGACGCTGTACCCCTGCGAACGCCGGTCGTTCATATAGGCTTCGAAAGCGGCGGCGCGCGTGCGGTTCTCGCCGGTGACGGACAGCACGTAACGCATGTTTTCCTGCCAGATAGCGGGATCGACGATCTGCACATGGCTGAAATCCGCCGGGCCATCGCCATTGGCACCGCCATCCGCCCATTTTTCATCGCCAAGCGTCCAGATGCGGTTGAAACCGGAGAGGATTTCGATGATCGGATTGTCCCGGTCGTCATAGGCGCGAACCGCCTCACCCTTCTCATTCTTGCCGGTCTGGTTGCGGTAATTGTCGGCAAGCGGCAGCGGATAGGGGGCGACCGGCTCAGGCACCGCGATGGTATAACCCTGACCTGCCAGTGCATTGCTATCGTATGCTTCGGCGCTCGAAACGAGTACCAGCAATGCAACGGAGGCAAGCAGGGCCGAGCGTGCGGAGGGAATGGACGACATCTTCAGTTTGGCCATGACGGAGGATCCTGTGATTTGACGCGTGACGAAAGCAGGCGCGCGCAAAGGTTCGGCGCACCGCGCCGTCAGCTTTAAGCCGGGCATATTGCAGTTTTTTTTCGATATGCTGATCAACATAGATCGCATGTAAGAGAACGGCCGGCAGATGGCGGCGCGATCTGCCCGAAGCTCGCTCCGGGCAGATCGACTTTTTATCTCGAAGCGACGCTCTTATTTCTTGACCGCAACCGCCTCGTTGATCTTTGCGACGTCGTCTTCCAGAACCTTGTAGGTCTGGTCGAGCGTCAATTCGCCGACGATGAGCTGGCTCATGCGCTGCACGATCTGCTGATACATGGCGCTGCCGCCCTTGACGCGTTCGAAATCGCGGGCCGCCTGCGGCACGTTCTTCTTGTTGTCGAGGAACACCCTCATCGCCGCCTTGGCGTCTTCGCTCTTCAGCTTGTATTGCGGATCGACGATCTCTGCGCCAGTCAGGATGACGTAGTTCTCGGCGATTTCCCGCTGCACCTTTTCGGAGCCGAGAAATTCGATGAAGTGCGCCACATCTTCCGGATATTTGGTGCGCTTGAAGCCGACAATGGCGGTGCCGCCGGGCATGGCGTAGCATCCGGCATCGCCGCAGGGCGCATTGATCGCCGTCCATTCGAAATTGTCGCCGATCTTGTTCTGGAACGGATTGACCATCCAGTTACCGGCCAGATAGGTCACGACATTGCCGTTGACGAATTCGTCGCCCATGTTCTTGTACTGCGAACCGCCAGCCGCACCCCACATTTCCTTGGGGAAGCTGCCATTCTGCGTCCAAGAATAGATATCGGCGATGTATTTCCTGGCCGCCTCATCCGGGAAGCTGAACTTGCCGTCCTTCACATAGGTCGAACCGTAAGAAAAGGCGCCGCCAGAGAAACGGTGGCCGGACCGATCCATGGTGAAGGGGATCTGCACGCCGGTCGCCTTGGCGACCCGGGCGGAAGCCTCGACGATCTCGCTGAATTTGGCGGTCGGGCCCGGCAAGGGTTCGCCCGCCTGCTCGAACAGCGTCTTGTTGACGAAGGGCAGGTTCAGCGTCTGCGACGCCATATAACCATTGATCGACTGCGGATCGTTGACATTCGGCAGACGAAGCTGATCGAGGCTCGAACCGTGCAGCTTGGCGAATGCATCCGCATCCTTCATGTAAGGGCGCATGTCGAGATAATAGGGTGCAAGCTGCCAGTCGGTGATCTTGGCGATATCAGGACCTTCGCCGACCGCAAGCTGCACCGGCAGCTGCTTGGAAACCGCATCATAACCCGAAGACACGAAATTGATCTTCACACCTGGATTGGCAGCCTCGAACTCCTTGCTGAGATCGGCCATGCGCTGCACGTACCCCTGGTCGTCATCCGTAAAAAGGAAAGTAATCGTTCGGGTCTCGGCTTGGGCCGTCGCAAGACCGGCGACTGAGGCCACTACGAGGGCGCTGACGCCCGAAAACAATTTCATCATGCTCATCCTCCCAATGAAAATATTTTCATAAATCGAACGGAAGCTCCTCTTCTTAATTCGATTTATAATGTTTTGCGACTTGACAGAATAAACGTCAAGCTGTTTGTTTTGGCGAAATCGCACAAATCGAAGCGAAAGAGCGAAAACAGTTTTGTGAAAATAATTTCATAAAGATCGACGGGAGGCGATCCATTATGACGGATGGGCCATTTGCGGCGAACGCGTCGCAGCCGACATATACCGTTGCAAACGGCGAAACGGTGACCGCATGGATCGTCTCCGATCTGGTAGAGACGTCTTTTCCCGGGACCGCGGCCCCCGCCGAAGACCGCGTGAACTATCGCTTCATCAACGGTTTCGTGGATGTGGGCGACCTGCCCTGCCGCAAGGCCTTCCAGCAGACCATGATCGACCGCGATATCGCACCCGAGAATGGCTTTACGGTTTCGCACCTCAACCTGCCAGGCTCCAACCGCCGCGTCGAATTCACCGGCTTCTGGCATGTTCCCACCCACGTGCAGCGCTGGCTGAAGGGCACATTCCGCAGCGAAGCTGCAAGACAGGCGCATTTTCGGCTGCGCACATGCGGTGGCGTCCGCATCTGGGTCGGCGGCGTCGAACAGGTCCGTTTCGAACCCTTCATCCGCAATGTCGAAAGCAGCCGTGACATCACGCTCGATCTTTCGGCCGGCGATAACGAGGTGCTGCTGCTCTGCGAGGATCTGGCGGAGCGCGACATCATCTGGTTCTTCGAGCTTGAGGTCGTCGACGCCGTGCCGCTGACCGTCGTGCTACCCGTGCCGCTCGACCGCGAGGAGACGAAGCGCCTTGCTGCGCTGGTGCGCGATGTTCACCCGGCGCGGGACGTGTTTTCCGGCTCGGCCCTCGAACTGGTCTTCGGGGCGCCGCCTCCGCACGATCTGCCGGTGCATATCACCGTCAAAAGCCATGGCCATGAGCGCGCCACGCTTGCGGAGGTGAATACGGTGCTGAAAGCGGGGCAAGCCTCGCTGACGATCCCCGAAACGACAGGCATTTCGGATGGGTATCACGGTGTCAAAATCACCATGGGTTCGGAAACGGGAACGGTAACGCGCGTCATCGACGCCGCTTTCATGCATGATATCGCGCCGGAAGCATCCAAAGCCGATATCATTGAGCGAAAAAAGGCAGCGCTTTCCTTCAGCGCCCGCTTCGGCGCCTGGCGCATCGGCCGCGCGCTGGCGATGGTCGCCACCGGCAGCGATGACATCGAGAAGATCGGCGGCATCGTCGATGCGACGCTGCATTCCATTGATCGGCGGGAAGACTGCTCCGATTTCGTCATGATCCCGCTTCTGTGGCTGGTGCGCGCCTATGGTGACCGCCTGCCGGCAGAGATGCGGGCGCGGATCGATGCCTCGATCCTCGGCTATCGCTACTGGGTGGACGAACCGGGCAATGACGTCATGTGGTTCTGGAGCGAGAACCATGTTCTGTGCTTCCACACCAGCCAGTTGCTGGCCGGCGAATATCTGCCGGATGCCGTCTTCGCCGCGTCGGGCCGCACCGGCAAAGAACAGGCGGCGCTGGCGGCCGACCGGCTGGAGCGCTGGTTCGACAGCGTCGAGGCCCATGGGCTGGCCGAATGGAACTCCGCTGCCTATTATCCGGTAGATTTCATCGGCCTTCTCGCCATCGAACATTGGGCAGGACCGGAGCTTGCCGCCCGCGCGCGCTATCAGATCGATCTCATTTTCGAAATGATCGCGCTGCACACGCTTGGCGGCGTTCCCTCCGGTTCGCAAGGGCGGGCTTATGACAAGGAGCTGCGCGCCGGGCCGCTGACGGAACTGGCGCCGTTTGCGCAGGTCGCCTTCGGTCAGGGCTGGCTTAACAATGGCGTCGCCTCGCTACCGATGTTCTGCTGCGGCAACTACCTGCCGCCGGCGCATCTTGCCGCCCTCTCCCAGCTGGAAAGCGGCCGTGCTGTCGAAGCGCGTTATGCGCAGGGGCTGGAGCCCGGCAAGCTCGTACTGTTCAAGAACGAGGCCGCCCAGCTTTCCACCGTTGTCGATCACAAGACCGGCCGCAAGGGTCACCAGCAGCACGTCATGGACATCAAGCTTTCCGGCCACCCCATGGCGCGGCTGTGGGTCAATCATCCCGGTGAGGACGATCCGTGGGGCAGCCAGCGCCCCTCCTATTGGGCGGGAAGCGGCATCCTGCCGCGCGTGGCGCAACATCGCGATCTGGCGATGCTGATCTTCGACACTGAGGATCACCGCAACGACTGGACCCACGCCTATCTCGGCCGCGACGGGCTGGAGGAGGTGCTTGTGGAAGGCAACTGGCTCATCACCCGTTCCGGCCGCGGCTTTGCCGCCCTTTACGCCACGAACGGCCTTGAACCCGTCGCCTCTGGCGCCACCGCCAACCGCGAGATCAGATCACCCGGCCGCCGCGCCGGCTGGGTCGGTGTCATCGGCTGCGGCGACACGCAAGCTTTCGCCCGTTTCCGCGAGAAAATTCTCGCCACGAAGATCACCTTCGATGCCGAAAGCAGGCTGCTCTCAGTCACGCCACCCGGCGGACCGGAACTCACTCTCAACTGGGACGGCGCATTCACCATCGGCGGACAGGCCATGGCCTTCGACCATGACCAGCCACAACCGAAAATCACCTTCAACAGTGCCGACCCAGCTTCGGGCAGCGCTGCAAAACCCTTCTACTCCTAAGCGGAATTGACAGATGAACCAGCCAAGCATGGAAAAAGACACTCTCAGGACGACCATCGACAATGTCGCCGCCGCCTTCAGCCGCCTCAAAGGCATTCAGGAAGGTCTGGTCAGCGGCAGTTCCGACGGCAAGATCCAGTTCGATGAATGGGACTGGGAAGTGGGTGTCGGTCTTTACGGCTTCCTGCGGCGGGCGCTCGCCGCCAACGACCGGAAGGCACTGGACGACCTCGTGACATGGTATGGCTGGCAGATCGACCGTGGCCTGCCGCCGCGCCAGATCAACAGTTCCGCGCCGATGCTGCCGCTCGTCATTCTGACCGAACATGTCGACCGGCCGGATTTCCGGGCGCTGGTGGAGGACTGGGCCGACTGGCTGGTGCATCAATTGCCAAAAACCGAAGATGGCGGCTTCCAGCATGTCGTGAAGGAACGGCTGAATGAAGGTGAGCTCTGGGACGACACACTGTTCATGGCCTGTCTGTTTCTCGCCCGCGCCGGTGTGGTCTGTAAACGTCAGGACTGGATTGACGAAGCCGTCTACCAGTTCATGATCCATGCGCGGTATCTCTCCGACCCCATCACCGGGCTCTGGTATCACGGCTGGACCTTCAACGGGCGCCATAATTTCGCGGACGCCTTCTGGGCGCGCGGCAATTCATGGATCACTGTCGCCATTCCCGAACTCTTCGAACTGGCGCCGACGCTTGCGGGGAAAGACAAGCGTTTCCTCGCCAATGTGCTGGCAAGCCAGGTGCGGTCGCTAAGAAAATATCAGCGCGAAGACGGCATGTTCCATACGTTGCTCGATGACCCGACCTCACCGGTCGAGACATCGGCGACGGCCGGCATCGCCTATGGCATTTTGCGCGGCATCGAGGCCGGCATTCTCGGTGAAGAGAACCGTCCCCATGCGGAACGTGCGCTGAAAGCCGTGCTCGGCAATATCGATGACGAAGGCGTCGTTCACGGCGTCTCCGACGGCACGCCGATGGGCCATGATCTCGATTTCTACCGCCGCATTCCCAACCTGCCCACGCCCTATGGGCAGGCACTGACCATGCTGCTTCTTATCGACGTTTTTCTGAAAAGGCCAAAGGCATCGTGAGCATCATGAACATCAGTCAGGACATCACAGTTGCGGCCAGTGGGCTCGATGCCACGGCGACCATCCAGCAGGCTATCAATGCCGCGTCATCAGCAGGCGGCGGGCGCGTTTCTCTCTCGGCGGGACGGCACGTCAGCGCCGGTCTCCAGCTCAAAAGCGGCGTAGAACTGCACCTTGCCGAAGATGCGGTACTCGTGCCGGTTTCAGACTACGACGCTTACGCGCTGACCCGTGTTTCGGTGATTGCCGAAGACTCCGATCGCGGCATGATCATCGCGAACGGCGCAAGCGATATAGCCGTCACGGGTCCCGGCCGTATCGAGGCCGGCGGTGAAAACTTCATCGTCGGCGACGACAAGGCCATGGGCACCTATGTCCCAGCGAAAAAACGCCCACGCGTGATGGTGCTGGAAAGCTGCCGCAACGTGCGCCTTGAAAACCTCTCCGTCAGTGGTTCGCCGATGTGGACGCTGCATATGGTCGATTGCGAAGACCTTCATTTCCGCAATCTGCGCATCGAAAACGACCGCCGCCTGCCGAATACCGACGGTATTGTGCTCGATGCCTGCCGCCGCGCCTTGATCGAGGATTGCTTCATCTCGACCGCCGATGACGGCATCTGCCTGAAGACCAGCGCCGGGCCGGACGGCAAGGCCGTTGGAGCCTGCGCCGATATCACCGTTCGCCGCTGCACCGTTTCCAGCATGAGCTGCGCGCTGAAGCTCGGCACGGAATCCTTCGGCGATTTCACCGATGTCGTGTTCGAGGATTGCAAAATCGTTCAGTCCAATCGCGGCGTCGGCCTGTTCTCCCGCGATGGCGGCGCAATGCGCAACATCCGCTTTTCAAGGATCGAGACCGAATGCCACGAAACGCCGGGCGGCTTCTGGGGTTCGGGCGAAGCGGTCACCGTCACCGTCGTCGACCGCCGCCCGGAGCGTCAGGCCGGCAGCGTCGACAATCTGATCGTGGAAGACTTGAGCGGCTCCATGGAAGGGGCGATCAACCTCGTCGCCACATCGAAGGCCGGCATTCACAATGTCCGACTGGAGCGCATCACGCTGTCGCAGCAACCCGGCAAGCTCGGCACCGGCCTGCAATACGATCTGCGCCCCACAAATGCGGATATTGCGCCAAGCCCCCATGCCGCCGGCCGCGCCAATGCCTGGACGCAGGATGCTGAGGGCAGGATCGTCGGAATGGAGGATTATCCCGGCGGAATGCCGGCGGTCTATCTTGCCGGCGTGGAAGGATTTGCGGCGCGCAATGTCGCCATCAAAAGAACGACGCCCTTGCCCAAGGGCTGGAACAGCCAAGAGATCGTCGCGACGACGAACTTGCCCGAAGGGAGCAGGTGATGGGAAGTCTGAAACTCGAAAACCTCAACAAGGCGTTCGGCGCCGTTCATGTGCTGCATGACATCGATCTTCAGATCGAGAACGGCGAATTCGTCGTCTTCGTCGGCCCTTCGGGCTGCGGAAAGTCGACGCTGCTGCGCATCATCGCCGGTCTCGAGGACGTCACCTCCGGCACCATCGGCATTGGCGGGCGCGATGTCAGCGCGCTGTCCCCGGCCGAGCGCAAGATCGCCATGGTCTTCCAGTCCTACGCGCTTTACCCGCATATGAGCGTGCGCAAGAACCTTGCCTTCGGCCTGGAAAACCTGCGTTTCAAGCGGGCGGAAATCGAAAGCCGCATCAATGAGGCGGCGCGGATGCTCGCCATCGAGCCCTATCTCGACCGCAAGCCGAAACAGCTTTCCGGCGGCCAGCGCCAGCGTGTCGCCATCGGTCGCGCCATCGTGCGCGAACCGGATATCTTCCTGTTCGACGAGCCGCTTTCCAACCTCGATGCGGCGCTGCGCGTGCAGACGCGTGCCGAAATCACCCGCCTGCATCGCGATATCAAGACGACGATGATCTATGTCACCCACGATCAGGTGGAAGCCATGACCATGGCCGACAAGATCGTGGTGCTGCGAGCCGGGCGCATCGAGCAGGTGGGCAGCCCGCTCGAGCTTTTCGACAATCCGCGCAATCTCTTCGTCGCCGGTTTCCTCGGTTCGCCGCGCATGAACATGCTGAAGGGCACGATCATCAAGGGCAGCGACGGTAGCATCGCCATCGACGCCGGCTACGGTGTGTCGCTGCCCTGCCTTGTCGATCCGGCAGCCGTCAGCTCCGGGCAGGCGGTTCTCGCGGGCATCCGCCCCTCGCATTTCACCGTCTCCGACAATGCCGGCTTGCCCTTCGAGGTGCAGTATCACGAAAGCCTCGGCACCGAGACCTATCTCTACGGCAATCTCCAGGGCGAGAAGGAGCAGATCATCGTGCATCAGGCGGGCCATTTCGCCCCCGCTTCCGGCTCGGTGCTGACGATCATGCCGGCGCGGGAAAAGGTGCATGTCTTCGATCCCGCCACCGAACTGGCGTTGCCGCGCCTGAACAGCGAAGGGAGAGGTTAGCATGGCCAATCCGAAGCTTGCGAGACTGTCCGACCGCGCGCTCGATGCCGTGATGGCGATTGCCGAAGTGCCGCTCAATCTCATCGAGCGGCTGATCGGCAAAAGGCGCATGCCCTATATCTTCCTGATGCCGAACCTCGTTCTTTTCGGCATCTTCACCTTCCTGCCGATTGCGATTGCCGTCGGCTACGCCTTTACCGGCGGCACCGAACTTTTGATTACAGACCGCCCCTTCGTCGGCTTTGAAAATTTCGGCAAGCTGCTGGATTGCCAGAGCTATATGGACCCCGGAAGCTGCCGGGAATCGCTGTTCTGGACGGCAATCTGGAACACGCTGTGGTTCGTCGGCTTCAACGTCATCGCCACGTTGCTGGTCGCACTCATCACCGCGCTCATCCTCAACAGGGCGATTGCCGCGCGCGGTTTCTTTCGCGCCATGTTCTTTTACCCGGTCCTGCTGTCGCCCGTCGTCATCGGCCTCATCTGGAAATGGTTTCTGGACCGCAACGGCCTGCTCAACGCCTTCTTCCAGATGCTCGGCGTGCCGCCGGAAATCTTCCTGCTGGATGTCGGCTGGTCGCGGTTCTTCGTCGTTGTGGTCTCGGTCTGGTTCCACATGGGCTTTTATACGCTGATCCTGCTCGCCGGCCTTCAGGCCATCCCGAAGGACCTCTATGAAGCCGCCGCCATCGACGCCGCCTCACCCCGGCGCACCCTCCTGCGCATTACCCTCCCGCTTCTCGGCCCCAACCTGCTCGTCGTGCTCATCCTCTTGATGATCCGCTCCGTGCAGATCTTTGATGAAGCATGGGTTCTGACCAATGGCGGCGGACCGGGCACGGCCAATACATTCGTGGTGCAATATATCTACCAGATGGCCTTCGGCAGCGATCTGAGGCTCTTCGGCCTGGCATCCGCCGCATCGGTTCTGATGGGCCTTGTGCTTCTTGCACTCACCCTCGTGCAGTTGCGCCTCGGCAAAAAGATGGAGTCCTGACCATGTCCAACGCCGTCTCTTTCCTCACACGCACCCGCCGCCCCGGCCGGATCGGCCTCACCGATATCCTCTCCTGGGTCTGGCTCATCGGCGGCACGCTTGCCGTCCTCATCCCGGTCGTCTGGGCCGCCATGTCATCGCTGAAACCGGAAGCCGAAATCACCCGGTTTCCGCCGAGCCTTCTGCCGCGCGCCGCCGTGCAGGTGGAAGTCCAGGGTTACGACAAACCTCTCAGCCTGTGGAAAGCCCCCATCGACGGTATGGAGCGGGAAATGGCCATGATCCGCCGCATCGGCCTGAAAGCCCAGATGGTCGACCCTGCCAATCCCGGCCCGCCCGTCAGCGTCGATACCCGCGAAATAACGCCCGTCCAGAAACTGACTGTTGCGACGGAGAACTTTACCGATCCGCTCACCCGGTTCAGCTTTTTGACCTTCCTCAAGAACTCGGTCTTCGTCACCTTCGTCGCAACCGTCCTGACGCTGATCGTCAACGCCATGGCCGCCTTTGCGCTGTCGAAATACCGTTTCCGCGGTGAGAAGGCGATCTTCGTGCTGATTATCTCCACGCTCATGATCCCGCTCACCGTCGTCATGGTGCCGGCCTATCTCGTGATCGTCGGCGTCGGCCTCGTCGACAATCTCTGGGGCGTCATCATCCCGACGGTCGCGACGCCGACCGGCGTGTTCCTGCTCAGGCAATATATGCTGACCATTCCCGACGAACTGATCGAGGCGGCTCGCGTCGATGCGGCAAGCGAATTCCGCATATTCTGGCGCATCATCCTGCCGCTGACGGCCCCGGCGCTTGCGGTCCTCGCCATCTTCTCGGTGCTCTGGCGCTGGAACGACTTCCTCTGGCCGCTGATCGTTCTCAGCAGCCGTGAAAACTTCACGCTGCAGGTGGGGCTGAACGCCTTCCAGGGGGAGTTCTCGGTGCAATGGCACTATATTCTGGCCATGACCTTCCTCAGCCTCGCACCCGTCACCGTCGTATTCCTGTTCCTGCAGCGCTACATCACGACAGGCATTGCCGGCACGGGCATGAAATAAAACGACAAATCATTTGGGGGGCGGCGCAATGCTGCCCCTCAACACCAGCCGACAACCGAGTTCCAGCCGGTGCGCTGGACGTGTCGGATCGGCCGCCATAAGGCGCTGCTCCAGCAGCGAAAGCGCCGCACCGCCCAAACGGTCGGCGGGCAACTGGATGGTGCTGAGCGGCGGCGCACTGAAGGCCGCCGGCATGATATCGTCAAACCCCAGCACCGAAACATCGTCCGGCACCCGGATTCCTGCCTCCGTCAGGGCCTTCAGACAGCCGAGCGCCAGATTGTCGGCGGCGCAGAAAATCGCGGTGGCGTTTCTGAGCGGCTTGTCATCGGCCAGCAGACGACGGATGGCAGCCTCGCCCCATTCGGGCTCATAGCTCTCCACCTCGATGACCATATCGGCGGGAACAGCGAGACCTGCCGCTAGATACGCGTCGCTATAGCCATCGTAACGGCGGCGGATCGTCGTGCGGCCCTTCCAGGTGATGTGAAGAATATTGCGATGCCCGAGAGACAGCAGATGTTCGATGCCGAGCCGCGCACCAAAACGGTTCTCGGCCGTTACCGTATCGACGATCATGGCCGGGTCCTCGCCATTGATCAGCACCACCGGCCGCGCACGCGCAGACAGCGCCTCGACCAGTTGCGGCCTGTCATCGTTCAGGATGACGATACCGTCGACCTTTTCAGCATCCGCCGCCGCCGCCACCGCAACCGGGTCGAGCCGGCTCGTTGCGCTGACATAGGGAACGATGCGAATGCCGCGCCGCTCGCATTCACGCCGGAAACCGTTCAGCATCGTCCAGCTGACCATGTTGAGATCGCTCTGCGGTGCGGCATCATTGGTCATGGCCAGAAGCACCACGCGCAGGGTGGCGATCGTCGCCTTCTGTCTGCGGTTCTCGAGATAACCGAGCGCCCGGGCCGCCTCCAGCACCCGGTCGCGAACCTGCATGGTCAAGGGTGCGGTGCCGTTGATGGCGTGCGAAGCCGTACTCAGCGAAACATTCGCCTCCCGCGCCACGTCCTTAAGCGTCGTTTTCCTATCCGCTTTCATATAGGGAAAATTCAACCACTCTTCTTCAGACGGTGCGGGCAGAAAGCCTGCCTCACGCAGTTTATATATAGCCTATCTTTGCCATCTCTGTAGAGAAAAACTACAGCATCATCCTGAAATTCGGAATTGATTTCTTTGGATTTTTTGTGAACGGCTACATATTGGATCAGGCGGATTTCGAAATCATCGCTCTTTCATCGCTTCGGACGTAACCTCCGCTAGCGGCGAAAACAGATACTCCAAAATTCGTCGCTGCCCTGTTTTGATTTCTACAGTTACACTCATGCCAGGCGTAACCGGGACAAACCGGCCACTGATTTGCATCGCACTATCCTGAAGAGCGACGGTAACGGGAAAAACAAGATTTTGTACTCTTTGTGCGTTACCCGTGGGAACAACGGATTGGGTAGTTTGCGCTGTTGTTGACTCGAGATTTTGAGCATCCGGTTCAGGAATGGCATCCGCGGAGATATGCTTTACCTCTCCTTTCAAAACGCCAAAACGGGTGTGCGGATAGGCGTCGACTTTCACAATTGCGGACTGCCGCGCTTCAACGAAACCAATATCTTTGTTTGGAAGATATGCTTCAATCTCCAGAACCGAATCGAATGGCACGATACGCATTAGCTCAGTATTCGCCGACACCACTTGCCCTACGGAGGTGATGGATGAAAGTTGAACGACGCCGTCAATTGGCGATCGTATCTGGAGGCGCTGCCTTCGACTTTTTATCTTGATCAACTCCTGCTCCAATTCATCCTTGGCTCGCAATGCTTCCAGCCAACGGTTTGAATTGTCGGCGGATGCCGATTCTATAATTTTTTCACTCTCTGCTATGACAACATTCACCTCCGCTTTTGACACCATGAGTTGTTGCAACTTGTCGGCCAATACCGACTTCGCCTCCTGATATTCCTGCGTTGCATCAAAGACTTCGACTTGTGAGCCTGCGCGAGACAGAAAAATTTGCGTCCGCATATCGACCCGTTGCTCCAGCGTCTGGATAAGTTCGCGTTGGGACGCGATCGCCTCCGTCAACCCGACAATCTGCTCTTCTTTTTGCCGCCGTTGGGCGGCAAGACTAACTATACTGGCCCACAGGCTCCGAAGATCTGCCTCAAATACAGTTTGTTCACGTTGACGGATGGAAACAGGGATCTCACTGGCAAAAATAAGGACTGGATATCCCGACTCGTCAGGTTGTTGCCACGTGCTTTTCTTGAGCCCGGCCAGCACGTCCCTAAACGCACTGCGCCGCAGAGTTTCGGCCTGAAGAGTATGAAAGCTGCTCGATTTCGCGGCCTCGTCTGCTCTCGTTTCAGTGTCCTCCAGTTCAGCAACAATCTCGCCCGCCTCAACGCGATCTCCGTTACCGACGACAACTGAACTGGTCGTTCCATGTTCAAGGGATTCAATGATTTTTACGCGCCCGACCGGTTGAATCTTGCCCTGCGCCGTTGCGACAATGTCAAATTTGCCAAACCATCCCCAAGCAAGCAGCGAGGTTGCCAGAACGCAGATGAACCATAAAAAAGCAATCCGGACGGGAGACTGCGGGGTCTCCAATATCTCGAGAGCGGCCGGGAGAAACTCCATATCCCGGCGAGAGACTGCCTCATTATTTTTGCCGGCAAGCTTCGCGTGCCGGGTAAGACGAGCGTGGACTTTCACGCGAAAACACTTCCACTTTGAAGGTTCCAGAGATGAGCATAGGTTCCACTGGCGCGAGCAAGTAGCTCCTCATGGGTCCCTTGCTCAGTGATGGCGCCGTCCTTCATGCCGATAATGCGGTTACAATAACGAACAGTGGCCAACCTGTGAGCGATGATGATGACTGTACGGCCGCGTACAATATCGCGCATGTTCTGGAGAATGATGCGTTCGCTTTCATAATCGAGCGCACTGGTCGCCTCGTCGAGAATGAGTAAAGGGGGATTGGTTGCCAGCGCACGCGCCAAAGCTATTCTTTGCCGCTGTCCACCAGAAAGATTTGCGCCACGCTCCTCAATCATTGTATCGTAACCGCGAGAAAGCTTGGTAATAAACTCGTCTGCACCGGACATTCGTGCCATCTGGATTACCATTTCGCGAGACATTGCGGGATTACTGAATGCAATATTCTCATGAACAGTGCGATTAAACAGCATGTTTTCCTGCAGCACCACGCCGATATGACTTCTCAGCCACGCGGGATCGGCTTTTGATATGTCCTGGCCATCCAGAAATACCTGACCGCTATCGGGTAAATAGAACCGCTGAATAAGCTTCGTAAGAGTAGACTTCCCGGAACCGGAAGCTCCGACGATTCCCACCACTTCACCCGGCCGAATGGTAACATTAATATCGTTCAGGACATTTGGTGTATCAGGCCGATACCGAAAGTTGACCCGCCTGAACTCCAAGGCACCTCTTGGCGGCGGCAGATTGATGGGTGTTCTTGGCCGTGGTTCCGCAGGGGCATTCAAGATATCCGCCAACCTCGAAACCGATATCTGGACCTGCTGAAAATCCTGCCACAATTGAGAGAGCCGTAAAATCGGCTGCGACACCTGACTGGCAATAATATTAAACGCAACAAGTGCCCCGACACTCAATTCACCATTGATAACGGATTGCGCTCCAAACAGTAGCAGCGCCGCACTCGTAATCTTGTTGATGTACTGAATGGCGTTTTGCCCCTTGGAAGCAAGCATTGTCGCAGCGAAAGAAGACCGCACATAGGCCGCCAGCCGCTCTTCCCATTGCGCGGAAACGACAGGCTCGACTGCTGACGCCTTCAGCGTCTGAATGCCAACAACGGTTTCCACCAGTAACTGCTGGCTGTAGGCACCCCGGTCAAACTTCTCATCGATACGCTCTTTAAGAAATGGCCGGATCAGAATTCCAATCCCAATATAAAATGGGATTGAGGCAACAACGATCCATGCCAAGGTCGTCGAATAACAAAACAGAACGAATATGAAAACGCCTGTAAAAAGCAGATCGAGACCTGAGAACAGTCCCTGCCCCGTCAGAAAATCCCGAATGGTCTCCAGCTCCCTAATGCGGGCAACGGTTTGACCTGCAGCCCGCGTTTCGAAATAGCTCAAAGGCAGGTTCATCATATGCCGAAAGAGCCTCTGGCCGAGTTCGACATCGATACGGTTGGTGGTATGGGATAGAGCATATGTTCTGAGATATTGGAGAATGACATCAAAGAGGCCGAGTGCGACAAGCCCGACAACCAGAACGATAAGAGTTGAATAGCTCCTGTGAGCAAGCACCTTATCGACCACTACCTGAAAGAACAGGGGCGTTACGAGTGCAAAAATCTGTACAAAAAGCGAAGCGATTAAGACGTGGCCGAATGCCTTGCGGTATCGGAACAGGGATGGAAGAAACCATCGAAAACCGAAAGTTTCCTTGGAAGCGCCCGGCCCTGCAAATCGCCTTTGCACGAGAATGAACGCGCCGTTGCCAGCCTCCAGCAAACCGGCAATATCCATCTGCCGTACAGCCAGATTTTCAGGATCGGCGACCTTGCACATGCCCTCGCCTGCCGCTCCAAGATACAGGCCATAGGTGCCGTCATTAAAGCAGAGCACAGCGGGAACCGGTAACGACATGATGCGCTTTTCCGATTTCGCCTGGATAAGTCTTGCTTTCAGACCGATATTCTTTGCGGCCCTCAAAATATCGTGGGAATGCGCTTTACCTGAAATAGCAAGCTCATATCTGATTTTTTTCGGCGCCGCCGCTATCCGATAATGAGCAGCGATAGCACACAGGGCGGCGAGACCGCTATCATGTTCAACCTCAGAGGTTTGTGCATCATCGGTTTTTCGTTCGTTATAGGAATCAACGAGACCTGGCATGGCTCTATTCTGTTTCATCGATATTTGTGTGATGACACAGCCACATGGACGTGGCTAACGCCTGAACTGCACGCGATGGCTAGCCTGAGAGTCGGCTGGCGCGTGAGGCAAACCCGCGAGCCGACATCTCCGAGAACCTGGCAACGCGTTATGTCTGGGGCCTGTAAGCGAGCGCGACGTCTCCGACCAGAATGGACGTTCCGTCTATCCTCTTGGCGGAACTCGTTCCCGTGATCATGGAACCGTCCGGGAACAATTTTGCGCCTTCTCCTCTCGGCATAAGGTCGATGAAAGCGATACCTTCGGCCTCCAATGTACTCAGTTCGCCCTCGTCCGAGGAACCGTTCTGGTTAAAATCCTGCCAGATGCGGAACTCACTCCACCGAGCATCGCGATTATCGAGAATATCGTCCTGGTTTGTGTCGAACGCGAAACGCAGGCCTTCAAGATCGGTGACAGGGCGGCCGGTGTCATCTATGCCTTGAGCTTTGAGTTCGGCTACTCGCTCTTCTTCGGATTTCCACATTGAGAAAGCTATTTCCTCCGGTCTGCTGATTATGCCATCAGGCCCGGTCGCTTCGCTCTTTCCAAGATCAATTGCAAGTATCCCGTCGTTTGGGCCTATCCAGGCTGTATTGTCTAAAATACCATTCCCGTCTGAATCGAAGTGTGCTGTCGAACCATGTCTGACACCTGCGACGGTGTAAATATCTCTGTCCACGCCATCTGAAAGAAGCAGCATCTCCAGCAGCGCATCACCATTAAGATCGAAAGCCACTGGACGTATTCTGCTCCCGCCATAATACCATCGCTCATTACCGGTTATGCCGATCTTTGGATTGTAAGGGACGTTGATTTCAAGACGACCTGGCGGTCTGAAAATTGTGGGGCTGGACGGCAAGTTAGAGAATGTCTGCTGCCTTCTCAAATTCTCGAAAACTCTTTGCTCCGCCTCCCGGTTCAAGCGCTCGCGCTCAGCATCCCGGCGCGCTTGATCGGCTGCGGCCTGTTGGCGACGCTGTTCCGCTTCACGCTGCTGTTGCAAGTTCCATTGGCGCTGCCGCTCGTCCCTCTCCCGTCGGCTTTGTTCTTCTTGCCTCATGCGTTCATTATATCGCTGAAGCTGTAACTCCTGAGCCTTCCGGGCTTCCTCCGAAGCGATCCTGGCACGTTCCGCTTCGGCCTTTGCCGCCGCCTGTCGCTCCGCCTCAGCCTTTGCAGCCGCCTGTCGCTCTGCCTCAGCCTTTGCAGCTGCCTGCCGCTCTGCCTCAGCCTTTGCAGCTGCCTGCCGCTCTGCCTCAGCCTTCACAGCCGCCTGTCGCTCCGCCTCAGCCTTCGCAGCCGCCTGTCGCTCTGCCTCAGCCTTCACAGCCGCCTGCCGCTCCGCCTCAGCCTTCACAGCCGCCTGTCGCTCCGCCTCAGCCTTCGCAGCCGCCTGTCGCTCTGCCTCAGCCTTCACAGCCGCCTGCCGCTCCGCCTCAGCCTTCGCAGTCGCCTGTCGCTCCGCCTCAGCCTTCGCAGCTGCCTGTCGCTCCGCCTCAGCCTTTGCAGCTGCCTGCCGTTCTGCCTCAGCCTTCGCAGCCGCCTGTCGCTCTGCCTCAGCTTTCACAGCCGCCTGTCGCTCCGCCTCAGCCTTCGCAGCGGCCTGTCGCTCTGCCTCAACCTTCACAGCTGCCTGCCGCTCTACCTCAGCCTTTGCCGCCGCCGCTTTGGCTGCAGCGGTTTGACTGTCAGTATCCGTCTGCGCCCTAGCTATTTTTTCCGTCAAAGCTGAAGTAAAGGCGTCTATGTCGCTGGAGAGATTGTCGTTAGCGTCATTGAGAGCCTGCAAATCTTGAAGAAACGTCGTTATATCTAAATCTGCTTCCGCACTCCCAACATCCCGTTCACCGGGAGCTGCTGCACGTTCACGTCCAGCTTGCGCCATCTCCCTTCTTAATTCAGCAAGGTCTTTACTCCAATCGTCCGTTGACTTGACGTTAATCGATCTAGTATCGCCCAAGGCTGCGGGTCCGGGCATCTGTTGTGGGACATTGGCCGAACCAACCATCGGAAGCTGAAAGTTTTCCTCCCTCTTCAGCTCCGCTTCCGCGTATTTTAGCTTTTCATCAGCCTCGTTCATCAAGTTGGTTGCTTGCTGAAACGTCTGGTCAGCCAGGCTATATTGTGATTGCAATCGGTCCCGCTCAGCTCTCGCCCCAGCCGTAATCGAACGCAGTCGCTCAAGATTAAACTTATCTTCTACAGTGGCAATTCGGGTTCTGTAGGTGTATTTGCCGTTGGCGTCCCTTACCCGTATAATAAGAGAACTCATTTCGCGTTCACTCACCTGCAGAGCCTGTTGAGTGCGATCGAAATATTCGGTTGCCGCCTGTAAACGTTGTGACGCGGTTCTTTGGTTT
This sequence comes from Agrobacterium salinitolerans, assembly GCF_027498475.1. Taxonomy (NCBI): domain Bacteria; kingdom Pseudomonadati; phylum Pseudomonadota; class Alphaproteobacteria; order Hyphomicrobiales; family Rhizobiaceae; genus Agrobacterium; species Agrobacterium salinitolerans. Next base: position 262,609 of record NZ_JAPZLN010000005.1, on the reverse strand, counting down.
GCCTCAGCTTTACCAAACTGTTGGCGGGCACGTGCCTGATTTGCCAGCCTGATCAAAACCTCCTTCTTTTGGCTGACGATTTGAGAATCCAATGTCAGATTCATAGAAGCAATATAAAACTGCTCCCGTACAACCTCGCCCTGTGGACTGAACGATCTTTCTATACGGTTGCCATCTGGATCATAGGATTTTTCTGTGGTCGATCCATCCGCACTAAATACAACTTCGCCCGTCTTTTTTCCGAGATTATTATGGAAGACAGAAGACACGGGCTTGCCGGTTTCGATTTCATTTATTGATTCGATTTTGCCGCTGCCGCTATTGATAATTGTGGTGGCGTAACGCCCACCCCGAATAGTGGTCACACTGGCACCCGCTTCGTTTTCAGGTTCTATCGCCTGATTTGCGCGAACGTCCCTTATCACGCTTTCTATCAAAGCCTCAGCAGAGACGTCTGGCTGCTGAAGGCGCCGTTCCTTATATTCGGAATTCAACTCGCGCATCAGTTTGTCGGCCAGATCCTTGGGCATGCCACTTGCGATCAGACCGCGATAATACTTTCCAGACGGTTGCAGTAACGGCGCCTCGACGCCTGCTTCCTGAGTGCCCGCCTGGAGAAGCGAAACGACATCATCAGCAGCCTTCCAAAGCGCATCGACGGCCGCATCACCTAAAATCGCGCCGCTGACTCCGCCGACAAGAGCGCCTACAACGGAAGTTGCAAGTGCGGCGGGTCCACCTGCAGCGCCTAGAGCAGCACCGACCGCCGCACCGCCCGCGGCACCTATCGCTCCCCCTTCCATGCCAAGATAGATTCTGCCTGCAAGGCGGGCCATTATATTCCCAGCGCCGGCTTTATCGCCTTTATCGACTGCATTCGCAGCTTCCGCAGTACTTGTGGTGATGTCGTAGAACAGGCCGGCAAGACCGAGAATTTTCAGACCCGTTAAAACCATGGGCATTTGAATGCTTGAGACTGTGGCTTTCCCGCTGAGGATTTCTTTTAAGAGCTGGGCTTCCCAAGTGCCATCGAGCTTCTGTGCGAAAGTCGGTGACACAACCAGACGACCGGATTGCCGCGCTTTCGCTACAGCCAGTCCCAATTCTAATTTGGCTACCTCCGCCGCGCCTTTAGCGCCTTTATAGCCGGTCTGCTCAATTGCTTCGAGAGCCGACTTAAGCTTAGCCTCAGATGCCGTGGCTGCATCCCAACCATTGAATTGCCCTTTATCAAACCTATCAATCTCGACGGGATGCTTACTTGCGTAGGATTTTGGGTCTTTATAGAACCTGTCGTTTATCGCACGCGTCACTTCCGCCAGATTCTCATCAGGAAAGTTAGTAAACAGGTCGCCGTTGATTATCGCTGACCGCATCGTATTGCGCAACGAACTCACTTCTCCAGCAACACGCAAGGCGGCCGATTTGTCACCTTTCATCGCCAATTGGCCATCGGGCGATTTTTCCAACTCCGCTAATTGAAACGCTAACCCATTGGAGTACTCTTTAATAGGCCCGCCTAGATGCGGAGACACGCCCATCTTAATTGCCACTGTACGTTCGCGCGGCAAGTTTATGAGGTTGGCCTGATCGCCCACCTTAAAAAGTCCTAGTTCAATTAGCGCTTCCAACAAAGCGCTCTTGCCCACCGCTTGTTGCTCTATAATATGGTGACTTTGAAACGCAGGAATATCGACCACTAAAATAGCTCCAGCTGAAGTAAATTTTTAATAAAAAATCATTCTAAAGATTTAATGCGTCTAAAAAACAAATACCATTAATGTTTTTTACAGCTTTAAAAGCAACATATAATGCATCGTCACAAATTGGATCTGCCGCAAGTCGTGGCTGAACAAAAACATGAGCGTCGCCAACTACATCTTCGCGGAAATAAATGCTCGCGCCGCCTGCGACGCTGTAAATCTCTTCATCTTCACCAGTCTGATGGTTTCGATAAATTTTAATGCGCATGTCTGAAGCTTCTTTGTCCAATGCATCAATTGATCTGACAACATCACACAAGAAGTGCTTCGGCCCAATCGATCCGTCAGCAAGCGTGTAGTCGCATTCTGCGAAAGCAAACGCCGCTGCGTCGATGGATTCAAAAATGTTCTTCAGTCGCTCGGACACGAACCAGTATCCGCTTAGCGTCCCCTCCAGATCACGTGGGGGTCTCCCCTTCTTCTTGTCGTAGGCAATGTGCGGCCTCTCATTTAATTTTGGGAAGCCGCCGCCGTCAGGACGAAGGATCAGGCGGGGTGGCGTCAACAGTTTCTCTTTGTTGACAAAAACAAGACCATGACCTGGACCTCCACCGGTTATGTCCGGGCCAAATACATAAAATTTTCTCTCGCCGCTGTGGCGGTGGGGCGCTCTCGCGTCGTTCACAATCAACTCCGGAATTATATCGTCTATAATATCTACGTCGCCATACGAGCCTCGGTCCAACAAAATAATCAAGCGCCGTGGGCCGCCCTCGTGTGAAGGACAAACCAACCTCCAGATGACTCGCAGAGAACGCGCCAAGCTTACAAATCATGCTTTTGAGCCAAACACATCAGGCGTCGCCACTCCAGCTCCAAGCTCAAGTGGCCTCCTTTCAGACTCCAATGGCATGTCACACATCACTTCCTTACAGTCTAACACCCAAATCAACTTGGATACCATTTCAAGCGCTAAGCAATAAATTTGTCAACTACAAAACAGTTTAAATGCAGTTTTAAATATTAACAATATCAATCCGTACATAATATTTGTTATGAACGAGCTATATTAAAATTTATTAAGAAAACATATAACCATTCACAAAATCACGCTGGAATTTCTAGAGCATGGCGAACACGCGATCATTATGTAACAATCGCGGCGACGAAACACGCAAAAGTCAATATCAGTTCGGCAATGTCTTTTATGGGATCTTTACGGAGATGCGTCGAACGTTCCTCTCCGCTCCTCACATTTTACCATCGAGCGCACCGCCGGCAGCGAGCCGCGGGCGGCAAGGCGTTCAGAGCGCCTGGCAGATATGGTCGATGCTGTCCTTCACGGCAGCGCCAGGATCCTTCAACTCGTGCACCTCGGTTGCGAAGGGTTCGAAACTGTAAGGTCCCTTGTAACCGGCCGCCTCCAGCCTCCTAATCTGGGCAATATTTTCCAGCCGGTCGCCGCCATCCACCAGTACACGGTGGGCGTCGAGCATGTCGGCGACGGAGACGCCGGGGTCGATCACGCCGGAAATATGCACGAGGCCGGTACGTTCGGGGAAGAACTCCGTCTCGCCTGCGAGATGGTGGTGGAAGGTGTCGTGCACCAGCCTGTAGACATCGCCGCCGCCTGCCGCATCGATGGCCCTGATGGCTTCGGCCTTGGTGCGCATCGAAGAGATCGGGAAACCGAGCGGCTCGACGAAACCAATCAGGCCGCGTTCCTTAAGGATCGGTTTCATGGCCTTCAACGCCGCCACGAGATCGTCGAAGGAAACCACTGTACCGTCGTTAAGCGGGCACATGACCAGCGCTTTCGCGCCGCTTGCCGCCGCATAATCGGCCATGGCGACGGCCCGCGCAGGCAGGTCGCCCGACCAGAGGTTGAAGGGATAAAGCGCATTGATCGAGATGATCGTCACGCCGGCCTTTTCGGCCGCCGCCTTCACGGCCGCCGGCTCCACCGTGCCGACGATATCAGGCAGGTCGTTGCGGATTTCGACTTCAGTGAGGCCGAGTTCGCGGGCTGTCGCAAAGAACGCCTCAAGGGAGAGCTTCGGCGCGGTGATGTGGTTGATGGCAAAACGCATGTAGACCTCTTGGCACACGATGTCACAACCCTATGGCCGATCCCGCGGCCAGTCCAGCGCCAGCTTGTCCGCGCAGACATGTTCTGTGCCCGCGCCAGAACGCAAGCACAGAGGATCAGAATGGATCTAAGCTAGAGCGAAAGGTCAGACCCGTTCCAGCGCCACGGCGATACCCTGCCCGACGCCAATACACATGGTGGCGAGCGCAAGCCGCCTGCCGGTCAGCGAAAGTTCGAGCGCCGCCGTGCCGGCGATGCGGGCGCCGGACATGCCAAGCGGATGGCCAAGCGCGATCGCACCGCCATTGGCATTCACCCGCGCATCGTCATGCGCAATGCCGAGCTGGCGTAGCGTCGCGAGACCCTGGCTGGCGAAAGCCTCGTTCAGCTCGATCACGTCCAGCTGTTCCTGCTTCAGCCCGAGCCGGGCCAGCAGCTTTGCGGAGGCCGGCGCCGGGCCGATCCCCATGACCCGCGGCGGAACGCCGGCGGCGGCGGCGCCGAGAATGCGGGCAATCGGCGTCAGCCCGTATTTTCTCGCAGCTTTCGCCGATGCGACGATGAGTGCGGCAGCACCGTCATTGACGCCAGACGCATTGCCTGCCGTCACAGTCGCACCATCGCGTTTGTTGACCGGTTTCAGCTTCGCCAGCGCTTCAAGGCTAGTGGCCCGAGGATGCTCATCCTTCGATACCACCAGCGGATCGCCCTTGCGCTGCGGGATGGTGACGGACACGATTTCTCTGTCAAGACGACCATTGGTCTGCGCGTCAGCCGCCTTCTGCTGGCTGCGAACGGCGAAGGCGTCCTGATCCTCTCGGGAGACCTGATAGTCAATGGCGACGTTATCGCCAGTCTCCGGCATGGAATCGACGCCATATTGCGCCTTCATCAACGGGTTGATGAAACGCCAGCCAATGGTGGTGTCGTAGATTTCGGCATTGCGCGAAAAGGCGCTCTCCGCCTTGGGCAGCACGAACGGCGCGCGGCTCATGCTTTCCACGCCGCCGGCGATCATCAATTCCGCCTCGCCCGATTTCACGGCGCGGGCGGCTGTGATGAGGGCATCCATGCCCGAGCCGCACAGCCGGTTAATCGTCGTTCCGGTCACCGACACCGGAAGGCCGGCGAGCAGCAGCGACATGCGTGCGACGTTGCGGTTATCCTCTCCCGCCTGGTTGGCGCAGCCGAAGATCACATCTTCGACCGCTTCCCAGTCGACGGACGGGTTGCGCTCGACAAGCGCCTTAAGTGGCACCGCGCCGAGATCGTCGGCCCGCACCGAAGAAAGCGCGCCGCCGAAGCGGCCGATGGGCGTGCGGATATAGTCGCAGATGAATGCATCGGTCATCAGTTCTTCCTCAAAGTTCCGGGGCGACGAGATCGGCGACCTCGCCATCGACCGCCAAAGGCGCGCCGGTCATGGCCTGCAATTCATCGAAGGTCATCGCCGGTAGTTTTTCACGCAGCACGAAACGGCCGTCCACCACATCGATCACCGCATGGCTGGTATAAATGCGGGTGATGCAGCCGACGCCAGTCAGCGGGAAGCTGCATTTTTCAACGAGCTTCGGCTCGCCGTTCTTGGTCACATGTTCGGTGATGACGAAGACCTGCTTGGCGCCATGCACCAGATCCATCGCGCCGCCGACGGCCGGCACGCCCTTGGAGCCGACGCGCCAATTGGCGAGATCACCATTCTGCGCCACCTGATAGGCCCCGAGGATAGCCACATCCAGATGCCCGCCGCGCACCATGGCGAAGCTGTCGGCATGGTGGAAGAAGGCCGCGCCCGGCTTCAGCGTCACGGCTTTCTTGCCGGCATTGATGAGGTTCCAGTCCTCTTCGCCTTCCGGCGGCGCCTCGCCGAAATTCAGGATGCCGTTTTCGGTATGGAAAATCGCCTGACGGCCGGGCGGCTGGTAACGCGCCACCATTTCGGGAAAGCCAATACCGAGATTGACATAAGCGCCGTCCTCGATGTCCTGCGCCGCGCGCCAGGCGATCTGGGCGTTGGAAAGCTTGATGTCTTCGCGGGTGTCGATGGTCGTGGTCATGCGTAGGCTACTCCGGCGCGAATGAGGACTTCTTCCTGTTGCGGATCGGGGATTTCGACGATGCCGTTCACGAAAATGCCTGGTGTGACGACATGCTCCGGATCGATCTCGCCGGCTTTGACGATCTTCGAGACCTGCGCGATGGTGGTCTTTGCCGCCATGCACATTAGCGGGTTAAAATTGCGGCCCGCCTTATTGTAGGTGAGGTTGCCATAGGTATCGCCAAGCTCCGCCTTAACGATGGCGAAATCCGCCTTCAGCCATCGCTCCTGCACGTATGAGCGACCGTCGAATTCCGCGATGACCTTGCCTTGCGCCAGTTCCGTGCCAAAGCCGGTCGGGGTGTAGAACGCCGGAATGCCAGCGCCGCCAGCGCGAATGCGCTCGGCAAGCGTGCCCTGCGGCACCAGTTCCAGCTCGATTTCGCCAGCCAGATACCGGTCGGTGAAAGCGCGCGGATCGGACGAGCGCGGGAAGGAGCAGATCATCTTTTTGACCATGCCGGCATCGATCATGGCGGCGATGCCGATGCGGCCATTGCCGGCATTGTTGTTGATGACCGTCAGGTTCTTTGGGCCCTTGTCGATCAGTGCGTGGATCAGTTCGATAGGCGCGCCGGAGCCGCCGAAACCGCCGATCATGATCGTCGCACCATCGCCGATGCCGGCAAGCGCCTCTTTAGCGCTCTTAATTGTCTTGTCCATTCTCAAAACCTCCATCCAGCCGAGCGGATGGAACCCGCAAGGCTGCCTGACCGTGAGGTAAATCCGAAACCACCTCGACGGCAAGGATTTTGTGCGTTATATGATTTTTGTTCGTATATCGCACAAACGGAGCTAGGACATGGCCGTCAGCGAAAGAGACATGATGGGTGGTCTTGCCAAGGGATTGCGGGTGATCGAGGCCTTCAGCGCCGAACGGCCGCGCCTGTCGATCTCTGACGCCGCCGAGATCGCCGGGCTGGACCGAGCCACGACGCGGCGTTGTTTGCTGACTCTTTCGGAGCTTGGCTATGCGGCCTATGACGGCAAGTTCTTCACCGTGACGCCGAAAGTCCTGCGGCTCGGCACCGGCTGTTTGGCCACCATGCCGCTTCCGAAGATCGTCCAGCCGCTGCTCGACCGATTGTCGGAGGAGATCGGCCAGAGCACCTCCGTTTCCATCCTGGACGAGACCGAAATCGTTTATGTGGCGCGTGCCGCTCAGCAGCGGGTGATGTCGATCGCGCTGATGCCGGGGTCGCGCCTGCCGGCCTATTGCACCTCCATGGGCCGGGTTCTGCTTTCGGCGCAGATGGCCGAGCGGCAGCGCGCCATTCTCGAGGCCTCCAGGCGGGTGGCACGCACGGAAAAGACGATCACCAGGTTGGACGCACTGCTCGCGGAAATCGAGGTCACCGGCCATCGCGGCTATGCGCTGATCGATCAGGAGGTCGAGATCGGCCTTCGCTCCATCGCCGTTCCGCTGAAAAGCGTGCGCGGCCAGACGGTTGCCGCCCTTAATGTCGGGCTTGCCGCCTCGGTCGCCTCGATGGAGGATCTGGTGGAGCGATATCTACCCGCCCTACTTGCCGTTCAGCGCGAACTGGCAAGAATGCTGGTCTGAAGCGGCACCTGCCGCGCGCCGGAATCCCCCATTTTCCGCTGCTCCGCCAGCCGCCAGGCACGCGGGGTCATGCCGGTCTCGCGCTTGAAGAACCGGTTGAAATAGGCCGGATCGGCAAAACCCAGCCCCTCGGCGATCATCTGCACGCTCGAAACGGTAAAGATCAGTTCCTGCTGGGCGATCTCGATCTGGCGTTTGGCGATCAGCCGCTGCAGGCTGAGGCCGGAAACGGAACGGACCAGACGGTTAAGGTGGGTTTCGGAAACACCGAGCTTCCCGGCATAAAACCCGGCTTTCTGCGGCTCGCGGATATGACGGGCGATCAGCGACAGCAGCCGTTCAAAACGCTGCTCGGCCAAGCCTTCGCCGCTGGTTTCCAGAAGCGGCCGCGCCGCCCGTACAAGAAGCGTGACGACGGTGGCGAGCTGCCCTTCGATCATCGCGTCGCGACCGGTCTCGCGGGCCTCATATTCCGCGGATATCCGTTCAAACCCGCTGCGCAGGCAGTCTTTCTCGGCAAAATCCAGCAGGGGCACAAGCACCGGCTGCTGGAAATTCCGCAGCAACAGCGCCTGCACCGATGCAGGCAGCGCCCCGGGCAGCATGGTGACGATGACTCCGCCGATATCTCGGGAAAAACGGAAGCCATGTTCGAACCCCGGCGGCACGATGATGGCGACCGGCGGGCGGATCGGCTCGACACGACCGTCGAGCAACGCATCGCCCTCGCCACCGAAAATGTACAAGATTTGCAGAAAGGCGGAATGCCGGTGCAGACCGATTTCAAAGCGATGCAGGCTGCTTCGCGAAAAAAGCGTCTCGCAATGGAAGCGAAAATCGGTGCCTTGTATGGCTTCTTCGCCATAAAGCCCTTCACTGGCAGTCAACCGCATCTCACCACATTCCTTCGCATGATGGTCGGATTGTGCAATTTACCGGCCGGAAAGTCCATTGAGCTTTCCGCGTCCCCTCGTCAATTCTTGATAGGAGACAAGTTCGGGAGGAAACAATGCGTACACAGGTCGTCATCATCGGCTCCGGTCCCTCGGGGCTGCTGCTTGGCCAGCTTCTGGCGGGAGCCGGCGTCGAGACCGTCATTCTCGACCGGGTCAGCAAGGAGTACATTCTTGGCCGTGTCCGCGCCGGCGTGCTGGAAGAAGGCACGGTGCAACTCATGGAAAAGGTCGGCGCGGATAAGCGCCTGCACCGGGAAGGCCTCCCGCATGACGGTTTTTCGCTGACCTTCGGCGGCCGCGACCACCGCATCGATCTCTTCGACCTGACCGACGGCAAACGCGTCATGGTTTATGGCCAGACCGAGGTGACCCATGACCTGATGGATAGACGCGAAGCGGCAAATCTTGTGACCATCTACGACGCCGGCAATGTCGAACCGCATGATTTCGATGGCGCAAGCCCCTATGTCACCTATCAGAAGGACGGCGTAACCCACCGTATCGATTGCGATTTCATCGCCGGTTGCGACGGCTTTCACGGGGTGAGCCGCAAATCGGTGCCGCAGGGGGCGATCAAGGAATTCGAGAAGGTCTATCCTTTTGGCTGGCTCGGCATTCTCGCTGACGTGCCGCCGGTCAATCACGAACTCATCTATGCCAACCATCCGCGTGGTTTTGCGCTCTGTTCCATGCGCTCAAACACGCGCAGCCGTTATTACATTCAATGTTCGCTGGAGGACCGGCCGGAAGACTGGAGCGACCAGCGCTTCTTCGACGAAATCCGCCGCCGCCTGCCGGAAAACCATGCGGATGCCATGGTCACAGGCCCGTCCTTTGAAAAATCCATCGCGCCGCTCCGGTCATTCGTCTGTGAACCGATGCGGTTCGGAAGGATGTTTCTGGCCGGAGACGCCGCCCATATCGTGCCGCCGACGGGCGCCAAGGGCCTTAACCTTGCCGCCAGCGATGTTCATTATCTGAGCGAGGCGCTGATCGAATTTTATCGCGAGAAGTCCGAGGCCGGCATCGACGGCTATTCGCACAAAGCGCTTTCCCGCGTCTGGAAGGCGGTGCGCTTTTCCTGGTGGATGACAACGATGATGCACCGCTTCCCCGATACCGGAGATTTTGGCCAGCGCATACAGGAGGCGGAGCTGGATTACCTGGTGCAATCGCGCGCCGCTTCCACCGCGCTTGCGGAGAATTATGTGGGGCTTCCTTACTGAGAGACAGCCTCCGGCCGACCATCCAGCAACTCGCCCGCCGCCTCGCGGATGGCCTGCATCAGCAACGACAGCGGCAGCGTGGGCTGCGTATCGGCCCTCACCGTCAGCCCCACCGGGCCACTGGTATCGCCGGTCTCGACGGGCAGGATTGCGAGAATACCATCCGCCACATCGGCCGCCACCACGCCTTCCGAGATGATCCAGATCGCATCGCTGGTGCGCAGGAAGGCGCGGCCGAAGGCGTCGGACACGGTTTCGATGCGGATCGGCAGGGCCGGCACGCCGTTGGCGATCAGGAACTGCTCGACGACTGGGCCGATGACTGATTGGCGTGTCGGCATCAACACCGGATATTCATGCAGGTGATCGAACACGGAAAGGCCGGGTAAGAGCAGCGGATGGCCGGCGCGCACCACGAAGCGCACTTTTTCCGAATAGAGATGCTCGAAGGAAAAACCGGCCATTTTCTGCGGCGCGGCGAGACGCCCGACGACGAGATCGAGATCGCCGACACGCAGCTGCTCCAGCAGAACCGCATTTTCTCCCGTCACGATCTTCACCGGGCTGCCGGTCTTTTCCGCCAGAAATCCGGCCATCGCCTTCGGCATGATGCGAACAGACACCGTGGGCAGAGCGCCGACCCGCACCGGCGGACCGGCGCGCGCCGCCTCCTGCGATACCGAATCGACCGCCTGGCGCAACGCCGTCATCGTCGCGCCCGCGTGGCGCAGGAACACCTCGCCATAACGGCTGATGCGGATGCCGCGCCCCTCCCGGTCGAACAGCGAGACGCCGAGAATCTCTTCCAGTTCACGGATCGTCTTCGTTACCGCCGGCTGGCTGACATGCAGGATCTCCGCGGCCCGGATGACGCTTTTTTGCCGCGCCACCTCCACGAAAGTCTGCAGGTGGCGGAACTTGATACGCTGATCGACCATCGCTCATATAATCCAGTGGTTATGATTTTCATCGATAATGTCATTTTACTTAACCGGAACCCGCTTGCAATATCCCCGGCAGGAGGAGCACATCATGCATTTTCTGCGCTGCGGCGAGACGGTGATCCATTATCACGTCAAGGGATTGGACACAGGCAAGCCGGTCGTCGCCTTCATCAATTCGCTCGGCACGGATTTCCGCATCTGGGATGCGGTGATTGAAGCGCTTGGCGATGATTATGCCTATGTGCTGCACGACAAGCGCGGCCATGGGCTTTCCGATGTCGGGCAGCCGCCCTATTCCATCGACGATCACGCCGGCGATCTGATCGCACTCCTCGATCATCTTGGCGTGAAGAGCGCGATCATCTGGGGCCTGTCGGTCGGCGGCCTGATTGCGCAGGGGCTTTATGCCCGCCGTCCCGATCTGGTGCGCGCGCTCATACTCAGCAACACCGCACACAAGATCGGCACGGCCGAGGTGTGGAACGCCCGCATCGACAAGATCGCCGCAGACGGCCTCGTCTCGCTGGTCGATCCCGTCATGGAGCGTTGGTTTACACCCGCCTTCCGTCAGCCTGACAACGCCGTCTATGCCGGCGCGCGCAATATGCTTTCGCAACAGCCGGAGGCCGGTTACAGCGGCACGTGTGCGGCCATCCGCGATGCGGATTTTACCGAAGAGGCCGGGCGCATCGCCGTGCCGACGCTTTGTGTCGCGGGCGATCAGGATGGCTCTACCCCGCCGGAACTGGTGCAATCGCTGGCCGGTCTCATTCCCGCAAGCCGCTTCGTCACCATTGCCGGCTGCGGCCATATTCCCTGCCTCGAACAGCCGCTCGTTTACGCACAGGCGGCAGGCATTTTTCTCAATACCTTGCCGGAGCATTGACCGATGGCGGACCATATCGACAAGAACGCAAGATTTGAACAGGGCATGAAGACCCGCCGCTCCGTACTCGGCGACGCCCATGTGGACCGGGCGCAGACCATGACGTCCGGTTTCGACCAGCCTTTCCAGCAGCTCATCACCGAAGCCGCCTGGGGAACGGTCTGGTCCGGCAACCACTGGACGAAGCGGGAGCGCTCGATGGTGACCATCGCCCTGCTCGCCGCCCTCGGGCAGGACGAGGAGCTGGCCATGCATGTGCGCGCCACCGCCAATACCGGCGCCACCGAAGCGGATATTCGCGAGGCACTGCTGCATGTGGCGATCTATGCCGGCGTGCCCGCCGCCAACCACGCTTTCAAGATCGCCAAGCTTGCCCTGGCCGGTATGAAGGCCGATAATTCCGCTGATAATTCTGGCGATGGGGAGGAGACGAAATGAGCAACCAACCGCCCGAAACCGGGCCCTTCTTCGCGCGCAACCGCGATATTCATCCGCTCGCCTATGCGCCCGGCTACAAGACCTCGATCCTGCGCTCGCCGCAGCGCGCCCTGATTTCGCTTGAGGGCACCAAAAGCGAGATCACCGGCCCCGTTTTCGGCCATGGCATGCTCAACCCGCTGGATAACGACCTCATCCTCAACTATGCCCGCCCCGGCGAAATGCCTGTTGGCCCGCGCATTCTGGTCCACGGCCGGGTGCTGGACGAACGCGGCCGCGGCGTGGACGGCGCACTGGTGGAATTCTGGCAGGCCAATGCCGGCGGCCGTTACCGCCACAAAAAGGAAAGTTACCTAGCCGCCATCGATCCGAATTTTGGCGGCGTCGGCCGCACGATCACGGATGAAAACGGCTATTACTGGTTCAAGACCATCCAGCCCGGGGCTTATCCCTGGCCGAACGGCGTCAATGACTGGCGGCCGGCCCATATTCACTTCTCAGTCTTCGGCCACGGCTTTGCCCAGCGGCTGATTACCCAGATGTATTTCGAAGGCGATCCGCTGATCTGGAAATGTCCGATCGTGAAGACAATCCCCGATGAGGACGCGATCAAACGCCTGATCGCACCGCTGGACATGAATGCGACGCTGCCGATGGACATGCTCGCCTACAAGTTCGATATCGTCCTGCGCGGCCGCCGCTCGACCCTTTTCGAAAACCGCATGGAGGGAAACTGACCATGGTTCAGCCGCTCAGCTATCTCAAGGAAACCGCCTCGCAGACGGCAGGCCCTTACGTGCATATCGGCTGCACGCCGAATTTCGTCGGCATCGAGGGCGTGTTCGAGCGGGATCTCGGTTCAGGTCCGCTTTATAACGACAAGGCCCGCGGCGAACGCATCAGCGTGCGCGGCACTGTCTATGACGGTGCGGGAATGGCGCTGAAGGACGCGCTGATCGAAATCTGGCAGGCCGATTGCGACGGTTATTACAACAGCCCCAGCGAAACGCGGGGCAAGGCCGATCCGAATTTCATCGGCTGGGGCCGTTCGCCCGGCGACATGGATACGGGCGAATTCGTCTTCGAGACGATCAAGCCTGGTACCGTGCCCTTCCGCGATGGCCGGCCGATGGCGCCGCACATCACCTTCTGGATCGTCGCCCGCGGCATCAATATAGGCCTGCAGACCCGCATGTATTTCCCGGAAGAGCAGGAGGCCAATGCCGCCGACCCGGTTCTTGCCCGCATCGAGCAAAAAAGCCGCATCGCCACGCTTGTCGCCAAAAAGGAAGAAGGCAACGTTTATCGCTTCGATATCCGTCTTCAGGGCGAAGGCGAAACCGTGTTTTTCGATATCTGACGCATATCGCGCTAAGGTGTGCAGCGGTTTTGCGACGAGGATATGCGCAAAAGAAAGCGAGACGGAAGATGAGCCTTTCCCCCTTCGAGCATCCGTTTCTGTCAGGCCTCTTCGGCGACAGTGAAATCGTCGAGCTGTTTTCGGCAAGAGCGGATATCGACGCCATGGTCCGTTTCGAGACGGGGCTGGCGCAGGCGGAAGCACAGGCCGGCATTATCCCCGAGGAGGCGGCAGAAGAAATCGTTTCGCGGCTTTCGGACTTTGCCGCCGATATGACCGCGCTTCGCCATGGCGTCGCGAAGGACGGCGTCGTGGTTCCCGAACTCATCCGGCAGATGCGCGCGTCAGTCGGCGGCAAGGCGGCCGACAGGGTGCATTTCGGCGCCACCAGCCAGGATGTCATCGACACCAGCCTGATGCTGCGGCTGAAGGCTGCGGCGGAAATCATCACGGCCCGCCTCGGCCACCTCATCGATGCGCTGGGAGACCTTGCCTCCCGCGACGGCCGCAACCCGCTGACAGGCTATACCCGTATGCAGGCCGCCATCGGCATCACCGTCGCCGCCCGGGCGGCGAGCTGGACTGCGCCGCTTGAGCGCCATCTGCTGCGGCTCGAAACATTCGCACAGAGCGGCTTCGTCCTGCAATTCGGCGGGGCTGCCGGCACGCTGGAAAAGCTTGGAGACAATGCCGCAGCGGTGCGTGCCGATCTCGCAAAACGGCTCGGCCTTGCCGACAGGCCGCAATGGCAGAGCCAGCGCGACGGCATCGTCGAATTCGCCAATCTGCTCTCGCTGATCACCGGCGCGCTCGGCAAGTTCGGGCAGGATATCGCGCTGATGGCCGAGCTCGGTGCGGAGATCCGCCTTTCCGGCGGCGGCGGCTCGTCGGCCATGCCGCACAAACAGAACCCGGTCAATGCCGAAACGCTGGTGGCACTGGCCCGCTTCAATGCCGTGCAAATCTCGGCGTTGCACCAGTCGCTTGTCCATGAACAGGAAAGGTCGGGTGCGGGCTGGATGCTGGAATGGATGACACTGCCACAAATGGTGACGGCAACAGGGGCGTCCCTGCTGATCGCCGAACGCCTCGCAGGACAGATAGACAGGCTGGGCGCGAAAGACGGCTAACCGGAAGACCGTCGAGTTCTTGATTAAATCAGCTTTCCCGGCACCTCCCGCCACCTCATTGGCGGCAGGATTTTCGCGCGTTGGAATCGCTTGGGTCTTTGCGCATTAGCCATTGATAACAAAAGATTTTCTTAAAAATATCGAATGTAGAAAAAACAGCTTTTTAGCTGCTTTTTGACCGGGTGTAGCGCTTGACATAAAAATGAACTAACTGGTACAAACAATCATGTTGAAGTCATGCCGCAGGTGAGGAAAAGAACCTTCTGGACATGGTCAGACGAATGGAGGGCTTTGGCGCCGTAAGGTTCCCAAAGCGATAAGGACACGGCGAAACGCCTGTCCGGACCCGAACGGGTTGGGAGGAAGAATGTCTTACAGTCTCGATTTTTCGGCGGTCATAGACCGCCTGCCCGAGCTGCTTTTAGCCTGTCTGGCGACGATCGGCCTTGCGATTGCCGGCATGTCGCTCGCCACCGTCATCGGCGTTCTGGGCGTCGTCGCCCGCCGCTCGCGCTTCAAGCTGCTGCGCGGCCTCGTCATCGGCTTTGTGGAAACCATTCGCAACACACCGTTTCTGGTGCAGATATTCTTCATCTTCTTCGCCCTGCCGCAGATTGGTATCAAGCTCAACCCGACGGTGACGGCCATCATCGCGCTGGCTCTCAACGGCGGCGCCTATGCGATAGAAATCATTCGTGGCGGCGTGGATTCCATTCCCAAGGGGCAGGTGGAGGCGGGGCTTGCGCTTGGCCTTCACCGCGCGCAAATCTTCCGGCACATCATCCTGAAGCCGGCGCTGCGGGCGGTCTATCCCTCGCTTACCAGCCAGTTCATCATGTTGACGCTGACCACCTCGGTCTGCACCTCGATCGCCGCTTACGAGCTGACCTCGGTGGCGCAGAAGATCGAGGCCGATACCTTCCGGTCCTTCGAGGTCTATTTCTCGATCACGCTGCTTTATCTCATCATTTCCTCGCTGATGATGGGCATTTTCTCGCTCATCTCCCGCACATCCTTCAGCTATCCGGTCAAGTGAGGAGAAGACAATGGCATCCATCGGTCCCAACGAATTCTTCTTCCTGCTGCAAGGCCTGAAATGGACGCTTGCGCTGACCATCATCGGTTTTATCGGCGGCGGCGTCTTCGGCCTTTGTGTGGCGCTTGCCCGCGTCGCGGACAGCCCGGCGATCCAGAGGGCGAGCACGGCATTCATCGCCGTTTTCCAGGGCACGCCGCTCCTGATGCAGCTTTTTGTGGTCTATTACGGCGTGGCGCTTGCGGGCCTCAATGTCGATGCCTGGGTTGCGGTCGCCATTGCTTTTACGCTGCATGCCAGCGCCTTCCTTGGCGAAATATGGCGCGGCGGCATCCAGGCGGTGCCGAAAGGCCAGACGGAGGCCGCCAATGCGCTCGGCCTGCACTATATCTCGCGCATGAAGGACGTAGTTCTGCCGCAGGCCTTCAAGATTTCGCTGCCCGCCACCATCGGTTTCCTCGTGCAGCTTATCAAGGGCACTTCGCTTGCGGCCATTGTTGGCTTCGTCGAATTGTCGCGCGCCGGCCAGATCGTCTCCAACCAGACGTTCCGCCCACTCACCGTCTTCGCCATCGTCGGCATCATGTATTTCCTGATCTGCTGGCCGCTTTCCCTGTGGGGCGCCGGTGTTGAAAAGCGGCTGCAGGCCGCATCCCGTTAAGTCTCGAAAACTCATCAGCTTTGTAAGGAGGAGCAAAAGATGAAAACCACCAGCATGAAATTCTCTCGTCGCGCCCTGCTCGCGCTTGCCGCGGCAACGGTTGCCCTGCCCTTCATCGCACCGGTCGATGCTTTCGCCGGTACGGTGGAAGAGGCCAAGGCCAAGGGCAAGGTCGTCATCGGCATTCAGGGCGACAACTCACCGTGGGGCTTCGTTAATTCCAGCGGCGTGCAGGACGGCCTCGATGCCGATATCGGCAAGGCCTTTGCCGATTATCTCGGGGTCAAGGTTGAGTTCGTACCGCTCGCCGTGGCAAACCGCATTCCGGCCCTTCTGACCGGCAAGGTCGACCTGCTATTCGCAACCATGGGCATGACGGCCGAACGCGCCAAGACCATTCAATATTCTAAGCCCTATGCCGGCAACGTGCTCTCGGTCTATGGCCCGAAGGACAAGAAGATCGCCGGCTATGACGATCTGACGGGCATCGCCGTCGGCGTGCCGAAGTCGAGCGCCATGGACACCTCGATCACCGCAGGCGCCGGCTCCAAGGCCAATATCCTGCGCTTCGACGATGACGCCGCCAATATTCAGGCGCTGATTTCCGGCCAGGTCGAGGCCGTCGGCGGCAACCAGTTCTACGGCGACCGCCTGAACAAGGCTGCCGAAGGCAAATACGAACCGAAATTCGACCTGACGACGCTCTACAACGGCGCCGGCACCCGGCCCGGCGAAAAGGACTGGAACGAAACCGTCAACGCCTTCCTCGACAAGATCAAGTCCGACGGCCAGCTCGCCAAGATCTATGACAAGTGGATGAAGCGCGAAGTCCCGGCCTTCCCGGACAGCCTGCCCGACATCCCCTTCACCGTGAAGTAAGCAGGAGATTTCCATGCCGCAATCCGCCGCCGCACAGGTTCCGCTGATAGCCCTCGAAGGGGTTGGAAAGTGGTATGGAGCCTTTCATGCGCTTAAAGACGTCAACATGACGGTTCGCAAGGGCGAAAAAATCGTTCTTTGCGGGCCGTCCGGTTCGGGCAAATCCACGCTCATCCGCTGCATCAACCATCTGGAAGAAATCCAGGAGGGCAAGATCACGGTCGAGGGAACGATGCTGTCCGATTCCAGCCGGGCCATCGATGCGGTTCGCCGCGAAGTGGGCATGGTGTTTCAGAGCTTCAATCTCTTCCCGCACAAGACTATCATGGAAAACTGCACGCTCGCGCCCATGCGCGTGAAGGGCCTGTCGAAAGCCGATGCGGAGGCGACGGCGCGCAAATATCTGGAGCGCGTGCGCATTCTCAACCAGGCAGACAAGTACCCGGCCCAGCTTTCCGGCGGCCAGCAACAGCGCGCGGCGATTGCCCGGGCGCTGTGCATGGAGCCGAAGGCGATGCTGTTCGATGAGCCGACCTCGGCTCTCGACCCTGAAATGGTGAAGGAAGTCCTCGACACCATGATCGGCCTTGCCCGTGACGGCATGACGATGATCTGCGTGACCCATGAAATGGGTTTCGCACGGCAGGTGGCCGACCGGGTGATCTTCATGTCGGAAGGCGAGATCATCGAGGAAGGCCCGCCGGAGGAATTCTTCCGCGATCCCAAGCAACAGCGCACGCGCACGTTCCTCGGTGAAATTCTCGCCCATCACTGAGGTTCGCGCGCTCTTAAGGCGGGCGGGGACAATCCCGCCTCTCCCACACCGTCCGATGAGCGACACCCGATCATGACAGAACAAACATCCTTCAAGGTCGGCCTGATAGGCGCCGACATACAGCTTTCCAAATCGCCCGCGCTGCACATGCGCGAAGGGGCGGCTCACGGCCTCGATTATTCCTACGAGCTGGTGGACGTTACCGCCCGCAAGCTGCCACCGAGCGCCCTTCCCGACCTGCTGGACGAGCTGGAAGCGCGCGGTTTTTCCGGCACCAACATCACCCATCCCTTCAAGCAGGCCGTTATTCCGCATCTGCACGAACTGTCTGACGATGCCCGCATGCTGGGCGCGGTCAATACGGTCGTCTTCCGGGACGGACGCCGCATCGGCCACAACACCGACTGGTACGGCTTTTACGAAAGCTTCGTGCGCGGCCTGCCGGATTCGCGGCGTGACCGGGCGCTTCTGGTGGGCGCGGGTGGCGCGGGCGTTGCGGTGGCCCATGCCGCATTGAAGCTCGACTTCGCCCGTCTCGACATTTTCGACCGGGATTTCCCAAGGGCGGAGCAACTGGCCCGCGAACTCAATGCCCGCTTCGGCGAAGGCCGCGCGCTTGCCGTCAAAGACCCCGCCGCCTCCCTGCCCTTTGCCGATGGCCTGATCCATGCAACGCCGATGGGCATGCCGGCCCATCCCGGGATGCCGGTTCCGGCCGATCTCATCGAACGGCGGCACTGGGTGGCCGATATCGTCTACATGCCGCTTGTCACAGAATTGCTGGCGACGGCAGCGAAAAAGGGCTGTCGAACCCTGCCCGGCGGCGGCATGACGGTGTTTCAGGCCGTCGGCGCATTCCGCCTCTTCTGCGGCCGCGAGCCGGATGCCGGGCGCATGACGGCGCATTTTACCGAACTTTGCATGGCGGAGGGCGTCGCATGAGCCTTTTCACGGTTCTGAACGGTCCCAACCTCAACCTGCTCGGCCAGCGCCAGCCGGAAATCTATGGTTATGAAACGCTCGCCGATATCGAAGCCAATTGCCGTGCTATCGCTGATGCCGCTGGCCACGAGCTGTTTTTTGCCCAGAGCAACCGGGAATATGAGCTGATCGACTGGATACACGAAGCCCGCGGCAAGTCTTCGGGAATTGTCATCAATCCCGGCGCCTTTACCCACACCTCGGTGGCAATCCTCGATGCGCTCAATGCCTTCGAGGCGCCTGTGATCGAGGTTCACATTTCCAACATCCACAAACGCGAGGTTTTCCGGCACCATTCTTACGTCTCGACCCGCGCCGAAGGCGTGATCGCCGGTCTCGGCATCGAAGGTTATGAAGTGGCGCTGCGCCACCTCATCAACCGTCTTTCGCGCCCGTCGTGATATGGGCGGGCGTCAGCACATAACGCAGCACCATGTCGCTGACATGCCGCGACAATGTCTCCTGGCCCTTGTCCGTATAAAGGCTGTCGCCGAAGATGAACGAGAAGGTTGCAACATTCGAGACATTGAAAAAGGACAGCGCGCTGATCTGCCAGTGCAGTTCCAGTGCATCGATGCCCTCGCGAAAGACGCCGCTTTTCTGGCCGCGCAGCAGCACGCTTTCGAGCGCGTCGATCGCCGGGCGGTTGAGCTGACGGATCGTTTCGGACGACTGCATATGCCGGCCATGGTGGATGTTCTCAATCATCACCATGCGGATGAAAGCCGGATTGCGCCTGTGGTGATCGAAGGTGAACCGACAGAGCTTGTCGAGCGCCGCCGCCGGCTCCAGACCGTCCAGCTCCAGATCGCTTTCGCCGCCGCGCACCTTGGCATAGGCCTCTTCAAGCACACGCTGATAAAGGCTCTGCTTGTCGGTGAAATAATAATAAATCATGCGCTTGGAGGTTCGCGTACGCGCCGCGATCTCATCGATACGCGCGCCGGAAAGTCCGTTTTGCGAAAACTCCTCCATCGCGACCGAAAGAATGTCGCGGCGCACCCCTTCCGGGTCGCGTTTCGCCTGCCGGGTATCGCGGGCGCCGCTCAAGGTCGTGCTTTTGCTCATGCTTCATTCCCTGGACGGGGCTGCCATCCGGCGGCGGTCCCTTTATTAACCAATCAGTACATAATGCTGAAAAGGAAGGCAATATGGCGAGCTATGACACAATAAGACACGGCATGCCAATGCGCACATCCATTGCAACCGTATCGATCAGCGGCGAATTCCCCGAAAAGCTGGCGGCCATCGCCAAGGCGGGCTTTTCCGGCGTTGAGATTTTCGAAAACGATTTCCTGACTTACGACGCCTCGCCGCGCGAGGTGAAGGCCTTGGCCGCCGATCACGGGCTGGATATCACCCTTTTCCAGCCATTCCGCGATTTCGAGGGCATGCCGGAACCGCACCGCGCACGGGCCTTCGAGAGGGCTGAGCGCAAATTCGACATCATGGGCGAACTCGGCACCGATCTGATGCTGATCTGCTCGAATGTCTCGCCGGTCTCGCTCGGTGGCATCGACCGCGCCGCCGCCGATTTCCATCAGCTCGGTGAATTGGCAGCAAAACATGGCGTGCGCGTCGGTTACGAGGCCCTGGCCTGGGGCCGCCATATCAGCGATCACCGCGATGCCTGGGAGGTGGTGCGCCGCGCCGATCACGCCAATGTCGGCATCATTCTCGATAGTTTCCACACGCTGTCGCGCAAGATCGACCCCAATTCGATCCGCTCCATTCCCGGCGACAAGATTTTCATCGTGCAGCTTGCCGATGCGCCGCTGATCGACATGGACCTGCTCTACTGGAGCCGCCACTTCCGCAACATGCCGGGCGAAGGCGATCTGCCGGTGGTGGATTTCATGCGCGCCGTCGCCGCAACCGGTTACAGCGGCCCGCTGTCGCTCGAAATCTTCAACGACCAATTCCGCGGCGGCTCGGCCCGGCTGCTTGCCGAAGACGGCCACCGCTCGCTCATCAATCTCATGGACCAGGTCCGGCGTCTCGAGCCCGACATCCGCATCGATGTGCCATCAATGCCGGAACGAGTGGAGACGGACGGCGTGGAATTCGTCGAATTCACCACGGCACCGGAAGAAAAACCCAATCTGGAAGCCCTTCTCGCCACGCTCGGCTTTGAAAACACCGCCCGGCACCGCAATCGTGATGTCGATCTTTATACGCAGGGCGATATTCGCATTGTCATCAATACCAGCGATGGCGGCGACAGTTTCGCGGGCGCGTCCTATTCCATCCACGGCACCAATGCCTATGCCTTCGGGCTGAAGGTGGATGATGCCGCAGCAGCCCTTGCCCGGGCAGAAGCGCTCGGCGCGCCCACCTTCGCCGAGCCGCGCAAGTCAGGCGAAGTCGCCGTTCCCGCCATTCAGGGCGTGGGCAACGGCGTCATCTATTTCCTCGACGGCTCACCAGAGCTTTCCTCCATCTGGGACAAGGAATTTGCGCCCACCGACAACCAAGAACCGGCGGGCGACGCAGGACTGAAGCGGATCGATCACCTCGCGCAAACAACGCATTACGATGAAATGCTGACCTGGCTTCTGTTTTACACCTCGCTGTTTTCCACCCGGCGCACGCCGATGGTCGATGTGGTGGATCCCGGCGGACTGGTGCGCAGCCAGGCGATTGAAAGCGTGCCCTCGCCGCTTTTCCGCCTGACCATGAACGGTGCCGACAATCGCAAGACCTTCGCCGGCAAATTTCTGGCCGAGGGCTTCGGCACCAGCATCCAGCACATCGCATTTGCCACCGACGACATCTTCGCCACAGCAAAAGCACTGCAGGCGCGCGGGTTCCACGCCCTGCCGATCTCGCGCAATTATTACGACGATCTGGAAGCCCGTTTCGGGCTGGAACCGGAATTTTCCGATGCGCTCAGGGCGGCAAGCATTCTTTATGACCGCGACGACAATGGCGAATATTTCCAGATATACAGCCGCACCTTCGGGGAAGGTTTCTTCTTCGAAATCATCGAAAGGCGCGGAGCCTATGGCGGTTATGGCGCGATGAACGCCCCCTTCCGCATCGCCGCGCAAAGACGGCTTGCGCCGCCGGTCGGCATGCCGAAGGAATAAATCCTGGCACCGAAATACGATCGGGGAAATCCAGACAGGCCGCGGACAGCAGGGATGCCGCTGCGGCCTGTTTTCATTCACGCCAATGTCGTTATCTCATAGTCGCGCGGAATGGCGGAGGTCGCCCTGAACCACTCGGACGCCCGCGTCCGCTCCTGAAGAAAATCGAAGGCAGCACGGTCGGCAAAAAGCTCCTCCACCTGCCAGATCAGGGGATCGTCCGTCTCGAACACTTCGAAGGAAAGACAGCCGGGTTCCTCTCTGGTCAGGCGAAGATGTTCGGCAAGGCGGCGCCGGACCAGTTCGACATCGTCCTTCGACAAGCACCGTAAAAATCCGCTCAGCCTGACTGCGCCCGCCTGGTCGTTCATGGCCGAGACTCCATTCCTCATCATTCATCTCAAAGGTTCTATCGACGATCATTTCGAAATACACGCATCATTGCGAAGCATTCTTCCAGAACCCGCGCTCAAAATCGGTGCAGCTGCGTATTTGTAGAGCAGTACATAAAAATTGTTCAACACTCTGGACATGATTGTTCGGTTTTGTTAGCTTTTTCGGCAAAACAAGGGTGGGGAATTAGAGTTACATGCGCATCGTCGAATCTGCGTCCGACGCAAATCGTCCGGCCAGCGCCGCTGAGGTTGCCTGCGGCGCTTTGGGGGCATCGAATGTGCCGTTTCAGCGGGCGGCGGCCAACCGGCATTTTGCCGGCAAAGCGGCCTGAAACATGCGACTTTTCGTTGCCTTCTCTGCCTTCAGTGCGGTGTCGCCCAGCAGGCGTGCCCGAGACATTTCCCCTTGCTCATTTTCATATGGCCACGCCAGCCTTGCCGCGTGCGCCACGCCGGAGACGCTGACATGACTGCCGCACACGCAAACGCCCTCCTCTCGGTCGAAGGCCTGAGCGTCGAATTTGGCAACAGCCGCGTCGTGGACGATATCTCCTTCCGCGTCGAGCCCGGCCGCACGGTCGCGGTCGTCGGCGAATCCGGATCAGGAAAATCGGTCACCTCGCTTTCCACCATGCGACTTGCGGACATGATGGGCGCGACCTACCCCACCGGCAAAATCCTGTTTGAAGGCAAGGACTTGCTGAAGGCGTCGCAGAAAGAAATGCGCTCGATCCGCGGCAAGGAGATCGCCATGATCTTCCAGGAGCCGATGACCTCGCTCAACCCTGTCTTCACCATCGGCGACCAGATATGCGAAGTGCTTGTGCTGCATGAGAAAATGGGCAAGCAGGCGGCGATGGCGCGGGCGCAGGAGCTTCTCGAAATGGTGCGCCTGCCCGATGCGGCAGAACTTCTGAAACGGTATCCACACCAGCTTTCCGGCGGCATGCGCCAGCGCGTGATGATCGCCATGGCGCTCGCCTGCCGGCCGAAGCTTCTGATCGCCGACGAGCCGACGACAGCGCTTGACGTCACCATTCAGGCGCAGATCCTCAACATCATGCGCGACCTGCAAAAGAAGCTCGGCATGGGCATGGTCTTCATCACCCACGATATGGGCGTGGTGGCGGAAATGGCCGATGACGTGGTCGTCATGTGGAAGGGCAAGAAGGTGGAGGAAGGTCCGGTCAAGGATATATTCGCCAATCCGCAGCACCCTTACACGCGCGCCCTGCTCTCCGCCGTTCCGCGTCTCGGCAGCATGGAAGGCGAAGAGTTTCCCAAGCGCCTGCCGCTCACGGTGTTGCAAGATGGCCAGCCGGTCGTGGTTGGTGAAGAGCGCGTGCAAAACACTGCGAAATATGACGCGAAGCCGCTGCTGTCGGTGAAGGACCTGTTCGTGCGTTTCGATATCCGCAAGAACCTGTTCGGCAAGGCGACCCATCGCCTCAGCGCCGTGCAGAAGGTCAGCTTCGATATTCACGCCGGCGAAACGCTGGCACTGGTGGGCGAATCCGGTTCCGGCAAATCCACCATCGGCCGCACCATCCAGCAGCTGCAGACGGCGGTATCGGGCGAAATTGCCTTCAATGGCCGCAGCTATTCTGAAATGTCGGCGGCGGAGCGCTTTCGCATGCGCCAGGAAGTGCAATATATCTTCCAGGATCCCTTCGCCTCGCTCGATCCGCGCAAGACGGTCGGTTTCTCGATTGCCGAACCGATCAACACCCATGGTTTGATCAATGATCAAACGGCCGTACGCCGGCGTGTGGATGAATTGCTGGAGCGCGTGGGCCTCTCCTCCGAACATGCCGCACGGTACCCGCACGAATTTTCCGGCGGCCAGCGCCAGCGCGTCTGCATTGCCCGTGCGCTGGCTTCCGACCCGAAGCTCATCATTGCAGACGAAGCGCTGTCGGCGCTCGATGTCTCCATTCAGGCGCAGATCATCAATCTGTTCATGGATTTGCAGGCCGAACGTGGCCTCGCCTATCTGTTCATCAGCCATGACATGGCTGTCGTGGAAAAGATGAGCCATCGTGTGGCCGTGCTTTATCTCGGCCAGATCATGGAAATGGGCAGCCGCCGGCAGGTCTTCGAAACGCCGACGCATGATTATACCCGCCGCCTGCTGTCGGCCGTGCCGGTCGCCGATCCGACCATCGAGCGCCGCATCGCCATGATCGAGGGCGAAATCCCCAATCCCGTGCGCCGTGTCGGTGATGAGCCGGCCATTCTCGCCCATGAGGAAATCAATCCGGGCCACTTCATCGCGAAGAGCGCCTGAATAACAACCAGAACCGCAACCATCTGAAGAGGAACAGGTAGATGACAATAATCAAGAAGGGGATGACGACAACGTTCGTCGCGCTTGCCATGGCCGCATCGGCCTTGACCGCCGCACCGGCTCTTGCCGCCGGCAAGATGACCATTTCCAGCCCGCAGGACCCGGGCAGCTGGGATCCGATCGACACTTTCCTCGTGCAATGGGCTGCCGTCGCCACCAACATCTTCGACGGCCTGACCTATCGCGGCCCGGACCTGAAACTCGTGCCCGGCCTTGCCGAATCCTGGGAAGAGCTGGATGAGGGCAAGCGCATCCGCTTCAAGCTGCGCCAGAACGTCAAGTTCCACAATGGCGAGCCCTTCAACGCCGCCGCGGTCAAGTTCACCTTCGAGCGCCTTCTCGGCGAACAGGGTGCCAAGGGCCCGCAGCGCTCCAACTATGTCGCCATCGAAAGCGTCGATGTCATCGATGACTACACGGTGGACATGAAGCTGAAGGCGCCGGATCCGGTGCTGCTGACCAAGCTTGCCGGTTATGGCGGCATGATCGTTCCGCCGAAGTACATTCAGGAAAAGGGCGAGGACAACTTCAACCTCAACCCGGTTGGCACCGGCGCGTTCAAATTCGTTTCCTACGCACCGAAGACCAACATCAAGCTGGAGGCCAATGCCGACTACTGGGGCGGTGCGCCAAAACTTTCCGAACTCGAATATCGCTTCATTTCCGAGCCGGCGACCGCCGTTGCCGAATTGCAGGCCGGCCGCGTCGATCTCGTCATTCCGCCCACCATCCCGATCGGCATGATCCCGGTTATCCAAGGCGATTCCAAGCTGGAGATTGTCAGCGTGCCCGGCCCGACGGTCGATGCGCTGCGTTTCAACACCCGTGATGGCATCACCGCCGATCCGAAGGTGCGCAAGGCCATCATCATGGCCGTCGACCGTGGCACCATCGTCAAGTCGATCCTCGCCGGTCAGGCCTCCGAGATTGCAAGCTTCCAGAGCGCGCTGTCCTTCGGTTACGATCCGGAGCTGAAGCCGCTGCCCTACGATCCGGAAGGTGCAAAGAAGCTTCTTGCGGAAGCCGGCGTCAAGCCCGGTGCGGCGCTCCAGATCGATATCCGTGGCAATGACGCGACGATGAACGAGGTGGCGCAGGTCATTTCCAGCTATCTGTCCATGGTCGGCATCACCGCCACCATCAAGCCCTATGAGACCAACGTTCTCCTGAACGACATCATCCCGCAGGGCAAGACCGGCGCGATGTTCCAGCAGAAATGGGGCGGCTGGACCTTCGATTACGACAACACGGCCTATTCCATGTATCACTCCGGTGAAAAGTGGAACCCTTACGACAAGGACGAGAAGCTGGACAAGATGCTGGAATCCCAGCGTCCGCTGACCGACCGTGCCGAGCGCGAAAAAATCCTCAAGGAAATCGGCAGCTACACCGCCGAACGCGCGCTCGAAATCCCGCTTTACAACACCAATGCCATTTACGGCATCAACAAGCGGGTCAAGGGTTTTGTGGCACCGCCGGATAACCGCCTGAAGCTGACCGACGTCACCGTCGAATAATCAGGCTGGTTTTTCTGATCAACACACCTTGCCCGCCGCAATGCGGGCAAGGTCGGGTCTCTCTTCAAGGTAAAAAACGTGGCCGGTTTCCTCATCAAGCGATTGCTGCAGGCGATTTTTGTCGTCATCGCCATCACCCTTCTCGTTTCCTTCGCCATCCGCCTCACCGGTGACCCCGCCGTCACCATGTTCCAGGGCGGTGGCAGCATGACGGAAGACGATCTGGCGCGCATCCGCGCAGCGCTCGGCACCGACCGGCCCTTCTTCGTGCAATATTTCAGCTTCCTGAAGGGTCTCGTGACGCTCGATTTCGGCCGCAGCTTCACCGGCAGCACGCCCGTCTCGCGCCTGATCGCAGATGCCCTGCCCGCAACGCTTCTCCTCGCCTTCATCTCCATGGCGGTCTCGATTGCGCTGTCGATCCCGCTCGGCATCAAGGCCGCTACCTCGCGCGGCAAGACGGCCGATCAGGTGATCCGCATCTTCTCGCTCGTCGGCCTGTCATTCCCGAATTTTTGGCTGGCCACCATGCTGGTGCTCTTGTTCTCCATCACGCTCGGCTGGCTGCCGCCAAGCGGTATGGGCGGTTTTGCCAGCTACATCATGCCCGCCGTCACCATGGGCGTCATCCTGACGGCTACCAATGTGCGGCTGGTGCGCACGGCCATGCTGGATACGCTGCGCTCGCAATATGTCATGGTGGCGCGCGCAAAGGGGCTGAGCGAAAATAAGGTTCTCTACAAGCACGCGCTGCGCAATTGCGCCATTCCGCTCATCACCTATTTTGGCCTGCAATTCGGCGGGCTGCTCGGCGGCATCGTCGTCATTGAGCGCGTCTTCAACTGGCCGGGCCTCGGCACGCTGGCCTTCGACGCCGTCGGCGCGCGTGATTATCCCGTGCTTCAGGCCGTCATCACCGTGCTGTCGCTGATGATCGTCGGCATCAACCTTCTGGTCGATATCGCCTATGGCCTTGTCGATCCGCGCATCCGCACGGAGTAAGTGACGATGGCTGCCAAAACCTCGCGTCTTTCGCGCTTCACCAATCTCGAATTCGTCCTCGGCGCGTCGCTGACGACAATCATCTGCCTTGCCGTCATCTTTTCCGACGTGCTGTTTCCGGGCGGGGCCGACAAGATCGACCTCATGGCGCGCCTTGCCAAGCCGTTTGCCAATGCCGCCCATCCGCTCGGCACCGATCCGCTGGGGCGTGACGTGCTCGCGCGCGTCGTCGCCGGCGGCAAGATCTCGCTGCTGGTCGGCTTCACCTCCGTCATCGGCGCTGTCATCTTCGGCGTCGCGGTCGGACTGGTGGCCGGTTATTATCGCGGGTTCTGGGACATGCTGGTCATGCGCTTTGCCGATATCCAGCTCGCCATGCCCTTCATCCTGCTCGCCATCACCTTCATCGCCATTGTCGGCGGCAGCCTCACCAACACCATCATCCTCCTGATCGTCTCGCAATGGGTGCAATATGCCCGCCTCGTGCGCGGCTCGGTGCTGACGCTTCGGGAGCGGGAATTTATCCTTTCCGCCCGCGCTATCGGCGTGAAGGACTGGCGCATCATTCTCCAGCACCTGCTGCCGAACCTCATCGGCCCTGTCATCGTGCTGATGACGCTCAATGTCGCCAACAACATCCTGCTCGAAAGCAGCCTCACCTTCCTCGGTCTCGGCGTCGATCCGACCATTCCGAGCTGGGGCGGCATGCTGGCGGATGGACGGACCTATCTGCAAACCGCATGGTGGGTCAGCGTCTTCCCGGGTCTTGCTATCCTTCTGACGGTGCTTGGCCTCAACCTTCTCGGTGACTGGCTGCGCGACAGCCTCGACCCCACCGGCAGAACCTCGAGGTAACAGCGATGAGCCAGATTTTCGACCAGACTTTCGAACGCACGCTGGATACGCTTCTTGCCAATGCCGAACCCGGCCAGTCCTTCGAGGCATGGAGCTTCGATGACGCCAAAAGCCGTCGCGAAGCCGAAAACCGGCTGAAGAAAAAAGGTGTCAGCGCCCGCATCCGCAGCGCTTACAAGCCGCTTCTCTTCACCTTTCTGGAAGAGATCAGCCTCGATGGCGTCGACACCATCGAGGTGCGTTACCCGGTGCACGCCAGCGCGCCGGCCAACCGTTTCCGGTTGGAGGCCTATCCGCTGGCGGCGCTGGTGGGCGATACGAAGATCGACTTCATCGCCCGAAAAGACGACGAGTTCCATTATGATGTTACCCTGAGCCGCAACGGCAAGACGGAAACCCTGAAGGTTCTGGCGCCGAACCGGGTTCACACCGATATCGTCGGCGAAACCAACGTCTCTCCCACCGGCTGGTTCCGGCCTGCCGGCAACGCTTCAGGTGAGCGGCTGGAGACGGATTTCGAACGGCTTTTCGAAGCGGCGATCCAAGCCGTCGCCGACCATGGCTGGGGTGACAACGAGCCCTATTTCGAAGAACTGAACATTCGCGTCACGCATCCAGCCGAAGATCTGCCGCTGGCGGTTGGCGACGAAGTCGTCAGCCTGCGCGAAGCCCTGCATGAAGATTTCTATTTCTCGCTCTTGGAGTTCTTCCAGAAAAAATCCGGCCGCCCGCTTGGCGACCGGGGACTGAAGCCCGGCCAGATCGTACCGGAAATCGTCAAAAGCGAGGGCGAAGTCTCCGTCCGCATCGAGGCCCGCAGGCTCACCACCGTCTTTCTCGATGGTCGCGAACAGGAGATCGATACAGCCAGCGAACCGGTTGCGGCAGGCCAGCTCACGAAGCTGCTTGAAGAAATCGGCGGCGAGGCATTCGAGGCGCGCTCTCGTTCCGGCCGTATTCTTGCCGCCCGGTATGTCGCCGGCAGCGATGCCGCCGTGATGATCAGCGGCGGTCAGCACCCTAACGAGACCACAGGCATCGTCGGCGCCATCCGGGCCGCCCGCAGGCTCGCCGGACGCAAGGGCGCGCATTTCACCATTTCGCCGCTGGAAAATCCGGATGGTTACGCCCTGCATCAACGGCTGAGAGCCGACAATCCGCGCCACATGCATCACGCAGCGCGTTACACGGCGCTCGGCGACGATCTCGAATATCGCACGCTGGAAAATTCAGGCAGCCATATCAACGAGAAGGAAATCCGCTTCAAGGCGCAGGACATCAGCGGTGCCAGCCTGCATGTGAACCTGCACGGTTATCCATCTCACGAATGGACCCGACCGCTTTCCGGTTATGTACCGCGCAATTTCGCCATGTGGACGCTACCGAAGGGTTTCTTCCTCATCATCCGCCACCACGCGGACTGGGAAAGGCAGGCCGAGGCCCTGCTCGACCGGGTGACCCGCCATCTCGGCGCCATTCCCGGCCTGCTCGACTACAACAACCGACAGATCGCACTTTATGAAATCCACGCCGGTGAAACCGGTTTTCGCATCATCAACGGCTTCCCGTGCCTGTCCTCCGTCGACGACCGCCACACCGTGCCGATGACGCTGATCACCGAATATCCAGACGAGACAATCTACGGCAACGATTTCATCACCGGCCACACCGCACAGATGGAAACGGTTCTCTCCGCCTATGATGCCTGGCAGGAAATCCTGTCACCACAGGTCGCCTGATAGAGCCAGTCGGAGGCGGCGGGAGCAAAAGCGGCGGGAAAAGGCGATAACAAGTCAAACCCGATCAAGCAGGAAGCGGAGCGGTTTTGCATGGTAAGGGCGTGAACCACAGGAGACCCCATGCCCGCTCTCGACAAGCTCATCTGGCAGATCGAAACCGATCTGCACAAGGACCTGACATTGACGGTCCTGTCCGATCGCTGCGCAATCAGTACACATCACATGTGCCGGTTGTTCCAGCTTTCCACCGGCCTGTCGATCATGTCCTACGTCCGGGCACGCCGCCTTTCCAGGGCGGCAGAAACCATCGCGCTGTGCGATGGCGACATCCTCACCGCAGCACTTGATGCGGGATACGGGTCCCATGAGGCGTTCACGCGAGCCTTTGCGAATTATTTCAATGCATTACCGAGCACTGTTCGCAAGGCCCGATCAACCTCGTCCCTTGATCTCATGGAGCCATTAAAAATGAAAACCGACATGTTCGTCGAAGTCCAGCCGCCGGAAATACGCCGTGCCGACGCCTTTATGGTTGTGGGTCTCAGTACCCCGTGCTCACTGGAGAATAACAGCACCATTCCCGCCCTCTGGCAGCGCTTCAATCTGCGCGAAAGCGAGGTCGAGGAGGTGGTATCCGGGGCCGCCTACGGAGTGTGCAGCGCCGCCGATGAAGCCGGCAACTGCACCTATCTCGCCGGCGTCCAGGCGCTGAAAACAACACCGGGCATGGATCATATCGAGTTGCCCGCACAATCCTACGCGGTCTTCACCCATAACGGACACATCTCGGATCTTCCACGAACGGTCTACACGATCTGGAACAAGGCGCTGCCCGATGCCGGACTGAAAACCGCCGACTCTCCCGATTTCGAACGTTATGACCGGCGCTTCAATCCTGAGACCGGGCGGGGAAGCGTGGAAATCTGGATACCCGTCATCGCCTGAAACAATGGCCTGTAAAGACCATATGCTCCAGCCAGCGTTGGGGCATATGGCGCATGGGCCGCCGCCCAACCGGAGACGGTCCGCCTATTTTGCCGACGCGGCGGTGGCGAGCTTCTGGTCCCGCTGCTTCTGCAGCAGCTTCTTGCCCTTGCTGAGAATATGCAAGTTGGCGGCATCCAGCTTGTTATAGGCAGCCTGGATGATATCGAGATCGGAGACATGCCCGACCGCTGCGAGCTTGTACATGACGTCTCCGACGGCGACGTCGATGGTCGGCGCAGGCGTGGTGGCGACGTCCCGCGCGGCGGCTTGAACACCCTCCGCCGTTCCGCCCATGCCGAGATAGAGCGTGAGCGCCTTGCGAAGAAACGCCTCGCGGCGTTCGATCTTGTTGTTGAGTATACTTTCGCCGACGCGATTACGCATCAGCTCAACGGCTCTGTTTTGATATTCGCTCATCAGACACCAAATAAAGTTCAGAAATATTCTTCGCGAGGCTACGAACAATCCCCTTAAAACTGGTTAAGGCGTGGCGTTCGCCTTCGCGTGAACACCATTGCGCACCGAGTTTACCCGAAGCTGTTTTCCCGCGTCTGAAACGACCGGCGACGGAACCGGTTTGAAAATCTTTCAGGCGGCGTTATTGTCCTTTCCGGTTTGGGGCGGGGCGCAACAAAGCCGTTATTGATAACCGTCAGGTTATTTATACCCCCCCTTATTTCATTTTACTTTGGCCGCCGCACTCATCAATCTGACAGCCTGGATCGGTGGACGGGAGCCACGGATCAATTGGGAGGAAGTCATGAAAATGCGGATCACCGCCGCCATCGCGGCCATTTGTTTTAGTTCCGTTGCCTATGCCGATACGATCAAGGTGGGTGTAGTCGGTCCGTTCTCCGGCCCCTTCGCGTTGCAGGGCAAGAACTTCAAGGCCGGCATCGACGCCTGGTTCGCCCTTCACGGCAACAAGGTCGGCGACGATACGGTTGAAATCGTCTATCGCGATGTTCCGCAGGCCGATCCGGCGCAGTCCAAGGCGCTGGCGCAGGAGCTGGTGGTCAAGGAAGGCGTGCAATATCTCGCCGGCTTTTATTTCACCCCCGACGCCATGGCGGTTACGCCGCTTCTGAAGCAGGGCAATGTGCCGATGGTCATCATGAATGCCGCCACTTCGGCCATCGTGACCAAGAGCCCCTATGTGGTGCGCACCTCGTTCACCACCTGGCAGACCTCCACCCCCATCGCCAAGGTGGCCTTTGACGGCGGCGTGAAGAAGGTCATTTCGCTGGTCAGCGATTACGGCCCGGGCGTCGACGCCGAAAACGCCTTCAAGGCAGCCTTCACCGCCGCTGGCGGCGAAGTGGTGGAAACCATCCGCATGCCGCTTTCCACCAATGATTTCAGCCCGATCATGCAGCGCGTGAAGGATTCCGGCGCTCAAGGCGTCTTCGCCTTCCTGCCGTCGGGCCCGACCACGCTCGGCTTCGTCAAGGCCTTCAACGATAACGGCCTGAAATCTTCAGGCGTCAAACTTTTCGCACCGGGTGATCTGACACAGGAATCCGATCTGCCGGCGCTCGGCGAGGCAGCACTCGGCATGCAGACGACCTTCCATTACGCTGTCTCGCATGATTCCGCTGAGAACAAGACCTTCGTGGAAGCCGCCACCAAGGCGATCGGCAATCCGAAGGAACTGTCCTTCCCTTCCGTTGGCGCCTTTGACGGCATGTACGTCATCAGCAAGATGATCGAGGCCACCGGCGGCAAGCAGGATGCGGAAAAGGCGGTGGACGCGGTAAAGGGTCTTTCCTGGACAAGCCCGCGTGGCCCGGTCAGCATCGATCCGGAAAGCCGCCACATCACGCAGAACATCTATCTGCGCGAAGTGGCCAAGGGCGATGACGGCAATTATTACAACAAGGAAGTCCAGACCTTCGAAAAACAGGGTGATCCGGGCCTCGCCGCCGCGAAGTAAAGAACAGTTTTGACGACGTTGTCGGGTCGCCAATAGCGGCCCGTCTCCGGCCCGGATGGGCATTGCAGCACCGGGAGGAGCTTTTCAGCATGCAGACGGTCTTCAGCATCCTTGTCGATGCGCTTGCCTATGGCATGGTCCTGTTCATCATCTCCATCGGCCTTTCGGTCACGATGGGGCTGATGCGGGTGGTCAATCTGGCGCATGGCGCTTTCGCCATGATCGGCGGTTACCTCGCCTCCTATGCCGCCCACGGCCTCGGTCTCGGTTACGCCGTGGCGATCCTCGTCGCCATCGTCGGCACCATCGTCATCGCCATTCCGCTCGAACGTTTCCTCTATCGCCGCATCTATGGCGCGCCGGAGCTGACGCAGGTGCTAATGACCATCGGCATCACGTTTTGCATCATCGGCATCGCCAATTTCGTCTTTGGCCCAACGCTGAAGACCATTCCCTTGCCGCAGCAACTAGCCGGCCCCACCGATCTCGGCTTCCGCACCATCGCCACGCACCGCATCTTCGCCATTGCCTGTGGGCTGGCCGTGGCCGGAGCATTGTGGTTCACCTTCGAAAAGACGGCCTTCGGCATCAAGCTGCGCGCAGCCGTCGATAATGCCGCCATGGCGGCCGCACTCGGCGTGCGCACCGAAATCATCTACGCCGTCAGCTTTGCCATCGCCGTCGGCCTTGCCGCCATGGGCGGCGTCATCGGCGCGGAACTTTTGCCGGTCGAACCCTATTATGCGCTGCGCTACATGGTGACCTTCCTAGTGGTGGTCTCGGTTGGTGGCGCAGGCTCCATTCCCGGCGCGCTGATCGCCTGTCTTCTGCTCGGCGCGATCGACACGACCGGGCGGTATCTTGCTCCTGAATATGGCGAATTCTTCTTTTACCTGGCGGTCATCGTGATCATCACGCTGTTCCCGCGCGGCCTTCTTGGAAGGGCGAAATGAGATGGCGGTGCTCATGAACGACGTGACTGAAACGGCAGAGATCCCGAAGGCGCGCTCACCGCTGCGCACGCTTGCGGGACCGCTCCTCATCATTATGGCCGCGATTGCCGGTTATTATCTGTTTCCGGATAACCTGGCGCTTCTGACCCGCATCATCGCCATCGCGCTGCTGGTGCTGTCGATTGATCTTGTTACCGGCTATTGCGGCGTCGCGACACTTGGCCATGCCGCGCTCTTCGGCGCGGGCGCCTATGCCGCCGGCATTGCCGCGGCCCATTTCGAGATCACCGATCCGCTACTGATGACCTTGGTCGGCGCAGGCGCGGGCGGCGTGGCCGGGTTGGTCTCCGGCACCGTTCTCTTGCGCGCCCACGGCCTGCCGCAGCTCGTTCTTTCCATCGCCGTCATTCACCTGTTCCACGAGGCCGCCAACAAAGCCTCCGGCTGGACCGGCGGCAGCGACGGGCTATCGGGCGTCTCTCCCGACGCCCTGTTCGGCACTTTCGAATTCGATCTTTTTGGCCGCACCGCCTATATCTATGGCGTCTGTCTGCTGCTCCTCGTGTTCCTCGCCCTCAAGGTGGTGGTCAATTCGCCCTTCGGCATGCTGTGCCGCGGCGTCAAGCAGGACAGCATCCGCATCCAGGCCATGGGCGGTTCGGTCAATGGCACTATTTTGAAGATGTTCGTCATATCGGGCATCGTCGCCGGCATTGGCGGCGCGCTGAACGCCATCTCCACCCAGGTCGTCGGTCTCGACAGCCTCAGCTTCACGCTTTCAGCCGAAGGGCTGGTCATGCTGGTGCTCGGTGGCGCAGGTTCGCTTTACGGGGCGCTGATCGGCACCGTCACATTCATGTGGTTCGAGGATGTGGTTTCCGCCGCCAACCCGTTCCACTGGCTCACCATTGTCGGCCTGCTGCTGATTGCCGTCGTGCTGTTTGCGCCGCGCGGGCTTTATGGCGCGGGTGAAGACATCATTGCGCGCATTCGTGGAGGTCGCAAATGAGCGCCATTTTCGAAGTCTCCGGCCTCAAGAAAAATTTCGGCGGCCTCGTCGTTACCAATAATGTGTCGATGTCGCTTTCGCCGGGAGACCGCACGGTGCTGATCGGCCCCAATGGCGCCGGCAAGACCACCTTCGTCAATCTTGTCACCGGCAATATCAAGCCCTCGGCCGGAACGGTGCGCATCGCCGGCGAGGATGTGACCGGCCTCAGCGCCAGCCAGCGGGTGAAGCGCGGCCTCGTCCGTTCGTTCCAGGTCACAAGGTTGTTTCAGGACATGACGCCGGAGGAACATGTGGCGCTTGCCATTCTCCAGCGCGAAGGCAAGACGGGCCGGATTTTCGGCCGATACCGCGCCATGCCCTCGGTCATGAGCGAAGCCCGCGACATTCTCGGCACGCTCGGCCTTTTGGCGCTTGCCGAAACTCGGGTGCGCGAAATCGCCTATGGCCAGCAGCGTCTGATCGAGATCGCGCTTGCCATGGCGCTTCGCCCGAAAATCCTGCTGCTCGACGAACCCGCCGCCGGCGTGCCTTCCACGGAAACGGCGCGCATCGAACAGGCGCTCGACCGGCTGCCGGCTGATCTCGCCATATTGATGATCGAACACGACATGGATCTGGTTTTCCGGTTTGCCAAACGTGTGGTGGTGCTCGCCGCAGGCGCCGTCATCTTCGACGGCTCGCCTGATGACGTCACCAGCAATGCGGAAGTCCGCCAAGCCTATCTGGGAAGTTACGCCGATGCCCGCAGCGCCGCTTGAAATCACCAATCTCACCGCCGGTTACGGCCCGACAAGGGTCATCGAGGGCCTGTCGCTTTCCGTGCCGTCGGGCTCGCGTTTTGCCGTGCTCGGCCGCAATGGCGTCGGCAAGACCAGCCTCTTTGCCACGCTGGCCGGCCAGACGAAACGCTTCACCGGCGATATCCGCATCGGTGGGCAGGACATCGCCGCTTTGCCGAGTGCCGCCCGCGCCAAAGCCGGCCTCGGTTACGTGCCGCAGACGCGGGATGTATTCCCGACGCTTACCGTCGAGGAGAACCTGTTTGTTGGCCTCAAGTCTCGGCCAAAATCGGCCATCGAGGAAGCCTACACGCTGTTTCCGCGCCTCAAAGAGCGCCGCCGCAATCTCGGCTCGCAGCTCTCCGGCGGCGAACAGCAGATGCTTTCCACGGCCCGCAGCATTCTTGGCCAGCCGCGCGTGCTGCTGCTCGACGAACCGCTCGAAGGTCTCGCTCCCGTCATCTGCGAGGAGCTGATGGCGGCCTTCTCCAAGCTCGCCCAATCCGGCGAAATGACCATCCTCCTCGTCGAACAGCGCATCCAGATGGCCATCGACTTCGCCGACCACGCCATCATCATGGAACGCGGCCGCATCGTCTGGGAAGGGCCATCCAGCGATCTTGCGGAAAACCCGGATATTATCGATACGCATC
This sequence comes from Agrobacterium salinitolerans, assembly GCF_027498475.1. Lineage (NCBI taxonomy): Bacteria > Pseudomonadati > Pseudomonadota > Alphaproteobacteria > Hyphomicrobiales > Rhizobiaceae > Agrobacterium > Agrobacterium salinitolerans. Next base: position 226,622 of record NZ_JAPZLN010000005.1, on the reverse strand, counting down.
TCGGAGTTGGCGGGCTGCACTAATTTGAAACGCTATTCACCCTCAGCCCGTCACTCCGGCTTTGCATCGGAATGACGGAAGCAATGCCACGCGAGCACCACCCGGCCTCATTTACCGTTTCCTAAAAAACCCAATGGAATAAAAATTCCACTGCAGTTAAAGTGCACACGATTTCAGTCCGCACGAAGGAACGACAATGACGGCAATCGAGGCGCCAGAATCCGTAAAGGCTTTTGAGGAGCGGCTGCTCCAGGTCGCGGAGGGTTTGCCGAAACGATTGCGGCAATGCGCCGATTATGTCGCTTCCAATCAGGATCGCATCGCCGTTTCCACCGTCGCCGAAATGGCGGAAGGGGCGGGCGTGCAGCCTTCAGCCTTCATGCGGTTTTGCCAGATCATGGGCTTTTCCGGCTTTTCTGAAATGCAACGGCTGTTCCGTGATTCCTATGTCGGCGGTTGGCCGGATTACGCCACGCGGCTCGACCATCTGCGTGAAAAGGGCGATGAAAGCGCTTCCGGCCTGCTGGCGGAATTCGTGGAGGCCGGCCGTTCCTCGCTGGAAATGCTGCTCAAATCGGTCGACACGAAGCAGCTTGATGAGGCGGTTTCAGCGCTCTCCCAGGCGCGCACCGTACATATCATCGGTTTGCGCCGCTCCTTCCCCATCGCCAGCTATCTGGCCTACGCCTTCGAGAAGATGAAGGTGCCGGCGGTTCTGCACAGTGCGGTTGGCGGGCTCGGCAACATCAGCGCCATTTCCCGCGACGACGCGCTGATCGCCATCACCTTCTCGCCCTATTCCACTGAGACGCTGGAGCTTGCGGAAAACGCCCGCGCCAACGGTATTCCGGTCGTGGCGCTTTCCGATTCCGCGGTCAATCCGCTCCGGAAATCCGGTGCAACACTTCTGACGGTGACGGAAATCGATTTCGGCGCATTCCGATCGCTTTCGGCCACGCTCTGTCTCGCCATCACGCTGGCGGTTGCTGTCGGAACACGCAAGACGGCCTGAATATTTTTATTGAAAATGGAAAAAATAGAATTTATGATCCAAATCCATGAAACGGGCATTCCACGACTGTCCGTCTCGTGACGGGACAAGTGAGCGGAGGAGGCTCACCCGAGCGGGATGGCGACAACTGGCGGCATGGTTGCCTGATCCGCTCGACACATATGAGGCAGACCGCGCCAGCGTGCGGTGCTAAGGAGGAACCTTTTGAAAAAACTTGATCTTATCACGATCGGGCGCTCGTCTGTCGACCTTTACGGTTCGCAGGTCGGCGGCCGTCTGGAGGACATGGCCTCCTTTGCCAAATATATCGGCGGCTCTCCCACCAACATTGCAGCCGGTGCTGCACGCCTTGGATTGAACAGCGCGGTCATTACGCGTGTGGGTGACGAACATATGGGCCGTTTCATCCGCGAACAGCTGGTGCGCGAAGGCGTCGATGTGCGCGGCGTGAAGACGGACCCGGAGCGGCTGACGGCGCTCGTGCTGCTCGGCATTCGCGACCAGAACCAGTTTCCGCTGATTTTCTATCGTGAGAACTGTGCCGACATGGCGCTCAGCGAAGACGACATCGATCCCGCCTTCATTGCCGAGGCTGGCTGCATCTGCGCCACCGGCACGCATCTGTCGCATCCGAAGACGGAAGCAGCCGTGCTGAAGGCGCTGAAACTCGCCCGCGAAAATGGCGCGAAGACCGCGCTCGATATCGATTACCGGCCCAACCTCTGGGGTGTCGCCGGCCATGGCGATGGCGAAAGCCGCTTTGTGGAATCGCAGAAGGTCACCGCCAAGCTGCAATCCACCCTACATCTCTTCGATCTGATCGTCGGCACCGAGGAAGAATTCCACATTGCCGGCGGCTCCACCGATACGCTGACCGCACTGAACGCCGTGCGCAAGGTGTCCAACGCGACGCTGGTATGCAAGCGCGGTCCGATGGGGGCTTCAGTCTTCACCGGCGATATTCCCGCAAGCCTGGACGATGGCGAGACGGGCGAAGGTTTTCCGATCGAGGTCTTTAACGTTCTCGGCGCGGGCGATGGTTTCATGGCCGGGCTGTTCCGCGGCTGGCTGCGCGGCGAGGATTGGCCGACGACGCTGAAATACGCCAATGCCTGTGGCGCCTTTGCCGTTTCCCGCCACGGCTGCACGCCCGCCTATCCGAGCTGGGAAGAGCTGCAATATTTCTTCAAGGCCGGCATTCGCAACAAGGCGCTGCGCAAGGACGAGGCGCTGGAGCAGGTGCATTGGTCGACCAACCGCAAGGGCGACTGGGACACGATGCGCGTCTTCGCCTTCGATCACCGCATGCAACTGGAGGCCATCGCCGACGAGCTTGGCGTCAAGCACGAGCAGATCGGCGCTTTCAAGAAGCTATGCCTTCAGTCCGCGCAGCAGGTTGCCGGCGACAGGCCGGGTTACGGCATTCTCTGCGATGGCCGCCTCGGGCGCGATGCACTCTTTGCCGCCAGCGGCTCCGGCCTGTGGATCGGTCGCCCGGTGGAATGGCCGGGTTCGCGCCCGCTGACGCTGGAACCCGAACTCGGCAAGGATTTCGGCGGGCTTTCCGAATGGCCGCTGGAAAATGTCGTCAAGGTTCTGTGCTTCTATCACCCGGATGATACCGACGAGATGCGTGCCGCGCAGGAGGAGACGGTAATGCGTCTGTTCCAGGCGACCCGCCGCAACCGGTTGGAAATGCTGCTCGAGGTCATTCCCTCCAAGGTCGGCCCGACAGATGATCTGACCGCCGCGCGCATCATCGAACGCTTCTACGAGATCGGCATCTACCCCGACTGGTGGAAGCTGGAGCCGATGAAGACTCGCGCGGCATGGAAAAATGCCTGCGACGCCGTGCACAGCAACGATCCTTACGTGCGGGGCATCGTCGTTCTCGGCCTTGACGCACCGCAAAGCGAGTTGGAGGAGAGCTTCCGCCTTGCCGCCGGTTTCGATCTGGTCAAGGGTTTCGCCGTTGGCCGCACGATTTTCGCCGACGCCGCGCGGGGTTGGCTCGGTGGCAAGATCACCGATGAGGAAGCGGTGAAGGACATGGCGCAGCGCTATACCAGCCTGTGCCGTATATGGGATGAGGCGCGCGCCAAAAAGGGAGAGGCAGCGTGAAGACAATCAGATTGACGGCTGCGCAGGCTATGGTTCGTTACCTCGCCGCGCAGATGAATGAACATGGCGAGACCTATATTGCCGGTGTCTGGGCCATCTTCGGCCATGGCAATGTCGCCGGCATCGGCGAGGCACTTTATGGCATTCGCGAGGAACTGCCGACTTATCGCGGCCAGAACGAGCAATCGATGGCCCATGCGGCCATCGCCTATTCCAAGCAGCTGCGCCGCCGGCGCGCCATGGCGGTCACCTCCTCCATCGGCCCCGGCGCTGCCAACATGGTAACGGCAGCAGCGCTTGCGCATGTCAACCGCCTGCCGGTTCTGCTGATCCCCGGCGATGTTTTCGCCAATCGCGGTCCCGATCCGGTCTTGCAGCAGCTCGAAGATTTCGGCGACGGCACGATGACGGTCAATGACTGCTTCCGCCCGGTCAGCCGTTATTTCGACCGCATCATGCGCCCGGAACAGTTGCTGACGGCGCTTCCCCGCGCCATGCGCACCATGACGGACCCGGCCGATTGCGGCCCCGTCACGCTCGCGTTCTGCCAGGATGTGCAGGCGGAAGCCTATGATTACCCTGTCAGCTTCTTCGAAAAGCGAGTCTGGCGTCAGCGCCGCCCCGAGCCGGATATGGTGGAATTCGAAGAGGCCGTCGCCGCGCTGAGGGCCGCGAAGAACCCGATCATCGTTGCCGGCGGCGGCGTGCATTTTGCCGGCGCAACCGACACGTTGAAGCGCTTTGCCGAAACCCACTCCATTCCTGTCGTCGAAACGCAGGCCGGTAAATCGGCATTGGCGTGGGATCACGATCTCAATTTCGGTCCCGTCGGCGTGACCGGTGCGGAAAGCGCTAATATCATCAGCGAAAAAGCCGATCTGGTCTTTGGCGTCGGAACGCGTTTTCAGGATTTCACCACCGGCTCCTGGGCGCTGTTCAAGAATCCGAACCGCAAAATCCTGGCGCTCAACGTTCAGCCCTATGACAGCGCCAAGCACGATGCGATCAGCCTGACGGCCGATGCCAAAATCGGGCTTGAAAAACTCTCCGCAGCGCTCGGTAGCCATCGTTTTGCGGCGCCCGATGCGGGCCTCAAGGCAGCATGGTTCGAAAAGGCCGATGCCGATACCGCCGCACCGGGCGAGGACCATGCCAACAGCCTGCCCACCGACATGCAGGTGATCGGCGCCGTCCAGCGCCAGTCGCGTGACAATACCGTCGTCATGTGCGCGGCCGGCACCATGCCGGGCGAGCTGCACCAACTGTGGAAATCCAAGCTGCCGCTTTCCTATCACATGGAATACGGCTTCTCCTGCATGGGTTACGAGGTGGCTGGCGGCCTTGGCATCAAGATGGCGGAACCGGACCGCGACGTGATCGTCATGGTCGGCGACGGTTCCTACATGATGATGAATTCCGAGCTTGCGACATCGGTTGCCATGGGCGTGAAGATCACGCTCGTCATCACCGACAACAGGGGCTATGGCTGTATCAACCGGCTGCAGATGGAAACCGGCGGCGCGGAGTTCAACAATCTCTACGCCCACACCAACGTCAATCCGATCGCTATCGACTTTGCCGCCCATGCCGGCTCGATGGGAGCGGATGCGCGCAAGGTTTCCACCATCGCGGAGCTGGAAGACGCGCTCGCAGCCGCGCGCGCCTCCACCCGCACGACTGTCATCGTCATCGATACCGACCCTTATCCGACCCCGCAGGCCGGCGGTCACTGGTGGGATGTGGCGGTACCCGAAGTTTCTGACCGCGCCGAAATCGGACCGGCGCGCGCGCGCTACGAAAACCATATCAAGGAAAGACAGTAAGATGATCCGTTACGGCACCAACCCGATTGCCTGGTCCAATGACGACGACCGGACGCTGGGTGCGCATATCAGCCTGGAACAATGCCTCGATGAAACCGCAAAGATCGGCTTTGACGGCATCGAAAAGGGCCACAAGTTTCCGACCGACCCGGAGGGTCTGAAGGGCGTGCTTTCGCCGCGCGGCCTCTCCTTCGTCTCCGGTTGGCATTCGCTGAACCTCCTGACCGACGACATCGAATCCGAAAAGAAGGCAATGCAGCCGGCGCTCGATCTCCTGAAGGCCATGGGCTCGAAGGTCATCATCGTCTGCGAAACCTCCAACGCCATCCACGGCGCCGATGACACGGCGCTGGTCGACCGTCCGCGCCTTGCCGCTGAAGATTGGGCCAAGTTCGGCGCGGGTGTCGAGGCGCTGGCCACCTTTGCCGCGGAACAGGGCATCACCCTCGTCTATCATCACCACATGGGAACCGTGGTCGAGAGCGAAGAGGAGATCGATCTCCTGATGAAGCATACCGGTCCGAAGACCCATCTGCTGCTCGATACCGGCCATTGCCTGTTCGGCGGCGGCGACCCCGTCCGCGTCGCGCAGAAATACATGGGCCGCGTCGGCCATATCCACGCCAAGAACGTGCGCCCAGTCATTGCCGAGCAGGTTCGGAACGAGCGGCTTTCCTTCCTCGAAGGCGTTCGCCGCGGCGTATTCACCGTGCCAGGTGACAGCGAGGGCGGCGTGAACTTCTCAGCCGTGCTGAAAATTGCCGCCGAGCACAATTACAGCGGCTGGCTGGTGATCGAGGCCGAACAGGACCCTGATGTGCGCAATCCATTTGAATATCAGAGCCTCGGGCTGAAATCGCTGAAGGCTTTTGCACGCGAGGCGGGGCTGGACAAGGCAGAGGCTGCTTGAAGCCTTTTCTCCCTCATTCCTGTGCTCGTCACCGGGATGAGCGAAACGCGGGAATAGCCGCCCGATAAATTGAACGACTGACCAAAAAAGGGAACACCACCATGACCTCACTTCTGCGCAAGCCGGTCGCGACCAGCGGCAAGGTGCACGATATCACGCCCCAAAGCGCGGATTGGGGTTATGTCGGTTTCGGCCTTTACCGCCTGAAGCCGGGCGAAACGGCGGCGGAAAACACCGGCGATACGGAAGTCATCCTCGTGCTGGTCGAAGGCAAGGCGACGATTTCCGCAGGCGGTAAGGACTTCGGCGAACTCGGCGACCGCATGAATGTATTCGAGCGCAAGCCGCCGCACTGCGTTTATGTTCCCGCCGGCTCCGAATGGTCGCTGACCGCCACGACGGACTGCACAATCGGTGTCTGCACCGCGCCCGGCGAAAAAGGCAACCGCGAGGCGCAGCAGATTGGCCCCAATGGCGTGCAGCTGACCGAGCGCGGCAAGGGCGCCAACACGCGTTACATTTTCCCCATCGCCATGGAAGAGCGCGATGTGGCCGACAGCCTGCTGGTGACGGAAGTTTTCACCCCGTCGGGCAACTGGTCGTCCTATCCGCCGCACCGGCATGATGAGGATAATTACCCCGACATGACCTATCTGGAAGAAACCTATTATCACCGGCTCAACCCGGCGCAGGGTTTCGGCTTCCAGCGCGTCTTCACCGAAGACGGCTCGCTTGATGAGACCATGGCGGTATCGGATGGCGATGTCGTGCTCGTTCCCAAGGGCCATCACCCCTGTGGTGCACCCTATGGTTACGAGATGTATTACCTGAACGTGATGGCCGGGCCGATGCGCAAATGGCGGTTCAAGAACCATCCCGATCATGACTGGATTTTCAAGCGCGATAATCCCTGACCGCTATTTTCACTTTAAATTTTGGGAGGAATGACCATGGCCGCTCTTGGCGTGGGCCTTATCGGCACCGGTTACATGGGCAAATGCCACGCGCTTGCGTGGAACAACGTCACCAGCGTCTTCGGCGATGTGGAACGCCCCCGCCTCGTGACGCTCGCGGAAGTCAACCCGGAGCTTGCTGCCAAAAAAGCAGCGGAGTTCGGTTTCGTCCGTTCCACGGGCAACTGGCGCGATCTGCTGGCAGACCCGGAGATCGACGTCATCTCCGTCACCACACCGAACGCCTTCCACCCCGAAATGGCGATTGCCGCCCTTGAGGCTGGCAAACATGTCTGGTGCGAAAAGCCGATGGCGCCTGCCTTTACTGACGCGGTGAAGATGCGCGATGCCGCTCGCCGGTCCGGCAAGGCAGCGGCGATGGGCTACAACTACATCCAGAACCCCGTCATCCGCCATATCCGCCGCCTGATCGACGAAGGCGCCATCGGCAAGGTCTATCACGTCCGGGCCGAAATGGACGAGGACTTCATGGCAGACGCGACCCAGACCTTCTACTGGAAGAGCGAGGCATCCTCCGGTTACGGTGCGCTGGATGATTTCGCCGTGCATCCGTTGTCACTGCTCTTCGCCCTCTTCGGCCACGCGCAAAGCGCCATCACCGACATGGTCAAACCTTACGAAACCCGCCCGCTTGCCGGCGGTGGCGAACGTGCGGTCGAGACGCATGATCTTGCCAGCGTTCTCTTGAAGCTGGAAGGCGGCATTTCAGCCGTGCTGATCGCCAACCGCTCCGCGTGGGGCCGCAAGGGCCGCATCGCCATCCAGATTTACGGCTCCACCGGCTCCATCCTGTTCGATCAGGAGCGAATGAACGAATTCCAGCTCTACACCACGGACGGACGCCCGGAAGAACAGGGCTTTAGAACCATTCTCACCGCCCCCCACCACAAGCCCTACGACCGCTTCATCCCAGCCCCCGGCCACGGCCTCGGCTTCAACGATCTGAAAGTGATCGAATGCCGGGAACTGATAGCGTCCATAGAAGGCAAGAAGGCCCATATCATCGATTTCGACGAAGGGCTGAAGATCGAGCGCAGCATTCACGCCATGGCCCGGTCATTTGCAGAAGGGCGCTGGGTGGCGACGGAGGAAATTGCGGAATAGGGGCAGATAGGGGGTGAGCGCTACGCTCACCTCCTTCGTCATGCTCGGACCTGTCTCGAGCATCTGCAACATCTTGATTTTATTCGACGTGATTAGATCCTCGGCACAAGGCCGAGGATGGCACTGGAAAAGGATTACGCCTTGACCGGCGTCTCCGGCACCGGCGTCAGCACCTTGCGGTCCCTGAACCAGCCGAGAATATTGTCGGCCACCAGATCGGCCATGGCGTTGCGGGTGGGAACCGAGGCGGAGGCGACATGCGGCAGCAGGGAGACATTCGGCAGCGACAGGAAAGCTTCCGGCACCTTCGGCTCGGCATAGAACACGTCGAGACCGGCAGCCCCCAAAGCGCCACTTTTAAGCGCCTCAAGCAGTGCGTCCTCATCGACGCTGGAACCGCGGCCTACATTGATGAACACGCCCTCAGGCCCGAGCGCGGTCAGCACGTCGGCATTGATCGCCTTGTGTGTCTCTGGTGTGCCCGGCACGATACAGATCAGCGTATCGACGGTCTCTGCCATTTCCTTCAGCGAGCCATAATAGGTGTAGGAGAGTTCGTCGCGCTTGCTGCGGGTGTGATAGCCGATCTCCACCTTGAAGGGTTCAAGCCGCTTGGCGATTTCCTGGCCGATGCGGCCCATGCCGAACAGGCCGACCTTGCGGCCGCGCAGCGAAAACGGCGACAGTGCGAACGGGCCTTCGCCAACCCATTTGCCATCCCGCAGCCAGGTCTCGGCCTGATAAAGACGGCGCACGGTGTTAATCAACAGCGCAATCGTCGTATCGGCCACTTCGTCATTCAGCACATCAGGCGTATTCGTCACCACGACGCCACGGGTGGCGGCGTGTTTGGCGTCGACACCATCATAACCCACGCCGAAATTGGCGATGATCTCGAGCTTCGGCAGCGCATCGATCCACTTTGCGTTGACGACGCCGGAAACGGCTATGGCATTGATGCGCTCCGCCGCACCCTCAGGCAGAACCGGCTCGGCGCCGGCAGGCACGGTCACGATCTCGACCTTGCCTTCAAGGCGTTCGAGAACGCGTGGGTTTATCTTGCCGGGGACGAGAACGACGGCCTTTTTGTCAGACATGAGCGGATATTCCTCCAGATAACATTCCGATATCAGGAGTGGTCGTCAAGCGAACCGCTTGCCATCCCACTCCTCATGGCGGCGATCTTTTCAAACAACGACCGCCGTGAAAAGGCCAATAAGGGGATGTTGTGGGGGCAGAGGGAGGTTTCATGCCGATTTTTTGCCGGCGCCTCGCACCGTCGTGCCGGGCTGTTTCATCGCTGCAGGGTGTGACTTTCTAAAAAGAGCACACATCACGGCATTGAGCGCGATGGATACAGCTTTTCGCAACGTCACCCTTGGGCTTGTCCAAGGGTCTAACCATGCCAACAAAATCAATAGGTTGCGGATCCTCGGGACAGGCCCGAGGATTGACCTCGGCGCGGCTGGCGTCGCCAAGACCACTTCCTGACGTAGGGTCAAGCTCACACCCGCGGCCGCACCGGCCCAGTCGATTGCCGGATGCGCATTTCCGGTTTGATGAGGTGAATACCATCAGGTTCATGGCTGCCCGCCAGCCTGTCCAGCAGCGCGCGGGCCGCCAAGCGCCCCACCTCGGCCTGGCCGTTGGAAACGGTGGTCAGCGCCGGGGTGGCGATGGCAGCTTCCTCCAGATCGTCGTAGCCCGTTACCGAAATATCGACACCCGGCACCAGACCGGCGCGGGAAATGCCGTTCATGAGACCGATGGCGACGAGATCGTTCCAGCACACGGCGGCGGTCGGCTTCTGCGGCAGCGAGAGGAAATGCACCGCCGCCTCGAAGCCGCCCTGTTTGGAGCGCGGGCCGGGAATGCGCAGGTTCGGATCGACCTCGATGCCCGCCTTGCGCAGCGCATTGACATAACCCTGATAACGGTCACGCCCCGTCGAGGTCTGGTCGGTACCGCCAACCATGGCGATGGTGCGGTGGCCGAGGCTGATGAGGTGGTTGGTGGCGAGCGAAATGCCGTAGCTGTCATCGCCGCGATAGGTTGGCATGTCAACGCCGTCCATGGAGCGGGCCACCAGAATGGCGGGCATGCCGTTTTCTTCGGCGAGCGTCATATCCTCGACCGGCGTGCCGATCGCCGGAGACATGATGATGCCGTCAGAGCCGAGCTGCAGCAGCGTTTCAATGAAGGTGCGCTGTTTTTCCACCGAATCGTAGTGGTTGGACAGGATGAACGTCTGTCGGCTGCGGTCCAGCTCGCTTTCAATGGCTTTCAGGATTTCGCCATAGAAGGGGTTCATCACATCGTGGAACACCACGCCGACAATACCGGAGCGGGAGGTGCGCAGGCTGGCGGCGCGGCGGTTATAGATATAACCCAGCGCCCGCGCCTGTTCCTTGATCTTTTCCCGCGTATCGGCGGCGACCAGCGGGCTATCGCGCAATGCAAGAGAAATGGTGGCGGTCGAAAGTCCGAGGCTTTCGGCAATCGTGGACAATTTGACCTTTTGGGCCACGGCATTCCTCCCCAAACGCACGTCGATGACGGATAGCCCCGTTTAAATTGCAATTAAACAATTTAAACAAAATCCGCAACCCGTTTAAGGAATACCCACAAAACAGATGGTTCTTTTAAAAATTTCAGCAAAAATTATTGAAGATTGGCGTCTATCGCCTTCAAGAGTTTAACGATGTTACGCACATCCTTGGCCGAAAGCCCCTCGACGGCTCTTGCGCCGCAATTGGCGATGGAAACATTGATGTGTTCAACGCTTTTCAGACCCGCTTCCGTCAGCTTCACCAGCGTCACACGGCCATCCTCGTCGTCACCGCTGCGCTCCACGAAGCCCTGGGCTTCCATGCGGCCGATCGTGCGCGTCATGGTGGGCGCCTTGACGCCGAGTTTCTGGGCGATCTGCCCGGGTGTCAGGCTGCCTTCCTGCGCCAGCGCCAGGATAACGCCGTCCTGTCCGGCATAAAGGCCGCTTTCGGCAAGACTGTGGCTCAGCGCCGTGCGCATGGAGCGGGCGGCCTGAGTGATGGATTGCGCCAGTTCCTCGGGGTTGAAATTCTCATCCCTTTTTTTGGCGTCCTTGGCCTTCTTGCCGCCCTTTTCCTTCTTGGCGGTTTTGTCCTTGTTCCCGGATTTGTCCTTGCTCATATGCGAGTGCCTTTTACCCTGTGGCGGAACCGATATATGTTGCTGGAAATCCTTATCGAATGCACGCGCGGACTGCCAGATGCCAAACTCATACACGCATTATCACGACGAAAACGTAACAGAGCCTCATCTTCGCGCAACAGGAGCAATCTCCGTCCTGCCGCTCGGTGCGCACGAGCAGCATGGTCCGCACCTGCCCTTCGAGACCGATACGCTGATTGCCGAAGGCATCGTCTCCCGCCTCGCCGCCGTTTTGCCGGCCCATCTGCCGGTCTCGTTCCTGCCGGTCGAGCCGGTCGGTTATTCCATCGAACACATGGACGTGCCGGGCACGAAGACACTGCGTTACGATGAAGCCATCGAGCGCTGGCTCGGCATCGCCGAGGCGGAATATAAAAAGGGCGTGCGCAAATTCGTGATGCTGAACGCTCATGGCGGCAATTCACCGCTGATGACCGTCGTCGCCACCGAGGCCCGCGTCCGTTTCGGCATGCTGGCGGTCGCCACAAGCTGGACCCGTTTCGGCGTGCCTGCCGATATCGTGAAGCCGCAGGACAAGGCAATCGACATTCATGGCGGCGATATAGAGACATCCGTCATGCTGGCGCTTCACCCCGAACGGGTGGCGATGCAAAAGGCCAAAAACTTTCCCTCCCGGCAGAGCGATTTCGCCAGCCGCTTCAAACACCTGCGCGCCTATGGCCCGCATGCCTTCGGCTGGCTGATGAGCGATCTGAACCCCGACGGCGTGGCCGGAAACGCCACCGCCGCCACCGCAGAAAAGGGCGAAAGGCTGATGTCCCATGCGGTCAACGGCCTTGTCGAACTGCTTGAAGATGTCCACGCTTTCGACATAACGTTATTTCATAACAAAATTGAGTGACCTGGCCGAATTCGGCCAAAATCTCTTTGAACTGCCCGAGCGTCGCGCCTATATGGACGACGACACATCTTCCTGAGGCTTGATAGCCTCTCTCCACGCGGGGTTTTTCATGACCGAAACAGCTATAGCCAAGCCCATTCCAGTCACCGTCCTGACGGGATATCTCGGCGCCGGCAAGACGACGCTTCTCAACCGCATTCTCTCCGAGAACCACGGCAAGAAATACGCTGTCATCGTCAATGAATTCGGCGAGATCGGCATCGACAACGATCTGATCGTCGAATCCGACGAGGAAATCTACGAAATGAACAATGGTTGCGTGTGCTGCACGGTGCGCGGAGACCTTATCCGCGTCGTGGAAGGCCTGATGCGCCGTCCGGGCCGTTTCGACGGTATCATCGTCGAGACCACAGGTCTTGCCGATCCCGTTCCCGTCGCCCAGACCTTCTTCATGGATGACGACGTGCGCGCCAAGACTGAGCTAGATGCTGTCGTTGCCCTCGTTGACGCCAAGCATCTGCCGCTGCGCCTGAAGGACAGCCGCGAGGCCGAAGACCAGATCGCCTTTGCCGACGTCGTTGTCGTCAACAAGACCGATCTCGTTTCGCCGGAGGAAGTCGCCCGCATCGAAGATATCGTGCGCGCCATCAATCCTTCCGCCCGTATCTACAAGACCACCCGTTCCGGCGTCGATCTCGCCCGGGTTCTCGATCAGGGCGCCTTCAACCTGGAACGCGCGCTGGAAAACGACCCGCATTTCCTCGAGCACGGCCATGACGACCACGTTTGCGGCCCCGATTGCGATCATCATCATCACGACCACGGCCATGATCACCATCATCATGACCACGATCACGATCATGACCATGCGCACGACCATGGCCACGATCACCACCATGGCGCGGTCTCCCCGATCCATGACGTGACGGTACAGTCGGTTTCGCTGCGCGGCGGCGAGATGAACCCCGAGCGGTTCTTCCCGTGGATCCAGAAAGTCACCCAGACAGACGGCCCGAACATCCTGCGCCTCAAGGGCATCATCGCCTTCAAGGGCGATGCGGAACGTTACGTGGTGCAGGGCGTGCACATGATCATCGAGGGCGATCACCAGCGCCCGTGGAAGGAAGACGAAAAGCGCGAAAGCCGCCTCGTCTTCATCGGCCGCGAACTGGACCGCGAGAAGCTGGAAAAGAGTTTTAACGCCTGCCTCGCGACGGCCTGAGGTTTTCAAGGGAAGGCACCGAGACGCTCATGCTCGGTGCCTCCCCACGCGCGACGTCATCCTCGGGCTTGACCCGAGGACCCATTGCCGCCAGCATGTGGATGGCCGGGTCAAGCCCGACCATGACGCAACGGGTTGAAACCGCACCAACGGGTCTTCCCGACCTTTGTCAGCGACCGAAATCCACCAAACAAAAAACACTGATACGAAAGACCGATGCCCCATGCCGACTGTTGCCCCGCTTGATATCGAAGGCCACGTGGTCTCGACCCATTTTCTCGGCGACATTCCCCTGTTTGCCACCGCCGCCGGCACCATTCACCGGCTGGATGGCGGCGAGAAGGTGACCGAGGCGCATGACGGTCTTTTGACCTGCATTCGTGACCCCTATAGCGCCACGCTGCTTTCCGGCGGCGAAGACGGGCGCGTGCTGCGCATCGGCCATGATGGCAGCATCAGCGAGATCGCCAATGTACCGCGCAAATGGGTGGGCGTCGTTGCCGGCGGCCCGCAGAAGGCGGTCGCTTATGGCGTCGGCAAATCCAGCTTCGTGCGGCTGTCGGACGGCACGGTCAAGGAATTCAAGGAAGAACGCACGGTGGAGGCAATCGCCTTTGCCCCCAAGGGCCTGCGCATCGCGGTGGCGCGTTATAACGGCGTGACACTGCACTGGGTGGGAACATCGGGCGATCCCGTCGATCTGGAATGGAAGGGTGCGCATACCGGCGTCACCTTCTCGCCCGATGGCAAGTTCCTTGTGACCACCATGCAGGAAAACGCCCTGCACGGCTGGAAGATGGAAGCCACCAAGGGCGGCATGGAAGCCCGCCACATGCGCATGACGGGTTATCCCGCCAAGGTCAAATCCGTGTCATGGTCGGCAAAGGGCAAGTGGCTCGCCTCATCGGGCGCCCCCGCCGCAATCGTCTGGCCCTTCTCCGGCAAGGATGGCCCGATGGGCAAGGCCCCGGAAGAACTCGGTAGCCGCGCCAATATCATGGCCACCAATGTCGCCTTCCATCCGGTGGAAGATGTACTCGCCATCGGCTTCATCGACGGCATGATCCTCGGCGTGCGCCTCGCCGACGGCAAGGAAGCCCTGCTGCGCCGCCCCGGCAAGGGCGCTATTACGTCCATGGACTGGAGCGCTACCGGCAAACTGCTCGCCTTTGCGTCCGAAGCGGGCGATTGCGGGATCATCGATATTTCGGCTTGAGGGATGGCGTAATGGGTTGCTCCGCACTTTCGCCGGAACGCCCTATTCCGCCACCTGCCGCCGCGTCAGAAACAGCAGCAGCAGCGCCGCACCCGCCCCGACTGAAGCAAGGCGAATAGAGGTGCCGAAGCTGGCATATTGCGATACGAACCCCATTAGCGGCACCGCAAACAGCGCGGCGAGAAAAATCGAATTCATATAGAGCGCCGTCGCCCGGGCCGTGCGTCCGCGGGCAAAGCCCTGCACGAAGGTGAGGCAGGTGCCGGCAAAAAGGCCGTAATAGGCGCCCTCCATCGCAGCGCCCAGCAGCATTGCGGGCAGGGTCGTGACGGAAGCGATGATGTTGAAGGCGATTATCGCCGTTATCGCCGCGCCGCTCAGCAGCAGCCGTGCGCTGATCAGGCGCATGATGCGCGGCGCAAGAAGAATGAGCAGGACTTCCATGGCGCATTTGACGCTGAGCGAAAGGCCCGGCGCATAGTCCGGCAAGCCCACCTCACGCACCAGAAACACCGGCAGGGCCGAGGCGCAAAGAGCGTGGGCGAAAGACATGCAGAAACTCGCTGCCGCCGCCATCAATAACGGCAAGTTGCGCCCCGTATCGACCCCGCCTTCATCTCGCCGCTCCATCGGGCAGGTCTGGCCACGCGGCACGATTGTAAACGCAAGCGCTCCCCAGGTGGCCGCCATCAGCATCGCGTTCACGAAGACGGCCTTTGCACCGGCGAGATCGACAATCAGAAAGGCGGCAGCCGGCAACAACATCCATGCCAGCGATACCATCATCCTGAGGAAAGCATTATAAGAGATGGTATCGAGCGCCTCGATCCGGCCATGATAACGGCCGTAACTGAAGACAAGTGTGGTGGCCGCGTTGGAAAGCCCCATGCCTGTCGCCGTGACCGCCACCAGCAGCGCCAGATGTCCGAAGCTCGCCGCCGCCGCCGCCACGAAAGCCCCGGCGACGGAAAGCAGCAGCAACGGCCTCACCCGCACACCGGCATCCACCCGCTCGCCATAGATACGGCTGGCGATGATGGAGGCAAGCGCTGCCGTCACGCTGTAAAGGCCGAGCGTTGCCGGCGGATGGCCAAGCACCTGGATGATGTAGAAACCGATAAACGGCACAATGGCAGCATTGGTGCTGCCGGCGATGAAAACCAGCAGCGCGATCATATAGGCCTGACGATCGAAAGCGCCCGGCAAAGTGCTTTTCTGTGGCATGGGAATCGAGTGAAGGCTGGGAGGCGGCACGGGATGACGGCGACCACCATCACACCAAAATGCTCTGTGGTTCAAGCCCGTCCGAAAGAACGAATGCGGTTTCGCTTCTCGAAGAAAACAAGTCGTCTTCCCCATCCGGTACACCGGCTCGGTTTCAATGTTGTGAAGAAACCGGACAAAAAAGAGGGCCGCGAGGCCCTCTTCCAGTCATGCGATGCGCCGTTTGTTCTTGCCGGAAACGCCATGCGTCAAACACACGCAACTCGAGGATCGTTGCCGGCTTATATGCTGCGCGCATCGTCTGCGTCGAAAATCCCTGATGATTTTCGAGCTGTTCCTTTGGAGCGGGATGGGGAAAAGCCCGATGGTTTCGCCATCCCGTTCCACGGTTCAGTTAGTGCCGGCGCTTTTTGCCGCCGCCGTTCTTGTTGTCGATGACATCGACGGACGTCTTGTTGCCGTTCAGCACACCGTTCAGAATGCCGGTCTTGTTGCCATTCAGAATCCCGTTATTGGACAGGATGCCGTTGACACCGAGATCGATGCTGGGCGAGACGACGACAAGGGCGCCGCCCTTGTTGCTGTTGCCGGACAGGATGCCTCCCAGAAGACCGCCCGCATTGGCCTGACCAACGGAAGCGACAGTAAGAATAGCGGCTACACAAGCGAACTTTGCAATCATTTCTCTCTCCTCTTTTGTTTGATCACGCCATCTGGCGTAACTGAACTGTATATTTAGAGGATTCTAATTCAAGCATATGCTAATATTACAATGAAAAATTAACTTTAATACTGGTGATTTTAATAGAATTTTACACATCATCTTTTCGAGCCCACCATCTCTACTTCGGCATAGACGCCATGAATTTCGGCTCCGAACGTAAAATGGTGCGGGAGACTTTATTAACCATCCAAATATAAGATATTGCTTAATTAGCGACCGGAGATGCGAATGCGGCTGGGGGGATATATCGCGCTTGTTCTCGGGCTTGCCTGCGCCTGCGGCGCGCAGGCGCAGCAAAAGGCCGAGGAGCACAATGTCACCTATAAATCCGGCATTGCTTATGACAGCAATTATTTCGCCGACACCAACCGGCTGAGCGCGATATCGCTGCGCACCGGCTTCGGGCTCAATGGCAAGATAACGCTGGAGGGGGCGGAGCTGCGTTATTCGCTCGAGCAGGAAGAGGTTCGCCTACCCCGCTATCGTTTCGCCAATGAACATAACACCATCGCTACACTGGGTCTGACGAAGCGCTTTTCCGACAAGCTGGAATGGGCTGTTGAGCTGCGCGGTACCCGCAGCGATGCCGGCGATATTTTCCTGCATCTGCCGGAAGAAGACATTGGTTACCGACAGCTGGATCACAAGCTGGAAGCGTCTTCCCAGCTCGGCATCCTCGCCCTTGGCGGCAAGAACACGCTGACGGCAAGCATCGCCAGCCTGATGAAAGGCAAGGCGCGGTTCCGCCCGGCCTATTTCCTGCCCACCCGACTGGAAGCCAACGAGGCGCTTTTATCGCTGAAGGCCGAACATGCACGATCGCTCGGCGGTGGCGAGGCGGGGCTGACGCTTGTTTACGACCGTATCGCCGTGCCTGAGGGGCAGCAGGAAAAATATGAACGTTTCCCGGCCCAAACGCTGCGCGGCTCTCTGGCCTATGGTTACAGGTTCTCCGACCGTTTCGCGGTTCTGGCCGAAGCGGGTTTCACATCCATTTCCGGCGATGAGATCAGCGACAAGGTAAAGCACACCCGCCCCTATCTGCGGGCCGAGGCCGAGGTGAAGGCCACCGATCGCATCGCCTTCGGCGTCGGCTTTTCGCAGGACTATGCGCTTTTCGATCCGGATGATCCGATTGCGGAATTCCATCGCCGCTTTCAATTCGTCATGAAAAGCAGGCTCACCGAAAAGGTGGGGCTCGATCTTGCGCTGCATCGCGTCCACAAGGACTGGATCTATTATAATTACGATACCAGCGAGCGCAGGCTGGTCGCAACGCTGTCCTTCGATACCGGCAAGAACAGCAAGCTGGAGCTGGAGTTCAACCGCCTGCTGCATGGCGAACGCGACACCGATCTTGCCTATAGCGGCTCCAGCATCACCTCGCGCTTCAGCGGCACCTTTTGAAATTCCTTGGCGGCCCGCGCGAAGGATCAAACCCATCAGGTCGAAATTCGGTCCCAATTTCTGCTAGAGTCGGGCCTTCAAGATTCGAAGGCAGGACAGACCGGATAATGAACAGACGCATTTTGCTCCTCGCGGTCGGCCTCGCCTGCGTTCCAGTCGCGGCGGTTGCGCATCCGCATATCTTTGCCGAAGCCCGCATGGAAATCGTTGAGGGGCCGAACGGCACCGTTCAGGAAGTGCGCAACATCTGGCGTTTCGACGAGATGTTTTCCGCAAGCGTGGTGATGGATTACGACAAGAACAGCGATCTGAAGCTCGACAAGGACGAGCTGGCGGAAATCGGCAATACGGTCAAGGAATCGCTTGCCGAATATTCCTACTACACCTTCATCACCGCCAATGGAAAACCGGTGGAGTTTGGGAAGCCCGACGCCATTCACGTGGACTACAAGGACAACCAGATCCTGATGTTCTTCTCCGTGAAGCCGACCAAACCGCTCGCAGTCAAGGGCAAGCTCTCCTTCGGCGCCTGGGATCCGACCATGTACACGGCGATCGATTTCGCAAAGGACGGCGATATCGCGACCGAGGGCAAGGACCTGAATGCCTGCAAGCATCATGTCGTCCGACCCGATCCGGACGAGGTGATCTCGCAAAACCAGAGTTCGCTGACCGATGCCTTCTTCAACGATCCGACCGGAACCGACATGACCAAACTCTTCGCCACCCGGCTGGAGATATCATGCTGAGCCGCAGGGCAAGCCTCGTCGCTGTCGCCATCGGCCTCGTTGCCGTGGCCGGTGCGGCCCATGCGCAGTCGCCGCTCGGCATCGGTTCGGCCGAGCCTTCCTTTTCCGTTGGCGGGCCCTTCGCACCGCTGATGCAATGGATCAACGTGCACCAGCAGATGTTCTACCGTGCGCTGACCGGCGCGTTGAAGGCCATGCGCGAGGATGGCTGGGCGCTCAGCTCGCTGATCGGCCTCTCCTTTGCTTATGGCGTTTTTCATGCCGCCGGCCCCGGCCACGGCAAGGCGGTCATTTCGTCCTACATGATCGCCAATGAAACGCAGTTGAAACGCGGCATTCTCATTTCTTTCGTTTCGGCGCTCATTCAGGGTTTGATGGCCATCGGCCTTGTCGGTGCCGCGTGGCTGGTGCTGCGTGGCACCTCCATCACCATGACGAAGGCCACGCAGGCGATGGAAATCGCCAGCTTCGCCATGGTGGCGCTGTTCGGCGCCTGGCTGCTTGTGCGAAAGCTCTGGTCGCTGCGCATCCGGCGCGAACCCGTTCCCGTTTTCGCCACGGCAGGTGAAACCGCCATGCCGCGAACGACCGGCATGGGCACGGGCCTGCGCTTCCAGGGTAAGCCGGTTTTCGCAGATCATGAGCATAATGGCGCGGGCGACCTGTGCACCGCCTGCGGCAAATCCCACGCGCCCGACCCGATGTTGCTGAAGGGCAAGAACTTCAGCCTGCACGAGGCGTGGTCCGCCATTATCGCAGTCGGGCTCAGACCCTGCTCGGGCGCGATCATCGTCATGAGCTTTGCACTTCTGAACGGGCTTTATCTCGGCGGCGTGCTCTCCGTGCTCGCCATGTCGCTCGGCACGGCCATTACGGTATCGGCTCTCGCCATCATGGCCGTCTCGGCAAAGGGCCTCGCCGTGCGTTTCGCCGGCCCCGGCAGCCGCAGGGCGGCCGGCATCAGCCATGCGATAGAGATCGCCGGTGCGCTGTTCGTGCTGATCATGGGACTGCTGCTGCTCGGTGCGTCGCTTCAGCTCTAACCGTCACGGCGGCGCTGGTAACGGGCGCGCAGCCAAAATAGCAGGAAGAAACACAGCACAGCCACCGAACCGAAGGCAGCGGCGAGCCAGGGCGAATAATCGCCCAGCCACAGCATGATCTTCGGCATGACGAAGAAGACCAGCCCGAAACCGACGATGATGAGGGCGGCGGCGAGGGCCGGAGACCAATCCTTCTTACCGTGGCTCGGCTTTTCAGGCGCCTGGTTTTCAGGCAATGGCATCGGCAAACTCCGCACGGATATCCTCAAGCTTGCGTTTCTGCGCGCCATCGGCCGCGAAATTCTCCGGCGAAAGCCAGGCTTCGAAGGCCTTGCCGATCAGCGGCCATTCGCCGTCGATCATGGAAAACCACGCCGTATCGCGGTTCCGGCCCTTCGAGACCATATGCTGGCGGAAAACGCCCTCGAAGGTGAAGCCATAACGCTTCGCCGTTATCTTGGAGGGCTCGTTTTCATTGTGGCATTTCCACTCGTAACGGCGATACCCCAGATCCTCGAAAACATGTTTCGCCATCAGGTAATGCGCCTCGGTGGAAAGAGGCGAGCGTTTCATCTTCGCGCCATGGGCGACGGAGCCGACCTCGACCACCCCGTTGGCGGGATCGGGCCGCATATAGCTCGCCATGCCGACGATATCGCCGGTGGCGTTTTCAACGAAGACCAGCGTGACCCAGTTAAGCTTCTGCCCTGCGCCGACAAGCCAGTCGCCGAAAGCGCTGGCATCGGGAAAGGCGCTTTGCGGGAAATATTTGAGCAGCGCATTCACGCCCTCGCCGCCAAGGGCGGTCCAGAGTTTTTCCAGATGCTTTTCGCGGTCGAACGGCTCGGCGGTCACATAACGACCCTTCAACACCACCGGCTGCGGCGGCGGACATCCCTTGAAATCACTCAGATCGCGCATTCTCTTCCCCATTTGCTGGGAGAAGGATTAGGGCAAGCGGGGCGGGATGACAACAGGGGATGTGGGGCGGGATGCGGTGGTCTAGGGTGGGTGCTTACTACCCTTAGCGGGTGTGGCTCACCCCCCTCTGCCCTGCCGGGCATCTCCCCCTCAAGGGGGGAGATCGGCAAGACACTCTTTTGCCACTTCCTTCTCAAAAGTTGAGATGGGCGGAACCTAGCCGCAAGTCGATCTCCCCCCTTGAGGGGGAGATGCCCGGCAGGGCAGAGGGGGGTGAACCCCAAACTCCGACTTACACCTTCGCCGCCACCACCGTCGCCTCGATATGATCCACCAGCGCATCCGGCAGCCCAAGCCGCCCGGCAAGAAGATCGAGATAGCCCCGCTCCGCTCGCGTATCGGCCTCGATGGCCAGCCGCGAGGCGGTGTAAAGCTCCACTTTCTGCTCTTCCGTGCGGGCGGCTGCCACCAGCGCGTCGATGTCGAGAGGATCGGCCAGTTCCTTTTCGAGGAACCGCTCGGCTTCGCTATCGAGGCCGGAGACCTGCACCTTGTCCATGATATTGGCGCGCTCCTTCTCATCGATATGACCGTCAGCCTTGGCGGCGGCGATCATCGCCTGGATGAGCTTCAGCGCAAAATCATTGGAAAGGGCGGGAGATTGCGGATGGAAGGCGGAATCGGCGGGCGGTGCGAGCAGCTCCGGCTCGGGTTTCGGCGCGACTTCAGGCGCCTGGCCGGACTTGTAATTCTTGTAGGCAAGGTACCCGAGACCGGCGATGGCGGCCACGCCGCCGATGGTGGCGACATTGCCGGCAAGCTTGCGGCCGGTCTTGGTGCCCAGAATGGCGGCGGCGAGCGCACCGGCTTTCAGGGGATTGTTCCTGGCGATATCGGCGGCCTGCCCGGCTCTGTCACGGACGCTTCCCGAAAGGCCCGGCACCTGCGAGCCGAGGAATTGTTCAAGAAGCTTCTTGGCGTCGAACATCAAAATCTCCTGTAGAGGTCAAATCTACAGGGGAGATAGGGAGCCGTGGCCCGAATACAAATGTCAAACCCGCTCACGCCTTCGTGAACGGGTTTGACCGATTGCAAATCAGGCGCGCAATGCGGCGGCTTCGGCCGCAAGCCTGGTGATACCCGCCCAGTCGCCGGTCGCCACCAGCTCGCGCGGGGCGACCCAGGAACCGCCGACGCAAACCACGTTCGGCAGGGAAAGGTAATCATTGGCGTTCTTGAGCGACACGCTGCCCGTCGGGCAGAAGACGGTGCCGGCGAGCGGCGAGGACAGCGCCTTGAGATAGGGTGCGCCGCCGGCCTGTTCGGCGGGGAAGAACTTCAGCACCTTGTAACCCTCGTCACGCAGCGCCATGACTTCACTGGCGGTGGCAGCACCCGGAAGCAGCGGCACCTTTGAACCGCGTGCGGCTTCCAGCACGCTTTTGTTGATGCCGGGGCTGACGATGAAGGTGGAGCCGGCTTCCGCCGCCGCTTCGAAATCCCGGGCGTTGAGAATGGTGCCGGCGCCGACATTGGCGCCTTCGACTTCCGCCGCAACCGCGCGGATGGCGTCCAGCGCCGCCGGCGTGCGCATGGTGATCTCAATCGCCTTCAGGCCGCCCGCGACCAAAGCGCGCGCAAGCGGCACGGCGGAAGCGGCATCATCCACGATCAGCACCGGCACGACCGGCTGGAGCTTGAGGATGGAGAGCAGTTTTTCGGAGTCCTGGGCCAAGATGAGCCTCCCTTGCGCAATTGAAACGATTGAAATTCCGTCTACCGATTAGCCTGCCTCGGCATTTATGTCGAGGCGCGCCAGCCGCATTTTTATCCAGATACTTCAATCAATTCGCTTCATCACACTATCATATTGCGATACTCTAGCGCCCCAGTTCGCGGAGACAGCATGGCCAAGGAAATCGAACGGAAGTTTCTTGTTGCAGGCGGTGAATGGCGCAATGAGGTCACGCATAGCATGGCTTTCCGGCAGGCATATGTCGCCTCGATGGAAAACCGCTCGGTCCGGGTCAGGATCGTCGATGAGCGCGATGCGACCCTGACCATTAAGATCGGCGCAAGCGCGCTTGTCCGCGACGAATATGAATATTCCATACCCCTCAAGGACGCCGAAGAGCTGATGGCAAGCGCGCCGGGCGTGGTCATCGAAAAAACCCGCCACACCGTCGATCATGGCGGCTTCACCTGGGAAGTGGATGTTTTCGAAGGGAAATATCACGGGCTGGTGGTGGCGGAAGTGGAAATGAACGACGAAAATGCCGACCCCGATCTGCCGTCCTGGCTGGGTCGGGAAGTCACCGGAGACAAGCGCTTCTCCAACCAGTCACTCGCCATGGACTGTCCCAGCGGAGACCTGTCGGATGCCCTTCAGAATTGACCCGAAAAAGCCCTTCGACGATGAAATCCGCCGGGCCGGGCTGGAGCTGATCGACGATACAGTCACAATCCTTCGCGACCAGCCGTCCGGATCGCACGAGGCCGTGCACGACGCCCGCAAGCGGTTCAAGCGGTTGCGCGCCCTCTATCGCCTTATCCGCAAGGCGGCGCCGGATTTCGGCCGCGGGGAAAACGCCCGTATTCGCGATATCGCCCGCTCCCTCGCCTTTGCGCGGGACGCAACGGCACTTGTGGAGACGGCGGAATATCTCGAGGCCTTCGCCCGTTCCGATGCGCAGGGAGAAGCGCTGCGGTCGATCACCGCGATGCTGCGCGCGCGCCGCGACGACGCCATAGAACACGAGGCCGGTCTCGATGAGGCCATTGCCGCCGCCATTACCGGCTGCGGGGAAGCGCGCAGGGCGCTTGAGACCCTGTCGTTGCCGGATGCGTTGAAGGACACGGCGCGGCTGCTAAAAAGCGCCTGGGCGAAACAGAGAAAAAGGGCGCGCAAGGCGCTCGCCGATTGCCACGCGCAGGCCGACGTCGAGCATTTCCATGAATTGCGCAAGTCCGGGCAGGCCTATTGGATGCATCTTGGCCTGATGCGCCGGCTCTGGCCTTCCGCCATGCGCGCCAAGCGCGCCGATACCAAGCGGCTGGTGGATATTCTCGGCCACGAGCACGATCTATCGGTTCTCGCCGCCGTCGCCGACCGCGAGCCGGACCGTTTCGGCAATGGCGAGCGGCTGGCCCTGCTGCTCGATGCCATTATCGAAAGGCAGCAGGCGCTGCGTGCCGAAGCACTTGCGCTGGCGAACGAGGTGTTTTCCGAATCCGCTCGAACCGAAAGCCGCATCGTCGGCCTGTTGTGGCGGCAGGCGGCGAAATAGGTGGGATGACGAAAGAAAGGTCTTGCGGTCGCGCCAAGGCCGGTTTTGTAGCACGAACCTCTTCGCCTTTTGCGCCCTTCCGTCAGATATTTGACGATTTGCAAAATACACGGAACCGCCGATAAATATTGCTTTGCGACCGCCGTCCCTGTATTTCAGCGCCCATGACCGACACGACCATTCTCCCCCGCCCGGAAGTCTCTGGTGATTTCCTTGTGGCCGCGCTTTATCATTTCGCCCGCCTGCCGCGGTTCGAGAGCCTGCGCGAGCCGTTGTACGCACTCTGCCAGGAAAACGGGGTCAAGGGCACGCTGCTGCTGGCCGCCGAAGGCATCAACGGCACCATTGCCGGGCCGGATGCGGGCATTCACGCCGTGCTCTCCTTCCTGCGCGCCCAGCCGGAATTTACCGCGCTGGAGCACAAGGAAAGCCGTGCCTCGCACATGCCTTTCGTGCGCCTGAAGGTGAAGCTCAAGAAAGAGATCGTCACCATGGGCGTGCCGGATATCGACCCGAACCGCATCGTCGGCACCTATGTCGAGGCGCGCGACTGGAACGAGCTGATCTCCGATCCGGATACAATCGTCATTGACACCCGCAACGATTACGAGACGGCCATCGGCGTCTTCAAGGGTGCAGTCGATCCGCAGACGAAAACCTTCCGCGAATTTCCCGACTGGGTGAAGAACAATCCCGGCCTGCACAACAAGCCGAAGATCGCCATGTATTGCACCGGCGGCATTCGCTGCGAAAAGGCCACCGCCTTCATGAAGGAACAGGGTTTCGACGAGGTCTATCACCTCAAGGGCGGCATCCTGAAATATCTGGAAGAGGTCCCGAAAGAAGAGAGCCTGTGGGAAGGCGCCTGTTTCGTGTTCGATGAGCGCGTCTCCGTGGTGCACGGCCTTGCCGAAGGCGACCACCAACTCTGCCACGCCTGCCGCAACCCGATTACACCGGAAGTGCGCCTGTCTCCTAAATTCGAGGAAGGCGTGTCCTGCCCGAGCTGTTACGACGAGCGCAGCGAAGAGGACCGCCAACGGTTTCGCGACCGGCAGCAGCAGATCGAACTGGCAAAGAAGCGCGGCGAGCGGCATCTGGGGCGGTAATACCGGCCGGCTATCGGACTGCATTTGCATTTGGATCGAGCGGGTGCCGCATCTTTCTTCTCCCCGCCGGGGAGAAGAAACAGGCCGCGGCGGCGGCAATCCACTGTGACATTCACGCCCCTGCCCGCAACGCAAAAAGCGGCGCGTCCTGCCCGTCCAGCAGGGCAGTGATCTCTTCCGCCGCGACCGGTTTCGAGAACAGGTAACCCTGCAATTCATCGCAGCCGCACAGATGCAGGATGGCCGCCTGCTCTTCCGTTTCCACGCCTTCGGCCGTCACCGGAATATCGAGCGATTTCGCCAGCGCCACGGTGGCCTGCAGCATTTCCAGCGACCGGCCGCCCTTATCGAGCGCGATGATCAGCGAACGGTCGATCTTCATGCGGTCGAAACCGAAACGGCGCAGATACCCGACGCTGGCGAAACCGGCGCCGAAATCGTCGAGCGCTATGTGCAGGCCAAGCTGTTTCAGCTTGTCGATGGCCGCACTCGCCCGTTCCGGATGCTGGATGAAATAACCTTCCGTCATTTCCAGCCGCAGCCTTTCAGGCGGCGTCTGCGTCATCTCGAGAATATCCGCCACATAGCCGGAGAAGGCCGGGTTGCGGAATTGCACGGGTGAGATATTCACCGAGAGCTTGATGGACGGCCATTGCTGGGCCGTCTCGCAGGCCTTGTGCAGGACGAGAAGGCCTAGCCGGTCGATTAGGCCGCTGGTTTCGGCAGCCGCAATGAAGATATCCGGCGGCACAAAGCCATATCCCGGCCGCTGCCAGCGGGCCAGCGCCTCCACCCCGGTAATACATCGTGTGGCGGCGCTGACGACCGGCTGATAAACCACCTGTATCTCATCGTTCACGATGGCGGAGCGAAGATCGGCTTCGAGTTGCAGCTTTTCCTCGCGCAATTCATCCATCTTCAGTTCATAGGACACGTAACGCCCGCGTCCGTTTTCCTTGGCCTGATACATGGCCATATCGGCGCGCCGCAGGAGCTCCTCGCCACTGATGTCGCCGGCGCGGGAAACAGAAGTGCCGATGCTGCAACCGATGCTCGCCACCCTCTCACCGATGCTGAAAGGCTCGGTAAAGAGTTCCAGCAGCGCCAGACAGAGCTTGCGGCCTTCGGCCCATACGTCATTGCCCCGAATGGCGATAGCAAATTCGTCACCGCCGAGCCGCGCCAGAACAGCGCCTTCCGGCGCCAGCACCCGGAGCGCTGCTGCCACGCCCTTGATCAGCCGGTCGCCGGCGGCGTGGCCGTAGGAATCGTTGATTTCCTTGAAACCGTCGAGATCGAGATAGAGCAGCTTGATATCCGTCTTGTCATGGCGGCCTCTTTCGACCATGCGGTTCAGTCTGGCGAAGAGCCCGGCGCGGTTGCTGAGCCCGCTCAGACGGTCGCGCAGCGCCTCCTCCCGCGCGGCCGCCTCATCCGCCTTCAGGCGGTCGAGCGTGGCCGAACCGATGATGAGCAGCACCAGAAAAAACGTGCCGGCGATACCGAGCGCGGTGAAGACCACCGGCCGCGCCTCATGAAAGCTGACGTCTCCCGGCAGGTGCGAGCGCCAGACAAGCCGGGCCAGCACCTCCCCCATCGGATTGACGATATCCACATGGTTGGCCGCAGGCGTGTCGCCATATTGCAGCTCGAGACCATCGATGACGTAATTGCGGGCAAGCTTGTCAACCGTCGCCTGCTTGAGATGGCGGGCAAAAACTAGGTAACGCCGCTCCTCACCGACCGGCGGCAGTGCGCCGGATTTCATCCGCACGAGCGCGACACCCGCGGCGGCGATACCATCGGCGGTTTTGGCAAAACCGGTCACCTGCGAAGTGATGCCCGGGCGCATGGACCGCACGCGCTCGATCATTTCCCTGAGGCCGCCGGCAAAATAGGCCTCCGGCTTCCACTTTACAGGCTTGCCGTCCTGATAGGCCATGCGGACGTTGCCATCCTCATCGATGACCACGGCCGTATCGAAGAGATCGTTATTGACCGTCATCTCGCCATAATTGCTTGCCACCCAGTCAAAACGATCAGGGGCATAAACATATTCGGCAGCGTCGTCCCAGGCGGCGTAGTCGTTCAGGGTCGCGCCAAGCTGTTCTCGAAAAGTGACAAGGGCGCCCGCCGTCGTCTCGCGCGAACGCGCGTTGTCGAGCAGGTTCGCCTTTTCGCGGACCTGGCTCAAGGCGGACAAAACCAGCGCGGTGACGATGACAAGCACCAGGGCGAAGGTGGACAAGACCACGCCCACGGCGGTTCTGCGCCCGACCGGCAAATAGTCCCCAATGTTGCGCGGCGCAATCCGCATAAAATCCCCTTCGAAAGCATCATCTTCCGCAGGAAACATTCAGAAGCCGTTAAGCCGCCTTGTGGCCTTACCCCAAAAAACCACGGGTATAAAACGATAGCCTGACAAAGGTCCTGAAAAATTCTTCCCGAAAACGCCTGGGGTTTTTCAGAAAAGGCGGATGCGCCCGCCTTCAAAACAAAAAAACCTCCCCCGCGAGCGGGAGAGGTCGTTATTTTCGCCATATGGCGGTCTCTTACCAGGACGGGATGACCGTGCCGTTGTACTTTTCCAGAATGAAGGCCTTCACTTCCGGGCTCTGGTAGGATTCAACCAGCGTCTTTACCCACGGCTTGTCCTTGTCCTGCGTACGAACGGCAATGACGTTCGCGTAAGGGGATTTTTCGCTTTCGATGGCGATGGCGTCCTTCTTCGGGTTGAGGCCGGCAGCCGTCGCATAGTTGGTGTTGATGACAGACGCGTCAGTGTCGTCAAGCGAGCGCGGCAGCTGGGCGGCGTCGAGTTCGACGATCTGGATGTTCTTCGGGTTTTCGGTGATGTCGGCAGGTGTCACTTTGAGGCCGGCCTCTTCCTTGACCTTGATCACGCCCTTGGAAGCGAGAACCAGCAGCGCGCGGCCACCATTGGTCGGGTCGTTCGGAATGCCGACGGTTGCGCCGTCCTTCAGCTCGTCAAGGTTCTTCACCTTCTTCGAATAAACACCCATCGGGGTGGTGATGGTGGTGCCGACGCTGACGAGATCGAACTTGCGGTCAGCGATCTGGTTGTCGAGATAAGGCTGGTGCTGGAAGGAGTTGGCCTGCAGCTCGCCATCGGCCAGCGCCTGGTTCGGCACGACATAGTCGGAGAACTCGACGATATCGATATCAAGACCCTTGGCGGCCGCGATCTTCTTCACCTGCTCCATGATCTGCGCATGCTCGGCAGGGGTGACGCCGATCTTGATGGTCTCGGCCAGCGCCTGACCGGCGGTGAAGAGAGCGGCGAGCGAAGCCGCGAGAATGAGTTTCTTCATGGGTGTCTCCTTGGGTTGTTATTATAAAGGCAGTTAATTCTTGCGGGTCCGCTTGTCGAAGCTGCGGGCCAGCCTGTCGCCCGCGCTCTGCACCAGCTGCACCAGCACGATGAGCACCAGAACCACGGCCAGCATCACATCCGGCATGAAGCGCTGGTAACCGTAACGGATGCCGAGATCGCCCAACCCGCCGCCGCCGACCGCGCCGACCATGGCCGAATAACCGATGAGGCTGACCAGCGTGAGCGTGAGCGCCAGCGTGATGCCGGGCTTCGCCTCCGCCAGCAGAACTTTCGTGACGATCTGCAACGGCGTGGCGCCCATGGCGCGGGCAGCCTCGATCAGCCCCTTGTCCACTTCGCGGATCGCCGCTTCCACCAGCCTTGCGATGAAGGGAACGGTGGCGACCGTCAGCGGCACGATCGCCGCGCTGGTGCCGATGGAGGTGCCGGCGACGAGGCGGGTGAAGGGAATGATCGCCACCACCAGAATGATGAAGGGCGTAGAGCGCGCGGCGTTCACAACGAGGCCGAGAATGCGGTTGGTCATCGGCGCGGAAAACAGCTCGCCCTTGCCGCTGGTGGCAAGGAAAACGCCCATGGGCACGCCGATCAGCGAGCCGACGATACCGGCAACGGCGACCATGTGAAGGGTTTGCAGCAGGCCCTTCAGCAGAAGGTTGAAGATCATATCAGGCGACATAACCGAGCACCTCCGTGTGAAGACCGGTCTCAGCATAAAAGCGATTGGCGCGGGCGGTGACATCCGCAGACGCCGGATAGGAGACGACCAGCGAGCCGAAGGGCTGGCCGGAGATTTCCTCGATTGTGCCGGCAAGGATGTTCACGTCCGGGCCGATTTCAGCGACGAGACGAGCCGTCAGCGGCTGGAAGGCCGTCTCGCCGAAAAACACGAGACGCACCAGGACACGGTCGCCTTCCGCCGCCTGCGGTTTCAGGCCCGAAGTGACCCAATGCGGCAGCTTCACACCAACAGAGGATGACAGCAGGCTGCGGGTCGTCTCGTGTTTCGGCGCAGTGAAGATATCGAACGTCGTGCCTTCCTCAACGATCAGCCCCCTGTCGATGACGGCCACCTGCGAGGCGATGGTCTTCACCACTTCCATCTCATGGGTGATGAGCAGCACGGTCAGGCCCAGTTCGGCATTGATGCGCTTCAACAATTCGAGAATGGATTGCGTCGTTTCCGGATCGAGCGCCGATGTCGCCTCGTCGGAAAGGAGCAGCTTCGGCTGGGTGGCGAGCGCACGGGCAATGCCGACACGCTGCTTCTGGCCGCCGGAGAGTTCCGCCGGATAACGCTTCGCCTTGTCGGAAAGGCCGACGAGATCGAGCAGCGGCGCAACGCGGCTTTCGATCTCCTTTTTGCCCATGCCTGATATTTCGAGCGGCAGAGCCACATTGTCGAAAGCGGTGCGCGACGACAAAAGATTGAAGTGCTGGAAGATCATGCCGACGGAACGGCGCAGCGTGCGCAGGCTCTTTTCATCGAGCGCCGCGACATCGACGCCGTCGACGACCACACGGCCGGTCGAGGGCTTTTCAAGGCCGTTGGCGAGGCGGATGAGCGTGGACTTGCCGGCGCCGGAGCGGCCAATGATGCCGGTGATGGAGCCTTTCGGCACGGCGTAGTCGATACCGGCAAGGGCTGCGAAGCCGGGCTTGCCGCCCGTGCCGCCAAAGGTCTTGGTCACGCCTTCAAACGTGACCATAGGCTCCTTTACCGACCCTTCAGGGACCGCCTGTTCTTGGCGTGCGGGGGATGCCGCACTGGATGGAAAACTCATTGTAAACTCTGGGAATGCGTGACGGATCGGGTCTCAAAAAATCCTGTTGCGGTGCTGAACCGCTCTCTTCATGCAGCCTTCGGGCACATTCGATGACAGCTGATTTTCCGGGTCATTTCGTCAGGCTTTCACTCAGAAATGCCGGGTATCGGCAATTCGATGGCGCATACTTGCCCGCACACGCCACCTTTTAACAGGGATGTTTTTTCAATTATCTGAAAAGAGAGAAAAAATCTACCGCAAAGCCGCCACGGCGGCCCTGCGGCAGTCAAGATTTCGCGACGATATGAGAATCAGACGCGGCTGACGAATTCTTTCGCCGGACGGCGCACCTTCTTCAGGTTCACCAGCCAGTCGCCTTCCGGCTGGCGATAGCCAAGCGGCAGGATGGTGACCGAGCGCAGGCCCTTCTCGCGCAGGCCGAGGATTTCATCGAGCTTTGCCGGATCGAAACCTTCCATCGGGGTGGAATCCACGCCCTCGAAAGCGGCCTGCGCCACGGCCATGCCGAAGCCGATATAGGCCTGACGGGCGGCGTGCTCAAAATTCACCTGCTGATCGCGCTGCGGATAGGTGGAAAGCAACATCTGGCGATAGGCTTCCCAGCCTTCATTCTTGATGCCGCGTTCCTCGTTGACAAGATCGAACATGTGGTTGATCCGCTCTTCGGTGTAATTGTCCCACGCCGCAAAGACCAAAAGATGCGAGCCTTCGGTCACCTGCGCCTGGTTCCAGGCGATCTCCTGAATTTTTGCACGGACTTCAGGATCGGTGACGACGATGACTTCAAAGGGCTGAAGACCGCTGGAGGTGGGGGCAAGCCGCGCCGCCTCGACAATGCGCTCGACCTTGTCTTCGGACACCGTCTTGGAAGGGTCCATTTTCTTGGTGGCGTAACGCCAGTTGAGTTTTTCGATAAGCATGTTCGTTTTCCCTGGGAGGACCAACCCGCCCTGCCCCTTGACGGCAGAATGGGCGCTACGCTTCGTAGCCCGTCTGACATAGGGGGCGGCACAGCGGGCGCAAGCAGGCACCACGGGGTAACCGACAAAAAAGTTTGGAAAACTGATAATAAGTGGAGAAAACTTTCTCCGCGCACCCTGACGTCCGTGCTCCTAGCAGGACACGGGACCCGAATTTCACTCGCGGCGGCCTCCCCACCCTCGTTCCTGTGCTCGTCACAGGAATCCAGCCGACACGCGTCCGCGTGGCGGAAAGACTCCCTCAGCCCAAGGACTTGGGCTGGCTGGATCCGTGTGACAAGCACAGGGATGAGAGAGGTAACCGTTACGGTTTCACCAAACCGTGATTGCCCGTGGGAAAGCCCGAAGCCAGCGCGCTGTACCATTTGCCGCTGTTCTTCAGCGTGCGCACCTGCGTATCATAATCCACATGCACAAGACCGAAGCGCATGCGATAGCCCTCGGCCCATTCGAAATTATCCATCAGGCTCCAGGCGAAATAACCGCGCATC
The DNA here is from genome assembly GCF_027498475.1 of Agrobacterium salinitolerans. Taxonomy (NCBI): domain Bacteria; kingdom Pseudomonadati; phylum Pseudomonadota; class Alphaproteobacteria; order Hyphomicrobiales; family Rhizobiaceae; genus Agrobacterium; species Agrobacterium salinitolerans. The sequence continues at coordinate 195,109 of NZ_JAPZLN010000005.1, read as the reverse complement.
GGATAACCGTCGCGGATGAGATCGGCGACGATGCCGAGATGTTCGGCGTAATAATCGAGACGCGGCTGGTCATCCACCTCGCCGTTTTCGACGCCCATATTATAGCAGGCACCGTTTTCGGTGATGTAGCATTCCGGCAGGTCGTAACGTTTATAGAGCGTTTCCACCAGCGACTGGAGCGCCGGGGCATAGACCTCCCAGCCGATATCGGTCTTCACATCGCTGACGGCCGGGGCGGGTGCAGTGGCGGGGAATTCTGCGCCCGGTGACGCATCGTCGGCGACGCGCATCGGCGTGTAATAATTCAGGCCCCACCAGTCCAGCTTCTGGCTGATGATGGAAAGGTCTTCCGCCTCCACGACGGGCATACGATCACCCAGAGCTTCCATCATCTCGACCGGATATTCACCCTTGAAGACCGGATCGAAAAACGCGCCATTGTGGAACTGGAAGGCCCGTTCGGCGGCCTTGAGATCGGCCTCGCTGTCGGTAGCCGGGATGACGGAATGGGCATTCAGCACCAGCCCCACTGGCACCTTCGGCGCGACATGGCGGGAGGCTTCCACGCCGAAACCATGAGCGAGATTGATGTGATGCATGGCGGCAAGGGCCGCCTCCATGTTGCGCTCACCCGGCGCATGAATGCCATACAGATGGCTGAGCCACACCGCGCACCAGGGTTCGTTGAAGGTCGCCACCGCATCCAGCCGGTCGCCGAGGCGGGCCATGACGGTCTTGGCATATCGCTGGAAGGCGTGCGCGGTGGAGCGCGAAGCCCAGCCGCCATCGCCCATCAGAGTCAGCGGCAAATCCCAGTGGTAAAGCGTCGCATAGGTCTTGATGCCGCGCGCCTTGCAGCCATCCACGAGGCGGTCGTAGAAATCGAGCCCCTTCTCGTTGATCGGCCCGAAACCATCGGGGATGATGCGCGGCCAGGCGATGGAGAAACGATAGGCTTCGACACCCATTTCCTTGATGAGATCGAGGTCCTCTTCCCAGCGATTATAGTGGTCGCAGGCAATATCGCCATTGTGCCGTCCGAAGACGTGACCCGGCATGTTGCAGAAGGCATCCCATATGGATGGCTTGCGGCCGTCCGCCCGGGTGGCGCCTTCGATCTGGAACGAGGCGGTCGCGACGCCGAACAGGAAATCGCCGGGGAAACGGGCGGCTAGCGTTTTGGGATCGGTCATATGCGAGGCCCTTCTCTGTCCGTCGAGCTTGAAAAGATCAGCAGCGGTTTAGACCATGTCGGCCGACAGGTACAGTCGTGGGCGGCAGGAATCTACAACGTTTCAGGACAGGCAACTTACAAGTTCAAAGCGCTTTGCATGGGGGATTGCCGCCGCAGCGGTTTGCCGGCGGCGCAAGGCATCGACCCGGCGAATGCGGGTGGGAGATGGGAGATGGCGGAGGTTGTTGCATTCACCGGGCCGTATCGTCAGGGCAGCCAGAGCAGCCCATGGGTTATAGCCTTTTCACGGCACCTATCTGATCGGTCCTTCCCGCCTCTGGCCCGGCGGAACGCCTTTCAAAAACACGGCCTGCCAGAACCATGCTTGTCGATGCCGGCCTCCGGTTCGCGAAAGGCGCCGCGCGTATCGCCCTTCCGTTCCGGTTGCGGGAGGAATGATGCGGCCAAAATGCGGTGATGGGGATGAGAGAGGAAGGATTTTTTCGGAAGTGACTGAAAAAGAAACCGGGGCGGCGCCGAATTGTCCTCGCCATTCAGGCAGATCGCGAGCAGCCCCCCTCACCCGACCCTTCGGGCCGCCTTTTCCCCGAAGGGTAGAAGACAACAAAGGGCAACCGCTCGCTCCGCATCAGCCTGAAGCCGACATTGCTCGATCAAGCCGCTTCCTGCACCAGATGCCCCGCCGAAACCTCGCGGTAACGCCGCTCAGGCGGGACATAGTCCACCGGCCGGATCGGGCTTTTGATCTCGTCCGTCGACATGTTGCGCCGGATCTGCCGGCGCGCCGGATCCGGCACCGGAACGGCGGACATGAGCTTTTTCGTGTAGGGATGCTGCGGATTGTCGAAAACCGCCGCACGCGGCCCGATCTCCACGATCTCCCCGAGATACATCACCGCCACACGATGGCTGACGCGCTCCACCACCGCCATGTCATGGCTGATGAACAGGAAAGCGAGGTTGAGGCTCTGTTGCAGGTCGAGCAGCAGATTGCAGACCTGCGCCTTGATCGAAACATCGAGCGCCGAGACCGCCTCGTCGGCGACGATGACCTTGGGGTCGAGCATCAGCGAGCGGGCAATAGCGATGCGCTGGCGCTGGCCGCCGGAAAATTCATGCGGGAAGCGCCGCATCATATCCGGGCTCAAGCCCACCTTTTCCAGAAGATCGGCCGCCTTTTCACGGGCCTGCTGCTTGCTTCCAAGGCGATGCTCGATAAAGGGCTCCATGATCGCCGTGCCGATACTCATGCGCGGATCGAGCGAGGCGAAAGGGTCCTGGAAGATCATCTGCACGCTGCGGCGCATGGTGCGCAATGTTGTCTTGTCTAGCTTCAGCACCTCGTAGCCGTCGAGCATGACATTGCCGGATGTCGGCTCGATCAGCCGGGTGATGGAGCGGCCCGTGGTGGACTTGCCGCACCCCGATTCGCCCACGAGAGAAAGAGTTTCGCCCTCGGCGAGATCGAAGGATACCTTTTCCACCGCATGCACGGCGCCGGATTTGCGGCCGAAAAGGCCGGATCGAATATCGAAACGGGTGGTGAGGTCCTTTACCGAAAGAATGGGCGTGCGGCCTCCGGAGACCGTGTCCTTCACCTCGGCGACAGGCTGGCTTTCGCCGGTCTTGATATCGATGATCGGGAACCGGGCCGGCAGCACGCGCTCCTTCATCGAGCCGAGCTTCGGCACCGCCGAAAGCAGCGCCCGCGTATAAGGGTGGCGGCCGCGATGGAAGATGTCGTCGGTGGCGCCGGTTTCCACCACATCGCCGCGGAACATGACGATGGTGCGGTCCGAAACTTCCGCCACAACACCCATATCATGGGTGATGAAGAGGACGGACATGCCCTCCTCTTCCTGCAATTGCTTGATCAGGTCGAGAATCTGGCCCTGAATTGTCACATCGAGCGCCGTTGTCGGCTCGTCGGCGATCAGCAGCTTCGGTTTGGAGGCGAGCGCCATGGCGATCATCACGCGTTGCCGCATGCCGCCGGAAAACTGGTGCGGATAATCGTCGAAACGGTTCTTCGCATTGGGAATACGGACCTTCTCCAGCAGGCGGATGACCTCTGCCTTCGCAGCGGATGAGGAAATATCCTGATGCACGGTCAGCGCCTCGGCGATCTGCTTGCCGATGGGGAAGATCGGGTTGAGGCTGGTCATCGGCTCCTGGAAGATCATTGAGATGTCCTTGCCGCGAACCTTGCGCATCTCCTCTTCCGGCAGCGCCAGCAGGTCGCGCCCGCCGAGCATGACCTTGCCTTCGATACGGCTCGTCTTTTTATCGAGGAGCCGCATGATGGAGAGCGAAGTGACGCTTTTGCCCGACCCGCTCTCGCCGACGATCGCCACCGTTTCGCGCGGCGCGATCTCGAAACTCATGTTGCGGACCACCGATTTCCAGCCGCCATCGACGCGGAAGGATGTGGTGAGATTTTGAACCGATAAAACCGGGCTTACCGAACCGCCGGTCTGTTCCATGGACGTCGCCGCCAAAAGCATGCCAATCTCCTGAAAAGCAGAAGGCGGCCATGAAGGCCGCCGGGTGTCTTACGCAGCAAGCGCGGTTTCGGCCATCGAAACCCAGTAGCTGATGCCGTAAGGCAGCGCATCGTCGTTGAAATCATAGGCCGCATTGTGCAGCCCGGCGGTATCGCCGTTGCCGATGAAGATGAAGGCGCCAGGACGCGCTTCCAGCATGTAGGAAAAATCCTCCGCCCCCATATGCGGGTTGGGGTTGGTGTTGACGGCGTTCGCACCGGCCACGCCCATCGCCACGCCGGTCGCGAATTCGGTTTCGTCACTGTGGTTGAAGGTGACGGGATAACCGCGATGATATTTCACTTCGACGGTCGCGCCATGTGCCATGGCGGTGGCGGTCGCCACTTCCTTCAGGCGCTTTTCGGCGAAATCGCGGGTTTCCGGCAACAGCGTGCGCACCGTTCCCGTCAACGTAACGGCGCCTGGAATGACATTGACGGCCGTGCCGCCATGGGTGGTGGCGACGGTGACGACCAGCGATTTCAAAGGGTCCGTCTCCCGCGAAACGATGGATTGCAGGGCGATGATGACATGCGCCGAGGTCAAAACCGGATCGATGGAAAGATGCGGCGCGGCCGCATGGCTGCCCTTGCCGGTGATGACGATTTCGAAACTATCCGCCGCCGCCATGGTCGACCCCTTGCGGATGGCGAATTGCCCGACCGGAATGCCCGGCTCGTTATGCATGCCATAGACCTGCGAAATGCCGAATTTCTCCATCATTCCGTCGTTCAGCATGGCGAGCGCGCCCGCGCCGCCCTCTTCCGCCGGCTGGAAGATCACCGCCACGGAGCCCTTGAAATTGCGGGTCTCTGCCAGATATTGCGCCGCACCCAAAAGCATGGCGGTATGCCCGTCATGACCGCAGGAATGGGCCTTGCCGGGCGTCTTCGAAGCCCAGGGCTTTCCGCTCGTCTCGAGGATCGGCAGTGCGTCCATGTCGGAGCGGAAACCGATGGTCGGGCCATCCCCGTGCCGGCCCTTGATGATGCCGACCACGCCGGTCTGGCCGATGCCGGTCTCGACCACGTCGCAGCCGAAGGATTTCAGCTTTTCCGCCACGAATTTCGATGTTTCGAAGACATCGTAGAGGAGTTCCGGGTGTTCATGCAGATGGCGCCTCCAGCCGGCAACTTCTTCCTGCATTTCAGCCACACGGTTCAATATCGGCATTCTCTTTTTCCCTTTTTTTGTTCCCCGCCGGGTTGTCGGACGCCATATTGCGTTTGGAATTTCTCGTTTTGCAAGCATGAAATTTGCTGCATGAGCGAAAAATAGGCCCAAAACTGAATGGCTCAAAATTTGTTCACCAAAGAGACATTGGGACTTGCATTTCAAAAAAACTGACAATAGCATCGTCGGGAATGGAGGAATATTCCTTAGCAAAGTCAAATAGTTAGCAAAATAGACCTTGCGTGCGACGACGGGAAAAGCGTCAAACATTCAAACAGATAAAATCCAAAAAGGGGAAAACCACAATGAAGAAGCGCAGCGTTCTCTTTGCCAGCACGGTGGCGGCCATGGCCTTTGCAGGCTCTGTCGCCCATGCCGAGCGCGGCAGTGACGGCGAACTGAAAATCCTGTTCTGGCAGGCCGTATCGACACTTAACCCTTATCTTTCCGGTGGCACGAAGGAAGTCTACAGCTCGTCCATGGTGATTGAGCCGCTGGCGCGCTACGACGAAAAGGGCGAGCTGGTACCGATGCTGGTCACCGAAATTCCGACGATCGAAAATGGCGGCGTCGCGAAGGATCTGCTCAGCATGACCTGGAAGCTGAAGAGCGATGTGAAATGGTCGGATGGCACGCCGTTCACCGCCGAGGACGTCATTTTCACCTGGAAATATTGCACCGCACCGGATGGCGGCTGCGCGCAGGCGGCGCAATATGAGGGCGTGAAGAATGTCGAGGCCATCGACGACCACACCGTCAAGGTCAGCTTCACCGAACCGAAACCTTATCCCTACTCCGCATTCGTGGGCGCACAGTCGCCGGTCATCCAGAAAAAGCAGTTCGAAAACTGCGTCGGCGCCGCAGCTCCCGGCTGCACATCCGCCAATTTCGGCCCCATCGGCACCGGACCCTTCGTGGTCAAGGATTTCAAGCCGAATGACGTGATCAGCTTCGTCGCCAACACCAATTACCGCGACCCCGCCAAGCCCGCCTTCGCCACAGCGACGCTGAAGGGCGGCGGTGACGCCGCTTCCGCCGCACGCGCCGTGCTTGAAACCGGCGAATTCGATTATGCCTGGAACATGCAGGTGGAGCCGGAAATCCTCGCCACCATGGTGGCCGCCGGCAAGGGCAAGCTGGAGACCGCCTTCGGTACCCAGGTCGAGCGTATCAATCTCAACTGGTACAATGCCGATCCTTCGCTGGGCGACAAGCGCTCCACCAAGCAGGCCGGCCCGCACCCAGCCCTTTCCGATCCCGCCGTGCGCCGTGCGCTTTCGCTCGCCATCGACCGCGATATCATCGACGAAGCGGGTTATGGCGAAGCGGGCAAGCCGACCTGCAACATCGTACCGGCTCCGGAAGCCGTCGCTTCCACCAAGAATGACAGCTGGTGCCTGAAGCAGGATGTGGAAGGCGCAAACAAGCTGCTCGACGACGCCGGCTGGGTAAAGGGCGCAGACGGCATCCGCGCCAAGGATGGCGTGAAGCTTTCTTTCCTCTACCAGACCTCCACCAACTCGGTTCGCCAGGCCACGCAGGAACTGGTGAAGGATATGTGGTCGCAGATCGGCGTCGCTGCGGAACTGCGCAATGTCAGCGCCTCGGTCTTCTTCGGCGGTGACCCGGCAAGCCCGGACACCTTCCAAAAATTTTATGCCGATGTCGAAATGTACACCAACAATTTCGACGGCACGGACCCGGAAAAATATCTGGCGGAATGGCTGTGCGACAAGATCCCGGCCCCGGAAAACGGCTGGCAGGGCCAGAATATTCCGCGTTATTGCAACCCGGAATTCGACAAGCTGGTGGGCGAACTCTCCAAGACCGCCGAGCTTGACAAGCGCGCCGAGCTCTCCAAGCAGCTGAACGACATGCTGACGGAAGAAGGCGCGCATATTCCGCTCATTCACCGCGGCAGCGTTTCCTCGCATTCGCTGACGCTGGAAGGCGTTCGCATGAATGCCTGGGACTCGGAACTCTGGAACGTCGCGGACTGGTCCCGCAAGAAGTAACACGCGGATGCGCCGGCTTCTCCCCCGGGAGAGGCCGGCCTTCTGCATGCCCCAGGACCATGATCTGAAGACACATTTGCCGCGTTCATGGCGAAAACGATCCCGGTTTTCGTCGCGCCGCGCTCTGGGTCTGGAGAGTTTCAGATGTTTACCTTTACGCTCCGGCGGCTGGCCTTTGCCGTACCGACGCTGCTTGTCATCAGCTTCGTCATCTTCGCGCTACTCGATCTTGCGCCGAACGATCCGACCGGCGACCTGCCGCTCACCATCCCGCCGGAAGTGCGCGAACAGATCCGCGCCTCGCTCGGCCTCGATCAGCCTTTCTTCATCCGCTATCTGATGTGGCTGCAGCAATTCTTCATCAACGAACCGCTGAACCTCCTGGAAAAGCTGACCGGCTGGCAGATCGGCGATGGCAGCCGCATGCGGGTGCTCTCCTGGGCGACACGCAGCCCGGTGGTCGATCTCGTCATTCAGCGCATGCCGCAGACGCTGTGGGTGGTGGGCCTCGCCTATCTTTTCGGTGCGCTGCTGGCGATCCCGATCGGCGTCGTCTCCGCCTACAAGCAATATTCGATCTTCGACCAGATCGGCACCTTCGTTTCCATGGTCGGTTATTCGGTGCCGACCTTCTTTACCGGCGTGCTGCTGGTCGTCATCTTCAGCTCCTACCTGCAATGGTTCCCGTCGGTCTACGACACCAATCTGCAAGTCAGGGACTGGGCGAGCTTCGTGGCACAGGTGAAGCAGATGTTCCTGCCGGTGTTGGTGCTGACGCTCTATAATGTCTCGCAGATCAGCCGCTTCGTGCGCGCCTCCATGCTCGACAATCTGCATCAGGATTATGTGCGCACCGCACGCGCCAAGGGCGTGAAGGAAAAATCCGTGCTGCTCATCCACGTGCTGCGCAACAGCCTGATTCCGGTTGTGACGGTGATTGCGCTCGGTGTGCCGACCATCTTTTCGGGCGCCATCATCACCGAGCAGATATTTCGCGTGAACGGGCTTGGCCAGTTGCTGATCACCGCGGTTCAGGGCGCAGATATTCCGCTGGTGCAAACGCTGACCTTCATTTTCGCGGTGCTGATCGTGCTCTTCAACCTGATTGCCGACGTGCTGTACGGCATTCTCGACCCGAGGATCCGCTATGACTGACGCCACTATAGAAGGGCCGACGGTTGCGGCCACCCCCACACAATCCGCCCTTGCCGACATGTGGAAACAGTTCCGCGTTCACAAGGGCGGGGTGGCGGGCCTCTTCGTCTTCATCTTCATCCTGCTGGCGGTCTATGTCGGCCCCTATATCCACACCGTGGCACCCAACGCCATCAATGTGAAGGCGCGCAACCAGTGGCCGTCGCTCGCACATCCTTTCGGCACCGATAATCTCGGCAAGGACATGCTGGCGCAGGTTCTGGCCGGCGGGCGTATCTCGCTTGCCGTCGGCATCACCGCCATGCTGCTGGCGCTGTTCCTCGGGACGCTGGTGGGTGTTCTATCGGGTTACTTCCGCAGGCTGGACGGCCCCTTGATGCGGCTGACCGACCTGTTCCTGGCCCTGCCGCTTTTGCCGCTGCTGCTTGTCATCCTGATGCTGTTTCGCGATACGCTGCGCGCGGCCTTCGGGCCGGAAACAGGCATCTTCATCCTGATCGTGTTCGTGATCGGGATAACCAGCTGGATGCATACGGCCCGCATCGTGCGCGGCGATGTGCTGACGATCAAAAGCCAGGAATTCATCATCGCGGCGAAATCGAGCGGCATGCGCGAATACCGCATCATTCTCAGGCATATATTGCCGAATGTGCTGAGTTCGATCATGGTCTCGGCCACGCTCGGCATTGCCGCCGCCATCATCACGGAATCGGCGCTGTCCTTCCTCGGCCTCGGCTTCCCCTCCGATTTCCCGACCTGGGGACGGCTGCTATTCGATGGCGCGAACTTCCTGCAATTGACGCCCTCGCGCGTGCTGTGGCCGGGCCTGGCGATTTCGCTGACTGTTCTGAGTGTCAACTATATCGGTGATGCGGTGCGCGATGCGCTCGACCCGCGCTCGCTGAAGAGCTGAGGGGAATCGTCTAACCATTACCACGTCATCCTCGGGCTTGTCCCGAGGATCTAATCACGTCGAAAAAAACGATACGTCGGCAGATCCTCGGGACAAGCCCGAGGATGACGTCGAGTGTACTGTGACCAACTAGTGATAATTCACCTGCTCCGCCTCAAGGATGCTGTCGGCATCCAGTGCCGCAATCGGAACATCTGTCCGTGCCGGAATATCGCCGGAAAGCTGAAGCGCCAGATAACGCCCGCAGCAGACCCGCAGGAACGAGGTGAAGTTGCCGAGATCGTGCCCGGCATCGATCGATTCATTATAAAGCTTGGCGATGAGCTGCACGCTGTTCATGCCGTCACGCCGCGCGATCTCGTCCAGCGTCGCCCAGAAGAAATTCTCGAGCCGCACGCTGGTGACCATGCCATCGATCCTGAGCGACCGCGTATGGCTCTCCCAAAGCGCCGGGTCTGCCTTGATGAAAAGCTTGCACATGGTTTCCTCCCTCACCACGCTTGAAAGATAGGCGGAAAACGGGACCGGAAAAAGCCCCGTCTCCCCGTTCTCATTTGCCAAGCACGGCCATGAATTGCGAAAGCCAGGCCGGATGCGCCGGCCATGCGGGCGCCGTCACCAGTTTGCCGTCGGTAACGGCCGCATCGATGGCGATATCGGCATAGGTGCCGCCCGCCAGTTCCACTTCGGGGCGGCAGGCGGGATATGCCGAACAGGTGCGGCCCTTCAGGACGCCGGCGGCCGCGAGCAATTGCGCGCCATGGCAGACGGCGGCCACCGGCTTGTCGGCCTCGAAGAAATGTTTCACCGCCGAAAGCACATCCGCATTGAGCCGCAGATATTCCGGCGCACGGCCGCCCGGAATGACCAGCGCATCGTAATCCGCAACCTTGATATCGGCGAAGGTGGCGTTGAGCGCAAAATTATGGCCGCGTTTTTCCGAATAGGTCTGGTCGCCCTCGAAATCATGGATGGCCGTGGCGATGGTCTGGCCCGCCTTCTTGCCGGGGCAGACGGCGTGCACCGTGTGGCCGACCGCCAGCAGCGTCTGGAACGGAACCATCGTCTCATAATCCTCGGCGAAATCGCCGGCGATCATCAAAATCTTCTTCGGCATGTCTTTTCCTCCCGTTTTCGAATGCCTTTGGGCACCCTAACAGGCGGGATCGAGATGCGGGTATTATGGCAATACTACAGGACCGATAAAGCTTGGATCAACGGACCTGCGGCGGCTGTGGCCAGCGCCGCACGCCGCCGCCCCAATTCTCGAAGGCTTTTGAAAGCTTCAGCACGAACAAATCCTCGTAACGCGGCCCGACGATCTGCAAGCCGATGGGCATGCCCGATCTGGAGAAGCCGCAATTGATCGAGGATGCCGGCTGTTCCGACATGTTCCACGGGACCGTGAAGGCGATATGTTCGAAGGGACGTTGGGGATCGTTGGTGGGCGAGGCCCAGTCGGCCGGATAGGACACAATAGGATTGACCGGTGAAATCACCGCATCCACCTGCTGCATCAACCGCCCGCACGCCTTACGCATTTCCATGGTCTGGTTGAAACCGAAAACGGCGCGCGCGCCGGAGACATCCGCGCCCTTCTGCGCCCATTCATGAATATAGGGAAGGATAGCGGCGCGACGGTCTGCGCTCAGCGCCGCCATGTCGCCCCAGAACTTCGCCCGCCAGAAATCGTCCAGCCCGTCCAGCATCTCGCGTGTCAGCACCGGCTCGACCGGGATGACGATGGCGCCCGCCGCCTCGAACAGTTTCGCGGCGGAAAGCACGGCGTCGCGCACCTCATTTTCCAGCGGCAGGCCGCAGCCGGCATCCAGCATCAGGCCGATTTTCCGGCCCTTCACATTAATATCGAGGTTCATCCAGTCGATATCGTTGGGCGGCAGCGCCGTGCCGTCGCGCCAGTCGGGCCGCGAAAGCGTCGCCATGGCATAGGCGGCGTCGGCAACGCTGCGGGTCATCGGCCCGGCGCAGCGGCCGGTATAAAAGGGATCGACCGGGATACGGCCTTGGCTCGGCTTGAAACCGAAGAGGCCGGTCCACCCCGCCGGCAGCCGCACCGAGCCGCCAATATCCGTGCCGATATGCAGCGTGCCGTAACCCGCAGCCCCGGCCGAGGCCGCACCGGCGCTGGAACCGCCGGGGTTCTGGGTGGGGTCCCACGGATTGCGGCTGAGCTTGTGGAAACTGGAAAGGCCGGAGGAAAGCATGCCGTAATCCGGGCAGGTCGTCTTGGCGTAAATAATCGCGCCATCCTCACGGCAGCGGGCGGCCACCGGCGCGTCCTCAACCGCCGGCACCAGTTCCACCGCTTTGGTGCCAAGCGGCACGGGATGGCCTTTCGTGGCGATCAATTCCTTGAGCGAGACCGGAATGCCATCGAGGGCCCCGAGCGTTTCGCCCTTTTGCCAGCGCTCCGTCGAGGCCAGCGCCTGCCTTCGTGCATCCTCTGGATCATAGGCGTAAAGCGCGTTCACCACCGGTTCGAAAGCATCGATACGCGCTTCCACCGCCTGCCAATATTCGGATGGTGAAAGCTTCTTATCCGAGTAAAGCGCCAGGATTTCGAGCGTGTTGAGGTCTATGAGATCGGTCATGGCATCGTCTCGTCAGAAAACAGGAAATAGGGGCGATATCGGCTTGAAACGGTCAGCTTGTATCGCGCGGGTCCAGCAGGTCGCGCAGGCCATCGCCGAGAAGATTGAGGCCGAAGACGGCGAGCGCAATCGCAAGGCCGGGCATGATGGCAAGCCAGGGTGCTGTTCCGAGATAGGTCTGGGCATCGGCCAGCATCCGCCCCCAGGTAGCGGCGGGCGGCGGCATGCCGAGACCGAGGAAAGAAAGGCCGGCTTCCGTCAATATCGCAAGACCGAGCTGGATCGTCACCTGCACGATGATCTGGTTGGAAATATTCGGCACGATATGGAAAAGCGTGATCTTGGCGCGGTTCTGGCCAATGCTGGTGGCGGCGGTGACATATTCCCGCGACCATATCTGCAACGCCGCCCCCAGCGTCAGCCGGGCAAACACAGGCACCATGAAGGTGGCGATGGCGATGATGGCGGTGAAACGGCCCGTGCCGATGAAAGCGCCGAGCATCATCGCCGACAGGATGGGCGGCACGGCGAAGATGATGTCGCAGATGCGCATGACCACGGTTTCGGTGAAACCGCGCAGCGCCGCAACCGCAACGCCGATGGTCGTGCCGATAAATGCGCCGATGGCGACGGCGGCGATGGAGGTCGACAGCGAGTTCCACGCACCGGCCATCAGCATCGACAACACGTCGCGGCCGAAATGATCCGTGCCGAGACCCCCGTAAACGAAGGGCGATTTCAGCTTCTGAACGATCTGCATCTTTGTTGGGGACACCGGCGTCCAGACCAGCGACAGCAGGGCGACTGCGACCAGAAAGACCGTGACGGCGATGCCGACGGCAAAGGCGGGGCGGCGGCGGATCAATCGCATCATCGCGCACCTGCCCGCAGTCTCGGATCGATGAAGAGATAGGCGATATCGACCACGAAATTCATGACGATCACCAACGCCGAGAAGAACAGCACGACGGATTGCATGACGACGATGTCGCGCTGGGTCAGCGCCTGATAGGCAAGCCGCCCGAGGCCCGGCAGGTTGAAGACATTCTCCACCAGCACCGCGCCGGCAATGAGGAAGGTGAATTGCAGGCCGATCATGGTGACGACAGGGATCATTGCATTCGGCACCGCATGCCGCCACAGCGCCACCCGCTCGCTCAGGCCCTTGGCGCGTGCGGTGCGCACGAAATCCTCATTCATCACTTCCAGCACGGCGGAGCGGCACACACGCGTGAGAACTCCGGCCTGCGACAGCGCCAGCGCGACCGCCGGAAGGATGAGCGCCGTGAGACCCGCTGAAAAGTTCGGCGTCCAGCCGGGAAAACCGCCGGCCGGCATCCAGCCGAGCGTGGTGGAAAAGACGATGATGAGCAGCAGCCCGACCCAGAAGCCGGGCACGGCAATGCCCACATGCGAAAATAGCCCGGCCGCAAAATCCAGCGCCCCGTTGCGGCTCCTCGCCGCGGCCACGCCGAGCGGAATGGCGGTGGCCACCGAAAGGCAGACTGCCAGCAGCGCAAGCGGCAGGGTAACGGCCAGCCGCTCCAGGATCAGCCCCGCAACCGGCACGCCATAGGTATAGGATTGCCCGAGATCGCCATGAAACACGCCGGCCAACCAGTGGAGATAACGCAGCGGCAGCGGCTGATCGAGGCCCATCTGCTTCTGCAGCGCCGCGAGCGTATCGGGGCTCGCCGAGGTTCCGAGCATGATGGCCGCCGGATCGCCCGGCAGCAGGCCCATGACGATATAGATGATGAGGGAAACGGCAAACAGCGTGATGACGAGGCTTAAAAGACGCCGGATGAGGACGGCTAACATCTGGCATCTTCTCCTTGCTTGGTTTTGTAGCCGGATATCGTGGAGAGATTTGCTGTCATCCCGCGCATTCCTCCCTCATCCCTGTTCCCCGGAACATGCCCGAGGATGTCACAAGGATCCAGTCGACGCGCGTCCGTGCGGTGGAAAAACTCCCCTCAGCCCAAGGACTTGGGCTGGCTGGATTCCTGTGACGAGCACAGGAGTGAGGTGGATGGGGAAACTGCGCCCTACCCCTCACAACAAACCCTATTCTTCCCAATGCACATCCGTCAGCACATTCGAGGGAATCGGCTCGTTTTCCCAAAGCCCCTTCACCTTCTTGTCCCAGACGCCGAGTTTCGGCATGACGAAAAGAAAAAGAGCGGGCACATCTTCCGCGAGGATTTTCTGGGCTTCGCCATAGAGCTTCTCCTGCTCGCCGGCATCCGCCGTCTTTTCGACATTCGCCACGACCTCATTGAAGGCCGGGTTCTTGTAATTGAAGTAGTACGGGTCGCGCGCGTAGATATCGATATCCATCGGCTCCGCATGGGCAACAATGGTCATGTCGTAATCCGCGCCTTTGAGAACATCCGCAACCCATTTCGCCGGAAATTCGGTGGTCTCGATGGTCATGGTCACGCCGATTTCGGCAAACATAGCCTGCAGGATCTGCGAGGTGCGCTGGGCATAGGCCATTTGCGGCGCCTTGATGGTGAAGCTAAACCCATCCGGATAGCCGGCTTCGGCAAGCAGCGCCCTGGCCTTGTCGATATCGTAGGGATGTACCCCGGTCGTATCGATATAGCCGCGATCATTCGGCGTGTAATGACTGCCGATGGCCGTGCCGAAGCCGGACCAGGCGCCTTCGATCACCGTGCCGCGATCCACCGCCATCATCAGCGCCTGACGCACGCGCTTGTCGTCGAAGGGCTTGCGGGCATTGTTCATGCCCGCCACGACCTTGAGTTCGGTATTGCCGACGAAGGTGCCAAGGCGCGCATCGCCATCGAAGGAGGTCATCAGTTCCGGTGCGCCGAATTCCGGGAAGGCATCGATATCGCCGGACTTCAGTGCCGCGGCCTGCGCCTGCGGGTCGGAGACGAAACGGAAGGTCGCTTTCTCCAGCTTCACCGCCACGGCCTTGTCCCAATAGGCGTCGTTCTTCTGCAACTCGACCTTGTCGCCCTTGGCCCAGTTCACGAATTTGAACGGGCCGGTGCCGACCGGCGTGGTGCGGTTATTCTCGGCGCTTTTCGGCGCCACCATCATGGAGGCCGGCCAGCCGAGCCAGTAGAGAAGGCTGCCGGCCGGCTGCTTCAGCTTCAGCACCAGCGTTGCGGCATCCGGCGTCTCGATACTGTCAATGGCAGCGAAGAAGCGTTTCTGCGGATTGACCGAGCTTTCGCCACGCGCCCGATCCAGCGAAAATTTCGCGACAGAGGAATCGAAAGCCGCGCCATCATGGAAGGTAACGCCCTTGCGCAGCTTGAATGTATAGGTCTTGCCATCAGGGGAAATTTCCCAGCTTTCGGCAAGCTGAGGCCTCACCTTGCCTTCGCGGTCGATCTTCACCAGACCTTCAAAGACATTCTGCCAGGTGACCTGGCCGATGGCCACGGGCGCGGCGATGGTTGGATCGAGGCCGGCCGGCTCGACGGCCATGCCAAGCGTCAGCGTGGTTTTTGGCGCGGCTTCGGCCACCGTTACCGAAAGCGGCAACCAGAGCGCCGTGCCTAATGCGAGGGTCAGCGCGGCGCGGCGCGAAAACGTTGCCGCCTGCGAAAGATAAGTGCGTGGCATCATTGTCCCCTGTCTGGCGGCCGGGGCATTTTTGCCCTTCCGAAGACCGCCCGTTGCAAAAAGAGTGTCATGTTGCAGGCGCACACACAATCTCGATTTTTGTGTGCTCCGTGTAGCTGAAATGGCTACACGGAAATGCGGATGGAAATCAACCTTGGTGGGCAATTCTCCATGCTGGCTAATTCCTCTCCCCGGCGGGGAGAAGAAACTACCCTGCCGTCGCCTCGCGCATGAAGCGCTCAATGAAGTCCGCAAGCTTGGAGGCGGCGAAGGACAATTGCCGGTCCGGCGCAACGCAGAGATCGATCTGGGTGTGGATACCTTTCTTGCCGGAGAGCGGAACGGCGACCATCTGTCCGCTGCGGATTTCACGCGCCACCGAAAGCGCCGGCAAAAGCGTGGCGGCGGCGTGGCCCAGCACCAGTTCCTTCAGCATTTCCAAAGAGCTGGTGATGAAGACGGGATCAAGCTCGATGCCGGCATCGGCAAACATCGTGTCGAAGGCCTGACGCGCAGCGAAACTCTTGTCCGGCAGGGCGAGCGGCAGCCCGACCAGCTCTTTGAGCGAAACTTCCGCCTGCCCGGCAAGCGCATGACCGGCGGGAAAGATCGCGTCATAGCTGATACGGGTGCGCGAGCGCACTTTCACACCGGAGACTTTCGGCGCGAACAGGCTGACGACCAGGTCCGCTTCCGCCGCCCCCAGCGCCTCCATTGCCTGGCGGGCGCTGGTAATATGCACCTCGAAACGCAGCTTCGGATATTTCAGGCTGAACTGCGCCAGCACCGGCGCCAGAAGGTTCGCCACCGTCGCACCATTGGCATAGACCGTGACCCGGCCGCGTTGCAGGCCTTTCAGATCGTCTATCAGTTGGTGCACATGGTCGAGTTCCCGCAGCGTCTTGCCGGCGCGGGCGGCGAGCAGCTCCCCCGCAGCGGTCAACTTCACGCCACGGCTGGAACGCTCCACCAGAGGCGAGCCGAAATAATATTCGAGGTTCTCTATCTGCCGGCTCACCGCTGTCGGCGCCACATTCAGGTTTTCCGCCGCGGCGCGCATGGAATTGGTGCGGACCAGTTCGTCGAAATACATCAGTGCGCGCAATTGCATGGGGTGGGTACCTTTTTCGGGTGGGTCGGCGTTGGCGGCCAGCATACCACCGCGGCGGGGAGAGAGAATACATCGGCCGGGACGTTGACGGCGCATAAGAAGCGAGAGGTTGCAGGTCGTTTCTTCTCCCCGCCGGGGAGAAGGTGGCGCGTAGCGCCGGATGAGGGGGCGACGGCAGAGAGATGCGGAGAGCTGGCCCCCTCATCTGCCCCTTCGGGGCATCTTCTCCCCGGGCGGGGAGAAGAAAGGGAGGCAACGCCTCGCCAATCAAACGCGCTTGAAACCCTCGCTCGCCACAAGCAGCTGGCGGGTATAATCCGCGCTGAATTCCCGGCTTTCCAGCGCCTTAGCCTCCAGCATTTCCACCACCTTGCCACTTTTCATCACAGCAAGGCGATCGCACATGTGGCTGATGACGCCGAGATCGTGGCTGACCATGACGAAGGTGAGATTGCGGTCCTTGCGGGCCTGTTCCAACAGGTTAAGAATTTCCGCCTGAATGGAGGCGTCGAGCGCCGAAGTCGGCTCGTCCAAAAGCAGGATTTTCGGCTCGACGATCAGCGCACGCGCAATGGCGATGCGCTGGCGCTGGCCGCCGGAAAGCTGGTGCGAATACCGAAAGCGGAAGCCGGAACCGAGCCCCACCTCGTCCAGTGCGCGGGCAATGCGCTGTTCGCGATTGTCGAGACCGTGGATGACCAGCGGTTCGAGCAGCAGCGCATCCACCGTCTGGCGCGGGTGCAGCGAACCATAGGGGTCCTGGAATACCATCTGCACATCGCTATAAAAGCTCTTGTCGCGGTGCTTCCCGGCATAGGAGCGCCCTGCCACCATCAGCGAGCCTTCGTCGAAATGGTTTAGGCCGGCAATGGCGCGCAGCAGGGTCGACTTGCCGGAGCCGGACTCGCCGACGATGCCGAAGGATTCACCCTCGGCCACATCGATGCTGACGCTGTCGAGCGCGATGTAACCGTCGAAATCGACCACCATGTCTCTGATAGAAAGAACCGTGCTCATGCGCGCCACTCCGGCTTACGTTCCAGAACCGGCAGCGGATGCCGGTGACCGCCAATTTCCGGCAGGCAGTTCAGCAGGCCCTGCGTATAGGGATGTTTCGCTTCCTTCAGATTGGCGGAAGCAAGCTCTTCCACCACCTTGCCGGCATACATGACGAGAACACGGTCGCAGAACGAAGAGACGAGGCGCAGATCGTGGCTGACGAAAATCAGTCCCATGCCGCGATCCCGCACCAGTTTGTCAAGGATATCGAGCACTTCCAGCTGCACCGTGACGTCCAGCGCCGACGTGGGTTCGTCGGCGATCAGAAGCTCCGGGCCGCAGACCAGCATCATGGCGATCATGACACGCTGGCCCATGCCGCCGGAAACCTCGTGCGGGTAAAGATCGAAGACGCGCTCGGGATCGCGTATCTGCACCGCTTCGAGCATGGCAAGCGTGCGCTGGCGCGCCTCGCTGCCGCCGATCTTTTCGTGGGTACGCAGCGTTTCCATGATCTGGCGACCGATGGTCATGACCGGGTTCAGCGAATATTTCGGGTCTTGCAGGATCATGGCCATGCGCTTGCCGCGCATGATCCTTCGCTCTTTTGCAGAGGCCTTGAGCAGATCGATATCGCCGAAGCGAAGGGCGTCCGCCTCGATACGCGCGTTTTTCGGGGTCAAGCCCATGATGGCGCGGCCGGTCTGCGATTTGCCCGAGCCGGATTCGCCGACGATGCCGAGACGCTCGCGGCCGAGCGTGAAGGAAACCCCGCGCACAGCCTCCACCAGCCCGGTGCGGGTGGGGAAGGATACGCGCAGGTTCTCAACGGTCAGAAGCGGCGCGCTCATTGGCCCGCCTCCTTCGGATCCAGCGCATCGCGCAGGCCGTCGCCCAGAAGGTTGAAACCGAGGCTGACGATGAGGATCGCGATACCCGGCATGGCAGCAACCCACCATTGATCGAGAATGAACCGGCGGCCGGATGCGATCATCGCGCCCCATTCCGGCAACGGCGGCTGGGCACCGAGGCCAAGGAAGCCGAGACCGGCTGCGGTGAGGATGATGCCGGCCATATCCAGTGTCACGCGCACGATCAGCGACGACATGCACAGCGGCATGACATGTTTTAGCACGATACGGAACGGCGACGCGCCCATGAGTTTGACCGCCGCGATGAAATCGGAATTGCGGAAGGTCATGGTTTCGGCGCGCGCGATGCGCGCATAGGGCGGCCATGAGGTGACCGCGATGGCGAGCACCGCATTTTCAATGCCCGGCCCGAGGGCCGCGACCAGCGCCAGCGCCAGAACAAGCTTCGGGAAGGCAAGGAAAATATCGGTGATGCGCATCAGAACCGCATCCACCCATCCCCCGGCATAACCCGAAACGGTGCCGACGATCAGTCCGATAGGAGCGGCGATGATGGCAACCAAGAGCACAACGAACAGGGTCAGCCGCGAACCGTGGATGAGGCGCGAAAGAATATCACGCCCCTGATCATCGGTGCCAAGCAGATAACCGGCCGTGCCGGGTGGCAGAAGCCGGGCATTACGCAGGTCCCCCTGCACCGGGTTATGCGGGGCCAGAACATCGGCAAACAGCGCCACGAATAGCAGCGCGATGATGATGCCGAGCCCGAGCAGCGCCAGCCGGTTTTCTGAAAAGCGCCGCCATATGACATAGGCGCGCCCAAGCCGCGCCTGCCTGCGCGAGGCCGGCCGGTCAGAGAGCAGCCATTCGCGGCTATAGGGTTTGATCGTATCGGTCGAAAGGGTCATCGGCTGCGCGTCCTTGGATCGAGCGTCCGGTAAAGCAGATCGGAGAAGAGATTGATGCCGACGAAGATGGCGCCGATCACGATCGTGCCGCCGAGAACAGCATTCATATCCGCATTCTGCAACGAATTGGTGATGTAGAGGCCGAGCCCCGGCCAGGCGAAGATGGTTTCGGTCAGCACCGAACCTTCCAGCAGACCGGCATAGGAGAGCGCAATCACCGTCACCAGCGGAACGGCGGCATTGCGCAGCGCGTGGAACCAGATGATGCGCGTTTCCGAAAGCCCCTTGGCGCGGGCCGCGACGATATATTCCTGGGCAAGCTCGTTCAGCATGAAGGAACGCGTCATGCGGCTGATATAGGCCAGCGAGAAATAACCGAGCAGAGAGGCCGGCAGGATGATGTGGCGGAAGAGATCCCACAACACGTCCCATTGCCGCTGCCAGATGGCGTCGATCAGGAAGAAGCCCGTGACCGGCGTGAAGGTGAATTCATAGACAATGTCCATTCGCCCGGGATAAGCCACCCATTGCAGCCGGGCGTAAAACACCAACAGCGCCAGAAGGCCAAGCCAGAAGATCGGCACGGAATAACCGATAAGGCCGATGACGCGCACCACCTGATCGGCAAAGCTGCCGCGTTTCACGGCGGCAAGCACGCCAAGCGGAATACCGAAGACGGCTCCGATGATCGTGCCGATGGTGGCAAGCTCTATCGTCGCCGGGAACACCCGCTTGATATCCTCCATGACAGGATTGGTGGTGAGGACAGAGGTGCCGAAATCACCGGACAACGCCTGCTTCAGATAAAGGAAGAACTGCTGCCAGAGCGGCAGGTTGAGGCCGAGCTGCTCACGCACGCGCTCGACCACATGCGCAGGCGCGCGGTCGCCGACGATCGCCAGCGCGGGATCGATCGGCACCACACGGCCAATGAAAAATGTGACCGCCATCAACCCCAGGAAGGTGGTGATGACGGTGACGGCGAAGCCGAGAACGGCTTTCACGCGGGCGTTGGCACGGCGTTTGCCCTGCCTCGCCCGGCTGTTTGCTTCAACGATGCTCAAGAGACCGATCCTTCCGGATCATTCCTTGGAGATGTTGTAGACATAGTTGGTGTCGAAGCTCGGACCGAGCTTCAGGCCTTTGAGCTTTGCGGAATAACCGGCAACTTCCGTCTGCTGGAAGATGATGACGAAGGGACCCTTCGCCAGGACTTCTTTCTGCAGGTTCTGGTAGATCGCCGCGCGTTTGGCACTGTCCTTCTCCAAAAGCGCCGATTGCGTTTCCTTGGTCAGCTCCGGAACGTCCCACGCGTTGCGCCAGGCGAGCGTCTTGTTCTTGCCTTCATCGGAATTATCGTAGTTGATCGTGAAGGTTTCGGCATTCGAGTTCGGGTCGAAATAGTCCGAACCCCACTGGCCGATGTAGATGTCATGCGTGCGGGCGCGATATTTGGTCAGCGTCTGCTTACCGTCGCCGGGGATGATTTCGAGCTTGATGCCGGCCTGTGCCAGCGTCTGCTGCACGCTTTCGGCAATGCCGGTCACCGGCTGGGTGTTGCGCACATCCATGGTCACCGTGAAGCCGTCCTTCAGACCGGCCTTGGCGAGAAGTTCCTTGGCCTTGGCGACGTCGAGCTTGTAGGGGTTCTCGTCCAGCGCACCCAGCTGGCCCTTCGGCAGGAACGTCTGGTGGACTTCGCCGATGCCCTTGATGATGGTCGCGCCGATCGCGTCATAATCGACGAGATATTTGAAGGCTTCGACGACTTCGGGCTTCTTCAGGTTCTCGTTCTTCTGGTTGAGGCTGAAGTAATAAACGGTGCCCTTGGGCGCGGAGGTAATCGCGAGACCTTCCTTCTTGGAAACGGCTTCCATGTCACCCGGCTCAAGGTTGCGGGCCACGTCGATATCGCCGTTTTCAAGCGCCAGACGCTGGCCGGAGCTTTCCTTCATATGGCGATAGACGACACGCTTCAGCTTCGGCTTTTCACCGTAATAATTCGGATTGGCTTCCATGATCACGGCCTCATTGGCCTTCCAGCCGAGGATCTTGTAAGGGCCGGAACCGGCATAACCGGTCTTCAGGTAGTCGTTGCCAAAATCCGTATCATATTTGTAATCGGCGCTCGGGGTTACGGATTTCGCCTTCTCCATGACCAGTTTCTTATCGACCACCGAAGCGACGGTCGCGGTCAGCACGTTCAGCACGAAGCTCGGCGCATAGGGCTTGTCGACCGTCAGAACGAAGGTATTCGCATCTGCAGCCTTCGCCTTCTCGGTGACGTTGTCACCGCTGAGGCCGAACTGCGTCAGCAGGAATGCCGGCGACTTGTCGAGCTTCACGGCGCGTTCGAAAGAGAAAGCCACATCATCGGCCGTGACCGGATTGCCGGAGGCGAATTTCAGGTCGGATTTCAGCTTGAACGTATAGGTCAGGCCATCGTCGGATGTCGTCCAGCTTTCGGCCAGATCGCCGACAACCTTGGATGTGTCGTTGATATCGATGGAAACCAGCTTGCTGTAGGTATTGCCGGTGACTTCGGCGGCGGAGAGTTCGAAAGCCTCACCCGGATCGAGCGTGATGATGTCGTCGATGGCAAAACCTTCGACCAGCGTATCGGCCGGCGTGGCGGCAAAGGCATGCGGTGCAGACAGCATCATCAGCGACAAGGCGGCACTGGTGCTGAGAATACGCATGGATTTGTTGAGCGATTTGATCATAGGATCTCCCCTTTTGTTATAAGATTGATTTGGTTCGCTTAAAACTGTTCTCAGGCCGCCTCGCGCCAGGCCTCAGACAAAACACGCAGCCAGTTTTCCCGGCATATTTTAGCAAGTTCTCCATCACCGTAGCCCGCCGATTTCAGCGCCGCAACCAGATTGTGGTTGCCGCTGGCATCCGCAATACCAACGGGTACAGTCGCGCCGTCGAAGTCCGATCCAAGCGCCACGCAGTCGATGCCCATACGTTCCACCATGTAATCGATATGGCGCACCATGTCGGAGAGCGGCGTATCGGCAATGTCACGCCCATCGGGCCTGAGCATTGTCACGGCATAGTTGAGGCCGACCAGACCGCCGCTTTCCCTGATAGCGTCCATCTGCCTGTCGGTGAGATTGCGGGCGACGGGAGTGAGCGAATGTGCGTTGGAGTGGCTGGCGATCAAAGGCTGGTTGGTGGTCTTCGCCACATCCCAGAAGCCTTTTTCGGTGATATGCGCGAGATCGATGAGAATGCCGAGCCTGTTACATTCCTTCACCAGCGCGAAACCGGCATCGGTGAGACCGGGCGCGGTATCGGGCGACATGGGATAAGAGAAAGGAACACCGTGGCCGAATATATTGTGCCGGCTCCAGACCGGGCCGAGCGAACGCAGGCCGGCGGCGTAAAAAACCTCCAGCGCGTCGAGATCGGCCCCGATAGCCTCGCAGCCCTCCATATGCAGCACGGCAGCGAAAATATCGTCGGCAAAGGCCTTGCGGATATCAGCCGTGGAGCGACAAAGCCGCCAGGCGCCGGCGCGGTCCAGCCTCAGCGCAATCGCCGCCTTTTCCATGGCGATATCCAGTGAGGGCTGGCGCTCCAGCGGTGAAGCGAGCGGCGTGTTGTAATGGCCGCTGTCGTCCGGTTCCTGAAGAATGAGATCGCCGGAGGGAATATAGATGGCGCAGATACCGCCGCCAAGACCGCCTGCCCTTGCACGCGGACCGTCTATATGGCCTTCGCGTGTTCCGTTCTTGAATTCGGCCACCGGATCGGCGCCGGCCTTGCTGTTGCGCCACAACCGAAGCAGCACATCATTATGACCGTCGAACACTGCATGCATGGGAAGAAATTCCAGTAACCGGCAAGAACAAAGGGAGCGGGCAGACGCCGGGATGACACCGAGCGAAAGCAAACCGACGCACCATTCGCCGACCGCTATTGTCTGTCGGCGTTGATCTTAGGCCGATCTCACAAAGCTTCGCAAGACACAAATTAGGCAGCGGTGAAATTATCACCACTTGCCTTTTGGCGGAATTTGCGTTTCGTCAGGCGCGCCAGCCGCCTTCCGCTTTGGTGAGCAGCGGCGTCGAAAAAACACCCCTCACCCGCTCCGGCCACTCCGGCCCGAAAGCGGCGATTTTTTCCCGCCAGCGATCCGATTGCAGCATGGCTGCGCCGATGACGGCAGGCCGAATGCCGGAGGCGGCGAGAAGCGAAAGACCCGATATGATGGAACTGCCGCTGGAGATCACGTCATCCACCAGCGCCACGCGCCGGTTCTCGATGAGCGGCAGCATGCGCGGATCGATATAGAGCCGTTTTTCCTGCCTTGTGGTGATGGAGGACATCGGCACCGACAGTTCCTCCAGATACCAGAATTTGCGCGAGGTGCCGAGCGGCACGTAACGGGAATGGCCGAGATGCCTGGCGACAGCGGCGGCAAGCGTCAGCCCCAGCGTCGGCAGGCCGATGACGACATCGGGCTTGAAGGGAAGAAGTTTTGCAGCCAGATCGGCCGCCAGCACCTCCAGCACCTCAAAAGAAGCCTGATTGACGATGAGCGAGGCAAGCGCATGTTCGCCATCCGCCAGCGGCCTTATCGGCAGGCAGATCTGCCGGCCGTCATCCAGCTCCGCCGGAAAGAAGGTGGAATGCGGACCGGCCGTATCGAAGGTGGCGGGCGGAAGTATATCCTGCCAGAACTCATGAGGCGCGGCGGGGGATGGGACGACGGGCGACGCGGATGACGGCATCGTTCTGTTCCTTTCAGGAGCGGGGCGGCGAAAAGCGCTCACATTTTTCAGCCACGCCAACCCGGTTCTTCACATCAGGCATTTTAACAACCGCAACATGCTGCGGGTTCATTTCATTGGCTTTTTCAGCTAGAAGGAAACAAAGCAACAGGCATTCGGACGAACCCACCTATGACGCGGGTTTTTCCCATATTCAAGGACAAGCCGCCCATGAGACTGCTGGACCGCATCGGCGAGGACCTGCCATTCCTGACGGAGCTTCGCCACGACCTGCACGCGCACCCGGAACTGGGCTTCGAAGAGGAAAGAACCAGCGCCATCGTCGCCGATCTTCTCGAAAGGGCCGGGTTGAAGGTGCATCGCGGTCTTGGCGGTACCGGCGTGGTCGGCACATTGCAGGTGGGCAACGGCACCCGCAGCATCGGCCTGCGCGCCGACATGGATGCCCTTGCCATGCCGGAAGTTCCCGACCGGCCCTACAAATCGAAATTTCCCGGCAAGATGCACGCCTGCGGGCATGACGGCCACACCGCCATGCTGCTGGGTGCGGCGCGTTACCTCGCAAAGACCCGTGATTTTTCCGGCGCCGTACATTTCATTTTCCAGCCCGCCGAAGAAGGCCGCGGCGGCGCGAAGAAGATGGTGGAGGACGGGCTTTTCACCCTGTTTCCCTGCGATGCGGTCTATGGCCTGCACAACATGCCGGGGCTGGGCGTTGACGAAATGGCCGTGGTGGAAGGCCCGCAGCTCGCCTCTTCCGATAGCTGGCGCGTCACCTTCAAGGGCATCGGCACCCACGGCGCCAAGCCGCATCTCGGCCGCGACCCGGTAACGGCGGCCGGCGCCTTCCTCGCCTCGCTGCAAACCATCGTCGGCCGCGTCGTCGATCCGCTGCAGCCGGCCGTCGTCAGCGCCTGTTCGGTGCAGGCGGGTGACCCGAAGGCGCTCAACGTCATTCCCGATCTCGTCGAAATCGGCGGCACCGCGCGTGCTTATGCGGCTGATGTGCGCGACCAGCTCGAAGCGGAAATCGGCCGGCTGGCAAAGGGCACGGCGGCAATGTTCGGCATCGAGGCGCATTACGAATTCATCCGCCGTATTCCACCCGTCATCAACGAGGCGGACGCGACGAAACGGGCGCTGCGCGCCGCAAAAACCGTCTTCGGCAACAAGACCCGCACCGCCTTCCCGCCTTCGACCGCCGGCGACGACTTCGCCTTTTTCGCGGGCGAAGCCCCTGGCTGCTACGTCTGGCTCGGCAATGGCCCGGCCGTGGACGGCGCGCTGCACCACAACACTTCCTACGACTTCAACGATGCGGCCATCGTGCCGGGCGTGGCGTTCTGGGCGACGCTGGTGGAGCAGGAACTGGCGGCGGAGTGAGATTTGTTGAAATTCTCTCACGTCTTCTAGACCGTACCATTCGTCACGAATACATTGCTGGAAAGTTCGTGCTTTGGTCACAAATTTCATATAATAATCGGCCTGGCGCATGATCTGCGTTATCAGGTGGAAAAATGATACGTTTTAATTTCGACTGGCAAAAAACAGTTGATGCAATTGAGTTTCTGGCCCAGCAAAAGCCAGGAATGACGCAATATTACATCGGCAAGCTTCTGTTTTTTGCAGATCGCGAACACATCATGGATTATGGACGTCCCATAACTGGGGACAGATACGTAGCGATGGAACACGGTCCCGTTCCATCTGCCGTGCGTAATCTATTGAATGGCGAATATCCAGATGAAGTTGCAGATCGCCTAGAAGAGCGAGTCGTCATTGAAGTAAATGGCAACAAGCAGCATGTGTATCCTAAAGGAACAGAGCCGTCACCTCTACTATCTGGAAGTGATCGTGAATATCTTGCCGATGCAGTCAACAAATACGGCCATCTGTCTTTTGGCGAGCTTAAAGAAATTTCACACGAAGATCCCGCATATATCGAGGCTTGGGAACGGGTCGGCACAGCAGCGAACGAGATGAATGTGGAAATCTGGCTAAACGACCTAGACAATCCAGAAATCGCAAAAAAACACCTGATTGCAACTTCGAGTTGCACAGGTTGAGATATGCAGAAATGGGACGTTTTACGTATATATTGCGATTTTATACCCAATCCCCATGATAAGTTTTGCATATGCATTTGTCCGGCAACGAACCGGTTTTATTTTGTAAATAGTGAACCGCCTCAATTCCGCAAAGCGCGCGAACTCGCCGTATCTATTACGAATTTCGAAGCGCATTTTCTGAATCACACCTCGTTTGTTGACACAACGAATCTGTTGACAATCCGTTCGACGCTGGTGAGTGGAGCACTGTTAGATGAAGAGCGACATCATGGGAGTATCGCTCCGTCGCTACGACAGAGGATTAAAGACGCCGCTCAAAGCCATAACGTTTTGACATCCGATGATTTGGCACTTGTAGTTGATTAGGCTCCAAAATCAGCTTTGAAATCTAACTCGAACAGCCAAAAGGTCATCGCACCTGTATCACCGGACTCTCCATCACCCTGCCCGTCAACACATCGGCAATGCCCATATCCGTCTGGTGCGGGCCGATATTGCAGGCGAGCGTGGCGCCGAAGCAGGCCTTGAAGACAAGATAGGGTGGCTGCCATTCCACGACCCTGCCGACGGCTTCGCGCAATACTTCGAAAGCCTTTGCCACGTCTTCAAGCGGGGCGTCGGAAACGAGGCCTGAAAGCGGCAACGGGAGAACTGCGGTGACCTTGCCTTCGGAAGCGACAGCCATGCCGCCACCTGCCGTTATCACCGCATTGGCGGCGAGCGCCATGTCATCGGCATTGCCGCCGAAAACGGTGAGGTTGTGGCTGTCATGCGAGACGGTGGTGGCGAAGGCACCGTTCCAGTTTCCCCAGCCGGTGAGGAAGCCGGTTCTGGTTATCGGCTCGGCCATGCCGTGGCGATGGGTGACGGAAATCATCGTCGCGCCTTCGGGCGGAACGATGAAACCGTCCTTCACTTCGGCATCCGCCTCGCCCCACTGCGTAAAGCGCGGGCGGTCGATGGTGGCGAGGCGCACCTTTGCCCCTTCCGAGGCGACCCGGAAATCATCGGCCTTGCGCAGCAGCAGCTTCATCGAACCTTTGAGGGCTGTCGCATCGCAGGCCTGGACATCGGCGAGCATGTGGCCACCTGCCGCAACTGCTTGGCCATTGGCGAGAACATGACGGGCTGAAAAGCCGCTCAAATCCTCAAAGACGGCGATATCGGCACGGCGACCGGCGGCGATGAGGCCGAGATCGGGGCGGCCCAGCCGTTGGGCGGCATTGAGGGTGGCAGCACGCAGCGCCCATTCGGGCCTCAGCCCGTAACCGACAAGGCGGCGCACCACATCATCAAGCCCGCCGCCCTTCAGCAGATCGTCAGGGAAAACATCGTCGGTGCAGAGCGTTACCGTCTGCGGAAGATGCCCGAGCGCATTCAACGCTTCCACGAATTCCGGAAGCAGGTGATCGTGCGAGCCACGCAGCTCGATGGTCAGCCCTGCCCGCAGCTTCGCCAGAAGGTCTTCAGCGGAGACAAGCTCGTGATCGGAGGAGACGCCCGCCGCCATGAAGGCGTTGAGATCCGCATCTTTCAGGCCACGCGCATGGCCACAGAGCAGCTTTTGCGAGACAAGCCCGGCCTGCACGATGCCGCTCATGCGCGGATCGCGCTCGATGACACCGCGCATGTTCATGATTTCCGCGACACCGCCGACCTGCGGCCATGTCAGGATATCGGCAAGAATGGCAGCATCGAAATCCGCCCCGCTACATTCCAGACCGGGCGCAGACGGCACTGAAGACGGGGCAAGCAGAATGGCGCGCAGCGGCAGGTTCTCGATTGATTTCGCCGCCCAGCGCACGCCATCGACACCATGCACATTGCCAAATTCATGTGGGTCCCAGACGATGGTGGTAACGCCGCGGGCGACAACCGCCGTCGCATAGGCGGCCGGCGTGATCATCGAGCTTTCGATGTGCATATGTGTGTCGATGAGGCCGGGCGAGACATAGGCCCCTGCCGCATCGATGATCCCAGCGGCGTCGCTTCGGCTTGCCCGCTCGTGCACGCTGGCAATCAGCGGGCCGACGATGCCGATATCGGCGGCGCGAAGCTCTCCCGTCACCACATCCACCAGAGTTCCACCGGTGACGAGAATGTCGAAAGGCGCATCACCGCGTGCGGCGCCGACCGCACGGGCGCGCAGCGTGTCGTCGTTGAGATCGGCAGGCTCGGATGTCAAAGAGTTCGCACTCATCGGGCGGCCTCCCGGCGCAGCGCCTCGAGAACCGCCGTCTTCGTACCTTCGGCATCCACCGTCTCGGCGAAATGCGCGTTGAAGGCCTGAGCTTTCTGAGCGCGCGTCTCGACCACGGTTCGCCCGCGCGTCAGCGCCGCCTGAAGCTCGACATCAATCCGCGCATGACGCCAACCGATGAGACCGGAGGTAAAGCCGACGGCGGCCACGGGATCGTAGAGCGCCATGGCGGCTCTGCCACGGCTGGCGGCGATGCCGATGAAACCTTCCAGCAAATCGGCGATCAGCCCGGCATTCTTGCCGCCGGCGTTACGGATCGGCGCTACATCGGCCGCTCCCGCGGTGACTTTGCGACAGGCGTCCAGATCGACCATGCGCAACGGCAGGCCGTGCGAAAGAACGATGGCCAGCGCTTCCGGATCGGCAAAGGCGTTGAATTCGGCCGAGGCCGTGTGGTTGCCGCTCGTCACGCCACCGCCCATCCAGGTGAGTTCGGAAATTCTGGCGGCAAGATCCGGCCGGGCAAGGCACAGGGCGGCGATATTGGTGAGCGGGCCAAGCGCGAGAATACGCTTCTCGCCTGTCCCCTCCAGCCAGCCGCAGAGTGCTGCAAAGGCATCGCTTTTCGGCAGAGCCGGCGCCTCCGGCAGGCTTTGCCCGACGGTCGGAATGCCGCTTTCGCCCAGGATCGATTGCGCTGTTTCCAGCGCACCCAGCACCGGCATGGCGCGGCCCTGATGGAACGGCATCGACCAGCCGAAGGCCGCAACCGCACCCGCGGCATTGCCGGAGACCGCTTCCAGCGTGGCATTGCCGAAGACCAGCGAGATGCCGTCGATGGCAAGACCTGCCGACTGCACCACCATGATGGCAGCGATGTCGTCAAAGCCCATATCGGTATCGATCCACACACCCATGGTCAGCTGAACACCTTGAGGCTCGCCGCCTTGTCAACCGGCAGGTCGAAGGCGAGCGTATCGCCGATGGCGTGGGCGGCCAAGGCGGCGTCCGTTTCCGCCTTGATGGGGCCGAGCGGCGTATCGAGCAGATATTCGCGGCTGTTGCCGGCAAAGGAGGTGCCGCGCACGGTTCCCTGGAAAGGACCTGAACCGAGGGTGACCATGCGCGGCCGCCAGGCCAGTCCAGATGCTGAAGGGACTGGTCCGGTAAGCGGTGTTGTGCCGTTTGCGGTTTTCAACGCGCCGCCATCAAGCGCGAAGATGTTTTCAAAGCCGACGAAATCCGCCACGAAGGACGAAACCGGCGCGTTATAAATCTCTTCCGGCGTGCCGATCTGCTCAATCTTGCCGCCCTTCATGACGACAATACGGTCGGCAAGCGCGAGCGCCTCGATCTGGTCATGGGTGACGAAGATCATCGTCACGCCGGTTTCCTTTTGCACGCGCTGCAATTCGGTGCGCATTTCAAGGCGCAGGCGGGCATCGAGGTTGGAGAGCGGCTCATCGAGCAGAAGCACCTTTGGTTCCATGACCATGGAGCGCGCCAGCGCAACGCGCTGCTGCTGGCCACCGGAAAGCTCCGCCGGCTTGCGCGACGCGAAGCTGGACAAGCCCACCGATTTCAGGCCGGAGGCGACCTTGTCTTCCAGCGCCTTGCCGCTCATGCCCTTGAGTTTCAGGCCGAAGGCGACGTTTTCGTAAACCGTCAGATGCGGGAAGAGCGCATAGGACTGAAACACCAGCC
The DNA here is from genome assembly GCF_027498475.1 of Agrobacterium salinitolerans. Classification (NCBI taxonomy): domain Bacteria; kingdom Pseudomonadati; phylum Pseudomonadota; class Alphaproteobacteria; order Hyphomicrobiales; family Rhizobiaceae; genus Agrobacterium; species Agrobacterium salinitolerans. Next base: position 165,295 of record NZ_JAPZLN010000005.1, on the reverse strand, counting down.
CGACGGCGCGCTTGTTTGCGGCAACGCGAGTGATATCGGCGCCATCGAGATCGATGCGTCCGCCGGCCACCGGCATCAGCCCGGCAATGGCGCGCATCGTCGTGGTCTTGCCGCAGCCGGAAGGTCCCAGAAGCGCGAGCAGCTCGCCCTTGCGGATATCGAGATCGAGGTCCTTGACGGCGACATTGCCGCCATAGGCGAGCGAGACTTTTTGGAGCGAAAGATAATTTGCGTCAGACATAACGGGAGAACCCCAGAAAACGTTCGGCCATGAAGACGATGCCGATGGAAAGGAAGGCGAGCAGCGAGGAGAGTGCGGCCACCGAAGGATCGAAGACGATTTCCATGTAACCGAGCATGTCGATGGGCAGCGTGCGCACACCGGGACCCGACAGGAACAGCGACACCGGCACCTGATTGAAACTCGTTACGAAACCGAGAATAAAGGCTGAGAGAATGCCGCCGCGAATATTCGGCAGCACGACGCGGAAAAACGCCCCCACCCGCGACGAGCCGAGCAGCACCGCCGCCTCTTCGATATCGGAGCGCAGATTGTTGAGGCTGGCCGATACCACCCGCACCGCATAAGGCAGGATGAGCGCTGTGTGGGCGAGAAACAGGGCAAGCGTGATGCCGATGCCGAAGGGCACGACGAAATAACGCAGCAGGGCCAGACCCACGATGATGCCGGGCACGATGATCGGCGCGGAAACGATGGTGCGCACTGTCTCGGCAAAAGGCAGCTTGTAGCGCGACATGGCGTAGGACGCCGGAATGCCGAGGATGAGCGCCGCAAAGGTGCCGCCGATGGCAAGGAACATCGACATGGCGAAACTTTCGCGGAAGCTTTCGACGGTGAAGACCTTGGCGATCCATTTCAGCGAAAAGCCCTGCGGCGGAAAGGCGAGCGTATCGCCGGCCGAAAACGAGGCCGCAACGATGATGAGAAACGGCCCGATCAGGAAACCGACGACAAGAAGGAGCGTGAGCGGAATGAAGAGCTGCCGGGTCATTTCTTATTCCTCGCGGTGGCGATGCGCTTCAAGAGGATATTGGCGGCAAAGCTCATGACGATCAGGATGAGGGCGATGACGCTGGCGGCAACGAAATTGTTGGAGACCGTCACCTGCTGGTAAAGCAGGGTCTCCAGCATCAGCACCTTGGAGCCGCCGAGAATGGCGGGCGTGATATAGGCCGTCAGCGAACCGGTAAAGACCAGCGTACCGCCAACGACCAGCCCTTCCTTGGTGAGGGGCAGGATAACCTTCCAGAACACCTGAAACCAGTTCGCGCCGAGAACGCGGGCGGCCGAGATCGTATCCTTCGGCATATTCTCCAGCGCGCTGATGAGCGAGATGATCATCAACGGCAGGAAGAGTTGCAGAAGGCCGATGAAGACAGCCGTTTCGGAAAACAGGATGCGGATCGGCGCATCGCTCAGCCCCACCGCCTGCAGCGCCTGATTGACGATGCCGGTTCTGCCGAGAATGACGATCCAGGCATAGGTGCGGGCGACCGGCGAGATCATCAGCGGCAGCACGACGAGATTGACCACATGGCCCTTCTTGCCCGACGACAGGTTGACGATGGCAAAAGCCGCCGCATAACCCACCACCGCCGACACGACGGTGACAAGCGCGCCGAGCTTCAGCGTGCGCAGGAAAACCGTCTGGTTCAGCGGATCGGAAAAGAAGGCGGCATAGGCCGACAATGTCCAGCCGTCAGTGGTGCGAAACCCCTCAGACAGCAGGATGAAGACCGGCACGAGAAAGACCGCCGCCGCGAAAATTGCGGCGGGCAAGGCAAGCGCCAGCGCTTCGGCCCGGTTCTGAAACATTGGTTTATTCCCTGAACGGCCTCAAAGCCGGTTGTTACGGCAGCCGGACGCACCGGCCTGAGAAATTGGAAGGTGGAAAAGCGGTCAGGGGACGACCGAACCGCTTTTCCGGGAATGGAGCCGCCCTTCCGGACGATGCCCCATTCCAAACGGTGAAGGCCTTACTGACCGACCTTCGCGTTCCACTCCGACAGCCACTTGTCGCGGTTATCGAGCGTTACGTCGGAAGGAATGAGCTGCAGGCTTTTTGCTGTTTCGTCGCCATAGGTGATGTTGTTCGCCACCTCGTCGGAAACCTTGACTTCCCTGTTGGTCGGGCTGTCCACCAGCTTTTCGGCCAGCGCCTTCTGAATATCGGTCGAGAGCCAGAAATCCATGAACTGCAACGCTAAATCTTCGTTCTTCGTGCCCTTCGGCACCACGAGCACATTCATGCCGCCGGTCTGGCCTTCCTTGGGTGTTGCCCAGGCAAGCGGCAGATCGAGCTTGGTGAAAGGCGCCCAGGAGAAGCGGCCGATGGGGGCTGCCCAGATTTCTTCCTGCTGCATCAGCTGCACGAGCTGCGACGACTTGACGTAGAAGGTGACGATATCGTCCTTCTTTTCACCCACGGCCTCGATAGCGCCGGAAAGATCGGCCGTATCCTTGCCGATGGCCTTGCCGAGCATATAGAGCGCCGGCGGGCCCTGGTTGGTGGTGACATTCGGGAAAGCGACGTGGTCGACGATATCGTCCTTCAAAAGATCGGCCCAGCTGTCGATCTTCATCTTGTCGGTGCGGTAAACGATTGACGTGGCGTAGAAATTGACGCCGACGCTCATGCCGTCGCCATTCGGATCCTTGGCGATGTCATAGAGCTTTTCGATATTCGGAACCTTGGACGCGTCGATCTTCTGGATCAGGTCCTTGCGGGCGGCCGACAGCGCATCCGCCATGGAAACGATGGCGAGATCGACCACCGGATTGGCCTTGTTGGCCTCCATCTTGGCCAGACGCTCAACGCTGTTGCCGGTCTCGACGACCAGCTTGCAGCCGCATTGCTTTTCGAACGGCGTATAGACCAGTTCCTTGAATTCGTCCTGCGCGAAGGCGTAGACGGAAATCGTCAGCGCCTTGTCCTGCGCCTGCGCGGCGCCCATCGTAAACATTAGGGCGGCGCCCGATGCAAAAATGATCTTTTTCATGGTGTGAGTTCTCCTGCTGTCGTTTTTTTGGCTTCAATCGCATCATGCTTTGCCTTGCCGGTGGAGCCGCGCATGATCAGCGCCATCGGTACTTTCGAGATGTCCGCCGCCACATCGACGGCGACGCCGTTTTCGCCCGCGCCGTCGATCGCGCGCAGCAGCGCGCCGACAGCGAGATCGGCGATGCGGCCCATATCCATGCGCATGGTCGTGAGCGGCGGGGTGACAACGGCGGAAAAGATGAGATCGTCGAAGCCGGTGACACTGGCCTCTTCCGGCACCTCGATGCCCTCGCGCTGCAATTCGGTGAGCACGCGCAGCGCATGCAGATCGGAGACGGCGGCAAAGGCGGTGAACCCTTCGGCAACCTTCTTTGCAAGACCAAGCCGGCAACCCGCACCGTCAGCCTTTTCAATAGCGTCCACCCAGAGCGTCTGCGTCACGCAAGCCTTGCCAAGACCATCGCGAATGCCGCCGAGACGGTCGTTCTGCACGTTGGAATCGCGGTTCTTGCCCACCAGCACCACCTTGCGATGGCCAAGCCCGGCCAGATAGTCGCCGACCTGCCAGCCGCCATCCCAATGGTCGGCGGCGACCGTGTTGCCGGGCGTCGAGGGGCTGTCGATCACCGCGACGGGGCAATCGACATCGGCAATGCGGGTGCCGCGGCGGGGAACGATAACCATGCCATCCACACCGCGTTCGACCAGCCGGTTGATCGCATCCGTCTGCATGGCGATTTCACCGCGCGAGTCGGCGATCAGCACACCGTAACCGGCAGTGACGGCCGCCTTCTCGATGGCCTGCGCGATCTGCGGAAAGAGAGGATTGGCAATATCCGGCAGCACCAGCCCCAGAACACCGCTTTTGCCGGTGCGAAGCGCCCTGCCCGCTGAACTCGGCACGTAGCCCAGCTCGCTTGCCGTCTTGCGAATGCGCTCCACCAACTCCGGCGAAACGCGGCCCTTGCCCGACAGCGCATTGGACACGGTTGCCGCCGACACGCCGAGTGCCGCTGCTATCGCGCTCAGATTGGTGGCAGGCCGTGACGACGCCATAATGTTCCGGAAAGGCTGATTAAACGTTTAATCACGATAATAGAGCAAGGCCGCCCTGTCGAGTCCGGTGGAGGACAAAATCGGCGAAAACCCGGGCATAAAGTCTAACTGCCCGAAAAAAGTGCGATTATTTTTGTGGGTCGTCGCTATTCGCTGTGCGGTAAGCTTCCACCTGCCGCACCAGCCAGTCACGAAACAGCACGACCGGAACGTGATTGGCGCGCGAAAGCGGCGCCACCGCATAATAGGAGCTGGGGCTTCTGGCCTGATGATCGAAGGCTTTCACCAGTTGTTTCGATTTCAGCTCGTTATCGATCAGGAAAAGCGGCATCAGCGCCACGCCCAGTCCGGCGATACAGGCCTGCGCCACGCTGGAAAACTGTTCGAACCGCATGCCCTGCGGCAAGGCGAGTGACAGGCCGAGGCTTTCGAACCAGTGGCCCCATGCGCCCGGCCGCGAGGCCATGTGCAAAAGCGGCAGGGCGGCGATATCCTCTCCCTTTTCCACGGGATGGGCGCTGAGGAATTGCGGGCTGCACACCGGCGCGACCATTTCATGCATCAGAAAGGTGCTTTCCGCCCCCGGCCAGTCGGCCTGACCGATATGGATCGCCATATCCAGCTGCTCGCGCTCGAAGTCGAACTGGCCGATGCGTGTGGCGAAATTGATGGTGATTTCGGGGTGGCTCGTCACGAAATCCGGGATACGCGGCAAAAGCCAGCGGGTGCCGAAGGTGGGCAGCATGGCAAGATTCAGCGTATTGCCATGCGTTTTGGTCATGATGTGCAACGATGCGGAGCGTATCTCGCCAAGGGCTGCGGCAATCGATTTTGCATAGGCGCGGCCCTCGGTCGTCAGTGCAACCCCGCGTGCGCCGCGTTCGAACAGGCGCACGCCAAGCTGTTCTTCCAGTGACATAACCTGCCGGCTGATCGCCCCTTGCGTCAGGGCAAGCTCATCGGCGGCGGCGGAAAAGCTGCCGAGCCGGGCCACGGAATCGAAGGCGGCGAGCGCGCTGGTGGAGGGCAGGAGTTTACGGCTGAGAGACGTCATGAGCCATTACTATATGTAATGTAGATAATATTCCACTTCGGAGCATGAGGTCCGCAGAATCTTTTTTTAAAACCGAACAATCATCACCTCAACACCCCCCTAAGGACAACGACATCAACTATGCATGAAGCAAGCCGCAACCTGAAGAGAGCTGTGGCGCAATTGTCCCCAGCGAAATAATGTAACGTCTATCGCGTTAAAAATATTCCGGCGATCTGCCCAATGAAGGGAATATCCAATACGCTTGCTGTAAAAGTACTAATAACAAACACACCGACGCCACCCAAAATTGTACGATGTGTTTTTGACGGAGTAGCTTGATCGACAAGCTCGACTTTGGGAAATGCCCATCGAACATAAGCGAAAGCTATCCTGTATAACCACAGCGAACAAAATGCGATGTATATATAGGCACCGCCAACGACGACGGAATTCATGCCGCTGAAGACTTTCTCGACGAGAGGGGCAAGACGCCAGCAAGCGTAAAGAGCAAAAGGAAGGCCTATAACCGCCAGAAATAGATCATAGGTGAATCGTCCGTGGAACCACGTCCACAACCTATTTCGCTCCTTAATGTGCTTTCTTACTGCACTATCAATACCCGCGCGCCAACCGGATCGATTACCACCTAAATGAAATCCGCTCGCGTTGGCAGTGGGTTCAGAATGAGACGCGGAAACCTCAACGAGACTCGGCGTCGTGAAGTCGAGAAGTATCTCAAATTGATGGAACGGCTCTCCTCCGTTCATCCGTTGGCGATAGGGTAGAATGTTGGTAAGTATAATCTGAGAAATCTGAGCACCCTCATGCGGCGTAGACAACTCGTCGGTGCTATAAAATATTTCTCGAGCGTTATCAGAGTAGTTTACAATACACGCCACCCGATACGCTTCGTCCAATTCCGGCGAACTTTCACCCACTGGGATGTGAACATTTGCGTCGTGCTGCTCAATCTTTCTCTGCTCTTGGACCTCAGCATTCAAGTCAAGCCAAAGGCGCCGTACCGCGCTGAGAGTTATTTTTACAGAACCGAATTGAACGCGAATGGGTAGTGCGGCCATGACTCACTCTTCGAGTTGATACACAATCTATAAGGCAAGACATTGGAACTTTCTCTCGCGCAGTACATGAATCCACAGCAATACCGGCAGAACTCCTTTATTAACCTCCAAACACAGTCAACACCTCGCGTTCATCGCGTAAACAAACGCGGCCTTCTGGAGCCACTATACATTGTCAAGCTATTGAAAAATAACATTTCTGATATTTTCAGTTATTACTATATGTAATGCAAAAATGAGTAAACATGGCTTGTGCCGACTGGCTCGAATACCAATAATCCGGCCAGCAAATCCGGAGGCATCACGTGAGCGAACACGCAGCATTCAATTGGCAGGACCCTTTTCTGCTCGAAGACCAACTGAACGACAACGAGCGGATGATCCGCGACGCCGCGGCCGCCTTCGGCAAATCAGAACTCTTGCCGCGTGTCTCCGAAGCCTATCTTTCCGAGACCACCGAACCGGAACTGTTCCGCCTGATGGGCCGCACCGGCCTTCTCGGCGTCACCCTGCCGGAAGAATACGGCGCGGCCAATGCAAGTTACGTGGCCTATGGTCTCGTCGCCCGTGAAGTTGAGCGGATCGACAGCGGATACCGCTCTATGATGAGCGTGCAGTCCTCGCTCGTCATCCATCCGATCTTCGCCTATGGCTCGGACGAGCAGAAGAAGAAATATCTGCCCGGCCTCGTCTCCGGCGAGCTGATCGGCTGTTTCGGCCTCACCGAGCCGGATGCCGGCTCCGATCCCGGTGGCATGAAGACCCGGGCTGAAAAGATTGCCGGTGGCTATCGCCTGCGCGGTTCGAAAATGTGGATTTCCAACGCGCCAATCGCCGATGTCTTCGTCGTCTGGGCGAAATCGGAAGCCCATGACAATCAGATCAGGGGCTTCGTGCTCGAAAAGGGCATGAAGGGCCTCTCGGCGCCCAAGATCGGCGGCAAGCTGTCGCTGCGCGCCTCCATCACCGGCGAGATCGTTCTGGACGGTGTGGAAGTGGGCGAAGACGCGCTGCTGCCCAATGTTTCTGGCCTGAAAGGCCCGTTCGGCTGCCTCAACCGTGCGCGTTACGGCATTTCCTGGGGTGTCATGGGTGCGGCGGAAGATTGCTGGTTCCGCGCCCGGCAATATGGTCTCGACCGCAAGCAGTTCGGCAAGCCGCTCGCCGGCATGCAGCTTTACCAGAAGAAGCTCGCCGACATGCAGACCGAGATTGCGCTCGGCCTTCAGGCGTCGCTGCGCGTCGGCCAACTGATGGACGAACACAAGATGGCGCCGGAAATGATCTCCATCGTCAAGCGCAACAATTGCGGCAAGGCGCTGGATATCGCACGCCAGGCGCGCGACATGCATGGCGGCAACGGCATCCAGATCGAATATCACGTCATGCGCCACGCCCAGAACCTAGAGACGGTCAACACCTATGAGGGGACCCATGACGTCCACGCGCTGATCCTCGGCAGGGCGCAGACGGGCATTCAGGCGTTTTTCTAAGGCTTTCTCCGCGTCGTTTCATCAAAAAAAGGCCTTCGAAGATCACTTCGAAGGCCTTTTGCTTTCAAATCCGGCAATCGCTCAGAACGTGCCGCGAATACCGACGCCGAACATGCGCGGTTCGGTCATGCTGGCCTCGATGCCGCCAATGCCGCGGTTCTGCTGCATATAGGTGGGCGCACGCTCGTCGAAGATGTTCTTGACATAGGCATAAACCTCCATCTCTTCCTGGAACCTGTAGCTCGCGCGCACATCGGCGATCGTATAGGGATCGATGGCATAGGCAGCCGTATTGGCCGTGTCGGAATAATAGCCGTCAATATGGCGCACCTGTCCCGAGACGGTGAACTTGTCTGTCACATCCCAACTCGCGCCGACGCTGAACATGAAGCCGGGCGATTTCGCGAATTCATTTCCGGCATAGCTGTTATTGCTGGAAATCTCATCAATCTCGGTCTTCAGCACGCCCGCGCTCGCCTTCAGCGTCAGATTGTCGAGAACGTGATAGTCGGCGCCGAGTTCCAGACCATAAGCATGCGCCTTCTGCGCATTGATGGTGTAGGACTGGGTGATGCCGGATGAGATGACGACCGGAATATTGTACTGGGCGTTCTTGTAGTCCATGTAGAACAGGTTGCCGTTGAGCGTCAGCCGGTCATCCAGTATTTTCGCACGTGTATAAAGCTCGTAATTCCATATGGTTTCCTTCTCGAACGGCAACCATTGTCCCGACGAGATGTTCAGCGAAATACCGCCGGGATTATAACCACGGCTGATCATGCCGCCGACGGTCCAGTCGTCATTGATCGCATAAGCGAGAGATGCCTTGGGCAGCAGTTCGGAAAAGGTCTCGTCAAAATCCACCGCACGGGCTGAATAAACCGAGCGACCCGAACGCTGGATGCGGTCGGTCTGGTAACGCAGGCCGCCGGTCATTGTCCACTGGTCCGTAAGACGATAGCTCAGCTCGCTGAAGATGCCGAGATTGTCCTTGGTGTCGTCGAACGTCGAAAGACTATTGTTAAATCGCCCTGTAAGTCGAAGAAGCTCGTCAGCCTGACTATGCGCGTAATAAATACCCGCGACACCGCTCAGCACGTCTTCCTGGTCACCGAAGGTCACGCGTGTTTCGTGAGAAGCGTTCGTCTGGTCGATATCCGCATCGCCGTTGTTCACGACACCAACCCGGCGTCTGGCGTCCGAAGCGGAGAACTGCGTCTGGTTGAAGAGTTTCACGCCGTTCTCGAAATCATAATTGATGTCGAGAATACCGGTGTGGGTGTTCTGGCTCCAGCTTGGCATGGTGGTGGTGACGTGATTGAGATCCTCGAAAGGACGCGACGCCGCTTCCTGGCTCGGTCGGTTGGCGGCATTATAGGAATAGGTAAGCTTGGTCGTCAGCCCGGGAATCTCCGGCGGTTCCCACAGAAGCTTGAAACGCGCGTTGAACTCCTTGAAGTCCTGATCCGTGCCCGCATGCGCGAATCCCGAATTGATATAGTCGATGAAAGTGTCGCGGCCGGAATAATCAACCGCCAGACGCGCCGCCAGCTGATCCTCGACGAGCGGACCCGAAAGCGCAAATGAGGCCCGCTTCTGGTGGTAATTTCCGATTTCTGCCTGATAGGAGGCTTCCGGCGTGAATGTCGGATCCTTCGTGTTGACGACGATCGCGCCGGCAATGGCGTTGGCGCCCTGCGAGGTGGTTTGTGGGCCACGGAAAACTTCGATGCTTTCAACGTCCCAGATGGAAGTCGCGCCATAGATGAATTCGTTATAACCGAGATAGTGGCCGTCCACATTGATGGTGGCGCGTGGCACGGTGCCGGCGAAAAATGCCGTCGCGCCCGTATTCGGGCCCTGCGTATCCAGACCGCGAATGATCGGGGCGCTGACATTGTCGGTGTAAACGACGTTCGGAATATCCTTGATCGCTTCCGATACGGTCGGGTCGCCGGTCTTTTCTTTTCTGATTTCCTCGGCGGATTTGACAGAGACGGACGACGCCGTGTTCTTCATGTCGCGCGCCACTTTTTCACCGGTCACCACGATCGGCTTCAAGACGGTGGTGCCCGCCGCATCAGCCTGCTGATCCTGACCGAGAACCGGCGTCACAAATAATGTCGCCAGCGTCAGAGCGCTGACCCCGCTCATCAAACGACCGTTAGAACTGAACCCCATCACAAACCCCTAATAAACATGAGTATTAAAGTCATCTTCAAGTAACGGAAGCGTTATCCGTTTCGCAATAGAGAATGCGTTCTGTATTGCGGACAAAAAGGCTTCCGTAACGGGATGTGCCATATTTACAACAAAGTTTACCCGCCGCCGCTTGTGCACCCGCAGCGTTTCGAAAGGGAACAGCATAATTCCGTCCGCAGAAATCGATTCCGATTTCCGGCCCGATGCGTTAGGCATGCTCAACAAAACGGGGGAACGGGCTTGAACGCCATGGATGACGATACGGACAATCTGCCGGAAAACGAGGGCGAAAAGCGCTCGGCCCTCATCCAGTCAGTGTCGATCGCGGCGCGTTTTCTCAATCTGCTTGCCAGATCGGATACGGCGCTTGCCCTGGGCGAACTGGCCAAACGCGCCGGCACCGGCCGCTCCACGGCGCATCGCTATATGCAGAGCCTCGTGCGGGAAGGACTAGTGATACAGGATCCCGCAAGCGGTAGTTACGATCTCGGACCCGCGGCGCTCGGAATAGGCATCAGCGCGCTCAGGCGAATCAATCCGGTCGAAACCGCCGGCCGCCAGATGAATGCGCTTGCCTCCAGGATCGGCGCCAGCTGCGGCGTGGCGATCTGGACCGAACGCGGCCCGACCGTGGTGCGATGGGCGAGAAGCGCTAGCTTTTCCATCAGCACCGTGGCGCTCGGCGATGTTCTGCCGCTCGACAACAGCGCCTGCGGGCTGGTTTTCCAGGCCTACCTGCCGCCGGACAGGATCGCCGCCGTGCGCAGGTTGCAACCGGCCGCTTTTCGCGGCTCCCGTCCCGATGCCGGCATTCTGGAAACCATCCGTGAAGCGGGTGGCGCGGAACTCAATGAACATCTGTTCTCCGCCCTGACGGGCAAGGCCGCGCCGGTTTTCGACGCACAGGGCGAACTCTGTTGTGTCGTCACCACCGTATCCTTTGTCGCAACCGCTGAGACCGAACGGCATTTTTCCCGGCTGATCGAAGCCGCCGGACAGGCGACGGCCGAATCCGGCGGCGCGTAAGCCTATTCGGCCAGATGTTCCGCAAAGGTGCGGCCGGAATAGGCCGTGCGGAAAAGCCCGGCATCGGCGAGCTTCGGCAACAGCCGCTCCAGCACCAGCCGCATGGACGCCACCGAACCTCCGGGCACCGCGACGAAACCGTCGATCGCCCCGGCAGCCGCCCATTCACGGATGGCCTCAAAGGCATCTTCAACGGTGCCGATGATCTGCCAATGGCCCGACCCCATCACTTCCGGACGCCGCAATAATTCCGCAACACTCAGCGTCTCCCGCTCGATCAGCCGGCGCAGCAGGCCGGCATGGGTGCGGCTTCGCGGTGTCTCGGGCGGCGGCGGCAGGTCGGAGGCGGTAACGATCCGCGTGAGCGGCCAGTCCGTGAGATCAAGACCCGTCATATCGCGAATGGAGGCAAAGGCGCGGGAGCGGTTGGCGCGGGCGTGGGTCTCCGTAAAGAGTTCCAGCGCCTCCCTGCCGGTCTCCGCCAGATAGAGGCTGAGGCCCGGCATCATCTTCACCCCGTCGGGGTTGCGGCCGTGGCCCTCGGCACGCCGCCGCAAATCCGCCCTGAGTTCGATGGCCGCCTGCATGTCCGGTGTGGAGGCAAAGACAGCATCGGCCACCGACGAAGCGAAATCGCGGCCCTCGGGAGAGGCGCCCGCCTGCACGAGCGGAATACGGCTGGCATGGGCCGGCAGGTTGAGCGGGCCTTTGACGCTGAAATGCCTGCCCTCATGCGCCACCGGATGCACCAGCGAAGAATCGGCGAACCGCCCGCTTTCCCGGTCGAGTTTGAGAGCTTCGTTCGGAAAACTCGCCCATAGCGCTTTCACCACCTGCGTGAATTCGGCGGCGCGCTCGTAACGCTCCTGCGGCGAAGGCATCTCTGTCAGACCGAAATTTTCGTGCCCGTCAAGCGCCGTGACGATATTCCACCCCGCCCTGCCATTGCTCAGCCAGTTCAGCGACTGGATCTGGCGGGCGACCACATAGGGCGGCAGAAATGTGGTCGAAACGGTGGACAACAACCCGACATGGCTGGTTTCCCGTGCAATGGCCGCAAGAAGCATGGTCGGGTCCATGCTGGCAAATCCTCCGCCGGTCTCCAGCCCCTCGGTGCGCAGAAAAAGCGTATCTGGCCGAAACACGAAATCCACATGCGCGGCTTCAGCGCGCTGCGCCAGATCGACGAAATAATCGCTGGAAAACACCCCGCTTATATCACTGTCCGCGCGCCGCCAGGCTTCGCCGCTGAGCCATGTTGGGGCCAGCGACATGCCGACATGAAGCTTGGCTGTGACTGACATGATGCACCTCGACTGAAATAACCGGCAGGAAATCCGCGCGTTGAATCGGCAAATTTCGATTTGTGGAGAGTTTTACTATAGTTTAGTGTCGCTTCAAGACCACACCGTCGCGCCCGCTGGAAAGAAATGCTTTTTCCACGGGTTCGATATTGAAATTCAAATACTTATAACGACCGTGCGGCGTCTCGACGCATGGGCGCATGAATAACAGGAGTTGTATCCGGTGCTTGACGCCACGGACCTTCACGCCAGCTATGGACATGTTTCCGCCCTGCGGGGGCTTTCCGCCCGTTTCAGAGCAGGCCGCGTCACCGCGCTGGTCGGCCCCAATGGCTGCGGCAAGTCGACGCTGTTGAAGACCATCATGGGTTTCGTGCCTTTGTCGTCGGGGGCAATAAGACTTGGCGAGCGCTCGATCGGCGAGATCGGACGCCGGAAACTGGCGCGGCGCGTCGCCTATCTGCCGCAGGAGTGCCATTGCCCTGACTATATGACGCTCGGTGAGCTGATCGAGCTTGCCGGTTACGCCCGTTACGGGCTTGCGGGCGGACCGACCGAACGCGACCGCGCGCTTTTTGCCGAGGCGCTGAAGACCGTCGGGCTGGAAGACAAGGCGAAAGCGCAGGTCAACACGCTGTCCGGCGGCCAGCGCCAGCGCGCCTTCATCGCCATGGTGCTGGCGCAGGATACGGACGTGATCCTGATGGACGAGCCGGTCAATCATCTCGACATGAAATATCAATATGCCGTTCTCGGCCTCGTGCGCGAACTGTCGGACAGGCATGGCAAGACCGTCATCGTCGTGCTGCACGATCTCAACCTCGCCGCCACTTTCGCCGACGATGTCATCATGCTGAAAGCCGGGCGGGTTGTGGCGTCGGGGCCGGTGGAAAGAACGGTCACGCCCGAAAATGTCGCCGAGGTCTTCGATCTCGAAGCCGATATCTTCTCCCGGCAGGGGCGGCTCATCTGCGTGCCCCGGCTGGAGCGGCAGGAACAGGCCATTCCGGCATGACCCCGAAAATAACGCTGATTTTCGCCGCCGCGCTGCTGCTGGCCGCCATCCTCGCCATCAATCTGCTGGTCATGTCTGGCGACATGCCGCCGGCCGAAATCGTGGCGACGCTCTGGCGCGGCGAGGCCGATACCTATGAGCAGTCGGTGCTTCTCTATCAGCAGATCCCACGCTCGTTGATTGCGATCTATGTGGGGGCGACGACGGCCGTCAGCGGCTGTGTGCTGCAGGGGCTTGCACGCAATCCCCTCGCCTCGCCCTCCACCTTGGGACTGAATGCCGGCGCGACGCTCTTTGTGATTGCCGGCGCGCTGGTGTTCGATGTCTCTCCGGAAATACAGGGCCTTGCGGCGCTTGTTGGCGCCGGCTTCGGTTTTGCCGCCTGCTTCGTCGTCGCGCGTCTCGCCGGGCGGGCAAACGATCCGCGCGGCCTGTCGCTCATCCTTTCCGGCGCGCTGGTTTCCATGCTGCTGATCGGCGTGACCAACGCCCTTCTTCTTTCCAACCCCACACGCCGTGCCGAATTCCTGAGCTGGGTAGGCGGCAATATCAACCACGTCTATGCCGAGCGGCTCACCGATTTCTGGTGGGTCGGTGCGATTGCGCTCGTCATGTTGTGGGCGATCGCCCGGCCGCTGACGCTGGTTCTGCTGGGCACCGAAAAGGCCGCTTCCGCCGGTGTGAATGTCACGCGCATTTCCCGGGTCGCGCTCTTCGCCACCATGCTGGCCTCGGGTTCGGCGGTGGCGATCTGCGGCCCCATCGGTTTCGTCGGCCTCATCGTGCCGCATATGATCCGGCCGCTGGTCGGCGTGAATTTCACGCTTGCCCTGCCGGCCTCCGCGCTTGTCGGCGCGGGCCTCTGCATGCTGGCCGATCTTGGCGCGCAAACCCTTTTTGCACCCTATGTGGTCAATACCGGGCTGTTCATGGACCTGCTCGGCGGCCTCGTCTTCATCGTCATAGTCAAGCGCTTCTATCTGTCGCCTTCGGCAAGGGGGCTGTCATGAAACGGCATTTCGCCACCGACGGCAAAGCGGTGCTGCGGCTGCCGAGTGGCCTGCAGATCAGGATCGGCAATCTGAAAGTCGGCCTTGCGCTGATGGTGCTGGCACTGGCGCTGGCCGCCCTGTCCGTCAGCCTCGGCAATACCGAAACGGGCCTCGCCGATCTCCTGCGCGGATTGGTAGGCGGGCATCTCGGCGACGATCAGGCCTATGCGCTGTGGACGGTGCGGCTGCCGCGGATCCTCATCGGTTTCATGGCCGGCTGGAGCGTGGCGCTGGCGGGCGCGATGCTGCAATCCGTCGCCCGCAATCCGCTCGCCGATCCCGGCCTGTTCGGTCTGAGCCAGGGGTCGATGACCACCATCATGCTGCTTCTGGTGCTGGTGCCGACGGCCCCCAAGACGCTGGTGGCGCTTGCGGCGGTCGGTGGCGGTCTGGCTGTCGCCTTCCTTCTCATCGCGCTCGTCGGGCGGGAACGCTCAAGCGGCCTTGCCATATTGCTGATGGGCATTGCAATTGAATCGGCGCTCTCCTCCGTCTCCTCCGTGCTTCTGCTCTACACGCCGGCCGAAACCTCGCTGTCGCTGGCCGACTGGATGGCGGGTTCGCTGTTTCAGGCAAGCTGGCCGACCATCACCGTTTTCGCGCCGCTCTTTGCCGCAAGCCTTGCCGGCATTTTCCTCATCGGGCGCGCACTTGCCGTCTTCGATCTCGGAAATGAAATGGCCATGGCACTGGGGGAAACGGTCAGGCACTCGCGTCCGCTCGTCATTGTTTTTGCGGTGATCCTCAGCGCTTCCTCCGTTACCGCGGTTGGCCCGCTGACCTTTCTCGGTGTCATCGCCCCGCATCTCGCCACTTTCGTTTCGCCCGCCGTCGGCCGCGCCAGGCTTTTCCTGTCGGGGCTGACCGGCGGCATTCTGGTCGTCACCGCCGATACGCTGTCGCGCGGGCTTGTCGCCGATACACCGATGCCGATCGGCCTTGCGCTGACGCTGATCGGCGTGCCGCTTTTCATCCTCACGCTGCGCCTACAGGCGCTGCGCAGAACCGATAGCCACTGAAGACATTAAATAAAGGGAATGCCATGCGAATTGCCATCCTCATCGCCGCACTTCTGGCCGCCGGAACGAGTCTCGCCGCCGAGCGCAGCGTGACCGATGCCGCCGGCCGCACCGTCTCCGTTCCGGAAAAGCCGCAGCGTATCGTCGTCATGCACGAGCCGCTGCTCGGCGTGCCGCTGATGGATCTCGGCGCCAATGTGGTTGGCGCCTATGGCCGCAACAGCGACGGCAAATTCGCCACCGCCGTCGATTTCGTCGACACCGTTCTCGGTGAAGGCCGCACGAAACCGAAGGGTTTCGGCGCTGTCGGCCAGATCGATCTCGAGAAGCTGCGGGCGCTGCAACCGGACCTGATCGTCGCCACGGAAATGGATGGCGGCAAGGCCGAACAGCTTTCCACCGTCGCACCCGTCTATCTGCAAAAGGCAAGCGCCGGTAAAGCCTATGGCTTCAGCGTGGAGGAGGATCTTGCGGGTCTGGTCGGGCGAAGCGATGTCTTTGCCGAGCGCCGGAAGACCTATGACACGAAGCTTGCCACGGTCAAAAAGACGCTGGGCGACGATATCAAGGGCAAGACCTATCTCGCGATCCTGCTGACCGACCAGATCAATGCGGTGGGTGACATGTCCGGCGCGGTGCAGGCGCTGGAGGATCTGGGATATACCCGCCTGAAGATCGACAACGCCGCCTCTTCGGGCGGAATGGGCTCGACCCTGATGATGCCGCTCAGCGCCGATGCCTTCGGCAAGCTCAATCCCGACTTGCTGGTGGTGATGAACAGCTATACCAGCCCCGCCCGCGGTGAGGCCGGAACGCGCGCCGCCCTTGAAAAGATCATTCCCGGCTGGGAGCGTTTCGTAAAACCCGCGCGCGAGAAAAGGATCGTTTTCCTCGATTCCACCAAGGTCACGACGCCTTCCATTCCGAGCGCCCTGCGCACATTGGATGAAGTGGAAAGCTGGGCCAGCCGCCGCTGAACGGCGTTATCCAAAGCCAATCCCGGCACGATTTATGTGCCGGGTATAAACTTGAGTTTTTCGAGAAAGTTATATTGCCGGGGCCGAAACCGCCTGTTATGGTTCGCGCATCTTGACGCAACGACGCCGGAATATCGCGCCGGGCGAGACTCCCCAATGCGCGATCGTCCGGCACGCCGACCCGGGACAGCGATACCGCCGACCCCGTCGGCGATATCCCAGGAAAGACAACAGCATGAGCATGCCAGAAACGATAGGTTCCGCAGCACCGGACCGCACGCCAAAACGCCATCGCCACGCCGTCGCGCTGCGCGCACTCAATGTCGCGCGCGTCGAAAAGCTCAGCCGGTCCATGGTCCGCATCGTCCTGATCGGGCCGGAACTGGAGGGCTTTGTGAGCCTCGGTTTTGACGACCACGTCAAGATGTTCTTCCCCCAGCCCGGTGAAACCGAACCGAGCCTGCCGGTGATCGGCCCGAACGGCCTTGAGTTCCCGCAAGGCGCGCCGCGCCCGCTGGCGCGTGACTACACGCCGCGCAGCTTCGATGCCGAAAAAGGCGAACTCGCCATCGATTTCGCCACCCATCACGACGGCCCCGCCAGCAATTGGGCGAAAGCCGCCAAAGCGGGTGACAAAGCGTGGATCGCCGGTCCGCGCGGCTCTTTCACCGTTCCCTTCACCTACGACTGGCACCTGCTGATCGCCGACGATACCGGCCTTCCGGCGCTGGCGCGGCGGCTGGAGGAAATGCCTGAAGGCACCCGCGTCGTGGCGCTGATCGAGGTCGAAACGGATGCCGACCGGCTGGAGCTCGCGACGAAGGCGGATGCGTCTATCGTCTGGGTGACACAAAAGACGGAGAACGGAACCGACCACGACGCGCTGGCGGGCGCTCTGCGCAAGCTTGACCTGCCGAAGGGCGATTTTTTCAGCTGGGTCGCCTGCGAATCGAAGGCTGCTAAGGAGGTTCGCGCCCTTCTGGTTGAAGAATTCGGCGCCAACCCAAAATGGACCCGCGCTTCCGGTTACTGGCGGCGCGGCGCCAGCGGCGTTCACGATCATTTCGATGAATGAACCGGTAATCGCGGCGGACGCCATGCCGGAGGCGGAAACGATGATGACGGAACTCAAGGCCCTTATCGCCAGGGTTCTCGACGATGAGGTGCGCGACATCGAACCGGAGGACAACCTGTTCGGTCGCGGGCTTCATTCGCTTGCCCTCATGCGGCTGATGCCGCCGCTTTCACAACTTGCGGGAACACGGCTCGATTATGAGGATCTGACCCGGCGGCCCACGCTTGCCGCATGGCAGGCGCTCATCGAACGGTCGCGCGCGGGACGTTGATCTCACGACACAGCACGTTTCGCGCCGGAGCGCGATTCCCGTATATTCCAAGGAGAGGACCATGGCAGCAGACAATACGCGTATGCTCGCACGTCGCATCGAAGAGAGTTTCGACAGGGGGGATGCAGCCCCGCCGAGCCAATACGAAGAACGGGTCTGGTTCGAGCAGTTTCAGGATCCCGATCAGGTCTTCCGCGCCCTTCTCGCCTATCGCATCGGTGAAGAGTGCGATCTGCTGCGTCTGACCTCGGCGCTGAAGACGGTTTGCGAGGTCTGGCCCGAGCTTCGTGCACGCTTTGCCTTCGGCGAGGACGGCACTCTGGCGAAGAGCATCGAAGCCCCGTCCGCATCCATCGTGCAACTGCTGCATGTTCCATCGGCGGGCGAGGCCCTGACCTTGCTGCACGACCTGCAGGCAAGGCCCTTCGATGCCGAAACCGATCCGCCGTTTCAGGCCGTCGTGCTTTTAAGCGAGGGAGAAATCCTGCTGGCTTTTCTGGTCCACGGCCTGCTCGGCGAAGTCCTCTCGCCGCAAATCCTTCTGGAAGGTATTTCCGCCGCCTACGCCGGGGAAGCGCCTAAGCCGCTTTCGCCGCGCGCGGTCGAAAGTGACAGCGTCGACCCGCTTCCGCTCCACTGGCTGCAACGTCCGGCCTCCGGCTCGACCGTCGTGGCGCTGCGGCAAAACGGGATCGACAGGCCGGTGAGCCACAGCCACGGCGTCGATCTTCCCGCCACCCTGCTCGGCCTCAACAGCTCCACGGCGACGAACGCGCTTCTGGCCCGCGCCGGATCGCGTTTTGCCCTTTTCCTGGCAAAAACCGGCGGTCCCGAGACAGTGACCCTGCGCCTGCAGCCCGGCGTCGGCACTTCAATGCCGATGTCAGCCGAGGCTGCGGCACGGGTAGCTGTCTCGCGCGACCAAACGCCCGAACGGGCTGAAAAAGCCGTGCTGTCCGGTCTGGAGCAGCGAAACGACAATGAAGGCGGAACTGCCACCTTCACGCTGCACGCGCTTGCGACACCCGTTCAGGCCACATCGGAGCATGGGATCCAGTTTGAGCACCTGCCCCTGCCCTCCCTGCAATCCGGTCTCGGCCTGACGCTTGCCGCCGGTCCGACAGCCGCCGGCGATATCCGCCTCGAATTGACAGGCGGCAGGGAGACGTCGCCGCATGCGACGGCCTTCCTGCTGGAGCGTTTCGTCAGCCATCTCGAAGGTGGGGCGGATTTTTCCGGCATCGTCCCTCAAAACGCCGCGGCGACACCGCAGCAGGCGACCCTTTCGCCCGCTGCTTCCGGTGAGAACGACGACGACACCGTCGCAACGATCCTTGCGGAATTCCGTGAAGCGCTCGTCTCGCCCGAGATGGGGCCGGATGACGATTTCTTCGATTTCGGCGGCCATTCGCTGATTGCGACGCGCATCATCGGACGTCTTCTCAGCAATCACGGCATCGAACTGCGCTTCAACGACCTGTTCAGCTACCCGACCGCCGCCTCTCTCGCAAGACAGGCGACCCGGCTCGAAACCGCAGCACCCGCGCAGGCGCAGGCAACGGCGAGTGGCTCGCTCACCGCACCGCTTTCGCTGGCGCAGATGTCGCTCTGGAAGGCCTATGCCGCCTTCGGTTTCGGCGAAATCTTCAACATTCCCTTCGCGCTCGATTTCCTCGATCCCGTGGATGAGAATGCCTTCGAATGCGCCTTCCTCGACATTATCGAGCGCCATCCCGGCCTGCGGACCCATTTCTACGTCGAAGAAGATACGGTTCTGCAGAAGATCGTGCCGATGCACGACCTGCCCGGTTACAAATGGTTCTGGACTAGCGAAGAAAGCCAAGGTGTGGACCGGCACGCGGAAGCCGGCTGGCGCTTCGATCTTGCGCGCGAACTGCCGATGCGGCTGCGTTTCCTGCGCGATGCGCAAACCGGCCGCCAGGTGCTTTCCTTCCTCTTCCATCACATCGTGCTCGACGAATGGTCTGTGAACCTGATGATGGACGAGCTGACCGAGGCCTACCGGGCAAGGGCGGCGGGCAAGGCTCCGGTCTTTGCCACCAGGCCGGCACCTTTCCATGAATTTGCGAGAAAACAGGTCGCCTCAGGCGTCAATGCCGGCCACCTTGCCTATTGGACCGATATGCTGCGGGATGCGCCAAAAGGCCTTACCCTCAAGGAACAGGGCGGCACGCCGCACGCGGCATCGCAGGACGAAGCACCGGCAGGCGGCTGGATCGAGTTCAAGCTGGAAAAACATGTTAGCGACGGGCTTTACGCCATTGCCAAGCAGAACAGCGCCTCGCTGTTCAACGTGGTCTATGCCGCCATCGCCGCATCGCTGCGCCATCTCGGCGGGCTGAGCGATCTCGTGGTCGGCACCTCGGCTTCGGGCCGCACCGATAGCGGCTATTTCGATACGATCGGCTATTTCACCACGGTTGTCGCCCATCGCGTGCGTTTCGGCGAGACCATGACCGTCGGCGACCTGATTTCTTCGGTGAAGAACACCATCAACGGCTCGCTGGAGCATAGCGAAATCCCGATCGATCTCGTCGAGGAGGCACTGGGCATGACACCCGGCCGCGACCATCTGTTCGAGGTCTTCATCCAGATTCACGCCAAAAACAAGCTGAATGGCACCCTTGCCGGGCCGGATGGCAAGCCGGTGGAGTTCCGCCAGATCGACCCCGACAAGCATGAATCCATGCTGGGGCTGCAATTCGAGGTGATGGAAGAGACGATCGGCGGCGAGCGTTCCATTCGCGTCTTGATGAGCTACCGTTCGGACCGCTACGGCCCTGACGATGTCGAGCGGCTGCGCCACACCACCAGCCGCATCTTTGGCCGTTTCGCTGAAAACGGCGCTTCGAACCGTGTGTTGACGACACTCGCCTGAGCTGGACTTGGGGCAACGAAAACCCGGCTTTGCGTCGCAGAGCCGGGTTCAGATTGTTGACAAAGTCCGTTGTCTGCCCTCAAACCGCCAGACGCAATGCCGTGGACACCTGAGCCGCCGCAAGCGTCAGCGCCTCCTCGCGCAGCATGGCATCGAGGAACAATGGCAACTCCTCGCGGTAGCGGGCGAAATCCTCCGCTTGCGTCAGCGCTGAATCCGCATCGATATGCAGGTTCAACTCGCTGCCGTCATCCTCGCCACGGAAGGTCAGGTTGAACCCGTCGCCGGGACCGTTAGCAAGGATGTGCCTGATAACGGTAAGCCCGGCAAATACCGGCGCACTGAAGGGCAGGACATTGATAAGCGGCGAGAAGAAGAAGCGCCGACCCTTCGGGATTTCGCGGTCGGCGGCGATCTGCTCGATGCGGTAGCGGCCATGCAGGCGCTGCTTTCGCAGATTGGCGGCGTTGCGCGTCAAAAATGCGCCGAGGCTCTCCCCCGGTTCGATGGTGAGATGGAAGGGCAAAATATTGACGAGCATGGCCGGCATATGCGCGCCGACGCTGCCCCAGCGGCTCATGAAAGGCAACCACAAGGTCAGCACATCGCAGTCCGGCCGCGGCAGAACACGGTGGAGATAAAGGCCGGAAAGCAGCACCAGAAGGTCCGGCCAGCCGATCTCCATTGCGCCCGCCACCTGTTGCAACCGTGTGCTGAAACCCTGCGGCAAGGCCGCATCCGTATGCAGGCCGCCGCCGCCATAGTCCTCGCAATCCTTGTCCAGCACCGGCAGATCGGCGGGTGCGGCAAGATAGGCCGCCCAGAAATCGCGATCCTTTTCAAAACGCCGGCTTTGCTTGTAAGCTTCCTCTTCGGCAAGGAAATCACCGAAGGGGTGGAAATCCGGACCCGCTTCGCCCTTGCCGCAATAGTGCCCGTAAAGCAGCCCGCAGCGCTGTTCGACCAACGTCAGGCCATAACCATCAACAACAATATGATGGGCGCGGATGTACCAGAGATAGCGGTCATCGGCGATACGGTAGAGTAGCTGCGCCGAAAGCCTGTCGGTTCTGAGATCGAGCCTTGCTTCCACATCCGCGTTCATGCGCCGCAGCGCCTCTTCCAGAGGAGCGGAATCGCCACGGAGATCGACGAGCTCCACCACCGGGGCATGGCTTGGATCGCAGCGTTGCTGTGGCGTCTCGCCATCGTCGCCGATGCGGAAACGGATCGACAGGACTTCGGATTCGCGCACGGTGCGTTTGATCGCCTGGAGGAGCGCGCTTTCATTCACCGCACCGGAAAGATCGATGTAATGGGCGACGGTGGAAACCGGCTCGTCGGGATGGAAGGAAAACTCCTCCCAGAAATCGAGTTGCGGCTGCGTCAGTGGAAGCCAGCCGCCGGCAGGATCGATATGCGCCATCTGTTTTTCCTTGCACAATTTCCGTTATCGGGCGCGAAGTGCCACCCGAAATGATTGGGTTCACACCGCCCGGGCGGCCAGCAGCGAAGTCACCTGTCTGGCGTTGCGGCACCGCAAAAGCTGCTGCGGTGTCAAGTCCACGCCGAAGGCAGTGCGGATTTCAGCCGAGACGATTTTCAGATGCGAAGGCAGAAGACCGAGCGCCAACAGGTCGCTGTTCGCATCCACATTCGCCGGTTTTTTACCCAGCACGCCGAGATAGATATCCAGCACCCGGCGGTCGCCTTGATCGACGGCAGGAGCCGCAGGGGCGGAGATTTTTGCCGGCTCCATAGCACCGTTCAGCAATTCACGGGCGCGACGGCGATCCGGCTTGCCATTGGCCGAAAGCGGCAGATCGTCGACCTTGAGAAACCGGCCGGGCACATGCGATTCCGGCAGATGGCTCCGTGCAAAATTGCGCAGATCGGCGGTCGGGAGTTCAAGGCCCGGCGCCACGACGTAAAGCACGCCGATAGCCGCCTCGCCCTTTTGTTCGACGCCGTAATCCACCACCAGAACCCGCTGGATGGAAGGATGGCGGATAAGCTCGTTTTCCACATCCGGCAACGAAACGCGCACGCCGCGCACCTTGACGTAACCATTGACGCGGCTGGCAAACATGATCTTGCCATCCGGCCGGTAACGGCCCCGGTCTCCGGTGCGGAAGGCCCGCACGGGGTTTCCTTCCGGATCGGCAACCGTTACGAAATCCGTCTGGGAAATCGCGCCATCTTCGAGATAGCCGATTGCCACATTCACGCCGGCCGTATGGATGCGGCCGACGACACCGGCCGGGCAATGGCCGCCCTGATCGTTGAGGACGAAATATCGATTGGCGGGCAGAGGGTGGCCATAGGGCACGGCCGCCACATCTTCCGCAACGATCTCGTGCCAGATGCTCCAGATCGTCGTTTCCGTCGGTCCACCGAGCGATATCAGCCGCAGGTCGGGCTTCAGCCTGCGAAGCTCTTCGATGATCATCGGCTTGATGTAATCGCCGCCCTGTGCCACGAGCCGCAGCGATGAGAGCTGGTCACCACGGCGGCAGGAGAGAAGCATTTCGAGGATGGCCGGCACCGAGCACCAGAGCGTGACGCCATGTTCGGCCACCAGCTCGTTCCAGCGCACCGCATCCTTTTCCTCGCCCGGTTCCGGCAACACCAGCGTCGCCCCTGCGACGAGCGCGCCGAAAACATCGAAGACGGACATGTCGTGATGCAGCGGCGTGACGGAGATGAACACATCGCTATCCGTCACCGCCCATTCCGCAAGCGTGCTGCCGATGACATTGGCCGTTGCGCGGTTGGAAAGCACGACGCATTTAGGTTTGCCAGTCGTACCCGACGTGTAGAGATAAAAGGCGGGCTCTTCGCTTTGGGAAAGCGCCGCCACCTCCGCCATGGTAACGGGTGTGCCAGCCGGTGCGGGCGCGGACATAAGCTCTGCCGGATCGACGGCGTCGAAACCCTGCGGAACGCTGCGGGCGACGATGATCGCCGGGCGGCAATTGGTCAGCAGATAGCGCAGGCGATCTTCCGGCGAGCCAGCATCGACAGGCACCCAGACCGCACCCATCAGCGCTGCGGCGAGCGTGATGGCCGTATGGTCCGGGCTGCGTGGCAGGCACACGGCAACGACATCGCCACGCCCGATGCCGCGCGCCTTAAGGCCCGCCATCGCCCCTGCCACCATCTGACCGAGTTCGCCATAAGCGATGCGCCGCCTGCCGCTGACGAGCGCCGTGCACGACGGGTCGCCCTCGAAAAGATGGCCGGCGATCCGTTCCAGAAATGGCGGGCAGACGAAGTTTTCTTCGTCGCCGTTCAGCCGATAGTGAGACAGCTCGACAATGTCGCGTGCATTGACGGAGAAAGCGCCGCTATTGGCGATCCCGGCAATCGCGCGTTCGATTGCCGCGAGAATATCCGCCACCGTCGCCGCATCGATCGCCTGCTCGGCATAGTCGATATCGAGCACGAGATCGCCCTGCGGATTCTGCGAAAAGCGGAAATCCAGCGCCACCTGCGGCGTCTGCGTAAGCCCGCCGGTCCATTGCATCGTCGAGCCGGATGAAAGCGTCGGCCAGGTCAGACCGTTGGTAATCACCACCGGCAAGGCGAGCCCGCCCGGATTGGCATTGAGAAGCACACGATTGAGATCGATACCCGAAAAGGCGAGATGGTTCAGCCCTTCCAGCACATCCGTCTGGAGACCCGCCGCCCGCTCCGCAAAGCAGTTCCTGGCCGCATCCCATTGGACGGCGATGAAGCTGGAGCGGTTGGCGAAGGCACCTTCCACCTGCGGTGCGACGGGAATGCCGACGACGAGCGCACCGTCGTTGAGCCAGAGCGAGAGCACATCGAGGATAACAGCCGTCAGCGCCGAATTCTTGAACAGCCGCTCTTTCGCACCGATGCGTGAAAAGGTGGTGAAGTGCTGTTTTTCCACGATCACGCTCTGGCGGCTGTAACGCGAGGTGGGAATGGTTTCGAGCGGTGCTTTCCACGGCAGTTGCGAGGGCACCTCGGCATCTTTCAACTTTTCAACCCAATAGGCGGCATCACTGACGCGGGCAGCCGAGATATCCTCCTTCGGCGTTCCGATCGTAGCGGCGGATTCCGGCGGCACGACACCATCGAAGAGTTCCGCCGCGAGGCTCGCAATGGCCCGCCCGTCAAGGATGAGCGCGTCGAAACGCAGAAAGACCACGACCGTATGTCCCGTCGGCCCTGCATCCGGCATAAGAAACACAGTGACCTGCCATGGAGAGGTTGCAAGATCGAAATGCGCATGGGAAAAATCCCGTCGCACCGCGTCGATCCTTGCCTCGGCTTGCGGATTAGACAGGGCCGAAAGATCGACGAGATCGAGATTGATCTTCGCTTCGTCGGAGACCACCTGCACCAGCCGTCGCTCATCAATGCGGGTGCGCAGGCTTTCATGTCTGCCGACCATTGCGGCAAGCCGCGACCGCAGCAGTTCCGGGTCGATATCGCCGCGATATTCGCGAAACTCCTGCATCGCAACGCCGCTCAGCGGCAGATGGGTGCCGCGCCCGAGCAGATAGGCCTGTTGCAGCGGAGAGAGAGGACGTTCCATGGGTTTTCCTTTTGCCTTGGCCATCGCTTCCGACTGCCGTGCGACAAATCGCTCCACGCTTTCACAAGCGAGATGGGGGGTTTCGGCGAGCCGGCGGAGAAGAGCGACATAGGTTTCGAACAAAGTGTGCAGCCAGCTTTCCGGCAACGCATCGAGCCGCACATCCCAGTTGATCAGCAAGCCGCCATCCACCGCCGCCACCTGCGCATCCAGCGCCACCCCCGGCCCCTGCGAGACGGTGTGGACCATCGGACCGAACACCCGCCCGACCCGTTCCGAAAACAGATCCCCCCCCGGAAGATCGACCCCCGCGGTGAAAACCACCGGCGAGGTCTGCAAACCACCGCGCTGGCGGGAGAGATCGCGCATGACGCTGACGCCCGGATAGGACTGATGTGCGAGAAGCCCGTTCATCTCATCGAACAGCCTGCCAAGCAGCGCCTCGAGCGTTTCTTCAGGCCTGATATCGACGCCGAGCACGAGCACGTTGGAAAATTCGCCGACGATCTCATCGACCCATTCCACCAGCGGCGCGCGCCAGAAACCCGGCACGGAAAGCCGGAATTTTTCCGCCCCCGCCGCCTGCGACAGCGCCAGTGCGAAAACACCGAGCAGAAGGGTCGATGTCGTCACGGAAAAACGCCGCGCTGTCCGCTCCAGGCTGCTACGCTCGGCCGCTGAAAGCAGCGTGGCGAGCCGGTCCGTGTGAACGGCGCGCGGGGGGGCATCGGACAGAAACGGCAGCGGCGGCGCGTCCGGAACATCGGCAAGCCGTTGCCGCCACCACAGGCGGTCCCTTTCGCGCAAGCCCCTCAAGTCCGGATCGGACATGAGACGTTCCGCCCAGTTGAAAAACGACGGCCTCACTGATTCGAAAGTCCGGGTTTCGTATGCGCCTGACTCCGTCTCGTAAAAGCGGGCAAGGTCTTCCATCACGATCCGCATGCTGGCCGGATCGATAGCCAGCATGTCCGTGTCCACATGCAGACGGCAACGCCCTTCCGGCAACAGGCTGAGCGAGATCGCCGCCGGTGCGGCAACGCGAAGATCGGCCCGGCGATGGCTCCAGTCCTCGCGCTTCGCCTCAAGACGGCGTGCCAGCGCCTCCGAATCGAGCGCGGCCATGTCCTCCACATCGAGACGGAGCGGCCGGGCGGCAGGATCGACGGACTGATGGCCTTCAGCATCGATCCTGAGGCTCAGCATGGGATGACGCCGGCAGAGCCTTTCCACGGCAACGGCCAGTTTTTCCGCATCCACCGCCTGCCCGTCGAATTCGAGGTAGAGATGCGGCGTAACTTTCCCGAGTATTCCATCCGCCTCGCGGCCGACCCAATAGGCCACCTGCATGGGGGTTAAATTTAGCATGTGAATTTGAACCGGTTGACAAAACATGATTAGCATACTCAAGTATAAGCCATCGTCAACCACTCGCACAGGAGGCATCCCATGAAAACGGGAGCACTCAGGACGAATGACGTCGAATCCGACGAAATTACTGAATTTAATAGAGAATTTCTGTTTACTTCCGGCAGCGGGCAATTGCGCGCCAAGGGCATTCGCGAAAAGATAGCGATTCCCGCCCGCGGCGGCGAAGACATTGCCAGCCCACTGCAGCAGGCACTGGCCGGCGCCTTTGAGCGTGCGCAGCGGGAGGGCGAGCAGAACCCCATCGCCATCGGCGCGATCCCCTTCGATGTCAGCGAACCTTCATGCCTGTATATTCCATACAACCATGAATGGAACTCCAAGGATGCGGAACCGATCGTCGCCGATTCGGCCATGCCCGCCCTTGTCGGCCAGAACAGCCTGCCGGACGAGAGCGGTTTCAAGCGCGCCGTCGAACATGCCATCGTCAATTTCCGCCATTCCGAAGTCCGCAAAGCGGTGCTTTCCGTCATGCGTGAACTGACTTTCGCCTCCGAGGTCAATGTCGAAAGATTGCTGGCGAGTCTGGCCAAACAGAACCGCGAAGGTTACCAGTTCCGCATCCCACTGCCCGATGGCGGCGACCTGATCGGCGTCAGCCCGGAACTCCTGATCCGCAAGCAGGGCGAGAACATCATCTCGAACCCGCTGGCGGGATCGGCAAAACGCATGGTCGATCCGGCAGCGGACAAGGCCAATGCGGATCGGCTGTCGGCTTCTGAAAAGGATCATTACGAACATAGCCTCGTCATTGAGGATATCCGCTCGCTGCTTTCGCCGGTCTGCGCCGAACTCGATGTTCCAGAGAAACCCTCCCTCATCAGCACGGCGGCGCTCTGGCATCTTTCGACCCGCATCGAAGGCCGTCTCGCCGATCCGGTAACCAATGCGCTGCAGCTGGCCTGCCTGCTGCACCCGACGCCAGCCGTCTGCGGTTTCCCTACCGAGCGCGCCCATCGCCTCATCCGCTTCGTCGAGCCTTTCGAGCGCGGCCTCTTCACCGGCATGGTCGGCTGGACGGATTCTGAAGGCAATGGCGAATGGGTGGTGACCATCCGTTGCGGCACCGTGCAGCGAGAAACCGTGCGGCTCTTCGCCGGCGCCGGCATCGTGGAGGCCTCCGAGCCCGAATCCGAATGGGCCGAGGTGCAGACCAAGCTCAAGACCATGCTGAACGCCTGCGGTCTTTCTGCCTAATTTTTCCAGGGACAAACCATGACAATCGAATTTGAACGCTGGCCCGAGGATTTCGTTCGCCGATACCGCGAACGCGGCTACTGGATCGACCGGCCGCTGAGCGGCATTCTCGCCGAACAGGTGCAGCGCCGGCCGGATGCGACGGCGCTGATCTGCGGCGACCGTCGCTTCAGCTATGCCGATCTCGACAGGCAATCCTCCAATCTGGCTGGACATCTCTCCGCCGCAGGCATCGGCAGGGGTGATACGGTGCTGGTGCAATTGCCGAACATAGCCGAGTTCTATCTCGTCTTTTTCGCGCTCATCAAAATTGGCGCCGCCCCCGTCAATGCGCTTTTCAGCCATCGCCGGCTGGAAATGACCTCCTATGCGGAACAGATCGCGCCGAAGCTGGTGATCGCCTCGCGCGGCCACGAGCTTTTCGCCGATGACACATTTGTGGAGGCGCTGAAGGCGGTCTCTCCAAAGCTTGCCGTGACCCTGCTGCTCGGCGAAACCGATCCGCAGCGCAGCCTGGAGCAGAAGCTGGCCGCCCCGGCGGAAAATCCACCGGCTTACGCCCCTTCCGCCGCCGATGAGGTGGCGCTGTTCCAGCTTTCCGGCGGCAGCACCGGAACGCCGAAACTGATCCCCCGGACGCATAACGACTATGACTACAGCGTCCGGGCCAGCGCGGAGATCTGCGAACTTTCACCGCAGACCCGTTTCCTCTGCGCCATTCCGGTGGCGCATAATTACCCGATGAGCTCGCCCGGCGCGCTCGGCGTGTTCCACGCCGGCGGTGCTGTGGTCATGGCCGCCAATCCCGAGCCGCTTGCCTGCTTCGACCTCATCGAAAGACACGGCGTCGATATCGTGCCGCTTGTGCCGCCGGCGGTGGCCCTGTGGCTGCAGGCAGCTCCCGCCCATCGCGAAAAGCTGAAGTCGCTCAAGCTTCTACAGGTCGGCGGCGCAAGCTTCGCCGAAGCGCTCGCCCGCCAGGTGCCTGAGGTCTTGGGCTGCGACCTGCAGCAGGTGTTCGGCATGGCGGAAGGTCTGGTGAACTATACCCGCTTCGGTGATCCCGACCATATCGTCTTCACCACGCAAGGCAGGCCGATCAGCCCGGACGACGAGATCCGCATCGTTGACGAGGACGGCAACGACGTGCCGGAAGGTGAAGCCGGCATGCTGGCGACCCGTGGTCCCTATACGTTCCGGGGCTATTACCGCGCGCCCGACCACAGCGCCCGGGTCTTCGATAAGGATGGCTTCTATTATTCCGGCGACGTCGTGCAGCGCACGCCCGAAGGTTATCTCAGGGTCGTTGGCCGGGTGAAGGATCAGATCAATCGCGGCGGCGAAAAAGTCGCTTCGGAGGAGGTGGAAAACCTGATCCTGCGGCATCCCGATATCACCCACGCCGCACTGGTGGCGATGCAGGACGAGCTTCTCGGAGAAAAGAGTTGCGTCTTCGTCGTGTCGCGTAATCCCGCGCTCAAGGCGCCAGCTATCCGCCAGCATCTCGCCGGTCTCGGCGTTGCGGATTACAAACTGCCGGACCGGGTGCGCTTCATCGAGGCCATGCCGCTCACCGCCGTCGGCAAGATCGACAAGAAGCGCCTGCGCGACCTGCTGACAGTCCCCGTCGCCATCAGCGCCTGACAAGCAGCACCAATCGAAAGGGACGTTCAAAAGAGCGTCCCCATTCCAAAGATTACGCGCCGCCCGAGCCGGCGCAGCAAGAAACCGAGGTCATCATGACGATCCCCACCATTTCCGACTATCCGATGCCGGTCGCCGCAAGCTTTCCGGCCAACAAGACAAAATGGCAGCCCGATGCGAAACGCGCCGTGCTTCTCATCCACGACATGCAGCGTTATTTCCTGCGGTTCTACGAAGCCGACGGCAAGTTGATGACCACCCTCATCGACAATCTCGCCAAGGTGAAGGCATGGGCCGTTCAGAACGGCGTGCCGGTCATCTATACCGCCCAGCCGCATAACCAGCCGCCCGGCGACCGTGCGCTGCTGAATGACATGTGGGGACCGGGGCTTACGGTCGTCGATCCCGAATTGCAGAAGGTGGTGGACAAACTTGTGCCGACACCTGACGACGTGGTGCTGACCAAATGGCGTTACAGCGCCTTCCAGCGTTCCGACCTTGCGGAGCGGATGAAAGGCTGGGGCCGCGACCAGATCATCGTCGGCGGCGTTTACGCCCATATCGGCTGCATGATGACGGCGGTGGAAGCCTTCATGAAGGATATTCAACCCTTCATGATCGGTGACGGCGTCGCCGATTTTTCCGAGGCCGAGCACCGCATGGCACTGCAATATGTGGCGACGCGCTGCGGCGTGGTGATCGACACCGCAAGCCTTGTCGGCGCGGGCGAAGCCACCGGCACCCGCGAGTGGCTGAAAGCCCGTGTCCTGCAAATGGTGGAGGATGAAAGCGATATCGACCCCGACGAGAACCTCATTTTCTATGGCCTCGATTCCCTGCAGGTGATGAAGCTCGCCGGCGAGCTGAAGGAACGCGGTGTCACGGTCGGCTTCGATGAGCTTGCGCGTGTACCGACACTCTCCGCCTGGTGGGCGCTGATCGACCAGAAGCGGCTCGCAGCCTGAGCGGACGGACAAGATGACGCAACAGAGATTTACCGGGCGGCGTGCGCTGGTGACGGGCGCGGCCCGGGGCATCGGCCGCCGTATCGCCGAACGCTTCATCGAGGAAGGGGCCGAGGTCATAGGCCTCGACCTTCTGGCCGACACAGTGGAGTCCCCCTTCCGCCAGATCGCACTCGACATCACCCAAGCGGAAGCAGTGGAGACGACCTGCAAGGCAATCGAAAGCGAATGGGGCGGGCTCGATATTCTGGTCAATGCCGCCGGCATATTGCGGCTCGGTGACAGCGAAAGCCTGACGCCAGCGGACTGGAAAACCTGCATGGACGTCAACGCGGCCGGGCCGTTCTATATGCTGCGGCAATGGAGCGGCACCTTCAAACGGCAGCGGCGCGGCGCGATCGTCAACATCGGCTCCAATGCCGCCGTCGTGCCGCGCATCGGCATGATGGCCTATTGCGCTTCCAAGGCGGCGCTGGTCAGCCTCAGCCATTGCGCCGCCCTTGAGCTTGCGCCCTATGGCGTGCGCTGCAATGTCGTTTCACCGGGCTCCACCGATACGCCGATGCTTGCCGGCATGCTGAGCGACCCCGCCGGCAAGGACCGGCTGGTCGCCGGCCTGCCCGAACAGTTCAAGCTCGGCATCCCGCTCGGCAAGATCGCAAGGCCGGACGATATCGCCGATACGGTGCTGTTCCTCGCCTCCGATCAGGCCGGTCATGTGACGATGCAGCAGATCGTCGTCGATGGCGGCGCAACGCTCGCGGCTTAAATTCGAGCCGTTGGATTGAAGGTGAAAAATATGGCCGTCGCAACGGCGTTTCATCGCAAAGCCTTCTCCGGCGATCCACCGGAGGCCATCTGGCCTTGGCCGGACGACAGTTGCGATTGCCATTGCCTCACCCTTCGTTACAACGCCGATGAAGGCTGCGGCGGAAAGGTCCCTCCCTTGCCGCCGCAGCTTTTGCGCGCAACGCCAAAACGCAAGGCGGAGTTCATCGCCGGGCGCAGATGCGCGGCAGAAGCCATCCGCCACCTCACCGGCCGTTCCACCTTTCCCGGTATGGGTAAGGACCGCGCGCCCCTCTGGCCCGAAGGCGTGATCGGCGCGATTTCCCACAGCCATGAACGCGCGATTGCGATTGCCGGCTCTTGCGAGCGGTTCCGCGGCATCGGCATCGATATTGAAAAGCTCCTGAGCGAGGAGGAAGCCCGCGATATCGCCACACAGGCCCTAACCGCTCGTGAACGCCACAGCCTCGGCAACACCATCGACCCCTTCATGACCGGCCTGATTTTCTCGGCAAAGGAGAGCCTGTTCAAGGCGCTTTATCCGACAGTGAAACGGTTTTTCTTTTTCGAGGCGGCGGAATTATCCGGCTTCGACGACAACGGCTCGGCCTCGCTGCGGCTGACCGCAGACATTGGCGGCAAATGGCGCAGGGGAACGGAGATTCCCTTCCGTTTCTGCCGCTTCGACGGCTTTCTCGTCACCCGCATCCTGATCGGGCGCTGACGAAAAAGCCGCCCTGGCACAGGGAAAATGACCGCCGATACTGCCCTTTCCGTCATCCTCATGAAATATTGGGACGGTAGGCACCTTGCTGGAATGATTCCAAACAAGCAACGGTGGAGACAGACTATGACCGACATCGATACGAGCAAATTGTCCTGGGACGAATGGGACGAACTGCAGAACCCGCCGCCGGCCGAAACCGATTTCGACCGCGTGGTCGAAACCGCGATTTCCCGCCGCGGCTTTCTGGGCGGCGTGCTTGCCTTCGGTTCGGCCGCGGCCGCCATGGGCACGCTCGGCAACCTGATGAGCAGCACCTCGGCCGAGGCACAGGAAGCCGCCATCGGCCGTTTCCCCTTCAAGCCGGTTGCCGCCGCCACCGACCACACCATCCATGTCCCGGAAGGTTATAACTGGAAGCCGCTGGCGAAATGGGGCCAGCCGCTGTTCTCCAACGTTCCCGATCTCGACCCCACCAAGGGCGTCAGCGTTGAAAACTCCGACAAGGTCTTCGGCGAAAACACCGACGGCATGGAACTCTTCGTCGTCGGCAGCCACCAGCTGATCGCCGTCAACCATGAATATGTGAACCCGGAAACCAACCTGCCGCACACTGACAAGGGCAACCCGAAGACGGCCGACGATGTGAAAATCCTGCAGAACATGCAGGGCGTCACCGTCATGGAAGTCGCGGAAGATGAGGACGGCTGGAAGATCGTTCTCGACAGCCCCTTCAACCGCCGTATCCACCACAATACGCCGATGAAGCTTTCCGGCCCGGCCGCAGGCTCCGATCTCGTCAAGACCGCCGCCGACCCTGATGGTGTCGACTGTCTCGGAACCTTCAACAATTGCGGCGCCGGCCGCACGCCCTGGGGCACCTACCTCACCTGCGAAGAAAACTTCAACGGCTATTTCGGCACCACCGACGCCGCCTTCAAGCTGCCTGACGATTACAAGCGTTACGGCATCGTCGCCGAGACGCGCTATGCCTATGAGAAGTTCGACGAGCGTTTCGACGTTGCGAAGAACCCCAACGAACCGCGCCGCGCCGGTTACGTGGTCGAGATCGATCCTTCGGACGCCTCCTCCACCCCGATCAAGCGCACCGCGCTTGGCCGCGTCAAGCACGAAAACGCCGCCGTGGTCATCGCCCGCGACGGCCGTGTCGTCGTTTACATGGGTGACGACGAGCGTGGCGAGTTCCTCTATAAATTCGTCTCCAACGGCATCTACGTGCCGGGCGGCGACACCTCCAAGCTGCTTGACGAAGGCACGCTTTACGTCGCCAAGTTCTCTGACGACGGCGCCGGCGAATGGCTCGCCCTGACGCCTGAAACCACCGGCATGAAGATCGACGAAATCTGCGTCTTCACCCGGCAGGCCGCTTCCAAGGTGGGCGCGACGACCATGGACCGCCCGGAATGGGTCGCCATCAACCCGGTCGCCATCGAAGCCTATTGCGCGCTGACCAACAACAGCCGCCGCGGCGAAATGAAGGACGGCAAGCTGCGCGCAAACGCCGGCGGCGACGCCATGGCGATCAACGCCGCCAACCCGCGCGAAAAGAACGAATACGGCCAGATCGTGCGCTGGTATCCGGAAAATGACGACCATGCGGACGGCAAGTTCAAGTGGGACCTGTTTTGCATGGCCGGCAACCCCACCGTCCACAAGGACGCCTATGCGGGTTCTTCGAATATCAACGAAGGCAATATGTTCAATTCGCCTGACGGCATGATGTTCGATAGCACCGGCCTGCTCTGGATCCAGACCGACGGAGAGGACAGCAACGAAGGCGCCTTCGCCGGCCAAGGCAACAACCAGATGCTGGCGGGCGACCCGGCCACCGGCCGCATCGAGCGCTTCCTCACCGCCCCGAAGGGTTCCGAAGTCACCGGCCAGACATGGTCCGGCGACAAGCGCACCCACTTCGTCGGCATCCAGCACCCCGACGCCCCCTTCCCGGATGGCGAAGGCAAGCTGCCGCGTTCGACGATCATCGCCATCAAGCGCGATGACAATGTGAAGATCGGCTGATCTCCCGTAAAGACTCCGGGCCGCGGAAAGTCGCGGTCCGGTTCGATAAAGAAAATGCCGTGCGTGAAGACGCACGGCATTTTCTTTTGCGATAATCGGAGCGGCGTTTTTCAGGCAGTTCCGGCCCGCCGCAACAGCTGTTTCGGCCCGCCCTGAAACACAGGGCGGGCCTTGGCAACCGGCAGGCCGGAATATGAAAATCTCAAACCGCGCGGAAGGAGCGGCTGGCCTGATCCATCAGCGGTTTGAGGAAATAGGAAAGGACGCTTCTTTCTCCTGTCGTGATGAAGGCTTCCACCGGCATGCCCGGCATCAGGTGGAATTCACCCAGCCGCTTTATCTGCTCCTGCGAGGTGGCGACACGCACGAGGTAATAGCTGGCGCCCGTGCGCTGATCCACCGTCACGTCAGCCGAAATCCGCTCCACCGTGCCGGTGATTTCCGGTGTCGTTTTCTGATTGAAGGCGGAAAAACGCAGGTTTGTCGCCTGGCCATAATAGATCTGGTCGATATCCTGCGGCGCGACCTTGGCCTCCACCACCAGCTTGTCCACCTCCGGCACGATCATCATGATCTGTTCGCCCGGTGCGATGACACCGCCGACAGTGTGCACGGCAAGTTGATGCACCACGCCATCCTGTGGCGCGAGAATATCGACACGTTTCAGCTGGTCTTCTGCCGCCACCCGCCGTTCGACATATTCGCCGATGCGGGCGTCCATCTCACGCAGATCGGAACCGACCTCCTCCGACCATTGTTCATCGATCTGAAGGATTTGCAGCGCGGTTTCGCTGATCTTCGCCTCGACCCCGGCAATACCCGCCATCAGCCGGCCGATATCGCCATCAATATCCGTGGCCTGACGCTCCAGCGTGCTAAGGCGGCTTTTTTCCATCAGGCCCCTTTCGTGCAGGGATCGAAAACGGATCAACTCCTCATCGACCATGCCCTGTTCGCGAAAATTCGCCGCACGCTCGGCTTCCATGCCGGCGATCTCGTCGCGAAGCTGGCGCACGCGCTGTTCGAGCTGACGCTTCTTACTTTCACGAACGGCACTGCGGGTTTCGAAAAGACGCTGTTCGGCATCCAGCATCGCGACGATATCGGTGTCGTTGCTCCGGTCGAGCAAAGCCTTCGGAAACACAACCTTGCCCGCCCGGTCACGCTCGCTCTCCAGCCGCGCCTTGCGGGCGGTGAATTGATCGAGGCTTTTGACGATGATGGCGAGGTTGGCCCGCGTCATCGTCGCATCGATGCGCATGACGATGTCGCCGGCCTTCACCCGGTCGCCATCGCGCACCATCAATTCGCTGACAACGCCGCCGACCGGATGCTGGACCTTTTTCAGGCTGGTTTCCACCACCAGCGAACCCTGCGCGATGACCGCGCCGACGATCTCGGTGCCCACCGCCCAGCCGCCAAGCAGGCCCGTCAGCGTGAGAAAGCCGAGCCCGCCAACGAGAAGGTGGCTGCGGATCGAGCGTTTGAGTGTCTGCCATTCGTCCATCTTCATGCCTTTCCTGTTTCCACGGCCTGCACGACCTTGAGGGCGCCCGCCGCGCCGCCGACCGGCCGCAGCACCTTGGCGAGAACCTCTTCCTTCGGACCGAAAGCCTGCTGGCGGCCATCGGCGAGCATCAGCACCTTGTCCACAGCCAGAAGCGCGCTCGGGCGGTGGGCGATGATGACGGCCACCCCGCCGCGTTCGCGAACGCCGAGAATCGCCGCCGTCAGCGCATCCTCACCTTCGGAATCGAGGTTGGAATTCGGCTCGTCGAGCACGACGAGGAAGGGGTCGCCATAAAGTGCCCGCGCAAGGGCGATCCTCTGTTTTTGCCCCGCCGATAATTGCCGCCCCGTCTCGCCGACTTCGGTGGAATAACCATCCGGCAGGCTGACGACGAGATCGTGAATGCGCGCCGCGCGCGCCGCCGCGATGATCTTGTCCGAACTCGCCTGCCGGTCGAAGGAAGCGATGTTTTCGGCAATGGTGCCGTCCAGCAATTCGATCGCCTGCGGCATATAACCGATGTGGCGCGCCAGCGCCTCGGCAGGCCATTGCTCCAGCGTCGCGCCGTCCAGCCGGATGGAGCCTTTGAGCGGCCGCCACAGGCCAACAAGCAAGCGCGCCAGCGAACTCTTGCCGGAACCGCTCGCCCCGATCACGCCAAGGCCGCTGCCGGCCGAAAGCGTGAAGGCGATGTCCTGCAGCACCGGCTCCGCCATCTCCGGCGGAATGGCGCTGACGCGCTCGACCGACAGGAGCGCCTGCGGCGCGGGCAGGTCCATGCGCATTGCTGTCTCGGGCAGCAGCGCCAAAGTTTTTTCAAGCCGGCGGCGGCTTTGCCGGGCCGCGATGAAACCTTTCCAGTTGGCGATGGCGAGATCGACCGGCGCAAGCGCCCGCGCTGACAGGATGGAGCCGGCGATGATGATGCCGGGCGTCGCCTGCTCGTTGATGACCACCCAGGCCCCGACAGCCAGAATGCCGGATTGCAGAACCATGCGCAGCACCTTGCTCGCTACGCCGAAGCCGGAAGCGATATCGCTTGCGGAGCGCTGCTCGCGCACATAAGCGCGATTATCCGCCTGCCAGCGATCCCGCAGCGGCGCGCCCATGCCCATGACGGCGATGATATCGGCGTTGCGCCGGGTGGCTTCGATCAGTCTGTTGCGCCTGGAAACATGTTGCGCAGCCTCTTCGACGGGACGCTTGGAGACCAGCTCCGTCATCAGCGTGAACACGGTGAGAATGACAGCGCCGGTAAGCGCCGTGACGCCTAGCCAGAAATGAAAAGCGAAACAGATGGCAATGTAGAAAGGCAGCCAGGGCAGGTCGAACAGCGCGGTTGGCCCGCTTCCCGACAGGAAAGAACGGATCGTGTCGAGATCGCGAAGCGGCTGCGCCTGGCGACCGCTCACCGGCATGCGCAATTGCAGGCCGATCACCGCATCGTAAACCCGTGAGGACAAAAGCTGATCGAGCCGATCGGCGATGCGCACCAGCAGACGCCCGCGCACCGCATCGAACAGGCCCTGAAACGCATAAAGCACCACAACGATTGCGAACAGCGCCACAAGCGTCGGCAGGCTGCGGCTCGGCAGAACGCGGTCATAGACCTCCATCATGAACAACGAGCCGGTGAGATATAGAATATTGACCAGAGCGCTCATCAGGCCGATGCCGATGAAAGCGCCGGCGCAGCCGGCGAAAACGCCCTTGATCTGGCGAACATTATTATTGGCGGAACGATGACGCATTTTACTATCCGTTGAGATCGTGGCGACAGCACCCGGCGATGACATGCCGGTGACAACCGCCCGCGAACGAAAAAAGGGCGCATCCCGGAGAATGCGCCCTTTGCGGGTCAGGCGAAGCGGAAGTCGTCGATGACGAACTGCTCGGTCTTGACGCCGTCGAAGGTGATGGTCGAGCCGTCCTTGAAGGCGATCTCGGCGCCGTTCACACCGTCGGTAAAGGCGCCGGAGGCGATCAGCGTCTGGTAATCGGCAAAGACATCCTTCGAGAGCTGGACGACATCCTTGCCGTCAACGCCGGCCTGGAAATCCGTCACCACGTCCTGACCGCTGCCGGCCGCGAAGACGAAGGTATCCGCACCGCTGCCGCCGGTCAGGACATCGTTGCCTGCCCCGCCGCTCAGCGTGTCGTCACCGGAACCGCCGCTGATCTCGTCGTTACCGTCGCCGCCATAAAGCACGTCATTGCCGGCACCGCCCATCAACACGTCATTGCCGGGGCCACCGTCGACCACGTCGTTGCCCTCGCCGGCAATCACACGGTCGTTGCCGGAGCCGGCATCCACCATGTCGTTGCCGGAGCCAGCCGACAGCCGGTCATCACCAGCGCCGCCTTCGATCATGTCCTTACGGCTTGTCCCGATCAGCACATCGGCGCCATCGCTGCCTTCTACGATGTTGTATTCTGTATAACCATCGACAGTGACGGTGGTCGTGCCCGTCGATTCACCGCCATTGGCGTCGCGCACGGTATAGGTGAGTGTGACAGTCGCCTGCTGATCGTCTTCCAGCCTTGCAAAGGCGGAGGAGGGATCGACCACCAGCTTGCCATCGACCACCGAGAAGGCAGCAGCAGCCTGCTCGTTCGTCAGGGAGAGACCGGCAACCGCCGTCACCGCAAAACCGACCAGCGCCAGACGGTCACCCTCGATATCCGTATCGTTGGCAACGAGATCAAAGACGCCCTTGTCCTTTTCCCCGATGGCAATCAAGTCGGCAACCGCGACCGGAGCGTCGTTGACCGCCTTGATGGCGACGGTAACAGTACTCTCGGTCGCGGCTCCCTTACCGTCGGAGACGACGACGGTAAAACTGCCGGTTCCGTTGACGTTTGCATTCGGCGTATAGGTCCAGGCGCCGGTTTCCGCGTCGATCCGGGCGACGCCGTTAGTGGCATCGGCCTTCAGCGCGAAGGAGAGCGTGTCACCGTCGACATCGGCCGCAACCATCCTGCCGCTGACGGCCGTGTCTTCGTCCGTTTCGACATTGACCGACGAGGCCACCGGCGCATCGTTGACCGGCTTGACGGTGAAGGCGGCCGTCGCTTCGCTTACGCCGCCGCGACCATCGGCGATGGTGTAGCGGAAAGCCGCCTCGCCATTAAAATCGGCCGAGAGAGTGAAGCGAATGCCGGTTTCCTCCAGCACCGCCGTGCCGCCGACCGGGGCCGAGACGCCAGTGACCGTCAGGTCGTCGAGATCAGCGTCGCGATCATTGCCAAGCAGCGTGGCGAAGGAGATCACGAAGGACGGCGCGTCCTCGTTTACCGCCGCAAGCCCGTCATCCACTGCGGCCGGGCCGCGATTGACGAGACCCTTGACGATATCGTCGCGGTTCAAAACCTTGCCATCGGCGAAAGACAGCCTCTCAATGCCGCCATCGGCCAGTTGGTTGCTCAGCGTCAGCGTCTCACCATCGGCCAGTTCGACCACAACGGACTGGCCGTATTTTCGCAGAACCGCTTCGCTGCGGGCGATGTCATAGAGAGAAAGGCGGTCAACCGAACCGGTTGCCGATGCCGTCTCCACGATGACATCAGACCCGTCGCCACGCCCATAACGATAGCGGTCCGATCCGTCGCCGCCGATCAACAGGTCATTGCCCCGGCCGCCTTCGATGAAATCATCGCCGAGACCGCCGGCGATCATGTCGTCGCCATCATCGCCCCACAGCTCGTCATTGCCGGCGCCGCCGGAAAGGGCGTCATTGCCCTCACCGCCCGAAAGCGCATCGTCACCCGCGCCGCCATCCAGCCGGTCATCGCCGCCAAAACCCTGCAGCTCATCATTACCGTCAAGGCCAAGGATGGTGTCCGCGGCTGCAGTACCCACGAGCATGTCCGCACCGCTGGTTCCGACGATCCGGTGTGCCTCGAGACCGGATTTGAGATCGACCACGGTCAAATTGTCGAAGGTCAGGCCGGCATTACCCCAGGAATAGAGGCCGAATGTACCGGCAGCGAGCCCACGATCACCGATCGGATAGGCAAACAGCGCTTCGTCATTGAGGAAGGCTGTGATCTTGTCGCCGATAACCTCGACGCGCAGCTTCATCTCCTGCCCCTGTTCATATTTGCCCGGCACCTGCGCCAGAATTTCTTCGATCCCGTTTTTCATGCGCACGAGATTAAAAATACTGCCAGCACCGTTGCCGGGGTTGCGATCGAGAATACCGTCAGCGTCGAGTTCGAGCTTGTAGTAGTTCTTGCTGTCCTTGTAACGGAACAGGAAGCCGAGACCATCCTTGTCCGGCGTCTGGAAATTCGCCTCGATGGCATAATCCGTCCACGCCAGCGCCGCCGGATCGTTGAACAGGGCATAGGTTCCGAGACGCAGCACGTTGACGCCGTCGCCCATCGGGCTCCATCCGCGCTTGTACTTGTCGGAATTGGTTGCACCGCTCCACGTCAGTTCGCGGCTCATAAGTCCCGTCGTCTGGAGAAGCTTGCCATCGGAAATCAGCCATTCCGACGACTTGCCGTCCGCACCGATGCCACCGAATTCGCCTTCATCGACGATCTTGAACCGCGCCATCGCTTCGGCTGTCGAGAAGTCCTCGGCAACGAGGATCTTCGTCTTGTCGACCACTGTCACGTCAATCCGGTCCGTCGAAACCGAGCCTTTAGCATCGGTAACCTTCAGAAGCAGCCTGTTGATGCCGACATTCAGATCGACATCAACTTTCTTGCCCGTCGCAACGACGTTGCCCTCAAGGTCTGTCCAGACGAAATCGTTCAATTGCCCTGCCGCAAACGAACTTGAGGCATCGAGCCTGACGGACGCCTTGCCATCGCCGTCAAAGTCATAGACCCGCTGATCGATACCCGCTTTCGCGGTGGTGCCGACCTTCGTTACGACAATATCATCGAAAACCGATGCGCGTTGGCCGCTTGAATATAAACCGATCGTACCGCCGGAAAGCGGCGACGTCGCATCCACCACCGGTCCGCCGAAAACGTTCTTGTCTCCCACGAAAACATTGATCGCGCCACCAACGATGGCAACGGTCAACGGAATATCCATATTGTAAGGCGAACCTTCATTCACCGAGGCAAGAAGCGTCTCGACACCATTCGAAACCTTGACCAGTTGACGACGGTTAGTCTCGCCATCCATCGTAAAGCGGTAATAATTCTGCGCATCGCTATAATAGAAATAGACACCGATCGCGTCGTTATCGAGTTGCGTCAGCGTCGCCTCGAAGACGTAATCGCTCCAGCCGGATGACTGAGCGCCGACATAAACCAGCTTGTTATTGTTTGCATCGCTCTGGTCGAAAAGGGCAGCTTCAGGCGCAGCAAGGCCGTCGCCCGTTGTAGACCGCGAAAACACCGTGCCCTTCAGCAGGAAATTTCCAGTGTTGCCGTCGGTCGCGCCAAAGTCTGTCGCCCAACCATCCGCCTTGCCGTCGTTGAAATTTTCAACTAGCAGCGTGCGGTCGCCACGAACCAGTACATCGAGTTTGTCGCTGGTCTTGACACCGTCTACGTCCGTCGTGGTCAGGGTCAGCTTATGTTTGCCAAGCGAAAGATCGGCGATCGCTTCCTTGCCTTCGGCGACGACATCACCGTTGCTGTCTGTCCAGACGAAACTCCGGATGTCCTGCGAACGCAGCGATTTTGCGGCTGAAAGAGCGACATTGGCGAATGACGCGCCGCTTTCGGCGCTGGCGACGATATCGTCACCGGCATCGGCCATGGCGCGGGCCTTCCCCTGCCCGACATAGATGTTCTCGAACACTTCCTGATGGCCGCGATAATAACCGGTGAGACCATCGCGATCGAGTTCCGGCTTCGTTCGGTAACCATCGAGGTAATCGTCAAAGGCCGTGAAGTAGGTTTCAGTGGTGATGCGATTGTTGTCCGGATCGATGGTGATCAAGCGGATTGCACCGTTGCCGCCATTATTGCCACGCGACTCGACGCCATTTCCGGTGATTTCACGCGACACGCCGTTCTGGTAGTTGACCAGAAACTGGAAGACCGGTTCGCCGTACTGGTTATAGGTGATGTCCGTTTCCGCACCGTCGCCGAAAATATGGCCGGAGAAGGTCATGACGATGTTGGGATAACGTGCAAGAAGGGCACGGGCAACATATTCGCCGTCATTTGCGCCGCGCTGGTCTGTGCGCATGCCGTAATCGTAGCCCGCACCCTCGTCATAAAGCGGCAGGGCCAGATTGTCCTGACGTGTTGCGTAGCTTGTCAGCGAATGAGTGGCGAGCATGACACGATGATCGGGGAACTTCTCGATGACGTCACCCGCCCAGCGGATCACGTCGTCGCGCGGGCCGAATTCCAGCGAGATTGACAACCATTTCGTGCCATCGGGTGCGGTAAAGGTGCTGTAGGTGTTGCGGGCGGCAGCCTGTTCCTGATCGTAAGCGCCACCAAAGGTGCCGGCATTGGTCGCGGCCTGTTTTGCAGCCGAAAAACGGCTGTCCAGCTGGTCGGAAGAATGGTTTGCGGCGTTGCCATAGGCGCCCTGGTCGTGATTGCCGGGAAGCAGTGCATAGGGCAGCTTGCCATCGAGCTTGCGGAGCGCAGCTTCGGCAATATCCCATTCGGAAGGCTGGTTGTTCTGGGTGATATCGCCCACATGGCTCATGAAGACGATGTTATGGCTCTGACGATTGTCGACCAGCCACTGCGTCATTTCGCCGAACAGATGCTTGATGCCGTCGTTCGAGGTGTAGTCCTGTGTGTCGGGGAAAACGGCGATCGTATAGGCATTCGGACCGGCCACGCGCACGCGGAAGTCATCGGCGATGCTTTTGCCGGCGGCGTCCGTTGCAGTGACACGGACATCGGAGTGCCCGAGCTCGGCGAAGTCGAGCGTCAGCTTGTTATCGACGAGCACCGCATTGACGACCTTGTTTTCGCTGTTCTGCACGGTGAAGGTAAGCTTTTCACCGGAGAAGTGCTTCGACAGATCAATCGTCACATTGTCCGCTTCGGGCGTCACCATCATGTCCTTGATGGCGGACGTCTTGACGACGGCGACCGGATCGACGACGGGTTTTTCACCAATGGCGAGAATGCCGGCCTGGGCCGGAGTCAGGAATTCGAGTGCCGTACCGTTGCCGGTGACTTTGCCGGAACCCATGACCGGCGCGGCCGAACCCTGGGCAAAGCCGACTTCGAGGACGCCGACCTTTTCGGCCGCGGACTTCATCTCGACCGGCAAAATGCCGGAGGCCTTGGCCTCGCCAAGATAGGACATTTCCTCACTTGTCAGAGCCTGTTTGAGGAACAGGAAATTGCTGAGATAGCCGGGTGAGGTTTCACCGTTCTCATCGGAAAAGATCAGGAAGCCCTTGGCCATGTCGATGGCGAAGCGGCTCGCGCCGCCATTGATCTTCTGGTTGGCGACGAATTCGCCGTTGATGTATTTATTCATCGAAACCGCGCCATCGGCGTCCGTTTCGATCGTCAGGCCGATGCGGTTCCAGGCGTCCAGCTTCGCCGC
Organism: Agrobacterium salinitolerans; assembly: GCF_027498475.1. NCBI lineage: Bacteria > Pseudomonadati > Pseudomonadota > Alphaproteobacteria > Hyphomicrobiales > Rhizobiaceae > Agrobacterium > Agrobacterium salinitolerans. The sequence continues at coordinate 122,409 of NZ_JAPZLN010000005.1, read as the reverse complement.
ACCGCGATAATTGCCGCTGATGCCGACGCCATAGCTGTCGCCGCTCGCCTTGCCGAAAATATCGCCGTCGCTGAGGTTGGTCAGGTCGGTCTGCAAAAAGGGCATCCAGCCGGTGGAGCCGTTTTTCGGGAAATAAACGTCGTAGACGAGGCTGTAGGAGGTCGCCATGCCGGTACCGTTCGGCGCAACGAGAATGCCCTGATTTTGCGACAGGCGCGGAATGGTCAGCAGCCAGTCGGAAGAGGTTTCGATGGGATTGGCGATCGCGTTTTGGGTGGTCGTCATCTCTTTGGCCTTTACAAAAAATTTTTACAAGAAATGGAGTGGCCGATGGGCCATGGCGGCACGACTAGAGACTGGAACTAACGCCCCGATGACGAATTCCTAACAAATCGTAAACACGCCATAGCGATTTCCGATGTCGCCCATCGGTTTTGTCGCATGGTTAATGAAGCTGTCCCGCTAACGTCATGGAATTGTCAGCTTTTTCGCCGATAATCCAATCGCACCGGCGCCTTTCGTGTCGGCCGGCGGCAGAACAGGATCCCATGTCGACCACGCAGCTGAAGGCCTTCCACATCGTCGCGCAATCGGGCGGCTTTTCTCAGGCCGCGCGCGACATGGCGATCAGCCAATCGACCCTTTCGGCCCATGTGCGGGAGCTGGAAGCCGTCAGCGGCGTCAACCTTCTGGAACGAAAACCGCGCGGGGTGAGCCTCAGCCCGCAGGGTGAGCGCCTGTTCGAAATTACCGCACGCCTGTTTCAGGCAGAGAACGAGGCCAAGGCCTTCCTGCGCGGCGATACGGGTTTTGCCGGCGGGCATTTGCGGGTCGCGGCGGACGGTCCCGTCTTGCCGCTGCCGATCCTTTCGCGGCTGAAGGCCGAGCGGCCGCAACTCACCTTCTCCCTTTCTGTCGATAATTCGGCACGCGTGGTGGAACAGATCATCGACTACCGCGCCGACGTCGCCATCACCGCCCGCACTCCGGACGATCCGCGTCTTTACGGCGTCAAATTTCTCAGCATGCGGCTTGGCCTGTGCGTGCCCGCCGCCCACCCGCTGGCGGAACGTGAGGGCGTCTTCATGACCGAACTGGAGGGCTTATCCTTCGTCATGCGCGAGCGGGGATCGCGCACCCGCGAAATCTTCGAAAAGAACCTTGCCGATCACGGCATTTCTATCCAGCCGGCAATCGAGATTTCCTCACGCGAGGGCGTGCGCGAAGCTATCGCCAACGGCGTCGGATGCGGCGTGGTGGCCGATCTGGAATTCGGCCACGATGCGCGCCTTTCCTTCGTGCCGCTGCGCGACGCCAACGAACTCATCGACGAATATGCGATCTGCCTTGCCGAAAGACGGCATCTGCCGCTGGTGCGCCGGTTCATCGAAGAAGCGGGCGGGGTCTGATTGCAGCATTGCAGGCTGTCACCGGCCTTCGGCCAACGCAAAGACATGATGATTTCCGGCGCGAAGTCGTAAAAATGTATACATATCAAATACTTACCAGAGAATGAGGCCATCGGTGTCCGATATAAGGATCAAACGGATTTCTGAACCCGCCAGCGACGATGAAGGCGCGCGCATTGTGGTAGGCGCGGCATTCGCAAGCAAGCCGCACAGCTTTCCATCCGGCTGAAGGAAATCGCGCCGAGCAACGAATTGCGCACGAGTTTTTCCCATATGCCGTCGCGCTTTACGAAGTGCGCCGCCATTATGACGCGGAGTTCTCAGCCCGTCGCGCCACCCTGCTGTCTTATGGGGCGGGGTCACTCTCGCCGGCCACCAGAAGCATGGGCCAAACGCAATGGCGGGCCTGATCGGGATAAAACGGCGCGTAGGCCGGCATGGTCGATAACAGTGTCTGAGCCACAGTCACGCCGAGATCATGCAGGGACATGCGGAAACTCGTCAGCCGTGGTTCCAGAAATTGGCCACGCGGGCCATCGCGGAAGCCGATGACGGCGAGATCGCGCCCCGGTTTTAGGCCCACTTCCGCAAGCCGGCGATAAAGACCGACCGCCATCAGTTCGTAGATCAGCACGATCGCCGTTGGCCGGGGCCGCATCTGCAGCCATTCGCTGGCGGCGTGATAACCGCCCTGCTCGCTGGATTTCGCGCGGATGACCAGTGAGGAATCGTAAGCAATGCCATTGTCTTCCAGCGCGCGCCTGTATCCTTCCAGAAAAACATAACCGAGATTGATGTCGCTGTCGGGTACCGCCACCGCAATCGAACGATGCCCGGCAGCGGCAAGGCGGTCGACCGCGTTTTTCGCGACGCCCTCGAAATCGAGGTCGATCCAGGCGTGGGTGTCGCTGGAAGCGGTCCGACCGAGCGCCACGAAAGGCAGGCGGGTCTGCTTCAGGAAATCCACACGTTTGTCTATCCGCCGCGTCGCGGAAATGATCATCGCATCCACCATGCGGCGCGCCACCATGCGCTTTAAATATTCATCCGGATCCTCTTCCCCCGGGCAGGGCAGAACGATGAGATCGAGATTATGCCCGGAAAACACGCTTTGCAGACCGTCCGTAACACCCAGGAAGAAGTTGTCGGAGTTCTCCACGGTCTGCGCGTCGCTGCCGGTCATGAGGCCGATGACATTGGTGGTTCCCTGCCTGAGGCTGCGGCCGGACTGGTTGGCGACATAACCCAGCTTTTCCGCCGCTTCGAGAACACGCCGCCGCGTTTCTTCGTTCACATCCGGCTTACCGTTCAGGGCACGGGAAACAGTGCCTATCGATATCTCCAGATAATCGGCAAGCTGACGAATTCCTTTCATTCATTCCCCTCCCAGGCCCGGCGCGCAGTCAACGCGTCCCTTAACGGTCTTGACATATCTAACACCATTGGCATAGTCTCGTAAACGTTTACGACGCTCTGCGCAAAGAGGAGTTTGCAAAAGAGCCCCGGGGAGATGAGATGACATTTAATGCCGTTTTATGCGGATGCGGAGCAATGGCCAAGGGCTGGTTACGCGCCATTCAATCCACGCCGGAAATCGCCGGCGCGATCAGGATCGCCGGTCTGGTCGACCTGAACGAGAACACAGCCCGCGCGCTTGCCGAAGAATTCGCCCTCACGGATGCGGTCATCGGCACCGATCTGCGCGAGGTTCTCGCTAAAACGAAAGCCGACATCCTTTTTGATATCGTCATCCCGCAGGCGCGCTTTGCCGTGGTTGAAGCCGGTCTCGAGGCGGGGTGCCATGTGCTGAGCGAAAAGCCGCTTGCCGCCTCGATGGAGGAAGCCGCCAGGCTGGTGGAACTGGCAAAAAAAGCCGGCAAAATTCATGCCGTAGTGCAAAACCGGCGGTTTGTGGTGGGTATCCGGCGGCTGCGCCGCGCGCTGGAAGACGGCGCCATCGGCGATTTGACGGCCATCCATTGCGATTTCTTTCTTGGGCCGCATTTCGGCGGCTTCCGTGAAGAAATGAAGAACGTCCTGCTTCTCGACATGGCGATCCACACCTTCGATGCGGCCCGTTTCGTCGCCAATGAAAAACCCCTCTCCGTCTTTTGCGTGGAAAAGAACCCGGCCGGCTCATGGTATGCCCATGGGGCGAGCGCCAATGCCATTTTCGAGTTCTCAAATGATGTCGTCTTTACCTATCGTGGTTCCTGGTGCGCCGAAGGTGAGCGGACCAGCTGGGAAGCGCGCTGGCGGCTGATCGGCTCGAAGGGCATGATCCTCTGGGACGGTGAAGACAATTTCTCCGCCTCCGTGGCCGGTGACGAGCAGGGACTTTTGCGTGGATTTAAAACCGTAAACGTTTCCGATGCCGTTTCCGAGAAGGATACGCGTGGCCATGCCAGCGTCATTCTCTCGTTCCTTCATTCCATCCGCACGGGTGAGATGCCGGAAACTGCCTCCTTCGACAACATCAACAGCCTTGCCATGGTGATCGGCGCGATTGAAAGCGCCCGCCTCGGCCAGCGTGTTTCCATTGCAGCATAAGGACTGAAAGACGTGAGCAATCCGGCAACATCCATCCGCATCGGCACCATGGTCAGCGCCACCAAGGGACAGGCGGCCGAACGCATCGGCCAGATCGCCGATCTCGGCTTTGAAAGCTTCGAGCCGTTCTTCTGGCAGACCACCAACGGTCAGGACCTTGCCGAACTCGGCAAGCGCTGCCTTGACGCGATTGGCGACCGCGACATCACCGTCAGTACGCTCGGCATGTTCGGCAATCCGCTGGAGGAGACGGACATTGACCTTGAGACACTGCAAGGCTGGAAAGACTGCATCGACAATGCTCACCATTTCGGCGCGACCTGCGTTGCAGGTTTCACCGGCAGGCTTCGTGGCAGGCCGCTGCCGGAAAGCCTGCCGCGGTACAAAGAAATCTGGAGCGAGCTTGCCAAGCGCGCCGCCGACAAGGGCGTGAAGATCGCCTTTGAAAACTGCGCCATGGACGGCAACTGGCAGACCGGCGACTGGAACATCGCGCACAATCCCGATGCCTGGGAGATGATGTTCAACGAAACGCCGGATGACAATATCGGCATCGAATGGGAACCCTGCCACCAGATGGTCTATCTCATCGATCCGCTGCCGCAGATCCGCAAATGGGCGGACAAGATTTTCCACGTTCACGGCAAGGACGCGACCATCCGCTGGGATGTCATTCGCGAGCACGGCATTTTCGGCAAGGAAAAATTCGTCTTCATGCGTACGCCGGGTTTCGGCGACAGCAACTGGACGGACATTATTTCCGAACTACGCCTCGCCGGCTGGTCCGGCTCCATCGACATCGAAGGCTGGCATGACCCTGTCTACCGCGATGCGCTGGAAATGACGGGACAGGTGCATGGCCTGAATTATCTGAAAAAATGCCGCGGCGGCGATTTCGTCGTCGACCCCGCATAACGGAAGCCTTTTGGGAGAAGGTTTTTGAAAATTGCAGAGACGATAACCAAGAGGAGGAGATTATGGGTATCGCGAAATGCATGATGGCCGGCGCATTTCTGCTGGCGGGCGTGTCCGCCGGCGCTATTGCGGCGCAGGCAGAAGATGTGACGTTGACGCTGTGGTCGCTGGATCGCGATATCCAGCCGGCACCGAACCTCATCAAGGAGTTCAACGCGCTCAATACCGGCATCAAGATCGAATACCGGCAATTGCAGTTCGATGATGTGGTGAGCGAATCCATGCGCGCCTATTCCACCGGCAACGCGCCCGACATCATCGCCATCGACAACCCCAACCACGCCATGTTCGCCGCACGCGGGGCCTTTCTCGACGTGACGGACATGATTGCGAAGTCGGATGTCATCAAGACGGAGAATTATTTTCCGGGACCGCTGAAATCGGTGATGTGGGACGGCAAATATTTCGGCGTGCCCAAGGCCACGAACACGATTGCGCTTTATTACAACAAGGACCTGTTCAAGTCCGCTGGGCTGGACGCGGCAAAACCGCCGCAGACCTGGGATGAGCTGGTGGATGCTGCCCGCAAGCTGACCGACCCCTCGAAGAACATCTATGGTATCAGCTTCAGCGCCAAGGCGAATGAGGAAGGCACCTTCCAGTTCCTGCCCTGGGCGCAGATGGCGGGCGCGACCTACAAGAACATCAATACCGAGGGCGCCGTCAAAGCGCTCGAAACGTGGAAGCTGATGCTGGATGAAAAGCTGGCATCGCCCGATACGCTGACGCGCAGCCAGTGGGACTCCACCGCCACCTTCAACGCCGGCAACGCCGCCATGGTCATTTCCGGCCCTTGGGAAATCGACCGCATGCTGAAGGACGCCAAGTTCGACTGGGGTGTGGCTTTGCTGCCGGTGCCCACGCCCGACGCTCCGCGGTCTTCAGCCATGGGCGACTATAACTGGGCGATCTTCTCCAAGACGAAACATCCGGAAGAAGCCTTCAAGGCAATCGAGTTCTTCGCCTCAAAGGACAAGGACATGTTCAAGAACTTCGGCCAGTTGCCGGCGCGCTCGGATATCCCCGTTCCGCCGACCGGCAATGCGTTGAAGGATGAGGCGCTGAAGACCTTTGTGGAACAGCTGAAATATGCGCAGCCGCGCGGCCCCTCGCCCGAATGGCCGAAGATTTCCAAGGCTATTCAGGATGCCATTCAGGGCGCGCTTTCGGGTCAGATGACGCCGAAAGCCGCGCTCGACCAGGCCGCTGAAAAGATAAAGCTGGTCGAAGGCTGATCCGGGCGGGCGGCCGGCTTTCTCCGGCCTCCACCCAAGGGGTTCCTCCCGGTGGGGCTGCCTGCCGCGACAAGCGGCGGCGGCCCCGACTGGAGCTTGCGAGGATGTTTCATGAAAAAACTGTTTTCCAGCGTCAGTGACGGTCGCGGTTTCGATATCGTCCTTGTCGCCTTTCCTTTGGGCTTCCTGTTCGTCATGGCGGGGCTGCCGCTCATCTACAACATCGTCATGAGCTTTCAGGAAGTCGACATGTTCAGCCTGGGCACCTTCGTGCGCCCCTTCGTCGGCTTCAAGAATTATATCGACCTGTTCCGGCAACCGGAAACATTGCCGATCCTTTTCAACACGGTCACCTTTGTCGTGGCCTCGATTGCCGGGCAATTCGCCATCGGCTTCGGTCTGGCGCTGTTCTTCTGGGTCAATTTTCCCGGCGCAACCTGGATGCGCGGCCTTTTTCTCGTGTCCTGGGTCATGCCCGGCCTCGTGGTGGGCGCGATCTGGAACTGGATCCTCTCGGGCGATTTCGGTGTGTTGAATTTCTTCCTGCGGGAAAGCGGCCTGATATCGGGCAATATCTTCTGGCGCTCAGATGCGAATTTTTCGCTCTGGGCCGTCGTCATTGCCAATATCTGGCTCGGCACTTCCTTCAACATGATCCTGCTTTCCGTCGGCCTCGCCTCCATTCCCGGCGACCTGTACGAGGCCGCGGAACTGGACGGGGCGAACGCCTGGCAGCGCTTCTACACCATCACCCTGCCGATGATGCGCTCCACCATCGGCGCCATCGTCTCGCTCGGGCTGATTTTCACGCTGCAGCAATTCGATCTTTTCGCCGCCATTACCGATGGCGGGCCGAATAACAGCTCCAACGTGGCGCAATATTGGGCCTGGGATCTGTCCTTCCGGCAATATGATTTCGGCAAGGGCGCCACGATCTCCGTCATCATGATCGTGTTCGTCATGCTGGCTTCCATCGTTTATGTGCGTTCCACTCGGCATGAGGTGCGCGGATGAGCATCACGACCCGCAACCGCCTGATGCTGGCCATCGCCATCGTACTCGCCATCATCTACCTCTTCCCGCTTTACTGGATGTATCTGACCTCGCTCAAGAGCGGCTCGGAAATGTTCGCCAATCCGCCCTCCTTCTGGCCCAGCGATCCGCAATGGCAGACCTATGCCTATGTCTGGAACAGCCGCAATATGGGGCGCTACCTGTGGAATTCGGTGCTGATCGCCTCCAGCGCGGTGCTGCTGATCACCATTCTCGGCGTCGGCTGTGCCTATGTCCTGGCGCGGTATCGCAATGTCTGGGTGGATATCGGCCTGTTCCTCATCCTTATGCTGCAGGTTCTGCCGGCATCTTTGATGATCACGCCGATCTTCGTCGGTTTCTCGCAATTTGGGCTTCTGGATTATCCGCGCTTGTCGGTCATCCTCGCCATTGCGGCGAAAAGCATGCCCTTCTTCGTGGTGCTTGTGCGCGCCACCTTCATGGCAGTGCCGCAGGAGCTGGAAGAGGCCGCACTTGTTGATGGCAATTCCCGGGTTGGCGCCTTTTTCAACATCGTGCTGCCGCTTGCCAGAAACGGCATTCTCGTCAGCGCCATCCTCATCTTCATGCAGGCCTTCGGCGAGTTCGTCTACTCGAAATCGATGATACAGGCGGCCGATTTGCAGCCGGCGAGCGTCGGCCTCAATTCCTTCATGGGCCCCAACACCAGCGAATGGAACAACATCATGGCCTATGCGACCATGTATGTGACGCCCATTCTTGCCCTTTTCATTCTCTTGCAGCGCCGCATCGTATCCGGCCTGACCTCAGGAGCGCTCAAATGACCCTTCAGATCGAACTTTCCGGCGTCAACAAATATTACGGCGCCTTTCATGCGCTGAAGAACATCAACCTTTCCATCGAGAAGGGCACTTTCGTCGCGCTTGTCGGCCCGTCGGGCTGCGGCAAATCCACACTTCTGCGCTCGCTCGCCGGGCTGGAAACCATATCGGCCGGCGACATGCGCATTGCCGGCACACTCATGAACGGTGTGCCGCCGCGCAAGCGCGACGTGGCCATGGTGTTCCAGTCCTATGCGCTCTACCCGCATATGACCGTGGAGGAGAACCTCACCTATTCGCTGCGCATGCGCGGCGTCGCCAAGGCGGAAGCCCGCAAGGCGGCGGAAGAAGTCGCCGCCACGACGGGACTTTCAAAGCTGATGAAGCGCTATCCCCGCGAACTCTCCGGTGGCCAGCGCCAGCGTGTGGCCATGAGCCGGGCGATCATCCGCAACCCGCAGGCGTTTCTGTTCGATGAGCCGCTTTCCAATCTCGATGCGGCGCTGCGCGTCCACATGCGCAAGGAAATCCGCGCGCTACACGATCGCCTGCATGCAACCTCGGTCTATGTCACCCATGACCAGATCGAAGCGATGACCATGGCCGACCATGTCGTCGTCATGCGCGATGGCGTGATCGAGCAGCAGGGCACGCCGCTGGAACTATACGACCGCCCGGTCAATCGTTTCGTTGCGGGCTTCATCGGCTCGCCGGCCATGAATTTCATTCCGGCGACCGTCAGCCCGGATGGCGCGTCCCTTCAGCTCAGCTTCGGCGAAGGCGAGCCGCAGCAATCGATTGGGAATCCGGCCTCTCTGCCGCCCGGCAAAGATGTGATTGTCGGCATCAGGCCGGAACATATCCGGCCGGTCGCAGCAGCCGGAGCGACATTGGCGCTGCCGGTTTCCGCGGTGGAAACAACCGGTTCGGCGACCTTCCTCACGACGGGAACCTCCACCGAACTGGTCATCGCGGTGCAGGGACGCAGCGCAGTCAAGGCCGGTGAAACGATCGGCCTCGACATCGACCCGTCCGATATGCATTTGTTCGATGCGGAAACAGGCGTCGGCCTCCTGACCCGCTGAGCGGCGGTTTTGCCGGCTGTTTCCTCCGCCGGCAAGCACGAAGCGTGGAGTCGAATGACCATAAACGGGAAAACAGCATTCCTTATCGGCGCGGCCATCCTCGCCGGTCTTGTCATCGTCCAGCTCAAGGATGTCCGCATCGCCATCGGGGAACGCGCCATGGGAGGTTATGACGGTTTGAGCAACCCGGAAGCGGCCTCCCGCGCCGAGCGAGAAGCAAATCAGGCAGCCGCGCGTGCCGAGGCTTCGGCAAGCGCGCTTGGGCCGCAAAACTGACCGCGACCACAGAAGCTGAAATATTTCGATTGGAATAGTCGCTGCAATCTGACCTGTGCTATCAGACATGTGGATTGGCAACGGGGGATTGAATGGCGAAAGGGTTCGTGACAGCCGAAGAAGTGGCGAAAAAGGCGGGTGTCTCACGCTCCGCCGTCTCGCGCACCTTCACTCCCGGCGGCAGCGTATCCAAGGCCGTCCGGCGCAAGGTACTGAAAGCCGCACAGGAACTCGGCTACCGCGTCAACCGGCTGGCGCAGGGCCTCAACAATGACCGTTCCAACCTCATCGGGGTCGTCGGCGCCAACCTCGGTTCTCCCTTCATTTCAAAGCAGCTCGATCTCCTCAGCATCGGCCTTCTGCGTCGCGGCCTGCAATGCCTGCTTCTGAATGCCGCAGATGCGCGCAAGGACATTGCACCACTCATCGAGCGTCTCTTCGAATTCCGCGCGCAGGCTATCATCGTTCTTTCCGGTGAACCTCCGGCCTCTATTATCGACGAATGCATCGCCAACGGCGTGCGTCTCATCCTCATCAACCAGCATCTGGACCGCACCGATACGAATATGGTGCTGAGCGACGATTCCCACGGCGCCAACCTGGCCGCCATGCGGCTTGTGGCAGCCAGGTGCAGAAAGGTTGCGGTTGTCTCCAGCGGCAGCCGGACGCCCGCACAGTTGCGCCGCGTCAACGCTTTCACCGAGCGCATGACCATGGAGGGTATCCAGGTGGTTCCATGGTGCGGCGGTCCCACCAGCTATGACAGTGGCTATCAGGCCGGTCGAGAACTGCTCGCGGACAGGACCATTGATGGCGCCTTCTGTGTCACTGATCTGCTGGCACTTGGTTTCATGGACGCCGCCCGGCTGGAAATGGGCCGCCGGGTGCCGGAAGATATCTCGATTGTCGGTTTCGACGATATTCCGCAGGCCGGCTGGAAAAGCTACCAGCTGACGACCGTTGCCCAGTCTTTCGACGCATTGACAGAGAAGGTTTTGACCGCGCTCGATAGCGATGAGCCGGAAACCCGGCTTCAGATCGTACCCGTGTCCATGGTCGAGCGCATCACCGCGCGCTAGACCAAATGTCTTTCCGGCCAAAATCTTCACATCAAACCGCAACGCGTTCACGCTGCGGTACAAGCCCAAGCTTCAGATCGCGCGGACTGCCTTCGGCACGCTCGAGAAACAGGCCGAGGGCTCCGAAGAAGATTTCGAGAAAGCTTTCGACCGAACCATCGTGACGATCCGGCTCCCGGCCGAAGCGCTCCGCCAGCGTTCGGTAAAGGGAAAGCCGTTGCGGCGCGATGTGCGGCAGCGCCAGGCCTGCGCCCTGGCGCAGGCAATACCAGTCGGCAATCAGCTCGAACATCGGCAGGTCCAAGGACAGGACAGTAGCATCAGAAGAAAAAAGGCCTTTCCCTCCAAGCAGATCGAGAACCTCCCGAACGCTTTTATCGGCGATTGCCGTGACGACCTCGGCCGGCCATTCCCTGGGGAAATAACGGTGCCTGATCAGCGCCCGCTTGTGGCCCAGCAGAAATTCACCGTAATTGCCGGCGGCAAAAGCCGGGTCGTTCGCCTCGCCCGCCAGTTCTGTCTCCTGTGCATAACCATCGGAAATACGACCATTGACCGGCAGGGCGACCATCTCCACCGTCTCCACAAGGATTTCCTGCCGCGACGGGTGGACGACCTTGAAGGCGGGCGGAAAGGCGACGAGCGACGGCACGGCGATATTGGTGAGCGAGTTTTCGCCTTCCCCGCGCCGGGTCACGCCTTCCACGTGCAGGTGCCCGCTGAAATGGACGGCAAGCCCGGCCTGTAACAGCGCATCCTCCACCGCCTTGCGCGGCGTGCGGCGCACGACATTGGTTTCACCGAACAGGGCGCCTTCTGCACCGCTTGCGCCATCGAAGGGATCGAGCGCCGGATAATGGGAAAAGCCGAGCAATGTCTTACCATGCAGCTCCGCCCTGCGGCGCACATCGGCGATCCAGTCGATGAGGAAGGGCTTGCAGCGCAAAAGCGCATTCCATCCACCGGAGGTGCTGTCGATGAAAGCCGCCTCCTCGCCCGCTTCGAACTTGCCATCGAGCGGCTCGAAAATATTGGCGTCGATCATCAGCAGCCACAGGCCCGGTTCCGGTTCGACCAGATAGGAGGCATCCATCAGGCGGTAGACATTGCGCCCATCGGGTGAGCGCACCGCGTACAACCGGTCCTCCGGCGCATCGGAAACACCGAAAGGGGTTTCCCAATGCAGATAATCCGGCTGGCGGAAATAACCGAAAGCCGCCATCGGGCCAAGGCCTGCAGGATAGCCTTCGCAATACATCCCGTCGCTTACGACGACGCGCTCACCGGCCCGCCGCGCATCGCTTGAAACGGAAAGGCATTTGCCGTTCTCCGTCAGAAACTCCTTGGTATGGTGCCGGCCGCGGGGTCCGAAAATATCGTGGTTTCCGGGCAATGCGTAGAAGGCTGTGCCGTGGGCGTCGCTGTGGCGTTGCAGGATGTTCTTCAGCGTTTCAGTCGTCACCCGCTGGCCATCATCGGTATAGTCGCCAAGCAGCACCACATGGCGAATGCCGCGCTGCCGCACCTCCTCCAGCGCCGCATGCAATGCATCGGCGCTCTCGTTGAAAACCCGGGTGGATTCACGGGTATCCGACCAGCTGCGCATGGTGATGCGCTGACCATCGATTTCAATGCCGGGAAATCCGAAATCGGCTGCCGTGTCATGGAAATGCGCGTCGGCGATGACGGCAACGGAGGGAAGCGTGCGTGTCAGCATGGTTGAGCGGTCTTTCTGCCCTCGACCATCTGCCCTCGACCCTGTCGATCCAGTCGGAAGCACGGCAGGGGCCGAGCATAAACGGGTCCATCCATTTCATTCCTCCACATGCATGAAGCACGAGGCCCCCTCTGCGAAAGGGCCTCCGCCTTAAATCACGCCGATGCCGCCCGCGGACGATCCGACAGCTGCCGGGCGGCCAGCGCTATATTCGATGCCTGGCTGACGCCTTTGGCAACACCGGCTGCTGCGGCCAGCACCGGCCCGCCATCCCTGAGACTGCCGATCTCCAGAAAAGGGCAAACATCGCCGCCAGCTTCGCTGACGAGTAGCAGCCCCGCAAGACAATCCCATGAATTCATGTGCAATTCGAGATAGCCATCGGAACGGCCGTCAGCCACATAGGCAAGCGCCAGCGCGCCGGAGCCGGCGCGGCGGACATTGGCGCCCATGTCGAGCAGATTCCTGACGACATCGAGATAGGTCGCATTCGCGATACGGGTGGACCACCCCATCTCGATTGAAGCAGCATCGAAGCGCTCCGTTTCCGCAGTCTGGATCGGTTGCCCGTTGCGCGTCGCTCCCTCGCCGCGGCGGGCGAAATAAAGCTCGCCAAGGGCGGGATTATAGATCGCCCCGATTTCGGTCTGCCCGTTTTCGACATAGGCGATGGAGATGCAGAAATGCGGAATGCCACGGGCAAAATTGGCGGTGCCGTCGATGGGATCCACGACCCAGACGCGGTCACCGATCTCGCCGCCGCCCTCTTCCCCGAAAAAACTGTCTTCCGGGAAAGCGGCCGCGATCGCGCCGCGAATATGCGCTTCGGAGGCAGCATCCGTCACTGTCAGAAAATCCTGCGGCCCCTTCATCGAAAAGCTGCGCGTCGCCTCGCCCTGAAAACCTTTCAGCACCAGCTCCCCGGCGGAAAGAATAACGCTGCGGCACAATTCGGCACGCGCTGCCAATGTATCGGGATAGTGGATCGAATCCATGCGCAAGAACCATTTCTCAAAATTTGAACACGCGTTCATATTGCACGCGCGTTCAAACTTTTCAAGGGGCGTTGAAAAGGTGCTGATGAACATTGGGAGTGGGCGGGCCGCCCATGCCAAGTGAACAGCTTCGCAGAAACAGGCAGTTTGAAGCAAAGGACTTATTTCCAATCAAAAACCCCCCACCCGGAAACATAAAATACTGAAAACAGTGGAATGTTGCGAAGCGAAGCGCCTGCATCTTGCGGTTGATACAATTGTCTGTCGGTTAACCCTGTGTATTTCCAATGACGTAACAGGAATTATGTTACAAATGTCGTTCTGTACTTGAAGAGCCATGAATGAAAATACTGACCACCACGCAAAAACTGCATGATTTCATGTCCGTCCGGTCCGACAATCCTGATCTGCTGAAAGCACAGTATCGCGCTTTCAGCCGACAGATGCCGATGATGTATTTCATCCTGCTTTCAAGCACATGGGCGCTTGCAGTAACGCATATGCAATTGGCGCCGCTTTGGCTCACCGTTGGAGTTCCCACCCTGTTCACGCTCGGCTGCACGCTCAGGATCGCCTTCTGGTGGAGGACGCGCGGCATGGATCCCGAACCGCAGGTGGCGCATGCAGCCCTTCGGCGCACGAACCGCCTCGCTGCCGGCATCGCCATGGTATTTACGCTCTGGTCTTTCCTTCTGGTGCCCTATGGGGATGCCTATATGCAATCCCACGTCGCCTTCTATATGGCGATTACTGTCATTTCCTGCATTTTCTGTCTGATGTATGTGCGCTCGGCCGCCTTCACGGTGACGCTCATCGTCAATGGCGCCTTCATCGCCTTCTTTCTGGCCTCGCAGCAACCGACCTTTGTTGCCATTGCCATCAATGTGCTGCTGGTCTGCACCGGCATGATGTCCATTCTGCTGACCAACTACCGCAATTTCGAGCGCATGGTCATTTCACAACAGCGCACGGAAGCGCTCAGCAACGAAAACCTGCTTCTTGCCAATATCGACAGCCTGACGGATCTGCCCAACCGCCGCGCCTTTTTCGCCCACCTTGAAGCCGAACTCGAAAAAGCCAGAGCCAACGGAACCCGACTGGCGCTGGGTGTCATCGATCTGGACGGGTTCAAGCCGGTCAACGATCTTTACGGACACTCCGTAGGAGACAGGCTGCTGGTCAATGTCAGCAAACGCCTCACCGCCAATCTGAAAGCCAGCAGGGCCTTTCGGCTCGGCGGGGACGAATTCGCCATCGTCGCCCCGATCATACCCGATGACGCGCAACTCGTCGCGAATGCCAATGCGATCTCCGAGCAGTTGAGGGCGCCTTACCATATGCCGGAGGGCACCGTGCATGTTTCCGCATCCATGGGAATTGCCGTGTTTCCGCACCTCGCCTCAACGCTTGAACAGCTATTCGACAGGGCGGATTATGCCCTTTACCACGCCAAGAAAACCCGGCGAGGCGATGCCGTTCTGTTCGATGCGGAGCACGAAAAGCAGATCAATATCGAAGCCCGCGTCGAGCACCTGCTCAGACAGAGGGATATGGAAAACGAGCTTTCGGTCGTGTTTCAGCCGATCGTCGATATACGCGACGGAAGAACGGCAGGGTTTGAAGCGCTGGCGCGCTGGCACAGCCCGGTTCTCGGACATGTGCCGCCTTGCCAGTTCTTCCCCATCGCGGAACGGGCCGGCATCGTCGGTTCGCTGACACGACCGCTTCTCAAGATGGCGCTCGCCTCCGCCGCCACATGGGAACCCTCCCTGCGCCTGTCGTTCAACCTTTCGGCCCAGGACCTCAATTCCCATGAGGGCGTGCTTTCCCTTCTCGGCATTATCGAAAACAGCAACTTCGATGCATGCCGGCTGGACCTTGAAATTACCGAGACGGCTTTTGCCCATGATTTCGAACAGGTGAGGCAATCGGTCGAAATGCTGCGCCGCCTCGGCTGCGGCATATCGCTGGACGATTTCGGCACCGGCTATTCCAGCCTGACGCGACTGCATGCATTGCCGCTGACCAAGATCAAGATCGACCGCAGCTTCGTCACGGACCTGCACGAAAAACCGGCCAGCTACAAAATCGTGAAATCCCTTCTCACCCTCAGCCGCGACATGGAACTGGAATGCGTGGTGGAAGGGGTGGAAACACCAGCCGAGCTAACCGCACTCGAAGGCCTCGGCGCCACGCTGGTGCAGGGCTACATCTATGCGCCGCCGCTTCGGGAAGAGGATGTCGGTGCGTTTCTTTCGGGCCAGGCGACTAGAAGCGGAACTTCCGCTCGCAAACGCAGAAACAGGCTCCGCTAAATCAAACCGGCGAAGCCATTTCACGGCCTCTTCCAAACCGCCACATGGCTCCGGTCAAGACTATGAGAGATGACCGAAATCACAATGATCATAGTCAAAGACATGCAACCGATCGTCTCCGGCAAAAACTACGAACAAAACGAGAATTAACTCGGATTTATATTAGCTTCTCTTTTTTCAAGAGCGATAAATATTTGGGGTCCGCATCCGCAAATAGATCGTAGCCTTCCAGCATGTATGCGCGCAAAAGATGTTCTTTCGCCGCAAAAGTATCGCCTAGCTCGAAAAAGGAAACTCCGAGTCCGAATTGGACAAATGCATTGGAGAAGCCGTTCCCACTATTTTCCGCCTCCCGAAAGGCACGACAAGCGTTTTCCCAGTCACCAACCTGTAGGAATGCATCACCAATAGAAGCGTTCAACCATACCGATGCATCCCATATCCGCTTCGGAGTTGGCAAAAGAGCGAGAGCTTGCCGCCACGAAGTTATCGCTTCCACCGGCAAACCGCGCTCATCGAACTCGTCACCTATGGATGAGAGGCGAACTACTTCACGGTAGATATCGTCGGGGAGTTCCTGCTCGTTATTATTCACGGCTTTCTTTCCGTTTGAGGTAGAAATCCAGGTACTGTTTTTGATCCCCTGCGAATCCTTTCTGCCCATATATTTCGAATATTCTACCAAATACGTAGTACGCTCGCTCTCTATCGCCGAGTTTGTACATTGCTTCCCCTTCCGTCATAAGAACAAGGTGGTCCTCATGATTTGGATCGTCATACATTTTCGCCATGACTTCGATCCATTTGGAGGCGTTGTCCTTATCTCCCAGATCGACATAGTCTTGGACAAAGCCTGCTGATAGGCTCTGCGGGTAATAGTCCCATTTTTCTTTAGGTTCAGGTATCAACGCCCAAGCCTGGAGCCCCAGTTCGACAGATCCCGCCAAATCTCCGGCCTGAAATTTCTGACCAGATAAATCCAGCAATTTGTCAATCTGTGCCTTCAGGCTTGCTTCGATTTCAGGCTTTCTAGTCATTTTTTTCCTCAGTTGGCAGGCGGCAGATAACGGGAGCGAGTTTGCCCCCCTCGACTCGAGTTTGATGGCCCCCATTCAAACCGATAATTGTCAGAGTTCAACATCCAATCTCGCACTTCTTGTGATCGGGCGCCATGGAAGCGTCCCGTAGAATTCCAATAGTCGACAGCGTCAACCGGGTGGTGACCCATATGCGTTTGAGGTGAATCGACCGGTCTCCAGACATTGTTTTCGTCAAGAAATTCATCCTGCCCCCTACGGTTCGTCCGCAACAGGCCTTCTTCACGCATCCGTTCACGAACCTCGTTGCCGGTGCGTGAGGTTTTGGAAGGAGTATTGCCCAGATACTGCCTGCGAAGGCTTATGCGCCGAGTACTTCTTGCACCTTGCTCACCTGTCTCCACCGCCGTTCGGCCAGCTGTCTGTGTCTGACTTCTCGCCAGAGCACCAGCCTCAGCCGTTGCGGCAGTTCTGCCTGCGACTTTCATGCCTGCAGCAACAGCTCCGGTACCACCCGCAACACCTTGGACCATTCCGACGGTGTTTTCGACCTGTTGTGCAGTCTGTTCGGATGCACCGGCAAGCCTAGCGACATCGCCGGAGGCGCTTGCAATGGCGGTTGAAGTCGCTTCACCCGTCCACGCCTGACGCAGGCCAGCCTGGAAATTGTCATAGCCGTTAGCAACAAGAAGGCCACCGCCGATCATGGCCGGGATACCCGGTGCTGCACCGACACCCGTGCCGGTTGCCGCGCCTCCAACCCCGGCAAGGGCAGCGCCGGCAACTGCCTCCGCAGCACCGCCAACCGCCTGCAGACCACCTACCGTTCGAGTAACAATCCTCCCATTGTTTTCATCGAATTCGCTGATCGCCTTTCCAGCTTCATCAAGTTTTTGGCCGGTCCAGTCCAACGCTTGTTCATACCACGCCTTATCCTGCTCATCATTCGCGTCTGGCGGCGTACTTGTCTCGGTCGATTTGACGTTGACGTATTCGCCTGGGCAATTTCCGTTGTTGAGCGTGCAGCGATCTGTGTGCCGTTGAACAGGTATTCCGTTCGCCCTTACGATAGTGGACGAAGTGACAGGTTCAACGATATTGCCGACGGTTCCTGACTTTACACCAAGGCCTACGCCGGGCTCATCGCCATACGAGCAACGGAACTGCGAATTCTGGCGCTTTATGACGAGGCCGTTTGATCGCACATCGGGCGAATAGTTGTTCTTGTCATCTCCTTTGCCCCAGCACATGTAAGGAACCGGTTTGTCCGGCGATTTGCAAACATCTGGGGACAGGCATACAGCCAACGCTGAAGCATCATCTGGAATAAATTCCGGCGGGCTCGGATCCGCGGTCGTTGGCGGCGGATGATATTCGTCTCCCTCTTCGGGGTCATTGAAATATGCGCGCTGCTCCTCCGCATCAAGGCTGCTTTTGTAATCTACGTACCCTGCAGCGCGGTCGGGTTCGTGGAAGAGGGTGGTCTGCGGCAGGTTCAGTTCTTTCGCCAAGGCGATGTTCGGCGAAGGATCTGAGCCGTAAACAGTAATTGGCTCCAGAACGGTGACATCATCGCTCATGCCATCGTCTCCGCGTGCCTGTCGGCGATTGACAGTATCGGAACACCGCGCCGTTCGGGCCAAGGAAATCCTATCCGCCACGTGAGAAATACTCGGCCAATTCCGGGCCTCATGTCGAAGTGGACACCGTCGAGAACAAGAGGGGACCACTGAACGCCCCGTCCCTGGTCGAGCTCCACCCGCAGCGAGATGTCAGGTAAAAACCCTTCCAGAGTTTCAAACTGCGGCAAGAGTCTGTGAAGTTCAAATGCTTCGTTCCCCGTCAACCAAGGCTCGGCAACCTGGTCTTTCGGTGCAGCCTGCCAAAACGAGAAATTGAAATCCGTCGGAAGCAGGGGATGCCGCTTCTCCAACCATTCGTCATCATAGGTTCCTGCGAGATCGGCGCGATCCAGCCAGAAGGGTGAAATCGGAGCAAGACCTGCAGGCGTCGGCCTGTCGCTTACCGCGCGAATTGGCAGGTTTTCGTCTTCAATCTGCGGAGCGGGCCATTCGGATCGTTCCCTGAACCGCGACTCGTCTACGAGGCCTATGCCGACAGGATTTGCCTCTATAGCCTCATGGCCCAGCCGTCCTCCAAATGCCAGCCGCCAGTCCAACGGGACGTGAGGTACCGGTTGGCCTTCTGTGAGTTCCCAACCATCCAGGGCATCCTCATGCGCCCGATCCATCAAACCACGCCAAGTCTTGCGCGTTTTTGCCCGCCAGAAACGTGGACCGTGAACGCGGAGACGCTTCTCGATAGAGCCTACCCGTAAACCGCAAGTCCACGAGGATGAAGGCTCTCCACCCGGTGAAAATGTTGCGCCTATAAATGTCACGTCGGTTCCGGGCTTGAATGGCGCAAGATCGGTGCATGCCATCTGAGGTGATTGATGCGGGTCACCGTCATAGATATCTGACATGACGAGGGGCGATTGCTTGTCCGAGAGTTGGAGAGGCCCTCCATTTGTCAGCTTGAAAGTACCCCTTGCAACCACGACTCCCATCAGCTCCCCGAGCAAGTTGTATTGTCGGAAAGCAAGGGCGGGAAATGGCGTCCTGTTATCGACGGACATTTCAGATCAACCTTTTGCTGATGAGTCCGCCGATGTCGGCGCGGCGTCTGAAAAACCGCCACCGGGTTTGTTCAAGTCAACGACCACGCCATTGATCTGTGTCGGGCCGGATGCGGTAAAGTTAAAGTTCGTGCCGAGAATAATGACGGTGCCGTCTTTTCTCATGATGAATTTCGAAGCGCCGCACTCGATGACAAACTCCTCGCCGACGATTGTTTTTTTGAATTTCCCAACATTTTCCAGCGACGTCTGGCCGACATTCGTGACCTTGCTGACCCCAACCTGCTCGGTTTTCGCCACCCCGACAGATGTAGACTGAAACGAACTGACGATCGTGTTCATGATGCCCGGCAGCGGAAACAATCCCGAAGCATCGGAACCGACGCCCGAGCCGGAGCCAGCAAGCGCCGTACCCGCATCCGCGCGCGGGCTCGGGCCGGAGACGACACCCTCACGCGACGACAGACCGCCCGCGCCGAGAAAACCGAGTGCGGATGAGGCAAGCGTGGTGGCGAAGGCCGCGACACCGGGGCCACCGCCGCCGGCGATCTGGGCGGCCTGCGAAAGCAGCCCCGCCGTCTGCCCGGAGAGCGCCTGCACGCCCGCCATGGCCATCATCGCCATCGGCCCCGTGCCGCCGACGACGGTGTTTACCGAGCCGCCGATCTCGTGTTTCTGGTTGCCGGAAACTTCCACCGCGCGGTTGCCGCCGACTGAGGCGACCTCATGCCGGTCGATGCGCTTGGTCCGGTCATTCAGAACCCGCGTCGTCTGGTCCTTCTGGGCGTGGAAGAACTGGTTCTCCTTGCCGGCCTCATCCTCGAAGGTGATTTCGTTGAAACCGTCGCCCTTGTGACTGTTGGAGCGAAGCACCATGCGCGTCTTGTTGGCGGGCAGATCGTAGGGCACGGAATTGGCGGGATTGTTGACCACGCCGATGACCAGCGGTTTGTCCGGGTCGCCATCGACAAAGGCGACCATCACCTCCATGCCGATGCGCGGAATGACCTGCGCACCCCATGTACCACCGCCCCATGCCTGGCTCACCCGCACCCAGCACGTATCCGTGCCATCCTTCTTCGCCTTGCGATCCCAAGGGAACCACAGCTTGATGCGGCCATATTGGTCAGGATGGATTTCCTCGCCTTCAGGTCCGGCGACAATCGCCACCTGCGTGCCTTCGATGCGCGGGCGTTTTGTTGACCGGTGCGGCGTCAAGGGAACGCGCGCCGGAATTGCCTCGAAGTGGTTGCGATATTCCGGCTCGTTGCTGTTTGTCTCATAGGAGAGATCGACGATGCTGTGGCTTGCCCTGATGATCACATGTTCTTCGTAAGCATGCTCTGGATGGGCAACCTCGTAAGGCGTAAAACGGCGACCGGCTTCCAGAATGCGCGAGGTCGATGAACCGAACACCCGGTCATGATCGGCCTCAATGGCCTGGGTACGCAGTTTTTGCGCGCGCTCGGCCTCTTCCACCGTCCTGATGCGGGCCGGATATTCGTAGAGCTCGCGCTTCGTCGCATCCGGCATTTGCACCAGCGATGGCGTCATCGTGCCCGGCACCATGCCCGGCGTCTCGAAATTCCAGTCCGCACCCGCACGCTGGCCCGAGACATAGGAAAAACGCCGCGCCCAATCGTTGATGTGGTTGCGATCCGACGACCCCTGCGCCAGCCGCACCGTCCCCTCCCCCTGCGCGGCCGGTGATGGCCCGAGCCAGCCGCTGGCGCTGTCGGCCACATGCAGCTTGTGGGAACCGTCCTCGTGGCTAAACCAGTAAAACAGGCCGTCCTCTTCGAAACGGCGTGTGAGATAATCGAGATCGGTCTCATTCCATTGAACACTGTAGTGCTGTGCAGGCGGCGGCGAGATGATGCCCGATGTGTCCGGTGCCGGAATGCCGTGCTCGGAAAACAGCGTCTGGACGATCTCGACCGCCGTCTTGTCCATCCAGATACGGCAATCCGACCGGCGTGACAGAAGCCACATCTGCGGGCGGATGGTCATGGCATAGGAGCGAAGGCCCCGAGTGATAGGCGGACCCTCATGCAACTCGGTAACCAGGCCATTGAAGGGGCGGCGCACGCCGCTGCCCTCTTCGCCATCGCCCTGTTGCACCTCGACTGAAACATCGACCAGCCGTCCGATCAGTTCTTCGGGCTTGACCGCTTCCTTCTTGGCCCGCACGGTCAGGCGAATGTCGAAGAGCTGCGACACGCCTTCCTCGACCTTCAGACGCTCCGGAAGAAGCAGATCTTCACCCAACGGGGACGTGACCTTCAGAACGCGGCTCGCCTGAATGAAATCAGACGACGAGGGCTGGTCGCTCATTGTCTATCTCCGCAATGTACAGAATGAGAAGCGGCATGCATGGGCTATCGCCTTCAACTATTGCTAATCGTGAAGCGAGGGCGCTCGGCGCCGTCACTCATCACCTGAATTCGTTCGTGCCAGAAAGAGAGCCAAGGGTCTCCATGCTCGAACTTCCGTCAGCGTCGCTCCCCAACCAGATAAGCGTATTGGAGTTTCGTTGCATAGTTGGTCGTCACATCCATCTTTGGGCCAAACATCACATCCGGGGTAAGAACGGTCCCGATCTCTTTCGCCGTGGGTGCGGTTCCGAGAAGATAAATGTCTCTCGATAAGAACATCTGATTGCCGAACGAATTAGCGACGGCATAATTCACCTGCAAGGCGAACGCACTGTGCCGGTGCTGCAGCAAAGCCTGGCCAATCTTTGTTTCATTTGCTCGCAGCCACTTCCGCAACCAGACGGAAATTGCGCCCTCGTTGAGAGCGGCGGCAGCCTGGCTGAACGCGGCTGCCGCCGCTCCACCGACAGCTGCGCGCTGATTGAATTGCCTCGGGCCGTCGGGAAGGCTCATATACGAAAGATCGGGTCCTCGACCCATCTTCTGAGGTGCCAGGACTTCGTCCTGCCGAACGGGACGGACGGTGAAACTGTCTGTAGAAACGGAAAAATTAGGCATTCAACACGCCTCCCTCTGGACGACATAACGAAAAATGCGGCACCGTCAGCGTTACGAGCTGTTGGTCCGCAAGCCCGGATATATGGTCCGGTGCCCGCTAAGGCACCGGACCTTTGTCATCAGGCGGCCTTCGTCGTCGCCAGATCGTAAGAGGCGATCATCGGAGACTGCGGCGAGTTGTTGTCGTCGAACGGCGTGTACTTCACTTCCATCTTGGTGAAGTTGAGCTTGATCGTTTCCACCGGACGGTCACCGCTGGAATCCACCGAGTAGCTGGCGATGAGTGTGTTCGTCAGCAGATACTCGATATAGGTGTTGCCGGGATTGCCCGTGGTCACCAGATGGATGGTTGCGAGCTTGCCAGTGCGGCCGGCGCAGGCTTCCTGGAAAAGCTTGGTGGAAGAAGAATCGCTAACCTTGGTCAGAATGACTTCCGAGATCGTCGGCTCGGATGCTTCGCGGTTTGCAGCAGAACCAGCAGAGGTGTTCATGTTGCGGGCCACGTTCCAGTGAATGGCTTCAATATCCATCCACTTGCGGTGCTCCTCATGCGTGGCGTCGCCCTGGATACCGTCAATCTGCAGATAAATTGGCATGCTGTAAGCTCCTGTAGCTGAAATGACCTCTTGCTCCGAGGCCGAGTTACCCTTCGTTTAATGCCGCATGCGTCGGGTAGCCCCATCCGACGCGGCAACTTTATCCACCCCAACCTCTTCGGTTACGGCGAATTCATCTGCTTCCCCAGCCTCTTCGGCACGAATGCCGAACCCGTTTTCACCAAAATCGACAATGATCGTCCCGACACGCTCTCCCGCGATGACCTTCTCGAGGAAAAAGCTGGAAAGAGGCGGCAGGAGATCCCTGCCGATCATGATTTCGATGGCGCGTGCGCCGATTTCACTTGCACCGGCACGCGCCACCAACGCGTCGCGCGCGGCATCGGAAAGGGTCAGGTCGGCGCCGTATATTGCGAGCACGCGTTCCCTGATCTTGCCGATCTGCATATCCACAATCCTTGCGAGTTCTTCCGCACCGAGCGGCATGAAAGGCAGGATGATCGTGCGCCCGAGGAATGCGGGCTTGAACTGTCTGGTCAGCTCCGGCATCAGCAGCGCTTCCAGCGCCTCGCCTTCCGGCATCGTATCCGGATCGGCGGAAAGCGCGGCCAGCAGTTCCGAACCGGTATTGGCCGTCATGAAGATCGTGGTGTTCTTGAAATCGACGTCGCGACCTTCGCCGTCGCGCAGCACGCCCTTGTCGAACACCTGATAGAAAATATCCTGGACGCCGGGATGAGCCTTATCGATCTCATCGAGAAGGAGAACGCCGAACGGCCGGCGGCGAACCGCTTCCGTCAACACGCCGCCTTCGCCGAAACCGACATAACCGGGCGGCGAACCGAGAAGCAGCGAAACCTTGTGCTCCTCCTTGAACTCCGACATGTTGATCGTCGTCAGATGGCTGTTGCCGCCATAGAGCAGATCGGCGAGCGACAGCGCCGTCTCGGTCTTGCCCGTTCCGGACATGCCGACGAGGAAGAACACGGCAGGCGGGCGGCGTGGATCGGACAATCCGGCACGGGCGGTGCGCATGGCATCGGCGATGCGGCCGATTGCAGCATCCTGCCCCACGACTCGCTGGCGCATGCGCGCATCCAATGTGCGCGCGCTTTCGATCTGGTCGGCCAGAAGCTTACCGAGCGGAATTCCGGTCCAGCGCGATACGACGGATGCAATCGCTTCACGATCGACCATCGTCGGCACTAGTCTTTCGGCATTTGCCGGTTTGGTCTCAGCCGCAGGCCGCAGGCGCGACACATTCGACGCGCCGGTTTCAACGGGCTGCTCTTCGCTGAGTTCAGCCATTTCAGCATCGTAACGGCCACGCAGATCGTCGATCCCGCTCTCAAGCTTCTCGACTTCGTCGCGTATCGACTGGATACGGCCCTGCATCTCGTCATCCTGCGGTTCACGCAGGAGCCAGTTGAACTCATCGGTCAGAAGACGCCGCTCGCTTTCCATCGCGCGCAGCCGTTCCGGCAGGGTCTGCCGCGCCAACGAAACGGCCGCCGCCGCCGTATCGAGAAGGCTGACGGCCTTGTCCGGCAATTGCCGCGCCGGCATGTAACGCGCCGATAATTGCACCGCCGCCACAATCGCCTCGTCACGAACGATAACGTTATGATGGCTGATGAAGCTATCGGCGACACCGCGCAACATGCGGATCGCGGTCGTTTCATCCGGCTCGCGCACATGCACGGGCTGGAAACGACGCGTCAGCGCCGCATCCTTTTCGAAATATTTCTTGTATTCGCTCCAGGTCGTAGCCGCGACGGTGCGGACTTCGCCGCGCGCGAGAGCAGGCTTGAGAATATTGGCCGCATCGCCCTGTCCGGCCGCACCACCGGCGCCGACAAGCCCGTGCGCCTCGTCGATGAACAGGATGACCGGCTCGGCCGAGCGTTTTACCGCATCGATCACGCCATGAAGACGGCGCTCGAACTCACCCTTCACGCCGGCACCGGCCTGCAGCAGCGAAATATCGAGGTTCAGCAGGCGAACGTTGCGCAATTTTTCCGGCACATTTCCGGAAGCGATTTCGAGCGCCAGCGCTTCGGCGACCGCCGTTTTGCCAACCCCGGCTTCACCCACCAGAATGGGATTGTTCTGACGACGGCGCGTAAGGATATCAACGAGTTGGCGCAATTCATCATCGCGCCCGATCACCGGATCGACCTTGCCGTTCCGGGCGTCGGCGGTCATGTCCTGGGTGTAAAGACGCAGAAAATCGTTCTGGCCGGCGGCCGGCGCGGCGCCCGCCGTCGCGGAAGGAACCTCTCTTCCGCTGCTGTCTTCAACCGAACTGCGAAGGCGTTCGAGAGCCGCGCGATCCATCGCCTTCAGCGACGGAAATGCCGAGCGGACAAAAGAGCGGAGCGAGGTTTCCTCGTCCATCGCCAGAAGCAGATCGCAAAGCGTCACGCGGTCGCGCCCGGCCTCCAGCGACGCGAGAACCCATGCCTCACGGCCCACCGTCAGAATGTTCTGGGAGAGCGACAATGCCTCTCCATCGCCGATAACAGCCTCTTCCAGGCTGCGGCCGATTTCCGTCTGCAATACCGGAAGTGGAATTTTTAATTCTTCGAATGTTTTCGCATAGATGCCGGCATCTACAACCGCTAGCAGCCAATGCGGGATATCCACGTACCTGTGCCCCATACGCACCGCAACAGAAGCCGCAGCTTCAAGCGAGACGCGCAGGTCAGGCTCAAGCGCTTCAACGAGGCGATTGAGATCGATATGCGACATGCAATGAGCCTCCTGCCCGGGTTCATTCCACAACGTGACGTGGAATAACTATGATGATGAAACCGGGTTGTCCACCCCGAAGTTTATTTTTTATCGGGTTAGATTAGGTGGTATGCGCCACAATTTAGACACATTTTGAATAAGTCTGTCTGAGGAATAGCCTTACGTAAGGGAAGTAACTACAAAAAATCAATTACTATTTTCTGGAGATAAACTGCTCTTGAACGCGCCGCATGTTAAAAGAGATACAGAATTTTTTGGCGATTGCGGAGAAAATATCCGGATCGATTCAAGAACGCGTGAAATATACTACAGAATTAAGGATGAAAGAAATCAGGCACGCACAGAAGAGCGTGCCACGTCCCCACAGGATAACTTAAAGATCTCCAGTAGCTGGGACAGTGTCAGCAATCTTGGATTGCAGATTATATATTCCGAAAGCAAGGACATAGAAATATTGGCGTGGCTTGCCGAAGCAAGCCTGCGGCTGCGCGGCTTTCCTGGACTGCGAGAAATCTATGAGCTTTGTGGCGATCTTTTCTACAACCATTGGGACTCATTGCGCTCCATCAGCGATGATAATGATGAGGAAAAATTTGCACCTTTTGCGGGATTGAACGGCATCGGCGCCGAGGGGACGCTTGTGCAGCCGCTTCGGCTTGCGCCGCTGATCCCCGGTAGGAAATTTGGAGAGCACAGCCTCTGGGATTTCCAGCTGGCGCAGCGACCGAACGAGAGCAAACGGCGCGAAGAACTGTATCGGCTCGCATCAGAAGCAGGCGTTGCCGCCATGTCTTCCCATCTGGCCGAGGTAAATGCCTGCCTCTCCTCTTTTGATGCCATCACGGCCGTTCTTTCCGAACGTTGCGGCCAGGCCGCCCCGCCGAGCTCCAATATACGCAACACGCTTATCGAAGCGGCTGCGGCGCTTCGCACGCTGGGTGGGCGCGACGAGGAAACGGCACCGCTCGAACGGGCTACGGCTGCGGCTACCAGTGCGGATGAAAGCGGCCAGCCCGCCATGCGGACACCCGCAACTTCTCCGGAAGGCATATCTTCACGCGATGAAGCGTTTGAAACTCTTCTTTCGGTTGCGCGTTACTTTCGCCGGACCGAACCGCATTCGCCGATTTCTCTTTCCATCGAAACGCTGGTTCGCAGGGGGCGCATGGATTTTTCCGAACTGCTGGCGGAGCTTCTGCCCGAGGCACAGGCCCGCAATGCCGTTCTGACGGCCGCCGGGATCAAGCCCGGCGGAGACAACAACGGAAAATAACGAGGCAAGGGACGGAGACGCCGTCCCGTAACAGTCAGCCATGCCAAGGGGCATCAAGGAGGTTGAAATGGCAAGTGTACACGAAAAGCTGGAACGGGTTCGCAAGCCCCGCGTCCACATCAAATACGAAGTCGAAACCGAAGGCGCGATGGTGGTCAAGGAACTGCCCTTCGTTGTCGGCGTTCTCGGCGATTTCTCGGGCAATCCAACCCAGCCGCTGAAGCCGTTCGGCGAGCGCAAATTCGTTCAGATCGACCGCGACAATTTCGACGAGGTGATGCGCCGCATGACGCCTGGCCTCAACATTGCCGTTGCCAACACGCTGCAAAAAGACGGCACGGACATGCAGGTCAACCTGAAGTTCGAAAGCATGGACGATTTCGAACCCGGCGCCGTCGTGCAGCAAGTTCCCGCCCTCAAGGCGCTTCTGGACGCCCGCAACGAACTGCGCGACCTGTTGTCCAAGGCCGACCGCTCGGAAGATCTGGAACGGCTGCTGGAAGATATTCTGCAGAACAAGACCGACCTCGCAACGCTGGTTTCCGAACTCAAGGAAAAGAACGGCGCGAGCGAATAATCGCCTGTGCGGAGGAAAACCTCCCCGAACGGCCCCGCTCCGGGGCTTCAACTGTTCAAGCGGCATTTAAAAGCCGCATGTGGAAGGACTGAAACATGAGCGCTGAAAGCCTGCTGAAAAGCGAAGCCCAGGCAACGACCGCCGAAGATCAGGGACTGCTGTCCAAGGTGGTTGCCGCAACCCGCCAGACCGAACCGGACCGCGCGCAGAACCTCCTGCGCACGCTGACAGACCAGGCGCTGAAGGGAACGGTCAAATATGACCGCAACCTTACCGTCACCCTCAACCATGCGATTGCCGAGCTGGACCGGACCATTTCCGAACAGCTCGCCGCGATCATGCAGGCGCCGGAATTCGCCAAGCTGGAAGGCACCTGGCGCGGGCTGAACTACCTCGTCAAGAATTCCGAGACGAGCGTCAACCTGAAGATCCGCGTCATGAACGCCGGCAAGCGGGAACTGGCGCGCGATTTGGAAAAGGCCGTTGAATTCGACCAGTCCCGCCTCTTCAAGGCGATCTATGAAGACGAATTCGGCACCCCCGGCGGCGAGCCGCTCGGCGCCATCATCGGTGACTACGAATTCGACAATTCCTTCGACGATGTGCAGTTGCTGCAGGGTGTCTCGTCGATTGCGGCGGCCGCTTTTGCGCCGTTCATCTCGGCGGCCAGCCCGCACATGTTCGGCTTCGAGGACTATCGCGATCTTGCACGCCCGCGCGATCTGGAGAAGATTTTCGATACGGTGGAATACGCCAAGTGGCGCAGCTTCCGCGAAAGCGACGATTCCCGCTTCGTGACGCTCGCTCTTCCGCGTGTGCTGGCGCGCATGCCCTATGGCCCGAAGACCAACCCGATCGACGATTTCGCCTATGACGAGACCAAGGGTGCGGTGAATGGCGACCTTCAGCATGACGAATATTGCTGGATGAACGCCGCCTACGTCATGGGCACCAAGCTGACCGACGCTTTTGCAAAGAGCGGATGGTGCACGGCGATCCGCGGTGCGGAAAATGGTGGCCGGGTGGAAAATCTGCCCATGCACGTCTTCTCCAGCGATGACGGCGATCTTGATCTGAAATGCCCGACGGAAGTGGGCATTACCGACCGTCGCGACGCTGAACTGGGCAAGCTCGGCTTCCTGCCGCTCTGCCACTACAAGAACACAGACTATGCAGTGTTCTTCGGTGCCCAGACCGCGCACAAGCCCAAGCTTTACGACAAGCCGGAAGCAACGGCCAACGCCGCCGTTTCGGCCCGCCTGCCCTACATCATGGCCACGTCGCGCTTCGCGCATTATCTCAAAGTGATGGGCCGCGACAAGATCGGCTCCTTCATGGAAGCGTCCGATTGCGAAGTCTGGCTCAACCGCTGGATCGCCAACTACGTCAACGCCAATGACGAAGCGGGTGAAGAAAGCCGGGCGAAATATCCGCTGCGCGACGCCAAGGTGACCGTGCAGGAAGTGCCGGGCAAACCCGGCGCCTACAATGCGGTCGCATGGATGCGGCCCTGGTTGCAGATGGAAGAACTGACGACCTCGCTGCGCATGGTCGCGCGTATTCCGTCCAAGAACTGAACCTGTACCGGGGTGGTCCACCACCCCGGCCCCGTTCGTCACCCGGAGCCCGCTCATGGCGCATCAGTCCTTTCCGGACGCCCGCATTTTTGCCGATCAGCTCATCGCCCTCATCGACGATGCGCTGACCGGTCAGGTTAACGCCATTCTCCATCACCCTGAATTTCAGGCGATGGAAGCGAGATGGCGCGGGCTTGCCATGGTCGTTCGTGAGGCTGGCCGCGGCGCCGACGTTAAGGTGAAGCTGCTGAACGCCAGCTGGCGCGATCTTGCCCGCAACACGGAACGGGCCACCGACTTCGACCAGAGCCATCTTTTCGAAGTCGTCTATAATCGCGAATTCGGCATGCCGGGCGGCGAGCCGGTCGGCCTGTTGATCGGCGACTACGCCTTTTCCCCCGATGATCTTCAGGGCGCCGATTCCATCACCACGCTGTCACAGATCGGCATGGTGGCTGCGGCCGCCTTCTGCCCCTTCGTCGCAGCGGCAGCACCTTCCGCCGTCGGCCTGCAGGATTTTTCCGAACTCAGCCGAGTTCACGACTTTTCCTCGCTGAAGCAGGACAAATCGCGGCTTCGCTGGCATGCGCTTCGCGCACGCGACGATTCCCGCTTTGTCGGCCTTGTTGCGCCGCGCGTTTTGATGCGCTCGCCATACAGGCCCTACGCGCGGGGGCGCGATGACGGATTTCCATTCCGCGAGCATGTGGCGGAAAGCGGCGAGACCCTGCTGTGGGGCAACGCCGCTTTCGCCTTTGCAACGGTGGTCGTGCGCAATTTCGTCGATTCCGGCTGGTTTGCGGATCTGCGCGGTGTGACGCAGGATGCCGTGGATGGCGGCATGCTCTCTTCCCGGCAATTGCCACCGCTCGATCTCGGCATCGAAAGCAACGGCCTTTCCGCACAGCCGCCCGTCGAAGTGCAGCTGACGACCGGGCAGGAGCAGCAATTTTCCGATCTCGGCATCGTGCCCGTCTCCACCACCTATCTCTCCGGCATGGCGATCTTCAACGCCAACCAGTCCCTGCATGCCCCCGGCCATTATTCCAGCGAAGCCGCAAGACAGAACGCCCGCCTCGCGGCCATGCTGCAATATGTGCTGTGCGCCTCCCGGTTCTCGCATTACCTCAAGGTCATCATGCGCGACGATATCGGCCAGCTGAGCGATGCCTCGACGATAGAGCGCAAGCTGGAAGGCTGGCTTTCCTCCTACACGCTTGGCAATGACGATGCGGAAGCGGCGCTGCGCACGCGCTACCCGCTGCGCTCCGCCGGGATCAAAGTTTTCGAGGTTCCCGGCAAGCCGGGAACATTCTCCTGCACCGTGCGCCTTCAGCCGCATTTCCAGCTCGATGACGTCTCCACGAGCTTCCACCTCATTGCCGAAACCGTGATGCCGCCCGCCGCCGCATCCCGGTCTTCAGCCGAGCCGCAAAGGATATCCGCATGACACTGCGCGACGATATTTCCCACCTCCTGGACGACAACCGGCTGCAAGACGCAATTGGGCTCGCGCGGGACCATGTGAAATCAAAGCCGACCGACAAGGATGGCCGTCATTTCTACATCGACCTGCTGGTCCTTGCCGGCGACTATGAAAAGGCCGATGCACAGTGCAATCTCGCCGCAACATTTTCGCCGCAGGACAGCGTCGGGTTCTCCCTCTTTCGCCACCAGCTGCGCGCCATGGCCGCGCGCAATGCGTGGTTCGAAACCGGCGCGGTGCCAGATTTTCCCGGCGGTCCGTCCGAACTCGACCAACTGGCCATCCGGGCGAATATCGCTGCACGCAGCGGCGATGCGGATGCCGCCAGAACCGCACTGGCTGAACTCGATGAAAAACGCGGCAACGTACCAATCAGCCGCAACGGCAAGAGCGCCGGCGATATTCGCGATCTGGACGACCGGATTCCGCATGCACTGGAGGTGCTGACCAATGGCGGCCGCTACCTGTGGATCGATTACGATCGGATAGAAAGCCTCATCATCGACCCGATGAGCCGCCCGCGCGACCTCGCTTTCCGCGGGGCTGAGCTGACATTGCGCGACGGCGCGGTCGCATCCGTGCTGCTCCCGGCGATCTATCACGGTGCGAAGGACGATGTCGGCCTCCTCCTCGGCCGCGAAACCCGATGGAGCGAGGATGACCGGCCTCTGGCAACCGGGCAAGGCCAGCGCTGCCTGCTCATTGGCGACGATGTGGTGCCGTTCCACGAGAGCGGTTCCCTTTCCGCCGCCTCCGACGATGAAAGGCAGATCGCCCGTGGTTGACCCACTCGAGCAATATCGCGCGCGGCAGAGAACGCTGTCACGCTCCGTTCTGGACCGGCTTCTCGATGACGCGCCGGATGCGGAAACGGATATGCTCGTCAGCCTGAAGGATCAGGCACGCGAGATGCGCGAGGTGATCCGCCGCGATCTCGAGGCATTGCTCAATACCCGCCGCAATCCTGCCGGCCCCCCGGCAGCGCTGAAAGAGCTTACCGATGCGCTGGTGAGCTATGGCGTGGACGGCATTCTTTCGGCCAATCTGGTGACGGATGCCTCCAAGGCGCGGCTCGCACGCAGCATCGAGCGACGGATTTCCCTGTTCGAAACCCGTCTTGCCGATGTGCATGTGACGATCCTGAAAAACCGCACGGATGGCGACCGGGCGCTTCGCATGCGCATACAGGCAAGTTTCCGCCTTCAGGAAGGCATGCCGCCGATCAGCTTCGAATCCCGGATCGATCCGTCAACGCAGCTTTTTCTGGTGGAGGCGACGAATGGCTGACGGCTTTCTCGAAAAATACAATGACGAACTCTTCGCGCTGCGAAAACGCGCATCGCGTTTCGCGGCGGCGTTTCCGAAGATTGCCGGCAGGCTGCGCATGACGGGCGATGTCGCCGACGATCCCCATGTCGAACGGCTGATCCAGAGCTTCGCCTATTCCGCCGCCCGTGTGCGCCAGAAGCTGGACGACGAGTTTCCGGAACTGTCGGACAGCCTCTTGGAAACGCTTTACCCGCATTATCTTGCGCCGATCCCGTCCATGAGCGTGGTTCAATTCACCCCAAGCACGGCGCTCGCCACCGTGCAGACACTTCCCCGACACAGCGAAATCCTTGCCGAGCCGGTAGGTGGTGAAAACTGCCGTTTTCGCACCACGCAGGCAGTGGAAATCGCGCCGCTGCAAATCGCAGCCGCAACGCTGTCCGGCCAGCCGATCGACGCGCCTTTTTCGGCCTCGTTTACCGGCGCCGCCAGCTGCCTGCGGCTTTCGCTGCGCAGCACGGCGCCGCGCGGCGGCACTTTCCCGGAAATGGGCCTGACGAAGCTTCAGGTTTTTCTGTCCGCCGCATGGCAGCAGGCCACGGCGCTTTACGAGCTTTTGACCAATCATTGCGTGGGCGTGGCGCTTGCGCGGCACGCCGAGGACAAGGAAGCCATTTTCCTGCCCGCCGGCAATCTCACGCCATCGGGCTATACCCGCGATCAGGCCATGTTGCCCTATCCGGCCAACAGTTTTGACGGATACCGGCTTCTCACCGAGTTCTTCGCGCTGCCACAGAAATTTCTCTTTCTCGACATCGACGGGCTGGACAAATGGAGCGGCGGCGACTGCGAACTTTACATTTATCTGGATGCAGCGGACACACAGCTTGAACGCATGGTATCGGTCCGGGATTTCGTGCTGAACGCCTCGCCGGTCATCAACCTGTTCAAACAAAGCTGCGAACCGCTCAGCCTCGATGGCACGCGCACGGAATACCGGCTGCTGCCAGATGCACGGCGGCAGCGGACCCGCGAAATCTATGCCGTCGAAAACGTTCAACTGACAAGCCGTTCCGGACAGACGGAAAAGACCTCCCCGTTTTTCGGCCGCACCCAGCGCAACAACGGTGCAAACGTTTTCTGGCAGATACAGCGCCGTTTCGACGACGATGGTTCTTCCGATACGGACATCGCCTTCGTCGATCAGAAGCGCGGACCGCTTGGACCGCTCGACATGGTGGCGAGCATTGATACGCTGTGCATCAATCGCGAGCTGCCAAGCCAGCTTCCCTTTGGCGGCGGCCACCCCTTCCTGCAGCTTTCGACCGGTAACGAGGCTATAAAATCCATCCATGCGCTAATGCCGCCGACCGCGGCGATCCGCGTCAACGAGCGCTCGGCGCGTGAATGGCGGCTGATCTCGCATCTCCTCCTCAACCATCTCTCCCTCACCGACAGCGGCGGCGCGGCACTGAAAGACATTCTGTCGCTCTATTCCTTCAGGGACAGCCCGGAGACCCGGCAGCTCGTGGAGGCGATCAGCAATGTCGAGGCGCAGAATTCCCATGCCCGGATCGGCTCGGCCATGGTGCCGGGAACGGATATCACCGTGGAGTTCGACCCCGCGCTGATCGCGCGGCCTGCCGCATTTGTGTTCGCCAATGTCCTCAATCATTTCTTCGGGCTCTACACCTCGATCAACAGTTTCACGCGGCTGACCGCGACGATGCGCGGCCACTCCAAACCGATTGCCCGCTGGCCGGCCCGCGCGGCCGACCGGCCGCTACTCTAGGAGACCGGGATGGAACAGCAGACGCCAACCATGAAAGACCGGCAGGCCGCGCTTCTCAGCGACGATCCCGGCCGTTTTGAGCCCGCCACCGCGTTTCGCGTCGCCCAGCTGGTTTCGGCGGATGATGGGATTGTCGTCGGCGCTCATGGCGGAACACAGCCGACCCCGCTGGCGATCAGCGGTTTCAACCGCAAACGCGGCCAGGCCGAACTGAAATCCGCCTTCGCGCCCATTGTCGGGCCGCTCGGTTCGCTGCCGCCGGTCTATGGCGAATTGCTGCAGCGGGAAGAGCGCAGTCGCTCCGGCGCGCTGGCAAGCTTCTTCAATCTGTTCGCGGTAAGGTTCAGCGAACTGTTTGTATCCGCGACCGAAAAATACCGCCTCGCAAGGGGATTGCGCTGGTCGGCCGAGCAGCGGGAGAACGGGTTTCGCAAAACCCTGCTTGCACTCACCGGGTTCCGCACAGCCGGTCTGGTGGAAAAGGCAGGCGTGAGCGAAGATGCGCTCCTGCGTTTCAGCGGCCTTCTGGCCGGCCGCAACCGCAATGTTTCGGCCCTGACCTCCATGCTTTGCGAATTCACGGGACTTCCGGTGAATGTCGAGCAGTTTCGTCGGCGATGGGTGGCTTTGCCGCTTCACGAACAAAGCCAGCTCGGGCAGGCATCCGGGCTGAGGCTCGGACAGAACACGACGGCAGGAAGCGCTGTCGAAGATATGAGCGGCGGCTTCCGGATCGTGATCGGTCCCGTCGCCTATGCGGATTATCTGGCCCTGACGCCCGGATCGAAGCGGCTTGCGGAGATATTTTCGCTGACACGCCTGTTCGTCGGAAGCGCCTTGCATTTCGATGTGCAGGTGATCCTGAAAAAGGAGGACATTCCCTTTTGCCGCCTCGGCCAGTCCGATGCCCCCGCCCGCCTCGGCTGGAATAGCTGGGCTCGCGTGGCGCCCGCAGAAAAAGACAGCGCCGATGCTGTAGTGACCGAGCGCGAAGGCTCGGCGATTTCCGCGTGAGGGCATGAACATGAAGCTTGCACTCAAGGACACACGAAATATCGGAGCCGCAAGAGCCAGTCAGTGGAGCTTCGAGCGCGGCCGCCGCGTCATCGGCCGGTCTCGCGATTGCGACTGGCAGATCGATGACGATGAGCGGCGCGTTTCCAAGCTGCACTGCACGCTCAGCCGCGATGGCGAAGGTTTCACGATACTGGACCAGAGCGCGAACGGCACGCTGGTCGATGGCCGCCTGCTTCTGGAAGGCGAAAGCGCGCGTCTCCGCGACGGTTCGCAAATCAACATTGGCGGGCAGGTTTTTCACGTTGCCATCAGCGGCGATGCCGAGCTGGATTTTTCCGATCCCGATGCTTCCCTGCGCATGAGTGACGAGCCGCTGACCATTTCGGCGATACTTGCCGACATCGCCCCGAATGGCCGCTCGGCCGGCGGCGTGTTGGGCAACACCGCCTCCGCCGACGACTGGTCCGAAACATGGCGCGAGGGCACGAAGCGGAAGGCGAAATCCATTTCGCGAAATGTCGAGATCGGCTGGAGCGAGCCGCCCGCGGCGCGTAGAACAGGCACCGTTCTGCCGGATAACTGGGACGAGGAGCCGGTTGCAAGCAGCGAGCACGAACATACCGACGCCCTGAACACGCCGGTGATGATCTCTCGTCCGGTTTCGGCCTCAGGTAACGAGGATTTCGACAGCGTTTTCCCGGAAACGGGTGAAGACCTGACACCAGAGGGTGCATCGGCTGCGGGCGCTTCGACTGCGCAGGAGATCGGCGATCTTCTGACCGTGCTGGAGCAGGAAAGCGCCGACTGTCTGGCCATTCTCGACGTTGAAGGCGAGAGCGCCGGCCACGGTTCGTCAGCCTCCCTGAGCGAACGGATGGAAACGCTCATCCGCCAGCAGCGGCGGCTCGCCGCCTCGCTTGAAACGCTGATCCATGGCTGCACGCAAAAACTCGAGCCGAGGCTTCTCGAAGCCTCTGTCGATGCCGGCAACGATCTTCGTGCCAAAATCGAGCGCCGCGACTGGCAGGGGCTGATCATGAAGACCGACTACTGGTCCACTTACAAAAAGCAATTTGAGGAAAACGGCCGTCCATTGCCGGTCAGGCAGTTCCTGCAGCGGGCAGCGCGCGGTGAGGCTGCGCCCACGCAGGAACCTGACGCGATAAAGGCCCATGCAAAGGGGGTAAACAACCACGATGAGACATGAGAACCGTGTTGCCTGGAGCGAGGGCATGTTTCTTCGCGTTCAGCATTTTCAGCAATCCGACCGCTGGACCGAACGCTTGGTGCGCAACGCCACACGCAACCTCTCGCCTTATCCGTGGGGCATCGCCGAAATCGGCGTTGACCGCAGCGCGTTGTCGATAGGTCAATTCGCCCTGTCGAACCTGCGCGGCGTTCTTCCCGATGGAACGCCCTTCGAAGCGCCTGAAGATGCCGACCTGCCGCCGCCGCTCGATCTCGATGAAAGCGTCAAGAACGCCGTTATCTATCTCGCCCTGCCGGCCCGGCAGCCGGGCAAGGCGGATATGTCCGCCAGCGGCCGCAACGATGCGAACAATGTGCGCTTCACCGCCTCCAGCTATGAGGTCTCCGACACCAATATCGAGACGGATTTCGTGGCGCCCATCGATGTCGGCCGTCTCAGCCTGAAATTCCTCAAAACCGGCGACGATCTCTCCGGTTACGATCTCATCGGTCTTGCAAGGGTCATCGAGGTCCGTTCTGATCGCGCGGTCATTCTGGACCCGGATTTCATTCCTCCGAGCCTGAGCTGCGCGGCGGCACCCCGCCTCAACGAATTGCTGACGGAGCTTCTGGGGATCGTGCGCCACCGCGCCCAGGCAATTGCCGAACGCATCGGCGATCCGACGATCAGGGGAACGGCGGAAGTGGGCGATTATTTCCTGCTGCAAATCCTCAATCGGGCCGATCCGCTGCTGGCGCATCGCTGCGCCAACGCCACGCGCTTTCACCCCATCCGTTTTTACGAAGACTGCATCCAGCTTGCCGGCGAGCTTGCAACCTTCACCACGGACAGAAAGCGGGCGACGGATTTCCCGCCCTATCGGCACGAGGACTTGAAAGCCACCTTCGGGGCGGTTTTCGACGATCTGCGCACATCGCTGTCAGCGGTCCTGGAACAGGCAGCCGTGGCGATCGAACTGGTGGAGCGCCGCCACGGCGTCCGCGTCGGCACCATCCACGATCGCACGCTGCTGCGCGATGCCGGCTTCGTGCTCGCAGTGCGCGCGGATATGGCCGCCGAAGACATTCGCCGCCGTCTGCCGGCACAGATCAAGGTCGGGCCGGTGGAGCGGATTTCTGAACTGGTCAATGTGGCTCTGCCCGGCATTCCCGTGCGCTCCCTGCCGGTCCTGCCGCGGCAATTGCCCTATCGGTCCGGCACCGTCTATTTCGAGATCGACACGCAATCGCCCCTCTGGAAGCAGCTTGAGACCTCCGGCGCGATTGCCCTGCATCTGGCAGGCGAGTTCCCCGGACTTGAGATGGAAATGTGGGCGTTACGCGAATGAGCAAGGAAAACCCCTCCTCCTGGCAGGATTTGCCAACGGTGGTCGAAATCACCGAGGAAAGCCGCCGACGCAACCAGAACGCCCGCAACATGGCGGCGATCCTCGAAGACATTGTCGAGACCGACGCGTCGGCCGGGCAACCGAAGGCACACGCGGCCGCCATGCCGGTCGATCAGCTGCTCTCCGGTTTCCATTTCGGCGGCGGCGATGTGCCGACGCTCGTGCAATCGGCCGCTCCCCTCCTCAACCTCGCGCATCTGCTGCGCTTCAGCGATGCGGAGCCGGATCCCGATCAGCTTCGCCGCGCCTGCATTGAGGCGATCACCCGCTACGAGCGCGATCTCGCTTCCGCCCGCATCAGCCCCGAGCGGGCAAGAGCGGCGCACTATGTCGTCTGCGCCACGGTGGATGATGTCGTTCTGAGCAAACCCTGGGGCGTGCGGGCAGGCTGGGCGCGCTCCGGCCTTGTCTCCACCTTCCACAACGATGTCACCGGCGGCGACCGGGTTTTCGACATTCTCGACCATTTCCACCAGTCGCCCGGCGCCAGCAAGGATCTGCTGCTGCTGATCTATCTCTGCCTGTCGCTGGCTTTCGAAGGGCGCACCCGCGTTTCGCCAAAGGGGGCGCTGGAGCTTTCGCGCATCCGCGACAGCCTCTACAAGACGCTGATTGGCCAATACGGCACCTTCGAACGGGAGCTTTCGCCGCACTGGAAAGGCGTGGAAGCCCGTCATACGCCATTGCGCACGATGGCCGCGCTGTGGACCCTGCTGTCCCTGATGGCGCTTGCCTTTGCGCTTGGTTATCTCTTCTTCACGCTGTCGCTCAACAACGCATCAGATGTCACATTCGAGAGGCTCGCCCATCTCCCACCGATCGAGACGCCGAGCGTGCTGATCGCAAGCCCGCCCCAGCCGCCGGCGCTCGTCGAAACGCCCAAGGTCGTGGAACCGCCGAAGCCGTTGGAACCACGGCAACCCTCCCGGCTTGAAAAGCTGATGGCCTTCCTTCAGCCGGAAGTCGAAAAGAAGCTTGTCACGCTGGCGGATGTAAACGGGCGGCTGCGCATTCGCATCAACAATTCGGGCCTGTTTTCTACCGGCAGCGCCGATGTCAGCCCGCAGTTCCGCGATCTCATCCAGCGTATCGGCGGCGCGCTTGCGGCTGAGAAATTCCGCGCCGTTGTCATCGGCTATACCGATACGGTGCCGATCAAGACGGTGGAATTTCCGTCCAACTGGCACCTTTCCGAAGCCCGCGCCAAGGCCGTCGGGGACATTCTTTCACAATTCACCGGCCCGGAGGCGATCCTGACGGAAGGCCGTGCCGACAGCGACCCGATCGCCGACAACAAAACGGAGGAAGGCCGCCAGATCAACCGCAGAACGGAAATCATGGTCCTGACCAATCCCGATGAAAAACTGAGCGACGCCGGCATTCTCTCGCCGACCATCCAGAACAGTTCGGGACAGCAGTCGCAAGAGGCACAGCCATGAATCCATTGAGCTATTTTTATACGATCCGATCCTATGTCGAGAGCTATGCCGCTCTCATCGGCCGCCGTTTCCTGTCGCTGTTATGGGTGGTCGCGCTCTGCATCGTCATCTGGTTTTACGGCTATCTGGTCGTGCTGGGTGATTTCAAGCCCTTGGGAACGACGCAGGCCCGGCTCATCGCCATCGGCATTGTTCTCGCCATCTGGCTGCTTTATATCTCCGTCACCATTTATCGCGGGCGCAAGCAGGACAAGGACCTTGTCGACAGTATCGAGCGCGAAGCCCTGGCCAACCGCCAGGCCGAGGTCGGCGAGATCCAGATGCGTCTCAAGGAAGCGCTGGCGCTGCTGCGGCGGGTCACGAAAAAGCGTTTCGGTTATATTTACGACCTTCCCTGGTACGTGATCTTTGGCGCACCCGGCTCCGGCAAGACAACGGCGCTCACCAATTCCGGCCTGCAATTTCCGCTTGGCGATGCGCTCGGCGAAAACGCGGTGAAGGGCATTGGCGGCACGCGCAACTGCAACTGGTGGTTCGCCGACGAAGCGATTTTGATCGACACCGCCGGCCGTTACACCACACAGGATGACCTCGATGGCTCATCCAAAGCCGGCTGGGAAGGATTCCTCGGCCTTCTGAGACGCTATCGCCGCTCACAGCCGATCAACGGCGCGCTGGTGACATTGTCCATCCCCGATCTTCTCACCCGCGATCCCGAAGAACAGCGGCAGGAACTGCGCTCCATCCGCCAGCGGCTTTCGGAACTGGATGAATATCTGCACGCCCGCGTTCCGGTCTATATCGTTCTGACCAAGGCCGATCTGCTGCATGGTTTCGTCGAATTCTTCGACGGTTTCAACAAGACCGACCGCCAGCAGGTATGGGGCACGACCTTCAAGCTGGATGAGAGCTATACCGCCGAGGATCTGCCGCAACGCCTGACGGAAGAGTTCGAACTGCTGCAACAGCGGGTCGATGCGATGCTGATCGAGCGCCTGCAGCAGGAGCAGAATGCCGAGACGCGCGGCCGCATCTTCCGCTTCCCCGCCGAACTCGCGCGGCTGAAAGACCGGCTCCATGAGGCTCTGACCGAACTTTGCGCACGGTCCCCGCTGATCGAAGCGCCGCTTTTGCGTGGCGTTTATCTCGCTTCGGGAACGCAGCCGGAAACGGAAAGGTCTCCCGCAGCGCCCCGAACCCGCCGAAGCTACTTCCTGTCGCGGCTTTTCAAGGATGTCATCTTCCCCGAAGCCGCGCTGGTGATGCGCGACAAGCGCCTTTCCGGACGGCAATTGCTGGTGCGACGCATCGCCTATGGTGTTTCGGCCGCAGCAGTCGCCATCGTCTTCACCGGCTGGATTTTCACCTATTTCGCCAATACACAGGCGCTTGCCGAAGCGGATCGCAAACTTGGCGCTTATGAACAACTCGTTCAGGGCATTCCCGTGCGCGATGTTTCAGACGCCGATTTTCTCCGCATCCTTCCCGCGCTCGACAATCTGCGCGATGTCAATTCCGGCTTTGCCCGCGAGAGAGTGTGGAACGTCAGTTTCGGGCTCGATCAGGAAGGCAAGATCGTGGGACGGCAGCGTGACGCCTATCAGCGCGCGCTCAATGCCCTGCTCCTGCCGCGCATGATCGTGCAGCTGCAGAAACAGCTCAAGGATGAAAAGGATGTCACGCGCACCTTCAATTCGCTGAAGCTCTACGGAATGCTGGGCGGCTTGGGTGCGCTGGACCCCGATTTCCTGACCGTGCAGACGCACCAGATGTTTGCCTCCCTCTATCCCGGCGATGGAAGGGCGGCGGCGAGAGAAGCGCTCGACCAGCATGCAAAAGCGCTGGCGGACGGCGTACTCGCCCCGATTGAGCTCGACGCACGGCTCATCGCAACTGCCCGTGAAACCATTCGCAACCAGGCTGTCGGCATGCGCGCCTATGATATTCTCGCCGGTCTTCCGCAGGCGCGGGAATTGATGGAATGGACACCCGCCACGGCCTTCGGCCCGCTGGGAGAGCGCGCCTTCGAGCGGCGCAGCAAAGCGCCGATGGCGGAAGGCATCGAAGGTCTTTTCACGGCGGAGGGATATCGCAGCGTCGTCATTCCGCAGATCGCCCATGCGGCGCGCATCGCACTTTCCGAAGGATGGGTGCGCGGTTCCGATGATGCACTCCGTGGCGCAACCGTCGAGCAGGTGGCGCAGGCCGCGCTGCAAATCTATTTCGACCGTTTCGAGAAAAAATGGGCCGATACGCTAGCCGACCTTCGGGTCAAGCCGTCCCAGACCCTTGGCGACGCGGTGGAAACAACCCGCGCGCTTGCCAATGAACGCAATATCGTGATGGAGGCTGCCAGATCGATCGCGGAGGCGACCGATCTGCGCCCCGGAGCAGACCCCGCCGCCCTCGCCTCCGCCGCTGAAGACGACGCAACATCGGCCGTTCTGGCCGCCACGGTGAACGCAGCCGATCCCTATGCGAGACTGCGGGACATGCTGGCGGCGAAGGGCGCTGCCACAACGGGCGAGCAGGCCAATGGCGGCAAGGCCGGAGGTTCGCCATCGGAACAGTTGCTCGCGCATTTCAAGATGTTGAACGAGCAGCTTGCCCGTTCGGCAACCACCTCCGATGAAGTCGCCAAGGTGTTCGACGTGGATAGTCAACTCACCAAGGCCAATCAGGATCTGTTGCAGCAGGCCCGTGAATTGCCGGCGCCCCTCGATGTGTGGGTGGCGGGTGTGGCGGCTGATGTCGGCTCGCTTGCGGTCAAATCCGCCCGCAGCCGCATTGCCGAACTCTGGGCGGCCGATGCGGCATCCCTTTGCTCTTCCATCGTGACCGGGCGTTATCCTTTCGACAGGTCATCTTCCCGCGATGTCGCCATCGCGGATTTCACCCGTCTCTTTGGGCCGACCGGTGTTTTCCAGTCCTTCTTCAAACAGCGAATGGAAGCCTTTGTCGACAAGACGACCAACCCCTGGAGCTGGAAAGGCACCTTCGGCGCCGCGGGCATTCCAAGTAGCGCCGTTGCCCAGTTCGAAAATGCCGACAAGATTTCGCGCGCCTTTTTCCCGAACGGCAGCGAGACGCCGGCGGTGTCTATCAATGTCAAACCCGTTTCGCTCACCAATGCCTCCAGCGCGGTGATGCTGGAAATCGAAGGCGAGCGGGTGGTTTATTATCACGGCCCCATTCAGGCGAAATCGATCACCTGGCCCTCGCGCGAAAACACGGCGAGCCTGTCGCGCATCGCTTTCCAGCCGGGCGGCTGGCAGCAGGCGAAAACCGAAAACGGCGACTGGTCGCCATTCCGGCTGTTCGACGGCGCCGACATCGAAAACCAGTCGGGCGATCTGCTGCGGGTGCGATTTGCAAATGGCGGGCAGGCTGCCGAATTCGATATTCAGTTCGGCTCAGTTCTCAACCCGTTCAGGCTGGAAGCCATCGCCGGCTTTGCCTGCCCCGCGCAATTTTAGCGGCGGGGCAGCGCACCGTTTTTTTAAGGAGGGGATCTATGATGAAAACAACGATGAAAAGCAACGCGGTCAATAACGACTGATGGCCAATCAGGCATCGAGGCCCGCCGAAACCGCGGCGGAAAGCGACCGTATCGGCTTCTTCGGCAAGGTCCCCAGCCATGGCGACTTCATCTCCGATGGGCTTGAACGGGAGCTGATCGGGACATTTGACGACTGGATGCGATCCGGCCTGCACGCCTGCGCGGACACCTTCTCGAGCCGATGGCCCGAAATATTTGCGTCATCGCCGCCCATACGCTTTATCATCGAAAACGGCATATGGGGAAACTGCGCCTATGCCGGCGTGCTGGTGCCCAGTGCAGACCGGGTGGGGCGCAAATATCCGCTTGCCATCATCGCGCAGCTCAATAGCTTCCGGAAACACCCGAGAACGCTCTATCTAGACGATACCTGGTTCATGGCCGCCGAGGCGCTGGCCGAAACATCCATGACGGGCGATTTCGACATGTCCCGGTTTAATACCTCCGTCAAGAAACTGCGCCTGCCGAAACCACGGGAAGACGATGATGATGCGGCGGACATGGTGCGTGGCCGCGTACCGACGAGCCTCTGGTGGCGCATCGATCCCGTCAGCCGCCGCGCCCGCGGCCTCAAATTCGACGGCAAACCGAAAGCTTCCGATTTCTTGCGCCTCTTCAGCGACATGGCAGGCAAGGGCGATGAGGACGGCTCGACACACGTACAGGCGCAGGAAAGTGCGAAACACAAAACTCCGCCCGTGATGACGTCCGCGCCCGCACCGCCAACCGAACAGCCGTCATCGGTGATCTACAGCTATGCCACGCACCCGGGAACACGGCTTTCCCTGAACGCGGATTCGCTCTTCGTTTCCCAGACCCCTGCCCTCTTCGCCATAGCAGATGGACAGGGCGATACGCACAGCGCCGTGGAAGCAGCACGTCTGGCCACAAATACTCTTGCCGAGACACCCGATGCCGAAAGCCCCGGGGTGATGGCGCAGCAGATCAGGGGAAAGCTCGGCACCGTCAACAGCCTGCTTCTTTCCCGACAAGCCCTGGGCGCCGACGGCAGGCCGATGGCGAGCGTCATCATTGCCTCCATTATCGGCCGCAGACTGAGCGTCCTGTGGTCGGGCGATGCGCGCGCCTATCTCCTGAAAAACGGAACCATGCATCAGCTTTCGCGCGATCACGTCGTTGTCGGCATGAAAAGGCAGCTCGCGCAATGTGTCGGCCTTTCCCAGCAGTTCCGCCCGGATATCGTCGGGGAAGACTGGGGGGCGCAGGACAGGCTGCTCCTGTGCAGCTATCCGCTGGTACAAATCCTGAGGGAGCGAGCCATTGCCGAGATTGTCGGCGACACTGCGATCAAGGATTGCGCCAGCGCCCTGATCCAGGAAGCGTTGATCGAGGACGCACGCGAGAATGTCAGCGCCATCGTGATTGGAAACCGGCTTGAGTAAGGGTAAACAAACGGGCGACGGGCCTGCCTATCCGCAGGTTGCCGAGCGCTTTTCCGATCTATGGCAAAGCATTCGCCATGACGGCATGCGGGAAAGGCCTGCCGAAGAACAGAAAGACCTGATCGATCAGGTCAGAAATGCGCTGGACCGGAAAATCTCGTATTTTTCCGATGCGAAACCCGGCTGGATCGCCGACAGTTTTGCCCTTGAACGGATTGCCTACGAAAGCGAAAACACGCTGCTGCTGCAGGTGCGGCACCGTGATCTCGCCTCCCTTCATGCCCTGAAAACCACGCCGCCGGCGTTGAGAAACGACGCGGCGCTGCTGCAAAGATTACGCGAGGAGGCGCAGCTCGGCCTGACATTGCGCCATCCGTTTCTGGTGGAAACATCGGCGCTGCTGAGACTGGCCGATGGCCGGCCGGGCCTGTTGCAGCCATGGTTTCCGCAATCATTGGCATCGCTTGCATCGCAGCCGCCGGTTACCGCGCCGCAGGCGATCGCAAT
The DNA here is from genome assembly GCF_027498475.1 of Agrobacterium salinitolerans. Classification (NCBI taxonomy): domain Bacteria; kingdom Pseudomonadati; phylum Pseudomonadota; class Alphaproteobacteria; order Hyphomicrobiales; family Rhizobiaceae; genus Agrobacterium; species Agrobacterium salinitolerans. The sequence continues at coordinate 78,463 of NZ_JAPZLN010000005.1, read as the reverse complement.
CCTTCGCCGGCTCCTGGAAGGGCTGAGCGCCATGCATGCACGGGGGTACGTCCACTGCGATGTCACGCCAGCCAATATTCTGCTGGAGGATGGCGATTTCGAAAGGGGCAGGCTTGGCGATTTCGGCATTGCTTTGGAAATCGGCCAAAAACACGCGGACCGGGGCATGCGCTTTGCCGCCTCGCACGAATTTGCAGCACCGGAACGGATGCGGGACGCAACCGCAAAGCCGGATCAGGATATATTCTCCGTGGGGCGGCTTGCCCGGCGGCTTATCGCGACGGGCGAGGTGCGAACAACGCAAAGGCTGACGGATTTTGCGGACGCCTGTTGTCAAGGCGAACCCGCGTCGCGTCCGCAATCGGCGATGGAAGCGCTACAGCTTTTGTAGCGCTTAATTGGTCAGTTGCCGCCGCCGGGAAGCGGTGCTGCGGCCGTCGGCACGCTCTTCTGGAACACGGTCAGGAGCTTGGCCGAATCCACCAGCGGCGCGTTGCTGGCATAGAGCACATCGCCCTTCTGCATCTGGAAGAGCTGCATGAGGGCAATGCTGGAAGCATCGCGCATATTGACGTGATAAATCACCGGCCGCACGGTCGTGGCCGTCGCAACCGGGCCTTTCGCGCCCGATGCAGCTGCCGACGGCACCTGAATGATCTCGTTGCGGAAAACATAGACATTGCGTGCGTCCGCACGGTCATCAAGCAACCCGCCGGCGCGGCCGACAGCCTGCGCCAGCGTGAGTTTTCCGGCTTCGAACTGGAATTCGCCGGCGCTCTTGAAAGCGCCGAGCGCGGTGTAGCTCGCCGCATCGCCATCGATCATGATCTGATCGTCCGGCGACAGGCGGATATTCTGGCGGTCTTCCCGCATGACGCGGTCAAGCGGCGCGCTCGCCCTGTGCGAGCCGCGAACGACGGTAACCGTGGCAGCGCCCGGAGCGACGGTCGGGCCGCCAGCCTGATTGAGCGCATCGAGCACCCGCTCCTGACGGGCGGTAAGCATTATTTTTCCGGGGTTTTTCACCGCACCGCTCAGCATGACGGCGCTCGTCGGCTTGTCGACGACAGTGACGACGGCCTGCGGGTTCACGGCTGATCCCTTGAGCCCGGCGACGACCTGCGATTGCAGCCCCTCGGGTGTCGAATCCACCACCCTCTGTTTGCCTACGAAGGGGATATTCACCGATCCGCTCTGGTCCACCGTAAAGCGTCCGAGATTGAGCGTCTTGCTTTGCGTCGGGGAGAAAAGCCCGTCTTCGCCGGTATCCAGCACGGTGATGTCGATCACGTCGCCGCGACGCAATCTCTGGGCGTTGTAGCCGGTGTTGCGAAGCGCTGTGAGGCCGGGGCCGGAAGCATTCTGCAGGCTTCCGGCGGAAACCGTAGCCGCCGGCGCATTCGCGAGCTCGATGACTGGGATTTTTTCGTTGGTTCGAGGAAAAGTCGCAGATCGGATATTGCCTGCGGTCGGTCCGTCAGATGGCTTTGCACATGCGCTCAAAAGAGCCACCAGCAAAACCGCCCCCAACTTTTTCATCCCTCATCCCCTTGATGATTCAACCTGACGCAGAGATAACATCCAGCCACGTCATCGCAACAACTTTAGCGGTTGCAATTTAGCGAAAACTTGTCTTCCAGAGAAAAGGTGTGACCATTCCGCAACCTTTTCGAAACCGCCTGCCGCAAACCCCAACAATGTACCGATGAGAAATCACCAGACCTCACCGGCTGACGCCGGCCAGCGCCATTCGATGGAACGGTTTTGCGTTGGAGGAGTTTGTTTTCTGCAAACCACGACAGGAGCAAGAACAATGGATCACACCAATCACGTCCGCCTGGTTGAAACCGAATTGACGCCGTCCGTTCTTGAAGGCGCCACCGTTTATGGTGCAGACGATCACAAGGTCGGCAAGGTCGATCATGTTCACGGCGTCGGGGCAGGCAGCACCGCCATCATCGATGTCGGCGGCTTTCTTGGTATCGGCGCAAAGCCCGTCGCAGTACCGCTTAGCGATCTTGATTTCATGCGGGATGAGGACGGCGATGTCCACGCGGTCACGTCATGGACCAAGGACCAGCTGAAGGACATGCCAGAACATCGTCATTAATAGCATTGTCATTCATTAAGAGGAGCGCCCGGCGGTTTGTCGGGCGTTCTTTCATTGTCGGGCAGGCGTTTGCACGTCAGACTTCCCCGCGCACATCAAACGGCGAGGAAACCGCCGTCAACAGGCAATACGGCGCCGGAAATCATCTTGCTGTCATCGGAAAGCAACAGCGCGATGCTCTGCGCCACCTCTTCTGCTTCCGCAAAGCGGTTGAGCGGATGACGAACCATCATCGGCTGGCTCTTTGCGGGGTCGTTCCAGGCTTCCGCTGCGAGTTCAGTCAGCGTAATGGTTGGGGCGACGGCGTTGACGCGAATACCGTGGGGGCCGAGCTCCTTGGCGAGAACGCGCGTTGCGCCCTCTAGACCTGCCTTGGAGGCCGCATAACACAGGTGATCCTGAAAACCGCGATGACCGGCGATTGAGGTGATGTTGACGATGGCGCCGCCGCCGCCATTTGCGATGCGGGCGCGGGCAAATTCCTGGCAGGTGACGAGGGCCGCACGCAAGTTAATGCCCAGCACGGCTTCATAACCCGCATCGCTCATGTTGAGCACGCTTTCCAGCACGTTGATGCCGGCGCTGTTGATGAGGAAATCGCAGGGCCCAGCCTCCGCCATCGCAGCGCGGGTGGCGGCGACATCGGCAAGATCAACGCGGATCGCACGTCCGCCGATTTCGCTTTTCAGGCTGTCGAGATCGGACTGCGTGCGGCTGATCGCCACCACGTCCGCACCGCGGGCGGCCATCAGTTGCGCGCAGGCACGGCCGATGCCTTTTCCTGCGCCGGTGATGATGACGGATTTTCCGGAAAACTGCATGGAATCCTCTTTATTTCTTGCGGCCATGACGGCCGGATGATGTGAGTTCTTGGAGCCGCTCAGGAATGACTGGAGGCGCGAATGGCGCGGGCAGCGCTCTGGAGCGCCAGGAACGCGTCGTAACGCACCTGATGAACCTTTTGAAAATCAGGATCGGGCGTTGCGCAGCTTACAATCCGCGACATCGCCGGCATGGCGGCAATGAGGTCGGGATAGGTTCCAGCGGCAACGGCGCCCAGCATGGCCGAGCCGAGAAGCACCGGCTCTTCGCATTCGGTCAGTTCAACGGGAAGCCCCGTCGCATCGGCCAGCAACTGCCGGGCAAGCGGATGAGCGCCTGCCCCGCCGCTGACGCTGATGGTTTCCACCGGCGCGCCGTTGCGGGCCTGCGTTTCGATGATCTGGCGAAGCCCGTAACCGAGGCCGAGAAGACCCGCCACATAAAGCGCCACGAGGGAATCCACGCCCGTCTCCATGCCGTAACCGGCGATGACGGCGCGTGCATGGGGATCGGCAAACGGCGCGCGGTTACCGAGAAATTCCGGCACCACGTGAAAATCCTCGGTGATCTTTGCAGCAGCGGAAGCGGATGCGGCAAGATTGAGCGCCCGGTCAGCGAGCCATACCGGCAAGGCTTTGCCTTCCTTGTCGGCAAGCGCGTTCGCCTCTGCATAGGCCGGGTGCAGTTGCACGAGATAATCGATGGCAGCGCCGGCAGCGGACTGGCCGCCTTCATTCAGCCAGGCGCCCGGAACCATGGCTGAATAATAGGGTCCCCAGACGCCGGGCACGAAGGCGGGTTCGGTGGTGGTCGTCATCGTGCAGGACGAAGTGCCGAAAACATAACCGAGGCATCGCGACGCATCGCCGCCCGCAGCCACCGTGCCGACGCCGCCGGCATGGGCGTCGATCAGACCTGCCGCAACGGCTGTGCCCGCAACCAGACCCATGGCTTTTGCCGCGTCTTCCGTCAAACCGTTACCCAGCGCCGTGCCGGGATGGACGACGCTTTGACCGATGCGGCGAAAACCCTGCTCGGCGAGATCGCCAAGCCCGATACCGGTGAAATACTCCGCATCCCAGCGCTTTTCGTGGGCGAGATAAGTCCACTTGCAAGTTACCGTGCAGGCGGAACGATCAAGCGCGCCGGACGCCTTCCATGTCAGAAAGTCCGTGAGGTCGAAAAAATGCTCGGCACGGGCATAGATATCCGGCCGGTTTTCGCTGAGCCACAGCAGCTTGGGCGTCTGCATTTCCGGGGAGATGCGGCCGCCGACATATTTGAGGACCGCATGTTTGCCGGCATTGATGCGTTCAGCCTGCTCGACGGCGCGGTGATCCATCCAGACGATGATATCGCGCTCGGGATGATCGGGTGCGCCCACCGGCAGGATCTCATCTTCCGGTCCACGCACCACCAGCGAGCAGGTGGCATCGAAACCGATGCCGGCGACCTCGGCCGGATCGATACCGGCGCGGGAAACACTTTCCCGGACGCTGTCGCAAACGGCCTGCCATACTTCGTCACTCGATTGTTCGGCAATGCCGCCATCCTCGCGATGCATGCCGATCGGGCGTTTGGCGGTGGCGAGAAGCTTGCCCGCGACATCAAAGACACCGGCCCGCGCCGAGCCGGTCCCGACATCGACGCCAACAAGATAGGAAGCCATTTGCGATACTCCTCGGAGCGGATCATCCGGTGCTTGAACAGGTTGAAGCGGCGGCACCGGTTCCGATTTCCCCGCCGCTCCTGAAGTCTTAGACGCGGTCGAAGTTGGTCGGCAAGACCAGCATATCGCGGATGGTGACGGTACGTTTGCGCGTCAGCATATAAACGACGGCATCGGCCACTTCGCTCGCATCGATAAGGCTACCGGATTCCTTGGCCTTGCGAAGATTTTCCTCCGGCCAGTCCGCCAGAAGTGCGGAAACGACCGGGCCGGGAGAGACCTGCGCGACGCGCACGCCGTGCGGAATCATCTGGCGACGCATGCCCTGCACGAAGCTGGTGATCGCCCATTTCGAGCCAGAATAGACCGGCTCCCAGTAGGTTGGGAAATGACCGGCGATCGAGCAGGTGACGACGATATCGCCGGTCTTGCGCTCCGACATATGCGGCACGACGGCATGAACATTCTTCATGACCGCGTTGACGTTGAGATTCAGCATCTTGTCGATGGCTTCGGGCGTCGTTTCGGTGAGATCGCCGCCGATATAGGTGCCGGCGTTGCAATAGAGAATATCGATATGATCGACCTTCTTGAGGATCTCAGGGATCATCGCGTTGCAGCTGCCGGCGTCCAGCAGGTTCGTCACCTGCGGGATGGCGCGCTCGCCGAGCTTGGCGGCCAGATCATTCAAGGCTTTCTCGTTCCAGTCGACCATGACCACGGTTGCGCCCTGTTCCAACAGCGCTTCGGTGGTGGCAAGCCCGATGCCGGATGCGGCGCCGGTGATGACCGCGATCTTGCCTTGCAGCGATTCAGACATTTAATTCTCCTGCGTTTATGAAGATGTTTCCGGGCCGGCTCAGCGCCATTCGCGCCCGATATAGATGGCCAGCAGAATGATGCCGCCCTTGATGACATCCTGCAGATAGGGGTTGATGCCCATCAGGTTGAGGCCGTTATTGAGAATGCCGAGCAGCACCGCGCCGATGAGCGTGCCGAGGATGAGGCCCCTGCCGCCGGCAATCGCCGTGCCGCCGAGAACGACGGCCGCGATGGCGTCCAGTTCGAAGCCGACACCGGCATTGGGCTGACCGCTCATCAGGCGGCCGGTGAGGATGAGGGCGGCAAAAGCGGCCGTCACACCGGAGATGCCATAGACGGCAAGCTTGACGCGCTGGGTCTTCACACCTGAAAGACGGGCGGCCAGTTCGTTACCACCAAGTGCATAGACGTGGCGACCAAAGGCCGTACGCTGCAACAGCAACCACGCCACCGCATAAATCACCACCATGATGATGACGGGCACCGGAACGATGCCGACACGGCCGACGCCGAACCAGGAAATCCAGCTCGGAATGCCGCTGACCGGGTAACCGCCGGAATAGATGAGGCCGAGGCCGCGCGCCATGCCCATGGTGGCGAGCGTGACGATGATGGCCGGCATCTTGCCCCAGGCGACCAGCGCCCCGTTGAAGATGCCGATACCAAGCCCGATAAAGAGGCCAGCCGGCAGGGCAACCGCGGGAGACAGGCCGGTATTCACCATCAGGCCAGCCGACAGCGTGCCGACCAGCGCCATGACAGCACCGACCGAAAGATCGATGCCGCCGGTGAGGATGACGAAGGTCATGCCGACGGCGAGAATGCCGACGACGGAAACCTGCCGCAGCACGTTCATGATGTTGTTAACGCTGAAGAAATTGTCGCTCGCGAGCCCCATGAGGATTGAGACGACAATCAGGCCCGCCAGCGGCAGGGCGAGCGGCGAACGCAGCATGGCGCCAAGACTGAAGCCGCCCGTTTTCGCGGCGGTGCCGGTGTTTGCATCAAGCGACATGTTCAACTCTCCCGGTGGTGGCGTTTGTCATTATTGTTTCTGAATTGATGTCTGCGCCTTCGACGGTGGCGACGATGCCGCCGGAACGGAAGACGCAGACCCGGTCGGACATGCCGATCACTTCCGGCAGCTCCGAGGAGATCATGATGATCGAATGGCCCCTGGCGGCAAATTCGCGCATCAGCGAATAGATTTCCGCCTTTGCGCCGACATCGATGCCGCGTGTCGGCTCGTCGAAGATCAAGACGCGCATGTCATGGTTCAGCCAGCGGGCAATCACGATCTTCTGCTGGTTGCCGCCGGACAGCGTGTCGACGCGGGCGTACGGCCCCTGCGCCTTGACCTGCACCTGCGCCATGGCCTTCGTCGTGTGCTCCAGTTCCTTTTTGAGATCGAGGAACCAGTGGGCCTTGCGGTATTTGCGATAGTTGTTCAGCGAAATATTCTGGAGGATGGAGAAGCTGGTAATCAGCCCCTCCTCCTTGCGGCTTTCCGGCAGCAGGCCGATGCCGCGCATCAGCGCCTCATCAGGGCCGGAAAAGCGCGTGTCCACACCGTCGACCCTGATCTTGCGGCGCGAGGCGGAATGTGCCCCGAGCATGGCGAGAACGGTTTCCGTGCGGCCCGAGCCAACGAGCCCGGCAAAGCCGAGGATCTCACCCTTGCGCAAAGCAAAGCGCGAGACGGGACCGCCCTTCTTCAATTGCAGCTCTTCGACTTCGATCACCTTTGCGGCGGCGGGATCAAGTTGCGGTTTGGGCGGAAAGCTGGCTTCGATGCGCCGACCGACCATCATCTCCACCAGGCGGTCATTGTCGACTTCCGAGGTCAGGCAGGAGCCAATCAACTCGCCATCGCGCAGAACGGTGATGCGGTCGCAGATCTCGAATATTTCCTCGAGGTGGTGCGAAATGAAGATGATCGCCACACCCTGACGGCGCAACTCGCGCATGACCGTGAATAGATGCTCCGTCTCGGAAGGCGTCAGTGTGGCGGTCGGCTCGTCGAGCACGAGAATGCGGGCATCGAGCGACAGTGCCTTGGCGATCTCGACAAATTGTTGCTGGGCAACGGAGAGGCGATGCACCGGCACGTCAAGCGGAACATCAACCGCCAGCCGGCTCATGATCTCCGCGGCGCGCTTGCGCATCGCGCCCTTGTTCAAAAAGCGCAGCGGCCCGCGGATTTCGCGGGCAAGAAACATGTTTTCCACGGCGTTGAGATAGGGGATCAGGCTGAATTCCTGAAAAACGATGCCGACGCCGGCGGCAATCGCCTCATCATAATTGGCGAAGCGGCGATCCTTGCCATCAATGCGGATCGTCCCTTCCGAGGGCTGCAGAATGCCGCACAGGATTTTCATCAGCGTCGACTTGCCTGCGCCGTTTTCGCCCAGAAGCGCATGCACCTCGCCGGCGCGCGCCTCAAGGTCGACGCCACGCAGGACTTCGATCTTGCCAAAGCTTTTTCTTATTCCATTCAGTTCCAGCATTTCACCCTCCTCAATGGTCGGGACTGCCCCGCCCCCGCATGAAGCGGGGACGGGACGTGGGAGGCGTTCTTACCAGCTGAACTCGCCGGCGTTCTTGCTGTCGACGACCATGACGTCGATCGGTACTTCCTTCGGCACAACGCGAGCACCCCACTTCTGGGCGAGCGCCATGGCAAGGCCGACACGGACCTGGTCACGCGGGAACTGCGCGGTGGTTTCGATGAACGGACCACCGTCTGCAATTGCCTTCACCGCTTCCGGGGCGCCGTCGACCGAGGTCAACTTGATGTCCTTGCCGGAACCCTGGATAGCAGCCAACGCTCCCATGGCACCGCCGTCATTCACCGAGAAGATGCCGGCGAGGTTCGGGCGCGACTGGATCATGTTTTCGACGACGCCGAGAGCAACGGAGCGGTCCTGACGGCCGTTCTGCGTGTCGACGAGCTTGATCTCGGGGAATTCCGCGAGAGCAGCCTTGCAGCCTTCGACGCGCTGCAGGATCGGAACGACCGGGATACCGTCGAGGATGGCAACCTCACCCTTGCCGTTCAACGACGTACCGAGATATTTGCACGACTGATAGCCAGCATCACGGTTCTTGGAACCGACAAAGGTATCGACCGGGCCGTTGGCGTTGGCGTCGACAGCAACAACGATCACGCCGGCAGCTTTCGCGGCGTGTACGGCGGCTTCGATGCCGGCGCTGTCGGTTGGGTTCAGAAGCAGAATGTCGATCTTCTGCTGAAGCATGTCTTCAACGTCGGAAATCTGCTTTGCCACATCGTGGCCGGCGTCGGTGACCACGACGTCAGCGCCGATACTGGCGGCAGCTTCCTTCAAGGCTTCCTGCATCGATACGAAATAGGGATTGTTCAGTTCCTGGAAGGTCATGCCGATCTTCAGCTTTTCCTGCGCCAGCGCCGGAGCGGCCATCATTGCAATTGCGGCTGTCGCCATCAGAAACTTGGATTTCATTTTCATCTCACTCTTCCTCCCGTTTGGAAAGTTGGGGCAACAGGTGCCCGTTTCCGGACAGACCTCTGCCCGAATTCTTGGAAATCGGCGATGTGTCGCTGGTTTACTCCGCCATCACAGCTGCCTTCTGGGCCGCAAAAATGGTTCGGAACCTCGACGGCGACATTCCCTTCAATTTCAGGAAATGCCGGTTGAAATTGGAAAGGTTGGAAAAGCCCACATCGTAGCAGACCTCCGCCACTTTCACGTCCTGATCCGCCAAAAGCATCTGGCAGGCAAGATCGATGCGCAACTGATTGCGATAGCGCACCAGCGTCGTTCCCGTATGGCGCTTGAAGGCGCGGGAAAAGGCGCTCGGGCTCTGGCCCACCATGTCGGCGAGATCGATTTCCTCAACCTGTTCCGTCAGATGTTCGCGCAGATGCGAGAGTGCACGGTTGATGCCGCTATCGCCTATACCGGTCAGATCGAGCTCGTAACTCAGGCTCGCCAGCACTTCTGAAGACGGCGCGTTGACCAGGAGATCGAGAATTTCCCAGAAGAGCGCCAGACGGGTCAGGCCCTGCGCCTCGATAAGCCTAAGGATGAGCGGGCGAACGCGGTCGCTCGTCTCGTCGTCAAACAGGATACCGCGACGGCTACGATCAAGGAGGCCGCGCACGACCTCCATTTCCGACATGGAGGCGCAGGCATCTTCGATAAAGCTCTCCGGAAACTGGATCACGAGAGAGCGTGTCGGCACGATTTCGTCCGGCTCGATCTCGCTGATCCAGTTCTGGGGGAGATTGGGGCCGGTCATGATGAGCTGACCGGGGCCGAAGCGGCCGACGAAGTCACCAATATAAAAGGTGCCTGACGTCGCCACGACCAGATGAATTTCGTATTCGGGATGATAGTGCCAGCGCACGGTACGGAACGGATAGCCATGCCGCCAGGCAGCGAAAGATTCGCCCTTGCGGATGTGCACCAGTTCCAGATCGGGCTGCATCATAGTTCCTCCCATCCTTACGTCCGCCGTATTCACGGAGCGGGCCATTCCTCTTTATGGCTCGTCCAAGGCGTTGATGAGAGCATATGGCGTGCGGCATCTCTGCATCCACATCACGCCGAAGAAATTGCCGATACTTTTTTGACTCTTTTTTGTCGAGAATTGAAGAGTCGTCTGAAAGGGCTGACTATAAACGCGGCGGGCGTGGCGATTTTTCCGCTCAATTTGGCGTGATGCGCCCAGACAATGCGCAGCCGAAGACGATTTCAGGTGAAATTTTGACGTGTGGCCTGCCGGATGCCGGCAGGCCACACTCATACTTTTCCGCAACGTCCCTGCCGCTCAATCATCAGCGGCAGGCTTCAGTCGTTATTGCGGCATGACGATCTGCAATTTCACATCCGTTTCCCGTGCTTCGACCGCGCGGTCGAAACCGGCGATACTGTCTTCGAAGGGAATGGTCGCGGAAATCAACGGGTTCAGGTCAACCTTGCCGGAGGCGATGAGCGCAACGGCCCGGTCGTAAACATTGGCGTAGCGGAAGACCGTTTCGACCCGCAGTTCCTTGGCCTGCAGGCCGACAATATCGACCGGAACCGGATCGACGGGCATGCCAACAAGCACGATGGCACCGCCCGGCCGCGCCAGCTTCGCCATGCCAAGCACGGCGGGTGCAGCACCCGAGCATTCGAAGACGATATCGCAACCCCAGCCATCCGTGGCGGCCGAAACCGCTTCGGCAAGGTTGCGCTCGCGGATGTTGACGGTTTCGATGCCGTCATAGGCGGCGATGATATCGAGCTTCGGCTGAGCGAGATCGGCAACGATGACCTTGGCACAACCGCCGGCCAATGCTGCCAGGGCAACCATCATGCCGATCGGGCCGGCGCCCGTGACAACGGCGATATCACCGGGCTGGATGCGTGCCCTGAGGGCCGCCTGCATGCCGATTGCGAAAGGTTCGACCATCGCGCCTTCGGCGAAGGACACATTGTCCGGCAGCTTGTAGGTGAAGGCTGCGGGGTGAACGACTTCCGGCGTCAGGCAACCATGGATCGGCGGCGTCGCCCAGAAGCGGACAGCCGGATCGACATTGTAGATGCCGAGCTTGGAGGCGCGTGAAGTGGGATCGGGAATGCCGGGCTCCATGCAGACGCGATCACCCGCCTTCAGATGGGTGACATCAGAACCGGTTTCGATCACCGTCCCGGAAGCCTCGTGGCCGAGGACCATGGGCTCGTTGACGACGAAATGACCGATCTTGCCATGGGTATAATAATGGACGTCCGAGCCGCAGATGCCAACCGTATGGGTGCGGATGCGCACATCCTTCGGTCCGAGCTCACCTGAACCCGCTCCACCGGGAATATCAAAATCCCTGAGCGAGAGCTTGCCCTTTTCTTCCAGCACCAGTGCCTTCATCTCATCCTCCGTGGTTTTGCGATACGCCTGGCAGCGAATTCAGCAAGCGTGATGGCGTGCAATTTCGGCAAAAGTAAACAGAAATCGGCTGGATCGGACGGTTTTTCTTTGCGTCGGAAAAACTGTATCGAGATGTCTCGAGTTTCTCATCATCCGCCGCCGGAACAGGCCGTCGGACGCGTTCAACAAGCCTCCGATGCGCCGGAGCAATCGACACCCGCGAGACCAAACGATAGCCCGGATCGATCAACCTTTCCTGATCCGTAGTCCCTCCAGAAAGGCCCGGAAACTCTCAACCGCCCGCTTCGAGGTGGCTTCGGGATCGTCGGAATTGGCGATCCATTGGGCGGCGCTGCTGCTTGCTGCATTGATGAAGCGGGCGCATGCCTCCGGATCGATGTCACCGATGGTGCCTTCCTCCCGGAGCGCCTCCAGACTTCGGGCGACAGCGGAAATACAGCCATTGGCATTTGGCCAGCGCGATGGATCACCCAGCACCGCCGGTCCGTCGCGAAACATGATCCGCTGGATTTCCGGTTCGAGAGCCATGCGCACATAACCGAGATTCTCCTCGACAAAACCCTCCCACCGGGAATCGGCCCTCGAAGAAATATCACAAAGCCTTGCGGTCATTTCCGCGTCGATTTCGGCCACAACGGCCGAAAGCAGGCCTTTTTTATCGCCGAAATGATGGTAGAGCGCGCCACGGGTGAGACCGGCTTCGGCGGTGAAGTCGTCCATAGACGCTTCAGCATAACCGATGCTGCCAAAGGCCTTGCGGCCCGTAGCCAGAAGCTTCGCCCGCGTCTCGGCAATCATTTCACTGCGAGGTTTGCGCATTTCTTCTCCATTTTTCTCATACGTCACGTATATTAGTTGACATACGCACCGTATGCAATTATCTCATTAACATACGCCACGTATGTATGTGGTGGACACCCTTCGAACAAGGTGCATCCCGATGTCTAATCCATACAGAGAAATTTTCCGGGCTCCAGGCGCAAAAGGCTTTTCCGCCGCCGGCTTCTTCGCCCGCCTCCCCATTGCCATGGCCCCGATCGGCATCGTCGCCATGCTTTCCCAGACCCATGGCGAATATTGGCTGGCCGGCGCCGTCTCGGCAACCTTTGCATTGACCAATGCCGCCCTCTCCCCGCAAATCTCCCGGCTGGTGGACCGCAAAGGGCAGAGCAAGGTCCTCATCCCCGCCACCATCGTCTCGGTCATCGCCTTTGCGCTACTGATTATCGCGACAAATCAGAAATGGCCTGCCTGGACGCTGTTCCTTTCCGCCTTCCTCGCCGCCGCCATGCCAAGCATTCCCGCCATGATGCGCGCCCGCTGGACGGAAATCTTCCGCGACCGACCTGAACTGAACACCGCCTTCGCCTTTGAATCCGCCGCAGATGAACTCGTCTACATCTCCGGCGCCTCGCTTTCCGTTGGACTTGCGGTTTCGCTCTTTCCGGAAGCGGGCATGATGATCAGCACCACCTTTCTGGCGTTTGGCACCTTTGCTTTCCTTCTGCAACGCTCGACCGAGCCCAAGGTGCGGCCGGTTGAAAGCGGCCGCCGGCAGCGTTCGGCTATCTTCCTGCGGCCGGTCCAGATCATCACGCTTGCCCTGATCTTCGTCGGCTCGACTTTCGCCACGGCCGAGGTGAGCGCCGTCGCAATCACCAAGGCGCTTGGTCAACCGGAAGCCGCCAGCCTCGTCATCGGCGTTTACGCAATCGGCTCCTTCGTGGTCGGCCTCATCCTTGGCGCGCTCAATCCCAAAATGCCCCTGCAACGACAATTGCTGATTGCCGTCAGCGTGCTTGCGCTCACCGCCCTGCCGCTGCTTGTCGCCAACACCTCCGTTGCGCTTCTCGCTTTTGCCGTTTTCCTCAGCGGCGTTGCAATCTCGCCGATCTTCATCACCTCATTCGGCCTGATCGAGCGCCGCGTGCCGGAATCGATGCTGACGGAAGGTGTAACCTGGGTGATGACCGGCATCGGTATCGGCATGGCGCTCGGCGCCTTCGTCTCCGGCTGGGTGATCGATAATTTCGGCCCGGATAACGGTTTCTGGGTGTCCGTCGCCGCCAGCCTTTCGACCGTCGTCATCATTGTGCTCGGCCAGCGCGCCCTTTCCGGAAATCGCGAACGATCCGGCCCTGCGGCCGCAATGCAGCAACCTGCGGAGTAAGAACAAAGGCTCGAGGTCATCCCGGGCGAGAAGCCGCTCGGGATAAACCTGAATTGCATGGGCTGGGGCTCTGCGCTCAGCCCATGCGCTCGGACACATGTTCTCCGGGGGACGCGGGAAAGACGACAGTCCGGTTTCCGTTCAGAAAGACCCGGTGATGAATATGGGCGTGGATGGCCCGCGCAAGAACCTGGCTTTCCACATCACGGCCAAGGCTGACATAATCCATCGCGCTCTGGGCATGGGTCACGCGGATCGTATCCTGCTCGATGATCGGTCCTTCATCGAGATCGGCGGTGACGTAGTGGGCGGTCGCGCCGATCAGCCTCACGCCGCGCTCATAGGCCTGCTTGTAAGGGTTGGCACCCTTGAAAGACGGCAGGAAGGAATGGTGGATATTGATGATACGGCCGGACATTTCCTGACACAACCGGTCCGACAGGACCTGCATGTAACGCGCCAGCACCACAAGCTCCGCTCCGGTATCCCGCACCACCTGCAAGATCGCGGCTTCCGCCTCGGGCTTCGTTTCCGGCGTGACACGAATGTGGTGAAAGGGAATATCCTCGTTCACCACCTGCTTCTGGTAATCCAGATGATTGGAAATCACCGCGACGATCTCGACCGGCAGCGCACCGATGCGGGAGCGATAGAGCAGATCGTTGAGGCAATGGCCGAAACGCGAGACCATGATCACGACTTTCGTCTTTCGCGAGAGGTCGTGAATGTCATAATCCATATCGAAATCGGCCGCGATGGGACCGAAGCCGTCGAGCAGCCCATCGCGTCCCAATCCCTGTTCGGAAACGAAACTCAACCGCATGAAGAAGCGGTCCGTCTCCTGGTCGGTGAATTGCGAACTGTCATTGATGTTGCAGCCGGACCGGGCGAGGTAACCGGATACGGCGGCGACGATGCCACGGCGCGCCGGGCACGAGACTGTCATGATATAGGTTGTCAAATTCTGCTCCCTGGGTCTTTGCCGCACGGACGGATCGCCTGCGCTTTCCCGCCGATTGCCGATGAACCGCCGGCCATGGTCAGGACGGCGATTGAGACTTGCCGAAGCCCGGCGAGGCGGCTTACGAACCGTAGATCGGAAAGGCCTCGCAAAGCGCAGCAACCTCTGCCCGCACCTCGGCCTCGATTGCGGCGTCACCCTCGGCATTTTTGGACAGGGCATTGATGACACGCAGGATCAGCGCACCGATCTGTTCGAATTCGGCGACACCAAAGCCGCGTGTGGTGCCGGCGGAGCTGCCGAGCCGGATACCGGAGGTGACGAAGGGCTTCTCCGGATCGTTGGGAATGGCGTTCTTGTTGCAGGTGAGACCTGCCCGCTCCAGCGCGATTTCGGCAACCTTTCCGGTGACGCCCTTCGGGCGCAGATCGACCAGCACCATATGGCTGTCGGTTCCGCCAGAGACGATCCCCAACCCACCATCGGTCAGTACCTTCGCCAGCGCCTGTGCGTTGGCGATGACCTGACCGGCGTAATCGGAAAATTCCGGGCGCAGTGCCTCGCCGAAAGCCACAGCCTTGGCGGCGATGACATGCATCAGCGGGCCGCCCTGATTGCCTGGGAAGACCGCCGAGTTCAACTTTTTGGCAAGATCGGCATCGTTGGTCAGGATCACGCCGCCGCGCGGGCCGCGCAGGGTCTTGTGGGTGGTGGAGGTGACAACATGTGCGTGCGGCACGGGGTTCGGATATTTGCCGCCGGCGATCAGGCCGGCATAGTGGGCCATGTCGACCATCAGATAGGCGCCGACTTCATCGGCGATCTTGCGGAAACCGGCAAAATCGATCTGGCGCGGATAGGCCGATGCGCCCGCCACGATCAGCTTCGGCCTCGTTTCCAACGCTCGCGCGCGCACCTTCTGCATGTCGATCAGATGCGTCTCGGCATCGACCTCATAAGAAACGACATCGAACCACTTGCCAGACATCGTCACCGGCGAACCGTGGGTCAGATGACCGCCATGGGCGAGCGACATGCCCATGATCCGGTCGCCCGGCTGCAGCAACGCCAGGAACACCGCCTGATTGGCCTGCGCGCCGGAATGCGGCTGCACATTGGCAAATTCCGCGCCGAAGAGCTGCTTCAGCCGGTCGATGGCGACCTGTTCGACCTTGTCGACGAATTCGCAGCCGCCGTAATAACGCTTGCCGGGATAACCCTCGGCATATTTGTTGGTCAACACCGAGCCTTGCGCCGCCAGAACATCGGCGGAGACGATGTTTTCCGAAGCGATCAGCTCGATCTGCGTCTTCTGGCGATCGAGTTCCTCGGCGATGGCGTCGGCGATCACCGTGTCCGAAACGGTATTATGTGACAGTCGGTTGAGCATTTTTTCTCCTCCAGATCAGGCGATGTCCGCCGCAAGTTCCTTGCAGCCGGTTTCAAGCAGATGGCCAAGATGCGATACGAAACTGTTCCAGATATCCATACGGAAACGGTTTTCCGCATCGCGCCAGAGCACCACGCTGACGCCGTCGAAAATCGTCCGGCGCCCCTCGCCCACCGCAATGGTGTCGATGTCGCGGGCGCAGCCCAGCGTCAGCAACTCGGCGGCCTGCGCACCTTCGATCAGCAGCGTCACTTCCCGTCCGGAAATATCGACGAGACTATGCGGATGGCTGGCGTAAACGCCTGCGCAGGCGGCAATCAGCCCGTCAACCGCGCTGACAGGTGCAAGCACGGTCCATTCGTCGGGGCCAAGGCGCAGGACCTCAATCTCGCCCGAAGCGGCGCGGAGGCCGATCCGGTCGGGCAAGGTCAGGCCAAGGGCGGCGTTGAGCGGGGCGAGATCGCCGCGCGCGCGCAGCGACAGCCGCGCCTGCGCGGCCAGAACGCTGATCCGGGCAGCTTTGCTCTCGGCCAGCGTGCCGGGAACAGGGGAGGAAACGCGCATATTCATTGTCATCTCCAGGTCAAATCTTCAGACGGGTATTTTCGGGATCGACGAAGACCATCCCGGTGATTTTTGCGGCAATGGTGCGGTCCAGCATCGGAATGTAGACGGTCTCACCCATCCGATCATGGCCGCCCTCAACCAGCGCCAGCGCAATCGGCTGGCCAACCGCATCCGAGTGATAGGAGGAGGTGACGTGACCCACCATTTTCATCGGTATCGGCTGTTTCGCATCGAAAACGATCTGCGCGCCCTCTTCCAGCTTGGAGCGGTCTTCGGTGAGAAGGCCGACGAGGTGGCGGCGGCCCTTGGCGACGAGATCAGGGCGGGCAAGGCCGCGCTTGCCGACGAAATCGGGCTTTGATTTGCCGACCGCCCATCCCATCGCGGCGTCATAGGGCGTCACCGTGCCGTCGGTATCCTGGCCGACGATGATGTAGCCCTTTTCGGCGCGCAGCACATGCATGGTCTCCGTGCCGTAAGGCGTGATGTCATATTGCCGGCCGGCTTCCCACAGGATTTCCCAGAGCTTGCGGCCGAGAGGTGCCGGCACGTTGACCTCAAAGCCGATCTCGCCGGTGAAGCTGACGCGGAACAGCCGCGCCGGCATGCCGGCCACCGTGCATTCCACGCAGGACATATGCGGGAAGGCCCCCTCCGTCAGCTCGACGCCTTCCACCAGCGGCGCAAGCAGCTTGGCCGCATTCGGACCGTTGAGCGCAATTGTGGACCATTGTTCGGTGGTCGAGGTCAGCCAGACATTGAGATCGGGCCATTCCGTCTGGAGGTAATCCTCCATCATGTTCAGCACGCGGGCGGCACCGCCTGTCGTGGTGGTGACGTGGAAACGGTCCTCGGTCATGCGGCCGATGACGCCGTCATCACGGATGAAGCCGTCATCGCCGAGCAGCAGGCCATAACGGCAGCGGCCGGCGGCAAGCTTCGTCCAGGGATTGGTATACATGCGGTTCATGAACTCGACCGCATCGGGACCGACCACCTCGATCTTGCCGAGCGTCGAGGCGTCGAAAATGCCCACACTCTGGCGCACTGCCCGACATTCGCGGCCGACGGCCGCATCCATGTCTTCGCCCGGCTTCGGGAAATACCAGGCGCGACGCCATTGCCCGACCGGCTCATAGACCGCGCCATGCTCCTCAGCCCACCCGTCGATCTGCGTCTTGCGCGTCACTTCGAAATGCGCGCCGCGGTGATAACCGGCGAAGGCACCAAAGGTTGTCGGCGTGTATGGCGGACGGAAGGTGGTCAGCCCCACCTGCGGCTGGCGCTTGCCAAGCGCTTCCGCCGCGATGTTCAGGCCGTTGATGTTGGACATCTTGCCCTGATCGGTGGCCATGCCATTGGTGGTGTAGCGCTTGACATGCTCGATGGAGCGCATGCCCTCGCGCACGGCGAGCCTCAGATCCTTGGCGGTCACGTCGTTCTGGTAATCAACGAAAGCCTTGGCCTTGCCAGCGTCGCGGTCGCTCGGCAGTTCGGTGTGGGAAACGCCGCTGCCGGTACGATCATGATCCACCGCATGGCTGGAAACGTTAGTGGTCTTGCCAAGTGCTGCGACGACTTCACGACCCCGCTCCGCGCCATCCCTCAGCGCGGCCTCGATGCCCCAGAGCCCGCGACCGGCACCAGCAATCACACAATCCTCGTTGGTGAAGGCGGGCAGGAAGGTCGTGCGCTCATCGTCCCAGGCGATCTTGCCCTGCGTGTGAGAGAATAGATGCAGCGACGGCGTCCAGCCGCCCGACATCAGCACCGCGTCGCAGGCAATCTCCTGCCCCGCACTGACCGACGCGCCACTAACCGCATTGACGCGGACCGACTTGACGCGCAGCCGCCCCGACGTCGCCGTGACCGTATGCGACAGCTTGACGGGAATGCCGAGCGCACGCGCCTCGTTCACCAGCTCCTCGCGCACCTTGGCGCGGGTATCGACAATCGCCTGGACGCGCGCGCCGGCGCCGTGAAGATCGAAAGCCGCATACCAGGCGCTGTCATGGCTCGTCACGACCACCGGCCGGTTGCCGACCTTGACGCCATAGCGGTTGAGATAGGTCTGGGCAGCACCCGCCAGCATCACGCCCGGCCGGTCGTTGCCGTGGAAAACCAGCGGCTTTTCCAGCGCGCCCTGCGCCAGCACCACCTGACGCGCCCGAACGCGCCACAGGCGCTCGCGCGGCGTATCCTTCGGCACGGTTTCCAGATGATCGGTCAGCTTTTCGCAAAGGCCGATCATGTTCTGGTGGTAATAGGCAATCGCCGTCGTGCGCGTCATGACCTTGACGCCCCGATCCTTCAGGGCCGTCAATTCATCCGCAAGCCAGGTCCACGCTGGCTTGCCGTCGATCTTCGCCTGGGGTTCGGACAAAAGCGTGCCGCCGGCTTCGGCATTTTCATCGACCAGCACGACCTTGAGACCATCGACCGCCGCCGCACGCGCCGCTGCAAGACCGGCAGGACCGGCGCCGACAATCAACACATCGCAATGCAGGTTGCGCGAGGCGTAGGTATCAGGATCTTCTTCCGTCGGCGAAACGCCGAGACCGGCCGCTGCACGGATGAAGGGCTCATAGACCTTGTTCCAGAAGCTCTTCGGCCACATGAAGGTCTTGTAGTAGAAGCCCGCCGAAAACAGCATATAGGCCATGTCATTGACCGCGCCGATATCGAATTTCAGGCTCGGATATTTGTTCTGCGAGGTGGTTTCCAGCCCGTTCCAGATTTCCTGCACCGTGGCGCGGGTGTTCGGCTCGAAACGTCCGGTGCTGCGGCGAGTGCCGATCAGCGCATTGGGTTCCTCGGAACCCGCCGCCACCGGGCCGCGCGGGCGGTGGTATTTGAACGAGCGGCCCATCAGATGCACGCCATTGGCCAGAAGTGCCGAGGCGACCGTATCGCCCTTCACGCCGCGATAGGTCTTGCCGTCGAAAGTAAAGCTGACCGAGCGGGCGGCATCCACACGGCCACGGCCGGAAACGCGATAGGAGTTCATTTCGACACCTCGGAGCTTGCGGTCAAGCGGGTCAGGGAAGACAGTTCAGGACGCGGCTCACCCGCTCGATAGGTCGTCAGGAAACGGTCGCTCACCGTGTCACGCACGGCGTTGAAGAAGCGGCCGCAGCCGTGCATGTGCCGCCAGCGCTCGAAATGCGGACCCTTCACGTTTTCGCGGATGAACAGGAATTCCTCCCATTGTTCATCGGTCTGCGACGAAGGATCGGCGGCGCGGACGATATGGGCCTGGCCGGCATAGGTGAATTCGGCTTCGGGCAGCGTTTCGTTGCAATAGGGGCAGCGGATCAAAAGCATGGTTCAAATCCTCGGAGCATTTCCGGAAAATGCGTGGAAATTAGTGCGCCACGGCGGCAGCGGCGGCCTCGTCGATCAGGCGGCCGGAGCGGAAGCGTTCCAGCGTGAAAGGCGCGTTGATCGGATGCGGTTCGTTTTTGGCGATGGTCCAGGCGAACGTGTGGGCGGCGCCCGGTGTTGCTTTGAAGCCACCGGTGCCCCAGCCGCAATTGACGTAGAGCCCGTCGACCGGCGTCTTGCCGAGAATGGCCGAGCGATCCGGCGTCACATCGACAATGCCGCCCCATTTGCGCAGCATCCGCATGCGGTTGAAGATCGGGAAGATTTCGACGATGGCCGCGATCGTATGTTCGATCAGCGGCAGGCCGCCGCGCTGCGAATAGGAGGTATACTGGTCCGTGCCCGAGCCGATGACCAGCTCGCCCTTGTCGGACTGGCTGATATAGGCGTGGACGGCGTTCGACATGACCACGCAGGGGAAAATCGGCTTGATCGGCTCCGACACCAGCGCCTGCAATGGATAGCTTTCAAGCGGCAGACGCACGCCGGCCGTGTCCATGACGACCGAGGTGTGACCGGCGGCCGAGACCGCAACCTTCTTCGCCTTGATGAAGCCCCTCGCCGTCTCGACGCCCGCGACGGAGCCATCGGCGTTACGGCGAATGGCGGTGACCGGGCAGTTCTGGATGATATCGACACCACGGGCTGCGGCGCCGCGCGCATAACCCCAGGCGACCGCATCGTGTCGCGCCGTGCCGGCCCGTTCCTGAAGCGCGCCGCCCATGACGGGGTAACGCGCATTCGGCGCAATGCTGAGCGGCGGGCAATAATCCTTGCACTCTTCCGGGCTGAGCCAGCGATTGTCGACGCCGTTCAAACGGTTGGAATGGATGTGGCGCTTGAAGCTCTGCACATCGTGCACATTATGCGCCAGCATCAACACGCCGCGTCTTGAATACATGACGTTGTAGTTCAATTCCTGGCTCAGGTTCTCCCACAGATCGACGGCGTGATCGTAAAGACGGGCGCTCTCGTCATAGAGATAGTTCGAGCGGATGATCGTGGTGTTGCGGCCGGTATTGCCGCCGCCGAGCCAACCCTTGTCGATGACGGCGACATTGGTGATGCCGTGCTGGCTGGCCAGATAATAGGCAGCGCCCAGACCATGGCCGCCGGCACCGACGATGACCACGTCATATTCGGCTTTCGGCTGACTGTCGGGCCATTGCTCGTCCCAGTTCTTGTGGCCGGTCAGAGCATTCCGCAAAAGATTGAAGGCATTAAAACGCGTCATGAGCGGGACCCGATGGTTGGAAAATCTCGTGTCGCAAAAGCTAGGAGCATTTGCCGCGCCCCGGCTGGACAATCGCGTCTGTTTGCATGAATATTTGCGTCATGACCTCACACCGCGCCAGAAAACGCCTCAGCGTCGCCTTCCTGCTTGCCGACCGCTTCACGCTGTCGGCCTTCGCGAATTTCGTCGATGTGCTGCGCCTTGCGGCCGATGAGGCGGACCGTTCACGGCCTATCCTGTGCGAATGGTCGGTGCTCTCGGCAAGTTTGAGCAGCGTGCAGTCGAGCTGCGGCGTGAAGGTGCAGCCGGACACGCGGCTGATGGACGCTGCGCATTACGACTATATCGTCGTTGTCGGCGGTTTGATCAGCGATCACAGCGCCCTGCCGCAGGAAGCGCTGCGCTTCCTGAAAGAGCGGGCAGCGGCCGGCGTTCCCATCGTCGGGCTCTGCACCGGCGTTTTCATCCTGCATGAGGCCGGCCTGCTCGATGGCTATCGCTGCTGCGTGAGCTGGTTCCACCGCCAGGACTTTCTCGACCGTTTCGATACCGTCCAGATGATTTCCGACCAGATCTTCGTCATCGACCGCGACCGGCTGACCTGTTCCGGCGGCCATGGAGCAGCGCATCTGGCGGCGTTCCTTGTCGAGCGCCATGTCGGCCAGTCCGCCGCCATCAAGAGCCTCAACATCATGATGATCGACAGTGCGCTGAGCGGCGAAAAACCTCAACCCGGCCAGCAGAGCGCGCGCAAGGCCAACGATCCCCTCATCAAAAAAGCGATCCTGCGGATGCAGCAGAATATCGAAGTTCCGAGAACCGTGCAGGAACTGGCGAATGATCTCGGCCTTGGCCGCCGCAGCCTCGAACGGCGTTTCCTCACCGACCTGGGCGCAACGCCTTCCAAGGTCTATCTCGAACTGCGGCTTGATCGCGCTTTGTCGCTCCTGCGCACGACGCGTGACAGCATCACCCAGATTTCGCTCGCCACCGGTTTTTGCGATGCGCCGCACCTTTCCCGCACGCTCAGAGCCGAGCGCGGTTTCACCCCCAGCGAATACCGCAAGACTCAGGTCGGCCACGTCGCGACCGACGAGGAATTCGCCGTCGGCGTGCTGCTTCCACAATCCTGAAAATCTTGCGTCGGTTCTAGGAACCCGCCCCCATGAAGGTCAGCCGGGTAAGAGCCGTATAGCTGGATTCCGAGGCCATCAGGGCTGCAAAGACGAGCACGAGAACCGGCGGTAACAGGATGGCGTAGATCAGGACCAGCCGTTCCCAGGCCATGTGCATGAAAATCGCCATGATCAACCCCGCCTTCAGGATCATGAACAGGATGATGAGAGACCATCTCGGATAACTCTGGATACCGAGATAATCGATCATATAGGATAAGGCGCTGAGAACGAAAAGCAGCCCCCAGACCACCATGTAAAGTCTTATCGGATGCTGCTGTCCCTGTTGTGACTGTTGCTGCGCCATGATGCCATCCTCACTCACCACAGATAAAAGAATGCGAAGATAAAGACCCACACCAGATCCACGAAGTGCCAATAAAGCCCCGTTATCTCGACGATCTCGTATTGCCCCTTGCGGCTGGTGAAGAACCCCCGCCTTTCCTGATCGAAATCTCCCCGCCACACCTTGCGCGCGACGATGAGAAGAAACAGGACGCCGATGGAAACATGGGTGCCGTGAAAGCCCGTGATCATGAAGAAAACCGAACCGAACTGCGCTGCACCCCACGGGTTGCCCCAGGGACGAACGCCCTCTGCGATCAGCTTGCTCCATTCGAATGCCTGCATTCCCACGAATGTCGCGCCAAGCGCTGCCGTCGCCACCATCAGCGCGGCGGTTTTGCGACGGTCGCGGCGATATGCGAAGTTGACGGCCATGGCCATCGTGCCGCTGCTGCTGATAAGAACAAAGGTCATGATGGCAATCAGGATCAGCGGAATGTGCCTGCCGGCAATCGTGAGCGCGAAAACCTCGCTCGGATTGGGCCAGGCCGCGGTGGCCGACATGCGCGCCGCCATATAGGCCAGCAGAAAACAGCCGAAAATGAAGATATCGCTCAGAATGAATATCCACATCATTGCCTTGCACCAGGAGACGTTCTTGAACGCCCGCTGGTCCGATGACAGATCGGCGGCGACGCCGCGCAGTCCAGCCGGCCGCAGATGCGGATCACTTATCGGTCTTTCCTCCATGGATGCGGCCATGATCGACACTCCTCAGGTGACCAATTGACGGCAGAGATCGGCAAAACTATTCGCCCAGCCGGCGAAAAGCGCAAAAAGGATGAGCCAGACGACCAGCATGAAATGCCAGTAGATCGCGCACAGCTCCACACTCAGGCGCATTCTTGCCGACAAGGGCTCTCTCCGGGCACGGATTGCGGTGCGCCCAAGTACGAGGAGCCCGCCCAATATATGCAGGCCATGCAGACCGGTAATCATGTAGAAGAAGCTGTTCGATGGGTTATCCGCCAGAATATAGCCTGCGGAGATAAGTTGCCTCCACGCCAGGAATTGACCGGCCACAAAGAAAACAGCCGTCGCAAAGGCTGTCACAAGAGCCGCATTCAGCCTGTCGCGATGATCCGGACGGGTTTCGGTTTTCGCCCATTGCAGCGCCAGACTGCTGGCGGCGAGCGCCGCGGTGTTCACCCATAACAGTCCGGGGAGCGGAATACCCCACCAGTCGGCGCCGCCCATGCGGCCGAGATAGGCGCTGATGAGCAAGGTGAACAATGCACCGACCACCGCCAGAAATATCCCAAGTCCGAGTTTCGCAATTGTCACCGACGATCCCTGCATCTCCGGCGCATCGCCTGCAAGACCAACTTCCAGCCAGGGCTTCGAGGCCAGCCGCTGCCGCGCCATCCACCAGCCGATGATGCCGGCGATACCGGCCATGAAGACAAGGATGGCGCTCATGACAAGGCCCTCTCGGACGACCCGGCCGAAGCCGGCTGGTTTTGCGGCAGGAAGTCCTCAGCCGCGCCGGGCACGCTGTAATCATACGGCCAGCGATAAACGACCGGCAGTTCCTTGCCCCAGTTGCCATGAACCGGCGGCGTCTGCGGCGTCTGCCATTCCAGTGTCGTGGCCCGCCACGGATTGCCGACGGCCTTCTTGCCCCACCGCAGGCTCCACTCGAGATTGAACAGGAACAGCAATTGCGCCGCACCGACGATGAGCGCGGCCACGGTGATGAATATGTTCAACGTGTGCGCCGAATCTGGAATGAAGGCGGTTTCGCCCAGCTCGTAATAGCGGCGCGGCACGCCCATCAGCCCGAGATAATGCATCGGGAAGAAGATGGCATAGGCACCAAGGAAGGTGATCCAGAAATGGACGTGCCCCATCGCCTCGTTCAGCATCCGGCCCGTGACTTTCGGATACCAGTGGTGAATCGCACCGAAGATCACCATGATCGGCGCGACCCCCATCACCATATGGAAATGGGCGACCACGAACATCGTATCCGAAAGCGGCACATCGACGACGACATTGCCAAGGAATAGGCCGGTCAATCCGCCATTGATGAAGGTGACGATGAAGGCGAGCGCAAATAGCATCGGCAGGGTGAGATGAATATCGCCGCGCCAGAGCGTCAGCACCCAATTATAGACCTTGATCGCCGTCGGCACCGCGATGATCAGCGTCGTGGTTGCAAAAAAGAACCCGAAATTCGGGTTCATGCCACTGACATACATGTGATGCGCCCAGACGACAAAGCTCAGCGCCGCGATGATGACGATCGCCCAAACCATCATCCGGTAGCCGAAGATATTCTTGCGCGCATGGGTGCTGATCAGATCCGAGACGATGCCGAAGGCGGGAAGTGCGACGATATAGACTTCCGGATGGCCGAAGAACCAGAACAGGTGCTGGAACAGGATGGGACTGCCGCCCTCCTGCTTCAATTGTTCCCCCATCTCCACGATGGCCGGCATGAAGAAGCTCGTGCCGAGCAGCCGGTCGAACAGCATCATGACGGCGGCGACGAAGAGCGCCGGGAAAGCGAGTAGCGCCATGGCGGTCGCCGTGAATATGCCCCATATCGTCAGTGGCATGCGCATCAGCGTCATGCCCCGCGTGCGTCCCTGCAACACGGTGACGACGTAATTCAGCCCGCCCAAAGTAAAGCCGATGATGAACAGGATCAGCGATGACAGCATCAGGATGATGCCCCAGTCGCGCCCGCCCGGCGTTCCAGAAAGAAGCGCCTGCGGCGGATAGAGCGTCCAGCCGGCGCCCGTCGGCCCGCCGGGTGCGAAGAAACCGGCCACCAGCACAAGGACGGCGGAGAGGTAGAGCCAGTAGCTCAGCATATTGGCATAGGGAAACACCATGTCGCGCGCGCCGAGCATCAGCGGGATCAGATAGTTGCCGAAACCGCCAAGAAACAGCGCGGTGAGCAGGTAAATCACCATGATCATGCCATGCATGGTGATGAACTGATAATAATGCTCCGCGTCGATGAAGGAGAAATAGCCGGGAAAACCGAGCTGCAGGCGCATCAGCCAGGAAAGCACCAGCGCCAGCATGCCGATTGCGATGGCTGTCAGGAAATATTGAATGGCGATGATCTTGGCGTCCTGGCTGAAAACATATTTCGTCCACCAGCTTTTCGGGTGATAAAGCTCGACGTCCTCGACTTCAGCGGGCTGAATGACCTGCCCGGCGCCGGATCCAATCTCGACCATGTTCCATCCTCCCTGTTCCCCCGATGCGGTCTTCCCCTCTCAATATGCACGACGCTCATCTGGCCGCCGACGTTTCCGCCGAGGCCAGCAATTTCGAGAAAGTCGGCTGCTGCTGCAGCCAGGCTTGATAATCGGTGTCGGTATCAACGACGACGGTGCCACGCATCTGCGGATGGCCCACACCGCAAAGTTCCGCGCAGAGAACCTCGAATGTCCCCGTCCGGGTCGGCGTGAACCAGTAATAGGTGACCGAACCGGGGATCATGTCCATCTTTGCCCGGAACTCCGGCACGTAAAAATCGTGCACGACATCGACCGCGCGCAGCAGCATTTTCACCGGCCTGCCGGCGGGCAGATGCAACTCGCCGCCTTCAACGATGACATCGTCCATTCCGGCGGGGTCGTTCCTGTTCAGGCCGAGCGGATTGTTGGGTCCAATAGCGCGCGTATCCGCCCGCCCGAGCCGTCCGTCCGCTCCCGGCAGCCGGAAACTCCATTGCCATTGCTGACCGACGACCTCCACCTCGCTCGCACCGTCAGGGACGGTTACGAACTGGTTCCATACGAAGAGGCCCGGCAAAAGCATCGCCGCCACCCCAACCCCGGTCCCGCCCGCCAGCCACCATTCCAGGCGCTTGTTTTCAGGCTCATATGCCGCCCGGTTTCCGCCGCGGTGCCTGAAGCGGAACACGCAATAGGCGACGAACAGCACGATGGCGGAGAAAACGAAGCCGGTGATCCAGAAAGTGATGATGATCGTATTGTCGATATAGCTCCAGTTCGACGCTATCGGCGTCCACCACCACGGGCTCAGCAGGTGGAACACGATCGATCCCACTACCAGCAGAACGAGAACCACAACGACAGCCATCGTCTCCTCCCGTGACCCGGCCACGACTGCTTCCAAAACCCATCGCAAAATATATTAGCATTATCTCATAAATGAGTCGGGCGAGCAATTATGGTAGCGGCTCCTTCCTGTGCGCCTGCATCAATCGGGAAGGCAATCGCGAAAAGCAGACGGATATGAAGAAAACGATACCACATGGCGTCCCCGCACTCTGCGTGGCCATTCCAACCGCCGCGGCTCCCCTCAGCGGGGCCGCAACGGCAGGAAGGATGATCTACGGATATATTTCCTCTATCAATTCAAGGCGTACGGCTCGGATAATCGGACACGATCAGTTTCCGATAGAGGTGCCAGGTCGAGTGGCCGAGGATGGGCATGACGACCGCGAGGCCGATAAAAACCGGGATCGTGCCGACAACGAGCAAGGCCGCGACGATCAATCCCCAAAGCGCCACGGGAACCGGGTTGGCAAGCGTGGCGCGGATGCTCGCATCCACCGCCGCGACTGCGCCGACATCCCGGTCGAGCAGCAGCGGGAACGCCACCACCGTTGTCGCCAGCACGACGACCGCGAAAACGAAACCCGCGAGATTCCCCCAGATGATGAGGGAGAGACCTTGCGAGGTCGTCAATACGTCCGACAGAAAGGTAGAGAGCGAAACCGGACCGGTCGCATCGAAAGTCGCAGTGTAGATGCTCTGCGCAACAATCAGCCAGACGACGAAAAGCACCAACAGCATGACGGCGACCGCGATGATAGACGGCAGGGCCGGAGAGTGACGAACCTCCAGTGCATGCCGCCAGGAGCTATCCAGCCCCTTTTCGCGCCGCCGACTGATTTCATAAAGCCCGATGGCCGCGATCGGACCAATCAGTGCAAAACCCGACATCAGCGGATAAATAACCGGCAGCAAATTGGCGCCGGAACTCCACATCACCAGAAAAACACCGGCGATCGGATACATAAGACAGAGAAAAACATAGTGGGACGGCTTTTCTTTAAAGTCCTCAAGTCCCAGCTTCAACGCATCCACGATATCCGGGATGCCAATCTTACGGACTTCCGGGCGGGCAAATTCACCACTTGCACCGGACATGACATGGAATGCCGTCATAGCACTTCTCCTCCTGCGCCATGATCCGGCTGGCGGTACAGGAACGCTCGGTGACTTCTATCGAGGCGTAAAACCGCAACCGGCTGTTTTGTAATTTATCAAATTCTGGCGCCTTTGTCGCCTGTTGTTTAAATTGGAGACATCAGATGCCCGCCGTCGGCACAACTGGACTACCCTTGAGCCAGGTTGAGGCAAATGACGGTCCTGTCATCACTGAACTCCGCCGTTGTCGAACCTTTGACGGACGGATACTCGCCCAGCTTGTGAAAATCCGCCGCCTCGACACGCGCGAATTCCGCTTCCCAGGCCGCAACACCCGTCCCTGCCGGCAAGGACAAATAGCCGTCGGAGAATATTTCAACGCTCGAGAGCCCGTCTTTGGCAATGCGGAGGTCAACCGTCCCCTCCTGCATGACCGTTCCGCCATTCACCGAGGCGTAACCCAGCACATGCCCATGCCGGTTTGCGAATTGCGGCTGGATACGGATGCCGCCCATCAGGAATTCCTCGACCGTTTCAACGTCGTTCTCAAGACCGCTCATCCCGGCTGCGGCTGTGACGGCATTTTCCGCATCCCGCGCCGTCATGATACCGTTTGCGACCGCCGAACGCAGGCCGGAGAAGATCGTCGCACGCGTTCTTGCTTCGGCCGCATCACCGTCACCGATGACGGCAAGAAGCTGTTTGAATACGAATATACGCGCCGAAGTACTTACCGTATCGATCAGCTTCGTGTGCTGAAACAGATGGGTGCCGTTGATCCTGACGCCGGAATCGCCGGCAAGCAGCAGGCGGAAGCTGTCGCCCATATCCGCCACGATCGCCAGGGTGGTCGATGGCGGATGGCCGGCATTGATGCGCTGCGCCTCCTTTTTCAGGATATCGCTGATATTCTGAAAAAGCGCGGGCGCGGCGAGCGTTTCCAGCCTGCCGTCAAGGCTCATCTCAGCCACGGCATTGGCGGCGGCGAGAGCCGCAATGCGGCCGGAAGTCAGCCCGCCGTAATTTGCTCCGGTCGGGTCGGTCGCGCCGTCGAAAACGGCCAGAACCCGTCCGGGAATGAGAAGCGCCACATCGTCCCCCGGCTTTGCGGCGTTCTTGTATTTCGATTGCGAAAAGCTCGCGATATTCATCTTTCCGGTGTCCTTGCAGAGGGAGGCTGGCGGCGACACATGGGTCGCCGCTGCTGCAGTTTTGAATGATGTTTGATGGCTTCAGACGAAAGAGGCTTCCTTGTCTTCCGAAAGCCGGAAGACGACGAAGACGCAAAGTCCGGTGCTGACGAGAAGCAAGGTGGAAAGAGCCGCGGCCGTGCCGAACTCGCCGTCAATAACCTGAATATAGATCAGCACGGGCATCGTAATCGTCCGCGCCGTGTAGAGGATCAGCGTCGAGGACAATTCGTTGATGGCGGTGATGAAGCTCATCAAGGAACCGATGATGAGACCTGGCAACATCAGCGGCACCGTCACCGATATGAACGTCTTTGCCGGAGAAGCGCCGAGATTGACCGCAGCCTCCTCGATGGAAGGTTTGATCTGCCGCAGGATCGAGGTCGTGGAGCGGACGCCGTAAGGCAGGCGGCGGATAAACACCAACAGGATGATGATGAGCGCCGTGCCAGTGATGTCGAAAGGCGGATAACGGAACGTCGTGACGTAGCCGATTGCCATGACGACGCCGGGTATCAGATAGGGTACCATCAGCAGAAGATCGAGCGAACCCGATACTGCATTGTCCCGCCTGACCACGATGAATGAGAGCAGGCCGGAAACGATGGCGATCAACACCACGGCTGCAATCGCAAAGGTGAAGCTGTTGGCAATCGCCTGCGGTGAATCGCGAAGAATGCGGGCATAGCTGTCCAACCCGAAACCGCCTGTGAAGACAGGGCCGTTCGTCGCAAGGAACGATGTGTAGATGACCGTAAGGGACGGTAGCATGGCGACAAAGACGACCAGATAGCAGAAGCCGTGCACGATGAACGATTTCAACGGGCGCATGGGCTGTTTAACCGGCCGGTTCGTCAGAGAACTGGCGTAACGGCGTTTGGCGAGAATGTGCCGCTGCAACAGAAGTGCGGCCATGGAAATAGCGATCATCACCATGGAAATCGTGACTGCCATGGTCGGCGTGCCCGCCATTTCGGAGGTATATTGCGCATAGGCTATGGTCGAGAGCGTCCTGATGCCCTTGCCGAGGATTGCCGGCGTTCCGAAATCTGCGATGGACAAGACGAAGCAGATGATCGCGCCGGTGCTGACTGCCGGAAAGACCAGCGGCAAGGTGATCTTGCGGAACCGTTGGAACGCCGTGCAACCGAGGTTTTCCGCCGCATCCTCATAAGATTTGTTGATGGTGTTCAGCGCATTTTCCGTCATCAGGAAAATATAGGGAAAGAACTTCAGGCTGAAGACCATCACGATGCCGGGTATCCCGTAAATGGTCGGCAAGGAAATACCGGCGAAAGACAGGAGATTGGTGACTGCGCCGTTGGCGCCGAACAGCATGATCCAGGCATAGGCGCCGATGAAGGGCGGTGCACATAGAACCAGCACCGCGAAGGTGGCAATGAATGTACGGCCCTTAATGCGGTAACGCGAGGTGCAGAAGGCAAGCGGAATACCGAGCAGGCAGGCCCCCAACATGCCGAGCACGCCGATGACCAACGTATTCCACAATGCCACGGTATAAAAACGTCGCGTCAGCACCTGCACATAGTTGCCGAAACCGAAAGCACCCGTCTTGGCGTCGAAGAAACTGATGAAGAATACGCTAAAGATCGGCAGGACCAGGAAGACAGCCAAAAGGATAACGGCAAGCACCGTCACGCTTGTCCAGAAACCCGGCAGCCGCAAACGAAAACCTCCGGGCATTGAAGTCGCGGTCAAATCCGTCATGACAGGCGCTCCCCGGTAACGCCTTCACCGAAGAGCTTGGTATCACCGGCAGACCAGGAGAAAACCGTTTTCTGGCCGGGCTGAAGGGCGATGATGTCAGGCGACGGCTTGGTGATCGCCTCGATTTCCTCTCCCGACGACAGCACCGCGGCGACATTCATCTCGCGGCCGGTGAAGCTGACCTGCCTTATGGTGACAGGCAGTTCGATGCGGCCTTCACCATCTGTCGCAGGCGAACCGACGGTAATGGCTTCGGGACGGATGGCGGCAACGACCGTTCGTTGCGGCGCAATGGCGTCGACCTGCGGCAACCCTACGCCGTGCCCGGAAATGGAGGTCCGCCCACCCGCACGATCCAGCGTCAGGAAATTGTTTGCCCCCACAAAGGAGGCGACGAAACGATTGGCGGGGTTGTTGTAAACCTCCCAGGGGGCTGCGGCCTGCTGGATGACGCCGCCATACATCACACAGACGAGATCGGACATGGCAAGCGCCTCCTCCTGATCATGGGTCACATAAACCGTGGTAATGTTCATGGCTTGCTGGATTTCGCGCAGCTCGCGCCGCAGATCCACACGCAGTTTCGCATCGAGGTTGGATAGCGGCTCGTCCATCAGCAGCACTTTGGGATTGATGACGAGCGCACGCGCAAGGCCGACACGCTGCTGCTGACCGCCGGATAATTCATGCGGCATGCGCTTGGCGTAGGGAGCGAGCTGCACGATGTCGAGAATCTTGCCGACCCGTTCGCGAATCTCGGAGGAAGACGCCTTGCGCTGCTTCAAACCGAAGGCGATGTTGTCGAAGACGGAAATATGCGGGAAGACCGCATAATCCTGAAAAACCATGCCGACATCGCGCTTGTGTGCGGGCACATGTTCGATCGCCTGTCTTTCGATGCTGATACTGCCGCTATCCTGCTGGTGAAACCCCGCAATCGTGCGCAGGAGGGTCGTCTTGCCGCATCCGCTCGGACCGAGAAGCGTAAAGAACGATCCCGAGGGGATGGAGATATTGATGTCGGAGAGAGCGACGACATCCCGGTAACTTTTCTTGATGCTGGTAATTTCCACGGCGGCCATGTGCTGCTCCATGACAGATCCTGCACGGCCCGTGACCACGCTGGACAAACGAAAAGCGAATTGTGAATGAAATAAAGGGGGACGGTCGCCGCTGCGCCGTCCCCGGCAATTATCTTACTGAACGTCGAGCAATGTCTCGTTCCACTTTTCCATCAGACGCGCGCGATTGTCTGCAGCCCATTTGAAATCGTATTTCGCATCGGGAACATCGGCCAGCGGAACAAGCGCCGGATTGGCGGGAACATCGGTTCGAACCGAGCGACGACCCGCCTTCACTACGATTTCCTGCGCTTCCTTGGAGACGATGAAATCGATGAAAGCCTTGCCATTGTCAGCATTCGGCGCTCCCTTGACGAGCGCCATGCCGTCAGGCGCGATTGCCGTACCCTCTTTCGGATAAACGATCTCGACCGGCGCGTTGCCGAGCTTGTAGCGCAGCGCGGCATCTTCCAGCGTAATGCCAACGGCCTGTTCGCCATCGTTGACGAAACGCGGCACCGCGCCTGAAGAGGTGGAAAGAACAGAGTTGGTGAGGATGCCGGTATAAATTTCCCAGCCTTTTTCCTCACTGTCGAAATCCTGCAATACCGTTGCCATCTGAATATAAGCCGAGCCGGACTGATCGGCGCGGGCCGAAGAAATCAGGCCCTTATATTCCGGCTTTGCCAGATCGGCCCAGGACGTCGGAACGGGAGCGCCTTTCAGGGCCTCCTTATTAACGATAAAGGCCGTGACGACAGCCGTGAAAGGCACCCAATTCGTGCTCGGTGAGAAGGCCGGGTTGATCGATGCAGCCTCAACCGGCTTGTATGGCTCGAAAAGGTCGGCGGAGAAATCGATAACCGTCCCGTCGACGCTCCAGATCACGTCGCCCGCCGGCTTGCCGCTCTCCGCCTTGATGCGGTTCATCAGCTCGCCCGATCCGGCTTTGACAAGCTCGACCTTGGTGCCGGTTTTCTTTTCGAACATGGGCAGCAATTCGTCCATGAGCTGCTGCGGGGCAGCGGAATAGACCACGACGCTGCCTTCGGCATGAGCGAAAGCCGCGCTGGCAAGGAAAGTGGCGCCGGCAAAAAGGCGCGCGAAAATAGTGCATGATTGACGCATGAGGGGGCTCCGTTTTTTTGTTCCCTGACAGACCGGCCCTGCGACATGATTTTTTTTGGTTTTGCCTGTCGCTACCCGTTGTCTGCTATTTATTTTCTTTACGTAAATTAATTAGTCAAGCCGAAATTTATTTCGATTATGACAATAAAATATCCTATTGAAAAACCACATTATTTCCTGTTTTTGACTTACAGCCGCCCAATTTCAATGCCAGTTTTTGCGGTGAAACGCGGTATACAATCGCGTAATTTTCGCTAATCATCAGGCATAATTTCTCGCGGGAGACTTGTTTGATCGATCTCGGCTACAATGAGCGGCGTCTGCTCGAGATTCTGCGCGGCAAGGGAGGCATGTCGCGCATCGAACTGGCGCGCGAAATGGATGTTTCCGCACCGACCCTTACCCGCCTGACGGCCAATCTGCTGGAATCCGGCCTCATCATCGAAGCGGAGGAAGCCCGCAATGACGGCAAACGGGGGAAACCCTCCACAGCCATCGAAATCAACCCGAACGGGCTTTTCACGCTGGGGGTCTACTTCAATCCTGACGATCTGCGTGTCTGCGTGGCCGATCTCAATGGCACGATAAGACAGGAAATCAGATCGGAACTGGAGGGGCACAGTTTCGAGCACATTATGGAGATGGCCGAGGCGGCCGCCCGGCAAGTGCTTGAAAAAGCGAAGATAAGAAAAAAAGATGTGCTAGGCTGCGGCATCAGCTTTCCCGGCCATTTCAAGCGGGATCGCGGCCATGTCTTCCGCATCAAGCAGTTCGAAAGCTGGCGCGATATCGACGTCGACAAGGACTTTCAGCCCTATTTCGATTTCCCGGTCTTTCACGAAAATGACGGCAATACCGTCATTCTTTCCGAACTCTATTATGGTGCAGGCCGCAATATCCGAAACTTCGCGATGATCTGGCTGACATATGGCATCGGTGGTGCGCTGGTGGTGCAGCGCCATCTCTATCGCGGCACCAATGGCAATGCCGGCGAATTCGGCGGACTGTTTCCAAAATCCCATCCCCGCCCCTCGGGACAGGACTTGTGCGACACTCTGGCTGCTCAGGGCGTCGCCATTCGACGTCTGAAGGATATTGACGAGAGTTATGCCGACCATCCCGCCGTGGCGTCCTGGCTTGAACGGGCAACGGATCAGCTCCGCCTGCTTTCTTTGACAGTCGCCCGCACGATGGATCCGGCAGCCATCATTTTCGGTGGATCGCTGCCGGACTGGATTGTCGAACATATCGTGCGGCGTATCGGCTCTCTGGATATACTCGGCGAGGATTTTTTCGTCGAGCCGCCGGAGATACGCAAATCGATCATGAGCGACTTGCCTCACCTGGGCGCCGCCAGCATACCGATCTACCGCGCCATCACGCCCAGCTATTATTCCGGGCGGGCGCTGAAGGGCTGGGCATGACGCCTCATGGCCGTTACGTGCCCCAGTGTATTGTCCAGAAGAGCCTCCATCGTCCAGAAACGCCCCTGAATATAGAAGTCACCGCGCGATTCCGCTCCCTTTGTGTTAAATGAAATCGCCGCGTTGGCGTCGAAGATGGCGAGCAGGGCGCACGACCCGGCAAATTCTTTGGCGCTTTCGCAAACCACCCTTCCCACACATCACCACATCCAGCATGTCATTGCTTTTAGCCTCCATGGCGAATAGCGGGTTGAGATGACCTCCGGCAAAGGTTATCAGGTGCCACTCTCAGGCGGACCTTCCGCAAACAACAAGGCGCATCCTGACATGATACCGGACTTCCTCGTCACCCATTCCGGTGGCTTCCATGCCGACGAACTGCTGTCGAGCGTTGTGCTGACGCGGCTTTTCCCACAGGCACGCCTGATCCGCAGCAGGGCGCCCGAATGGATCGCACCCGGCGCAGATCGCATCGTCTACGACGTCGGCGGCTCTTATGACGCAGCAAAGGGAGCCTTTGATCACCACCAGCGCGGCGCGCCGTTGCGCAAGGACGGTCAGCCCTATAGTTCGTTCGGACTGATCTGGAAGCATTTCGGCCGCGATTATCTTGCCGCCTTTGGCGTTCCGGAAGACCATATCGAAACCATTCACGCCTCTTTCGACGCCAGCTTCGTGCTGCCGGTCGATCTGGTCGACAACGGTGCGCTCAGCCCCTCCACAGCCGGGCCGCTCGCGGGACTGACCCTGCCCGTCCTGCTCGAAACTCTGAAGCCTGTTTTCGACGAGACAGATCCCGAAGCGGACAATCGCAGTTTCCACGCGGCGTTGGCCATCGCCCGCAGCTTCGTGGAGGCAAAGATTGCCAACAGCGCCGCGAAATTGCGGGCCGAGACGCTGGTAAACCGGGCTATCGCGGATGCCGGCGAGGGACATATTCTGGAACTGCCGGTGGGCATGCCGTTCCGGCCCGCCATCGTGAAGGCGGGGGCGGACCATTTGCTTTTCGTCGTTCATCCACGTCACAACGACTGGTGCCTTACCGGCATTCGTCGCGCGGATGAAGGTTTTGAGCTGCGGGCGGATTTGCCGGCCGCCTGGGCAGGCCTGACGGATAAGGATCTGGAAGCGGTTTGCGGCGTCGAAGGCGCAAGCTTCTGCCACAACGGCCGGTTTGTCGCAGCGGCGAGAACCCGCGATGCTGCACTGGCCATGGCGGCGTTGGCGGTAAAGGAGGCGACCGCAACCAAATAGTGGCATGGTCGCCAATCGCGATACCGACCGTACGCGCCGCAAAAACGCCTCCTGGAACGAACAGCGGGAGGCGAAACATATGCCTGGATGTGGGTTTTGATCTTGCCCATACCCAGTTCTTGGTACGTCCTGAGAAGTTCGCCGGCGCGCGCCCTTGAGCATCGGGCCGCCGTGGTTATCCTGCCCGAATTATGGCGGTCACACACGTATTGAGGAATACGCGACCGCTTTCGGGGAGGATGTCATGAAATTTCTGTTGGCCGCTTCGCGTGCCATTGATGCCGCCAATGCAGCCATTGGCAAAGGTGTTTCCTGGCTGCTTCTCGCGGCCATTTTTATCAGCGCCGTCAATGCAGCCATGCGCAAGGCGTTTTCGATGAGCTCCAACGCCTGGCTTGAATCGCAGTGGTATTTGTTTTCCGCCGTGTTTCTGATCGCCGCCGCCTATACGCTTCTCAACAACGAGCATGTGAAGGTGGATCTGGTCTATGGAAGTCTTCCGCGCAAGGGGCAGCTGTGGGTCGATATTCTCGGGACCATCTTCTTTCTCATGCCTTTCTGCCTCATCACGGTCTATCTTTCCTGGCCGGTGTTTCTGCAGAAACTTGCGTCCGGTGAGGTTTCGAACAACACGGGCGGCCTCATTCAATGGCCCGTCTGGGCGCTGATACCGATTGGCTTCAGCCTGCTGGCCATTCAGGGCGTTTCGGAACTCATCAAGCGTGTCGCGATCCTGCGCGGCGATATCCCCGATCCGGTTGCAGCGGCTGACGCCGCCGCCGCACTGCTCTGATCGAAGGAAACAACAACAATGGCATTCATTGCGGAAAATCTCGCGCCCATCATGTTTGCGGCGCTCATCATCGTGCTTTTGCTCGGCTACCCCGTCGCCTTCGCCCTGGCCTTCGTCGGCTTTTTCTTCGGCTTTGTCGGAATAGAGCTCGGCCTGCTGCCAGTGACGCTGTTCCAGGCCATCCCCGATCGCATATTCGGCCAGATGTCGAATGAAACGCTGCTGGCCATCCCGTTCTTCACCTTCATGGGGCTCATTCTTGAAAAGAGCGGCATGGCGGAGGACTTGCTGGACACGATCGGCCAGCTGTTTGGACCGGTCCGCGGCGGCATCGCCTTCGCCGTCATCTTCGTCGGGGCAATTCTGGCCGCCACCACCGGCGTCGTCGCCGCCTCGGTTATTTCGATGGGCCTCATCTCGCTTCCCATCATGTTGCGCTATGGATATGACCGCAAGGTCGCCGCCGGCACGATTGCGGCTTCCGGCACACTGGCGCAGGTCATCCCGCCCAGCCTCGTACTGATCGTGCTGGCTGACCAGCTCGGCCGTTCAGTGGGCGACATGTACAAGGGCGCGCTCGTTCCGGGTCTCATGCTCGTGGCCGCCTATACGGTCTATATCATCGTGACCTCGATCATCAGTCCGACGAAAGTCCCGGCCCTGCCGCCGGAGGCGCGGACCCTGCGCGGCACCAAGCTCTTGCTCAAGGTCATAACCTCGCTGGTACCGCCGCTCGTCTTGATATTCCTCGTGCTTGGCACGATCTTCCTCGGCATCGCCACACCCACGGAAGGCGGCGCCATGGGTGCTGTCGGCGCGCTCGCCCTTGCGCTTGCCAACCGCAAGCTCAATTTCGGGCTGATCCAGCAGTCTCTGTACGCCACGGCAAAGCTGTCGTCCTTCGTTCTGCTCATCCTGCTCGGCGCGCGTGTCTTTTCCCTGACCTTCTATGGCGTGAACGGCCATGTCTGGGTCGAGCATCTGATGACGTCGGTTCCGGGCGGCGAGATCGGCTTTCTGATCGTCGCCAACCTGCTGGTCTTTTTCCTGGCCTTCTTCCTCGACTATTTCGAATTGGCCTTCATCATCATCCCGCTGCTGGCGCCGGTCGCCGATGCGCTTGGCATCGATCTGATCTGGTTCGGCGTGATGCTGGCCGTCAACATGCAGACGTCGTTCATGCACCCGCCCTTCGGTTTTTCGCTGTTCTTCCTGCGGTCCGTTGCACCCACGCGCGCCTACAAGGACCGGATCACCGGACAGACCATCCAGCCGGTCACCTCGTCCCAGATCTATCTGGGCGCCATTCCCTATCTGTTCATCCAGCTGACCATGGTCATCATCATCATCGCCTTCCCCGGCATCGTGATGCACTACAAGTCAGGCGTGAAACAGGCCGATCCTTCCGCCGTCCATATCAATGTACCGATGCCGGGCGCAGGTACGGACGCCGATCCTTTCGCCAATCCTTTCCTGGCGCCGGGCAACAGCGCACCGAGCTTTGGAAAGCCGGGCGCGCCCTGACAATCGGCCGGGCGCGGAAGCGCCCCCCGTAACAAACATCGCTGACATTCAATAGGAGGAGGTAATCTATGAAGGTCAACCCAGGTCGCAGACAACTCTTGTCGGGCGGCGTACTTGCAGGAGCGGCTGCGGCTGCTTCGGCACTTGCGACACCCGCCATAGCCCAGTCATTGCCAACTATTCGCTGGCGTCTCACGTCCGGCTTCCCGAACAATCTGGACACGATCTATGGCGGCGCCGTGGTCATGGCCAATGCATTGAAGGCCATTACGGGCGGCAAGTTCGAAATCCAGGTCTTTCAGGCTGGTGAAATCGTTCCAGGAGCCCAGGCCATCGACGCCGTAAAAGCCAATACCGTCGAGATTTCCCATACCTGCGGCTACTATTTCACGGGGAAAGATCCGACATTCGCCATCGGTTCGACCATCCCCTTCGGCCTGAACGCCCGCCAGCAGAACGCATGGCTCTACCATGGCGGCGGCAACGAGGCTTACAACGAATTTCTTTCCGACTACGGCGTCATCGGCATTCCCGGTGGAGCGACGGGTGCCCAGATGGGCGGCTGGTATCGCAAGGAGATCAAGAGCCTCGAGGATATCAAGGGCCTGAAGATGCGTATTGCCGGCGTCGCCGGACAGGTGCTCGCCAAGCTTGGCGCGGTGCCGCAGCAGCTTCCGGGCGGCGACATCTATCCGGCGCTGGAACGGGGCACCATTGATGCCGCGGAGTGGGTCGGTCCCTATGACGACGAAAAGCTCGGCTTCTACCAGATCGCGCCATACTACTATTATCCCGCGTTCTGGGAGGGTGGACTGACGATCCACTTCTTCATCAACAAGGACCAGTATGCAGCACTGCCTGATGAATACAAGGCAGCGCTCGACACCGCCTGCAAGGCCGCCAACATCAACATGCAGGCGCTGTACGACGTCAAGAACAAGGATGCGATCCGCTCGCTGGTTTCCAAGGGCACGCAGCTTCGCCCGCTGCCCCGCGATGTGCTCGACGCCGCCTATAAGGCGACCTTCGAGCTTTATGACGAGTACACCCAGAAGCATCCCGCATGGGCCAAGATCTATCCGGGCTGGAAGAAATTCCGCGACGAGAGCTTCGAATGGTTCCGCGTCGCCGAATATACCTATGACAGCTACGGCTATGCCATGCAGACGGCCGGCAAATAAGCAGGCATAGACTTTACGAGGCCCCTGGATGGCGACATTCCGGGGCCTCTGGCCTTTGGCGGCTATTCTTTGATAAGCCCGTTATCGATCGCATAACGGATGAGACCGGCAGTCGTCGCTATATCCAGTTTCCTCTTGATGTTCTTGCGATGGGTTTCCATCGTGCGCTCGGCAATGTCGAGCGCCAGCGCAGCGTCACGATTGCTCTTTCCGCGCGCGATCAGCAGCAGAACTTCCTGTTCGCGTGTCGTCAGCGCCTTCAGCCTGCCGGACGCCCCCTCCATTAGCACATCGCGAACGCCAGAGGAAAAATAGGTGCCGCCGGCAGCCACGGTTTCGATTGCGGCGACTATTTCTTCGGTCGCCACGTCCTTCAGAATGTAACCGGCCGCACCATACATCACCGATGTCGATATATATTCCCGGCTGTCATGCATCGACAGCATCAGCACCCGGGCGGAAAGCTGCTTTTCCTTGAACAGTTCCAGGGCATCGATGCCATTGATCTGCGGCATATTGATATCCATCAGCACCACATCGGGCCGCGTGGCGACAGCCGCATCGATACCGGCCATGGCGGATACCGCGGTTCCAACGACTTCGAGATGCTCGTAAGTCTCAAGGACGGCCCTCAACCCGTCCAGAACCAGAGGATGGTTGTCGATCAACAACACACGGATGGGATGAACGGTCACTCGGCGGCCTCCTGTAAGCCGTCATTGCGATCCTTCATGGCAGTGATGGGCAGCACCGCGCGCAGAACGGTTCCCCTGGCGGAGCTTTCGACATCCAGCCTGCCGCCGAAATGCGTCATGCGTTCCTGCATGTTTCTCAAACCGAGCCCCTTGCTTGCCGGCATCCCGTTCTCCTTCCGAACGGCCGGAAATCCACGACCATTGTCGCTGACATCCATCTGGACCCGTTCATCGCGGCTGGAAAACCGGATGGCGACCTGCGTCGCGCCGGCATGGCGCTCGATATTGGTCAACGCTTCCTGTGCGACACGGTAAAGCGCAACCCGCGCCTCCGGGACAAGCATATGCTTGAAGGCCACGGATTCAAGCGTCGCCGCAATTCCCGTGCGTTCGGAAAAACTCGAGATCAGGGATTCCAGAGCTGCCGTCAGCCCCAGATCGTCGAGGACACGCGGGCGAAGATCGTGCGAGATGCGGCGGACTTCCTTGATCGCTTCGTTCAACGCAATGGCGCCTTTGCCGATCGCCTCGACAGCCCCGACATTATCCGGTGTAACCTTGCGCCGCGCGAGATCGATCGCGAAACGCACGCCGACGAGATTTTGGGAAATGCCGTCATGCAGTTCCCGGGCAATGCGAAGGCGCTCCTCCTCCTGCGTATCGATGATCCTTTGCATCAAGTCCTTGAGCCGGCCATCCGCCAGCCGCTGCTGGCGCAGATTGAGCAGCATGCAGGTGGCGAACACCAGCAATACGGCGGGAACCGCAAACAGGGCGACGATCAGGAAGTTCCAGGTGATTGAATGCCGCAACTCCTCCTTCGCCGCCGCCGTTGTCGCAAAAACGTCGTCGAGGTAAACGCCGGTACCGATCATCCAGCGCCATTTGTCGAGGCCGGCCGCAAAGGAAAGCTTGTCGGCCATTTTTTTGGTGGAGGGTTTTTCCCACTTGTACTGGACCAGCCCTCCCCCCTTTTTCGCCTCGACGATCAGATCGTAGATCACCCGGTTGCCATCGGGATCGTGGAGATCCAGCCAGTTGTTCCCCGGACGGAAATTCTGTCGTGGATGGACCACGTTCAGCCCGTCATAGTCATAGACGAAGAAATAGCCGTCAGTGCCATAGTCGAGACCGGTCAGGATGCGCTTGACCTCTTCCTTCGCGGCCTCGTCATCCGGTCCTGCCCTGTCATAGACCGAGCGGATCGCCGAAAGGGCGAGATTGGTGAGGTTGAGGAGTTCAGCCTCCTTTGCAGCGAGCATGTTTCGTTCGAACGCATCGATGCTCGTGCGCGCCAGCGTCATAGACTGCCACGTGATCAGTGCGGTAATGACGATAATCGCAAGAACAAGTGGCCCGATGGCCAATGCGAGAATCTGGCTCCTGAGTTTCATGCCCCCTCCCGACACATCCATCTTGTGCTCTTTACTTCACAAAACTTAATGCCGCAAATGAGAGACATTGGAAAGCGACCCGCGCGACGCGACCATGAGTGACCTATTAAGGCCTGTTCCTGAAGAGCGGCTTTCAATCAAGTCCGGAGAGCGCCCGGCAATCGGCGCTCCCGTTTTCGTCAGGCCTGATCCAGGGCAAGGGTCAGGTCGGCGACAAGATCGTCGGGATGTTCGATGCCGATTGACAGCCGGATCGTGGAATCCAGCACACCGATGCGCTGGCGGATATCGGCAGGAACTCCCGAATGTGTCATCGTTGCGGGGTGAGATGCGAGAGACTCCGTGCCGCCGAGGCTGACCGCGAGTTTGAATATGTTGAGCGCATTGAGGAATTTGAAAGAGGCGGCCTGCCCGCCGGCGATGTCGAACGAGAAGGTCGATCCCGCGCCGGAGCATTGAGCGGCAAACACCTTGCCAGCGGCAGATGCCGGATCGCTGAACGGAAGGTAGTGGATTTTCTCGACCTTGGGATGCGCATTCAGGAATTCCGCCACGACCCTGGCGTTGCTGTCCGCCCGCTCCATCCGGATCTGCAGCGTCTCAAGGGAACGTCCGAGCATCCAGCACGAGTGCGGATCGAGTTGCGTGCCGATTGCTCCACGCAACGCCTTCACCTGCTTCATGACATTCTTCCGACCGAGCGCCGCCCCGGCAATGAGATCGGAATGCCCGCCAACATACTTCGTCAACGAATAGAGCGAGATGTCCGCGCCATGCTCGATGGGCCGCTGGAACACCGGGCCGAGGAGCGTATTGTCGCAAGCGATGATCGGCCTGTGCCCCTGCCTCTCGCTGATCGCGTCGGCGACCCGGCTCATCATCGCGACATCGACAACGCTGTTTGTCGGATTGGCCGGCGTCTCGATGAGGATGACGGAGACCC
The DNA here is from genome assembly GCF_027498475.1 of Agrobacterium salinitolerans. NCBI lineage: Bacteria > Pseudomonadati > Pseudomonadota > Alphaproteobacteria > Hyphomicrobiales > Rhizobiaceae > Agrobacterium > Agrobacterium salinitolerans. Next base: position 36,445 of record NZ_JAPZLN010000005.1, on the reverse strand, counting down.
TGCCTTTCGCCATCGCCTCTTCTGCGGCAGCCATCACCGAAGTCTCGCTGACGCCATCGGCAAAACCCACTGCCGAGACGCCGAAATTATGGAAGGTCTTGGCCAGCAGCGTCTCCGTGCCGCCATAAAGCGGTTGGGAGTGGAGCACAGTATCACCGGGCCGGACGAAGGCGAAAAGCGTCGTCGAAATGGCGGACATGCCGGACGAAAAGAGCGCGCAGCTCTCCGTTCGCTCATAAACGGCAAGACGATCCTCGACAATCTCGCTGTTTGGATGGTTGAAGCGCGAATAGACGAGGCCCGCGCCCCTGCCTTCGGGCGGCTCCTTGCGGCCGGAGACGTAGTCGAAGAAGTCACGCCCGTCTTCCGCCGACTTGAAAACGAAGGTCGATGTCAGGAACACGGGAGGCTTTACGGCGCCCTCCGACAATTCCGGATCATAACCGTAATTGAGCATCTGGGTTTCAGGATGGAGGGCGTGGTTGCCGATGTGGGTTTTGGACGGATGCGGCGCGGTCATTTCCGATGATCCCTCAGCTGGTGTTGAACTACCTGCAGGTTACACGCAGTGAAACCAAAATACCTTGCATTCTGAAGCGTCGAGTTGTCTCATAAAGCAATATATTGCGGAGAACGGTCATTTATGTCGCAAAAAATTGCAGACCCGATCGACAGGCGGATACTCAGGGAATTGTCTGCCGATGCGCGGATCACGAACAACGAACTTGCCGAGCGGGTTGGACTGTCAGCATCGGCGTGCCTGCGGCGGCTTCGACGCCTGGAAGAGATAGGCGCCATCAAAGGGTACTCCGCGATCATTGATCCGGCAATCGAGGGATGGACCATGACCGCCCTTGCGTCCGTCCGCCTCAGCCGCCAGCACGATGACGAAATCCGGATGTTCGAGGCGGCCGTTCTTGACTGGGACGAGGTTCTCGAATGTCATCTGGTCACGGGTCCGAGGGACTACATGCTCAAGGTCATGTGCGGTGGGCTGGAGGACTACGAGCGTTTCATCAAGGACAAGATTGCAAAGCTGAAATGCGTCGAGACCATCGAGACCAGCTTCGTCATGAACACGATTAAAGCGCGGCGCATCTGAACGTCATGGCCACGGCGGCAATCCGCTTTCTCATCAAGCCTTCCGCCCATCGGCGCTAATCGTTCCCGATTGCTTCAAGCCAGATGCTGACGGCGACCGCTCCCGCATCGGGATGTCCCATAGCCCGCTCGCCAAGATAGCTCGCGCGCCCGAGCCGCGGCTTCATCGACGTCGTCGCCTCGGCGCCTGCGACACCTGCCGCCAAAGCGGATCGCCAGGCGTCGTCGGCCGACGCTCCGGCTGCGAGCTTATCCCGGAACGTTGCTGCCGCCGGGTGAAGCGCATCTATCATCGTACGGTCTCCCGGCTTCGCACCGCCGAGTTCTGAGACCGCGAGAACGGCCGCCACGAACGCTTCCGCCATCTGTTGGGCCGTCGGCTTTTCGATCCCTGCAAGATGGCGCGAAGCGCGCATCAGGCCCGTGGCGTAAAAGGGGCCCGAGCTTCCGCCGATTGCCTTCCGCATCGCATTTGCCATCTCCATCAAGCCGCCGGATATATCTGCGAAGCTCCGCCGTGGCAGCGCCAGTATTGCTTCGGCGCCGCGCACCATGCTTGTTCCAAGGTCACCGTCGCCCGTAACACTGTCCAGTTGCGTCAGTTTGGGCTCCGCAGCGATCAGTGCACCGGCGACCCGCTCCGCGGCGGAACGCAGTCGTTCACCGGCGACCGTGACGCTGCTTTGCGCGGTCACGCTCGTCTTGACGCCTGCCGAAGGCAAGACGCGGTTGCGGTTCACCACACCGCCGCGCGGCCATGCACCGGCGTCGGTTGGCGCATCCATGAGATTGAGCATTGCGTCGTCCACCTGCATGACCGACAGAGAAAAGCCGGGCATATCGAGGGCGGAGAGAAACGTGCCGGCCCATGCCCTTTCGACCACGACGCGCTTTGTCTCCAGACGTGTGACGGCGGATCGCGCCACGACCGCAAGTTCCATTGGCGGCGTCGATCCCAGTCCGTTGACCAGAAGCGCAACCCGGTCGCCGCTCTTCAGCCTGCCATCGGCTTCGATCGTTTCGAGCACCAGCTTCACGAGCTCGTCCGCCGGTGCGATGGGCATCCGCCGAACGCCCTGTTCTCCATGGATGCCGAGCCCGACTTCGATTTCAGCGTCGCCAAGGACGAAGCCCGGCCTGCCAACGGCAGGGAGCGTGCAGGAGCCCAGTGATATTCCCATGGAAGATAAGTTTCCAGCGGCTTCCCGGGCGATGCGGGCCACCTCTTGAAGGGAAAGTCCCTGCTCCGCGGCCGCGCCAGCGAGCTTGTGAACAAGCACTGTACCTGCAATACCCCGGCGGCGATCGTCGAGAACTGTATCCTTCAACGCAACGTCATCGGCAACGACCACTATCTCGACCGGAATTCCTTCAGCCCGCGCCAGCTCGGCCGCCAATCCGAAGTTCAGTCGATCACCCGTATAGTTCTTGACGATAACCAGAGCGCCGGCCGGTCCGGCCGCAGCCCTGATGCCGGCAAGAACCGCATCGGTGCTCGGCGAAGTGAAGACATCGCCTGCCACCGCAACGGTCAGCATACCCGCGCCGACATAACCCGCATGAGCTGGTTCATGGCCACTGCCGCCGCCCGACAGGACCGCCACCCTGCGCTTTTCCGGGTCCGGAAGGCCAGAGCGGATGACGACATTCTCATCCGCAAGCAGGACCGTCGCGGGGCTGAGGGCCACCACGCCCTCAAGCATGTCCCGCACAACGGTGGCTGGATCGTTGATGAGCTTCTTCATGCCTTTACTCCTCGATGCAGTTCGTCGACCGGCGGGGACGCGAACGTGCCCTCCCGAAGGTGAACAAGCACGATCTCCCGGTCAATTTCAAGTTCCGGGCATTGGAACTGGTAACATCGATTGAGGGTATGCGAGGCAAGCACAGGTGCATATCCGCCATTGCCTCTCGCGGCGGAGACGTTATCATGATGGCGCTGTAGGACGGTAAGCTTTGGGAGGAGCGATACGTGAGACGGATGTGGCCAGACGAATTCACCTTTCTGCTGGACGGTGCAGAAGAAGTTGACCTACATATTCCATCGGCGGCGCATGACGATGGTTCGCCCGGGAAAACAATATCCAGAAAGGCCTTGAAAGCCCGTATCAGCCAACAGGATTTTGAGAATATCTGGCATCTCGCAGAGGCCCGCTACCGGCTGGGCGGCAGATTGTCAGGCAAAGCGATTACGCTGATCGCCAACAACCCCCATTACCAGAACTGGCACCCCGCCGACGGCGGCAGCATCGAAAGCGTCTCCGATAGCGGTCATAAATACACGACACGCTATGTGATCGTGCACTTTCTTCTGGATGATGTCAGCGAAGCTGTCGAAGCCTGAAATCCGGAAAGGCGGCTCTTTTGTGCGGGCGCAGCCCGCAAGCCGTTGAGGGCCGAGCGTATTACGGGGGGAGACGATGGACAAGCCACACCCATGGCGACATATGGCGAGCGCGCCGAAAACCGGAGATCGGATCCTCATCACGATACGGTCGTCCGAACAAGGGCCGTCCCAGGTAGACCTCGCCTATTGGTCGAAGGGCGACCAGTACGGCTCAGAGGGCTGGCGCGCTTCGGACTCTTCGCCGGGGCGCATCATCGAATATTCGGAGTCGGAATTGAAGTGCTGGATGCCTATGCCTTCAGCCAATATCGATGGTCTTACGATGCCCGCTCCCTGGGAGGGCGAGGACGACCGGGAGCTTGATGGGTCTGGGATCTGAAAGTCCGGGTTCGATCAGTGCTTGCCCGAGCCAACGGTTCATTCCAGCCTCAATCCGCCGCGACTATCGAACTGTTGCCGAATGGGGACATGGCGTCGCAGGCCCGTCGATCTGGCTCCGCCAAAATGGGCGATGGCGCCGGCGGCTCAAGCGGACTGATCCTTATCCTAAAAATTATGAACTGGTGATTTTGTTCTCTCAAACTGATGCTTTCCCAAATCAAGGCAAGGGCGTCGCGTCACTCGGTTCGAGAGAGGATAGGATTTTTCATGCTGGAACTCCCGAATACGTCAACAATCGAAGGCAATGCTGTTCGGTGGGGGAAGATCGGCAGCGGCCCGCCGCTGGTCGCCGTTCACGGCACACCCTTTTCTTCTCAGGTCTGGCGTAAGATCATCCCGCATTTTGCCCATGATCGGACCATCTATTACTTCGATATGGTTGGCTATGGTCAGTCTGAAATGCGCGAAGGACAGGATGTTTCGCTCGGAATACAGAATAATGTTCTGGAGAACTTGTTTAAAGAATGGAATATTGAACGGCCAGAGATGCTGGCCCATGACTTTGGCGGGGCAACCGTCCTTCGTGCCTACTTTCTCAACGGGTTGCGCTATTCCGCCTTAACGATCTTCGATGCTGTCGCTTTTGCCCCATGGGGGTCCCCTTTTGTGCAGCATGTTCGTCAGCACGAAATGGCGTTTTCCGACATGCCAGCCTACATGCATCGTGCCGTGTTGCGCGCCTACCTACAATCCGCCGCGCGCAATCCATTGTCGGAAGAGGCGCTGAAAATATACAGCGCGCCTTGGACTGGTCCTGTCGGGCAGCCTGCATTTTACCGGCAAATCGCGCAAATGGACCAGCGTTTCACAGATGAAGTCGAAACTCTTTATACCCGAATGGACTGCCCGGTAAGCGTACTTTGGGGAAAGAATGACGAATGGATTCCACATCACATGGGCGAGCGTCTGGCGGCGTTGATTTCCGCTAAAGACTGTATTTCGCTACCCGAGACCGGCCACCTTGTTCAGGAAGATTGCCCGGAAGCAATTGTCGCCGCAGTCTTGAGGAGTTTCAGGTGACCGTAAAAGTACCGAACAAGGCCACTTTAACGGTATAATTTCGCAGAACAAAGGCCACCGAATAAGTCTTCAGCCCTCGGTCACATCGCTGAAATTGTTACCTTCAGGTCGTTAATCAGTGTCGGCACCAGTTCTCCGACAGTCGGATGGATAGGCACCGCCCAGCGGAGTTTTTCGGTCGTCGCCCCCAGGTTCATGGCTTCCAGCACCCCGTAGATCGCTTCGTCACCCCCGACCCCCAGAAAGGCGGCGCCGAGCACCCGGTCGGTGTCAGCGTCGGCGACGAGCTTCATGAGGCCGAGTATTTCACCTTTCTCGACGGCTCGACCGACACGGCTCATAGGTCGGGTCGAGACCTTGACCCGGTGGCCGGCCTCCTTCGCCTGACGCTCCGTCATGCCCACGCGCCCGAGAGGCGGATCAATGTAGAGGCCATAACCGAGGATGCGATCGGACAATTTGCGATCGCCGCCGTCGAGGAGGTTCGCGGCGGCGATCTCGAAATCATTGTAGGAGGTATGCGTGAAGGCGCCTCGTCCGTTGCAATCGCCAAGCGCCCAGATACCTTCGACATTCGTCTGAAGTCGCTCATCCACCTGAATGAATCCATGACGATCAGTCTCTACGCCCGCGAGATCGAGGCCGAGATCGTCGGTATTCGGCTGGCGCCCGAGGGCGACCAATACATGGCTGCCCCGGACTTCGCCTTGATCGGACCGCACGACGACGTCTGAGCCGTCCATGGCGACTGACAACAGTTTCTGGCTGAGAAGAACGTTGACGCCGTCTCTTTTGAGGATATCCGCAATGGCTTCCGAGATATCTCTGTCCTCCCGGGGCGCAAGGTGCGGTCCGCGCTCGACGACAGTGACCGCCGCGCCGAAGCGCCGATACATCTGGGCAAATTCCAGTCCGATATAACTGCCGCCGAGGACAACCAGGTGTCTTGGCAATTCAGCGAGTTCGATCATCGAAGTGCTTGTGAGATACGGCACGTCGGTCAACCCCTGCACATCGGGGATGTGTGGTCGCGCGCCCACGTTGATGAAAATCTGCGGCGCCGTGTAGCGTGTACCGTTCACATAAACGTCCTTCGCACCGGCGAATTGGGCCTGGCCATAAACCACATCCATCGTTTCGAGGCTATCGAACCAGGACGCCAGGCCGCTTCTCGCATCGAGGGTCACCTTCCTGGCGCGGGCCGCCACGGCCGACATATCCATCGTCGGCTCACCAGGAATAGTGACCCCGAATTCGGATGCACGCCGCGCCATCTGGGCGGTCTTGGCACAGGCGACCAAGGCCTTGGTCGGCATGCACCCGGCGTTAACGCAGGTTCCGCCGAGATACTTCCGTTCGATCAGGACCACCTTGCGGCCCATCGCCGCCATACGAGCGGCGAGAAACGGCCCGGCCTGTCCGGCCCCGATGAAGATTGCGTCGTACTCTCTCATGACACGGCCACCACGACGAGAAGCGCGAACGCTATGATAACGGTGTCTTCGACCAGCGCCACGGGGAGCTCAAGCCCGAAACGTTTAGCGAGCCAGAAGCGACTGATCGCACCGCCCAAGGTTTCGGTGACAGCGCCGATGACGCCCGTGAAATGCCTCGGAGCCACCATTCCTGCAGTTGCGGCGGTCATCGGGCGGCCGGTAGAACCCGTCACGGCCCGGAGCAATCCAGTGAAGAAAAGAGCGTTCCGGAAGATATCGAACCACCCAAGATACCTGCCCCAGGCGATTGTGAAGGGAGTGGCCCTGGTGGGCGGGTCGACGGCGATTCTTGAGGGAACTGGGAAAAGAACGAGCATTCAAGTTCCTCTGAAAGTTTAGTAAATCAAGAACGTGCCGCTGGCATGCTCGGCAGACACATGGTGACAACCCCGCGGCGGCCAGCAACGTGCGAGGGCGTCATTTCAAGGGAAAGCGTGCCTCCATCCCGAATCCTCCACACCTTCTCAGTACTGGCTCAGTACTGTCTCAGTACTGGCTCAGTGGTCAGGCTCGTCAGGATACCACGTTCCATCTACGACGGCGATTGCAACATTTCGCGCGCTGCCACCCAAAAGGGCGACATAATTTTATCAAAGCAGAGATATTTTTTTGCCCGCCTCCCTGCGCTTGATCGAACAGGCTTGCTTGGGCCTGACATTTCCAGTCAAGTCCCGCCGCGTTGTTTCCGGCGTCTAGCCACGATCACCTGATCTATAAGGGCGCTCCCGGCGCGACCCCGCAAGAAGGATCTACCGGGCTCTGACCGGAGAATGGAATTTTTCCGGTTAAAGCCGCAACGGTTGCGCGTTGTACCGGCAAAATCGGAGAATAACCGTTCACGAACGTTTCGCATTCCGGCATATGGTAAAGGAGAAACGGGGAACCGAGCGAAACATATATGGTCGGAAGATAGTCCCACAATCTTTCCATCGATGCGGGAAACGGCCCGTGCAAATCTGCCCACCGCGGACCAAGGTGTTCCCTGGCGGACATCTCTTCTTCAGCGAGAACATAGACGCCAACGTCATATAGCGCCGCTTCTATTTTCTCGCCAGGCCGCAGAATTGTCACATCAAACCCCGCCTCTCGAAGAAGCTGGTCAAACTGAAGTTGTGCGATCGGACCGGAAGGGGTCGTTCGCAGCAGGGCACACGACCAGGCAGACACGCTTTTAAGCAACCGGTCGGCTGTTTCGCGTTCCGCAATTACGGTTCAGGGTGGAACATGAAAGATATGGAGGTCGCATATAGACCAAATCTGGTCGATGCATGATCCATGCCGCGTCTTCCTGTCAGCAATACTGCATTATGCGGGCAAGATGTTCCAAACTTTCAAAGAAGCTACGGGGATTTTCTCCGTCCTGATTTGCTGCCGTCCGCAGCTCGTGTCACCCAGACGGAAAACTCGTTATCATTGGAGAACACTATGAGCGACAGCGGCATTCCCGTTCCCGAAGGTCCAACCGAACTGATCGATACAACTTACATGGTTGGACAAGACAACATCACACCCCGGATCGGGCCGTTCGGCCTCGACGTGCATAACCCTGTTTTCCTGATCTCGGGTCTGACCATCGTTGGCTTCGTCCTGCTGACGCTCGCTCTCCAGCAGTATGTGGGACCGCTCTTCTCCGCCCTGCGCGACTGGCTGACAGCGACCTTCGACTGGTTCTTCCTGGCTGCCGGCAATGTTTTCCTGCTTCTTTGTCTATTCTTGATCGTCTCGCCCTACGGCAGGGTCCGCATCGGCGGGCGCGATGCTTCGCCGGATTATTCCTATTCCGGCTGGTTTGCGATGCTCTTTGCTGCCGGTATGGGGATCGGCCTGATGTTCTATGGCGTCTCCGAGCCAATATCACATTATTCCTCCGCCGTCGCGGGGAATGCCGGAAGTCCCGAGAGTTGGGCGCCACTCGGAGGCGCGGCAGGGGACACGGCGACCGCCCGGCATATCGGCATGGCCGCGACGATCTTCCATTGGGCCCTCCATCCTTGGGCGATCTATGCGGTGGTCGCGTTGGCGTTGGCGCTGTTTTGCTACAATAAGGGCCTACCGCTCACAATACGCTCGATCTTCTATCCGATTTTCGGCGAGCGTGTCTGGGGTTGGGTGGGCCACATGATCGATGTGCTCGCTGTCTTCGCCACGCTTTTTGGCCTTGCCACCTCCCTTGGTTTCGGCGCGGAACAGGCAAATGCCGGCCTGAATCACCTGTTTGGGATGCCGGTCAACGACATCTCGAAGGTCGTCCTGATCGGTGTTATCACCGCTGTGGCCCTGACCTCGGTAGTGGCTGGGCTCGATGCCGGCGTCAAACGCCTTTCGGAGATCAACATGATCCTGGCCGCGCTGCTCCTGGCCTTTGTCGTGGCAGTCGGTCCGACGCTGGCCATTTTTACGGGCTTCTTCACCAACCTCTACGAATACATTCGCTACCTGCCCGAACTGTCGAATCCCTTCGGTCGGACCGACGACAATTTCCGCCAGGGCTGGACCGCTTTTTATTGGGCTTGGTGGATCTCCTGGTCGCCCTTTGTCGGCATGTTCATTGCACGCATCTCGCGCGGGCGGACGGTACGCGAGTTCCTCATCTGCGTGCTCATCATTCCCTCGCTGGTATCGGTCTTCTGGATGACGGCGTTCGGTGGGACGGCGATCAGTCAGATCGTGAACGATGGTTACCAGGCCGTGGTCGATGCTCCCCTGGAGCTTAAATTGTTCGCCATGCTGGAAGCCATGCCCCTGCAGGCAGTCACAAGCTTCATCGGCATCGTACTGGTCATCGTATTCTTCGTCACCTCGTCTGATTCCGGCTCGCTCGTCATCGACACCATCACCGCCGGCGGCAAGGTGGACGCACCGGTTCCCCAACGGGTCTTCTGGGCGACATTTGAGGGCCTCGTCGCCATTGCCCTTCTGCTTGGTGGTGGACTGGGAGCACTTCAGGCAATGGCCGTATCGACAGGCTTTCCGTTCACCATCGTCCTCTTGCTCGCCTGCTTCGCCATCCTGAAAGGACTCGCAAACGAACCGCGCTAAAGATTTGGAGATCGAGTACGCCGAGCATTGCTCTGCAAGAATTCACGAGCTTCGTGACCTGCTGCCGGTTTTTCGGACACGAAATTAAGCTAGTCCCACCTTGTTTTCAAATTCCATCGGGCTGAGATAGCCCGGTGTCGAGTGGCGACGTTTCGGATTGTAGAGCGCTCGATGTAATCGACCACGTCTGCCTTTGCATCGTCTCTGGTCCGGTAGACAGCATTCGTACCGTTTTCTCTGTTTTCAGTGAACAAGACGCTCTCTTTATCTCTGGTGCGCGAGCGCGATGGACTCGGCAACCTGCCCATGTCCGGAATCCAGCTTGCTGGTAGCAACTCGGATATGGGAACTTGGCAGGATGGAGAACTTGTTGCCTGGCACGACCGCAATATTTCGTGCCGCAAGCGTTACCAGAGCGAAAGATTCCGATTCCACCGGCACCCAAAGGCAAAGGCCGCTGCCGGGCATGGTGGTAACGCCACGCTCAAGCAGTTCGCGCGCCAACGCATCGCGTCGTTTCTGATAAATGGCGCGTGCGTTCGCGACGATTTCGGAGGTTTCCTTGTCTCGGATGAGCCAGGCCACCGCAGCCTGTAGGACGCGGCTTGTCCAACCGGCGCTGAACGCTCGGTAGGATTGGATCTGTTCGACAATGGCTTTTGATCCTGAGAGAACCGCAAGCCGCAGATCAGGTCCTAATGTCTTCGAAAAAGACACAATACGCACCGTTCTGTCTGGAAAGCGCGAGCCGAGCGACACCGGCTGTGCAGCCGAGATATCAGCAATACCATCATCTTCGATAATCAAAGTGTCGCTATCTGCCAGAACATCGGCCAGCGCCTGCATTCGCTCTGGGGTAACGGTCTGTCCCGTTACCGAATGCAAGCGCGGCTGAAAAAGAAACGCAGCGGGCCGCTCCGTCATCGCCTGTTTCAGCGCAGTGGGCATAGGGCCTTCTTCATCGGACAGCACGGGAACGATTTTCACGCCCAGATCCTCGAGGATATCGAGAAGACGCATAGCGGTCGGGTGCTCGACGGCAACCACCGAGCCCGGACGCACGAGCGCGCGGATGGTGGTGTAAACGCCATTATATCCACCATTGATGGCAAGAAAGGCTTCGGCGGCATAGGGCCAGTCGTCAGCAAGCGCATCTTTCAACTCAGGCACGATGCGGCTGCGCTCGTAGCTGTTCAGATCACTGACAGACGTTGCATGCACCATGGCCTTTGCAAGCGGCGGCAGCAATGTCCGATCAGGAACCGCCATGGAAAGATCGAGAACATTCGCGCCATAATGGCCGGCACTCGCCAACCGCTCCGGCTTTGCGACGAAGCGTTCCGCGCAGACCCAGGTTCCGTTACGCCCGCGACCGCTGACGATCTTCTGCTGGCGCAATTCGCTCCAAGCCTCGGAGATCGTAGCCGGACTAACCCCAAGCTCATAAGCCAGATCGCGAATGGCGGGTAACCGCGTTCCCACCGGCAGCAATCCGGCTCTTACGAGCGCACTCGTTTCCAGCGCAATGCCACGAATGGTTTTGTTGGTTATTTTTTCAGCAAGCCAGCGGGCTTTCACAATCTCGCTCAATTTTTTCTCACTTTAAATGTTCAATAACGTAATAACATTTGTACGAGTTCAAGTGTACATTTACTCTCGAGGCATCAAAAAAACAAACGAGTAAAAAATCATGCCCTTGAAACTTCGTCTTGCCCTTCGAGATTGGGACTATATGACACCGCTCGTTCTGGGAGATGTCTCGTCTCCAAAACTCCAGATCGAGGTCGATCGGGTCAGCACTCTCATTTCGAACATCGCTGAAGACGAGGCTCACGACGCTGCCGAAACCTCCTTCAGCCGCTACGCGCAGATGCGTTACGATGGCGATGAGAGCGTTATCGGTATGCCGAACTTTATCATGCGCGGCTTCCGTCACCGCTGCATCATCACCACCAAGGATAGCCCGATCCGCACGCTTGCCGATCTTGCGGGCAAGAAGATCGGCGTGACCGGCTGGCGCGATTCCGGCAATATATGGACCCGCGCGGCCTGCCGTCGCGAAGGCGTGGGGGTGGAAGACGCCATGTGGTATGCTGGCCGTCTGACGGAAGCCCATCCCATCACCGACCGTCTGGATGGTTTCGGTCGTCCAGGCCGCATCGAGGCGGCGCCGGGCGAACGCCCGATGGTTGATCTGCTGAAGGATGGCGGGCTCGACGCCGTGTTCACCCCCTTCATGCCGAAGGGCTTCTTCGATCAGGACTCCCCTTTCCGACAGGTTCTGACGGATTACCGGGCTTCTGAAGTCGCCTATTTCAACGAAGTCGGTTATGTGCCGGGCATGCATCTTATCGGGTTCAAGGCCCATATCGTGCGCGAAAATCCATGGATCATGGATGAGCTCAGCGAGCTTATCGACGCCTCCCAGCGCATGTGGCTCGACAAGCGCGAAAAATACGCCGACACAACGCCATGGATGATCGACGAGTTGCGCCGTTGCGCTGCGGATCTGCCGCCGGACTGGAGTGCCAGCGGCTTTAACAAAAACGAAGTCATGATCGTCGATTTCGCTAATGAGCTTCACGCTCAAGGCATTCTGCCGCGGCTTTTGACGCCCGCGGAGCTGTTTCCGCTGCACGCCGCAGGCAACTGACGACAACAGACAGACCTTGGCAATTCAACCGTTGCAAACAAGAAGGGGAATACCAAAATGCAAACGAAATTCATTGCTTCCGTCGCCCTTGCCGGGCTCATTCTCGCTGGACCGGCTCTTGCCGAGACGGCGCCCGCTCCAAAGCAGAGCGTGAACGAGGAACTTCGCGCCCGGCTTCCGGAAAAAATCCGCTCCGAAGGAAAGATGGTCTCCGTCAACAATGGATCCTTTCCTCCCTATGAGATCGTAACCGGCACCAAGATGGAAGGCGCAAGCGCCGACCTGACCGATGCGCTGGGCGAGCTGCTCGGCATCAAGATCGAGCATGCAACCGTCGGCGGCCTGCCAGCGCTTCTGGCAGGCGTCAATTCCGGGCGGTACCAGTTTGCATTTGGTCCTGTCGGCGATTTCAAGAGCCGCGAAGAAGCGAATGACTTCGTCGACTGGGTACAGGAATTCGTCGTCTTCGCTGTTCAGAAGGGCAATCCCAAGGACATCGTCTCGCTCGACACATCCTGCGGCCAGCGCATCGCCGTCATGGCTGGCGGCTCGGCTGAGCGCGTGATCCAGGCCCAGGCGGAAAAATGCAAGGCCGATGGCAAGGCCGCGATCGAGGTTCAGTCCTACACCGACCAGCCAAGCTCCATTCTGGCGGTTCGCTCCAAGCGCGCCGACGCCTTCTTCTCCTCTCAGGCGCCGTTGACCTATTTCGTATCCCAGGCCAATGGCCAGCTGGAACTGACGGGCGTCGGACAGAAGAACGGTTTCGATGACCTCTATCAGGGCGCTGTCGTTCCCAAGGGCTCTGAACTCGGCCCGGTTCTTCTCGATGCCATCAAGGTGCTGATGGACAACGGGACCTATGCGGCCATCATGAAGAAGTGGGGTCTTGAGAATAACATCCTCACGCAGCCCGGCATCAATCTCGGGGGCCAGTTGCCAAAATGACGAGCTCTGTTGAAATGAAAGTGCCGCTTTCGGGTGGCGCTGATCTGCGGGATGTGGCGACAGCCCATACCCCGTTTCGTACGGGAAGACTTGTGCTGTGGGTCGTCATCGTCCTCGTCGTCGCCAATTTCGGCTGGATCGTCGCCAACAACGAGAACTTCGGCTGGCCCGTCGTCGCTCAATATTTCTTCGATCCGACCGTCATCAGCGGTCTCTATGTCAGCCTCGGGCTAACCGTCATCGCCATGATCCTTGGCATCATTCTCGGCCTCATCATCGCGATTGCCAGAATGTCGAAAGACGGTCTGGCGAACTCTTTCGCTTCGCTCTTCATCTGGTTCTTCCGCGGCACGCCGCTGCTCGTCCAGCTGATCTTCTGGTACAATATGTCCACCCTCTTTCCGCAGCTCTCCATCTCGATCCCCTTCGGGCCGACGCTTGCAAGCTGGGACACCAATTCCGTAATTACGCCAATGACCGCTGCAATCGTTGGTCTGGCCCTCAATGAAGCGGCCTATATGGCGGAAATCATTCGCGGTGGTCTTCTTTCAGTCGATCGCGGGCAGGCGGAAACGGCAGAAGCCTTCGGCATGACCAAGGCACGCGCACTCTGGCGCATCATCATCCCTCAGGCCATGCGTTCCATCGTTCCGCCCACCGGCAACCAGCTGATCAGCATGATCAAGGCAACATCGCTTGTCAGCGTCATTGCCATGGCCGATCTTCTTTACTCGGTTCAGTCCATCTACAACCGGACCTTCGAGATCATCCCGATGCTGCTCGTGGCAGTAATCTGGTATCTGCTGATCACATCTGTCCTCAATGTGGGTCAGAACTATATAGAGGCCTATTACGGCCGTAGCGACCGCCGCAATACCGGCGTTACAAAGCCAGCACGGGAAGAGGAGGCTAGTCATTGATCTCAGCTACAGACCAGAAGCCTCTCGTGCAGGCCCGCAACGTCCACAAGTCGTTCGATCATCTGGAGGTTCTGAAGGGTATCGATCTGGACGTGATGCCAGGCGAAGTCGTGGTCATCCTCGGGCCGTCCGGCTCAGGCAAATCCACCTTCCTTCGTTGTATCAACCACCTGGAGACAATCCAAAAGGGATCGATTGCCGTCGATGGTGAACAGATCGGCTATCGGGTGAAGAACGACCGGCTGGAGAAGCTCTCCTCCAACAGCATCGCACGCCAGCGTCGCAAGATCGGCATGGTGTTCCAGCAGTTCAATCTCTATCCGCATATGACGGTGCTGCAGAACATCATCGAAGCGCCGGTGGGCGTCCATGGCGAAAGCCGCAAGAATGCAACCCTAAACGCCATGCGCCTGCTGGAACGGGTTGGCTTGTCAGAAAAAGCATCCAGCTATCCGCGCCAGCTTTCCGGCGGGCAGCAGCAACGTGTGGCGATTGCACGAGCTCTGGCAATCAAACCGAAGCTCATGCTGTTCGATGAACCGACTTCCGCGCTCGACCCGGAACTCGTCGGCGAAGTTCTCGCCACGATGCGCGACCTTGCAAGCCAGGGCCTGACCATGATCGTCGTGACGCACGAGATCGGTTTTGCGAAAGAAGCGGCAGATCGGGTCATCTTTATGGATGGCGGCAATATCGTCGAGATGGGCAAGCCGGAGGACGTTATCGGCAACCCGCGACATCCGCGAACACAGGCTTTCCTCTCCCGCTTTCTGTAAGCGAGACGTTTTCTCCCCAACCTGACGCCATTTAACGGCTGGCGTCCTTTTCAAGACCCTGGTGGACCCATGCTAAACGACAACCAATATGCCCGCGTTTCCGATTTCGAGCCCATGGAGGCGGAACTCAAGGCCACGCGCCAATATCTGCACGCCAATCCCGAGCTTTCACAGGAAGAGGTAGAAACCGCTCGCTATGTGGCGGAGAAACTCGAAGCCTGGGGCTTTGAGGTGACCCGCAATGTCGGCGGTCACGGCGTCGTCGCCCGCCTGAAAAACGGCAGCGGGAGCAAGAGCATCGGCATTCGGGCCGATATGGATGCACTGCCGATCATGGAAGAGACCGGGCTTGCCTATGCCAGCAAGACCCCCGGCAAGATGCACGCCTGCGGCCATGATGGCCATACGACCGTTCTGCTCGGCGCTGCCGAATATCTGGCACGCACGCGCCGCTTCGATGGCACCGTGACCCTGATCTTCCAGCCCGCAGAAGAAAACGGCAAACCCTCCGGCGCGCAGAAAATGATTGCGGACGGCCTTTTCGAGCGCTTCCCCATCGACGCGATTTTCGGTCTGCACAATCATCCCGGCGCACCGGAAGGCACAATTTTGACGCGCTCCGGACCGATGATGGCGTCTTCCGACACGGTTAAGATCACGGTCAGGGGCAAGGGCGGCCACGCGTCCCGCCCACATCTGACGGTCGATCCGATCGTCGTGGCCTGTAACCTCGTCGTTGCACTCCAGACCGTCGTTTCGCGCAACATCGACCCCACCCAGACGGCGGTAGTCACCGTCGGTACCATCCATGCGGGAGAGGCGGTCAACGTCATTCCGGAATATGCGAAACTGGCGCTCAGCGTGCGCTGCTTCGAACCCAAGGTGCGCGATCTGCTGGAGCGTCGCATCATCAAGCTCGCGCAGTCCATGGCGGAAGCCTATGACGCCGCCATCGATATCGAGTATGAGCACGGCTATCCAGTCGTTGCCAATTCGGAAGCCGAAACCGCCTTTGCGCGGTGCGTGGCGGAGGAACTGATTGGAAGCGACAAGGTCACCACCTGCCCGCTCATTCCCGGCAGCGAGGACTTCTCCTATTTCCTCGAAAAGAAGCCCGGGAGCTTTCTGCGCCTTGGCAACGGCATGAATTCCGCCATGCTGCACAGCGCCAAATATGACTTCGCCGACGAAACTCTCACGGTCGGAGCAGCCCTATGGGCGCGCTTAGCCGAGCGATTTCTGCAACAGTGATCTGCATTTGGCGAGCCCACGCCACCACTCAACCCCGCCTGTTCGCGGAGCGCCCTGATTGGCATGGTCTGGAGCGATATGGATCCTGGAGGCCGGTGCGCTGAAACCACAGGGATTGGAGAAAAGGTGCCAAGAGAAGGCTTGCACCGGACGGAGCAGGAAATCGTTCGCGGCGCCGTCAGTTTTTTACTGAGTTCGGGTTCGAAGGCCGGACTTGCGGGCGTGCCAAGCGGCTGGGTATGACTCAACCGTTGCCCTGCACTTGTTCCCCAAACAAGGAGACGCTGGTTGAAAGGATATAACACGAAGGGTTCGTCCGGCGATGGATCCCCTCCAGGTCATTATGAGGGCGCCTGCGCACCCTCATAACTCCTCTTTTCAGGGTCGTCTCACCGACGCCACGATGACGTAAAACACAGGGACGAACAAAACGGCAAGGACGGTTGCGGAAATCATCCCGCCGAAAAGACCCGTTCCGATCGCATTTTGTGTTTCGGAACTTGCGCCCCTGGCGATAACGAGCGGAACGATGCCGAGCGTAAAGGCGAGCGAGGTCATGACGATGGGCCGCAGTCGAAGTCGGGAGGCTTCGATGACGGCGTCCTTGAGGGATTGTCCATCCTGCTGCCTCTTTCGCGCAAACTCCACGATCAGCACCGCATTTTTCGCCGACAGGCCGATGAGTGTGATGAGGCCGACTTTGAAGAACACGTCGTTTTCCAACCCGCGCAGATGAACCGCGATGACGGCCCCAAGGATGCCAAGCGGCACGACCATCATGACGGAGAGCGGAACGGTCCAGCTTTCGTAAAGCGCGGCGAGCACCAGGAAAACGATGAGGAATGAAAAGGCCATCAAAATCGGCGCCTGCGCACCGGACTGGCGTTCCTGCAACGATTGACCGGTCCACTCAACCGCAAAGCCTTTCGGTAATTTCGCGGCGAGCCGCTCCATTTCCTGCATCGCCTTGCCGCTGGAGACGCCTGGTGCGGCGGAGCCAGAAATGCTGCTGGATGGATACCCGTTATAGCGGGTAAATTGCAGCGGCATTGTTGACCATTCGGGTGTGACGATTTCCGAGAGACGGACCATCTTGCCGGCATCGTTGCGGACGTGGAGGTTGAGAACGTCATCCAGCTGCATCCGGCTTGAGGCCTTTGCCTGCACGATCACCTGCTGCAGGCGTCCATCGCGTGGGAAATCATTGACGTAGGTCGAGCCGACCGCGCCGCTCAGCGCATCGGCGATGGTTGAATAGGGCACGCCGAGCGCGCTTGCTTTCTGCCGGTCGACGTTCAAGGTGACGCTTGGACCACGGGGAAGTCCATCCATGCGTACATCGCGAACGAGCCTGCTCTCAGCCGCAAGCTGCGTGAGCTGGGCGACAGCCTTGGCAAGCGCCTCTGCCCCGTGGTTGGCACGGTCCTGCAACCTCAACGCAAAACCCGATGTCGTGCCGAGTTCATCGATTGCCGGTGGCTTGAGGCTGAAAACCTGTCCCTCCTCTGCCGTAGCCATCGCGACCGTCGCGGCATTTACTTCTTCATCGACGGTTGTCTTGCGTTCGCCCCACTCCTTGAGCGTGGTGAAGGACATGGCGGTGTTTGGTCCCGAGCCCGAAAAGCCGAAACCCGTAATCGTCAGATTATTGGCAATATCCGACCGGGTCTTGACGTGTTCTTCGAACAGATCGACGACAGCGCGCGTCCGTTCCGCCGTGGCATCCGCCGGTAGAGTGTAGGATGTCATGAACGAGCCCTGATCTTCATCCGGCACAAAGGCCGTTGACACAGTCGCATACCCATAGGCGACCGCGCCGATGATCGCGAGGTAGACCACCATGGTCCGTCCGGTCTTGCGCAGGAGGATGGCGACCCAGCCGGCGTACCGCTCGGTCAGGCGTTCAAAAGCACGGTTGAACCAGCCGAAGAATCCCTTTCTCTGATGGTGATCGGGACTGATCGTCTTCAGCAACGTTGCGCACAGCGCGGGCGTGAGGCTGAGCGCAAGGAAGGCCGAGAACAGAATCGAAACGGCCATCGACACGGTAAACTGCCGGTAGATTGCCCCAACCGAACCGGAAGCCATGCCCATCGGTAGGAAAACCGCCGTCAGAACAAGCGTGATGCCTATGACGGCGCCGGATATTTCCGTCATCGCTTTGCGGGTCGCTTCAAGAGGCGAAAGCCCTTCCGTTGCCATCAGACGCTCGACATTTTCTACGACGACGATGGCGTCGTCGACAATGATGCCGATTGCGAGAACCATGCCGAACATCGTCAGCGCGTTGATCGAATACCGGACGCGGTGAATAGTAGATGCTGCCACGGGTGAAGCCGAGAAGCCTTGGCCTGACGTGCGACCGACAGTTTGTGTGTTCGGTCGATCATTTCTTTCTGCCCAGCAATCCCGCCTTGCCGAGCGCTCCGGCTAAAAAATCGTTCTCCAGTGTCAGCTTACCGATCTCCGTGCAAACGCAGTTTGTCACATGGCGTGAAGCGTTTTGACGTCGACGGTTGGACCCGCCGGTTCTGCCTTGGCTTCATCGCTGAAAACGCCGGTCGCGCCTTCAAGGAGTTGGTCTTTCCACTGTTTGATCTGGTTGGCATGCACGTCGAACTGGTGGGATAATTCCACCAGCGTCTGCTCACCTCGGATCGCGGCGAGCGCCACTTTTGCCTTGAAAGCCGGGCTGTGGTTCCGGCGCGGTCGTCTCGTCATGGTATCTCCTGTTCCCGGCATCTAAGCCGAAGTCAGGCGGAAACTCCACTTATCCTAGCTGTGCGGATTTCCCGAGCCACCTCGACAACCTGATCTATGGGAACATCATCAGCGTTGTGACCGGAGATGACGAGAGTACACCCGCTCTGACAGACGATGGCATTGACGAACTCAGGCAAATGCTGGCCGACGCGCGTAGGTCTGCCAAAAAATGGCAGGAGTTCTTCGATTGCTTCGTCCTCGACGAGGAGATCGTCGCACGCGTCAAGGCATATTCCCCGCGGTAGCAATCGGGCCGTACCTTGAGGCAGAATACCTGAGGGCCAGAAACGCAAAAAGCCCTTGCGTGGCAAGGGCTTGGCGCAATCACAGGGATCGTTGGCTGCGGGGGCCTGAGTACGCCGAGACTTGTTAATTCAAAGATATGGCCGCCTTCAAATCATCAGCGCCGTCAAAGACAACAGTTCCTCAAGACGAAGAAGGCAGCCGATTGACTACATCTGGACATAAAGCTGCAAGCGGACTTCGCGGATCAAATTCCTCCTGTTCGTGCACGAGTCCTGCCTGCTCAATCAACGAAGCGAGCTCTGCGATTGCGCGCTCCGTCATATCGCCACCGATGCGATTTGCACGCTGCGCTTTCGAACCGACTTGCCGAAAAAGGTCTGTACTCATCATGTGTGGCTGCAAGCTTACTCCGATCGATGCAAGATGTTGCTCGATATAACGGAAGATGCGCACACCGCCCCCATCCATGTCTCCCCAATGGTAGGCCGGTGCGCAAGCCTGCCCCGTTAGTCTCACTATCGTCTCCAACACGGGCCGCGACGGGAAACCGCCTGAATAAATCACCAGTCCGTTTTCGCTTTGCCCGATCTCACGGACATACCGAACAAAGGAGGCAATATCAACCGCGCTCAACACACATCGCGACACCCATTCCACCGCCTATACAAAGCGTGGCCAGCCCTTTTTTTACGCTCCGGCGCTTCATTTCGTATATCAACGTATTGAAGATACGTGCACCAGACGCGCCGACCGGATGGCCGAGGGCGATGGCGCCACCGTTGACGTTCACAATGTCGGGGTCCCACCACATGTCGTTGTTGACCGCGCAGGCCTGAGCAGCGAAGGCTTCGTTGGCCTCGACAAGATCAAGGTCGGACACTGACCATCCCGCCTGCTTTAGGGCCTTGCGCGCAGACGGGATTGGTCCTGTTCCCATAATTTGCGGGTCAACACCCGCGGTAGCCCACGATACGATTCGCACCAGCAGTGCGGCGCCTCGCCGCACGGCCTCTTCCTCACTCATCAGCACAACCGCGGCTGCCCCATCATTAATTCCTGATGCATTGCCGGCCGTTATCGTGCCCTCCCTATCGAAGGCGGGACGTAGCTTTTGCAATCCGTCGAACGTTGTATCGTGACGAATATACTCATCGTCTTCCACCACCGTGTCGCCCTTGCGGCCCTTCACGATTACCGAAATGATCTCTTCCTTAAAGCGACCGGCTTTCTGCGCCGCCGCCGCCTTGTGCTGTGAGGCAACCGCGTATTTATCCTGGGTCTCTCGCGTCACATTCCACTGGCGCGCCACATTCTCTGCGGTGGCACCCATGTGGTAGCCGAAGAAGGCATCGGTGAGGCCATCCTTGATCATGGTATCGATCATCTTGAAGTCGCCCATTTTTACACCGCCGCTCAAATGCGCGCAGTGAGGAGCCAGGGACATAGATTCCTGTCCTCCCGCCACCACTATCCGAGCATCGCCATTCTTGATCTGTTGCAGGCCAAGCGCGATGGCACGAAGGCCTGAACCGCATAGCTGGTTAAGTCCCCAAGCCGTGGTTTCGGCCGGGCAACCCGCGGCCATCGAGGCTTGACGTGCCGGGTTTTGTCCTTGTCCGGCCGTGAGGATCTGGCCAAGGATCACTTCGTCCACCTCCGCGCCTTCGACATGCGCTCGAGCCAAGGCTTCTCGGATAGCGACAGCGCCCAATTCATGCGCAGCAACGCTCGCAAAGGCTCCATTAAACGCTCCCACCGGTGTTCGGGCGGCACCCACAACAACGATTGCAACCCATCTCCAGTATTCCTTTCTTCTTTATCTGTTAGGAAGGACGCACCTTGTGTCCCTGTTCGACCAACCAGGAATCATGCAGCCATTTTTCAGTCTTGCGGTGGCCTGGAAATGTCACCCAGACAATGTCGCGCTCGAACACCATGACCTTGCGGTCGGCTCCGACGATCACCCACATCCAGCGACCATCGGCACTGTTGCGCATCTTTACTTTCATGCCGGTGAGAGTGAGGTTTTTGGTGCGTCCGTTGCGCGTGGCGCGCAGCGGTTCGTCATGCGGTTCGATCCAACTGATTTTCATTCCTGGCAGGAGGTCTGGCGCAGAGGCCCGCAGGAAATCCATGGCGATGTTCTGGGTGTCCTCACGTGACGGCAATCGGCCGCCGACCAGATCAAGGTCCATGCGGGCGAAGCCTTTCAGGCGGCCATTGTCTGCAACGACGACGCTGAAGTGCTCGCCTCCAAGTTCGGCGTTACGGCGATCAGCCCTTTCGTAGCGGACAAGCTGCGCGCCTTCGCCGTCTACCGTCACGCGTCGTCGTGCGATTTCGGCATAACCGGCTGGCATGATTTTGGCGACGGTGGCATCGCCAGATTCGATTACGGGACTTGCGGCGGTCATGGCATTTCCTTTCTTGGTATCCGCCAGGGAGGTGGCGGCGCTACCGGCAATGAGACCGAGGACTGTGGCGGTTATCGCTGACAGGGTACGGGGCACAACAATCTCCTCTTTCAGTGCTGAGTTGCGTTTTGTGAACGGCGGTTCGTGACGGTGATGCCGATAGCGGCTGCGAGCAGAAGTCCGGCAGGTAGGAGCCAAAGTGGTAACAAGCCGAAACTGACGAGCGATTGCGTGGCGGGCGGCGCAAAGCTCGCACCGAGGAACAGGCAGAAGCTGTAGATGGCGAGCGCCAGCCCGCGGTTAACGTTCGTGGCACGCCCCGCGACCGTGGCGATCAGTCCCGGCACGGCCAGAGCCACGCCGCCCGACAGGACCACCGACGCAACAGTCAGTGCCACCGCTCCGCCAACTGCGGCGACCACAAGGGCTAACGCTGCGATAATCAAACCCAAACGTGCCGTCAGCGTGGGGCCGAAGCGCCGCGTCATCGGAGCAGCCGCGAAAGCCAGAAGCAGGGGAGGTAACCCGACCAGGCGCATTGTCTGAAGGTCAATACCAGCCCCGCCACCAAGCGCCTGAGCGCCAGCATGGAACACGACAAAACCGAACAGCACCGTAATCGCCGCCGCCCATCCCGACACAACGAGAGGATTGCGCAGTAACTGCATCAATCTGGATTCCGCGTTCCTCGTTTGCACTGCTTGGGCATTGCCACCGCTCTTTGCGGCAAAGAACAATCCAACGGCACCGATCAGGTAGAAAGGGCTTAGTTCAAACATGATCGTTGGCATACCACCACTCCACCGCGCGGCGAAGAATTGTGCAAGGGGCGCCGCGCCGAGGAAGGCGAAACTCATCAGCGAGACGCCCAGGGGCCGATGTTGCGGGGGCAGCTCTTCGGCTACCAACGACAGTGCGGCTGGTGGAAATGTTGAGGCGGCAAAGCCCTGAATTGCGCGAGCGCTCAATAACATGGCGAAATTCGGCGCTAACCCTACCAGAAACGTCGATAGGGCGGTTGCGATGAGACCCGCCAGAATAACCCTCTTACGCCCATAGCGATCGGACAACGGACCAAAGATCAGAAAACCTGCCGCGTAAGCGAATCCGAAGGCCGAGCCGGACAAGACAGCGTTCGCTGGCGTTATACCGAACCGGCCTGCAATATCGGCCACAAGCGGTATCGTCACGTAGAGCTGGCCGA
Organism: Agrobacterium salinitolerans; assembly: GCF_027498475.1. Taxonomy (NCBI): domain Bacteria; kingdom Pseudomonadati; phylum Pseudomonadota; class Alphaproteobacteria; order Hyphomicrobiales; family Rhizobiaceae; genus Agrobacterium; species Agrobacterium salinitolerans. The sequence continues at coordinate 13,826 of NZ_JAPZLN010000005.1, read as the reverse complement.
CGACCATAAAGCCACATGACATCAAGAGCATGAGAAGGCTGGCGTGCCGGACTGTCATAAATTGAACTCCAGTTTGGGGCTGTTTCCCGATAATATCAACTTAACGTTAGGTGTAGATTTATGTTACGCCTATTCGCGCCATGGCTTAATTAGGCGCGGGCCTCTGCAATCAACATCTTCATCCGCTCGATATTCGCTTCAAGATCGGCTTTGAACGAGTTGAGTTCTACGAGTTGAGCGTTCGTTTTCGTCAGTTGCCCTTCGAGAATTTCCAGAACTTTCGTCTTTCCACGAATACCGTTCCCATCTGAGAAATACAGGTCGATGACACTGGCGATCTCATCAAGACTGAGGCCCAGGCTTTTCAGAACTGCGATTTTTTCTAAGCGCTTGACCGCCGTCTCATCGTAGTAGCGATAGCCAGCTCCTTCCCGCTCGGTGGGGGCCAGAAGTCCTATCCGTTCGTAATAGTGGATCGTGCGATGGCTGACACGTGCACGCGCCGCCAGTTCGCCAATCTGCATCTTGTGGGGCAATATTCGGTCCTTCGTGTGTGCTATCTACACCTGACTGAAGCTTTAACTCCTTTGCCGATTTCGCTCAATGGTTCAAATCGCTTATTCGGGTCTTGGCTGTTCCAGCAGCCGGTTGGCAACAAATCCTGTGGAAATAATACTGATTATCAAAAGGGTCATGTGAACCTGCTGAATTGGACCCTGTTTGATCCAGTATCCGAACCAGAAGCCACCGACCATGAACGCGAGCCACAACGCCATAAAGCCACTTAGTGCCCTTACCGCAGTCGCTCTTGCTGCCTCAATCGGTTCTTGGGCTTTGTGAATTGTTGCAATGGCCAACTGCAGCGCTGCCTTCCAAAGGTAGATCGCGATTGCAGCCTGAACCGTGACGATACCCCAAAGCAGTGCGGTTGCCACCCCAGGTATCGCCCAGGCTCGCCATAAAAGGCCGCTTCCCAAGCCGGCCGGTTCGTTTTCAAGCAGGCGCATTTCAAGCATCGCCCCGAGAAAGAACCTGTTTGTTGACGAATCCGTCGCGTTGTTAATGACAGCAACAGTCATCCAGCTTGCAATACCGAGCATGAGTATGCTTTTAGAAATGAGAACCGGGTTCATGCTGCAGCCCCTGCGGTTGAAAACTCACGTGTCGATAGTACCAGCCACCCAAGACCGCGAGCATGGTCCCCGAGAGCTCCCTCTTCGCCAACGGCCACTGGATGTCCGACGATATTGAGAAGTGGTAAATCGGAAATATGATCGCCGTAGGCAAAGCAGTTTCGAAGCTCTGCCTTCAGTTGCACAGCCAATGTCGATGCCGCCTGCGCTTTGCCCTCGCCAATCATGACTGGAAGAGCGATCTCGCCGGTATATCGCCCGTCCAATTCTTTCAATCTGGTCGCCAGAGTGAAGTCCGCCCCGATGAGGGACGTTAGAGGTTGGAGAATATCTATCCCCGAACCCGAAACGAGCGCTATCCGGTGGCCAGACTGTTGGTGTGCCCGAAGCCGTTTCATTGTGACCGCGATTAAAAACTCGCGGTCGGCCCCGCGAGCTTCGTCCAGCCAGCGGCGTGCCGCACTTCTGATGTCTTCAGCGTCAAGGCCTCGATAAGACATCCAGTACAGGCGATTGATTTCCGAACGGTCCACGCCGCTCTCACTTAAACTATATAAGCGATCGATAGTCTCTTCCGTGTCCTTGGCCAGACCGTGCTGGCCAAGGAATCGCAGGAATGAGAACATGCTTTTGGTGCGGATCAAGGTTTCGTCCACATCGAAGAAAGCTATGATCGGTGAGGTCCCCATGACATTCATCCAACGAGCGCTTGCGGATACAGGGCTTCTTCGACGGTGGCAGCGTAGGCTGCGACTGCCGCTTTGCCCTTGGCAATCTCTTTCGGCTTCAGCATCGCTGGTTCGAAAAGAGTATAAGCGACATTAAGTTCGGTGGTCACTGAACCGTTCTGCCAAACGCTCAAAGCTGATGAAATCCCGATCCTGTCCGATCGTGTATCGTCGAGGTTTACTAGGCGATACTCAACCTGCGCCGGCAGGGCGAAGGTGAAGTTGACGAATTTGGCTGCGATTTGATTGAAAACCACGTAGGATTTCCGGGGTTCGCCGCCCATGTAAGCAAGTTCGCTCACGGCAATGAACATCTGCCGGCAAGCTTCGACCAAGACCATCCCTTGCACATGCTGACCAGTCACATGATCGAGCAAAAGCTCGTTTTGGGCGGACAAGATGAGGTGCGAGCGGTAGTGGTCGGTTCCGATCAGCAGTGGCGTCGAAATCAGTGTGTTTTCTGGTCGATGTTTATGGGTGAGCTTGGAGGTTGCCGGTTTGGGACGATCGTTTCCTGCCCAAAAGACAAGTGATTTGGTCGCATCATTAAGATGAGCAGTAGCTTCAAAAGATATTACTTCATTTTCACTGAGCCCTTGCCCCTGAATGAAGATATCATCGGCAACACAAGTGCGGGATTTCAGCATTGCGCAAGCACTTGAAAATGACAAAACTCCGCAATTATTGGAAAAATCTGAAAATTGATCTGGTACGACAATGAATATAGTCATCTTGTCCCCAATATATGATGAATGCTTAAATTAACTCACTTCCTTATCCTCCCGTAGCAATAAGGGATTAAATTAAACCTTACGTCAAGTGTAGATTTCTTGAGTCATCCATATTCTGCACAACCACTTCATAAACTGCATGTCCTGTTGGTTTCCGCGCAGAACTGAGCCGGTGGGGGTGCGGACGAAAACTTGGACCACCAAGGAGGTAGTTCATGTATTCCTACGCAGACAGACTTCGAGCGGTTGAGCTCTATATCCGGCTTGGCAAGCGGCTTAACGCGACCATTCGCCAGCTGGGATATCCCACCAAGAATGCGCTGAGGGGCTGGTACCGCGAGTACCTACAGCATCTCGACCTGCGTACTCAGCCGGTAGCGCGAGCGCCAAAATATTCAGAGGCTCAGAGGCAGGCGGCACTTGAGCACTTTCGCACCCATGATCGTTGCATCTCTGCGACGATGAGGGCGCTCGGCTATCCCGGTCGAGGAACTCTAACCGCATGGGTTCGTGAGACGTTTCCGGAGGCGCGGACATCGATGGTCGGTCGATCGTGGCATCCTGGCTACTGCGAGGAGGTTCGGCAAGCAGGCGTCATCGGGCTATGCAGTGGAGATGAAACCTCTCAACAGGTCGCTGACCGACTGGGCGTTTCAAGACCGACATTGTATGGCTGGAAAAAGCAGCTACTCGGTCATGAGGGTTCTTCATCCATGAAACGCCGCAAAACCAACTCCAAAGTGCCAGAACGTGAGGAACTTGAGCGACAGCTTGAAGCCCTCCAGCGTGATGTCCGCCAGTTACAACTCGAGCATGATCTCCTGAAGAAGGCCAACGAACTGCTAAAAAAAGGCCTGGGCGTCGATCTGCAGATCCTGAGTAATCGGGAGAAGACCCAGCTGATTGACGCCCTTAAGGAAGTTTATCGCTTGCCAGAGCTGCTTGCCCAGCTTCGGATTGCCCGCAGCTCCTACTTCTACCATCGCGCCCGCATGTGCCTGGCAGACAAGTATGCCGCCGTCCGCCACAGCCTAGCTGAGATCTTTGAAACGAACCGTCGTTGCTACGGTTATCGACGACTGCAGGCGTCGCTGGCCAGACAAAGCGTGGTAATCTCGGAAAAGGTTGTCCAGCGATTGATGAAGCAGGAGCAGCTGGTCGTTGCCAGGCCGCGTCGACGGCGGTTTGGATCCTATCTGGGAGAAATCAGTCCAGCGCCCCAGAACCTGATCAATCGCGACTTCCATGCAGAAGCGCCGAACGTGAAGTGGCTGACAGACATCACCGAGTTCCAGATCCCAGCAGGCAAGGTGTACCTTTCGCCCATCATCGACTGCTTTGACGGCATGGTCATCAGCTGGTCCATCGGAACCCAACCGGATGCAGGTCTCGTCAACACCATGCTGGATGCGGCCATCGGAACCGTCGCCAACGGCGAGGAACGGCCAATCATCCATTCTGATCGCGGAGCCCATTATCGATGGCCCGGCTGGTTAACCCGGATCAGCGAAGCAAGACTGGTCCGCTCGATGTCTCGAAAGGGTTGCTCGCAAGACAACGCCGCGTGCGAAGGCTTCTTCGGCCGGTTGAAAACCGAACTCTTCTATCCACGAGATTGGAAGGCCATGACAATCGAACAGTTCGTCGGGGAGGTAGATGCCTACATCCGCTGGTACAACGAAAAGCGCATCAAGATATCGCTGGGATCGCTCAGCCCGGTCGAATATCGTAAGAGCCTCGGCCTGAGCATTTAAAACAGTCCAACTTTTTATCCGCACCCCCACCGGCTCAGTTCCGCGTGGAAACCAACAATGGCTGGACCTTTCGGAGAGAATCATGCACTTCATACGCCATGCCAGCATCGTTAAGCGAGTGGCCTTGCGCTTCGACGAGTATAGAAGCATCGCGTGGCTGACAAACCAAGCCGGTCGGATCCAGGCCAACCTGCTTGAAGCGCGGCTCGCCGTTAAGAACTTCATCATCTCTTCTTCTGACGATGCCGTTTCCGCTGTGCGAGCGCGCGTCGACCAGACAAAGAAGCTTGCCGTCGAAATGCGCGTGCTTGCGACTGGCGAGGGTCAAATCAAAACCGCAGACTCTACCATTTCAGCAATCGGCGATGACGAGGCAGCCTTCGAGGACGTAGTAGAGCTGCAAACGAAGCGCGACGGGCCGGTCGAAGGCACAGTGAACACGCTGGGCCCGCAGATGGAAGAGGCGTCTGAGAAAATCGTGGCCAGCGTTGCATCGGGCGACAGGCGTGAAGATACGCACCATGCCGCGAACCTGCGCGCCGATCTGATGGAAATGCGTGTCGCCACAAAGCGATTCCTGCTCCTCAACAACGCAGAGAATTTCGATGAAGCCATCGCGGACAGCAATTTGCCCCACGCGCCGCCACATATGCTGGGCGTGATGAACCTGCGGGGCGTAGTCATCCCGATCATCGATCTTGCCGAGCGCCTGGGCGTGCATGGCTCTGTCGACACGCCTCTGCGATTGACTGTCAGTAACTGTAGCTAGGCACGCGCGTGCAGCATTGTTCCAGACGTTGAGGATGCTGAAGGCCTTCTTCGCGATAGCTGCGACTGACCCCGGACGTTTGTTCTTCGCGCCGAAGCAGGGTTAATACAGACCGACGGAATAATCACGGATTTACTGGCCGCTGCACACGGCGTCCGAGGTTAAGCTTACTGTCATCGGGATCATAGGGAACTCCTTCGCGATTTCACGGGAGGCTTTTCAAGATCGACACTTGCCTATAGAGAGGCCCGGTTGTTTTGAACGGCCCTGAGGCGAGGGGATTTTATTTCGATTACGAATGGTCTTGGCTGCATTTGGTTTGGTTGCCTTATTGGTAGCGAGACGAGAGCAACAAAGAGATTTCTCCCGGTTGTACGAGTGACGGCTTGAGTTCAGGCTGAGATGGCGATTTCGGCCATGGTCGTGACGGGTCGTGAGCTGGTCAGTACCAAGAGATCTTCATCCTGAACGATGACCGTTTCGTTTGAACTACTGAATTCTGGTTTTGAAGGCTTCGATTTTAGAGGAGCCTTCTTTGGAACCCGCATCACAGCATCAAGCGCGATAGCTGCCGCGCGCAAAAAATCATGATTGCTCATTGTTGTCTCCGTATTCAGAGATGAACGTGCGGGCCGCAACGGCAGCACGCGAACGGCATCATGCCGCCCGTATAAGCACCTACACAGGTCAGTCTGGCGCGAAACTTGCTTAATATGCACTGAGTTTGTCGGCCCGTGTCCACAATTGGAAAGCCCTATACGATACGCGCAATAATTAAACTTGGGGCATTACCAGATCGTCCTACTGTCACTTTCGGTCGCAATGGTGAAGCCGATAGCTGCACCTGCATATTTTAGAAGCAAATGAATGACTGCAATACAGGCAACTGATTTCAAGTCTTCCTACTCCGGCACGACCTTTGAAGATATGGTTGAGACTTTCTCCAGCCGGTTTGGTCCTTTTAATGCATCACCAGAAGGTTTGGGGCGTGACTTTGAGTGGAAGTCCGGCCTCTGGAGCGATGGTACGGCAACCCTGATCATCAGTGAATTTCAGACTGAGTGGCAGGCACACGCGGTCCAGGAGACGCCTGAGTGGTTATCGATCCTGCTGGCGCAAACGGGTGCCATTGACGTCACACTTGGTGGTCACAGGGTCGAAGGCCCACCGGGTAAGGTGCTCGTCGTGAACAATCATGAAGCTGAGCGCTTCCATATCCGCGGAGCCCCACATCGTTCGGAGGCCCTGCGGCTCGACTGGGGCGTCATGGTGCAAGCGGTCGCTGCGATTTTTGAGAGGCCGCTGGATGGATCACTCGCGCTGATGCCGGTCCTGGATTTCTCCCTCCACTCGGGTGAGTTGATCGGCAATCTTGCAAGAGCCATCTCGTTTGGCATGCGCGACAACGGACCACTATTTCGCTCTCCTATCGCGATGTCCAACCTGACCAATGCGCTGGCTGACCTAATTGTACGAACGGTTCCCCATCGGCTCTCACATCTGCTGGACAGAAAAGTCCATCTGATTGCACCGAGGCACGTCCACCGTGCGGTTGATTTCATGCATGAAAATATTGACCAGCCGATATCCATGTCGATGATCGCAGAGGCGGCCGGCGTTTCCGTTCGCACGCTTGAGAATGGGTTTCGTGCTTTCAGGGAAACGACGCCCGCCGCTTATCTTCGCAGCATCCGTCTGAAAGCGGCCCGCGAAGACCTTCTCGATCCGTTCAACAACCAGTCCGTGAAGGGTATCTGTCTGAAATGGGGTTTCTTTCATTTCGGGCGGTTTGCTCTCGCCTACCGAGCCGCTTACGGCGAGAGCCCATCGGAAACAAGGAAGCGCCTGCCAACGATTTGAGGCTGTTATCGGGATGTCGGTAAAGTGTCCGTTTTTCGCGAATACTATCCCGTTTGCGCAGCCGTTTTAGTTCGCGGCTCACGAGGCAAGATATTGTTAATTTTATTGACGTTTTGGTTGGCCCGACGATGCCACTCATCAGTGACCAGCGGTCGCGATGTCTTAGAAGGCGTCTTCTCCGCTCGAATGATTTGAAGCGGTCCTTTTCAAACATGATCCATATCCTTGTTGACGCCCGCGCAGGTAAAGGGAGCGTCCGTGAGCCCGCGCGGATCTGCTTCTCACTGCCTGTTAATCTCTTCCAGAGGCACGCTTTATATGTCCATGAAATCCCTGAAAATTGGCACGAAATTGCTGGGTCTGACGCTTCTCACAGTTGCCACTGGCTCGGGAGTCAGCTTCTACGAGGCAAGGAAGCTTCGGTCGATTGACACTACCTACAGCGCGGTTATCGATACCGACGTTAATGGCGCACTCACCATTGCGGCGATCGACAACAATCAGGAGGCGATCGGCCGTCTTCTGTACCGGATGATTGCGGAGCAGACGCAAGAGGAAATGCGGAAGTCCAGGCAGGAAATGGAAGAGACGTTCGTTCAAACGGCCAAACTCATCGAAGAACCGTTTCGCATTGACGGACGTACGATCGAAGTCGGAGCAAGCATCGGTGTCGTTGCCCGGACAGGCAACGAGGAGCCGATGGAACTACTCTGGAGAGCCGATGTGGCGCTCTGTCGCGCCAAGGAAAACGGCAAAGGTCATGCCGTTGGGTATGTTCCTGAGCTTGATCAGGAGCGTCAGCGCATTTCCGACCTCGAAGGTGAATTGCGTCAGGCCATAAACAGCGGATCCGTCCAGCCCGTGTTCCAGCCCCTCGTATCCGCGTCGACTGGCACGGTTCTCGGCGTGGAAGCCCTGGCGCGGTGGCAAACCAGCGCTGGGAGCATCAGCCCGGAGGTGTTTATTCCCCTTGCGGAGAAGTCCGGCCTCATCGATGCACTCGGAATGCATATGTTGCGCGCGTCGATCCGGCATGCCAAGGGCTGGCCGGGGCTTGCCCTGTCGGTCACGGCCCTCGACATCCCCGTTACTGCCGAGGGAATCGAGAACACGCACCAGGCGGAAATCCTGCGGCAGACGGGATGCGACCAGTTCCAAGGTTTTCTCGTCGGCAAACCGATGTCAGCGGCTGAAATAGCCGTGAAGCTTACTCAACAAGGTGTCGCTGCATGACGACGAATAAGAAAATACAATGGCGTGCCGATGCTACTCATCCCAAGATTGATGACCACGACGCGCGACTACACGACGAGCGAGCGCATTTCACCATGCTTGGAGGGCGAATTCGGTACCATAATTCGCTTCTGTCAAGATTGAGATCGCTAAGCCGCAATCGCGATGGCGGCATTGCAATCATGGCGGCGTTTTGCTTGCCGATCGTCATCGGATTTGCAGCTCTCGCAGTGGAATATGGTTACGGCCTGCTGGTTCGAGACGAGAACCAGCGGGTTTCCGATCTTGCCTCCTATGCCGGCGCGCTCGCCTACAGCACCACAAAGTCGGAAGATAAGATGAAGGTCGCGGCACTCGCGGTGGCGAAGCTCAACGGCGTCGATGGCGCCGATGTTAAGGTCTCCCTGACCGCCTCCCCGAAGGATGCCCGTGTTCAGGCGGTGCACGTTGCGATTACCACCACGAACACGCTCGTTCTTGCGCCCGTTCTCGGCGTCAGTCCGAAGCTCGAAATCGGCGCCCAGGCCTATTCGTCTATTGGTGCGGCAGAAAATGGCTGCATTGTCGCCCTGGACAAGTCCGCGTCGGGCGTCACCCTTTCCGGCGGCGTACAGGCGAATGCCGGTAAATGTTATGTCGCCTCCAACAGCGATATCGTGGCCCCGTGCGGAACCAAAATCACGGCCAAAAGCGCCACCTATTACGAAGGCGCATCGGAGCCGTGCCAGTGGTCAAGCAACATCGTCCAGGCAGACGGCAGTCCAGCACCCGTTACCCGGCAATATACGAGTGATCCTCTCGCAGAAAATAAAGGGGTCGCGACGCTTCATGACCGTTTCGATATCATCCGCAAGGCGTCATGGCCATTTGCGGTCAAGGTCGGCAAAGGACCCGATATAGAATTTGGCGACAAGGCGACACCGGTGCAGACCGCCGCGGCGATAGAGGCTGTTGGGTGTCGCTACGACTCGTCCAATTTTAATCAGTACTGGATGTCCAGATGGGACATCACCTGTTCAGGCTCCGAGGTTAATATCGGGTCACTACGGGTCCATGGCGACATTCAGGTAAAGTTCAATGTCACTGGCAGCAAGAACACGACCTATAATTTCTCCGGTAGAATCCAGAACGCCCAGGGCACGAAACTGGAATTCGGTGACGGGACGTTCAATGTCGCCGGAGGTATTATCGGTGCTGATCTTACATTTGGTTCCGGTATCTTCCACGTCGGACAGATTGTACCGAAAGCGGAATGGAACGAATCAAAGCAGGCGCTCTGCAGCGGAAATGCCCTCTACAGCCTGTGCAGCGATGGTAAGCTGACGATTGATGGCCCCAGCACTTTCGTTCTTGACGCGGGCCTCCATACCGGCGATGGCGCAATGATGAAGCTCGGCGCGGGAACCAGCAACAGCTACATCATCGGCAAGTCGAGCGGTGACAATGCGATCGGAGTGGGCGGCGGCTCCGTGACTGCTTTGGCGGACGCCAGTTCCGGCAAGGGTGTCTTTCGTGTCGATGGCGACGTCGACGGAGGTGGCGGCGGGAGTTGCATCACATTCCCGGCCAGCGCACAGCACGATATCTCCGGGAACGTCAATCTCGCCGGGGGAGCGAAGCTGGGCGCCGGCGTCTATGCGGTGGACGGGTATTTCTCGGTTCATACCGGTGGAGCCAATTGCAGCGACACCGCAGCCGTTTCCGGGACGAATGTCACCATCGCCATCTCTGGTACCGAGACACCGTCCGATTGGGAGTGTAAGGATAAGGCCTTCTGTCTGACCGGCGGCAACGCCATCACCCTGACGGCGCCCTCCAGCGGAGACCATGCCAACCTCGCGGTGATTGGTCCGCAGTCCTCAAAACGAACGGCGGGCGCAGAGATTACTTCGGGCGGACGCGGCAGGATCTCCGGGGCATTTTATTTCCCGAATGGCGCAATTGACTTCGGTGGCGGCGGGCAAATCGGCGACGCGGCGACCGGCTGCCTGCAACTGATCGGCGCCAGCATATCCCTGTCTGGCGGTTCGCAGATGATGTCCGAGTGTAAATTACAAACCGGCAGCGGCAAGGTGGCTTTGGTCCAATGATATTCAATCAACACGCAACCGGAAGGGATATGAGCTCTCCTGTCGAGAACAGATGGTGTCGGCTGATCGAAGACGCCAGGGGTATTGCTGCAATCGAGTTTGCGCTCGTTGCGCCGCTCTTCGCGCTTATCCTTGCAGGCAGCCTTGATCTTGGATTGCTGCTTTTCTCCCGCTTCCAGTTGGAAGCGGCAGTCTCGGACAGCGCAAGCTATGCCATGGTTCATACCGATCAGGTCGACAGCACAAACGGTGACGATTTGGCCGCAAAAATGGCGACAATCATCGCGGGCGGAATAGCCTCCAGTGAAACGCATGCCGAGATTGTCGTGAACAATGGCGCCAAAGCGGACTACGACGGGACGAAGATCAAGTTGAGCGGAGCAGCAAGCCAGTCCAATTCCTGTTATTGCCCGACCGGGGGAGCCTGGACGCTGAATTGGGGAGGCGTCCGTTCTTGCGGGACATCCTGTCCTGGCGGCACCATCGGCGGCAAGTATGTCGTGATTACCGTGAAACAGGCTTACGCTCCGTTGTTTACGAGCTACGGCATGGTCAAAGACGGCTTTTTGTACGCCAGCGCCGTGGTGCAAACGAAATGAGCGGCGGCTTTCAAAAGCTCTGGCGCTCAAATTCCGGCGCAACTGCCGTCGAATTCGCCCTCGTCATGCCGGTATTTTTGCTGCTGCTGTTCGGCATCATGGAGTTCGGTCGGATGCTCTGGACCAGCCACGCGCTTCATGACACTGCGATCGCCACGGCACGGTGCATGGGAGTGCCACAGCTCGAGTGCGAGGAGAATGGTGTCTATAGCGCCACCAAGGCGATGGCGTTTGCGAAGAACACGGCGGCAGGCTGGTACGTCAGTTTGGATAGCGCGTCGGTTACCCTCGATCATGAGGCCGATTGTTACGGATTGGCGGGGTTTTCGCATGTTAAGATCAGTCATCAGTTTTCCACCGTCGTACCCTCCCTGTTGACATCCCTTGCCGGGGGCACTGGTCTCAGAGCGGAAGCCTGCTTTACAAATCACTGACGAAGAGACGAAATTCTGTCCCGGACGGGTCCGAAGCTCAATCGAGTTCATGTAAATTCGTGGGGCAGCAGCCATCACGCGAATCCGCACGACAAAACGTGCCACCCTGTTGACCGTGACCCGGATTTCGAACTGCTCTTGTCCATACCCGACAAGCCTTAAATCACTCAGGAGAATCGCGCTCTGCAGCAGGGAAATATGAGCGCGAGTAAAACTAAGATACAAACCATGGATTTGCGTTGTGAATGGAGAAAGTACTGCGATTTTCAATAAAAATTCTCATAAAATTAACACTTATATTTTAGAATCGAAGTCGAATTGCGTTTGCATGTGAAAGTACAGAGCGATTTTTCCCGCTTTCGCATTGTCGCGTGTCAGATCGGCCATTAGGTTGCTTCAAAGGATGTATGGAAGATGGTAAAGTTTAGGGTGTTCGGCGTAGTTGCGCGCCTTGTAACAGGTTTTGGGGTCCTGCTCGTTCTGATGATGGGCTTGACGCTTTACTCCACGAAACAGGTGTCAGAGATCAACGACAACCTCGGCGTGATCAATGACGTGAACAGCGTCAAGCAGCGCTATGCCATCAACTATCGGGGTAGTGTCCATGATAGGGCGATCGCGATCCGGGACGTAACCCTTGTCGCAACTGCAGAGGAGCGGCAAGCTACCATCGATTTGATTGTAAAGCTTGCCGCAGCTTACGCCGAAAACGAGAAAAAGATGGCGGACATGATTACTTCGTCCGTCGGCGCAACTGCCGACGAGCGTGCAATCCTGAACGAAATTGCGGGCATACAGGCTAAAACCAACCCGCTTGTCACAGAAATCATCTCGCTTCAGACAAAAGGGGCTTCTGATGAAGCTCGGAAGATTCTTCTGGAACAGGCGCGGCCACTATTCGTTACCTGGTTAGGGGCAATCAACAAGTTCATCGACTATCAAGAGAACCTGAACAAGGCGACTGGCGCAGAAGTGCGTGGAGCAGTCAGCGGGTTCAACTCGCTCGCATTCATGGCTTTAGGAGGCGCGGTCTTTATCGCTTTGATCGTCGCGACCTTGACTGCACGCTCGATCGTTGCCCCGATGGGTAGGCTGCAAGGGTCGCTGGAATCCATGGCCGAAGGCAACATGGAAGGGGATCGATATCTGGAGCAGCGCGGCGACGAAATCGGAAAGCTGGCGCGCGCAGTTGCCACGCTACGAGATGTAATTTCCGCAAAGGCTGTGGCGGACACGGAGCGGGAGGCAAAACGCTCCAGCGAAGAGCGCACGCGGCTGGAAGTAGACGCCCAGGAGCGGTCCAATCTTGCCGAGCAGACGAGCGCTGCTGTAACCCAACTCGCAGACGCCCTGCAGGCATTGGCGAACGGCGATCTCACCCGGAGCATTACAACCCCCTTTATTCCTTCGCTCGACCAGTTGCGGACCGACTTCAATCAAGCTGTCGAACGGCTGCGCGGTGCCATGCAAAAAGTGGCTGAAAATGCGAGCGCCATTGCATCCGGCGCACAAGAAATTCGTTCTTCTTCCGATGATCTTGCAAAGCGCACGGAAAACCAGGCGGCTTCCATTGAGGAAACTGCGGCAGCCCTGGAAGAGATCACGACGACCGTTTCCGATTCGAGCAACCGTGCCCAAGAAGCAGGACAGCTTGTCCGTCGAACAAAGGAAAGCGCCGAGCATTCCGGCCGCGTCGTGCGAGATGCCGTTGACGCAATGGGGAAAATAGAGGCTTCAGCCTCCGAGATCGGTAACATCATCGGCGTTATCGACGAGATCGCGTTCCAGACAAACCTGCTGGCGCTGAACGCAGGTGTTGAAGCTGCCCGCGCCGGAGACGCCGGAAAAGGCTTCGCAGTGGTTGCCCAGGAAGTGCGCGAGCTGGCGCAGCGGTCGGCCAAGGCGGCCAAAGAAATCAAGGATCTGATCAATACCTCCAACGACCATGTTAAGCGTGGCGTGAACCTCGTCGGGGAAACCGGGAAAGCCCTCGAAGAGATTGTCGTCCAGGTCCAGCAGGTTGATGGCAATGTCAGCGCGATCGTGGAAGCTTCCAGGGAACAGGCGACAGGTCTCAAGGAGATCAATACGTCTGTCAACACGATGGATCAGGGCACGCAACAAAATGCGGCTATGGTGGAGCAATCGACCGCGGCAGCCCATAATCTGGCTTCCGAAGCCGGGGCACTGTTTCAACTGCTTGCTCAATTCAACATCGGAACGCAGGGGGCAGCAAATCATAGCAAAGCGCCCAGCATTGTCGCACCTGCCGCCGTCAGGTCAAATCCGGTTGCTTCGCCAGCCCGCCAAATGAGGGCGAGACTTGCGTCTTCCTTCCACGCCAACGCTGCTGTTTCCGATGCAAGTTGGGAAGAATTCTAGGCGCAGGTGAGACTGACGCGGTAGGGCGCATGCCCTGCGGCCGTGCTGAACTGATGGGGTGGATGCCCCCATCGGAGTATGATGCCTGCCCAGCGCCATGGTGGCGCTCACGG
>NZ_JAPZLN010000004.1:327500-560342 GCF_027498475.1 Agrobacterium salinitolerans | reverse complement strand
AAGGATCGAACGCATCATGGCGGACCAGCCTAAATCATAAGCTCCGCGGCCTTCGCCGGATGGATACATTGGACTCCATAGACCCCCCAGTCTGCCTAGTGATCGCATTCCATACGGCGTGCCAAGTTCGGTCATCGGCTATTTGTGACTGAGCATGTCGTGACAGTTCTTTGGTTGGTACCCACGTCCCACTGACAAAGCTCCCCCATATGAAGCGATCTTGCGATAAGCTGGTCGAAACACGGCTTAGGAAAGAGTGGAAGATCGAACTGTTGTGCGACGCACCATCATAAATTAAACTCGCGTTACGAACAAAATCCTCTGTTTTTATTGCGTATTCAATCTTTGGTTCACCAGACACCGCGCCCCGATGCCTTTCGACGTGATCGATTTTAAGTTGGCCCTTAATTTCTTTCAGATGAATCGAAAGGAAATTTAGGATGATCGATTTGCCCGCATTGTTCGCACCAATAAAAAAATTGAACTGGGTGAATGGCGCGAGATATTGAACTTCCGCACCGATGCCTCGATAAAACTGCAACGACAGGCCACTTAAAAATATCGACAACTTCCTTGCCCCAAACATCGAACCCTGAGTTGTGGGGCTAGTCGATTATTCCGTAATAGTAAATGAAAAAATTATGCAAATGGAACAACGCTCTTCGGGGTTAAATACGCTCAGCAGTCCATTCAGGACACTAGAAAATTACATTGCATCATGCGGCCACCGCAAGCTGCACTGCTAATGTGGCAACCGCACGGCCTCCACGCACACACGCGCTTGATCAATAAGAGGACCAGCAGAATAAACCCCAAACGTCATACCTTGCCTCTTGTGGCCCACTACAGCTGCGATAAGCGTTTCCGGCTGCCCTGCTCTCTCCGCCTCGGTGATGAACCAGCGGCGGAACGAGTGGAAGTTTATAAGAGAGCGCCTACGGCCCTCCAATTCCTCACGAACGCCAATCGAACGAGCATAGGCTGTAAACTGGTTCGAGGTTTTAAATGATCGCTCCCGTTTGCTATCTGTATTTTTCGGTCCGGGCCACTCGGGGAAGAATGGATCATCAGGAGCCTTACCTTGTGTTCGACGCTCTACGATTTCAGCAAGATCGGAATGGATAGGACATAAACGTTCTGCCTTCTCCTTCTTTTGAGGCTTGAAGACAAACACGCCATTATCTCGACAGTCTTTAACTCGGAGACATACAATTGGGTCCAAGCGACAACCCGTTAAAGCTGCTATTCGCATTAGATCATGCATCGCCTGAGACGTTTCCCCGGAGAGAAGCTTGACCATTTCGTCCTTCGTGAAGGGACGCTCCCTCTCACCGTGGGCGATTGATGGCACTGCCAAAGCCAGACCCCGCCAGACATCGAGAGACACTTCTTCTCTCTTCTCCAGCCATTGCCAGTACCTCGATAAGCGGTTGATGTACTTGTTCAACGTCACGGGAGACAGCTTCGGCTCTAGCGACCGCAAATCATCAACAAAACGAACCGCGAGCTTTTTTGAGGGAAACGATTGGAGGAACGGCTCGACCTCCTTCTCAGCACACCAGCGCTTCAAAAGCTTTATAGCCCGCTCATCATCTCCCTTAGTGCGGGGCTTAACGGTCAGTTGGGCCATGTATTGTGAATGGAAATGGTCGATGAGTGTTGCGTTCCCTGACACCATCTTCGTGAATTGCTGCGCCCGCTTGACCTTTGATGGCTCAAAAACAGGCTCTTCTTCACCCGTTACCGGGTCCACCTCAACACCTACAGGCTTCCCGAGCATAGCATCGATTGTGATAGCTATGCCCGCATCAATCTCATCAACTTCTCGGTCAGTTTCAGCCTTGGCATGCTGGCGGCGAAATTCCTCTGCGATTGCCCGCAGATCGGGGCGACCATCTCTTCCCGCTGTATCAGCAATCCTTGCCCGCATTTCATTCACTATCGGCCACTTGAGCTGATTAGCGATGGTCAAACTGTCTGTGTTGAGTGGGTGCTTCAACCGCGTCGGTAGCGACCCATGGAGCGATTTCGGGACAGCCATGGTAACCCTCCATTTGCCCCGATGTTGCTCCAGATACTGCCGGTCATTTGCTGCCGATTTTGCCATAAACGTGCCCTGCGTACCCCAGTACGTACCCCATTGACGTACCACTATGGCTTTGTTATACAGCGACAAAATTGATTTTCAACGGATAATTTGGATGGCTCGTTCTAACCCGCTTAGCTCCACCAAATCTCCAAGACGAAAATATCTCGCATTCAGCTAACCAGTTTATCGTTGTGCGGCACCGCCTGAAGCAATCGTTATTGCAACAACGCCCGCACATTCTGGCCGTTGATCCGGCACTCCACAGACCGGGGCGCACTGCCCTGCTCACCCACCGTCCGACATTCGAGATATCTGCCGTGCAGACGGTTCTGCAGCGCCTTGAAGGCATTGAGGCCGCAGGCGTAACGGCGACCGTCGGGGCCGGTGCAGACGCGGTCACGTTCGACCTCCTCCACACCAGCGAGTTGGAATTCCTGGCCGTTGAAGGCGAAGCGGCTGCTGGAGATGACGCGCAGGCGCTGGTCCGCACGCATTTTCAGCGGATAAAGATCGGGAGGCGGCGGAATGCGCTCGTAATTTTGGCTACGAGGATCGACCCGCACCGGCGAGGTCGTCCATAACAGTTCCGTATTGGCCGCAAGGCCCGCTGGCGCCGACGTCGCCTCACCATTGATAAGCGAGGCGATGCGGATGCCGGCTATGCCGAGGCCAATGGCCAAGACGATCTGAAACAGCAAAATTGCGATCTGCCGGACCATTCCACCGCAACATCAAAACGATGAACGAATTAAAATCGATCAGCCGCCGCCTCGCGAGGAGGTTCGCCGCTTATCACATCAATAAAACCTTGCTGGCACTGACATCCCGCACTGTGCCCATGGCCATAATCGGGATCCGATCGCCATCCAGGATCACTCTTCCCGTTGTCCGCAGCCAGCGGAAACCGCCGGATTTAAGCATAATGCGGTATTCCTGATCATAAAACACGCCGTTTGTCAGCGAATTATAAACCGCCTTGGCGACACGCTCCCGCGAGCCGCTTTCGATCTGCGCGATGAAATCTTCGACCGGGATGCCGCAGGCGGCATCTTCCGGCGAAAATTCGCGCAGGCGGGCGGCCACGGCATCCAGGTAAACCAGATTTTGCCCGACATTCCAGGTGTAGTAACCCACAAGTGTCTCTTCGAGAGATATGTTTTTCAGCATCGGCCTTCTACAGTCTGAAATGCTCGTGCGGCTCTGTACCATATCAGACGACGGACGACTAACTACAAGAACTCATCTTTTTGTCTGATGGCGTCCCGTTTTCAGTAAGGCTACTTATCGACAGCCCTTTTCGGCCGTCATGTTGGCGCAGCAACCTTCTTGTGCCAAAGAAGATTGATCTTGCGCCAACGACCAGAGGAGCCGCCGTGACCATCGGCCTTGCCCATGCCGAACTCATCGCCGTCGTCACCGCCATCACCACGGATGAGCCGCGAGTCATGACCGTTCGGGAAGGTGCAGCGCTTCCGTCGGGACCGTTCGAATTCGGGCACAGAACCCTCCAGAGCGGACTGCGGGAATGGATCCACGAACAGACCCATCACCCCGTGGGCTACCTCGAGCAGCTCTATACTTTCGCCGATCGCGACCGCAATAACGACATTTTAGGCGGCAGAACCATCTCCATCGGTTATCTCGGGCTGGTTCGCGAACAGGAAGCCTCCGACGGCAAACGCCCGCTCTGGCACGGCTGGTACGAATATTTCCCCTGGGAGGATCACCGTCAGGGACGCCCGGACGTTCTGGAAAGCATCATCGACAGGCTGCGCGCCTGGGCGGATTCCGATCCCGCCGCGAAAAACCAGCGCCATTTGCGGGCCGACTTTACCTTCGGTCTCGATGGCGGCGGCTGGAACGAGGAATTGACCCTGCAACGTTATGAGCTGCTTTATGAGGCCGGGCTGGTGGAGGAAGCGCAGGGCGAACCGCGGATCAATTTCGGCAGGCCGATGTTTGCCGATCACCGCCGTATCCTTGCGACCGGCATCGCCCGTCTGCGGGCCAAGATCAAATATCGCCCCGTGGTGTTCGAACTGATGGCCGACGCCTTCACGCTCCTCCAGCTGCAGCGCGCCGTCGAGGCGCTGGCCGGCCTGACGCTGCACAAACAGAATTTCCGCCGGCTGATCGAACAGCAGCAACTGGTGGAAGAAACCGGTGAGATAGCGACCGAAACCGGCGGCCGCCCGGCAAAGCTCTTCCGCTTCCGCCAGACCGTTCTCGATGAACGCGCCCTTTCCGGAACGAAACTGCCACTCTCCCGCAATTGACATATGCTCACAATGAGAATATGTCTTTGCTCTAGATATACTCAATAAGAGTATAAATGGGAGAGCACCGTGAACGAGCAGATTTCCGCCGCCAGCCTTTATGATCGCGTCGCCCGCGTCATCCCCAAGGCCGAATGGATGGGCTTTCAGGACGATGTGGAGGCGATCCTGGCGCTAAAGCGCCAGCGCAACGCCGTCATCCTCGCCCATAATTACCAGACACCGGAAATCTTCCACGGCGTCGCCGATATCGTCGGGGACAGCCTCGCCCTTGCCCGCAAGGCAATGGAGGTGGAAGCCGATGTCATAGTTCTGGCCGGCGTGCATTTCATGGCCGAGACGGCAAAGCTGCTCAATCCGGAAAAAACCGTGCTCATTCCGGATATGGCAGCCGGCTGCTCGCTCGCCGATTCCATCACGCCCGAAGACATCGCACTTCTGCGCAAGGCCTATCCCGGCGTTCCCGTCGTCACCTATGTAAACACATCAGCGGCGGTGAAGGCTGCTTCGGATATCTGCTGCACTTCGGGCAATGCCCGCCAGGTGGTGGAATCGCTCGGCGTGCCGCGCGTGCTGATGTTGCCGGATGAATATCTGGCGAAGAACGTGGCCAAGGAAACCAATGTCGAGCTGATCGCCTGGCGCGGCCATTGCGAGGTGCACGAGCTTTTCACCGCCGATGACATCAGGGAATTGAGAGAGAGCCATCCCGGCGTCGTGGTGCTGGCGCATCCGGAATGTCCGCCCGATGTCGTCGAGGCTGCGGATTTTTCCGGCTCCACCGCCGTCATGTCGGATTATGTCGGCCGCGAGCGCCCCGCCCGCGTGGTGCTTCTGACGGAATGCTCGATGAGCGACAATGTCGCTGTGCATCACCCCGATGTCGAATTTATCCGCCCCTGCAATCTCTGCCCGCATATGAAGCGCATCACGCTTGGCAATATCCGCGCGGCCCTTGAGGAAAACCGCCACGAAGTGACGGTCGATCCGGCCATCGCTGTCGCCGCCCGCCGCGCCGTGGAAAGGATGTTGGAAGTATGAGCGCATTTTCGCCGCAGCGGGACTGGACAGTCATCGTCGGCAGCGGCATTGCGGGCCTGATGGCGGCGCTAACGCTTGCGCCGCAGCCCGTGCTGCTTCTGACACGCGGCGCGCTCGGCGGCGAGACCTCCAGCGCCTGGGCTCAGGGCGGCATCGCGGCAAGTCTCGGCCCTGATGACCGCGCGACCCTGCATCTTGCCGATACGCTCGCTGCGGGCGATGGCCTTTGCGATGAATATCTGGCCGTTGAGATTATATCCGCGGCCCCCGCCGTCATCGATGCACTGGAGGGGGCGGGCGTCAGGTTCGACCGCGACGCCTCAGGCAACTATGTCTTCGGGCTGGAAGCCGCCCATAGCCGGCGGCGCATTCTCCATGCAGAAGGCGACGGGTCGGGTGCGACGATCGTCAGGGCGCTTGCAGCCGCCGTTCTTCGCACGCCGTCCATCACCATGCTGGAAGGCACGGAAGTGCGCCGCCTGCTGACCGAGGACGGCGTCATCGCCGGTCTCGCCTGCATTGGGCCAAAGGGCTGCTTCACTTTACCGGCTACACAGGTCGTTCTCGCCACCGGAGGCCTCGGCGGGCTTTATGAGGCGACGACCAATCCCTCCGGCAACTTCGGGCAGGGCATCATGCTCGCCGCCCGCGCCGGCGCCATCCTCGCCGACATGGAATTCGTGCAATTCCACCCAACCGCGCTTTCCTCGCCCAGACGGCCGCTGGCGCTGGTGAGCGAGGCGGTGCGGGGCGAAGGCGCGCTGCTTCTCAACGAAAACGGCGAACGTTTCATGGCGGGAGTTCCGGGTGCGGAACTTGCCTCGCGCGATATTGTCGCCCGCGCCATCGACCGCGAAATATTGCGTGGCGGCAGGGTGTTTCTCGATGCCCGCAAGGCGCTCGGCTCCGGTTTTGCCAGCCGTTTCCCCTCCATCGACCTGCTCTGCCGCGAAGCCGGGATAGACCCCGCCCGTGAGCTCGTTCCGGTGCGCCCGGCGGTGCATTACCATATGGGTGGCGTCGCCACCGATGGCAAAGGCCGAAGCTCGGTGCCGGGTCTTTGGGTTGCCGGCGAAACCGCCTGCACGGGGCTGCATGGCGCAAACAGGCTTGCCAGCAATTCCCTGCTGGAAGCGGCCGCCATGGGCATGCACGCGGCAGAAGATATTGCTGGCAGGCGCACTTATGCTGGAAAAAAGCCAGCTGAAATCGCAACACTCCCCGCACCTGACTTCCCGGCAGTCGACCTCTCTTCCGTGCGGCCCATCGTTTCCCGCCATCTCGGCATCGTAAGACAGGCGGAAGGGCTGACGGGCGCAATCCGCGATCTTCTCCCACTGACCGAGCGGAACGGCCCGGCATCCGATCCCGCCCTTGTTGCCCTTGCCATCGCCGTCTTCGCGGCGCTGCGCACGGAATCGCGCGGCGCACATTTCCGCGATGATTTTCCCGAAAAGGATGCGACGACCACTAGGCGCAGACTGAGCCTCAGCGACGTCCTCGCCATCGCCCACGAATTTTCCTCCTCCAGCCATTCTTCGGCCAGCCTTGCACGGAGCGCCTGACATGACCCTTTCTCCCCTGCCACGCCTCATCATCGAACCGCTTGTACGCAACGCCCTTCTGGAAGACCTCGGCCTGGCGGGCGACATCACGTCCGCCGCCGTCATTCCCGCCGATCATCGCTCGGTCGTCGTCATGGCCGCGCGCGAACCGGGCGTTATTGCCGGTCTCGACGCGGCGGAACTGGCTTTCCAGCTCGTGGAGCCGGCCATCGTGATGAAACGGCATGTGCAGGACGGAGCCACCGTGGCGCCCGGCGATATCATCGCAACAATCGAAGGCCCCTCGCGCAGCCTTCTGACGGCGGAGCGCACGGCGCTGAATTTCCTAGGCCATCTGTCGGGCATCGCCTCCGTCACCGCAAAAATCGTTGCCGCCATTACCGGCACAAAAGCGTCGGTCGCCTGCACCCGCAAGACGACGCCAGGGCTGCGGGCACTGGAAAAATATGCCGTGCGCGCCGGCGGCGGCATGAACCACCGTTTTGCGCTTTATGACGCGGTTCTCATCAAGGACAACCATGTCGCGGTTGCCGGCAGCGTGCGTGAAGCCATACGTCGTGCAAGGC
The DNA here is from genome assembly GCF_027498475.1 of Agrobacterium salinitolerans. Lineage (NCBI taxonomy): Bacteria > Pseudomonadati > Pseudomonadota > Alphaproteobacteria > Hyphomicrobiales > Rhizobiaceae > Agrobacterium > Agrobacterium salinitolerans. Next base: position 552,805 of record NZ_JAPZLN010000004.1, on the reverse strand, counting down.
AGGGTGTCGGACATCTCGTCAAGATCGAGGTGGAAGTCGATACGCTCATCCAGCTGCACGAGGCCATGGAAGAGGGCGTGGATGCGGTTCTTCTCGATAATATGATACCGGAACAGCTGCGTGAGGCGGTGGAGATCGTTGCCGGTCGCGCCATCACCGAAGCCTCGGGCCGTATCAATCCGCAGACAGCGGCAGCCATCGCCGCCACCGGCGTCGATCTCATCTCCATCGGCTGGATCACCCATAGTGCGCCGGTTCTTGATATCGGGCTGGATTTTGAGAGCCAGAGTTGAGTTTGCGCTAACGTACACGTCTCACGGAACAAAACTTCCGCCTCTTCGTTAATAAGCGCCTGGGGTCAATTCAAGGCGGGGGGACGTGCGCAAAAAATGCGGGTCCATATGCCTCTGACCTCTCTCTAGAAAGGAAAGGCCTGTTATGGAAGACGCACAAGTTGGCTGGATTGCAGCAATCATCATCGGCGGCGTAGCCGGTTGGCTCGCCGAACAGTTCATGAAAAGCAATATGGGTGTTTTCATGAACATTATCCTCGGCATTGTTGGCGCCATCGTCGCCAATTTCCTTCTGGGGCTCATCGGCGTCTCGCTCGGAGGCTGGATTGGCTATCTCATCGCCGGTTTCATCGGTGCCTGCATTCTCATCGCCGTCGGGCGCGCATTTCGCAGATAAGGGGAGGACAGAATGAGCTTTTTCAACAAGATCAAGGACGCGATTTTCGGGAAGGCCGAGGCCGCGCCGCAGACGTCGGCTCCGGCCGGCACATCCACAACCACCGCAAGCTCGGCAGCACCGGCCCAGCCTGCCTCATCGGCACCGACAGCTGCAGCTCCCGCGCCCACCGGCACCGTCGACGTCGCCTCCATCCTGGATGCGGCAGTCAAGAAGAACGGACAGAAACTCGACTGGAAACATTCTATCGTCGATCTTCTGAAGGCGCTCGATCTGGACAGCAGCCTTACCGCCCGAAAGGAACTGGCGAGCGAACTCGGCTACACCGGCGACACCTCGGATTCGGCGACCATGAATATCTGGCTGCACAAGGCGGTCATCAAGAAGCTCTCCGAAAACGGCGGCAAGGTTCCGGCCGACCTTCTGGATTGAACCGATAAACGGGAGAACCGCGATGGACGACTATTCCAGCCTGAGAGAGCAGATCGGCCAGGATCTCGACACCCTGCACAGGACCGAGAACCCGAAGTCGATTTTCGAAATCGCCGATGACTACCTGCTGGGAGATCCGAATCTCAAGCGAGCCATTGTCGAAGACATCATCAAGGAAGAAGCGGACAAGCGCGGTATCGCGATCCACTGAGGCTGCGTCTCGCGGGCGCGGTAATTACAAAAAGGGCGGCATCGATTTGGGTGCCGCCCTTTTTTAATGACGTACCTCAAGACTTTATTCTTCCAGTTTAGCTTCAGCCTTTTTAGCGTTTTCTTCCATCAGCTCATACCACATCGCGTTCATGACGGCGAAGATGGCGGCGAGAGGCAGGCCGAGCAGCCAGGCGAAATACCACATGTTCGATCTCCTTCTTTCTTGAGTCTCAGTAGGCATGACCGCTGTCGTCGCGGATCGCCTTTTCATCCACCTTGCCCCACAGCACGCGGTAGACCCATGATGTATAGGCAACGATGATCGGGATGAAGATGAGGGCGACGACCAGCATGATGAACAGCGTCATATGGCTGGAAGATGCATCCCACACTGTCAGGCTCGATTTCGGATCGACCGAAGACGGCAGGATGAAGGGAAACATCGTCAGCCCCACCGTTGAGATGACGCCGAAAATGGCAAGCGAGCTGGAAAGCAGCGCCAGCACTTCCCTGCGGGCCCGGAGCAAGACGAAAGCGACGAGCGGGAAGACAAGACCAAGCGCTGGCGCCAGCATCATCCAGGGATGCGCCGCATAATTGGCAAACCAGACACCGCCCGCAACCTCGACCGTCTTCGACAGCGGATTGGACGGACCGTCGGTCACGACCTCCGAGGTAAAGCGATAGCCATCGATACCGAGCCACAGAAAGACGCCGCCGAGCGCGAAAAGAACTGACGTGGCAAGGGCCGCAACGCTGCCGAAGCCGCGAGCGCGGGCGGCTACCGGACCATCCGTTTTCAGTACCAGCCATGCGGCACCGTGCATGACGAGCATGGACACCGAAACGAGGCCGCAGAGAACCGCATAGGGGTTCAGAAGTTCGAACAGCGTCGTGCCATCATAGAAAATCCTGAGGTCGTCATTGAGGTGGAAGGGAACGCCCTGCAGCACATTGCCGATCGCCACGCCGAAGATCAGCGCGGGAACGAAACCGCCGATGAAGAGCGCCCAATCCCAGGCGCTGCGCCACGCGGTGCTTTCACGCTTGGAGCGATATTTGAAACCGACCGGCCGCAGGATCAGCGCAAACAGGGTGGCGAACATCGCCAGGTAAAACCCTGAAAACGACACCGCATAAAGCGGCGGCCAGGCGGCGAAGATCGCGCCGCCGCCAAGGATGAGCCACACCTGATTGCCTTCCCAGACGGGGCCGATGGAATTGATGACGACACGGCGCTCGATGTCCGTTTTCGCCACGAAGGGCAGGAGCGCGCCAGTGCCGAGATCGAAACCGCCGGTCACGGCAAAACCGATCAGCACCACGCCGAGCAGCAGCCACCAGATGACGCGGAGGATTTCATAGTCGATGAGTTGGTGCAATATCATGATCGTTTACTCCGCAGCGACGAGTTTTTCAGGAACGAGCGGCGCTTCCGGCTCATGGTCCGGATCCGGCCCCTTGCGGATCGCCTTCAGCATCAGCCCCATTTCGACAATGAACAGCACCGTGTAGATGGCGATGAAACCCAGGAGCGTAATGAGGACGGTCGAGGCGCTGAGGCTGGAGACGGCGGCAGCCGTGGGCAGCACGCCCTCGATGATCCATGGCTGGCGGCCGAATTCTGCAACCACCCAGCCCATTTCGGCGGCGATCCACGGCAGCGGAATGGCGAAAACCGCCACCTTCAGCAACAGTGGATAATGATCCAGGCGGCGGCGGGCGGAGAGATAAAAGAAAGTCGCCGTGAGAAGGATGAAGAACATGCCGAGACCGACCATGATGCGGAACGACCAGAACAGCGTCGGCACATGCGGGATGGTGTCGGCCGCGGCTTTTGCGATCTGCTCTTCATTCGCCTGGCGTGGATCGTCGACATAACGTTTCAGCAGCAGCGCATAACCAAGTTCATGGCCGACTTCAGCGAAGGTGCCGCGCACCTCTTCCGGCAGCTGCGCGCCCTTGCCGGTGGCGCGTATCTGCATCAGCGCATCATAGGCCTTGATGCCGTCACGGATGCGGCTCTTCGCCTGCTCCACCAGATCGTTGATGCCCGGAATTTGCGTATCGAGCGAACGGGTGCCGATGAGGCCCATCACCCACGGGATCTTCACCGCGAAATGCGTTTCGCGTGCTTCCTGATCAGGAAAACCGATGGCCGTGAAGGGGGCAGGCGCCGGCTCCGTTTCCCACATGGCCTCGATGGAGGCGAGCTTCATCTTCTGGTGTTCGGTGGAGAGATAACCGCTTTCATCCCCCAGCACGACGACCGACAGCGCGGACGCCAGACCGAAGGAAGCGGCAACCGTCATCGAACGCTTGGCGAGATCGACATGGCGGCCTTTCAGCACATACCAGGCCGAAACGCCGAGCACGAAGATGGAGGCCGTCACGTAACCCGCAGAAACCGTGTGAACGAACTTCGCCTGCGCCACCGGGTTGAACAGAACCTCGAAGAAGTCAGTCACCTCCATCCGCATGGTCTGGGGATTGAAGGCGGAGCCCGTCGGGTTCTGCATCCAGCCATTGGCGATCAATATCCACAGTGCCGAAAAATTCGAACCGAGCGCCACGCACCATGTCGCGACGAGATGGCCGAGTTTCGACAGCTTGTCCCAGCCGAAAAAGAACAGGCCGACGAAGGTGGCTTCCAGGAAGAAGGCCATCATACCCTCGATGGCCAGCGGCGCACCGAAGATATCGCCGACATAATGGCTGTAATAACTCCAGTTCATGCCGAACTGGAATTCCATCACGATGCCGGTGGAAACACCCAGCACGAAATTGATGCCGAACAGCGTGCCCCAGAACTTCGTCATCTGCCGCCAGACCGTGCGGCCGGTCATGACATAGACCGTTTCCATGATGGCGATCACCACCGACAGCCCAATCGTCAGGGGAACGAACAGAAAGTGATATAAAGCCGTCACTGCAAATTGCAGGCGCGACAGCGCCACTATGTCGAGTTCCATAGTCTTACCCACCTTTTCCGGAAGACCGGCCTTCCATTTCAAAGACGACGCCGGCTCTCAAAAATCTCAGTCCGGACGTAGTGTCTCAAGCACTACGTCGTATTCCGGGGTGCCGCTTTGACATTGATCAAGTTGGCGCCCGTCTTTCAGCACGATGATGCGATCGGCAAATTCCGCCTCGCGGCGATTATGGGTGATCATCACGACAGTCTTTCCCTCCGCCCTCGCAAACAGCCGGGTGAGCACGTCGCGGGCTGTCTCGCCGTCCAGCCCTTCCGTCACCTCGTCGAGAAGCCAGAGCGGCCGGTCGGCGAGCAGGAAACGGGCGAGCGCCACCCGGCGCGACTGGCCGCCGGAAAGCCCTTGGCCCGCCTCGCCAAGCCTTGTCTCCAGCCCGGCGGCCAAGGTTTTGACGTGTTCGGCAAGGCCTGCCGCCTCAAGCGCGTCCCATAGCTCGGTCCCGGTTGCGGCGGGTTTCGCGAGCCGCAGATTGTCTGCGATACTGTCGCGGAAAAGCTGGCTTCGCTGCGTCATAAGAGTGGACGGCAGGGCGCTGACCGTGCCTGCAACCGGCTGCAATTCACCCCCCAGAAGCTGGATGAGACTTGTCTTGCCCGCGCCGCTCGGGCCGACGATCGCAACCCGTTCCCCGGCAGCGATTGCAAGGTTGATATTCGTCAGGACAGGATTGTCGTTCCCCTCCCGCTCTAGATGCACATCTTCGAGTTTTGCCGCCATCCCGCTGGCCGGCAAGACGGGACAGCGACCGTCAACCGTTGCCGAGAGACGCGGCGCGATGCGCCTTGCGGAAAACAGCGTGCGCCCAAGCTCCATCGCCCCGCGGCGCAGCGCCGTGAAAGGCTCCAGCGCGGCAAAACAGACCAGCAGCCCGAGCGCCGCCGTCGGCGCGGTGACCGCCCCCCGTTCGGCAAGCCAGGCCATGCCGAGAAGGGCCGCGCTCAAAAGAACGGCCGCTGAAACCCCGAAGGAAAAACCGGCACCGGTCTCGATGCGGTTCAGGGTATCATCGCAGGCAGAGAGGTAATCATCCGCCCGTTTCACCGCCGCGACCTGCGCGGAGAGGCGGCCGGCGGTCAAGAACTCCGTCTGCCCGTTCACGAGATCGGCCGTGCGGGCGCGAAGGGCTTCCAGCCCGATTGCCCGGCGGCGCGAGAATGTTTCCGCCCGCAAGGCGGCGCGCACCGAAATTCCAAGCCCCGCCGCGATGAGGAAAACCGCCACCAGAATGCCCGCCAGAGGATGGAGAAAAGCAAGCCCGAGGCCTGTCGCGATTGCGGCAAGGATCGCCACGGCGGCGGGAACCAGCACACGCAGATAAAGCGAATCCAGCGCGTCGATATCCGCCGTCAGCCGGTTCAGCAGGCGCGCAGGCCTCGCCTCCAGGGATTTCGCAGCCTGCGGAGCGGCAAAGCCACGAAACAGCTTTTCCCGAAGGGCTGCAAGCACGGAAAGCGTGGCGTCATGGGTCGTCATGCGTTCGCCGTAACGGGCGGCGGTGCGCGCCAGCGCCAGAAGACGAATGGCGGCCGAAGGCGCAAAGACATCGAAAGCATAGGCCGTTGCCGGCAGAAGGCCGGCAATCGCCGTAGCGGTGATGAACCAGCCGGAAACGCCGAGAAGGCCGATGCCCGCCAGCACCGTCGTTACCGCCAGAGCCGCGCCCGCCAGCAGCATGCCGCGCCGCGTCGACCAGAACAGGCCAATAATGGGTCTCAATATCGCAAAATGCGCGATCATGGCTGCCCCCTCGAATGGATCGCCGTCATATCCACGATCCTGTCCATGCGCGCCGCAAGCACCGGATCATGGGTCGCGACGATCAATGTCCTGCCATTTGCCAGTTGCAGCAGGTTATCCGTGACGAGAGCAGCCGTTTCCCGGTCGAGATGGGCTGTCGGCTCGTCGGCCAGAACTAGCTGCGTTGCGGGGTCTGCGAAAGAACGCGCAATGGCAAGCCGCACCGCCTCCCCGCCCGAGATTCCATATCCGCCATCGCCGATCTGCAGGCGCCGGCGTGCATGCGACAAGCCGTCGAGCCCGGTGCGGCGCAGCGTCTCTTCCACCATGCCGTCACTGACAACCGAACGGCCGAAGCGAATATTCGCCTTCAGCGAACCGGCAAAATAGAACGGCTTCTGGCCGACCCAGCCGATCGTCCTGCGCAGCCCATCCGCCGTCGCATTATCGAGCTTGACGCCACCGACCCTGATCGAGCCCTCTCCAGCCTCGGCCAACCCGGCAATCAAGGAGAGTACAGTGGATTTGCCACAACCGGAAGGCCCAAGGATCGCAACTCTCTCACCCCGCTGAACCGTCAGGTTGAGATTTTGGATGATAGGTGGGGCGCTCGGATAAGCGAAAGAGAGATTATTGATCTCCACCAGGCCGGGCATCGGGGATGGGACAAACGCCACATCCGCGCCCTCGCCCGTAATAGCCGCGCCGCCGGCCGTCAATTTGCCGAGCGCATCAAGCGCCGCTTCGCCGGCTGCGCGGTCGTGCCAGACGGCGGAGAGTTCCCGCAGCGGCTCGAAAAAGGCCGGCGCCAGAAGCAGGATGAAAAGACCTTCGGCGAGTGTCAGCTTGTGGCCCCAGGCGCCGAAATTGAGAAAACCGAGCAGATGAAAACCGATATAGACGGCGGTCATGGCAACGCCGAGCGCTGCGAAAAGCTCCAGCACCGCCGAGGAGAGAAAGGCGATCCTGAGCACTGCCATCGTCCGCTTCTTCAGGTTCTGCGCATCGGCGCTAAGACGCTTTGCAGTCAGATCGACGGCTTTAAGCGTGCGGATCGTTTCCAGCCCGCGCAGGCGATCAAGCAGGAAGGCATTCATATTGCCCGTCTCAACAAGCTGCTTTTCACTGGTGGCCTTCGCCTGCCAGCCGATGAGCGCCATGAAAAGCGGGATGGTTGGCATGGCGAGCAGCAGCACCAGCGCCGCAATCCAGGTGAATGGCAGGATCGCCAGCACGAAAACCAGCGGCACGAAGGTCGCCTTCATCCGCGCCGGCTGGAAACGGGAAAGATAGGGCACCAGCGCTTCCGCCACCTCGGCCACGACGCCTGCCGCCTCACCGGAGGCGGTGCGTGACAGATCGAGCGGGGAAACCTTCGCCACGGCCTTCAGCGCTTCCAGCCGCCGTTGCGACAGCGCCGCACGGGCGGCACGAAACGACAGACGCGCCGCCATCTTTTCCAGCCATGCCTTGATGAGGCCGAGGATGAGAACCGCAGCCGCGGCGGGCACGATCGCCATCATCGGCGCGCCGTCGGCAATTCTTCCGACTGAAAAGGCAAGCAAGCCTGCCTGCGGCAACCAGAGCAGCGCCGCCAGCACATGCGGCAGGGCAACGAATTTCCCCACCACCGGCGCGCCTGTCATTTTCGCCCGCCCGTCAGCTCTGTCGCGAAAGGTTTTGCGGTTGGCTTTGCGCCGCCCCATCGTATCGGGCGAGACTGCAGCCGGAACGGGACAGACTGCCCCGTCACCATCGGACCCCTGGCGAATTTCCACTGATATGCTCACGGCCGATCTCCTCACCCGTCCTTCTTCGCGCCGCGGGGTCTGGCGAGGGAGACGATCTTGTCCTTGGCCTCCAGAAACTTCGTGACCTTCGAACCGAGCGCGAGAAGCGAAGCCAGCCGTTCCGTCTCCAGCCGCTTCACATCGTCATACCAGCCGGTCAGCTGCTCGATCAGCGTTTTCATCTCATCGATGCGCTGTTGCGCATGCCGCTCGTCTTCGTTTTCGGGCGTTTCCATCAGAATTTCGCGCAGCACGCTGAGCGTGGGATCGATCTCGCGTTTCTTGCGCTCTTCGGCAAGGGTGCGGAGAATTTGCCAGACATCGTCAGGCGTTGTGAAAAAATCGCGCCGGTCGCCGGGAAAATGCTTGAGAATTGCGAGGTTCCACGCCTGTAACTCCTTCAGGCTCATCGACACGTTGGAACGGGAAATACCGAGGGCCTCCACAATATCGTCCGCACACAGCGGCTGCGGCGAAATATAGAGCAAAGCATAGACTTGGCCGACCGTGCGGTTGATGCCCCAGCGGCTGCCCATCTCACCGAAATGCAGCACGAAGGACTGAACGAGCGGCGAGAGGTTGGTCGGCATTTCTTCGTTTCCTGAATTTTCAGTAATTTCTGAAATTTCGATAACGCAAATAGCGGCAGGTGGCAAATCACCTTTTTGACCTGCGTCAAAATGTGCAAACCAGCCGTACAATGAGGCGAGGAAGCATCGACAACCCAGCGAACGCCCATGATATCGATAACATGCAGGGCGGAATGACGCGATCCACGATGGCAAATAAGAAATTGGTGGCGGAGGCTCCGCCACCGACTCAATAAGCCAGCCCGCTATTTCGGGGAAACGCGCTTACGAAAAAGCGATCTGCACCTTCATCGCACGGCTTCGATCCGAAGCGAATTCGAAAGCCGAGATGGCGTCGGCGAGATCGACGGTCTGGGTGATTAACGGTTTGACGTCGATCAGGCCCTTACGCATCAATTCAACGCCGGTGGCGAATTCTTCGTGGAAGCGGAAAGAGCCGCGCAGATCCAGTTCCTTGGCGGTGATCGCCATCATCGGCAGACTCATATCGCCGCCAAGCCCGAGCTGGACGATGATGCCGCGCGGACGAAGCGCGGTAATGCCGCCGGAAAGTGCGACGGCTGCGCCAGAGCATTCATAGAGAACATCGAAAGTTCCCTTGTTCGAACCATAAGCGGCAAGTGCGTCGGGCTCATCCTTGCTATTGATGACACGATCCGCACCCGCCTCACGCGCCTTGGCAAGCGTGAAAGCGGAAAGGTCGGTGGCGACGATTTCCGCTGCACCCGCCCGGCGCGCAGCCAGAATGGACAGGATGCCGATGGGGCCACAACCCGTGACAAGCACGCGTTTCCCCAGCAAATCGCCGGCGCGGCGCGTGGCGTGAAGCGTCACCGCCAGCGGCTCCGCCATGGCGGCCTCGCCAGCGCTCAGGCCATCGGCCGGCACGCATTGCAGGGCGTCGGCCACCAGAACCTCACGGAAAGCGCCCTGAATATGCGGAAAAGGCATGGCGCTGCCATAAAACCGCATGTTGAGGCACTGGTTGTGCAGGCCTTCCTGGCAAAAGCGGCAGGTTCGGCACGGGCGGGACGGCGAAACGGCAACCAGACCGCCGACCTTCAGCCCTTCCACGCCCTCGCCCAGTTCTTCGACGACAGCGGAGACCTCATGGCCGAGCACCATGGGTTCACGAAGCCGCACCGCGCCGAAGCCGCCATGATTGTAATAGTGCAGATCGCTGCCGCAAATTCCGCCCCGGACCAGACGAAGCCGCACTTCTCCCGACCCCGGCGCTTCCTCGGGCCGCTCCTCGATGCGCACATCCTTTGCCCCATGGGCGACAATCGCTCTCATAAATATCTCCCGCTCCACATCTCGCCTGAATGGCGCGCCGAATAATCCGCATCCCTGTCACCGCCGCCTGCCGCGCATTTACACGTCGTGCGGCCTCCCCGCGCGCCCGGCCCGTACCGAGAGCGGGCGTTTAAGCCTTGACATCCACGCCCGAAAGGGATGAATGTTATCGATAACATAATTCTGTACGAATGCAATGTCGAGAGACTGGAGGAAACAGTGGGCCTTAATTTGTTCGATCTTTCCGGCCGCCGCGCCCTGATCACGGGTTCGTCCCAGGGCATTGGCTTCGCGCTGGCGCAAGGGCTTTCGGAAGCGGGCGCGGAAGTGGTGCTGAACGGGCGTGACGAGGCGAAGTTGAAAGCCGCCGCCGCCGGCATCAAGGGTGCGAAAACACTCGCCTTCGACGCCACCGATCACGAAGCGGTGCGCAAGGCCATCGACGGTTTCGAGGCGGAGGTCGGCCCCATCGATATTCTGGTCAACAATGCCGGCATGCAGCACCGCACCCCGCTGGAGGATTTTCCAGCCGATGCCTTCGAGCGCCTGCTGCAGACCAACATCGCCTCGGTGTTCCACGCCGGGCAGGCTGCCGCGCGCCACATGATCGGCCGTGGCCGTGGCAAGATCATCAACATCGCCAGCGTGCAGACCGCCCTTGCCCGCCCCGGCATCGCGCCCTACACCGCCACCAAGGGGGCCGTCGGCAACCTGACGAAAGGCATGGCGACGGACTGGGCCAAATACGGCCTGCAATGCAACGCCATCGCACCCGGCTATTTCGACACGCCGCTCAACGCGGCCCTGGTGGCGGACGAAACCTTCTCGGCATGGCTTGAAAAGCGCACGCCCGCCGGTCGCTGGGGCAAGGTCGAAGAGCTTGTCGGGGCCTGCATCTTCCTGTCGTCCGATGCCTCGTCCTTCGTGAACGGACATATTCTCTATGTCGACGGCGGCATCACCGCTTCGCTTTAAAACACCGAAACCGGACCGGCGGCTGCGGCCGCCATCCGGTTTTGAACCGACGACACCACGACACTTTGGGAGGAGGCCGTGAACACCATGACCGAGAAGAACAAAGTCGCCCTGATCGGCGCCGGCGCCATGGGCGGGGCGATCGGCACACGGCTCATCGAGACCGGAAATCAGCTGACGGTTTTCGATCTGGATGCGGAAAAGGTGGCGGCGCTGACGAGCCTTGGCGCGCAGAGCGCGGGGACGGCTGCGGAAGCGGCTTCGGTTTCCGATGTGGTCATCCTCAGCCTCAATTCGCCGAAAATCGTTCGCATCGCCGTTTTCGGCAAGGATGGCGTCGCGGCAGGGGCGAAACCCGGCACGCTGATCATCGACATGTCCTCCATCGATCCGGAAGCGACGAAGGAACTGGCGGCCGACGCTGCGGGAAAAGGCCTGCGCTGGGTGGACAGCCCCCTTTCCGGCGGTGCACCCAAGGCGCTCATCGGGCAATTGACGCTGATGGCCGGCGGCAGCGACAAGGATGTGGCCGATGCGCATCGCGTGCTGCGGCATGTGGCCAGCAACTACACCCATATGGGTCCCTGTGGCGCAGGGCAGACGACGAAACTCATCAACCAGGTTCTGTGCGGGCTGAATTTCCTTGCTGTGGCGGAAGCAACGCAGCTTGCGCTGGATGCCGGCGTCGATGCCGCCAAGATACCGCAGGCGCTGAAGGGCGGCCGCGCCGACAGCGCCATCCTGCAGGAATACATGCCGCGTTATGTGGCGAAAGATTACCGCCGCACCGGACGCATCGACAATATGGTGAAAGACCTGAACGGCGCGCAGGATCTCGCGCGGCGCACCAACACGGCCATGCCGCTGACAGCCGTTTGCGCCGAGGTGCACCGCATGCTGACTGCGGCCGGGCTGGGTGGGGAGGATCAGGCCGCACTGATGGAATATTTCAGCGGCGCGAAACGCACTTTTCCGGACTGATTTGCCCGGCGGACCCGGAATGGCGGAGCCTGTTGATACAGCCCTTGCGGGCCTTTAACGGCCATTGCGAAATTGTCCGTCAGCGAAGATGATCGGGCGAATCGGCAGGGCAGTCGCCCCGATGACCGCAGATGCATGTATGCAAAGGACAATTTCCCGATGACTACCCCCACGACAGGCACGGGGATTGCCGGTATGACCGTTTCTGGAAACGGTTTCACAGCCGAAGTCGCTTATGAGGGCGCGACGCTTCTAAGCTGGCGGCCGGTCTCTACCGATGGCGGCGAAGGCGAAAATCTTGTCGACGGCTATTCGACGCCTGCCGAAATGCAATCGCAAAACGGCGTGAGAAACGGCATTCTCGCACCCTTCACCAATCGCATCCCGGATGGCCAGTTCAGTTTTGACGGACAATCGCACCGCATTGAGCCGGTGCTTGCCCATGAAGACCTCGTCTTCCACGGATTTGCCAGAGCCCTGCCCTTCGCGCTTACGCAGTCTTTCGAGGAACACGGCGCTCACACTCTCGTCTTCCGCGCCGAAATAGCGCCTGCGGATTTTGAGGGTTATCCCTACCGTCTCGCCATCGAGGTGGAATATCGTTTCGCCGGCCATGAGGTCACCATCGACATACGCGGCATCAATCGCGATGACCGGCCCCTGCCTTTCGCCGCCGGGTGGCATCCCTATTTCCGCCTGCCCGGCACGACGTCTATCGACGATCTTCTCCTCACGCTGCCCTCGCGAACGGCGATTGAAACAGACGAGGACCTGATCCCCCTTCGCGGCGCACAGGGCGGGATGGTCAAACGGGACGACACCCGCTTTCTTTACGCACCGCTGTCCGGCCATGTACTCGATGTCTGCTTCACCGATCTCATCGCATCCGAAAACGGGCTTTACGAGACGAGGCTGGAAAACCACCACGACGGTTCGAGCCTGACGGTTTGGCAGGAGCGCGGGCACATGCATGTCTTCACCGGCGATACGCTTGCACGCGGCAGGCGGCAATCCATCGCGCTCGAACCGGTGGAAACGCCGACCAACGCCTTCAACCAACCGGAACTCGCGGATGCGATTACGCTGCAAGCCGGCGAGACGCGAAGCTTTCGCTTTGGCGTCCGTTTTAAGACGGCGCGCTGATCAAGGCCCGACGAACACTCAGATATGTGTCGTCGGCAGCGAAGACGACAGCTTCACCGTCTCCATGGAGATATAGGCGGACATGTCGTAAAGCTCGACGCGGCGCAGGATCTGTTTGTAGATCGTGTCGTAATATTCGACATTCGGCAGCACCAGTTTCAGAATATAGTCGAAATTGCCGGTCAGCCGGTGAACCTCGACAATTTCGGGTATGGTGCTGACGGCGGCATGGAACCGGTCCAGCCAGTCCTCCGCATGCAGGCCGGTTCTGACCAGCAGGAAAACCGTGGTCGGCAAGTTGATCTTGCGACGGTCGAGCAGCGCCATCGTACCCGTCACATAACCTTCCGCCCGCAGCCGCGTGATGCGCCGCGAACAGGCGGATAGCGACAGCGCCACTTCCTCCGCAATGTCGGCGAGCGGCGTTTCTGCATTTTCCTGGAGAATCGCAAGGATTCGGCGGTCGCGATCATCAATCATCGTTAAAGAATGCACAGGTTAACGTAATAGCGCAATAAATTTGCGATTTTCATAGAAAGAACGCCCTGATTTTGCATATATATCGTGAAATCCTTGCAAAAACGCATGCCGTTTTCGCCCCGACGATGGCATTCTTATTTTCAATCAAACTCGATAAGGGAACTCTTATGAAACGGATCGGCCTGATCGGCGGCATGAGCTGGGAATCCACCGCAACCTATTACCGCATGATCAATGAGGCCGTGCGCGACAGCCGCGGCGGGCTGGTTTCGGCCGACATCGTCATGCATTCGCTCGATTTTTCCGAGGTCGTCGCCCTTCAGAAGGCCGATCGCTGGGATGAGGCAGGCGCACTTCTGGGTGCTGCCGGTGCGCGCCTTGCCAATGCGGGCGCCGATTGCGTGCTGATCTGCACCAACACCATGCATCTTGTCGCTGACACCGTAGCGAAAATGTCCGGCGTGGCGCTTATCGATATCATAGACGAAACCGCCGCTGCCCTGAAGGCGGACGGACGCCGCAAGCCGCTTCTGCTCGCCACCCGCTACACGATGGAACATGGTTTTTACACCGAGCGCATGCGCCGCCATGGCGTCGAAGTGATTGTGCCCGATGCGGAAGACCGGGCTGCGATCCACGACATCATCTTCGGCGAACTCTGCCGGGGCGAAATCAAGTCCTGCTCGCGCGAGCGCTATCTCGCGGTCATCGAAAAAGCCCGCGCACTTGGCGTCGATTCCGTCATTCTTGGCTGCACCGAGATTTCGCTGCTGATCGATCCCGATGCCCTGCCGCTGCCGGGTTACGATTCGACCGCCATTCACGCGAAGGCCGCCGTCGGCTTCGCGCTCGGAAACAAGGCCCTGAACAGAGCCGCATGAATGTGCCGCCTCTTTGCCTATTCCGGTAAACCCGTCTGGCTCGACAGCCTGCTGATCGAGCCGGAAGCATCGCTGGTCAGCCAGTCCATGGCCGCAAGGGAAGCGAAAACCGTCGTCAATGGCGATGGTTGCGGCCTTGGCTGGTATGGCGAACGCGGAACGCCCGGCGTCTTTCGCGATACCAGACCCGCATGGTCGGATGCCAACCTCGCGGCACTCTGTCACCAGCTTCGTTCGGGCATGTTCATGGCCCATGTCCGCTCCGCCACGTCGGGCGAAGTATCCCGCGCCAATTGCCACCCATTTGCGCATGGGCAATATCTCTTCATGCATAACGGCCAGATCGGCGGTTACGAGCAGATAAGGCGCGATATCGACTCCCTTATTCCCGATGATATCTATGCATCCCGGCGCGGCACCGGCGACAGCGAAGCTATTTTCCTCATCGCCGCCGGCCTCGGCCTTGATGCCGATCCGGTACGCGCCATTTCCACCGCGCTTCGCCTCTGTCAGGAAAAGATGATCGCAGCGGGCGTCTCCTCCGCCCTGCGCTTCAGCGCCGTGCTGATGGACGGCGATTGCGTGCATGCCTTCCGCTGGTCTAGCGATGACAAACCACCGACGCTCTACTGGCGTGGGTTGGAAGAGGGTATTGCGCTGAGTTCCGAGCCCTTTTCGTTTGATTGCACCCCATGGTGCGCCGTTCCACCCAATACCTGCGTAACGATCCGCGCCGGGGAAATGATGACGCGGCCTTTTTGCCTCGGGTGAACACGGCGATATCGCCCGGTTTCACGCCGCCGCCACCGGCAACAGGTGCGGCTGCGGCGAAGGCCTATTTATTTTCATTGAATTGTTACAGCCGCGAAGGCTAGTGTGTGATCCTAAGTATCAGACCGAACCCGCTAAGCGGTTTTTGGCCCGGTGTTTAAAACAGGATACATTGAGCGAAACAGATTTCAGGACCGGTGAACCATTTAAAAGTGTTGCAGCCTCTTTCCCTTTTTTGAACGATGCCCGGCATCGCAATGACCACGCAAACCTTTTCGGTAACGGCGGATAAAGGGCCGGCAATGCCTTGCGCGATCCTTGGGATGCGGAAGAAAAGGTCTTATTTTTCATAATCCTAAGCCGCTCAACTTTCCGCGAAAATTGCTGTTGCCACACCTCCATATCGATGCATAAACTGGCATCAGCAAAGGCAACACGGATCGACCTCTCAGACCCTCTCCTCCCACCAAGGTGCTGACCGACCAATGATCAATAACCTCAACACCGCCGATCTTCCCCGCCCCGCCCCGCGCAGTTCCAACCCGGAAATCATGGCCGCGGAAATCATCGAACGACTGACCTATCGCATCGGCAAGGACGTCAAGGTCGCCAAGCCCCATGACTGGCTGACCGCAACCATCCTCGTCGTGCGCGACCGCATCATCGACAAGTGGATGGAATCCACCCGCAAGGCCTATGCCAACAATTCCAAGCGCGTTTATTATCTGTCGCTGGAATTCTTGATCGGCCGCCTGATGCGCGACGCCATCTCCAATATCGGCCTGATGCATGAAATTCGCGATGCGCTGTCCTCGCTCGGCGTCGATCTTGACGTTATCGCCGGGCTGGAGCCGGATGCCGCACTCGGCAATGGCGGCCTTGGCCGTCTAGCCGCCTGTTTCATGGAATCCATGGCGACCGTCGACATTCCCGCCTATGGCTACGGCATCCGTTACGTGCACGGCCTCTTCCGCCAGCAGATGGCGGATGGATGGCAGGTGGAACTGCCGGAAACCTGGCTTGCGCATGGCAACCCCTGGGAATTCGAGCGACGCGAAAGCTCTTATGAAATCGGCTTCGGCGGATCGGTAGAGACCATCGGCGGATACGAAGATCCGCAGCGTTTCGTATGGAAACCGGCCGAACGCGTGATCGCCATGGCCTATGACACGCCGGTCGTCGGCTGGCGCGGCACCCGCGTCAATACGCTCCGCCTCTGGTCCGCGCAGCCGATCGACCCCATTCTACTGGCCGCCTTCAACGCCGGCGACCATATCGGCGCATTGCGCGAGAGCAACAAGGCGGAAAGCCTGACGCGGGTTCTCTACCCTGCCGACGCGACGCCGGCCGGTCAGGAACTGCGCCTCAGACAGGAGTTCTTCTTCTCCTCCGCCTCGCTGCAGGACATTCTGCGCCGTCACCTGCAGCAATATCCGGACTTCACGTCGCTGCCCGAGAAGGTCTCGATCCAGCTCAACGACACGCATCCGGCGATCTCCATCGCCGAAATGATGCGTCTTCTGTGCGATGTGCACGGTCTGGAATTCGAGGAGGCGTGGAAGATCACGCAGGGCACCTTCTCCTACACCAACCACACGCTTTTGCCGGAGGCGCTGGAAAGCTGGCCGGTGCCGCTGCTCGAGCGTCTTTTGCCAAGACATATGCAGATCGTCTATGCGATCAACGCCAACACGCTGCTTTTCGCCCGCAAGGAAAAGAAGATGGCGGATCAGCAGATCCGTTCGATCTCGCTGATCGACGAAGGCGGCGAGCGTCGCGTGCGCATGGGCAATCTCGCCTTTATCGGCTCACATTCCATCAACGGCGTTTCCGCCCTTCATACCGATCTGATGAAGGAAACGGTCTTTGCCGATCTGCACAGCCTTTACCCTGACCGTATCAACAACAAGACCAATGGCATTACGCCGCGCCGCTGGCTGATGCAGTGCAATCCGGGCCTCACCAGCCTGCTGCGCGAGGCGATCGGCGACGATTTCCTCGACGATGCGGAAAAGCTGACAGCGCTCGACCGTTTCGCCGACGATGCCGGTTTCCGCGAAAAATTCGCCGAGGTGAAACGTCTGAACAAGGTGCGGCTTGCCAATACGGTAGCGCAGCGCATGGGCATCCGCGTCGACCCTTCCGCCATGTTCGACATCCAGATCAAACGTATCCATGAATATAAGCGCCAGCTTTTGAACCTCGTGGAGACGGTCGCGCTTTACGACCAGATCCGTTCTCACCCGGAACTGGATTGGGTGCCGCGCGTTAAGTTCTTCGCAGGCAAGGCGGCGCCGAGTTATCACAACGCGAAGCTGATCATCAAGCTTGCCAATGATATTGCCCGGGTCATCAACAACGATCCGGCCGTGCGCGGGCTTCTGAAAGTGGTGTTTATTCCGAACTACAATGTCTCGCTGGCCGAAATCATGGTTCCCGCCGCCGATCTTTCCGAACAGATATCGACGGCCGGCATGGAAGCCTCCGGCACCGGCAATATGAAATTCGCACTCAACGGCGCGCTCACCATCGGCACGCTCGATGGCGCAAATGTCGAAATGCGCGATCATGTCGGCGCGGAGAATATCGTCATCTTCGGAATGACGGCGGATGAAGTGGCCAAGGCGCGCGCCGAAGGCCACAATCCACGCGCGATCATCGAAGGATCGGCGGAGTTGTCGCAGGCGCTGTCCTCCATCGCCTCCGGCGTCTTCTCGCCGGATGACCGCTCTCGTTTCGCCGGCCTGATCGACGGTATCTATAACAGCGACTGGTTCATGGTCGCCGCCGACTTCGACGCCTATGCCAATGCACAGCGCGAGGTGGACGCGATCTGGAGCGATCCGGACAGCTGGTATGCCAAGACAGTGCGCAACACGGCGCGTATGGGCTGGTTCTCGTCCGACAGGACGATCCGTCAATACGCCACCGAGATCTGGAGAGCCTGATGAAAAAACCGCTCAATTCGGCCGAAGAGAAAAAGACTGGCGATATTACGAAGGCTGAAATCGAGGCGATCAAGAGCGGTTTGCATTCCAATCCCTTTGCCCTTCTCGGCGTTCACGAAACACCGGAAGGATTTTCCGCCCGCTGTTTCATTCCCGGCGCCGAGGAGGTTTCCGTCCTTACGCTGGACGGAAACTTCGTGGGCGAATTAAAGCGGCTCGATCCCGACGGCTTTTTCGAAGGCCGGATCGATCTTTCAAAGCGCCAACCGGTGCGGTATCGCGCCAGCCGCGACGATGCCGAATGGGCGGTGACCGACCCTTACAGTTTCG
This sequence comes from Agrobacterium salinitolerans, assembly GCF_027498475.1. Taxonomy (NCBI): domain Bacteria; kingdom Pseudomonadati; phylum Pseudomonadota; class Alphaproteobacteria; order Hyphomicrobiales; family Rhizobiaceae; genus Agrobacterium; species Agrobacterium salinitolerans. The sequence continues at coordinate 534,555 of NZ_JAPZLN010000004.1, read as the reverse complement.
GCCCGGTTCTCGGACCGATGGACGATTATTTCGTTCGCGAAGGATCGCATCTGCGGCTCTTCGACAGGATGGGCGCGCATCCGCTGAAGCTCGAGGGCGTCGAGGGTTTCCACTTCGCCGTCTGGGCGCCCAATGCGCGGCGCGTTTCCGTTGTCGGCGATTTCAACAATTGGGATGGCCGACGGCATGTCATGCGTTTCCGCAAGGATACCGGCATCTGGGAAATCTTCGCGCCTGACGTCTATGCCGGCTGCGCATACAAGTTCGAAATCCTCGGCGCAAACGGCGAGCTCCTGCCGCTGAAGGCGGATCCCTATGCGCGGCGCGCCGAGTTGCGGCCGAAGAACGCCTCCGTTACCGCGCCTGAACTCACCCAGGAATGGGAAGACCAGGCCCATCGGGAACATTGGGCGCAGGTGGACCAGCGCCGCCAGCCTATCAGTATCTATGAGGTGCATGCCGGCTCCTGGCGGCGGCGCGAGGACGGCACGTTCCTGAGCTGGGACGAACTGGCCGCCGAGCTCATTCCCTATTGCACGGATATGGGCTTCACCCACATCGAGTTCCTGCCGATCACCGAACATCCCTATGACCCTTCCTGGGGTTATCAGACCACTGGCCTTTACGCCCCGACTGCCCGTTTCGGCGATCCAGAAGGTTTCGCCCGTTTCGTCAACGGCGCCCATAAGGTCGGCATCGGTGTTCTGCTCGATTGGGTTCCCGCGCATTTTCCGACCGACGAGCACGGGTTGCGCTGGTTCGATGGCACCGCGCTTTACGAACATGCCGATCCGCGCCAGGGTTTCCATCCCGACTGGAACACGGCCATCTACAATTTCGGCCGCGTGGAGGTGATGTCCTACCTCATCAACAACGCGCTTTATTGGGCCGAGAAATTCCATCTCGACGGCCTGCGTGTCGATGCGGTCGCCTCGATGCTCTATCTCGATTATTCCCGCAAGGAAGGCGAGTGGATCCCCAACGAATATGGCGGGCGCGAGAACCTGGAATCCGTCCGCTTCCTGCAGAAGATGAATTCCCTCGTTTATGGCACCCATCCGGGCGTCATGACCATTGCCGAGGAATCCACCTCCTGGCCGAAAGTATCGCAGCCCGTCCACGAGGGCGGCCTCGGTTTCGGTTTCAAGTGGAATATGGGCTTCATGCACGACACGCTCAGTTATTTCTCGCGTGAGCCGGTGCATCGCAAGTTCCACCATCAGGAGCTGACCTTCGGCCTGCTTTACGCCTTCACCGAAAATTTCGTGCTGCCGCTGTCCCACGACGAGGTTGTGCACGGCAAAGGATCGCTGATCGCCAAAATGTCCGGCGATGACTGGCAGAAATTCGCCAATCTGCGGTCCTATTACGGCTTCATGTGGGGTTATCCCGGCAAGAAGCTGCTGTTCATGGGGCAGGAATTCGCGCAGTGGAGCGAGTGGAGCGAGAAGGGTTCGCTCGACTGGAACCTGCGCCAATATCCGATGCATGAGGGCATGCGCCGCCTCGTGCGCGATCTCAACCTCACCTATCGATCCAAAGCCGCCCTGCACGCCCGCGATTGCGAACCCGACGGCTTCCGCTGGCTGGTGGTCGATGATCACGAGAACTCCGTCTTTGCCTGGCTGCGCACGGCGCCCGGCGAAAAACCGGTGGCGGTCATCTGCAATCTGACACCGGTCTATCGGGAAAACTATTATGTGCCGCTGCCCCAGGCGGGGCGGTGGAGGGAGATTCTCAACACCGATGCCGAAATTTATGGCGGCAGCGGCAAGGGAAATGGCGGGCGCGTTCAGGCGGTCGATGCCGGAGGAGACATCGGGACAATGCTCGTCCTGCCACCGCTCGCGACGATCATGCTCGAGCCGGAAAACTGACAGACACAGAGGGAGGACACCATGTCGGAAAAAAGAGTTCAGCCTTTGGCACGCGATGCAATGGCCTATGTCCTCGCAGGCGGCAGAGGCAGCCGTCTGAAGGAACTGACGGACCGCCGGGCAAAACCCGCCGTCTATTTCGGCGGCAAGGCGCGCATCATCGATTTCGCGCTCTCCAACGCGCTCAATTCCGGCATTCGCCGCATCGGCGTCGCCACGCAATACAAGGCGCACTCGCTCATCCGCCACCTGCAGCGCGGCTGGGACTTCTTCCGTCCCGAGCGTAACGAAAGCTTCGATATTCTGCCGGCCTCCCAGCGCGTTTCCGAAACGCAATGGTATGAAGGCACGGCCGACGCCGTCTACCAGAACATCGACATCATTGAGCCCTATGCGCCGGAATATATGGTCATTCTCGCCGGCGACCATATCTACAAAATGGATTACGAATACATGCTGCAGCAGCATGTCGATTCCGGCGCCGATGTAACGATCGGCTGCCTTGAAGTGCCGCGCATGGAAGCGACCGGCTTCGGCGTGATGCATGTGAATGAAAAAGACGAGATCATTGATTTCATCGAAAAACCGGCCGATCCGCCGGGCATTCCCGGCAATGAAGGCTTCGCGCTCGCCTCGATGGGCATCTACGTCTTTCACACGAAATTCCTGATGGAAGCGCTGCGCCGCGACGCCGCCGATCCGAGCTCCAGCCGAGACTTCGGCAAAGACATCATTCCCTACATCGTCGAGCACGGCAAAGCCGTCGCCCATCGCTTCGCGGATTCCTGCGTGCGTTCCGATTTCGAGCATGGCCCCTACTGGCGCGACGTCGGCACCATCGATGCCTATTGGCAGGCCAATATCGACCTGACGGATGTGGTGCCGGACCTCGATATATACGACAAATCCTGGCCGATCTGGACCTATGCGGAAATCACACCGCCGGCGAAATTTGTGCACGATGACGAGAACCGCCGCGGCTCGGCCGTGTCTTCGGTCGTCTCCGGCGATTGCATCATTTCCGGCGCCGCCCTCAACCGCAGCCTCCTCTTTACGGGTGTGCGGGCTAATTCATATTCCCGCCTTGAGAATGCCGTAGTACTGCCAAGTGTGAAGATCGGGCGTCACGCCCAGCTCAGCAATGTCGTCATCGACCATGGCGTGGTCATTCCGGAAGGACTGATTGTAGGAGAAGACCCAGAACTGGATGCCAAACGTTTCCGCCGCACTGAAAACGGCATTTGCCTTATCACCCAATCGATGATCGACAAGCTGGACCTGTAGAGCCCATGAATGTCCTTTCGGTTTCATCCGAAATCTATCCCCTGATCAAGACCGGAGGGCTCGCCGACGTTGTTGGCGCACTCCCCATCGCGCTGGAAGCCCATGGCGTCACGACGCGCACATTGATACCCGGATATCCGGCGGTGAAAGCCGCCGTGACGGACCCCGTCAAATGCTTCGAATTTACCGATCTGCTCGGCGAAAAAGCCGATGTGCTCGAAGTGCGGCATGAGGGACTGAACCTCCTCATTCTTGACGCGCCCGCCTATTACGAGCGCTCCGGCGGCCCCTATCTCGACCAGACTGGCAAGGACTATTCTGACAACTGGAAACGCTTCGCGGCGCTTTCCCTGGCCGCCGCCCGCATCGCCGCCGGTGCGCTTCCCGGTTGGTGGCCGGATATGGTGCATGCCCATGACTGGCAGGCCGCAATGGCGCCGGTCTATATGCGTTATGCCGAAACGCCTGAGATACCGAGCCTTCTCACCATCCACAACATCGCCTTTCAGGGCCAGTTCGGCGCGAATATCTTCAGCAAGCTTGGCCTCCCCGCCCATGCCTTCGGCATGGAAGGCATCGAGTATTACAACGATGTGAGCTTCCTGAAGGGCGGCCTGCAGACGGCAACGGCGCTCAGCACCGTCAGCCCGTCCTATGCCGAGGAAATCCTCACCCCGCAATTCGGCATGGGCTTGCACGGCGTCATCGGCAGCCGCGCCCATGTACTGCACGGCATCGTCAACGGCATCGATGCCGACGTCTGGAACCCGGCCACCGATCACCTGATTCACGACAATTATTCAGCCGCCAATCTCAAGAACCGTGCGCTGAACAAAAAAGCGGTCGCCGAACATTTCCGCATCAACGATGATGACAGCCCGCTTTTCTGCATCATCTCCCGCCTCACCTGGCAAAAGGGTATCGACCTCATGGCGGAAGCCGTGGACGAGATCGTTTCCCTTGGCGGTCGCCTCGTGGTGCTGGGCGCGGGGGAAGTAGCGCTGGAGGGCGCGCTTCTGGCGGCGGCGTCCCGCCACCATGGCCGCGTCGGTGTCGCTATCGGTTATAACGAGCCACTCTCGCACCTGATGCAGGCGGGCTGCGATGCGATCATCATTCCCTCTCGTTTTGAACCCTGCGGCCTCACCCAGCTTTACGCGCTGCGTTACGGCTGCATTCCGGTCGTCGCCCGCACCGGCGGTCTTGCCGATACCGTGATCGACGCCAACCATGCCGCCATCGCCAATAAATCGGCGACCGGCGTGCAATTTTCACCCGTCACGCTCGATGGTCTGAAACAGGCGATCCGCCGGGCCGTCCGTTATTACCACGACCCGAAACTGTGGACACAAATGCAGAAACTCGGAATGAAATCCGATGTTTCCTGGGAAAAGAGCGCCGGTCTTTACGCCGCGCTTTACAGCCAGCTTATTTCGAAAGGCCATTGAAACAATGATCAAGACCGTTCAGACGAAGCCCTATCAGGACCAGAAGCCGGGCACTTCAGGCCTGCGCAAGAAGGTGCCGGTCTTCACCCAGGAAAATTACGCCGAGAACTTCATCCAGTCGATCTTCGACGCGCTTGAAGGCTTTGAAGGACAGACGCTGGTGATCGGCGGCGACGGCCGCTATTACAACCGCGAAGTCATCCAGAAGGCGATCAAAATGGCTGCCGCCGCCGGTTTCGGCAAGGTGCTGGTTGGTCAGGGCGGCATTCTCTCCACGCCGGCCGCCTCCAACATCATCCGCAAATACAAGGCCTTCGGCGGCATCGTTCTTTCCGCCAGCCATAATCCCGGCGGCCCGAACGAAGATTTCGGCATCAAATACAATATCGGCAATGGCGGCCCCGCGCCGGAAAAGATCACGGACGCGATCTATGCCCGCTCGAAGGTCATCGACAGCTACAAGATTTCCGATGCCGCCGATATCGACCTCGACAAGATCGGCAGCTTCAAGGTGGATGAGCTGACAGTCGAGGTGATAGACCCGGTCACAGACTATGCCACCCTGATGGAAGAACTTTTCGATTTCGACGCCATCCGTGCGCTCATCGCTGGCGGCTTCAGGGTCGTCATCGACTCCATGAGCGCTGTCACCGGCCCCTATGCGGTGGAAATCCTCGAAAAGCGTCTCGGCGCGCCGAAGGGCTCCGTCCGCAATGCAACGCCGCTGCCGGATTTCGGCGGCCACCATCCAGACCCGAACCTTGTCCACGCCAAGGAGCTTTATGACGATGTGATGAGCCCGCAAGGCCCCGATTTCGGCGCGGCTTCCGATGGCGATGGCGACCGCAACATGGTTGTCGGCAAGGGCATGTTCGTCACCCCATCAGACAGTCTGGCGATCATCGCCGCCAATGCCAAACTGGCGCCCGGTTATGCCTCCGGCATTTCCGGCATCGCCCGCTCCATGCCGACCAGTGCGGCAGCGGACCGCGTCGCCGAAAAGCTTGGCCTTGGCATGTACGAGACACCGACCGGCTGGAAATTCTTCGGCAATCTCATGGATGCTGGCAAGGTAACGATTTGCGGCGAGGAAAGCTTCGGCACGGGCTCCAACCATGTGCGAGAAAAGGATGGCCTTTGGGCCGTGCTCTACTGGCTGAACATTGTCGCCGCCCGCAAGGAAAGTGTGAAGGACATCGTCACCAAGCACTGGGCCGAATATGGCCGCAACTATTACTCCCGCCATGACTATGAGGAAGTGGATTCGGATGCTGCGAACACGCTGGTCGCCACCCTGCGCGAAAAACTCGCCACACTTCCCGGCACCAGCTATGGCAATCTGAAGGTCGCGGCGGCGGATGATTTTGCCTATCACGATCCGGTCGATCAGTCGGTCAGCAAAAATCAGGGCATCCGCATCCTGTTCGAAGGCGGCTCGCGCATCGTGCTTCGCCTCTCCGGCACGGGTACTGCGGGCGCCACGCTTCGCCTCTATGTCGAGCGTTACGAGCCGGATGCGGCCCGCCACGGTATCGAAACCCAGGAGGCACTTGCCGACCTGATTTCCGTTGCCGATACCATCGCCGGCATCAAGGCTCATACCGGCCGCAACGCACCGAGCGTTATTACGTAAGGGCTTGCCGCCCGCTCATGAGGGACGCACTGAAAGCGTCCCTCACTCGGCCTTGCCTCCCTGCTCCATTCTGGAAGAGAAACACCATTTCCCGGAGAGACCGACCATGCAGACACCTTCCGTTTTCCCCAAAGGCGCAATCCAGACGGAAAACGGAACGGAATTCACGGTCTACTCCCGGCACGCCTCGCAGATCGATCTCTGCCTTTTCGATACGAAGGGCGAAAAAGAAACGGCGCGTTTGCCGATGGCGCGCGGTGAAGATGACGTTCACCGGTTGACCGTCTCCGACGCGGACCCCGGCACGCGATACGGCTTTCGCACTCACGGCATTTACGCCCCTGAACACGGCCTCTGGTTCGATCCTGCGAAACTGCTGCTCGACCCCTATGCCACGGAGATCGACCGCCCCTTCCGGCACGACCCCGCGCTTTACGCCTTTGGTGCGGAGACCGGCGGGATCATGCCGAAAACGATCCTTTCGCAATATGAGCCGGTCAGGCGTCAACCGCCGCTTTTTGCCGAAGGCGGGCTGATTTACGAACTCGCCGTCAAATCCTTTACCCGGCTGCATCCTGAAGTGCCGGAAGAGATCAGGGGCACCGTTGCCGCACTTGCGCATCCCGCCATTGTCGCGCACCTGAAAAAAATCGGCATCGATGCGGTGGAGTTGATGCCGATCACCGCATGGATCGATGAGCGCCACCTGCCGCCGCTCGGCCTTTCCAATGCCTGGGGTTATAATCCCGTCGGTTTCATGACACTCGATCCGCGCCTCTGCCCTGGCGGTGTGCGGGAGTTGCGCGATACGGTTGCGGCGCTGCATGCAGAGGGCATCGGCGTCATTCTCGATCTCGTCTTCAACCATACCGGTGAAAGCGATATCGAAGGCTCGATCCTGTCGCTGCGGGGACTCGATAACCTCACCGCCTTCCGCCATCCGCCGGGAAAGCCGGGCGTGCTGGTCAACGATACCGGCACCGGCAACACGGTTGCCTGCGACCACCCCTATATTCGCCAGCTCATCATCGATTCGCTGCGGCATTTCGTTCTCAATGCCGGCGTGGATGGCTTCCGTTTCGATCTTGCGCCCGTGCTCGGGAGGACGGCCGCGGGTTTCGACATGGCGAGCGAGACGCTGGCCGCGATGCATTCGGACTCGGTGCTTTACGACCGCCTGCTGATCGCCGAACCCTGGGATATCGGCCCCGGCGGTTATCAGCTCGGCAATTTCCCAGAAAGTTTCCTGGAATGGAACGACCGCGCCCGCGATGACATGCGCCGTTTCTGGCGTGGAGATGCTGGCACGACCGGGGCGCTGGCCAATGCCCTGTCCGGCTCCTCGCCGATCTTTTCCCGCCATGGCCGCCTGAAAAGCCGCAGCGTCAATTTCCTTGCCGCCCATGATGGTTTCACCCTGTTCGATCTCGTCAGCCACGAACACAAGCACAATGAAAAAAACGGCGAGAACAATCGCGACGGGCATAACGACAACCATTCCTGGAACAATGGTTTCGAGGGATTGACCGACGATCCCGCCATTGTCGCCGCTCGCCTTGCGGATGTAAAAGCGCTGCTTTCCACGCTTTTTGTCAGCCGCGGCGCCCTGATGTTGACGGCGGGTGACGAGGGCGGCCGCAGTCAGCAGGGCAACAACAACGCCTATTGCCAGGACAATGACATCAACTGGGTCGACTGGTCATCGCTTGTCCCTGAGTTGATTGACCATACGGCGTTTCTCGCCGCCCTGCGCAAACGTTTCGGTGTGTTTTCTGAGAGTGGCTTCTTCTCCGGCAGGGGCGATGTGACCTGGCTTGCGCCGAGTGGCGAACCGATGACCGTTGCGGACTGGGAAAGACCGGATGGGCAGGCCTTCGCCATGCTGCTTTCCACCCCGGACCGGGAGACCGGTAAAGACGCCAAACTCGCCATTCTCATCAACCGCAGCCGAGACATCGTTCCCTTCACCCTGCCGGGCGACGGCTGGCGCGCCATCGGCACGGATTTCGGCAACCCCGCATTCCTGCCGGCCCGTTCCGTCGTGTTTTATCTGCACGGTTGATCCATTCGCACCACGAGCCGTATAAGTCGCGCTAAAACAATGCGGACGAGGTAACATGACAAAAGAAATTGCGCTGGCCGACATGAAGGACTGCGTCGGTACGGAAATGGGCGTTTCCGACTGGATCACCGTCGACCAGACGATGATAAACGCCTTCGGGAAAGCGACACTGGATGAACAGTTCATCCATATGGACCCTGAGCGCGCCCGTGCTGAAAGCCCTTTTGGCGGCACCATCGCCCATGGGTTCCTGACGCTGTCGCTGCTTTCGGCGCTGAATTACGACGCCCTGCCCCGTATTCGCGAACAGACCATGGGCATCAATTACGGCTTCGATACCGTCCGTTTCGTGACGCCGGTCAAAAGCGGTGCGCGGGTGCGCGGCCGTTTCACGCTGGCGGAAGCGCGTTTTCGCGGTGCGGCCATGCTGATGACAACCTATGACGTGACGGTGGAAATCGAAAACGAAAAAAAGCCGGCGCTTACCGCCCGCTGGACCACCATCAGCCAGTTCAACCCGGAGGACAGGCCGGAAGACGCCTGAAACCACCGCAACGGAGAGACGGCATGCATGACGAAGCCGTAAGGAATGCCTTTCTTTCGCAGGCAAGAGCCTGCGACAGCCTCGGCTCGCCCTTTACCGCACGGCTCTGCCGTGCCATGGCAGCAAGGCTCGACAGGCAAACCGAGATAGGCGAGCGCATTTTATCCTGGCCCGGTGATGTCGGCCCCTCGGGCGATTCCGTTCCCCTGCGGCTGGCGGGCGCCCTGCATGCGCTCGCCATCGAGGAAAAGATCGCGCCGCTTGCCGATATTGCGCCGGAAGACGAAGAAGCGCTCTGGCAGGCCTGCGCCAGCGCCCTTCGTTTTCATTCGCCCTTCATCCTCGCAAGGTTGAAATCACCGCCGCAGACCAACGAGGTTCGCCGTTCCGCCGTTCTGCTGCCGGGCTTTCTTTCGATCGCGGCACTGACCGGCAAGCCGCTGGTGCTGTCGGAGGTGGGAGCGAGCGCCGGGCTCAACCTGCAATTCGACCGTTACCGATATCGCCTCGGCGGCCTCACCTGGGGTGAACGATCCGATGTTTTCCTGTCGCCGGAATGGCGCGGCAACACCCCGCCGGATGGCCGGATCGAGGTTATCGAGCGCGCCGGCTGCGATCTCAACCCGCTCGACCCGTCATCCGCCGAAGATCGCCTGCGGCTGATGTCCTATGTCTGGGCCGATCAGACAGACAGGCTGCAGCGAACCGCCGCCGCCCTGCGGATAGCCGTAGAACATGGTCTGCATGTCGAGAAGGTGGACGCGGTCGACTGGCTGAAACGCCGCCTTGCCAGGCAATATCCGGGTGCTGCCCATGTCGTCTATCACTCAGTCGCCTGGCAATATCTGCCCGATGCGTTGAAGGAGGCCGGCGAGGCTGTAATTAGCGAAGCCGGAGACCGCGCTACGCCGGATGCCCCGCTTGCCCGGCTGCAAATGGAGGCAAACGCGACGCCGGGCAGCGCCGCCATTACCCTTCAGATCTGGCCGACCGGCGAGAAGCAGGAAATCGGCCGGGCCGATTTCCATGGGCGATGGGTGGAATGGCGAGGCTGGATGGCGGGTTAAACCGCCACGTCCTCGGCCGCCTCCTGCAACAGCCCGCCGACATATTCGGCAAAGGAACGCCAGCATTCCACCCGGAACGTATCGTCCGCCGTGCGCAGCAGCACCACTTCCGCCTTACCGAAAACCGTGCGTGAGCAGGCGCCCACCGGGAACCGTGCCGAAGACAGGTCCTGCGGGCAGCCGGCATTGAGTGCTGCTTCCGCGCCTGGGCCGGAGACGATGACGGCCGTGTTGCGGTGGGAAACATCGGTTGCGGAAAACAGCCCGGAGACGCCGGCAAGCGCAGCCATCAGGTCGCTTTCACCCTGATCGATCACCAGCCATTCGTCCGGGCCGAGCCACAAAGCGGAGCGCAGACCCGACGTGACGGAGCCTTTCGGGCTGGTGGGCAGAGCAAGGCCGAGTGCTTCCGAGAGCGCCGGCACGGCGCTTTCCCGCGCCCGCAGCGACAGCCGCGAGGCGGAGGCGGCGGTTTTCAGCGAAACGAAAGGCGAGCCGCCGTGAAAATCCTCAAGCACGGATTTGCGTTTTGCGTGCAGCATGTCAGCCATTGAGACGGACTCCTTCCTTGTCGAGGAAGACCATGTCGGTCACTTCGACGGCAATGGTTTTATCGGCAAGCGGAATATAAAGCGTTTCACCCATGCGCGCCCTGCCATCCGCCACCAGCGCAAAGGCGATGGAGTGGCCGAGATTTTCCGACCAGTAGGCCGAAGTGACATGGCCGAGCATGGTCATCGGCTTCGGCTGGTTCGGATCGGCAACGATCTGTCCGCCTTCGTCAGGCACGGTCAGTCGGTCTTTCGTCTTCAGACCGACGAGCTGCTTGCGGCCGGTGCGCGTCAGGTCAATGCGTTTCAGGCCGCGAATGCCGACGAAATCCGTCTTCTTCTTGGAAACGGCCCAGGCAAGCCCGGCATCGTCAGGGGTCACCGTACCGTCCGTGTCCTGACCGACGATGATATAGCCCTTTTCCGCACGCAGGATATGCATGGTCTCGGTGCCGTAAAGGCAGCCGCCCTCGGCTTCCGCCCTTTCGCGGATCGCCGACCAGACGGCTGCGCCATAATCGGCAGGCACATTGATTTCGAAACCGAGTTCGCCGGTGAAGGAGACGCGGAAAAGCCGCGTCGGCACGCCGCAGAACTTGCCCTCGGCCACCGCCATATGCGGGAAGGCTTCCGGCGACAGGTCGATGCCCTCGACGAAGGGCGCGATAACCTCGCGCGCCTTCGGCCCCTGCACGGCAATGACAGCCCATTGCTCGGTGGCCGAGGTGAGCCAGACATTAAGATCGGGGAATTCGGTCTGAAGATAATCTTCCATATGCTGGAGAACGCGCGGCGCGCCGCCCGTCGTCGTCGTGACATGGAAACGGTCCTCGGCCAGACGCCCGACGACGCCGTCATCGTAAACGAAGCCGTCTTCGCGCGTCATGATACCATAACGGCACCGGCCGGGTTTCAGCGTATCCCAAGCATTGGTGTAGATGAGGTTCAGGAATTTCGCCGCATCCGGGCCGACCACCTCGATCTTGCCGAGTGTGGAGGCATCGAACACGCCCACGCTTGTCCGCACCGTCTTGCATTCGCGGTTGATCGCCGCATGTATGTCCTCGCCCGCACGCGGGAAAAACCAGGCACGTTTCCAGTTGCCGACATCTTCAAATACCGCGCCGGCGGCCAGCTCTTCCTCGTGCATAGGCGTCTTGCGGGTGGGGTCAAACAGCGCGCCGCGCGAATGGTTGATGAGCGTGCCGAAGGTGACCGGCGTATAGGGCTGGCGGAAGGTGGTGAGACCGACCTTGGGCAAATCCCGGCCGAGCGCTTCCGATGCGATGGCGAGGCCATGCATGTTCGACATCTTGCCCTGATCGGACGCCATGCCATTGGTGGTGAAGCGCTTGATGTGTTCGACGGAATGCATGCCCTCGCGCACGGCAAGGCGGATATCCTTGGCGCAGACATCGTGCTGGAAATCGATGAAGGCCTTGACGCCGGTGCCCTCGCCTGCGCCTTCGGCCGCACCGATCATGCCGCCCGTCCATGCCCGGGCATTTTCGCCGGAGAATTCCACCGAACCGCCGCCAGCAGCTGCCGCTTCGGCAATGATCGCGGAAAGATCGTCCGTGCCGTTGCAGGCGCCGATGGAGACGCAGTTCTGCACATGGATATCAGGCAGGAAACGCTGATTAGCCGCGTCAAACTTCAGCTTGCCGCGCGATTGCGAGAAGAGATGCACCGACGGTGTCCAGCCGGCGGAAACGACAAGCGCATCGATGGCGATCTTGCGCTTGTTGGAGCCGCCATTGCGGCCAACGGTCATGGAAGAGACGCGCAGGCGGCCGGCGGTGTTGTAGACGCTGTGGCCCGCCAGCACCTCGATGCCGAGCGCCCGGGCCTCGTCCAGCAGACGCTGGTCCGGATTTTCGCGGCAATCGACGATGGCGGCGATCTTCACGCCCGCCTTCTTCAGGTCGAAGGCCGTCTCATAGGCCGAATCATGCGCAGTGTAGACACCGACATTGTGACCGACGGCGACGCCGTACTGGTTGAGATAGGTGCGGGCCGCCGAAGCCAGCATGATGCCGGGGCGATCATTATTGGCGAAAACCATGTGGCGCTCGATCGCGCCTGCCGCGAGCACGACCTTCTTGGCGCACACCTGCCACAGCCGCTCACGCGGCTGGTGTCTGGCGGGCGTGGCGAGATGGTCGGTGACGCGCTGCGCCAGCGCCACGAAATTGTGGTTGTAGTAACCGAAGGCCGTCGTGCGGGTCAGAACCCGGACGTTGGGCATGGATTGCAGTTCGGCAAGAACCTTCTGCGCCCACTCGTAGCCGGGCAGGCCGTCGATCACCGCACCGGTGTCGAAGCGCAGCGCGCCGCCGACTTCGGCATTTTCATCCACCAGAATGACGCTGGCACCGGTTTTTGCCGCGGCAAGCGCCGCCGTCAGGCCGGCGACGCCGGCGCCGGCCACCAGCACGTCGCAATGGGCATAACGGCCGGAATAATGATCCGCATCCGGCTCGCTCGGCGCTTTTCCGAGACCAGCGGCGCGGCGAATCAGCGGTTCGTAAATCTTATGCCAGGCGGCCTTCGGCCACATGAAGGTCTTATAATAAAAGCCCGCTGCGAACATCGGCGAGAGAAGATCGTTGACGGCGCTCAGATCGAAGGAGAGTGACGGGAAACGGTTCTGCGAGGCGATGATCGCGCCGTCGAAGACTTCCTGCACCGTGGCGCGCACGTTGGGTTGCTTGCGCAGGCTGTCGCGGGAGACGTCGATCAGCGCATTCGGTTCCTCCGGCCCGGCGGACAGGAAACCACGCGGGCGGTGATATTTGAACGAGCGGCCGATCAGATGCACGCCATTGGCCAGCAACGCCGACGCGACGGTATCGCCTTCCAACGCCGGATAGATCTTGCCGTCGAAGGTGAAACGGGCGGTTCTGGCCGGGGTCAGCCGGCCGGCACCCTTTATACGATAATCGCCGCTCATTGCCCGGCTCCCTTTTCTGCGGAAAGGACCGTCTCAGTATCCGGTTTCGGTTCACCCGCCCTGTAGGTCATCAAGAACTTGTCGCTGACTGAATCGCGGGCGGCGTTGAAGAAGCGGCCGCAGCCGTGAATGTGACGCCAGCGCTCGAAAACAAGGCCCTTGTCATTGTCGCGAATGAAGAAATATTCCGCGAAGGCCTCATCGGAGATATCGGCAATGTTTGTCGGACGCGCGATATGGGCTTCGCCCGACCAGCGGAATTCCAGTTCGGAACGGTCTTCCCCGCAATAGGGGCAATGGATCAGAAGCATCGTCGCTCCACCTAGAGAGAGTTTTCCGGAAGTATGGTTCCGGCGGGTTGGTCACACAGCCGCTTTCCCATGGCTACGAAAGGGGAAAGCCGCTTTAAAAGCTGCTCGAAATTATCGAAGGGACGCAGCGCCGAGGCCCGGCCCATATTGACGATGGCGACCGCCATCATGTCGGTATCGATCGCGAAAGGGTAATCCTGCTCGCCATCCTCCTTCTCGCCGACAAAATAAACCATCTTGTTTGCAAGACTGGGAGCACAGAGAAGCAGGCCTTTTTCCGCCGCGAACGGCCAGTCTTTCTCGCCCTGCATCTTCGCAATCTTCTGACTGCGAAAATCCCTGGCCTCGGGAATGACGCTGCCGGCGGGCACGGCCGCAACCGCGCCTGATATGTTGATCGCAAGCATGGCCGCCGCCAGCATCAATGCGCCACCGCGGCAGCGGCAGCCTCATCGATCAGGCGGCCGGTACGGAACCGGTCGAGCGTCAGCCCGGCCGCCAGGCGATGCGGTTCACCGCGGGCGATGAGATGCGCGAAGAGATTGGCCGAACCCGGCGTCGCCTTGAAGCCACCCGTGCCCCAACCGCAATTGACGAAGAGGTTTTGCACCGGCGTCACGCTCTGGATGGCGGAGCGGTCGGGTGTGTTGTCGGTGATGCCGCCCCATTGGCGCATCATCTTGACACGGCGGAAAATCGGGAAGAGTTCGCAGATGGCGTCGAGCGTATGGGTGATGATCTGCAAACCACCGGTCTGGGAATAGGAATTATACTGGTCCGTGCCGGCACCGATCACCAGCTCGCCCTTGTCGGACTGCGAAATATAGGCATGCACCGTGTTGGACATGACCACGCAGGGGAAGATCGGCTTCAGCGGCTCCGACACCAGTGCCTGTAACGGATTGGAATGCAGGGGAACGCGGACGTCAGCCATTTTCATGATGACGGAGGAGTGGCCGGCGGCGGAAACCCCGATTTTTTTCGCGCCGATGAAACCGCGATTGGTCTCCACACCCGTCACCGCTCCGTCCGGCCCACGGCGAATACCCGTGACCTCGCAGTTCTGGATGATGTGCACGCCGCGGTCGGAGGCCGCACGGGCATAACCCCAGGCCACCGCATCGTGGCGAGCCGTGCCGCCGCGGCGCTGGAGCGCTGCGCCATTGATCGGATACCGCGCATTGCCTGAGATATCGAGCGGCGGGCAATAGGCTTTCGCCTGCTCCGGCGTCAGCCATTCATTGTCGATGCCATAAAGACGGTTGGCATTGATATGGCGGCTGAAGGACTGCCGGTCGTGAATATTGTGCGACAGCATCATCACGCCGCGCGCCGAATACATGACGTTGTAATTGAGATCCTGGCTCAGGCCTTCCCACAGTTTCAGGGAATGCTCGTAAATATCCATGCTCTCTTCATAGAGATAGTTGGAGCGGATGATGGTGGTGTTGCGGCCGGTATTGCCGCCGCCAAGCCAGCCTTTTTCCAAAACTGCGACATTGGTAATGCCGTGTTCCTTGGCAAGGTAATAGGCCGCTCCGAGACCATGTCCGCCACCACCGATGATGATGACATCATAGTCCTTGCGCGGTTCGGGCGAGGCCCATTGCGCATCCCACCCCTTATGACCCCTGAGCGCCTCACGCGCCACGGCAAAAACGGAATATTTGCGCATTCGCAATCTGCTCCTCAAGAACCGGCCAGAGGCCGTAAAGATAGTCCCGGCCCATATCATACACATGGCAAATCGGGAGGGGAGGCAATATTCATTTTGCGACGTCGCAATGATTTTGTTTCGACATTGCGGGACGAACGCGGGACAGCCCGTATTTTGCAGGCGGATTATGCGCTACCGGCTGGACTTGGCGCAAATGATCTGTTATTGCACGTCACCAATCGCCCAGCTGGACAGCCGGACGAACCATTTTTCGTTTGCGTGCGAATGCCTTTATTCTCACAGCAAGATAACCAAACTAAAGGAACGGGTTTAACGTGCAGGTACTAGTCCGCGACAATAACGTTGATCAGGCGCTTCGCGCCCTCAAGAAAAAGATGCAGCGCGAAGGCATTTTCCGTGAAATGAAAATGCGCGATTATTACGAAAAGCCCTCCCAGAAGCGCGCCCGCGAAAAGGCTGAAGCCGTTCGCCGCGTTCGCAAGCTGGCACGCAAGCGTGCACAGCGCGAAGGTCTGGTTGCAGGCCCCCGCGCAGGCCGTTAATAGGCCGTCTTTTGGACGTTTTTGAATGCTTGTTGGGCGGGGGCGATCAATTCGCCGCCGCTTTTTGTGTTTGTGGCCGGAGAATGTTCTTGAGAACGATCGTGAGACCGGCCTGCGAGGGAACCCACACCGAATGATCGCTGTCGACGCCTGTGTTGTGAAAAACGCCGATGCCTCTGCGCGCCGGTTGCCACTGAAAAACAACAGAGGGTTCCGCGCTTCTCTGGTCGTCTGCACCATCCTTGCCGGTCTTTCCGGCTGTGCGACATCCAACCAGACGGAAGATGTGTTCCGGATCGACCGCGCCCAGGGCTCGCAGGAAAACATCGCCTCGCTCACCTCGGTCATCAACGCCAATCCGCAGGACCCTGAAGGTTACAATGTTCGCGGTTCGGCCTACGGCCGCGCCGGCGATTCGCGCCGCGCCATCGAGGATTTCAACAAGGCGCTGCAGCTGAACCCGCGCTTCTACCAGGCCTATGCCAACCGCGCGCTGGTTTACCGCAATAGCGGCCAGCAGCAGCAGGCCCTTCAGGACTACAACGCTGCCCTGCAGATCAATCCGAGCTACGATGTGGCGCTCATCGGCCGTGGCAATCTTTACCGCCAGTCCGGCCGCGTGAACGAAGCCTTCAACGATTTCTCCCGCGCCATCGAGCTGGAAACAACCGACGGGCGCGCCTGGCACAATCGTGGCCTGATCTACCAGCTGCGCAACCAGCATGCCCAGGCCATCGAGGACTTCTCCAAGGCGATCTCGCTGTCATCGACGTCGCCCGAGCCCTATAATGGCCGCGGCCTTTCTTATGTCGCGCTGAACGACGATGAAAACGCCTTCGCCGATTTCAACCACGCGATTTCGCTTGATGGTAATGTGGCGGAATCCTGGGCCAACCAGGCGCTGGTCTATGAGCGCCGCGGTGAGATGGCCAAGGCTGCCAAGTCCTATGCGCATGCGGCGCGACTCGATCCTAAATACAAGCCCGCACTGGATGGCGTTGCCCGCACGCGCGGCGCCGCTAGCGCCTCCTGAGGCGTACGGAACCAACAAAAAGCCGGCTGGTTTATAACCCGCCGGCTTTTTTTATTGAAGAAAAAGAACCATCAATGGCTGTCGCGGCGTGCCTCGGGCGTGGCGTCCCCCGCCCACAATTCAGCCTGCACGGCGTTTTGAAATTCCATGACCTCGCGCCGCATGGCGGCGTCCTCATAGCCAAGCGCCGTCAGACGGGCGGCAAGTTCACGGCACTCCCTGCGCCAGAAATCATTCGCCTCCACACCATGCAGCCGGTCGAGCATGGTTGCACATCGTTTTACGTCGGCAATGCGGTTCTTTGCCGGAAAGGCGATTACTTCTGAACTCGTCGTCACGCGGGCACCCTGCTCTTCGAGGAATCAATACCGACTTTTTAAAGGCGAGATGGTTAACGAAGTCTGCAGAGCGTGACAGACAACCTGCAAGGGCCGCCCGCAGCACGGTTCTGGCGCTTCCAGACGCAGGAGCCGGTGTCGTCAGGCAGGCCTGATCGGCGCGAATCGGCAGTTATGGAGGAATTTACCAATCCAGATTACCGAAATTTCATGCCGCAACCGTTAGAAGAACTATATATGTGTGTTGAAACAGCACCGGTCTCATCGTATATTTCTTGCAAAGAAAAAAAATGCCGCAGCGCAGTCAAAAATGGAGAAATCGTTCTCGGGAGGAGAGCACCATGTATGCACCTCGTGTCTTTTTCAGCATGATCGGTGCATTGCTTGCCTTTGCGGTTGGCACGTATTTCATCCACGGATCATTCTATACCGCATTCATCCAGACGCTCATCTGTGCAGTCATTCTGCAAATCGGCTATTTTATTGGAATTCTGGTTCTCGTCGCCCGAGAAAAACGGCGGATGCGGGAAACCTTTTCGCGTGATCGCAGCGCCGAGACCATGGCGGCGGAACCGGCAAAAAGCGCCCCGCCGCACGGCGCCAAACTCACCGATATGTAAGCTTTTACGCAGCTTCTTTTATTGCGCCGCAAAAAATCGCTTGCATCCATACGCCTGACACTTTCTGCTGGCCAAATCCTGACGGTTGATCAAAGCAGAAGGACACCACATGGTGAGCGGTTCACAGCCCATTTGCGTCATCATCGCTGCGAAAAACGCATCTGAAACCATCGATATCGCCATTCGCTCCGCCCTTGCGGAGCCCGAGGTCGGGGAAGTCGTGGTTATCGACGATGGCTCCACCGACACGACAAGCGACGTGGCGCATGCGGCGGATGATGGCACGGGCCGTTTGCGGGTCGTGCGGTTCGATGTGAATCGCGGTCCTTCGGCCGCGCGCAACCACGCGATTTCGATTTCATCTGCCCCGCTCATCAGCATTCTCGATGCGGACGACTTCTTCTTCAGGGGTCGCTTCACTGCCATGCTGACCGATGACGACTGGGATCTCGTGGCTGACAATATCGCTTTCATCCAGCAATCGGTTTCCGGCGCTTCCTCCATGCAGCCGGCCCGTTTCGAGCCGCAGGCGCGGTTTTTATCGCTCACGGAATTCGTCGAGGGCAATATTTCCAGGCCCGGCGTGGAGCGCGGAGAAACCGGATTTCTGAAACCGGTGATACGCCGCTCTTTTCTCGACAAACATGCGCTGCGTTATGACGAGGCTCTGAGGCTTGGCGAAGATTACGAGCTTTACGTGCGGGCGCTGGCCGCCGGCGCGCGCTACAAGGTCATCCACCATTGCGGTTACGGCGCGATCGTGCGTGGCAACTCGCTGAGCGGCCGCCATCGCACCGAAGATCTTCGCCGCTTATACGAGGCGGACAAAGCCATTCTCGCTGGTTGCCGGCTTTCGGCAGAGGAAACGGCGATCCTGCGCGAACATGAAAAACATATCCGCGCCAAATTCGAGCTTCGCCATTTTCTCGATACGAAAAAGCAGAAAGGCATGGGCGGCGCGTTAAGCCACGCCCTTGCGCGCCTCCCCGCCCTGCCCGCCATCACGCGCGGCATCTGGAGCGACAAGACTGCCCGCTTCCGCAAATCGCCACCGGTGCGTGATGTGCGTTATCTGCTGGACGGCACGCCGGTTTCGTAAGGGAAAAGGCGACCTCCGCCAATTTCTCGCCGTCATCCTCGGGCTTGTCCCGAGGATTTATTCACGTATCGTATGATCGGTCGGTTGCAGATGCTCGGGACAGGCCCGAGCATGACGATAGAGACCCTAGAGGATGGCATCGTCACGCGAAGGCGGCAGAAAATTCCCTGCCGCATCCACTCTTCGCCCTCAGAGATAATCCCGCCTCACCGTTTCCAGAACGGCGGCGAAACGCTCCTTGCGCTCTTCCAGCCGGCCATCCGGGCTGAGACGCGGCTCCGCGCGGCTTGCCTGCCAGAGCGCCAGCGTGGAAGGCGCGGCCAGCACCTGCTTGGCCAATTTGCGCAATGACCGGGACTGCGTTTCCTGCGGCCGGACCAGCACGTCACCCTCATGCGCCGGACCTTCATGCACCGGAACGGAACCGGCCTCGGCAATGACGGGGCCGGGCGGCGGCGGGAAGCTCATACCCCAGAAGCGCGAGCCCTTTTTCGCCGCCTCGGCGCGGGTGGAGACCGGCACATAGCGCGGCTGATAGTCGACACCCACGCTGCCGGCCCAATCGCTCCATTTGAAGCTGTTGATCGACGGCGAGGTGCTGACCGCGACCCACGGCACGCGGAAGGCATCGGCAAGGATTGCACCATGCATGGATTCAGCCACGATGAATTCCGACTGGGCAATGGCGCGGATGACCGCTTTCGCCTCGCCGCGCGGGTCGAGATAGGTGAGGCCTGCCGGCTCGCAGACCGTTTCCCACATGCCGAATTCCGCCGATTCCCAGTGCGGAACAAAGGTCTTCTTGTAGAGTTTCGGCAGGTCTTTGAAATCGGGCATCTCGGTGACCATGACGGCGGGATCGACAATGCCTTTTTCGAGCGCGAGCCCGAGCTTGGCGGCAGTTTTTTCGCCGCGCACGCAGCGAATGTCCCAGAATTCGGTGCTGGTATCCGGCACCGCGCCGTAACCATAACCGCTGCCGATCACCAGCTTGCGCTGTTTTCCCGGCAAAAGAACATCGTTCAGGACAGTGCCGACTCCGACGAGCATGACATCGTCATGCACATCGCGCAGGCCCGGAAGCAAAAAGTCCCACAGCCACAGATTGAGATCGTCACCGAAATTTCCGTGATGAGATTCCCAGTGGTAAGGTTTCATGAGGTCACTCCTGGGTGAAAAACATATAAATTCTTGCGGGCGAGAATTCGCTCATCGCGGGCGGACGATTTTTCCGGCGCCGAGTTCGAAAGCGGCACGCAGCAGTGCCGGATCACGCATCGCCCACTTCAACAACAGTCCGAATTCGGGCGCCTTTCGCCGTTTCAAGTTGCCCGCCTGGCTCCACAGCGCCTGTTTGCGCGCCGTGTTTTTATAGGACGCAATGGAGGCGACATCGTCCGGCCGGCGTGAAAAACGCCCCTCCAGCGTATCGAGCGCCACCCAGGTATTGAACTGCTGGCGCAGGAATTCCGGCGAGGTATTGTCGATGCTGTGGAAGATATTGACGCCCATTCCGCGCATCGCACCGGCATCGTCACAGAGCAGCGTCCGCTTCGATGCGAGGATGGAATCGCAGAAAAACAGCACGTCTTCCGCCGCCAGTCTGAGCGCCGGATCGAAGCGGATTTTCTCAAAAAGAGGACGGCCAATCACCATGCAGGAGAGATGCAGGAAGCTCCAGTTGCGCAGCATCACACTTGCCAGATCCGGCAGTTCGATCACCAGCGGTTTCTCGGAAAGCCGTGCCGCGCCCTCATTTTTCTCCAACTCGGAAATGGCAAAATGATAATAAAATTCGTCACTTGCCTGCATCGATGCCCAGTAGCAATCGCCGTCGTAAGTCTCTAGTGCGAAGGCCGCATTCTGCAGATGATCTGGCGTCCAGATATCGTCGGAATCGAGAAAGGCAACGTAGTCGGTGCCGCCAGGCACATGGTCGAGACCGGTGTTACGCGCGCCGCCCGGGCCGGCATTGGCCTGCTTAATGACAAGAATCCGGTCTTTCTCACCCTGCGAAAGTTCCGCAAGTTCCTGATCGATCGGGTATGGCGATTCGTCATCGACGATGACAAGATCGAAGTCCTGGTAGGTCTGCGCAAAAACCGATGCGAGTGCACGTCCCAAGACCCCGTGCTGCTTTTGGTAGTAGGGAATGACGACAGTAAACCTTGCCATTGTTTCGCCCCTTGCGTTGATCAAGAAGTGTCGGGCCCGATCCTAAAAGCGGCCCCGATGGTATCGGCAACTCCCAACCGGCTTCCTCCCGCCGGCCTCCAGAAACAGGATGCTTGTATGCCCCCAGCGCCAAATGTAAAGACCATCACCACGAATGTCGGCTGGAGCGTTTTATCAAAAACAGGGACATTCGGGCTTAAATTTGTCACGGTCCCAATTCTCGCTCGTCTCCTCACGCCGGAAGAATTCGGGGTGGTGGCGGTAGGACTTACGGTTGTACAGTTCCTGACCATGATCGCCGGGGCGGGCCTGACGTCCGCCCTTATCGTCGAGAAGGAAGAGGATATGGAAACGATCCATACCGTCTTCTGGGCCAATCTCGCCATCTCCTGCACCATGGCCGCCGTCCTCTACATCTTCGCGGAATTTTTCGGCGAACTGCTGGGTGCGGTGGAAAGCGCCTATCTGCTGCGCATCATGGCATTTCTCATCCCGCTGCAGCTTGCCGGTGATGTCGCCTATTCGCTGCTGGCGCGACGGATGAATTTCAGCAAGGACGCGCTGTGGAGCATGGCATCGGAAAGCATCGCGGCCATTGTCGCGGTCGCACTTGCTTTCATGGGTTTTGGCGTCTGGGCGCTGATCATCCAGCTTTTTGCCGCAGCCCTCATCCGGCTTGTCGGGCTTTATGCCGTTTCCCGCTATTGCCCGCGCTTCGTCATGAAACCGCGCCGACTGGTGCCGCTTCTCGGCTTCAGTTCGGGGCTGATGGGCTCGGAAATCGCCAATTTCGTTACCTTCCAGTCACCGATGGTGGTCATTGCCCGGCATCTTGGGCTGGCGGATGCCGGCGCCTATTCCGCCTCCAACCGCTTTGCCAGCATTCCCAACCAGGTGGTTCTGTCGGCTGTCATGGGTGTCCTGTTTCCCGCCTTCAGCCGCATGATGGACGATCCGCAGCGCCGGCGCGATGCGCTGATGTTCAGTACGCAGGTGCTGACCGTGCTTTTGGCACCGATGATGTTCGGCCTCTGGGCCGTGGCGGAGCCGGCCATGCTTGTCATCTTCGGGCAGAACTGGGCCTATGCCTGGCCCGTTCTCGGCCTGCTCGCCCTGTCGAAGGCCATTCTGACGCCGTGCAGCACCTTCATCCCGTATTTGAAGGGAGCAGGTTACGGCCGCGTGCTGTTCTGGTCGGCGACGATCCGCGCCATCGTCACCACCGTCGCGGTCTGGCTTGCCGCGCTTTATGGCACCCTGATCGACGCGATGGTTTGGCTCTGCATCGTCAATGCGGTAACGCTGGTCGCCTATTCCTGGGCGGTGTTCAAGGCAAGCGATACACCCTTCTTCCGCGGCCTTTATGTCAGCAGCCGGCCGATGATCGCGGCGCTGATCATGGCCGGTGCGGTGCGTTATCTGCTTCACGTTCTGGCTGAGCGCGTTCCCAATGCCACGCTTCAGGTTCTCATCGGCGCTGCCGTGGGTGGCGTCATCTATGCGGTGCTGATCCTGCTGACTGAACGGGCGCTGCTCAGGAAAATTCTCGGAATGGTCAAATCGCGGCGCATGCAGAGCAATGCAACCCAAGGTTAATTCAATCGCAGAAAAACGCGCCTCATTTCCGCCGTTAACCGGCCTTTTCCGCGGTGATTTCCCTCACCGCGGCAGGGGCGTATGGCGGTTCTTTTTGCAGCGCAATATCACGACAAATGACAATTTCACACGCTAGAGCGATTTTTAACGATGGCCATTTTTATAAAAATGATATTAATTTCAAATGTTTGAATTTTTGAAGCGACAGGAATGACTGGAACGCCAGACATTCACCCGCAAAATCTAAGCTTGTGTTTTTCCCGCGTCGCCACATTTTATCCCAAAGTCGAAACCAGACTTTCCAGTGCGGGCTTAAGTTCGCTCTGGTTGCAACGCGGCGTGGGTGGACGCCGCCCAATAGGGGTGACTGATGTGACTGTCGATCAGAACCTATCCTCCCGTATCAATTTGATGCGCATATTGCTGATTTCAGGCATCGTGTTCGTGCATGTGCCGCACGATGCCGAAACCAGCCCTTTCCTCGGCCTTTACGGCTTCTTCGATTGGCTGCGCGTGTTCCTGGGCGATGCGCTCTTCCGTATCGGCGTGCCCTGCCTCAGCGCCATCTCCGGTTACCTGCTGTTTCGCCGCGGCATGAGTGAATTCAATTATCCGGCAACAATCCGCTCCAAATCGAAGACCGTGCTTTTGCCCTTCCTTCTGTGGAATGGCGCGCTGTTTGCCGCCGTATTGCTGATCCAGCTCTTCGATGTCGGCGTGGGGTATTTCCCCGATCTGTGGAATGCCAGCCCGCGCGAAATCCTCAGCCATGGTACGGCACTCGAAGAACTGCCGGTTAACGTGCCGCTTTATTTTCTGCGCGACCTTTTTGTCTGCATTCTGCTGTCGCCGGTGCTCGCATTTCTGATGCGCCGCTTCGCGCTGCCGACGCTCGCAATCCTGTTGATCATCACGGCCATGCCGGACCTGACGATCTTCATCGTGCAAAAGAAGTCGATCCTCTTCAGCTTTTCGCTCGGCATTGCGCTTGCGCTGCACCGGGTCGATGTCAAGGCGCTTGATCCCTACGCCCTGCCGATCATGGTGCTAACCTTCACGGCATCCGCCATTCTTGCTACGGGTCTTTATTTCACCGGCCCGGAATTCACCTTCTGGCTCAACATGTCGCGCAATCTGCTCGCGGTCTTCGGCGCGCTTGGCTTCTGGGTGTCTTCATCGATCCTGATCCGCAGCAGGCTTGGCCAGCGGCTTGCCGAGACCGGCAGCCTCAGCTTCTGGATATTCTGCGCCCACTACCCGCTGCTGGTCATCATGTGGATGGTCTGGAACAAGGGCGGGCCGGACTTTTATCCCGCCTTCTATATCAGCGCGACATTGTCCGCCTTCGTCATCCTGATCATCAGCAACGCGCAGACACGCAAATATCTGCCCACCGTCTATTCCGTGCTCACCGGGAGCCGCAGCGGCAAACGCGAGACGGCAACTGCTTCCCCGACCAAACGGGCCTCCATAATCGGCCCGCCCACATCCGAAACGCTTTATTCGCAACGACAGAGGTGAACCAATGACAACATTTGTCACCCGCGTTCAGACACGCATTCTTCTTGCCGCAGCCCTTTCGGCCACGGCTTTCGCAACACCGATGCAGGCGCAGGAAGGCAACGGCGCGTCCTTCACCGAGAATTTCGACCAGATGGACAGAAGCTTCTGGTACGTTTCAGACGGCTGGAACAACGGCGCGCATCAAAACTGCACCTGGTCGAAAAAATTGGCGACGGTGGAAAACGGCCAGCTCACACTCGGTTTCGAAGAAGCCAAGGCTGGGGACCGCAAATTCGCTTGCGGCGAAATCCAGACCAAGGGCCGTTATCGTTACGGCACCTATGAAGCGCGCATGAAGGCCGCCACCGGCTCCGGACTGAACTCCGCCTTCTTCACCTACATTGGCCCGACCGACAAGAAACCGCACGACGAAATCGACTTCGAGGTTCTCGGCAAAAATACCGGCCAGGTGCAGCTCAACCAATATATCTCCGCCAAGGGCGGCAATGAGAAGCTGGTGCCGGTGGAAGGTGGAGCCGATGCCGGTTTCAACGACTATGCCTTTGTCTGGGAACCACAGCGCCTGCGTTATTACGTCAACGGCAAGCTCGTTCATGAAGTCACGGACGCAACGAAAATCCCGCAAAACGCCCAGAAGATTTTCTTCAGCCTGTGGGGCACCGATACGCTGAAGGACTGGATGGGCAAGTTTGCTTATGCCGGGCCGTCGCAGATGGTCGTTGACCGCTTCTCATTCACTGCCCTCGGAGACAAGTGCCAGTTCCCGGAAAGCATCGCCTGCGCTCTGAACTGACCGGATTTTTTGAACCAAAACCTGTGCTGCGACGTCTTTGACGCGCGAACCAACCGGAACCCTGCATGACCCATATTCTCTATCTCGCGCATGATCTGTCGGACCCCGCCATTCGCCGGCGGGTGCTGACCTTGCTCGCGGGCGGGGCGCGGGTCACGCTGGCAGGTTTCCGGCGCGGGCGGAACCGGCTGGCGGAAATCGAGGGCGTCGTGCCCGTCGTGCTTGGGGAGACCGCCGACGGGCAGTTTCTGCAGCGCATGGCGGCTGTGGCAAAAGCCAGCCTTTCGATTGGAAAGGTCCTGAGCGGTATCCCGACACCCGACATCGTTCTTGCCAGGAACCTCGAAATGCTGGCTCTGGCAAAGCGGGCCATGTCGATCTATGGCGGCCAGCCAGCACTGGTTTACGAATGTCTCGATATTCACCGCCTGCTTCTCAACAAAGGCAGGCCCGGACAGCTGCTGAATGCTGCGCAACGTTATTTCGCACGCGACGCCAAACTGCTGGTCACGAGTTCTCCGGCATTCGTGGAGCATTATTTCAAACCTGTCTCGGGCCTCGACCTTCCCGTCCTTTTGCAGGAAAACAAGGTGCTGGCGCTCGACAGCACCGTTGCCGCCCCGCCGCAACCCCGCCCCCCCAAGCCCGGCGAACCATGGAAAATCGGCTGGTTCGGGGCGCTTCGCTGCCGTAGGTCGCTGGAAATCCTCGCTGAGTTTGCCCGCCGCATGGAAGGCCGGGTCGAAATCATCCTGCGTGGCCGGCCGGCCTATTCGGAGTTTACCGATTTCGATGGCTTCGTGGCCGCTGCCCCGCATTTGCACTTCCACGGACCTTACAAAAACCCCGAGGATCTAGCCGCGATCTACAACGAGGTGCAGTTCACCTGGGCGATCGACTTTTTCGAAGAAGGCCAGAATTCCAGCTGGCTGCTGCCCAATCGGCTTTATGAAGGCGGCCTTTATGGCACCCTGCCGATTGCGCTTTCCGGCACGGAAACCGCCCGATTCATCGAAAAACGCGATATCGGCTTTTTCTTGGCAAATGCAAGCCCGGACGACCTCGCCGCACTGTTCGGCCAAATGACGCCGCAAACCTATGCGGACGCCTTCCACACCCTGTCGGCAACAGACAGGAAACAATGGCTGACCGACCGCGACGATTGCCGTCAGCTGGTCCAGCACTTGTCCTCGCTTTCCAAATCCGCTTCCGGCCATGCCCGTGAAGCGCAGTTTTCACCCGTGTAGTGCGTAGGGGGCAAATCATGGAAGGTCTTGGTCATTCCGGCATCAGAACGCTGATCGTCATTCCTTGCCTCAACGAGGCAAAGACAATCGAGGGGCTGCTTGTCAAATTCACCAATGCAATGCAGGGGCGTCTCTTCCGTATCGTGGTTGCCGATGGCGGCAGCACGGATGGAACTCGCGATATCGTTTCCGCCTTTGCGGCGACGGATGACCGCGTCACACTTCTCGCCAATGCGAAGCGCATCCAGAGCGCTGGCATCAACCTTGCCGTTGCCACCTTCGGCGAGGATTTCGACTATCTCATCCGCATCGACGCCCATGGCGATTATCCCGATGACTATTGCCAGCGGTTGATCGAAGATGCGGAACGCACCGGCGCGGATTCTGTCGTCGTCGCCATGGATACCATCGGACACGGCCTGTTTCAGAAAGCGACGGCCGTCGCCCAGAATTCCAAGCTCGGCAATGGCGGTTCCAAGCACCGCGAGGGTGCCAAAGGCCACTGGATCGACCATGGCCATCACGCCTTGATGCGGATTGCCGCCTTCGACGCGGTCGGCGGTTATGACGAGAGCTTCAGCCACAATGAGGATGCCGAACTGGATTTCCGCCTGCGCAAATCCGGTTTCCGTATCTGGATGACCGACAAGACCCGCATGACCTATTATCCGCGCGCCAGCGTCATGCCGCTGTTCCGGCAATATCTCGCCTATGGCCGCGGCCGGGCGAAGAACCTCCTGAAGCATCGCTCGATCCCGAAAATCCGCCAGATGATCCCGCTCGCCGTGCTGCCGGTGTTCATCTTCGCGCTGCTATCGCTCGTGCATTGGGCGGCCCTTATCCCGCTAGGCCTCTGGATCGCCGCATGTTTGGGTTATGGCTTGTGGATGGCAATAGGTCAGAAAAACCCATACGGCCCGCTCGCCGCCTTTTCGGCGATGGTGATGCATCTGGCCTGGTCCACCGGCTTCTGGCTGGAACTCCTGAAATTCCGGGGAAGAAAGGCTGTCTCATGACTGACAACACCGTCACCCGCCCAGATGATTCGAAAACCGTCGATATCGGCATTTGCACCTACAGACGCCCGGCACTTATCGCCACACTTCTGTCACTCTTCGAGCTGGACGTGCCGGAAGGTGTGAAAGTTCGTCTTATCGTCGCCGATAATGACGAGGAGCCGAGCGCCAAGGCGAGCGTCGATCGCCTGCGCGAAACCGCCCCGTTCGAGATCACCTATGTGCATTGCCCGAAATCGAATATTTCGATTGCCCGCAATGCCTGCCTGTCGGAATGCAAGGCGGATTACCTCGCCTTCATCGATGATGACGAGACCGCCCCGCCGCACTGGCTCTCCGCCCTTCTGGAAAAGGCCGGCGAGACCGGTGCGGAAGCGGTTCTCGGCCCCGTAGCGGCCGTTTACCGGGACAATGCGCCGGGATGGATGAAACGCGGCGATTTCCACTCGACCGTTCCGGTCTGGGTGAATGGCGAGATCATCACCGGCTATACCTGCAACACGCTGCTCAAGATGGATGCGCCTTCGGTGAAGGGCCGGCGCTTCGCGCTGGCGCTCGGCCAGAGCGGCGGCGAAGACACCCATTTCTTCTCGCATCTTCACGCCGCCGGCGGGCGTATTGTCTTTGCGGAAGATGCCATGTTGTCCGAACCCGTGCCGGAAAATCGCGCAAGCTTCCTATGGCTTGCCAAACGCCGCTTCCGCTCCGGCCAGACCCACGGCCGCGTGCTGGCGGACAGGAAACCCGGTATACGCCGCGTGGGGCAGGTGCTGAAGGCAGGTTCGAAAGTGCTTTATTGCGCGCTCTTCGCCGCCTTGAACGGTCTCAACGCCGTGCGCCGCAATCGTTATGCGCTGCGTGGCGCACTGCATATGGGCTCGATGAGCGGCGCTTTCGGCGTGCGCGAAATCCGCCAGTATGGCGCGGTGGAGGCGACCTGATGGAAAACCTTGCCTCACCGCCCGATATCAGCTTCATCATCGCCGCCTATAATGCGGCCGATACAATCGAAGCCGCCATCCACAGCGCGCTCGACCAGCAGGGTGTGACGCTGGAAGTGATCGTCGTCGACGACCGTTCCGCCGATGACACTATCCCGTTCGTTGAGGGGATTGCCGCCATTGACCCACGTGTGCGCCTGCTTGCGCTGGAAGAAAACCGCGGTCCGGGTGGTGCACGCAATGCCGGCATCGAGGCCGCGACGGGACGCTGGATCGCCGTGCTCGATTCCGACGACGTCATCCGTCCGCAGCGTTCCGCCTGCATGATGTGCCGGGCGGAGGCCGCGAATGCTGAGATCGCTGTCGATAATCTCGATGTCGTCTATACCGACGGCAGACCGATGGAGACGATGTTTCCGGAAGAGTTTCTGGAGGAACGCTCTGCCCTCACGCTCGAGGACTTCATTTCCTCCAACATCCTGTTCCGTTCCACCTTCAATTTCGGCTACATGAAGCCGATGTTCCGGCGCGATTTCCTCAATAGCGAGGCTCTGCGCTTCCGCGAGGATATACGCATCGGCGAGGATTATATCCTGCTCGCCTCGGCGCTCGCCGCCGGCGGCCTCTGTGTCATCGAACCGAAGCCGGGCTATATCTACAATATCCGCGAAGGCTCGATTTCGCGTGTGCTCGAACTTCATCACGTCGAAGCGATGATGCGGGCGGATCAGGAGTTCCTCAGCCATTACACTTTGCTGCCGGCAGCCATGGATGCGCAGCAGGCGAGAAGCCGCAGCCTGCGGCTGGCGCATAATTTTCTGACATTGGTGGAAAACATCAAGAGCCGCTCGGTACTCGGCGCCTTGAAGACCACGATAAGGGATCCTGCCGTGCTGGGGCATTTGCGAATGCCAATTGCAGTGCGGCTGAGGAGGTTGCGGGACGCCATGTTTGCGCCCGCGGCGAATACAGGGGTGAAAAGACAGATTTCGTGAAATTGACGCGTGGACGAAATCTGCGCGGGGACTGGGGACAGATCAAACCTTGATGAAGGAGAACGCGATGGACCTGAACAAAACTGTCAGAAAAGCCGTCATTCCCGTAGCTGGCAACGGCACACGGTTTCTGCCCGCCACCAAGGCGATGCCGAAGGAAATGCTGACGATCGTGGATCGTCCCGTCGTGCAATATGCCGTCGATGAGGCCATGCAGGCCGGCATCGAACACATTATTTTCGTGACGAGCCGCAACAAGACCGCCATCGAGGACTATTTCGACAGCGCGCCGGAACTCATCAATACGCTGACCCGCTCCGGCAAGACCGTGCAGGTGCTGCAGCTGGAAAAGATGCTGCCGGTTGCCGGCACCGTCAGCTATACGCGCCAGCAGGTGCCGCTCGGTCTCGGCCACGCCGTCTGGTGCGCGCGCGAGCTGGTAGGCAAGGAGCCTTTCGCCCTGCTTCTGCCGGACATGGTTTCTTACGGCGCACGCGGCTGTATCGCCGGGCTGATGGAGCTTTACGATGAAGTCGGCGGCAATATTCTCGGCGTCGAAGAATGCCTGCCTGAAGAAGTCTCGTCCTATGGCGTCGTTGGCGTCGGCCAGAAGGTCAATTACGGCTTCGCCGTCACCGAAATGGTTGAAAAGCCGGAACCATCCAAGGCGCCTTCGAATTATTACCTGAATGGCCGTTACATCCTGCAGCCGGAAATCTTCGATATTCTCGCCAAGCAGGAGCGCGGCGCGGGCAATGAAATCCAGCTGACCGACGGCATGAAGCGGCTCGCCGAGAAGCAGCCGTTCCACGCGCAGAAATATTCGGGCCGCACCTTTGATTGCGGCAGCAAGCAGGGCTTCATTGCCGCCAACGTCGCCTTTTCGCTGATGCGGGCGGACATGGAAGCACAGGTTCTCGCTTCGGTGAAGGAACTGGTGGCGAACCACGAAAGCCGCGTCCAGGCGGCCTGACTTTCATCGCGCCGCCGGGGGAGGCGGCCGGCGCACCAATAACGGGAGGCGGGAAGGCGAGTTTGCTCGGCTTCCCGCGTACCATTTTTAGTTCACAAGGTAGGTCCATGCACCACAAGACCTTTAAATCCAATATCGGTTTTCCGGAATCCGGCAAGGATTCCGACACGTTCATCGACCTCGACCGCCTGTGGGCCGCCGTGGTGCGCCGCGCCAATGTCATTGCCGCCTCCGTCATCGCCGCCGTGGTTCTGGCCGGCCTCTACCTGGTGCTTGCGACCCCCGTTTACACCGCGATGACGCAGGTGCTCCTGGATGAAAGCCTTTCCCGCTATGCGGAAGAGGAATCACCGGTGCCCGCAGCCCAGATCGTCGACAACCGCATCGCCAGCGCCGTGGAAATTCTGAAATCCAAGGAAATGGCGCTGACCGTAGTCGACAAGGCCAAGCTCGATGAGAACGACACCATCGTCAATCCGCCGATGTCGCCGGTCCAGCTCGTCAAATCCTCCGTGCGCGGCATTCTCGATCTCGTCCTGCCGGGCGATCCGCCGGTTTCCGAGGCCGCAATGCGCGCTGGACGCCGCGAGAAGGCCGCCGCGGTGCTTCAGCAGTCGCTGACGGTGGAACGTGTCGGCCGCAGCTCGGTCATCGCCATCTCCACCCGCTCGACCGACCGCCAGCTTGCAGCGCAGATCGCCAAGACCTATGCACAGGCCTATCTTACAGAACAGCTTAACGCCAATTTCGACGCCAGCGAGCGCGCTTCGGTATGGTTGCAGGAACGCATGACCGACCTCAACCAGCGCGCCCAGGCCGCTGAACTGGCGGTGCAGAAATTCAAGTCGGACAACAACATCGTCTCCTCGCGCGGCGAACTGATGTCGGAAAGCCAGCTTGCCGACCTCAACGGCCAGCTGATTGCCGCGCAGGCGGATGCCGCGACGGCCTCCGCCCGTTACAACCAGTATAAGTCGATCATCGACCGTGGACCGGAAACGGCGGTCGATAACGCCGTTGTCTCGGCCCGCGATACCGACAATTCGGTCATTCAGGATCTGCGAAAGCGCTACATTACCATCTCCGACCGGCAGCGGGGTATCATCCAGCAATTCGGCGCCGACCATCCGCAGGCGACCGCGCTTGAGGCCGAGAAGAAAGAAGTATCGCAGCAGATCTTCCAGGAATTGCAGCAGCTGACCGGCAGCTTCAAGAACGAATATGACGTCGCCAATTCCCGCGTGCAGTCGTTGCGCGACAATATCGACCGGGTGGCGGGCCGCAATTCGCAAGCCAATATCACCATGGTCCAGCTGCGCGAACTCGAGCAGCGGGCAACCGCTCTGCGCACCCTCTACCAGTCCTATCTCGGTCGCTTCGAGGAGGCTTCCCAGAAGCAGTCGCTGCCCATCGCCAAGGCGCGCATCATTTCCGAAGCGGGCCTGCCGACTTCGCCTTCCAGCCCGAAAAAGACCATGACCATGGCGCTTTCGGTCGTTCTCGGCCTGATGCTGGGCGGCGGCATTGCAGCGCTTCTCGAATTCCGGGATCGCTTCTTCCACACCGGCAACGATGTACGCGACAATCTGCGCATGCGCTTTCTCGGTTACCTTCCCTTTATCGGGGAAAGGGGCGTGGAAAACGCCAAGACCGGCGACAGCGCCGCCACCCCCGGCGGCGAGAACGCCACGCTTGATGACAGCGGCCAGGTCTCGTTCCAGAAGATGCTGCGCCTTGCCGTCGACAGCCCGCGTTCCAGCTTTGCGGAAACGCTCCGCAATGTGAAGCTGACGGCGGACGTCGTCATTCAGGAGCGGCCCTGCCGGGTCATCGGCGTCATTTCCTGCCTGCCGAACGAGGGCAAGTCTGTCGTGGCGCTCAATCTCGCCGGGCTGATCGCCTCCACCGGCAAACGAACGCTTGTCGTGGATGCGGATATCCGCAATCCCGGCCTCAGCCGCATGCTGACCACACGGCAATCCGCCGGTCTGGTGGAAGTGGTGCTCGATGAAATCCCGTGGACGCAGGCGGTGAAGGTGGATACGCGTACGAAAATGGGCATCCTGCCGGTTTCCACCAGCAACCAGTTCGCCCATTCGAGCGAGCTGCTCTCCTCCCCCGGCATGCGCAAATTCATCGAATCTGCCCGGGAGGCCTGCGATTACATCATCATCGACCTCGCGCCCGTCGTCCCCGTCATCGACGCCAAGGCCTTTGCGCCGCAGGTAGACGGTTTCGTCTTCGTGACCGAATGGGGCAAGACGCCGATCCAGATGGTGCAGAACCTGATGGCCAACGAACCGCAGATCGCCAACAAGACGCTTGGCATCGTGCTCAACAAGACCGACATGACGGAATTGCAGCGTTATGCCGGCCCCGGCGGTTCGGAGCATTATCACGAGAAATTCGCGGCCTATTACGGCGATGCAAAGCCGCCGGTGAAGGAAGACGCGTAATGGTGAAACGGTCCGGTGAAAACCGGGCCGTTTCATTCCGTTGACGATTCGAACGACTAACCCATGGTATTGTCAGCCGAAATTGCGCATTGATGGCGCGAAGCTAAAATCGCAAGCAGGATCAGTCTCATGCCATCACCCATAGCCTTTGTTTCGCGGATGAATGCGGAAACGGAGACCGTCTGGAAGCAGGCGCTGCGCGCCGCCATGCCGGAAGAGAACATTCTTTCCTTTTCCGAACTGAGCGCGGAACAGAAAGACCAGGTGGATTTCGCCATCGTCGCCAATCCGGATCCTGCCGATATCGCGGCGCTTCCGGGCCTCAAATGGATCCACAGCCTGTGGGCAGGTGTCGAGCGGCTGGTGCTGGAACTGGGCGAAAAGGCTCCTCCCATCGTTCGGCTGAAAGATCCTGAGCTTTCGCGTGTGATGGCCGAAGCCGTGCTGGCATGGACCTATTATCTGCAACGCGATATGCCCGCCTATCGCGAAAACCAAAAAAAGGCGCTCTGGCAGGAGCTGGATTACCGCCACCCCGGCGAAATGACCATCGGTCTCCTCGGCCTCGGGGCGCTCGGCACGGCAGCGGCAGAGCGCCTCACCCATGCCGGATTCAACGTCGCTGGCTGGAGCCGTTCGGCCAAGGCGGTCGATGGCGTGGAAACGCTGTCCGGCGATAACGGGCTGCAGGCATTGCTGGAAAAGAGCGACATTCTCGTCTGCCTCGTGCCGCTTACCGATGCGACGCGCGGTCTTTTGAACGCCGAGCGTCTCGCCGCAATGAAGCAGGGCGCGGCACTCATCAATTTCGCCCGCGGCGCAGTGATAGTCGCAGATGACCTGATTGCAGCGCTCGATTCCGGCAGGCTTTCGCACGCCGTTCTCGATGTCTTCGAGCAGGAGCCCTTGCCCGCTGCTTCCGCCTTCTGGCAACACCCCAAAGTGACCGTCCTGCCGCATATTTCCGCGCCGACAAGCCGGGAAAGTTCGGCCCGCATCGTGGCCGGCAATGTGCGCACATGGCGCGAGACCGGCGGGCTGCCGGAAACGGTCGACATGGCCCGCGGTTATTGAGCCGGCAAAGCGGCGACGAGCCTATTGCGTCGCCGCGCTCTTTGCCGTGTGGGCCTGTTTGACGGCCGCGACAATCTGCTGTTCGTCATAGGGCTTGGTCAGGAGAACCGCGCTTGCCGGCGCTCCTTCCGGCAAATGGCTATCCCCCGTCGCAAAAACAATGGCAAGCCCTGGCTTTCGGCGCAGGGCCTCCACCGCCAGTTCGCCGCCCTTCATGTCCGGCAGGCCGATATCGGTGACGAGAACGTCGACCTGATCGGCTTCAATAACCTTTAGCGCCTGCGCCGCATTTCCGGCCTCGACGACGGCAAAGCCGCTCTCTGACAGCATCTCCATCGAATTCATCCGTATCAGCTCGTCATCCTCGACCAGAAGAACGCGTATAGACCGGTTTTTATTTTCGACCGCCCTGACCGGCTCGGAAGGTTTCGAAGAATCCGGCGCAGACGTCGGCTGCGCTCTCGACAACGACACCTGTTTGCGGTTGGCGATGACGTGGCGAATGCGCCGCGCCAGCGCTTCCCGCGTATAGGGTTTGGAGAGAAGCTCCACCCCGGCATCCAGCTTGCCGCCGTGCACGATGGAATTTTCCGTATAACCCGAGGTGAAGAGAACGGCGAGATTGGGCAGCCGTTCCTGCGCGCGGCGCGCCATTTCCCGGCTTTTCAACGGTCCGGGCATTACCACATCGGTGAAGATGACATCGATTGGAATGCCGCTTTCCACCACGGTCAAACCGGCCTGCGCATCACGGGCGGTGAGCACGCGGTAGCCGAGATCGCCCAATGTTTCGACAACGGTGTTGCGCACTTCCTCGTCATCTTCCACCACAAGAATTGTTTCGGTTCCGCCCTCCACGGGACCGTTCGGCGTCACAACTTCCCTGTCCTCATCGGCGGCGGAGCGGGGCAGATACATCTTCACCGTCGTGCCCTGCCCCACCTCGCTATAGATGTTGACATGGCCGCTGGACTGCTTCGCAAAACCATAAACCATCGAAAGCCCCAGCCCGGTGCCCTTGCCTTCCGGTTTGGTCGAAAAAAACGGCTCGAAGACCTTTTCGAGAATCTCCGGCGACATGCCCGACCCCGTATCGGTGACCGCGAGCATCACATATTGCCCCGCCGAGACTTCCGAGTGCTTGCGGGCATAATCGCGGTCGAGAACCGCATTTCCGACCTCAATGGTCAGCTTGCCCTGCCCTTCCATGGCGTCGCGCGCATTGATGGCCAGATTGAGAAGAGCGTTCTCCACCTGGTTGGGGTCGGCATAGGTGTTCCACAGACCGCCCGAGGTGATGACTTCCACCTCGATCGCCTCGCCAAGCGAGCGGCGAAGCAGATCGTCCATGCCGGTTACGAAACGGGCAATATTGATGACACGCGGCTCCAATGCCTGCCTGCGGCCGAAGGCCAGAAGCTGGCTGGCCAGTTTTGCGCCGCGATGGACACCGGCAAGCGCATTTTCCAGCCGCCGCTCCGCACGTTCATTGCCGATCACATCCTTGGAGAGCAATTGCAGATTGCCGGCGATCACTTGAAGAAGATTATTGAAATCATGCGCCACACCGCCGGTGAGTTGGCCGATGGACTCCATCTTCTGCGCCTGCTGCAATGCCTTTTCGGCCTGGCGGCGCTCCGCTATTTCCGCCTCGACACGAGCCTCTAGGCTTTCGTTCAATTGGCGAAGCTGCTCTTCCGCACGGATGCGGTGGCGAATTTCACGCTCGAGATTGCTCGCATGTTCCTTGAGGGTATTTTCGGCCCGCCGCTGTTCGGTGACATCCGTATGGACGCCGACCCATTCGGCGATCGCACCGGCCTTGTCGAAAATCGGCACGCCACGGATCGCAAACGTGCGGTAGACGCCGTCGTGGCGGCGCACCCTATGCTCCCAGATATAGGTCGACTTTTCGGCGACCGCTTTGTTCCAGCTGTCGACAGACCCCTGCCGGTCCTCGGGATGGACCGCGTCCGCCCAGCCAAAACCCCGATACTCTTCTGGAGTCTGGCCCGTCAAAGCGCTCCAGGCGGGTTGCTCACCCAGCATCTTTCCTTCGGCGCTATTGGTCCACAGCACACCGTGAACGGCGTCCACCGCGGCGCGGAAGCGATTGTTGCTGATGAGGATTTCCCGCTCCGAGCGCTTGCGATCCTCGATATCGATGATCAGCACATAAATGCCGTCGATGGAGCCGTCGGCGATGTAACGTGGAACATAACGGATTTCGGCGGCGCGCGCCGTGCCGTCGGGTCTGCTGATCACGGTATCCGAAACGATCTTCTCGCCGCTAAGTGCGCGGTCGAGATAGGCCCTGCGGGCCTCGAAAAAAGCCTCGCCGACGATTTCGGGAACGCTGCGGCCTATCACCTCGTCGGCGCGGCGGCCAAACCATTCCAGATAGCCGTCATTGGCGAATTTATAAACATAATCACGGTCGACATATCCGACCAGAATGGGCAGGGCATTGGTAAGCCGGCTCAGCTCCTTGCGGCTCTGCTCCAGCGCCTCCAGGGCCTTCACCTTGTCGGTATTTTCAAGCACGGTGCATAAAACGCCGTCCACCGTGCCTCCTTCATTGTAGATCGGCGTGTAGAACAGATCGAAGATCACCTCTTCCGGCACGCCATGCCGCTTCAGCGTCATCGGCTGGTCACGATAGGCCATGACCTCGCCGCGAAAACCGGCTTCTAGAATGCGGCTGTTCCAGTCCCATATTTCCGGCCAGATGCCGGGCACCGTTCCCCCCAGCGCCTGCGGGTGATAATTGCCGGCGATCTCCGCATAGCCGTCATTATAGATCATCACATGATCCTTGCCCCACATCAGCACCTGCGGAATAGGGGAATTGACGACGGAGTTGGCTTTTTGCCTCAGATTTTGCGGCCAGTCGCAAATAGGACCGAGCGATGTCTTCGACCAGTCGAAGCGGCGCACAAGCTCACCCGTTTCACCGCCGCCGATCGGCCATACCGGGGCAGCACGAAGATTGGTCATTCAACATCACCACAAATCGAGAGGAAATCTCCCGTAATATATGACGAGAGAAAAGTCCACGAAAACAGAAACTTCCGCTGATTGTTCCAGAAGTTTTTTCAAAAAATCGAAAAAGTTCCACGGTGCCGGAAATTTCCTGTCGCATCCGCTAAAGAGCATGAAAATTCAGGGCCTTCGCACCGGAAAATTTACTCATATCCCCCCGGGGAAAGCGGGTAGTCTGAGAATTGGCATCCTCAATACGCCAGAAATTGCCGCAAACGGAATGGCCACAAA
The DNA here is from genome assembly GCF_027498475.1 of Agrobacterium salinitolerans. Lineage (NCBI taxonomy): Bacteria > Pseudomonadati > Pseudomonadota > Alphaproteobacteria > Hyphomicrobiales > Rhizobiaceae > Agrobacterium > Agrobacterium salinitolerans. The sequence continues at coordinate 497,452 of NZ_JAPZLN010000004.1, read as the reverse complement.
GAAATTATTAAGCCTCAATAAGAGTGCTGGCGGTCGCGGTGTCGTCAGCACCCGGGTCTTCGCCACACCGCGACCAGAGGGAACAAAAATGAAAATACTTTTGGGTGCCACAATTCTTTCAGCCGGCTTCGCCTTTTCGGGGGCCGCCGCCTATGCCGCCGACTGCGGAAACGTGACGATTGCCAGCATGAACTGGCAATCCGCCGAAGTCGCCGCCAGCCTCGATAAATTCATTCTTGACAACGGCTATGGTTGTTCCGCCGAAATCGTGACAGGCGACACTGTGCCGACATTGACCTCCATGGCCGAAAAAGGCCAGCCGGATATTGCCCCGGAAGCCTGGGTCAGCCTGCAGCCGGAAATCGTCAAGCGCGGCCTGGAAGGCGGCAAGGTCGTCGCAGCTGCCAAGATCCTTTCGGACGGCGCGGTCCAGGGCTGGTGGATTCCGAAATATGTCGCCGACGCCAATCCGGATCTCAAGACCATTCCCGACCTCTTCAAGCACCCTGAACTGTTTCCCGCGCCGGAAGACAAGTCCAAGGGCGCCGTGTTCAACGGTCCGCAGGGTTGGGGCGGCACGGTTGTCACCGCACAGCTTTTCAAGGCTTTCGGTGGTGAAAAAGCCGGTTTCACCCTCGTCGACACCGGCTCGGCCGCAGGTCTCGATGGCTCCATCGCCAAGGCGTATGAAGCCAAGCAGCCATGGGTCGGTTATTATTGGGCGCCCACTTCGCTGCTCGGCAAATACGAGATGGTGAAGCTCGGCTTCGGCACCGACTATGATGCCGCCGAATGGAAGCGCTGCACCTCGGTCGCCGATTGCGCCGACCCGAAGCCGAACGCATGGCAGGTGGATGACGTACAGACACTTGTCAGCAAGGACTTTGCCGACCGCGCCGGCCCAGCCATGGACTATCTGAACAAGCGCGCCTGGACCAACGACACCGTCAACAAGCTGATCGCATGGATGACCGACAACCAGGCGACCGGTGAAGACGGTGCCAAGCACTTCCTGAAGGAAAACGAAGCACTGTGGACAGGCTGGGTATCTCCCGATGTCGCGGAAAAGGTCAAGGCCGCCCTTTAAAAGCTGGTTCCTGCATATCTGCCTGGGAAACGGCGTCCGCCAGCGGCGACGCCGCACCCGCCTCGGCTCTGGAACGCCTTCCGGCTTTCCGGTGACGATGCGTTGGCTCAACAGAGCGTTCCGCCCTTTCGTTCTGATGGACGCGCGGCGCTCTTGCGATTTTACTCCCGGAGCGCGGAGGATATCGATCCCCGCCTCCGGTTCGTCATGGAGAACAGGATATGGAATGGCTTTTCAAATTTCCGACCATGAATGACGATGCTCTGCGCGCGCTGAAAAAAATCATCGACGAAGGTTTCCGGGGCTTCACCCGAACCTATGGCGGCGCGATAGAGGGGCTCTTCACTCCCCTCCAGAGCTTTCTCATCTGGGCGGAAAGGCTTTTGATCGGAACCCCCTGGCCGATCGTTATTCTTATTGTCGGCGTGCTTGCCTGGTTCGGCAGCCGCAGCGCCACCATTGTTTCGCTGTGTTGCGGCATTCTTTTCGCCATCGGCTGGTTCGGCATGTGGGAAGACACGATGAAGACGGTCTCGATGATCTTCGTCTGCGCCGTGCTGTCCATCATTGTCGGCCTGCCGATCGGTATCGCCATGGCGCGCTCCAACCGCCTGCAGAGCGTGGTCAATCCCATTCTCGACGTCATGCAGACGATGCCAAGTTTCGTCTATCTCATTCCCGTCGTCATGCTGCTCGGCATCGGCCGCGTGCCCGGCGTCATAGCCGTTGTTATCTACGCCATTCCGCCGATGATCCGGCTCACCAATCTCGGCATCCGCATGGTCGACAGCGATGTGCTGGAAGCAGCGGACGCCTTCGGTTCTTCGAAGCGCCAGAAGCTTTTCAAGGTGCAGCTGCCGCTCGCACTGCCCACCATCATGGCCGGCATCAACCAGACCATCATGATGGCGCTCGCCATGGTCGTCATCGCCTCCATGATCGGCGTGCAGGGTCTTGGCCAGCCGGTGCTGAAGGCAATCGCCAACCAGTATTTCACGCTCGGCGTGTTCAACGGGCTTGCCATTGTCGGCATCGCCATCATCTTCGACCGCATCAGCCAGGCCTATGGCCTTCGCCTGCAAAAACACCGGGAAGTGGCGCATGGCTAGTCAATCGATCGAAATTCGCAGCCTTTACAAGATTTTCGGGCCCAAGGCGGCCGACTATGTCGAACCCGTCAAGGCCGGCATGTCCAAGGCGGACCTCAACGCCAAACATGGTCATGTGCTCGGCCTGCGCGATATCAACATCACCATGCCGGGCGGACAGATCACCGTCATCATGGGCCTTTCCGGCTCGGGCAAGTCGACATTGATCCGCCACGTCAACCGGCTGATCGACCCGACCGCCGGTGAAATCCTCTATGGCGGCACCGATGTCTGTCGCCTCAACGAAGCGGACCTTCTGGAGTTTCGTCGCCACAAGACGGCGATGGTGTTCCAGAAATTCGGTCTGCTCCCACACCGCAACGTGCTGCAGAATGTCGTCTACGGTCTCGAGGTGCAGGGCGTCGACAAGCGCGAGCGGGAGGAAAGGGCGGAAGTCTGGATCAGGCGCGTGGGGCTGGAAGGCTTCTCCAGCCACTATCCGAACCAGCTTTCGGGCGGCATGCAGCAGCGTGTGGGCCTTGCGCGCGCGTTGACCAACAATGCCGAAATCCTTTTGATGGACGAAGCCTATTCGGCACTCGATCCATTGATCCGCGTCGACATGCAGACGGTGCTGCTGGAATTGCAGAAGGAACTGAAAAAGACCGTCGTCTTCATCACCCACGATCTCGACGAGGCGCTGCGGCTGGGAGACAAGATCGCCATCCTGCGCGACGGCGAGATCATCCAGCAGGGCACCGCCGCCGAAATCGTCATGTCGCCTGCCGACAGTTATATCGAGGCCTTCGTGGAGGAGGTCAATCGCGGCCGGGTCATCCGCCTCGGCGCCGTCGTTCAGCCGGAATTTTCCGGCCAGTCGCGGCTTCAGCTCGACGCGGACATGACGGTCGAAGAGGGTCTGCGTGCGCTCGTCCGGGAAAATGTCAGCAGCGCCACGGTCGTCGGTGAAGACGGCAAGGCGCTCGGCGCCGTCACCACCGACGCCATCATGCGCTGCCTCGTCAGAACCGCTTCCGGCGAAGATGCAGGCATGGCGGAACGGCTGTCAGGCTAAGCGTCGAGCCACGCGGCCATGCCCTTTGCAGCGGCCTTGCCGGTGGCGAAACAGGCGGTCAAGAGATAACCGCCGGTCGGCGCTTCCCAGTCCAGCATTTCCCCGGCAGCAAATATGCCGGGGAGCATTTCCAGCATGTAGTTCCCATCGAGACCGTTCCACGCGACGCCGCCGGCCGATGAAATCGCCTCGGCAATCGGTCTCGGCCGCAAGAGCGGTATTTCGGCATGTTTTATTCTCGCGGCGACGAACTCATCCGGCATGGCGGCGATGTCGGGAAAAATTTCCCGCAGAAGCCCGACTTTCACCGCCGATAAGCCGGCCGTCTTGCGCATGCGGTTTGCAAAACTCTCCTTCCGCCCGAGCTTCGCCAGATCGCGGCTGAGGCGTTCCACCGTACGTCCGGGCGCAAGATCGGTTGCGAGGGACACTTTGCCCGCCTCTTCCAGCCGGTCGCGCAGCGCAGCGGAATGGGCGTAGATAACGCTGCCCTCAATACCATGCTTCGTGATGACGAATTCGCCCCGAAAGGCCCCTGCCGGCGAAATGGTGATCGTGGATTTCACCGCTTCACCCGCAAAACGCGTGCGGAAGACATCGCTCCAGTCCACGTCAAAACCGCAATTGGCGGGGCGGAACGGGGAAAGCGCCACGCCTTTCTCCGCCAGCGCCGGAACCCATGCCGCATCGGAGCCGAGACGCGGCCAGCTTGCGCCGCCGAGCGCCAGAAGAACGGCATCGGCCTTGATGGTGATCTCGCCCTCCGGTGTCGCGAAAACCAGGTGCTTGCCGGAAAAACCCGTCCAGCGATGCCGCGTCCTGATCGTCACCCCCTGCGCCTCCAGCCGGGCGAGCCATGCCCGCAGCAGCGGCGAGGCCTTCATGACGGTCGGAAACACCCGGCCCGAAGTGCCAACGAAAGTTTCCTGCCCCAGCCCCTGCGCCCAGTCGCGCAGCCTATCCGGTGTAAAATCATCGAGAGCGGCACGCAGCCTCGGTTCCGCATCGCCGAACCGGTGACAAAAGCTGTCGTAGTCTTCGGCATGGGTGATGTTGAGGCCGGATTTTCCGGCCATCAGCAATTTACGCGCCACGGTCGGCATCGCCTCGAACACCGTCACGGCATGGCCTGCGGCCGAAAGCATCTCGGCCGCCATCAGCCCCGCCGGTCCGCCGCCGATAATCGCGACCTGCCTCGCCTTTGCCAAAACCCTCTCCATCGCCATCTTCGCCATTCCGAGCCTTATACCGATTTCCGCATGCGAATATATGCGATATTGAAACGCCCATGTTCACGCTCGACCGACCCGTCACCTTTTCGCAGGATATCAAGAAAAGCCGCTTCATCGCCTTTGCCACGCCGGTGACGGGTGAAGAGGATGCGAAGAACTTTCTTGCGGCGCATTCCGATCCGGATGCGAACCATAATTGCTGGGCATGGCGAAGCGGCCAGGCCTATCGTTTCAGCGATGACGGCGAACCCTCGGGAACGGCCGGAAAACCGATCCTTCAGGCCATCGACGGCCAGACACTCGATAATGTCGCCGTTCTCGTCATCCGCTGGTTCGGCGGCATTCTCCTTGGCAGCGGCGGCCTGATGCGCGCTTATGGCGGCACCGCGGCTGCCTGCCTGCGACTTGGCGAGACGTCACCGGTCATCGCCTATGTCATTGCGACGCTCAGCTGCCCATTCTCCGATCTGGCGCTGGTGAAATCGCGCCTCTCCGCCACACCGAACCTGCGTCTGGAAAGGGAAGATTTTACCGGCGCCGGCGCGGATATGCTGCTCTCGGTTCCGGCCGAGGAAACCGAACGGCTTACCCGTCTTCTCAGCGACCTGACCAGCGGGCGGGTCAATCTCCATATTCCCGACTAAAGTTTTCGCTTTTCTTCGAATCGCGAAAACACTCTAACTCTTTGTTTTGGCGCATTTCCGGACGGAAAACCGGGTTCCACTTTTCCTGGGAATGCTCTCGCGCCTGTCCGAATGCGCAATTCGTGCTAAGGAAGCGACATGTCATCCAAGCTTTCCAACCCCGTCTATCATCCGCCGCTCGACCCCTGGCTCACCATCGTGCACCGCGACGACGATCTTCTGGTGCTCGACAAGCCAAGCGGGCTTCTCTCCGTGCCGGGGCGCGATCCGGCGCTTTCGGACAGCCTGATGTCGCGTGTGCAGAAACAGTTCTCGAAAGCGCTGATGATCAACCGGCTCGACAAGGACACATCGGGTATCGTGCTGATGTCCCTGAACCGCAAGGCGCATGCGGCGATTGCGTCGCAGTTCGAAAACCGTGAGACGCGCAAATCCTATGTGGCCATTGTCTGGGGAGATGTCGCGGGCGAAGAGGGCGAGGTGGATTTGCCGCTGGCCATCGATCCCGAAAACAAGCCCCGTCACCGGGTCGACCAAGAAAACGGCAAACCGGCGCAGAGCCTTTGGCGGGTGCTGGAGCGACTGCCGCTTCCCGCAACCAGACTGGCGCTGACCCCGCTTACCGGCCGCACCCACCAATTGCGGGTGCATATGAAGGCGCTTGGCCATCCGATCCTCGGTGACGAATTTTATGCCGAAGGCGAAGCGCTCGCCGCCGCGCCGCGCCTGATGCTGCATGCGCAGGAGGTCGGGTTCCGCCATCCCGATGGCCGTGACGTCACCTATACCGTACCCTGCCCGTTCTGAGGTCCAGATGAAGGAACAAAACGAAAGCTTCGTGGTGGATTTTGTCGGCGGCGCGGTCGGGCACCGTTTCCGCTCCGGCGAAGGGCGCGGGCAGGCCCTGCCGAAAGCCGCCGGTTTCACCAAAGGCCGCATGCCAAAAATCGTCGATGCCACGGCCGGGCTCGGGCGGGATGCCTTTCTGCTTGCCTCACTCGGCGCGGAAGTGACCCTCATCGAACGCTCGCTGGACATGCATGCTCACCTCGCCGATGGCATTCGCCGCGCGCTGGAGGCGGGCGGCGCCTATGCCGAGGCGGCGGCGCGCATGACGCTGCTTCACGGAGATTCACGCCAGTTGCTGAAAGAGCTTTCACCGGAGGTGGTGATCGTCGACCCCATGCATCCGCCGCGCCACAACACGGCGTTGGTGAAAAAGGAGATGCGGGTGCTGAGGGAACTGGTTGGCTCCGACCCGGACCAGGTGGAGCTGATGGAGGTTGCACTGGAGAATGCAACGAAGCGGGTGGTTCTGAAATGGCCGCTCCGCGCCGATCCGATGCCGGGCATTCGCAAGCCTTCGCATCAGATAACGGGCAAGAACACCCGCTATGATGTCTTCATGATCTTCGGAAAATCTATCGACCGGCAAGAATGATCAGCGAAAGCTCGGCTTGCGCTGCGCATTCATCAGAAGCTCGTGCCGCGAAGCAAATTCGCCGAACAGCTTTCTGAGGCGAGTTTCCTCTGCCTTGTCCAGCCGGTAACGCCGGCAGAATTCCGCGACGTTGAGGATCGGCTTGGCTCTGTTCCCGTCTACGGTCTTGTTGTCGATGATCTGCATGGCGCCCTCCGTGTAACAAAGAGGAAAACGTGACCGCAGGCCGGCGGTTCCTTATGAATTCGCATGGATGAGAAAAGAGCGTGCCGTCTGCACACGCAATGATCAAGTTTTCTTGAAACTATCGCAGGAAACGAAATGCTCCCCAAATGGTTCTCGACCAGACGTAAACGATGGAAGGGAGACCCATGTTCCACAACAACCGATTTCTGAGTTCGACGATCCTGTGCGCGCTGCTCACCATGCCGCTTGCCGGGATTGCGCAGGCCCAGGCCCCGGCTGCCGAAACGAAACGGCCGAACGCGCCGGATCAGAAACCGGCTTTTGAGGGGCAGACCCGCGCGCCGCAGGCCGCCGCGCAGCCAAGCGTTGAAAAAACCGTGATTGCTGACGCCCTGCCGCATCTCTGGTCGATGGAGTTTCTGCCAGATGGCCGCATGATCGTCGCGGCCAAGGAAGGCGCCATGCATATCGTCGCCGACGGCAAGGCCGGCCCGGCGATAGAAGGTGTACCGGAGGTGGCGTCCGACGGACAGGGCGGACTTCTCGACATCGCGCTGGCTCCCGATTTCGAAACATCGCGCACGATCTTCTTCTCCTTCTCCGAACCGCGCGATGGCGGCAATGGCACGTCGGTAGCCTCGGCAAAACTGACCGAGGAAAGCGGCGCGGCAAAGCTGGACGATGTCTCGGTTATTTTCCGTCAGATGCCGACCTACGACGGCGACAAGCATTTCGGCTCCCGCCTCGTTTTCGGGCCAAACAGCGAGCTTTATGTCACTGTCGGAGAACGTTCGGACGCAAAGCCTCGCGTGCAGGCGCAGGACCTGTCGAGCGGGCTTGGCAAGGTCTTCCGCATCGATACACAGGGCAAGGCCTTTGAAGACAATCCCTTCGCCAGCCAACAGAACGCCCTGCCCGAAATCTGGAGCTATGGCCACCGCAACCTGCAGGCGGCAGCGCTGGACGGAGAAGGCAGGCTCTGGACCGTGGAACACGGCCCGCGCGGCGGCGATGAGCTGAACATGCCGAAAGCCGGCCTGAACTACGGCTGGCCGGTCATCACCTATGGCGTCGAATATAGCGGAAGGTCGGTTGGCGAAGGCGTTACCGCAAAAGAAGGCATGGAACAGCCGGCTTATTATTGGGACCCGGTCATCGGCCCCTCCGGCATGGCCTATTATGACGGCGACCAGATCCCCGAATGGAAGGGCGCTTTCATCGTCGGCGGTCTGGTAAGCCAGGGTCTCGTCATCCTGCATATCGATGGCGACAGGGTCGCGACCGAAAGCCGGTTGCCGCTGGAGGCGCGCATTCGCGACGTGAAGATCGGGCCGGATGGTGCGGTGTACGCCGTGACCGAAGAGCGCGGCGGCGGGAACTCGCAGATTCTGCGGATCGCCAAGGCCGGCTGATTAAAAAGACCGGCTGAGAAAACTCACGATTGGAGCGACAGGCCGCCGGAACGAAGGCGGCCTGTTTTTCGTTTGCCGCAGCGTGAAACCTGCCGGGAAAAACAATGCCACAACCGCCAACCCGCCTTCTTGCCAAAATCGGACTTGCCTATGTCAACGATCAGGAGCCGGGCATTGCCCGGGAGAAACGCGGGCGCGGTTTCTGTTACCGCCTGCCGGGCGGCGAGCTTCTCTCCGACAGCGTCGAACTGAAGCGCATCAAAGCGCTCGGCGTGCCGCCCGCCTATAGGGACGTCTGGATATGCATCGACCCCGCCGGCCATCTGCAGGCTACGGGCTTCGATTCCCGGGGACGAAAACAATATCGCTATCATCCCGACTGGCACGCGTTCCGGGGCGAGACGAAATTTTTCCACCTCAAAAGCTTCGGCAAGGCGCTGCCCGCCATCCGCCGCCGCGCCATCGCCGATATAGAAAAACAGGACCACTGGCAGGAAATGACGCTTGCAGCGCTCACACTGCTGCTCGATGCCGCCTATCTGCGCGTCGGCAACCGCTCCTATCTCGAAACCAACGGCACCTATGGCGCAACGACGCTGCTCAAGCGGCACGTCTCCTTCGGAGAAACTATCGAGTTGCGATTTGCCGCCAAGGGCGGGCAGAAGGTAAAACGGCAATTGCGCCACCCGCGCCTTCAGAAAATCCTCGAGGAGATCTCCGACCTGCCCGGCAAGGAACTCTTCGTGTGGCAGGACAGTGAAAACCGGGTGCATTCGGTCGATTCCAGCGACCTCAATGCCTACCTCTCCCGCATCGGCGGACAAGGCATTTCCGCCAAGACCTTTCGCACCTGGGGTGGAACATTGGCGGCCTTCTGCAACGCAATGGAACATGTGGCGGCGGGTGACAAGCCAAGCATAAAGGGCATGTGCCAGGCAGCGGCGGCCGAGCTTTCCAACACGCCCGCCATCTGCCGCAAGAGCTATGTGCACCCGGCCGTCCTCGATATCGCCACAGAAGAAAAAGCGCAGAAAAAACTTGGCCGCATATTGAAGGTCGGGGCAAAGCCCGTCTCCGGCCTCAGGGCGGATGAAAGACGGCTGCTGGCCTTCCTGCCTTAGAGCATTTCCAGTAAAAGTGCGTAGCGGTTTTACGTCCGGATAATGCGATAAAACGAAAAGATAGAGCACATCCGCCGCTTCCGTTTAGAGCGGATGTGCTCTAGGGCTCAGCGGCCGCCGGCCCATTCCGCCAGTTCCCGTTCGGCTCTTTCCAGCGCGCTGTAATTCAACAGCTTGCGCAGGAAAGCGACGGTAACCGCACGGGTGCGGAGATTATATCGTCCCTCCGCCTCGTCGTCGCCGGCCGCCTGATGCACGTTCAGCTTCTCGTAGAGGCTTTGCAGCCGGTTCTGCACGCTGCGCAGCGACAGGTTACGACGGCGGGCAATCGCCTTGTCGGTGAGGCCGAGCGCGACATCGATCAGGATTTCATATTCGGAATCGGTGAAGCCATGGGCCTTGCCCAGGCTCTTTTCCTGCAGGCCGCGCACCTCCCGGTCGATCACGCATTGCGCCTCGATGAAGATGCTGCGCAGCGCCAGCCGCAGGCGGTCATCGGAGGCCGATTTCAGTACGTAACCATAGGCGGCGCCTTCCGGCACGATGCGCGAGACCCCTCGCACATAGGCCTCGTCGGAATAGTTGGACCAGAACAGGATGCGGGTATCCGGCCTTTCCTTCCAGATGGTGCGCGCCGCCTCGATGCCGTTGCGCTCGTTCATCTGCAAATCCATGACGATATGGGCGGCCCGGTTTTCCCGCGCAAGCTTCTCGCCGGTCCTGCCGTTCGCCGCTTCCAGCACATTATCGCATTCCGGCAGCGCGGCGCGCACCGCTTCGTTCAAATAGGCGCGGTGCAGCGCATCGTCCTCGACGATCAGCACGTCCATGTCACACATCCTCCCGGTGATCGAAAGCACCTTCCGGCAGGGTCACGGTGATGCATGTGCCCGCCCCGTTGCGATTGCCGCCAATATCGAATCTCGCCGAGATCAGCCGCGCCCGCGTCTTCATATTGCCGATGCCGAGGCCGCCGGAAGCCGCGCCGTCACCGCCGCCATTGCCATCATCGCTCACCGTCACCCTGAGCCCGCCATCGACGGCGGTGAGGTTCACGGCAATGGTTTCCGGCTGGGCATGACGAATGGCGTTGTTGACCGCCTCCTGCACGATGCGGAACAGCGAGATGGCCACCGTCTTGTCGAGCCTTTCCACCAGCCCGTCCGTCTCATCCGTGACCGACCACTCTATAACCGAGCCGCTGTCGCGCACGGAACGGTCCACATAGGTCTCGATCGCCTCAACGACACCGAACAATTGCAGAATCGAGGGTTTTGCCTCCTCGATGATCTCGCGCAGGTCCTGCATGCAATGCTGCAGGCTGCGCACCACCGGTTCCAGCATCTCGCCGGAAACATCGGCCGAATGGCTCATACGCTCGATGCGCCGCGCCAGCCGCGTCAAATCCGCCAGTGTTTGGTCGTGCAGATCCATGCCGATACGCTGTCGTTCGGCCTCCAGCGCCTCCGTCAATTGCAGCGCGCCCAGCCGCAGGCCCTCTTCGCGAGCATTGGCGCGCGCCTCCTCGATGGCGGAGCGTTTGGCCTGCTCGGCGGCGCGGATGGCGTAAAAATAAGGGGCCAGCAAATCCGCGACGGCGCGGGCATTCGCCACATCCTCCATCGTATAGGCGTCCGACTGGTGGGAGGAGCAACTCAGCGCGCCGATAATGTCGCCATGCACCTTCATCGGTACATGCAGCCGGCTATGCAGGTTAAGTTCGATGATCGGGCTCGAAAACGACCCTTCGAAATGAAAGCGCGGATCGGAGCAGGCATCGCCGCTCAAGAGGTATTCCACCTCGCCTGACAGCAGTGTCCGGATCGGGCTGCCGGTCAGAAGGGCGGGCGGCTGCCGGCTCCAGGCGCTGACGAGGCCGCTCTCATAAGCGATGTGATATTTGTCATCCAGCTGCTTGATGCAGACATCCATATGGTCATGCGGGATGATATGGCCGATCTCGGTGGCGACCGCCTGGATGATGGCGTTGAATTCGAGCTGCCCGGCAAGCAGCCGCGAAATGCCCATATAATGATGAAAAAGAGCGCTTTTCGGCGTATCCAGCATGTGCGGACGCCCTCCCAAGCGCCTGCCTTCGACCATCGCAGCGAATTCAATCCCTTGGGCGCCGCACCGTTCATTCTGCGCCCGACGGCGGCGTTTCGTCCTGCGGGTTCCCGCATGCTTTCTGCGGAAACCCGCAGTAAGATTGCCGTGATCCGCCTATACAAGCCAAATCTTCTTGGTCATTCTCGCTTTTACTGGGGAAAGGAGCTCCAGTGCAAAGGAATTCCGCCTGCCGCCGAGGAGATTTGCGGTGTTGCGAGAATTCCGGGCTCGAAAAGGGCAAGCCACGAGGGAGGAAATCAAATGGCTTTCAGGAAGATGCTTATGGCATCGGCCGCTGTCGCATGCGCAGCTCTGCCGATCACCGCTCATGCCGATACGTCGGCCAAAAAAATCGCGCTTTCAAACAATTATGCCGGCAATTCCTGGCGTCAGGCGATGCTGACGAGCTGGGACAAGATCACCAAGCAGGCGGTTGCCGACAAGCAGGTCGCCGCCGCTGACGCCTTCACCACAGCCGAAAACCAGGCGACCGAACAGGCCGCGCAGATCCAGAACCTCATTCTCCAGGGTTACGACGCCATCGTCATCAATGCCGCTTCGCCCACCGCCCTTAACGGCGCGGTAAAGGAAGCCTGTGATGCCGGCATCACCGTCGTATCCTTCGACGGCATCGTCACCGAACCCTGCGCATGGCGCATCGCCGTCGATTTCAAGGCGATGGGCGCAAGCCAGATCGACTATCTCGCCAAGGCCATGCCGAAGGGTGGAAACCTGCTCGAAATTCGCGGCCTCGCCGGCGTTTCGGTCGATGACGAAATCCATGCCGGCATCGTCGACGCCGTCGCCAAGAACCCGCAGTTCAAGATCGTCGGTTCGGTCAACGGCGACTGGGCGCAGGATGTTGCCCAGCGCGCCGTCGCCGGCATTCTGCCGAGCCTTCCCGAAATCGCCGCTGTCGTCACGCAGGGCGGTGACGGTTACGGTGCGGCACAGGCTTTCGCCGCCGCCAAGCGCCCGACGCCCACCATCGTCATGGGCAACCGTGAAGACGAGCTGCAATGGTGGAAACAGCAGAAGGATGCCAGCGGCTACGAAACCATGTCCGTTTCCATCGCCCCTGGTGTTTCGACGCTGGCTTTCTGGGTGGCGCAGCAGATTCTTGACGGCAAGGATGTGAAGAAGGACCTGACGGTTCCGTTCCTGCGCATCGACCAGGCCAATCTTGAGGAGAACCTCAAGAACACCCAGAAGGGTGGCGTGGCGAATGTGGAATATTCGCTTGAGGATGCCCAGAAGGTGATTTCGTCGACAAAATAAGTCGCGCATTCACAAACTTCTCCTGCGGCGCTTTAAAAAGAAGCGCCGCAGCGACCTCCATATTCAATTTCAGATCACTGGCGTAATTGCTCATGAATGACATCATCGAGGCGCAAGAAGTCGTCGCCGCGCGCGGCGTGAAGGTCGTGTTCGGCGCGGTAAGAGCGCTGGATGGGGCCGATCTCGTCATCCGCACGGGGGAATGCCTCGGGCTTGTCGGCCATAACGGCGCGGGAAAGTCCACCATCGTCAACGTTATCAATGGTGGGCTAACGCCACATGAGGGTTCCGTTTCCTATGGCGGCAACGAAAACCGCCACGGCATTGCCGCCGCGCGCGCGAACGGCGTTCGTTGCGTGTTTCAGGAACTGTCGCTCTGTCCGAACCTGACGATCAGCGAAAATGTCCGCATCATGCATGCCTCCGCGGGTGGGCTAAACTGGCGCGTCCGTGCGCTGACGACGATCCGGCAGGCACTGGATGAAATTTTTCCCGGCCACGGCGTCGATTGCGAGCTGACCGTGGCCGAGCTTTCCATCGCCGAACGGCAGATGGTGGAAATCGCCATCAATTTCTGCCGCATGCCGCACGCACCGAGACTGGTGATCCTCGATGAGCCGACGTCCTCCCTCGATGCCGGTCTCGCCGAGCAGCTGATGGATTATGTCCGCCGTTTCGTGCGTGAGGGCGGATCGGTTCTGCTGATCTCGCATATTCTCGGCGAAATTCTTTCGACGGCCACCCGTATCGTGGTGATGAAGGATGGCCGGGTGGTGGCCGACCGGAAGGCCGCCGACTTCACCACCCGCTCGCTGGTTGAGGCCATGGGCAGCGTCGTCAAGGAACAGGACAGGCGACGGGGTGAAAGCCGCAAGGCGGGCGAGAAGGTGCTTTCCATGCCGGCACGCCGGGGCGAAGGCCTTGCCTTCGAGGCCTTTCGCGGCGAGATCGTCGGCCTTGCCGGTCTCGGCGGCCATGGCCAGACCGAAGCGCTGCTCGATCTTTACCTTGCCCGCAACAATAGCTGGCTACCCGCGCGCAAGACCGATCTCGCCTTCGTGGCGGGCGACCGCACCCTGAACGGTACTTTTCCGCTGTGGAGCATCCTCAAAAACCTGTCCATCGCCTCGCTTAGAGATATTTCAACAGCAGGCATGGTGGACAGGGGCAGGGAAACCGACCTTGGGGCGCAGTGGAAAAAGCGCATCGAAATTCGCACGCCCGACATGGGCAACAAGATCCTTTCGCTCTCCGGCGGCAACCAGCAGAAGGTGCTTTTCGCCCGCGCGCTCGCCACCACCGCCAGCACCGTTCTGATGGACGACCCGATGCGCGGCGTTGATATCGGCACCAAACAGGAGGTCTACGACATCTTGAGAACCGAAGCCTCGAACGGCCGCACCTTCATCTGGTACTCCACCGAAATGGATGAAATCCGTCTCTGCGACCGGGTCTATGTGTTCCGCGACGGCGCCATCCAGGCGGAACTCGTCGGCGACGATATTACCGAGCAGAATGTGTTGGCGGCTTCCTTTGCCGGAGAAGACCACGCATGAAACTCTCCGCAAACGCGCTCCGCCTCATCATTCCCGCCGCCTCGCTCGCCTTCCTGCTAGCCGCCGTCTTCTACATGCAGCCGCGCGCCATGAGCTATACCGGCATGAACCTGCTGTTCAATCTGGCCGTGCCGATTGCGCTCGCCACCATTGCGCAGATGCTGATCATGTCGGTCAACGATCTCGATCTGTCGATGGGCGCCTTCGTCAGTTTCTGCGCCTGTGTAACCGCCACTTTCCTGCAAACCACGCCCGCCCTCGGAATTGCGATTTTTGCCGGTGCGATTGCGGTTTATGCATTGCTCGGCGCCATCATCCATATCCGCAACCTGCCCTCCATCGTCGTTACACTTGGCATGAGCTTCGTCTGGGGCGGCCTCGCCGTCCTCATCCTCCCCTCGCCCGGCGGCCAGGCGCCTGCCTTCATCCGCACGCTGATGACGGCGAAACCGCCGCTCGTGCCAATCGCCATCGTCGCCAGCATCCTGATCGCGGCAGTCGCCCATTATATCGTCATGCGCTCTTCCTTCGGCGTGTTGATGCGCGGCGTCGGCGGCAATTTCCGCTCGGTCGAGCGCTCCGGCTGGTCGGTCATCGGCATCCGCGCCGCCACCTTTGCGTTGGCCGGTTTCTTCGCGGTGCTGTCCGGTATCGCTCTTGTGGGGCTGACGACATCGGCGGACGCTAATATCGCGCTGCGTTACACGCTGCTGTCGATTGCCGGCGTCATCCTCGGCGGCGGCGAATTCGTCGGCGGAAGGGTCTCCCCCATCGGCGCCGTCATCGGCGCGCTGACGCTGACGCTCGCCGGCTCGTTCCTCTCTTTCATGCGCATTTCGCCCGACTGGCAGATCGGCGCTCAAGGGGCGATCCTGATCATCGTGCTGGCGCTGCGCATCCTGCTCAACCGTCTTGAAAAACGGGAGAAAAATCAATGAACGGGCTCTCTTCCCTCACCAGAAAACCATGGATCTGGTCCTTTGCCGCAACTGTTGCGGTCTGGATCGTCACCGTGCTCTTCACCGGCGGCGCAAGCTCCTTCGGCCTGTCGCATGCAGCACTCACCTTCGCGGCCTTTTCGGTCATCGTCGGCATCGGCCAGATGTTCGTCATCACGCTCGGACCCGGCAATATCGACCTCTGCGTTCCCGCCACAATGACGCTGTCAGGCACGCTGGCGCTCAAATTCATGGATGTGTCGGACGGTCTCATTCTGCCTGGACTGCTGATCGCCATCCTGATCGGCATCGCCATCGGCATCGGCAATTATGCGCTGATCAAGCTCCTGCGCATCCCGCCGATCATCGCGACGCTCTCCATGAGCTTCATCGTGCAATCCATCGCCATCTGGTCGAACCGCGGCCTGCGCATCAAGCCGCCGGACACTTTGGCCACATTCGCCACGTCGAGCTTCTTCGGCATCCCCAACGTGGCGCTTGTCGCGCTGCTGCTTTCCGTCATCGCCTGGCTGCTTCTCGACCGCTCGTTTTACGGCCGCTGGATTTCCGCCATCGGCCAGAGCACCTTCGCCGCCCGTATGACCGGCATTCCGGTGGACGGCGCACGTTTCGTCACCTATGTGCTCTGCGCGGTGCTGGCGGCGATTGCCGGTTATCTGCTCGCCAGCTTCTCCGGCGGTGCTGCGCTCAACATGGGCTCGGAATATCTGCTGATGTCCATCGCCGTCGTCGTCATCGGCGGCACAGCGGTGGCGGGTGGGGATTCCAATGTTCCCGGCATCTGGGGCGCTTCGCTCTTCATGTTCCTGGTGGTGTCGATGCTGAACACCTACGGTTTCGGCGCCGGCATCCGCCTCATCCTCACCGGCCTCATCATCATATCAGTCATCCTTCTGGCAAGCGGCCCCAAAGCCACGCGCTGAACCCCGAACGACACGGCTAAAAGCGGACTACGCTCATGACCACAGACACGACCTCCCCTTACGAAATCCACGATGACCGCTTCCGTCACCTGATCGTCGGCAATGCGGAACTGGAAGAGCTTTATTCCGGTTGCCGCTGGGCCGAAGGCCCCGTCTGGTTCGCCGATCTGAACTGCCTGCTGTTTAGCGATATTCCCAATGAGCGCATGCTGCGCTGGGTGCCGGATGGCGGGATTTCGGTATTCCGCCAGCCCTCTAACTTCACCAACGGCAACACCCGCGACCGGAAGGGACGACTTGTCTCCTGTGAACATGGCGGCCGCCGCGTCACCCGCACCGAGGTCGACGGTTCGATCACGGTTCTCGCCGACAGCTACGGCGGTAAAAGATTGAACTCACCCAATGATGTCGTCGTCAAATCCGACGGCAGCGTCTGGTTCACCGATCCGACCTACGGCATTCTTTCAGACTATGAGGGCTACAAGGCCGAGCCGGAGCAGAAGACCCGCAATGTCTATAGGCTCGATCCCGCAACCGGAAAGATCGATATCGCCATCGACGACTTCGTGCAGCCGAACGGCCTTGCATTCTCGCTCGACGAAACGAAGCTCTACGTCGCCGACAGCTCCTATAGCCACGACGCCTCCCGCCCGCGCCATATCCGCGTCTTCGACGTGGTGGATGGCGTGAAGCTTACGAATGGCCGGGAATTCTGCAATCTCGACAATGGCTTGCCGGATGGATTCCGCCTGGATACGGCTGGCAACCTCTGGACCAGTGCAGGCGACGGCGTTCATTGCTTTGCACCTGACGGTACGCTGATCGGCAAGATCAAGGTGCCACAGACGGTGGCGAACCTCACCTTCGGCGGCCCGAAGAAGAACCGGCTGTTCATCACCGCAACGAAATCCCTCTATTCGGTTTATGTCGCCGCCACCGGCGCACAGACGCCCTGAGACACCGAAACCGGAGAATTCAGGCCGGGAGGGAACTGGCAAGACGGCTCAAGCGCGTTATAAATGCGCCATGAGTGACGATTCCAGCCCCTTCCTGACTGACGATATGGAGTTCGACGACGAAGCACAGGCCGTTGAGCCCACCAGCCGTATGCTCTCCTGGGCGCGCAATTCCGCTCTCTACCGACTGCAACAGCGGATGATGACGGAAAAGCAGCTGCGCGACGCCATCATGCGCAAGGCCCGGGAAAAATTCGAGGATATCGGCGCGGCACAGGTAAAGGCGCTCGGCGAATTTGCGGTGACCTTCGCTTACGGCATCAAGGCGCTCGACGATACGGCTTTTGCGGAAATCACCGTGCGAAGCGGCCAGCGCAGCGGCAAGTCAAAACGCGGGCTGGCGCAGAAACTCCAGATCAAGGGCGTCGCACGGGAAACGGCCACGGCCGCATTGCAGGAGACCAACGATCTGGTCGCCGCCGTCATTTTCGCGCGCAAGCGCGCCTTTGGGCCTTATCGCCGTGTCGAACCGGACGAGAAACGCAAGGCCAAGGAATTTTCCGCTTTCGCCCGCAACGGCTTCGGTTTTGAAATCGGCGCGAAGGTGATGGCGATGACAGCGGAAGAGGCGGAGGACATCCTCTCCGACGCGCCGCTTTAACATTTACTGCGGCAGGGGATGCGTCTTCAGATAGGCGATTAGATCAACAATATCGGTTTCGCTCCATAGCCCGAAAAAGCGCATCGCATTTCCGGGGATTGCCTTTTTCGGGCTGGCGATGAATTTCTGCAATTCTTCTTCTGTCCAGACCCGGCCAGATGCGCCTGCGTCTTTCAGCGACCGTGAATAATGACCGTAATCGGCCACGCCCGCCATTGGCCTGCCGACCACGCCCATCAGATGTGGCCCCATGCGGGTACGCGGTGCGTCGATGCTATGGCAAGTGGAACAGCGGCTGAAAACCTTCTCACCACGCGCAGCATCCCCCTCGGCAAAGGCGCTTGCCGCAAGAAGGAGGGAAAACGCGGCCACGGCCGCGGCTTGTCTGAAGACGGAAATCATGGTCCGGATAATACAACGCCCTCCCCGTCTGGCAACGAAGAGGGCGTGTTTTGACATGCGACAGAATGCCCGGTCAAAAACACCGGGCAATTCGCCGATCAGTTCATGGCCGTCAGCGTCACAGACGTGCCGGTGGCAGCAAGGTTGAGGCCAACCTGACCCGTCACGCTGACCGTCTGCAACTGGATGGAGCCGGAGGTGCCGCCAACGAGGACGTTGGTGCCGACGCCGAGACCGACGGTGACTTCAGCCGTTGCGCCCTGATAGAGGCCGCCCAGCGAACCGCGGTGGTAACCGGCAGTCGGGGCGAAAACGGCCCAGACCAGACGGCCCTGCGTGGTGAAACCGAGGTCGACACCCATCTTGCGGATGGCGCCGGTGTAATGGTCGGTGCGGCGCGCGCCCATGGTGGACTGGAAGGTGCAATCCAGTTCCTTGGCCGAGCCGATCACGTAACCGACACCGCCGCCGATATCGCAGGTGAGGTAACCGATCTTGACACCGTTGCGATCGTCCTGCTCCTGCGGAGCCGGCTCATATCTTGCAAGGTCGGCAGCGAGCGCGGAAACGGTTCCGCCAAGGCCCATCGTCAATGCGGCAAAAGTTACGGCAACAGCCTTTTTCATCTTGTTTTCTCCTGTTTTATCCTACCCGCAGCAGCCCTTCTTGCCCTCTCCGGATATTGAATTCCGCACTGTTAACGTTTGTTCCGAAAAATCGATCCAAAACAATTGAATTGGAGGCGATGAAAGCGGAACGGTTAACAATGTCTGATGGCGGTAGGATGCCATTAAGACATTGTTAGGGCGGGAAATGCGTGCGGAATCGCCATCGACAGCCAGCGTTGCCGGCCGTTGTTTTGCTGCAACATCTCAAAGCGGCAAAGCGACGGGAAAGCCGGTGGCGGCATGGGTCATGACATCCATGCGAACGCCATAGATGCGCTGCAGCGTCTCCGGCTTCATGATCTCCTGCGGCGTTCCCCGTGCAATGAGTTGGCCGGAATGAAGCGCGACGATCTCGTCGCAGAAACGTGCCGCCATGTTGACATCGTGCAGCACCACGATGACGCCGAGGCCCTTTTCGCGCGACAGTCTCTTGACCAGAGACAGCACCTCGAGCTGGTGCGCCATGTCGAGCGCGGAGATGGGTTCGTCGAGAAGTAGGCTTTCGGCGTTCTGGGCCACCAGCATCGCAAGCCACACGCGCTGGCGCTCGCCGCCCGAAAGCGTATCCACAAGCCGGTCGCGGAAGGCGACGGTGTCGGTGAGTTCGATGGCTTCATCCACCTTCTCCTGATCGGCTTTGGTGAACTGCCCAAGCGCGCCGTGCCAAGGATAACGGCCGAGCGCCACCAGTTCCTTAGCCAGCATGCCGGAGGCGGCCGGCGTATATTGCGGCAGATAGGCGAGCTTTCGCGCAAATTCACGATTGCCCCAGGCGCCGAGCGTCTTACCCTCGAATGAGACCCTGCCCGCCGTCGGCTCCTGCATGCGCGCGAGAATCTTGAGCAACGTGGATTTTCCCGAACCGTTATGACCGATCAGACCAATGGTCTTGCCGGTCGCAAAACTGGCCGTCAGCGGCTGCAACAATGTCCTGCCCGGCACTTCCATCGTCACGCCGTCGAGAGAAAAGAGCGGAATATCGTCATAACCGACCGCAAGCGCTGTCTGACCCATGGTTCTCATCTCCGTAAATCGACTTGAAATAACATCAACGCCTGCCTGAAAGCCAGATCAGGTAAGGCGCGCCGGCCAGAGCCGCAAAAAGCCCGAGCGGCAGTTCATAGGGAAAGGTGACCGTCCGCGCTCCAAGATCGGAAAGCGCCATCAGCACCGCGCCGAACAGGAAGGAGGCGAAGAGATGGTCGCGCGGCGTGGTGAAACCGGCGCGCAGCGCAATATGCGGCGCCATCAACCCGACAAAACTCAAGGGGCCAACGAGCAGCGAGGCGGCACCGGTGGCAATGCCCGCCACCGCGATAACGGCGATACGCGCGGTGCTGAGCGGCAGACCAAGTGATAACGGCACGTCCCGCCCGAGCGGCAGGATCGTCAGCCAGCGGGTCACCGAAAGGGCCGCCGCCAGAAGCACGATGGAAAGAATGGCGAGAAAGATCGCCGAAGCCGGTGTCGCCGTCGAACCCGAGCCGCTGAGCCAGGCGAGAATCTGCCATGCCCGCTGATCGCCGATGGCAAGCAGCGCCGAGAGCACTGCCGAGCAGAGCGAACTGACGGCAATGCCCGCCAGCAGGATTTTTTCCGGAGCCAGATGCCGGCGCACGGCGAAGAACAGCACGAGGATCATGACGGCCGCCGAGCCGATGCCGGCGCCGCAAAACAGTTCGAAAAGACCGGCGGCCGGAAAAATCGTAATGGCGGCGGCAAAACCGAGGCCTGCACCGCCGCTGACGCCGATCACTTCCGGGCTTGCCATGGGATTGCCGGTCAGCCGCTGGAGAAGTGCGCCCGCCATGGCAAGAAGACCGCCCGCGGCCACGGCCGCCACCAGCCGCGGCCAGCGGAAGGGCATAAGGCTTTGCAGGTCAGTGGCCTTGAGCATTGTCCAGCCATCAGGCCCCTTGCCGATGGCGAGTGCGGCAAATACCAGCACTGCCATGATGAAGAGCACCGGCAGCAGGGCCGCAAGCCCGCGTCGTGTGGCGAGATCGACGCCTTCGCCACGATGCACATCGGTCGGCCGGATTTTCGACAGCAGCCACAGAAGCAGCGGCCCGCCGATCAGCGCCGTCACGGCACCCGTCGGGAAAACTTCCGCCGTCGTAGTCGCCAGAAGCTGCACGAGACCATCGCAGAACCAGAGCAGCAGACCGCCCAGCAGGGGCGAAACAAGAAGGACGGAGGATGACCGTCGCACGCCGAGCGCCCGGGTGAGCGCCGGCGCGGCAAGACCGATGAAGCTGACGAGGCCGACCGCTGCGGCAACGAAAGCGGCCAGCATGACCGCGACGGCGGCGATCGCCAGCCTGATCGAAAACAGCGAGACGCCGAGCGATCGTGCACCGGCATCGCCGAGACCGAGGACCGTCAGCGGCTTAATCAGCAGGCCGGTCAGAACGAGCCCGGCAAGAAGCTGAAACGCGAGAGACAAGGCGTTCGACCAGTCCTGCTGGCTGAGCGAGCCGCCGTTCCAGACGACCAGCGACATCAGATATTCGCCCTGCGCCAAAGTCAGCGCCGCGGAAACGGACGCGGCGGTGATGCCGACCAGCAGCCCCGACACCACCATGGTCACCGGCTCGAAGGAGCGTCGCCAGCCTAAAAGGAACACGACGCCGGCCGCAGCGGCCGCGCCGGCGAGCGCGACCAGGGCGCGGTTGCCATCCAGCACCGAAGGAAAGAACAGGGTGGCGATGACGATGGCCAGTTGCGCGCCGGCCGAGATGCCGAGTGTCGAAGGATCGGCAATCGGATTGCGCAGCAATTGCTGCAACAACGCACCCGACAGTCCCAGCATCGCGCCCGCCAGAATGGCGACCGCCACGCGCGGCATCAGGCTGAAGGCGAAAATCACCTGATCCATCGACATGGTGGCGGCATCGAACGGCGGGCCGGGCCATGCGCCGAAAGGCAGCCGCAACAGCCCGGCATGCAGGGAAAGCCCGCAGGCCAGAACGAACAGCAGCCCGAAGAAAAGCTGGAGAGGCCGCGCGGTCACAGGGCTTGTCCCTGCGCCGAGAGCGCTTCGGTCAGAAGCCGCGCAAAGCGCATGCCGGCGGTGATGCCGCCATAGGGGCCGACATTGCCGAGCGTGACCACCCGGTTTTCCCGCACGGCAGGCAGCGCGCGCCATATGGCGCTGCTGCGCAAGGTTTCCCGCGCCTCGACCGGAATGTCGGAGACGATGACGATGCGCGCATCGGGCGAAGCGGCGAGATTTTCAAGCGGCACCGGGGCCGCGAAGGTGAATTGCGAACGATCCACCCAGGCATTGGCAAGCCCCAGCCGACCAAGAACATCCCCGAACATGCTATCAGCACCGAAAGCGCGAAAATGCCGGGCGTCGCCGATGTTGATCACATAGGTCGGCCGCGCCGCGAAACCGGCAAGGCGGGTCCGCATGGCCTGCAGCGCCGCTTCCGTTTCGCCCAGCACCCTGCGCGCCTCGTCTGCCCTGCCGAGCTTGCCGCCAAGGGCTGAGACCGCCGCCAGGGCCTTTGCGAAAGGCGGTTCGCCCTTCACGTAAAAGGGCAGCGAGAAGACCGGGGCAATCGCTTCCAGCCTGCCGATATAACGGGTGTAGAAGGGCGAAATCAAAATGAGATCGGGCCGGGTCAGTTGCAGAAGCTCGAAGTTCGGCGAACCGCGCAGGCCGAGATCGGCGACGGTTGCAGGGATTTCCGGCTCGACCGCGTCCACCCGGAACTGGATGAGTTCGGTCGCCGCCACCGGCATGACGCCGAGCGCAACGGCGGTTTCCAACATGGCCCAGTCAATGGCGGCAAGGCGTGGCGTGACCGCCGCGCGCGCCTTGCCGGCAAGAGCAGAAGCAGCGACCAGGCCTAAAAATTCCCGCCGCCCCCAGAGGGGGGACATCCATCGATCCTTGCGCGTCATGCCCCTGCTGCTTCACTTTGATATGGCATCACCAACGATAGGTCAGCTTGCCCATGACCGTTCTTCCGTCACCGTAATAACATCCGAAAGTGGAGCAACTAGAAATATATTCTTTATCAGTCAAGTTTTGCACCTGAAGCGAGGCGCGGTAGCCGTTCTTCTCGTAATGCACAGCGAGATCGAGCAGGGTGAGGCCCTTCATCTCGAAGGTATTGGCGGCATCGCCATAGCGTTTTCCGACATAACGCACACCGCCGCCGATGCCGAAACCCTCAAGGGCGGTATCTTCCGGGAAAGTGTAATCAAGCCATAGGCTTGCGGCGTGGCGGGGCGTGCTGTCCAACTCCTTGCCGTTATTCACGCGGCCGGAGACCTCGCTGTCCATGTAGGTATAGGCAGCGCGCAGGTCGAGCCCGTCGGCAAGGCTTGCGACGCCCTCGAGTTCAAGGCCTTTCACATGCGCCTCGTCCATCTGCTGCGTCACGCCGCCCACAGTCGTCGTGACGTTTTTCTGTGTCAGATCGTAGACCGCGGCGGAGAAGAACCCATCGAAACCCTCGGGCTGGTATTTGACGCCCGCTTCCCATTGTTCGCCGGTGGTCGGTTTCGGCGCATCGCCGACAGCCGGCTGCGGCACCGGTTCGAAGGAGGTCGCATAGCTGACATAGGGCGCGATGCCGCCATCGAACAGATAGCTGACGCCGACGCGGCCGGTCAGCTTGTGATCGTCCTTGTCGAGCGAGCGGTAGGTGGCGCCGTTGAAGGTCGTGCCGCTGGTGCTTGCCCAGTCCTGCCGCAAGCCAGCGGTGACCCGCCAGTTCTCGAAGGCCATCTCGTCCTGCGCATAAAGGCCGATCTGGGAAATATCCGTCTTCACATCGGCATAGAGCGTGCGCGACGTGAGGCTGATCGGCCCGCCATAGACCGGATTGACGGGATTGAGCGGCGTCGCGGCCCAGAACTCGGTTTTGACGTTATTGTCGAAATAACGGTAGTCCAGCCCGACAAGCAGGGTGTGGTCGATTGACCCCGTGGAGAAATCCGCCTGCAGGCTGTTGTCGATGTTGAAGGTGTTCAGCAGCTCGTCCTGGAACGTCGCATTGCGACGGATGAGATTGCCGATCATGCCGCCGTTGGCCGACGACATGCCGAGCGCGCGGTAGGACCAGTCGAAATTGGAATAACGCGCATTCTGCCGGAAGGTGAAGGTCTCGTCGAAACGGTGCTCGAACTCATAGCCGATATTGGTGAATTTACGGTTCGACGTATCGAAGGACGGATCGCCGACATAAAAGCTGCGGTCCAGCATATTGCCGGGTCTGAGATAGGTCAGCGCCGCCGGCAGGCCGGAGGGCGAACTCGGATTGTCATGCTGATAGGAGGCAAGAACCGTCAGCTTCGTATCCTCGTCCGGCTGCCAGGTGAGCGCCGGTGCGATGAAATAGCGGTCGTTCTGCAGATTGTCCGTCTGAAGGTGAGCGTTGCGCGCAAGACCTGTCAGGCGATAGGCGAAACTGTCGGTGCCCGCGACCGGTCCACCGATATCGAACATCGACTGGTAATAGTCGAAGCTGCCGATCTGCGCCCCCACTTCGCCGAAACGCTCGAAGATCGGCCGTTTGCTGATGAGATTGATGAGGCCACCGGGATTGCCCTGACCATAAAGCACCGAGGCCGGCCCGCGAATGACTTCCACCCGCTCCAGACCATAAACTTCATAGGACGGCGCACTGGCCGTGCGCATCAACCGCAGACCGTTTAGAAACTGCAACTGGTTCCCCTGAAAGCCGCGGATACGCGGCGCATCGAAACGCGGATCGGCGCCGAACGGCTGCGCAACCACACCGGGAACATAGTTCAACGCCTCGCCGAGAGTGCGGACGTTCTGCACATCCATCTGGTCCTTGGTGATGACGGAGACGGATTGCGGCGTCTCGATCAGGGATCGCCCCGTCTTGGTGGCGCTGGCGCTCGTTTTCGCCACATAGCCTTTCACCGGAGCCTTGGGGTCCTGATTTTTGGTGCTGTCCACTGTGATGGTCTGCAGCACCGTCGTACCGGCCTCCTGCGCAAAGGCGGAAGCCGGGGCAAAAAACGCCGCATAAGCGATGACGGCGCAACCGCCAGCCAGATTGGAAATGTGTTTGATTTTTCCCTGCACGCCAAGACCCTTCATCACCCGCGCCACCACAAGACGGTATTTTCTGGAGAATTTAAGTCATCTTATTACGCAAGGGACGGATTGTGATCCAATAAGCGCAGCCGGTTTTTTTCAGAACTGTTGATTATGAAAACTCACATCGATAATAGCTTTGAATTATTCAAATCTGCCGGGAAAGGCCGTGACGATGGGCAGGAAACCGGCAAGCCGGGCGGAGACATTCGAATTACGCCACCTGCGCTATTTCACCACGCTGGTAGATGAGCGCAATTTCGAGCGCGCCGCCGCCCGCCTCGGCATTGCCCAGCCGGGCCTGAGCCAACAGATCATGGCGCTCGAACAGATTGTCGGCATGCCCCTTCTCGACCGGACGCGCCGCTCGGTGAAACTGACCACGCCCGGGCAGCTTCTCTATGACGACGCCCGGAAGATCCTCGCCAATGCCGAGGCGACGCTTGCGGCGCTCAAACGCGTCGACCGCGGCGAAACCGGGCGCATTTCCATCGGTTATGTCGCCTCGGCCGCCTATTCCGGCCAGATGATCCGGTCCATTGCCGGTTTCCGTGCTTCCCATCCCGATGTGGAGATGCAATTGATCGAGATGGAGATGCGGCTGCAACTGGCCAAGATTGCCGACGGCAATCTGGATTTCGCCTTCATCCGCCCGCCCGCGCCCGTTCCGGAAGGTGTGACAACCCATGTGGTGCTGCGCGAACCGCTGATGGCCGCGCTTCCTGAAAACCATCCCCTGGCCTTTGCGATGCAGGTCGATCTGAAAAACCTTGCCGGCGAGACCTTCATTACCCCGCGACAGCCGCCGGATGTCGGGTTTCACTACAATACGATAGAGGCCTGCAATGAAGCCGGGTTCCAGCCGGCGATCACCCCGGAAGGCAGGGACTACACCACGATCGCCAGCATGGTGGCCATCGGCCTCGGCGTCGCGCTGGTGCCGCGCTCGCTTAATTGCCTGAGGTTGCCCGGTGTGCGCTACCTGCCGCTTGCCGCCAGTTCCACGACCTCGGACCTCGCCATCGCCCACCGGAAAACGGAAGCCTCTCCCGCCGTCAGGGCCTTCATTCTCCACATGCGCAATTGAAGCGGGCAGCATCCGCCCGCCTGTCGATCCCGTGGAGGAAAAATCCGACATCATCCGTTTGCGCCGCATTGGCGGCAAAAGGCGGGGGCGGCGTAACGCCATGAAATTGCGAAAAGAATGACGCTCTTGCGGGCAGGCCCAAGACGAGGCCGAAATCCTGTCCGGATATTTCCTGTACCCGCTTTTCCCCATGGCCGCAGCGCATCCCATAATCGCACCAGATTTCGATTCACGGGAGACAGCAATGGCTGAGACTTAC
Organism: Agrobacterium salinitolerans; assembly: GCF_027498475.1. Classification (NCBI taxonomy): domain Bacteria; kingdom Pseudomonadati; phylum Pseudomonadota; class Alphaproteobacteria; order Hyphomicrobiales; family Rhizobiaceae; genus Agrobacterium; species Agrobacterium salinitolerans. The sequence continues at coordinate 471,223 of NZ_JAPZLN010000004.1, read as the reverse complement.
GAACACCACGCCGCCGGCCTCGAATCCCCGGCATCCCACGCTTTCGATGTGGTTCCGGACGATACGAGCCCGCTTCCTTCCCCCACCCGCGCCATCTATGTGGGCAATGGCGGCCATCTCTGCCTGACCCTGCTTTCCGGGGCGACGGTGACCTTCCAGAACCTGCCCGCAGGCAGCCTGCTGCCGGTCAGGGCCACGCGCATATTTGCAACGCGCACCACCGCCACAGGCATCGTGGGCCTCAATTAAGGGCTCTATCGTCATCCGCCAAACGGCCACCACGGAGTGTGACACTTTCATGACAAGCTTTCAGGTTGATGTCAGCAAAATGACGCATCCGCCATTGGTCGGCCCATGCGGCAGCCTTTCCGGAGGCGTTTTCGCCCCGTCTCCGTTGCCGCCGGCCTATTGTAAATCTGGTGGATCTGACAGTGGCTCTTTTTACCGCGAAAGCGACGGGAACAGTAACATATCGTCCGGAAATCGGCAGCGTGCCGCTCAGCCTGCTGACGGCGGCCTATCTGCTGTTTTTCACGAACCGGACATTCTGGTCGAAGGTTCACACCTATCTTTCGGCCTATCCGGTCGCCATCGTCGCGCTTTATGGCGCCATGGCCGCCCTTTTCGGCGCGCTAATCATTATTTTTTCCGCCAAATATCTCATCAAGCCGTTCTTGATCTTCCTCATCTTCGCGGCGGCGGCCGCTTCCTGGTTCATGGATCGCTACGGCATCGTTATCGACAGCGATATGATCCGCAACGCCATGGAGACGACACAGGCGGAAGCTGGCAATCTGATCACGCCCGGCTTTCTCTGGCACATGGCGATTTACGGACTGTTGCCGTCCCTCCTCATCGTCGCCGTGCGTGTGCGGCACCGGACGATCCTCGACAAGCTTTTATGGAACACGATCAGCATCCTGATCTGTCTTACCATCGCCGGCATCATCAGCTTCGCCAATTCCAAGACCTTCACCACCGCCGTGCGCCAGCACAAGGACATTGTCAAAAGCGTCAATCCCCTGTCGCCGATCATGTCGGCCATTCATTATTTCACGCTGGCCGGCAAGGAAGTCGATATTCAGGTCAGCCCGGTCGGCAGGGATGCGAAAATCCTGCCTTCATTGGGCGGCGTCCGCAAACCCCGCATCACCGTCATCGTGGCGGGCGAGACCGCGCGGGCCGCGAACTTTTCCCTGAACGGTTATGGGCGCGAGACCAATCCCGAACTCGCAAAACGCGGCGTGATTTATTTTCCAAACACGACCAGTTGCGGCACCGCGACGGCGATTTCCATTCCCTGCATGTTCTCGAAGTTCCCGCGTTCGCAATATAGCCACAACAAGGCGCTCGCCAATGAAAACGTCATGGATGTTCTCGTCCATGCCGGTGTCAGTGCCACATGGCTGGACAACAATACCGGCAGCAAGAACGTGGCCGACCGTATCCCTTATTTCGATCTGCCCTCGACCAATGACAGCCGCTTCTGCACTGGCGGAGAATGCCGCGACGATATCTTCTTCGACAAGCTCGATTCCTGGCTCAATAACGTTACCAGAGACAGCGTGATCGTGCTGCACCAGATGGGCAGCCACGGGCCGACCTATTATCTGCGTTATACCGACGAATTCCGCAAATTCACCCCGGATTGCCGCACGGCCGAGCTTGGCAACTGCTCCGACGCGGAGATCGTCAATTCCTACGACAACACGCTTCTTTACACCGACCATTTCCTCTCGACCGTGATCGACAAGCTGAAGGCCCGTTCCGACAGGCTGGCGACGAGCATGATCTATGCATCGGACCACGGCGAATCGCTTGGCGAGAGCGGCGTCTACCTGCATGGCGCGCCGTATCTGCTGGCGCCCGACCAGCAGACCCATGTGCCGTTTCTCGTCTGGTTCGATGACGATTTTGCCAAATCCATGGGGCTCAACAAAGCCTGCCTCGCAAAAACCGCGGCGGAGGGCGGGCGCTCGCACGACAATTATTTCCACAGCATCCTCGGCATGATGAATGTCTCCACATCGGTCTACGATCCATCGCTCGATGTGTTCGGCGGCTGCACCCAGCGTCAGAACAGCTGAAACACTGTGCTTGACGCTTATCCGGAGAAAGAGATACGCAAGACGAAGCGATAGAGGGAGCTGTCTTGCGGGTTCTGCTTGTTGAAGACGATCATGTGCTGGGCGAAGCGCTGCGGGACCATGTCGCAGCGGCGGGTCATGCTGTCGACTGGTTCAAGACGCTGGGTGACGCCATGGCCGCGACGCTGACGATGGCTTACGGCCTCATCCTGCTCGACATGCGCCTGCCGGACGGCGAGGGCATTACCCTTCTGCAAGGCCTGCGCCAGCGCGATGACGCGACGCCGGTCATCATTCTGACGGCCCACGACCAGGTCTCCGACCGCATTGCCGGACTGAACGCCGGTGCGGACGATTATCTGGTCAAGCCTTTCGATCTCAACGAGCTTTCGGCCCGCATGCTGGCCGTCTCGCGCCGTTACGAAGGGCGTTCTGCTCCCGTCATCCGCCTGCCCGGCATCGAGATCAATCAGGTGGCGCGCAACATCACGGTCGATGGGACGGCGCAGACGCTGAGCGCCCGGGAATGGGCCGTGCTGGAGAAACTCGTCGAACATCCTGGCGCCGTCGTTTCCAAAGCGCAATTGCACGACACGCTTTATGAATTCGGCGCGGAAATAGAAAGCAACACGGTCGAGGTCTATATCAGCCGGCTGCGCAAGAAAATCGGCCATGACCGCGTCGAGACCGTGCGCGGCGTCGGCTACACCATCAGATAGTCAGAATTACAAGCAGGCAGAAATGGCCAGACCGACCAGCATGACCCGCAAGCTCGTGACGGCGCTGACCAGCGTTGTCGCCATATCCTGGCTACTTGCCTGCGCGCTGGGCGTCATGGTGATGCAGGATGAGTTCGCCGAGATTTTCGACGCGGGCCTTGAGGAGACTTCAGAAAGGCTTCTGCCGCTTTTGCTGGACGATCTTCGCGAAAACAATACCGCGCCCGCCGCGCAGAAACTCAACAAGCCGGCGGAGGGGGCGGAATATCTGACCTACCAGGTTCGCGACCGTGAAGGGCAAGTCGTGCTGCATTCACATGACAGTTCGACGGAACCTTTCGAGGTACCGCTCGATCCCGGTTTTTCAGAGACATCGTCGCAACGTATCTTCACGATCGCTTCGCCGGACGACAATTATTTCCTGCAGGTCGCCGACGCCTTCGCCAATCGCCGCGAGGCGATCGAAGAGGCGGGCGCCGCGCTGCTTCTCCCCGTTCTCATCCTCATTCCCGCCAGCATTTTTGCCGTCATTGTGGTGGTGCGCAGAACGCTGCGACCGATACAGACCCTGCGCGACGATATCGGCAAAAAGGACGGCGGCAATCTCGCGCCGCTGCCGACGCAACCATTTCCGGGCGAACTGCATCCCATTGCCCGTTCGGTCAATCTGCTGCTCGGACGATTGCGATCGGCAATCGATGCGGAACGGGAATTCACCGCCAACAGCGCCCATGAATTGCGCACGCCGATTGCCGGCGCGCTGGCGCAGGCGCAGCGGCTGCATGCAGACATTCCGCCGGAGCTTGCGCCGCGTGTGGAGAACATCGAAAAATCCCTGCAGCATCTCGCCCACCTGGCCGAAAAACTGCTTCAGATGTCGCGCGCTGAAGCAAAGATCGGGGTCACCGATAAAACGAGCGACGTCATCCCCGTGCTCGAACTCGTGATCGATGACATGAGCAGAACGACAATCGGAACGTCGCGCATCCGTTTCAACAATCGCCGCGACGGCGGTTTACCCTGCAGGATCGGCGCGGATGCCTTCGGCATCATCATTCGCAACCTTCTCGAAAACGCGCTGATCCACAGTCCGGCGGAAAGCCCGGTGCAGGTCGTCGCCGAAGCAGACGGCACGATCCACATCGTCAACTCCGGGGCGGCTATCGATGGGGGGCTCTTACCCAAGCTGACGACGCGTTTTACCAGGGGCCAGACCACGGCGGACGGAACCGGGCTTGGTCTGGCCATCGTCAAAAGCCTCGTGGAGCAAGCCGGCGGAAAGCTGCTGCTTTCCTCTCCGGCGCCGGGCCGGCAGGATGGTTTTGAGGCCCGTATCGTCCTTCCTGTCGAACCCGCCTGACTGCAGAAAAGAACAAGCCCCGCCGGAAGGGCGGGACTTTTGCCGGTCTGGATGCGGGTCGCTCAATCCTCGTGAATATGGCTGTGATCGCGCGTGTCGCGCATCTTCACATAAACCACCAGCGACAGAGCGATCATGATCGTCACATACCAGAAGAACCAGCTTTCGTGGCCGATTTGCTTGAACTTCAGGGCCACGAATTCCGCCGTTCCGCCGAATATGGTGTTCGCCAGCGCATAGGGCAGAGCCACGCCAAGCGCGCGGATATGGGCAGGGAACATTTCCGCCTTCACCACCGCATTGATGGAAGTATAGCCGGTAACGATCAACAGACCGACCAGAACGAGGGCGAAAGCCATGATGGGATCGGTCGTCGTCGAAAGCGTGCTGAAGATCGCATAGGTGCACAGCGTTCCGAGAATACCGAAGCCGACCATCAGCGGTTTGCGGCCGATCTTGTCGGACAGCGCGCCGGCGAGCGGCTGGCACAGCATGAAGACGAAGAGCGCCGCCGTGGTGATCTCCGTGGCGCTTTCCTTGCTGAAGCCGGAGGTGTTGACGAGGAATTTCTGCAGATAGGTCGTATAGGCGTAAAAGGCGAGCGTGCCGCCAGAGGTGAGCGCCATGACCATCAGCGCTTCCCTTGGATAGTGCTTGAACAGCGCCCATCCGCTGGACTTCGGCTTGTCGACAGCACCGGTCTTGGCATTTTCGAAGGACTGCGTCTCGACAAGGCCGCGGCGGATATAAAATACCGCAATCGCCAGAAGGCCGCCGATGAAGAAGGGAATGCGCCAGCCCCAGGAGCCGAGTTGTTCCGGCGTCAGGATCCGCTGCAACACCAGAAGCACCGCCAGCGCCAGAAGCTGACCGGAAATGAGCGTCACATACTGGAAACTGGAGAAGAAACCACGGCGGTTCTTGCCGGCCATTTCGCTGAGATAGGTCGCGCTCGCCCCATATTCACCGCCGACGCTGATACCCTGCAGAAGCCTTGCGAAAACCAGAATGGCCGGCGCGGCAATGCCGATCGCCTCGTGGCCGGGCGTAATCGCGATCAGCAGCGAACCGAGACACATCAGCGTGACAGATAAGGTCAGGCCGGCCTTGCGGCCCTTGCGGTCGGCATAGGTGCCCATGAACCAGGCCCCGATGGGCCGCATCAGAAATCCGACTGCGAAAACGGCGGCTGCACTCAGAAGCTCGGCGGTCTGGTTTCCGGAAGGGAAAAACACCGGCGCAAAATAAAGGGTGAAGGCCGAATAGACATACCAGTCGTACCATTCGACGAGATTGCCCGCCGATCCGCCGATGATGGATTTCAAACGGGTTTTCTGATCCGGCGCGGTGGCGGGACCATTTGCCATAATATTCACGGGTAAACTCCAATTCATCTTCGTCTGGAGATGGAAGGGCGAACGGAAGGTGTGATAATTTGTCGCTCTCGGTGGGGGTATATACCCGCCATATTGCAGTGCGCAAGTTTATACCGCGCCGCAATATTGACGAAAAAACAGCAAGGGCGAGCAAAACCCTCGTCGCGCCATTTCTGTAACCACACGGCTTTTCGTCGGGATTTTGGGTGAAAACCGCGAAAGCGGAGGTGCCCGATTGTGATCCGCCTTGTAAGCCGCCCGTGCTCAAACTAAAAAATATCAATGATTTACGATATATCGGACGTACAGATCGAGAAGCTCCTCATTGCCGCCGCCCGCGCCGGCGAGGCGCTGGCGCGGCTGGACGAGCGGATCGACCGGTCACCGATGAAACAGGGCTTCATCGAAAGACAGGATTTCACCGATGCCATTTCATCCATGTGGGTGGATGGCGAACTCGTTCACATGGAAGATCTCGTGCTGCATGACGCCCATATGGATGTGCGCGCGCCAACCCATGAAATGACGGCGGCGCACCGGATTCTCCGCTCGCGACGGCTGATCTTTTCCAATGCCTCCGGCTGGGCCTTTACCGCGCCGGGCCTTTCTAGGCTACGCGGCAGGGCCGCGCTTGCCGAAGAGCCAGCACCTCCACGGCAAACACTCGACCATTCCCGCGATGAAGATGCCGACGCAGAGGAGGAAACATCGCTGGACGGCGCTTTTTCCGAGCTGGACGCGCTGCTGGCGCGAAGCGCCGCAACGCTCGATGCGATCACCACCGGAGGCGCGCTTCAGCCAATGCACAGGGAGGAAAGCCATGCGATCATCAACGAACCCGACTGGGACGAAGACGAACGGTTGAAAGAATGGTGGGCTGTCCTTGCGCGCACGGAAGAACTGCCGGCAATCCTTCGCACCGCCATCCTGCTCGACGCGTGGAACATGATCGAGGTGTTGCAACGCAGCCCCTGGCTCGGCCGACTTCTGGTCTCCGCCTTTCTGCGCGACGGCGCCGTCACACCCGCTCACCTGCCGGCCCTGAGCGCCGGTCTGCGTGCGATCCCACGGGAGCGCCGGCACGCCCGAAACCAGACGCAGCGGATTGCCGCACTTCTCGACAGCTTTTACGAAGCGGCGCAGGCCGGCATGAAGGAACATGACCGCCTGACCCATGCGCGAGAACGCATGATGCGCAAACTGGCCGGCCGACGCTCTTCCTCTCGCCTGCCGGAACTGGTGGAGCTTGTCGTCTCTCGACCGGTGGTTTCGGCGGCGATGATTGTCAAGGAACTCGGCACCACGCCGCAGGGCGCTATAGGCCTCGCCAACCAACTGGAATTGCGGGAAGTGACCGGCCGTGGCCGGTTTCGCGCCTGGGGCATGCTGTAGCGAAAGCCGCCCGTCCTCGCAAGAGCCCTGAAAACGTGGGATTTTCGGCCATTTTCGGGCAGGGCGTGCCGCAGGAATGCGGCGATCACGAATCTTAACAAAATTTAACTATTGCGTAGGTCGATGAAGCCGCTATGTTCCTCGCTGCGTTGCAGCACCGATATTCTTCTCCGGCAACGCGGTCGCATTTGGCCCCGGCAACTTTTCTGTGCCGCCCGCATTTAAGTGTCCATTCTGAGGGAGATGCAATAATGACAATTTCAATCTCACAACCCGATTCCGATCACGAAACCGATGCTCCATTTGCCAAAAAGGTCCTCACCGCACGCAATCTCGCCGGATATACGGTCGAACAGCTTGCCGTGACCTGCGGCCTGACCACCAGCGAAATACGCGCGCTGGAAGACGGCACGGACAGCGATCCGCTGCGCATCAGACGCGTTGCCGCAGCACTTCATATTCCCGTTGAAACCGTTATCTGATCCACCTGGCGATCATTAAAAATCTCAGCGCCGCCGGGGACGATGTTCCCGGGAACATCCGGGCGGCGCGCGTGGCCTGATTAAGCCAATCCCTTCCGGAACATTTTCCGCGCTCCTCTCTTAACATTTTCGTTATCCGGCACCACATGGGGTTCGCGAGCGACCATGTTTCGCTTTTGCGACATGTGCCCCGCTTGCGCGAGAGCAGCAACAACCTCCGGAATCCTGCCATGACACTAAGTCTCGACACCGAAGAACGGGTTTCTTCAGCACTGGATGAATTGTGGCCGGCGGAGAAGACGGAAATTCTTGACTGGCTGATCACGGGCACCAAGGACGAACGCTTTATCGACGAGATATTCGTCGAACTCTGCAACAGGCTTCGGGAGAGCGGAGTTTCCGTGGCGCGGGGCGTGCTCGCTTTCCGCATTCGCCATCCGCAATGGCTTGGCGCGCGCATTCTGTGGAAAGCCGGCCTGTCCTCCGCCGAGATCGCCACCTATGGCTACGGATCTGAAAATACGCCTGAATATCTCAATAGCCCCATCAACGACATTCATCAGGGCGCCACCGAAGTCCGCCACCGGCTGAACGGAGAAGACATCGATGAGCCCGGCTATACGATCTACGAAGACCTGCGGGCCGAGGGGCTGACGGATTATTGCGCCTGGCCGATCGAGCATACCTTCGGCAAGCGCCATGTCGCCACATTCTCCAGCGACCGGCCCGGCGGTTTTTCCGACAGCGAAATCCTCGCCCTGAAAAACCTGCTTCCGGCACTGGCGCTCGTCAGCGAAATACGTCTGAAGAACCGCATGACGCGCACCCTTCTGGAAACCTATGTGGGGCCGCATGCGGGCGAAAAAATCCTCAACGGCGCAACGACACGCGGCAGCGGTATGACGGTGGGTGCGGCGATCCTGATCTGCGACCTGCGCAATTTCACCCATATTTCCGACCTTTGGCCGCGCGACGATGTCATCGAGCTTCTGAACGGTTATTTCGACGCCATGTGCGATCCCATCGAGGAATTCGGTGGCGAAATCCTGAAATTCATGGGCGACGGGCTGCTGGCGATTTTCCCGCTCAGCGACCCGCAGGCCTGCGAAAACCTGCTGAAAGCCATTGCCAGCGCGCAGAAGAGCCTCGTTGCGCTGAATGAGATCAATCGCCGCAAGGGACACGATCCTCTCGGCTACGGCATCGGCGTGCATGTCGGCGATGTCATGTATGGCAATATCGGCTCGAAAACCCGCCTCGATTTCACCGTCATCGGCCCTGCCGTCAATATCGCGTCACGGCTGGAAACGCTGACCAAGGAGACCGGGCGCAATGTGCTTTTCTCAGAAGAATTCGTGCGCACCGCCGGATATCAGGGAAAACTGGAAAATCTCGGCCCATGGCTGTTGCGCGGCCTCGAAACCCCCGTTGAGGTATACGCCCTGCCACATAATACGGCCCTGACAGCTTCGGCTGATTGATTGTTGCGCGGGGCTTTTCTCGACACCAGCCATCCGCGCCGCACCATCTTCCTGAAGGCGTGATTTCGGCCCCCTGGATCATCGTCAAAACGCTTGACACATCTGCGATGTCGATCTAGCAAAATAGAACATATATTCCATATCGAAACATTGCTTGTATTCATATTCTGTCCTTCCGGGAGTGAGGGATGGGTGTGAGAAACCGGAGGAAAGATGGTTACGAAATTGGCGCTGCTCGGCGCTGGACGGATCGGCAAGGTCCACGCCAAGGCGATCACCACCGACAGCCGTGCGCAGCTGGCGGCCGTTGTCGATGCCATGGCCGGCGCTGCGGAAGCAATCGCCCGCGAAGCGCAGTGCAAGGTCAGCACGATCGATGAGGTTCTGGCCGACAAGACGATCGACGCCGTCATCATCTGCACCCCGACCAACACCCATGCCGACCTGATCGAGCGTTTCGCCCGCGCCGGCAAGGCGATCTTCTGCGAAAAGCCCGTCGATCTCGATGTCGCCCGCGCGGAAGCCTGCGCCAAGGTGGTCGAGGAAACCGGTGCGAAGGTGATGCTCGGTTTCAACCGCCGTTTCGACCCGCATTTCCAGGCCGTCCACAAGGCAATCGACGATGGTCGCATCGGCAAGGTGGAAATGGTCACCATCACCAGCCGCGACCCCGGCCCGCCGCCGGCCGACTATATCAAGGTCTCCGGTGGCATTTTCCGCGACATGACCATTCATGATTTCGACATGGCCCGCTTCCTGCTCGGCGAGGAAGTGGAAACCGTGTTCGCCACCGGTTCCGTTCTTGTCAATCCGCAGATCGGTGCGCTGGGTGACTTCGACAGCGCCAGCATCATCCTGACCACGAAAAGCGGCAGGCAGGCGATCATTTCGAATTCCCGCCGCGCCACCTATGGTTATGATCAGCGCATCGAAGTGCACGGTTCGGAAGGCTCGGCGGCTGCCGAAAACCAGCGCCCGGTTTCCATCGAAATCGCCAATGCGGAAGGTTACACCCGCCCGCCGCTGCATGATTTCTTCATGACGCGTTACACGGCGGCCTATGCTGCGGAAATCACCGCCTTTATCGACAGCATCGAAAACAATGTCGCACCGTCACCCTCCATCAAGGACGGTCTGATCGCGCTGAAACTGGCCGACGCCGCGCTGAAATCCGCGACCTCGAAGACGGCCGTGACGATCGGCTGAAGCCACAACCGGGACGCTGAGCGTCTTGCTGAACCTTCTGTCCGCCGGGCAATCGTTGACGGCGGACAGCCGCGCCTGTCCCAAAGCCCTCGGCAGCAGGCTAACATCATCCGAGCTCCACGTCGACCTGCAGGGCGACGCGCGTCTGCGCGGCGGGAGAGACTCCTTTCAGTCCAAGGACTTGGACTGGCTGGAACCCTGTGACAAGCACAGGGGAAAGCACCGCAAAGCTACATTCCAGCAATCGACCCTTGAAAACGCAGCTTCCACACTTGCATGGCAGCTATTCGGAAAATAAGGTTGTCTGACAAGGTGCCGTCATAAAATATGGCCGACACCCACCTCATTCATCCCGAATACTCTTTTGCCGACGGCAGTCGGATAGCGGTTTTCTTATGCCATCACCCAGAACCGGCTTTCTTTATGCGCTTGTCGCCTTCACGATCTTTGCGGCGCAAGATGGCATATCGAAACATCTGGGCAGCGCCTATCCGCCGGTTTTTATCGCCATGCTGCGATATTGGGCCTTTGCCGTTTTTGTTCTGCTGATGGCTGCAAAATCCGCCGGCGGCATCAGGGGCGCCGTCATGGCCAACCGCCCTTGGCTGCAGATCGGCCGTGGCGTGCTTCTTGCCGTACAGATCGTTTTTTCCATCTTCTCCTTCGCCGTCGTCGGGCTGGCGCACAGCCATTCCATCCTCGCCTCCGCGCCGCTGATCGTTGCGGCGCTGTCCATGCCTTTGCTGGGAGAACATGTGGGCTGGCGGCGCTGGAGCGCCATTTTTGTCGGCTTCATCGGCGTTCTCGTCATTCTCAAGCCGGAGGGCGACGGTTTTGATAACAAGCTCATCATCACCTTCGTGGCCGCCTTCATGTTGGCGCTCTACAGCGTCCTGACCCGCCTTGGCAGCAAGAGCGATTCAGCGATGACCAGCTTCTTCTACACCGGCGTGGCCGGCGCGGCGGCCCTGACGCTGGTCGGCCCGTTTTATTGGGTCAACCTCGCTCCGCAGGATTGGGGCTGGATGCTGGCGCTTTGCATTACCGGCATGAGCGGCCATTATTGCCTGATAAAGGCGTTCGAACTGGCGGATGCGGCCTCCGTGCAGCCCTTTTCCTATTACCAGCTGGTGCTCGTCTCCATCATCGGCGTCACCGTCTATGGGGAAGTGGTGACGCCCAACATGGTCATCGGTGCGGCGATTGTTATCGCCGCCGGCCTCTTCACCATCTGGCGGGAGCATGTGGTTGCCCGCAGGAACCGCCGGGAAACGAAATAGACGGCCAGCGCTGGAAATCCCTAGACGAGGGCCGCCTCACACCGCAACAGCATCCCAAACAGGTCACGTGGTTCATCCGGGTCGGCCAGCAGATCCAGCTCGGTATAAAGCCCGGTGGATGGCAGCTTTGAGCGCACGTAACGCAGCGCCGAAAAATCTTCCGTCGCGAAGCCGACGCTGTCGAACAGCGTGATCTGCCGGTCGCTTGCCCGCCCCTGCTTTTCACCCGATATGACCTGCCAAAGCTCGGTGACGGGATAATCCGCCGGCAATTGCTGGATTTCACCTTCAATGCGCGTCTGCGGCGGATATTCCACAAAGATATCCGATCGCAGCAGAATGTCCCGGTGCAACTCCGTCTTGCCGGGGCAATCGCCGCCCACGGCGTTGATGTGAATGCCGGGCCCGACCATGTTGTCGGTCAGGATCGTCGCATATTGCTTGTCGGCGGTGACTGTCGTGATGATATCCGCCCCTTCGACCGCTTCCTGCGAGCTTTCACAAATCTTGATGGCAAAACCCTGCCCGGCGAGATTGCGGGCGCATTTTTCGCTGGCGGAAGGGTCGATATCGAATAGCCGCAGCGTGTCTATGCCGAGGATAGCCTTGAAGGCGCGCGCCTGGAATTCGCTCTGTGCGCCATTGCCGATGATGGCCATGGAGCGGGAGTTCTTGCGGGCGAGATATTTTGCGGCAACAGCGGAGGTGGCGGCGGTTCGCAGCGCCGTCAGGATGGTCATCTCGGTCAGCAGCAGCGGATAACCATTGCCGACATCGGAAAGCACGCCGAAAGCCGTCACCGTCTGGCGGCCTTCCTTCATGTTCTTCGGATGGCCGTTGACATATTTGAAGCCGTAAAGCGTGCCATCGCTGGTGGGCATCAGTTCAATGACACCTTCCTTCGAATGTGAGGCAATGCGCGGCGTCTTGTCGAAGCTTTCCCAGCGGCGGAAATCCTCTTCCACCACCCCCGCAAGTTCGCGCAGAAACGTATCGATGCCCACGCGCAGCACAAGTTTCATCATGTGATCGACGCTGACGAAGGGGACGATATTGAGGTTCGGTATCACGGTCATCATATCACCCCTTTCAGCCGGCCCGCGTCGGGCGGTCCATGACCCGCTTGCCCAGCAGGCTGGCGGCGAGATCCACCATCAGCGTCGCGGTTCTGCCGCGCTCGTCGAGAAACGGGTTGAGTTCCACGAGATCGAGACTACAGACCAGCCCGCTATCATGCAGCATTTCCATCACGAGATGCGCCTCACGGAACGTCGCGCCGCCCGGAACCGTGGTGCCGACGGCGGGCGCGATGGAGGGCTCGAGAAAATCGACATCCAGACTGACATGCAAAAGCCCGTTCGCCGCCTGAACCCGAGCGAGGAATTCGCGCAGCAGGACGGCAACACCGTGCTCGTCAATCGAGCGCATATCGTGAACGGTGATGCCGCTTTTTTCCAAAGCGGCCCTTTCGGCCGGATCAACGCTGCGGATGCCGATCATGCCGATATTTTCCTCAGGCACCGCATGGGAAAGCGGCGGGAAATAACCGTCAAAACCCTTTCGCCCGCTGAAATAGGCAACCGGCGTACCGTGCAGATTGCCGCTGCGCGTCGTCTCCAGCGTGTGATAATCGGTATGGGCGTCGAGCCAGAGCACAAAAAACGGACGGCCCTTTTCAGCCACCCGGCGCGCCATGCCGGCGACCGTCCCTGCGGAAATCGCATGGTCGCCGCCGAGAAAGATCGGTACGGCATCCGCGCTCTCACGATAGGCAGCCTCCGTCAGCGCCTCGGTCCAGGCCACGGTTTCAGGCAGATGATGCACGGCGGGATTGGGATGGTTAAATTCGCGGAAGGTCGCCGGCGTCACATTGCCGGTATCGACAACGCGATGCCCCAGTTCTTCGAGAGCATAGGCAAGCCCCGCAACGCGATAGGCGCTCGGCCCCATTTCGCATCCCAGTTGCCCGGCCCCGATCTGCAACGGCGCACCAACAAGCCTGATTTCCATTCCCGTCCTCACTTTCCTGCCAACAAGCCCAAGTTCACCACAGCGATCCGGCGAAATGAACATCAAATATTGGCAATATTATCGAAATAAGCTATCGATGTGGTAAAATTGATTTAGCGAATTGGTCATATGGACAATCTCGACGAGCGGCTCATAACCCTTCTGCGCCACAATGGCAGGCGCAGCATTTCCGATCTCGCAATCGAGACGGGAACCTCGCGCGCGACGGTGCGCTCGCGCATCGAAAGAATGGAAAACGACGGCACGATCATCGGCTATACCGTCATCCTGCGTGCCGACGCCGTGGAGGCTGCAATCCGCGGCATCATGATGATCGAAATTGAAGGCCATGTGACGGACCGCGTCATCCGCACACTCGGCGGTTTTCCGGAAATCTCCGAAATTCACAGCACCAACGGCCGCTGGGATCTTATCGTGGAACTCAACGCCGCCACGCTCAGCGATTTCGACGCGGTACTGCGCCGCATCCGCTTGGTGCCCGGCATTACCGGCAGTGAGACCAGCCTCTTGCTCTCCACCCCGCGTTCCACCCGCGCACGGCTCTGAGCCACGGGCAAACGCAAAACAGGGATAAAACGCATTTTTCGATTTTTTCGACTTGCGCCCCGGAATAAATCATCTATATGACGACCCACCAAAGCGAACGCGCCACGCGCTTTAAGGCTTTTGGGGAATAGTTCAATGGTAGAACAGCGGACTCTGACTCCGTCGATCTTGGTTCGAATCCAGGTTCCCCAGCCAATTCTCCCTAAAAGCCCTGAATTCCTTGATTTTCCAGTCGTGCCGGATAGTGTTTTGGCATCATCGGCGACCTGATGCCCAAAACTGGTGCCCAGAGGTGATGCCCACGCCGTTCAAGCGCGAGGGACGAAGCTGCGGGCAAAGACAGGGCATTCGTCATGGCCGTGCGCCACGAAGTCGAGAATCTGATCCGCCGCGGAAACATCTTCTATTGGCGGCCACGCGTCCCGGCCGCTCTCATCAACTGCGGTCCCGGTACGTGTCAACGGGGCGGTCGCCAATCAGTTCGATGAACAACGCGAGGCGACTCTGTGCTGTCGAAAGATCGCGTTCGATGTTAGCTCCGCCTCCGAGGCGTCGCGCGGTGATATATGTCGGGATCACATCGGTCAGTGCCGGCTGAGGCGACTTCGGACGCTTAACCGTTCGTCGATCCAGCTCGAAGGCCGGAATGAGCCTCCCATGAGCATCGCGACGGGTGCCTTCGTCATCCGGCAGGGGCTGAGGAGGTGCGTGTCCTTTATCCGTCTCCCGTTGCGGCAACGACGATGCCGTAGACTGGGGAATGGTCGGGGCCTGTTTCGACACAGCCTCCGAGAGCGCGGACGACGCAGAGAGTTTTGCGAGGGCGGACTGCTTCAGAATCTCTGAATGGCCGACAACAAGTTCGTTGAACGGCTCGCCGCGGGCCTGCTACTCCAGTCCCCTATTGAGGCTGACGAGGTCGCGGACGCCTGCAGTTCGCCAATAGGGATCGGCGCGTCCGAGCGGTCGATCATCCGGAGATAGGCCTTCAGCGCGCCTTTCATCTCGATGACGGCTTCAAGAGCCCGCATCTCGCCGTCGTCGTCATCTTGCATGCCTCTACCGTGCCTCATCTCATCGAACATCAATCTGACCTTCGCCGCCAGAAGGTCGGCTAACAGCCTGGCACGCCTGTGGGAGCAGGCGCCGAGGCTGAGCCGCAACGGAGGAATAGCACGTGTGCCGCCGCTCGTCTTTGGTAGCTTGACCTGGAAGATGTAAACGGACCCTGATTTGGCGAGGTAGGGACCAGGGCCCCTGCCTTTGGGCTTTGCAGACGGAGTCTGATTCGACTGCTCGGGCGATACCCCGACGTGTACCGGAAGGTGTACCGGGCGCGATACCTGCATGATTTTCACTCCTCAAGGGCCGCTGGAGAGCAGAGGTTTTGCGAGGAAATCCAAGGTCTTGCAGGTAATCTGGCGGAGAGTGATTACAACTTGGCGGAGAGGGTGGGACTCCCGCCTAACCGCCAAAAAAGCTCAGGAAACAAGGTGTTTTAAACCGTCGGATTGGTGTTGTGTGTACCAATGTTGTGTGTCGCGTTTTTTAAATGACCGCGACATGAAACGTCAACTAATTTGCTGGTAACTGGTGTGGTTAAATAAGGAGTACTGCGAGAGTATGGCATATTATGTCGATGAGCTTCTGGATCACACCGGAAAAAGCCTCGGATGGTTTGTGTTTTACGCCAACGGGGACATTTTTCTGGGCCCCTACGGGGACGAGGAGGCCAACAATTTTGTGTATCAACTAAATCGCGATGAACCCATCCCCGATTTGATGCCTTCGGGGCAGCGTGAAATAACTGTCGACCTATACAACGCGGAAGGTTTCTTCGGGACCGCAGTATTTGACGAATACGGACGCTTTGTTCCGGGCACCTTTAAGCGCGCCACCGTTCAGGCTACAGCTTCGGTTAGTTCTAGTGGAATAGGCAACCCAGGTGCTTGATTGATGACATAACCGAGTGGCACCACGTAAAATTACGTGATGCCTCGTCGCTCCGGCGGCGACATGGCCCCTGCCAGGTCTCCATGAAATGGCCGATGCTTAGAACGCAGTGATAAGCTATATTCGGTCTATATAGTACACTTTTCTGTTGTCCTGATCTTCGCCGGCGGGCACGCTTTGGGTATTTCTCCGAGCGCCTGCAATGGCCTACCAATTCGCCCGCATCGAAATTTTTGCCCGTTCCGACAAGGCGGGACGAACTACGGATTTCATTTTTAATGAGGTGACGCGGGTTCCCTCGGCGTCGGTGCATGTCCAATCCCCGAAGCCCCCGGAGGTCGTGTACGGCCTCGACGTGGACGCGCTGCGCGCGCTGCACGACGAACGGGCGGCGGTGGCGAAGACACCGCGGACGGACAGGAATGGCAAGACGACGTTCAAGGCAATCCGGAAGGGTCAGAACACCCTGGCTGCCGTTGTCTTCAGCCATCCCGCGACGATGGAGGAATACCGCGCCAGCGCCGACGTCCGCCGCGACGTCCAGAAATGGGAGCAGGCCTCGATCGACTGGCTTCGGGAACAGTACGGGGATCGGCTCGTGTCGGTCGTGCGGCACACTGACGAAAGCCACCCGCACGTACATGCCTACCTGCTTCCCGACGACACGGAGATGCGGGCGGGGCGGCTGCACGCCGGCTATGTTGCGAAGAACGCCGTTATCGACGGTGGAATGCTTCCAGGTGAAGACAAGAAGGCCCTGGATAAGCGCGCAAACCGCGCCTACGTCGCGGGTCTCCGGGAGTGGTTAGACGACTACCACCAGCGGGTGGCCGTTCCCGCCGGCCTTACCCGTATCGGTGCCGGGAGGCGTCGCCTGACGCGGGCGCAATGGCATCAGGAGAAGGCGCAGGCTGCGGCACTCAAGCAGGCCGTAGAGCGGGCTGCCGTCGTAGAAGCGAAGGGCCGCGCCTACATCGAAAGCACGAAACGGAAGGCTGCTGCGATCAGGGCGGACGCCGCGAAGGTGAAAGCTTCGGCGGATCGCCTGAAGGGCGTCGGCGGGGCCGTTCGCGCTGTCCTCGACGGGGCACGGGAGTCCTCTCTACGTGAGAGTTTCCGGCAGGAATCTGCCGCCGAGATCGCCGCGGCGAAGGCTGCCGTGGAGAAAGCCAGAGCGGTCGCCGTCAGAGAGCGAAACTCACGCCGCGAGTTTGAGCGAAAGGCTAACGATGCCAGCTATGCGCTCCGCCAACAGCGGCAACGCCTGCTCGCCGCGCAGCAGGAAATCCGGAATCTGTCGCGAGCGCTTGCGGAGGCACTGGACGAGCCGGCTCCGATACTAACACCGGGAGGGATGACGCCATGATGACGACAGGCGAAAAGATTTTTTGGCAGCAGGCGCGCGAGGTCCTTTGGGACATAGGTATGTTGCACCTCGATCTGGCCCATGGTGCTGCGGTGGACATCGTGCATCGGTGTCTACTGCACCGCAGGCGTCCGACATACCATCGCCAGGCATTCCTTGAAGCGGAGTGTCCCCCGTTGCTCGTGTACCTCGAAAAACTCTCCTCCAGCGGAGATGCGGCAGACTGGCGGACGCTGGAAGAACGCATACGGCTTCGTGGAGAAATCCTCCGCGACGTGGAAATGCAGCCGTGCGCAAAGCCTCGGCTCGCGGCGATCTGGCACACGCTGCCGGAGCTGGCCGCGATCGGCCAGACGATCCTTGACGGGGCCAAACCCAAGAGCGTGGCGGATTTCGAAGTCGCGCCTGTTTCCACCGACGCCGACGCGAACTCCGGCAACAGCGGCAGCAGCGGCAGCAGCGGCAGCAGCGGCAGCAGCGGCAGCAGCGGCGACGACAAGGGGAGCGCGGGGAAGTCGGGATCGGCGGGAACGGCGGCGAAACCGAAACCCGCACGAAGACTGGCCATACCGGTCGTCCCCGTTGTCTTGACCGAGGCCGAGCGGAAGGTGCTCGGCCTCAACAAGCGCGGTTCGGACGCCGACGCGAAGAATGACGTCACGCCTGACGGCCCGGACGGAACGAACGGCCCAACGGGTCCAAAGATGCAAGGAGGCCCGAAATGATCGATCTGCTCGCGGAACCACCTTCAACCGATATCGCCTGGCAAATCGTCAATGCGGTGTTGCCGAGCGAGGCGACGACGATGTACGGCCGCGTCCTTCGGGTCTTCACGGCGACACTCGCATTCCTCGGCAGTCTCCTCATTGCCTACCAGACCGTGCAGGGCATCGTCGCCTCGGCGCGCACGGGGCAGGCGCTTGGCGAACGCTGGCATATCATATGGACGCCTCTCCGGTTTGTCTTGGCGATAGGGCTTCTGGTTCCCGTGTCTTCAACGGGGTTTTCCAGCGTTCATTACCTTCTGCGCGACTTCATTGCCCGGCCGGGTATAAATCTCGGTAATGCCCTTTCGAACACGGGGATCACTGCCGTCGTCAAGGAGGGCGTCACGATAACGCCTGCGTCCTCGAACGGGTCGAGCATCGCCATGACGATATTGCGACACGAAGTCTGCGCGTCGGTCTACAATCAGGCGGGAAGCCTTTGGGGTTGGAATGCGCGTCTGCCCGATCCAGAGGGTGCTGAGACGGGCACGGGCATCTTCGGGTCAGAGCGCCGCCACACCTGGGCCTATGGTCCGACGTGCGGCCAGTTCTCTATTAGCGCTCTCGACGATCGCCCGTCTTTTTCGAAGGCGCGGCGTGAGGCAATAAAGGCGTTCGTGATTGTCTTCAGGATGGAGGCTGGCCGATACGCGCGCCTTGCCGCCGAAACCTCGGGGTTGTCCTCGGCGGACGCAGCGGCAAAGGCGGTGACGTCCAATGTGCTGTCTTCCGATCTAGTCCAGCGCATCCGCTCCATGGGTGCCGCCTACGATCGTGCAATAACGGCCGCGGCGAAGGAAGAGGCAAATACCATCGCGGCCGGCTCCCGTGACGCACTCGTTGACGGTGCCCGTCAGGAGGGATTTTTGACGACGGGCATGTACTGGAGAACTCTGGCGCAGGTTTCGGAAATCACGACCGCGATGACAAACGAACGACCCGAAGATACCCCGCCCCGTATCGACGGGGACTTCGGCGAAGTAATCCAGAAAGCGTTCGATGCGTTGCGATTGCAGGTATCAGGTGAAGCCGAGCGGCAGGCACTGAGCGCCAACGATTTCGCGGCGGCCGGCGACGAAACGGCCGACCCGTCCACGAAGATTCTTGCTCCGGTAGCCCGCTCGATCATCGAATGGGCAGCGAAGCCTGCTGACGACAGGGAGCCACGCGATGAAATGGGCTCTCTGATTTCGTCCGGCCACGCGATGATGGCAGGCGTTTACGCTGCTATCGCTGCGGGTGGTATAATTGCGGGCGTCGCAGGTAACCAGATCGTTGAGTTTTTCGGGGCCGCGGCAGTCGACTACTTTCTGGACTGGTCGAAGTTCGCCATCATCCCCGTCTGGATCATCGGCGCGCTCAGAGCTTACGTGATCCCCTTCATGCCGCATGTCTTCATGATCGTCTCCGGCGTTGCCTTGCTGGCCAACCTGATGGAGGCAATGATTGCCTTGCCGCTCTGGTGCCTCCGTTGGCTCAAGATGGACGGCAGCGATGATTTCGCGGGGGACAGCGTCAAGGTCGGCCTGCTCTTCATCGTTAATATCTTCCTACGTCCAGCATTGGCCATGCTCGCGATCTTCGCGGCGTATGGAGTGTTTAATCCGATCCTCGGAATGCTCGACCGTATGTGGGCCACGGCCTTCCTGGCGCAGTCGGGGGGACATGTTGTCGGCCTTCCTGGTTACATCCTGCTGACCTTCGGACAGACTTACATGGTCTGGTACGTCGTCTTGAGGACGTATGGTCAGATATGGGCTCTCCCTGACCGTGTTCTGGCCTGGTCCGGTCAAAGCACGTCCTACGGCGAGTCCGGGCTCGTCTCTGGTGCGTTCGGCGGAATGATGACTGTTGCCGGACGCGGCATGTTGCCCAAGAATATTCTTCCTGGGCTTTCGAAAAAGGGAGGGAAATCGAAATGAAGAAACTGGCATTCTGGACGGCCGGCGGGCTTAGTATAGCGACGGTCTGCGGTCTGGTGGGATTGCCCCACCTGTCTGCCACACTGGTCACGCTAACGGTGTTTTGCGCCTTGCAGGTCCTCGCCGTCTGGTCCTTTGGTGTCGTGTGGTCTCTCCCTGATCGTATCGCGGCTTGGGTGGAACCTGCGGCGAATGTTTCAGCCGAGGGAAAGAGAGAGGGCGGCGCATGAACTGCCGGGACGGATCGATATTGGGAGAATCTGTAATTAATTGGGAGAGATATGAGCTGATTTCTGGGCTGATCGGACGGGTCGCGATATGGGCTCTCTGGATGGCTGGCGCGGCATCACTCCTCTTTTTGGTGCTCTTTCCTATCGCCTGCGTGATCTCGTGGACTCTCATCTTGGGATCGCGTGCCGGGTGGTGGCGACTTCCCGACGAACGGGAGGGCGCGGAATGAAATCCATTTCAATCGTCACCGTCATCCTGGCGGCAATCTCGACGGGAAACGCCAGCGCCGAAACCTTCCGGTTTCCCGCCGTGGCACGGGCAGCTTATGGCGTCCCGCAGGTGGACATTGCCATGTCCGTGTCCATGCATCCTGATTGTGCGGGCCGCTGGTCCGTTGAATACCCGGCAGGCTTCGCGTTTCGTCGTGGGGGACCGAACGGAGGGAACCTCTACGGCAATCCTGGCAGAGGAACATATGACGTCGCCATCAAAACAGAAGCCTGCCCGTCGCGGGGGGCTGATTACGTGGAGCCGGCCCGCACGACCTGGCACAAAGTTGTCGTTTACTGACAGTCAACTGCTACGCAGGGACGTAATTTAAACCCTTGATTGAGTGCGTCAATGCATCGTAACCATGTGAACTATTTACCGATGTCGAAAATGCAAGCGCGCATCCAAGGGGGACAGATGACTACCAGTGAATTTCCTAAGAATTTCGATCCGAGCCGATGCGTATTGTTCCTCGGGGCGGGCTTTTCTGCGGACGCATTGAACAAGGCTGGAGGGAATCCACCTGTCGGACGCGGCTTGGAAAAAGAGGTGAAAAAGCTCGCAAAGCTAGATGAGGACGACAGCTCGGATTTGCTGGACGCGGCCGGCTATGCACTGGCGCAAGGCACCGACCTCTATGAACTCCTGGATGGATTGTATACCATTCGAACAATAACACCGTTGCAACGTGCAGTTCTGGCTCAGCCCTGGAGACGTATCTATACAACGAACTACGATAACTCAGTCTCTGTCTTCAGGACGGAGCAAGGGAAAAGCGCCACCAACGACATATTCGATATCGCTGATGATGTGCCTCGGCAACTGAGACAGGGTGCCGTAGTCCATTTACATGGCTCTATAGCCAAATGTCAGCCTAATAACGTGGACGAATCGCTAGTATTGTCTAGGCGATCGTACGTTGAGCAACGGGTGAGAAAGTCAGCTTGGTGGGAATGGTTTGACAGAGACGTCCGGATATCACAGTTCATATTCTTCTTGGGATATGATTTGAACGATTTCGAACCTGCGAGCTACTTGATAAAGTATCCAGGCTTGAAAAATGTTCGGCATTTCATCCTCAGAAACGCCAAGAGCCCAGTCGCTTCATCGAAACTTGCAGACTATGGTGTTCGTCACTCATTCGAGATGGCAGGCTTCGTCGATCGACTCATCAATTCAAAGGTGATGCCGAGCCCCAAGCATGAGAATGAGCTACAGGCGTTTCGCTATGTGGACTTGTCAAAGGACAATAAGCTTCTTTCGAAGCCAACCTCTGCAGAAATTCAAGAGTTGCTCGCATTCGGGAAGTTGAGGTTTGAAGGTGTTCGCGCTACCGCCCCGGGTTCCGAATATGTCGTGTTTCGCGAAAAGACAATTGATCGCTGTATCGATTTGCTGAGCGAAAATGTCACCTTGGTAATTCATAGTAAGATCGGGAACGGAAAGTCTGTCTTAGCGACTGAGCTGAAAATCGTTATGACGCAGAGTGGGTGGAATTGCTTCGAAATCCGCGAGAACATCACGCCTCCACCTCAAGACCTAGAGTTCCTTGGGAAGATGGAAAAGGTCATTGTATTTTTCCCGAGCTATGACAGCGCTGTTGCAAATACCCATTTGTTCGCTGGTATGCATGCGAGCACGCGGTACGTCGTAGAGATGCAGACGAGCACGCTTCAGGTCCGTCTTCAGGAAGTGAACCGTCTTCTTGGGAAGAGTGTCGCGCGAATCAATGTTGACCAATTAGACGGTAGAGATTCTGAAAAACTGCGTTCGCTGTTGGCTGAGGCGGGATTGTCATCATTGGCCAAATCCGACCGAATAAACAAAGGGCTCGAATTCCGCGATTTCTTGTTGGCGGCTTTCGACGAACCGGAAATTGCTGCAAGGCTGCGGTCTATTATCGAGCCGATGCTCTCGAAGAGAGAGGCGAGGAAGGTTGTATGTGCAAGCGCAATCTTTAAGGCTGCCGGCCAGCAGGTTGATACGAGCTTTATTGAGGATGCTACCGGAGAGGACCCATACACCGTCATGACGGAACTGGGGGAGAAGGCATGGGACCTTTTCAGATATGATATTGATCAGATTGAGCCGCACTCTGCCGTGGTTTCTGAACACCTATTGAAGAAATATGTGTCGCCAAAGGACTTCACCGACGAAATACTAAATCTCGCTCGCGAAGCCGCCCGGCGGTTAGACGAGTCAGATGACTACAATTCCGAACGGTTCCGACGAGCCCGAGCGCTGCTCTCGTCGATCCTCCGATTTAGCTTCATTGAAAGCGTGATCGGAAAAGGGCCAGACAAGCGCCTACTTGTGAAAAAGGTGTATGAAGGCTGCCGTCGAGATGAGTTGGTGAAAAAAGAGCCCCTTTTCTGGCTACAATACTGCATTTTTTGGCAGGATGAACAGCGTTGGGACTTGGCAGAATCACATATGGCCGAGGCGTATGAGAGAGGATCAGCCCGACCAGGCTTTAAGTTCTACCAGTTGGACACCAACAACCTTGGCTTGTTGTGCGATATTGAGCGCTTTAACCCGGCTGAAGAGGCCGTTTCTCGCTTCGATAAGATAATTGAGGCCATGGAGAAATGTAGAGAAATGGTTGACGACGGTAATCATAGGAACCACGTCATCAAGGCTTTCCTGAAGGTCGAGGCGATGGTTAAGGCACGAGTACAGGGATTCACACAATCTCAGGCCACGACGCTGACCTACGGGCTCAACTTGGTAGTCCAAAAGCTTGAAGCGCTGACACCGAGTGAGAGAGCTATCTGGGGAACCGACCCATGCAGGGATAGCCTAAAGAGCAGCGTAAACGTTCTTATTGAAAGACGTTACAGCTGAATGAGCGTAGGCTCATTCACTATGTCTGCCTGATAACGAACCAATTTTTTCTTTGATCTGCTCGAGGTCGTACCCTCGCTCGAGCAGGACGAGGACCGCGACGGATCGCACCAGTTCCACGGCATCCCGAGTTCGGGCATCCACGTCGCTGTCCGGCGCGAGCTTCGCGATGTAAACGCGCATCATGCGTTCGAGACCGCCGCCCTCGACGGCGGCCATGTAGGCATCGGCGATCGCGCGGGCGTCGGGGCGGCGGAGGGCTTTGTCCTTCCGCCTGTTCTTCGCTGCATACGCTGCTTGACGCTTCTTGTGGTCCAGTGCGACTTCGGCCATTGTGCTACCGCCGCAGGATGGCGAGGGCAACGGCGGTGGCGTCATCGCCGTGAGTCCGATCCAGTCCTTTCCACGTAGCTCCACCACACAGGGTGTCGGCCTGGCGGGAGAAGTCTGCGGCATGGAGCATCGCTGCCAGTACAGAGAGTTCGCCGGCCGGCAGGTGGTCCGCGATCTCTGCAGCCCGCGTGACCAGATGGCCGACGTCTTTGTCGTTCGCTGCCCGGAATCGGCTGCCATAGTCGTCCCAACTGCCGCACAAGCTGACGTCAAAGCCGAGCTTATGGGCGATTTCCTCGACGGGATCGAGGGCTTTCCAAGTGTTGAAATCCATTCTGTTACCTCGTGTTTTCGATCTGTGTCCATGATCTCATGGCGTGAGATTGGCGGCAAATAAAAAAATCACGCTGTGAGATATTTTGTCAGGCAGCGCGGATGAATGCGCGACGGCCGGCGGCCTCAGCAGCGCGACGGGCCTCGGCGGCGCTGGCCGCGGTGCCGGATGCAATACGCTTGTTAGTGCTATTGTCGTCTACGACTTCCCAAAAGAACGTCCCGTCATCACGATACGTCACGACAAGGTCGAGCACTCGACCGTCACACATCATTCCTGCGGCTTCGCCGTACACGTCGACGTCGCGTTTCCAAGGCATGATATACAACTCCATTTTCAGTTCTCCATTTTGCAGGTTGAAACCTTCAGGGCCCGATTGGCGATCAGGACGATTGGCAGCAGGAGCCAGAGGATGATGTTCGTTGCCTCGACGGCCTCGGGGGCCTTGGTCACAACGATGTAGAGGGTTGTGAAGGCTGCCATTGCGATCGGCATGGACAGGATGCGAAGTGCGAGCATTGGCGTGTCCTCTCGTGTTTCAGGCTGAGGCTTCGAGGCGACGGAATGCTTGGATGCCGTCACGTTGAAATTCGCGCTTCATGTCGTCGGCAGCGCCTGGGATGCGCGAGCGCCGGATAAGGTGTCGGGCCTGCGTCTTGGGGTCTACTTTGTAGAGCAAGGCAATGTAGCAGATGAGCCCCCCGAAGCTGTCCCGATGATTAACCTCCTCGACTTGAATAGAGAACGTCAATCCCGGAATGGTTGTCGTGCTGATCTGCATCGGAGCGCCTTTCGCCTCTGATTTCACTACCATTTCTTTTTATCACAGCGTGAGAATCGAGCCCAGGCAATAACGCGGCATGGTTGAGTTGTGCCGGAGAGGCAGCTAACAGGATCGGTAGAATTTTAGGATTCTTAGATGAAAGCCGTGCTCCTTGTTCGATGCGGGCCGCAGGCCGAGCTTCGAACCCGCGCGTAGCGCGGTCTTCTGATGCTCCCCGTCCCGATGCCTCCAAGACGGCCGGCGCTCGGAGCGGCAGTCACCCCGCAGGGGCCGCAACGGAGTGCAGGACGGCACCGCCGTTGATAGAGTGAGAACGCCGGCAGACTCGGCGGTGAGGGTGGGAAATGGATTCAGGGGTATCTTGTCCATCTAAACGGCCAAACGTGCTGTACGGGCGCATATAGAGCCTTGTACAGCACGTTTGACTTGAAAATGGACCCGTGGGCCATCCGAATGCGGTAACCGCATCCGTGGTGAAGAAGAGCGTATCGGAGCGCCCAACATAGTGGTCCTCGATATCTAGGAGGGCGCGGGAATTCGCGCATGCCGAGACCGGAAGCTAGGGTAGCCGCAGGAGGTTCAGCATAGCGCGGCCGGCACGGCCGGAACCGGGACCGACTGCCCCCGGATCGGCATTCCGTTTAGGCCACCGCCTTGTAGAGTTCGACCGCTTCGAGCGGACGGGCCGCGGGGAACACGGCAGCGGCTTCCGCGATCACGCGCGCGATGCGATCCCTCGAACCGTGACGATCGGCGAGACGTCGTAGACGGTCGAGCGCATAAGCCTTGGCGAAGGCGGTATCCCTGTCGGCGCGGTCCGCCTCGCGCCGCTCGGCCTGACGGACGAAGGAACGTTCTGCCCGGAGCCGTTGATACTCGGCTTCGAGCGGCGCGGCGTCCTGCTCGGTGGCGTCCACCGCGGTGTCAAAGCCTTCCTCGCCGCCGAACTCGACGCGTGACAGGAAGGTGGCCGCGAGACCGTGGCGCATCCAGACGCGCCACATGGGCGCTTCGACACGGCCGACGACTTCGTCGGTATCGTGCAACACCTGCTCGCCACCTTCACCGTCGCCGGCCAGCGAGGGAATGTCGAGCTTTTTGGCGAGCGCGGCGGAGACGACGCAAGAGCGCGTTCCGGGCATGGTTTCCATGTATTCCCGCCAGCGGGCGAACATGGCGGTGTCGCCGTCCGCCGCGGCTATGGCGATATCCCACGGTGTCAGCGACGTCTCGGCCTTGGTCTGGTCTTTATGGCCTCCAGCGATCTCCCACGCCATGCTGCCCTTGGCTGTATAATCGCTTGCGTCGACGGCATCCCGCGCAACCCGGACATGCCAACCGTGCCGATCAGAAACTTTGCCGCCTCTGGCGCGGACTTGCTCGGCGTAGGCCCTGGCGATCCAAGCGCCAGCCGCTTCGGCGCGCTCGTATGCGTCGGGAAACTCGTAGAACTCGGCACCCTCGCCGTCGGGGCCGTCCACCATAACGGAAAGGTGCTGATGGTAGTGCCAGCCGTTCGCCACGCTATACGTCACTTCCTGGCCGACGACGACGCCGAGAATACCGTAATCCCTGATTGCCTTCGTCCAGGCGCGGCCCTTCCGGGCGGTGCTGGAGGCGGTTGCCACGAGACCCTTGATGTCGGCAAGCGACATGTCGAGCGAGTGGGATGCGGTAAGGACCACGAGAGCCGCGCGACCTCCGCGCTTGAACGTGGCATCGGCAGCAGCCTGAACACGTTCGGCTCGGTCGTGAGCTTTCTTCGTGGCACAGACGGGGCAGAGCCACGGCGAGCCACATCGGAAGATGCCGGAAACGCCTGCGCGTATCTCGCCAGTTTCGGCTCCGGTGCGGAGGTGGATGTTGACGCTGGTGGCGTCGTGTCCTGGCATACCGCAGCCGACGACGGCGGGGCCGCGAGCACCTTCTTCGGCGGGCCGGCAGAGCCGTTGGATTTTGGACAGGAGGCTCCATCGCTTTACCGTAGATGATCCAGGAAGAGAGGCTTGGGTAACCTGGCGCGGGAGCGTAGAAACTCCGTTCCCGCGATGCGGAACCGTAGCTCCTCCACTCCCGAGGCGGCCCTTTCTGGGCCTTACCTGCGCGCCTTCGGCTTGCTCATCGCCTTCGGCGATACGGGCGCGGGCCCGCGCCACGGAAGCCGCAACCATGCTCCGTGCAAGTGCGTAATCCGAAGCTGCTGCGGTGGGGATCGATATGTCAACGGCAGCGCGGACACGCGCCTGGCCCTCACTATATGAATCGAACGTAACCCCCTTGTCAGCGAAGAGGTTGTCAACAAATTTGAGTCTGAGGGTTGGGGGTGACGTTGGCTTGGCTGGGGTATGTCCCAGCCCGGCGGTCACTCAGCCGTCAACGGCGGCTTTACAACAATTTCAAGATCGTTCATCATTATCGAACATTCCTTGAGAAAACCGCCGGAGGGTTGCGAGCCCTGTGATGGCGGTTTTTTCATGGTCGGTCGATACCGCGCATCGGTCAAGCGCCGATAGCGGGTCCCACGGGTAGCGTCGGTGTCGTACTGGCGGTTGATTGGGATCGCCGCATCAGTCGATATGCCCCGCCGCTCGTAGCAACGCGGTTTCGGCAGCATCTTTCGGTGTTACCGAAATAAACTCTTCACTTGTCGCTGGGCCGAGGCCCAGCGCGTTGATCAGCTTCTTGTCGTAGATGCCAGACAGTACTGCTATTCCCTTCGTGGTCAGAATGTCCCGAGCACCGCCGCCCTTACGTAGACGTCTCATGTAGTCGTGCTGTTTAGCGACTACTTCGATCTGTGTCCGGGATATCGGAATTCGTTGCATGACCTCGAAGAGCTTTGCGACCATCGAGTTTGGGCTGCCGGCATTGACGATCTCTTCACGCTGTTTTTTAGGCAAGACTTCCCAGAAATTCGGAGGGTAGGGAAACTCATTGAGAATCCACCAGATATGTACACGATTGGCAGCGGTCAGCCGCCCCTTCTTGTCCTGGTTTTCGCTCAATCCGAGATAGTGTTTGTGGAACACCACGAGCCCAACGTCGCACAGGGCCTTTTTCTCGTTGGTCCTGATGACCATCGCAGGTCTCCCCACACTTTCGCGGGGAACCATCCAGTCTCTGGCAGTTGTGTTCTTGATATCAACCTCCACGCCGTTAACAAGGAGGTCGAGCGTCTTGCCCTTCGACAATTTGAGGAAGCGTCTGATGAAAATTTCGATCTTCGTCCCGAGATAGGTCTTCTCGGTCTTCTCCGCCTGGTCGATGGTGAATCGATCGGTTCGCGGAGCATCGATGACTTCGTCAATAGCCTTGCGAAGAAGGGGGGGTACGTTCTCGGCAAAACTGTCGAACCCGCCGGCTTGAGCAAGAATGGTTTCCACCAGCGGCGCGAGCGTCGCGTAATCCGGATGTGACGAATCGAGCGGTCTGTGTGACATGCCGCCGACTATCGGCGGGTATGGTTAGCGCAACGTTAACTCCCGTGGGAGCGTCATGTGGATCGGCAAGTTGGAAAAGTGACTGTTGCACCTTTTAGGTGAAACAGATAGTCAGGAGCGGAGGTGGTCTGAGGGTAAAAATGGGTTGGATTTCGAAAGAAGAGTTCCGTGACCAACTGCGGACTTCGGCAGCGGCTGATTTTTATCAAAATGTGATATTTAGCAATCAGGCATACGTCTTTAGCCGCGATCAGGACGAGGCAACCGCCTCACGAATGTACGACAGATTCAAAGAACAGATCGCTTCTCACTTCGAAGTATCGAGGCACAACGTTTGCCTCATCGGCTCCGGAAAGACTGGCTACAGCTTAAACCCAAACAACGATTTCAGGCTCTACAATACCGAGTCTGACATTGACGTTGTTATAGTGTCACCTGGTCAATTCCACTCGTTATGGAACGTTTACATTCGGTTACACTATTTTGATGCCGAGTTTAAAAGTACAAACGTGAGACGGGATGTTTTTCGACAATTCGTAAGCTTTAAACAACTCCCTCAAACAAGCCAGGAACTTCGCGATATGGAAAAGCGCCTGGGTCCACTACGCAGGGATTTGGAAAAGAACTTTTACTTGTTCTCGGAAATAAACTTCCGCATTTACCAAAATTGGGAAGCGGTCGAACTTTACCACATTCATGGTATCCAGAAGATCAAGTCAGACTTAGAACGGGGAGCAATTGCTTGAATATCGCCGACCACACCAGTTACGAAGGCCGAGACGTGAAATGGATCAAGGACCATTTCGAAAGGAAGCTCCTTTTCGTGGACGACTCGTTCCAACGGCAGTTTGTTTGGCTACCTAAGCACCGCATCCGCCTCATTGAAACGATGTTGGCCGGCTTTCCTATCCCTGAGATTTATCTATGGCAAACGGACACCGACCCGGACACAGGGGATTCGAAATATAGCATCATAGACGGCCAGCAACGTATTCGCTCGGTCGTCGGATTCATTAACAATGAATACAAGTTGAGGAAGACGTCTTTAAACAAAGACTATCAAGACGCATCTTTTGCGGACAAAAAGTTCTTTGAATTAACTCCTGAGCAGAAGGCGATAATCTGGAAATACAAATTCCATATTAAATTTATCTCTTCGGCAGTTCCGCGGTCCGAGATTACCAAGATGTTCTTGCGTCTCAATAGCACCAATATGACGCTGAACCCGCAGGAACTGAGGCATGCAGAATTCAGCGGACAGTTCTTAGAGGCAGCAGAAACGATTGCCGACGATCCCCTCTGGCTTGAAAACAAGCTGTTTGCCGAACCCGAAATTCGGCGCATGCGGGACATCCAGTTTGTGAGTAGCATTCTGATCTATCTTCGCCGCGGCGTCAGCGAAGAACTTAGCCAGTCCAACATCAACAGAATCTATGACGCATATAACGAAACCTATACCGAACGGGTTGAGGACGAGAAGGCCGTTCTGGCGCTTGCCAAAGCAGCGCTCGACGTTGTCGGCGTTGATGAAGAACTGAAAAAATTCCTTCGCTCCAAAGTCCACCTGTATTCCCTCATGATCGTCTGCGATCAGATGCCGAAGGACGTCGCCAATCAGGATGTGCACCTGCGGTTCAAGGCCTTTGTCGATGCGTACTTCGCCGTGGAGCCTGACAAAGTCTACGGCACGCCTGTTGAACAAGCTGCTGCGGAGTATCGTCGTTTGACGACCGAAGGCGTTCAAAAGCGATATAATCGAACTAGGCGCATCGCAGTACTGCGGCGTTTTCTGGAAACTGGGGCGTACTTGCCTGAAGCAGCACCCGCTCCTGATCAGGGACAAGGTGAAGAAGAAATCATCGACGCCTGATGCTCTCGATCGGTGAGTCGACGCCCGTTGGCATCATCTTCTAAGTGGGAGGTGATGCTGACGGCTATCTTGCGATGCTGTCAGCAATGAAAGGAACGCCGGCAGCGGCAATCGAAGTAATCCCACCCTTGACTAGGGCAGCATAGAATCCCCTCCGTGTCTCGACGCAGAAGGAAGTGTCAGCTCCACTCCCTAAACGGCCAATGCCTGATAAAGCGTTCGGGTTTCAATCGCATCTCGGAGTTTCGAAGCAACAGCTTTGGCGACAGGTGGCGGAAAGGCGTTTCCGACTTGGCGGTAAGCTGCCGTCTTCCGACCGTGAAACTGCCATGCGTCATCGAAGCCTTGGATTCTCGCAGCCATGCGGACTGTAAGTCGGGGCATGCCAACGAAGTCGGGTTCAGGAGCCTCCTCAGCTATAGTCTTCCCATTCACACCAAGGGTGGCCCATGCCATTTTCGCGCGCGTCGGCCCCAAGTCGGGTCCACCGTGTTTTTTCGAGCCGCCGACCAAAGTTGGGGCGACGTCATTGGCGCGCTTCGCCCATGCTTTCGCACCTTTCCAACCATTGGCAGCCATTAAGTCAACCAGCGTCTCACCAACCGTAGGCGCATCGACAGGAGACGGAGCCGGCCATTCAAAGTTATCTTTAATGTCGTCGCGCAAGGCGATGATGATTACTCGCGGACGGAGTTGCGGAACACCGTAATCCGAAGCGTTGAACAGACGCCAGTGGGCTTCATAGCCGAGCTTCTTCAACTCGCCTCTGATGAAGCCACGATAGTCCTCGAAGACAGCGGACAGGAAACCGCGGACGTTCTCGATCATGATCGCCTTGGGACGCGTCTCGTCCACGAGACGGATCGCGGCTGGAAACAGATTACGCTCATCCTTGTCGCCGAGTTGCTTGCCGGCGACGGAGAACGGCGGGCATGGCAAACCGCCCGCGAGGAGGTCGACGCCCTTGTACCCAGTGCCGTCGAACAGAGACAGGTCTTCCTCGTGAACGGTCCACTGCTTGCGATTCAGTCGAAGCGTCTCGCAGCAGTCACGGTCGATCTCGACAACGCCGGCATGGTCGAAGCCAGCGAGCTCCAGACCGCGTGCTTGACCGCCGGCCCCGGCGCACATCTCAAGTGAGGTAAAAGACATTGAGGCCTCCATTTAAGAACAAAAGAAGAACACAGTCGCAATAGCATGCTGATCGAGTCAGCGCAACGGGTTCATCGTCAAGATATTTCTACAAGGTTTCCCCAAGCTTAACCGGGAGAACGGAGCGAGAACCCACAGAATTACTTCCCGAGGAACTGCTTGATCCGATCTCGGATGGCATCGATGTCACGGAGTTCACATTCCCAGATAACAAGCACCGCCCAGCCGGCCTCATCCAGAAGCGCCAGGTTCCTCTGATCTCGCTCGACGTTCCGATCCATCTTCGGACCCCAGTACGCCTTGTTCGATTTGGCTTCGGATCGAGCCTCCCAACATGTAGGGTCATAACGAAGATGGGCATGCCAATAGCAGCCGCGAACTTCTATGATCTTCCGCCTCGGCCCGAAGGTAATATCAGGTTTCCCAGGAAGGTCCTTGCGGTGTAGGCGATAGCGATACCCGAGAGAATGGATCAGCTTCCTGACAACCATTTCCGGTTTGGTATTCGTGGAGCGGATGCGAGACATTGTGTTGCTCCGCTGCTCACTTGTTTCAGCCATGGCAATCCCCCCACCCCGCCCAAGGGCGGTGCTGCGGCCCTCCCCCAGGGAAGGGCCTCACGCCCCCGCGGGGGCGACTGGGCTTCATCGCCGTCGCGCAAGCGCTCAGGCGATGCCTTTTATTTAATTTCAAACCTCGGAAACTTCGCCATTTCATGCGCCAATACGTGAGGTTTGAAACCGCCATATGCTTCCCCTTCGGTCGCGGGAATATGACCCTGCATGTAATCGCGTGCACCCACGTCCATATACACACCGCGTGCTTCGGTTTTGAAAAGATGACGCCAAGCGTGGTTTGGCCTTATCCTGTCATCATCAACGCCAAGCTTCCTAACCCACTCCGCCAATCGTTCACCGACCTTGTTATACTGCGGATTACCTTCTGTTCCGCCACGGTGCCGAGAGGGATCGTAGAATAATGGACCTTTCCGTCGTGCTTCCACAAAGTCTAGGAATCCCTGCTCCACGAGATGTGAATGAATGGCGACGAAGCGTGGGTTCCGGTTCTTTGTCGACCCGGCCTCGGGAGTGATCCAGATCAGTGTATGTCCATCGTGATCTTGGATATCTTCCTTGCGGAGCTGCGCAATTTCTCCTACGCGAGCTCCCGTATAAGCACATAGCCAGGGAACCCAACGATAAGCGGCCTTCATCTCAGGTGAGCACCTTGCCGGCGGCGTAGCAAGCGAGCCTTTCAAGATCGACGTCACTTCCTCGACTGTAAACCACTTCTGGCGGGTGGTCGTCTTATGAGGTACCGCCACCGTTATTCCATCAAGCGGGTTGGCCTGTATACGCCTGTTTCCTTTTGCCCACGTGCATGTTGCGCGAAGGCATGCCAAGTGACCATCTCTAATAGAAACGGCGCTTAGGCCTTTTTTGAGGAGGCTATCTTTCCAGTCAACGACCCAGTCGGCGGTCAAATCGCGGATATCTGGCACCTCGAGCGCCACCTTTGCAATAATCCCCTTCCATTTCTTATAAGTTGACGACGCCTGTTGCTTCTCGGCGACGAAGTCTTCGAAAACTTGGAGCAAGTCGTATTTCCGAGACTCCTCAGTGCCATTTTTTCTCGGAGCTAGATCAAGCGCAGGGAAGCGCTCGGCGTCTGGATCGGGCCGATAGTCCCCCTTGGACAGTTTGAGAAGATGTTCTTTTGCTTGAAGAACGGCGGTGGCAACCGCGTTTCGAAGAAGCTCCATACTTGCCTCATCCACGCGGTAGCCGCGAGTACTGAGGTAATGCTTGATGGATTTGTCGTTGCGACGTACCTTATATGTTTCCATGACGCGCTCGAACAAGGCATCATTCTTTGTCAATTGGATAACTTTGACCTCCCCCGGGCGAAGATGGAGATAGTCGGGCAATAGCGAAGCATGTCTATGTTCTGGCAAGCCCGGATCGTCCTCGCTTTCGCGGACCATCGCGCGATATATTTCCCCGGACATGGCTACAGCTTGCTTTTGAGACAGTGAGATCACCCCGGCCGACAATTGCCTCCAGCGGGCCTCTATGAGTGCGAGCGCTCGTGCATGCAGGATTTTAGCCTCAGAAGGGTCACGTGTCCCAAGGCTGACTTTCTCCTCTCGCTTGCCTACGAGTGGAATCAGGTGTTTTGGAACACGTTTACGAAGCTGGAAAATACCAGTAGTCGGGTGTCTTTGAGGGCGTGCCATTTGAAGGACCATGTGTACCGCCTTTGTGTACCAAAACGGCGGTTAAGAATCCCTGAAACTCAATAGCTTGAGCGTTTTCAATGGCTTTTGGAAATTATGGCGGAGAGGGTGGGATTCGAACCCACGATACCCTTGCAGGTATGCCGCATTTCGAGTGCGGTGCATTCGACCACTCTGCCACCTCTCCGCATGCGCGAACGCTTGCGTTGCGCGCTCCTCTTAAACATCAATGGCGGGGCTGACAAGGGGAATTTCGTGTTTATGTCACAAATTATTCGCCATGGATCAGGCTAGGGAAATGCTTTTGATGATGGCCGTTTGGCAGATATTTTTAAGGTGAGGCACACGATCCGCTGCGGTGCGCGTTACAGTCGCTCACGGCGTCAAAGCCGTTGATAACGCCGCAAGATTTCCAGGATTTTTTCATCCTGCGCTTTATCCGGCAGAAGGGCCGGTTGGCGACTGGCGCCGACGGAAGAGTCCTGGAGATAAAGCGAGCGCTTGACCATGGCCGGTGCGAAGCCGAGGGCGTAGAGATCGGTGCGGAAGTCAGTGTAGATCGCCTGCTGGCGTTCGGCCTCGGTGATATCGCCGGCGTTGAAAGCGTTGAGAATGCCGGCCAGGACATCCGGCAGTGCGTTGCCGAGGCCGGAAATGCAGCCCGCCGCGCCGTTCTGTAACGACCAGAGAACGAGGTGATCCGGGCCGGAATAGACCTCGAAACCCGGCATCTCCTTTGCCACCTGAAGATAGGCTTCGAGCGTCTGCTGAGCGCCGCCGGAATCCTTGATGCCTGCGATATTGCCATGGATGGCGAGTTTGCGTGCGGTTTCAGGCTCTATGTGGTTCTGGGTGCGGGCGGGAATGTCATAGAGATAGACCGGCGTTTCAACGGCATCGGCCACTGTCGAGAAATGGCGGATCAGGCCATCCTGCGTGCAGGCGATGAAGAAGGGCGTGATGACGGCGATACCGTCGACGCCGATGCGGTCGAAGGCTTTGGCAAGTTGCAGGGTTTCGAATGTGGCGGGCATGCCCGCATTCACGATGACCTTGGCACGGCCGGCAACTTCGTCCACCACCTCTTCGGTCAGCCGGATTTTTTCCGCATGCGTCAACGCGGTAAAATCGCCATTGGTCCCGGCGCACATAATGTTGTTACCGGCCGCCACCTGGCGGCGCACCTGCGCGCGGGTTGCCTCATAGTTGATGGTTTCGTCCTCGTTGAAACAGGTAACGAGCGCGACGAAAGCTTGTTTGCTCATGAAAGAACTCCGCTTGAATTTGCGACGGCATCGCCGGAAACGGACGGATGACGCTGGGATTGCATATCAGGGTCTGGATCGAGGCTCGCGGACAGAAGGGCACGGGTATAGGCCTCGCACGGCGCTTCGAACACCTGTCGGACGGTACCGAACTCTACAATCTCTCCCCCCTGCATGACCATGACGTGATCGGCAAAATCCCGAACAACCGGCAAATCATGCGCGATGAAGATGAAGGAGAGGCCCATTTCGCGGCGCAGCTTATCCAGAAGTGCTATGACCTGCGCCTGAACCGAGACATCGAGAGCCGAGACCGCTTCGTCGCAGATGATGAGCTTGGGTTCCAGCGCCAATGCGCGGGCAATCGCGATCCGCTGCCGCTGACCGCCGGAGAACTGGTGCGGATAACGGCGCATATGTTCCGGCGAGAGACCCACCTGATGCAGCAATTCGGCAACCCGTTCACGCCATCTTGCCTTGGGCAATATCTCCGGATGGATGACCCAGGCCTCGGAAATTAATTGAAACACGGTCATGCGCGGATTGAGCGACTGGGTGGGGTCCTGAAACACCATCTGCAAATCGCGCCGGAGCGCAAAAAGTTCAGCAGGCGAGAGCTTGAAAAGGTCGCGGCCCTTCCACAAGGCGCTGCCCGCATCCGGCTCGTCCAGCCGCAAGAGAATACGCGCCAGCGTCGATTTGCCAGAACCGCTTTCACCGACGACGGCAATGGTTTCTCCGGGCATGAGGTCGAAGGAAATGCCCTTCAGCGCCTCGAAGGCGCCGTAACGCTTGCGCACGTCACGCACGCTGAGCAGCGCTTCGCCCACCCCCTGCGGCTCATGCATGTCGCCCTTGCCGGGTGCTGCGCTGATGA
The DNA here is from genome assembly GCF_027498475.1 of Agrobacterium salinitolerans. Taxonomy (NCBI): domain Bacteria; kingdom Pseudomonadati; phylum Pseudomonadota; class Alphaproteobacteria; order Hyphomicrobiales; family Rhizobiaceae; genus Agrobacterium; species Agrobacterium salinitolerans. Next base: position 435,619 of record NZ_JAPZLN010000004.1, on the reverse strand, counting down.
GCTTGCGGGTATAGGGGTGTTGCGGATTTCGATAGACCTCGCGAACCGTGCCGGCCTCGACCAGAACACCCTTTTCCATCACAACCACGCGATCGGCGATTTCGGCGACGACGCCGAGATCGTGAGTGATGATGAGCACGGCCATGCCGGTTTCCCGCTGCAATTCCTTGAGCAGCGAAAGCACCTCAGCCTGCACCGTCACGTCAAGCGCGGTGGTCGGCTCATCGGCGATCAGGAGATCGGGCCGAAGCGCCAGCGCCATGGCGATCATGACGCGCTGGCGCTGACCGCCGGAAAATTCATGCGGATATTTCTTCAAGGCCCCGTCCGGGTCAGGAATGCCGACGCGGGCGACAAGCCGCCTCGCCTCCGTTTCCGCCGCCGCCTTGCTCATGCCATGGGTGGTCATCGCCTCGCGGATCTGCCAACCGACGGTATAGACCGGATTGAGGTGGCTAAGCGGGTCCTGAAAGATCATGGCGATGCGCCGGCCGTTGATCTCGCGGCGCGCCTCGGTCGGCATGGTCAGAAGGTCCTGACCGTCGAGCAATATCTGACCGCCGCCGATATGTCCGGGCGGCATGTCGATGAGGTTCATGATGGCCGAGGACGATACCGACTTGCCCGAACCGCTTTCGCCGAGGATGGCCAGCGTTTCGCCACGGTCGATATGGTAGGAGACATCCTTTACCGCATGGACGACACCGCTTGCGGTGTGGAACTCCACGGACAGGTTGCGCACGTCGAGAAGACGGTCAGCCATGCTTGCGGCCTTTCATTTCCAGGCGCCAGCGCTGCACGGGGTCAAGCGCGATGCGCAGCCAGTTGGAAAGCAGGTTGAGCGACAGGGTTGTGAGGATGATGGCAAGTCCCGGCCAGAAGGACAGCCACCAGGCATTGGTGAGATATTGCCGCCCCTGCGAAATCATCAGGCCCCAGGTGATTTCCGGCGGCTGAATGCCGATACCGAGGAAGGACAGCGCGCTTTCCGCCAGCATCACATAGGCGAAATCAAGCGTGGCAAGCGTCGTCAGCGTCGGCAACACGACGGGCAGGATGTGGCGGAACAGGATGCGCTTGCCGGATGCGCCCATCACGCGCGCCGCCTGCACAAACATACGCTCGCGCACTTCAAGCACCTCCGCCCTTGTCGTCCGGATGTAAACGGGAATGCGGGTGATGGCGAGAACCAGCATCAGGTTGAGGATGGAGGAGCCGAGCAGATAAAGCACGATGACCGCAATCAAGAGCGACGGGAACGACATGATAACATCAGCAAGCCGCATGATGATCTGACCGGCACGGTCGGAGGAAAAACCGGCAATCAGCCCGAGCACGGCGCCGGTAATGGCGGAAAGAAGCACCGCGCCGGCGGCGATCATCATCGTGTTTTGCGTGGCGGCGACAATGCGCGCGAGAAGCGAACGGCCGAGCGCATCCGCCCCCAGCCAGAAATACCACTCGCGCTGCCAGTCGAACGGGGCGAGGTTGCGCCCGCGCAGGTTCTGTTTCGTCGCCAGATCGCCAAGCCATGCCGGGCCGACAAAAGCGAGGATAACGACGACGATGAGGAAGATCGCGGCGCAGAGCGCGAATTTATCCGCCCACAACATGCGCAGCATACGTGTTGCGAAGGACGGCTCGGCGGTGATCTCGTTGTCGGCGCTGGAAAGGCTCATGGCTGAACGGCCTCCTCAGTGCCGGATACGCGGATCAAGGAGCGCATAGGCGATATCGATCAGAAGATTCATCAGGAAGATCGCCAGCGCGGTCACGAGAATGGCGGCCAGCACGACGTTGAAATCGCGCTGAAGAATGGAATCGATCATCAGCTTGCCAACGCCGGGAAAACCGAAAATCGTTTCGACGATGACGGCGCCATTGAGAAGGCTTGCCGCCTGATCGCCAATGACGGTGATGACCGGCAGCATGGCGTTTCGCAAAGCATGGATGAAAATGATCGGACCCGACTTCACGCCCTTGGCGCGCGCCGTCTTGACATAGGCCGAGGACAAAGCACCGATCATCGAACCGCGCACCACCTGCACGATAATGCCGAAGGGGCGCACAAAAAGGACTGCGATCGGCAATATCCAGTGCAGCACGGAGCCCGTTCCCGACGTGGGCAACCAGGCGAGATTGACAGAGAAGACGACGATGGCGACGATCGCCAGCCAGAAATCCGGCACGGATGCACCGATGAGCGAGATACTGGAAGCCATGCGGTCGAAGAAGCCACCAGAGCGGAAAGCCGCAAGCGAACCGATGACTATGGCGGCGGAGGTAACGAGCGACATGGTGATGACAGCGAGCCAGAGCGTCCAGACAAAAGCCTCCAGCACCACATCCAGCGCCGGGCGCGCTTTTCTCAGTGATTCTCCGAGATCACCCGTCATCACATCGCCCGCATAGCGCAGGAACTGCACCGTCAGCGGATCGTTCAGCCCGTGCAGCGCCCGAAACTGCTGCTTCAACTCCTCCGAAGCCTCCACCGGCAGAAACAATGCGGCCGGGTCCCCCGTCAGGCGCGACAGGAAGAAAACCATCACGATGAGGCCGATCAGGGAGATCAAGCTCGCAACGGAACGTTTTCGGATGAAACTCAGCATGGTTGCCTCCGGTTTTTCAATGCGGCGGCGAAGCTTTCGCTGCGCCGCCGCTTCTCAATTGACAAGACGCGGGGTCTTATTTGATGCCGATTTCCGAAAGCTGCAGCATCGAGTTCGTGGAGATGGTGGGCTTGAAGTCCAGCCGCTCCGAGACGCGGGAGAAGCCGACCATGTGGAACAGCAGCACGTCGGCCACCACATCGTCGTGCAGATAAGCGATGAGTTCCGACCAGAGCTTGGCGCGCTCGTCACCGACCGCTGCGGATGCACGTTCAATCAGATCGTCAACCTTCTTGTCCGAGAAGCCGGACTGTGTGCCCTTGGTGGCATATTTGAAGAACATGGTGAAGGACGGGTCGCCCTTGGAATTGTCGTGCATGGCGGCGACAATCTGCGGTCCGCGGCCTTCCTTGAAGGGCTTGGAATAATAGCTTTCGTGCTCGGCCACTTCCACGAATTTCAGGTCGATCTTGAAGCCGACATCCTGCAATTGCTGCTGGATCGCCTCCATGATCTCGGTGACGTTGGGGAAATTCGCGGTACGCGCGATGATGGTGATCGGCGTATCCACCTTCACACCGGCAGCCTTTGCTTCCTCGAGCAGCTTTTTTGCGCCCTCGGGGTCATAGGGGAAGACCTTGACGTCGGGGTTCCAGCCAAGCGTTGTCGGTGGAACGAGCGCGGTGGCCAGCACGGCGCCTTCTGGAACCAGCGTGCCGAGGAAGGCCTGCCGGTCGATGGCGAGGTTGAGCGCGCGGCGCACCCGCACATCGTTCAGCGGCTCAATATTGTGATCGAGACGCATATAGACCGTCTCGCTGTCGAGATAGGAAAAGTCGGTCTTCGTATTGGTGGCGTCCAGCTGGGAAATCGAAGGCGAGAGATCGGCTTCGCCGGTCTGTACCATGGCCGCGCGAACCGAAGGATCGGCGCGGAAAAGATAGGTCGCTTCCGTCACCTGCGGTTTGCCCCCCCAATAATCGTCGCGCGCGGTGAGCACAATTTGCTGACCCGGCGTCCAGTCGGTCAGCTTGTAGGGCCCGGTGCCGACAGGCTCTCGGATGAATTCCATCTTGGTTTCTTCCGGAACGATGGTGACCAGCGACATCAAGAGCGGCAGAATAGGCTGCGCCGGTTCGGCCTTGAAGTCGATCGTGTAGTCATCAACGATTGATGGGGTCACCGTCATGCCACCGAAATAACGACGGGACTCGCAGGCGTTCTTGTCGCTCATAATGCGTTCGAAGCTGTGCTTGACGTCCTTGGCATCGAACGCCGTGCCGTCGGAAAACTTTACGCCTTCACGCAGGTGGAAACGCCAGCTTCCATCGGCATTCTGCTCCCACTTCTCGGCAAGGCGCGGCTGAACACCCTTGTTGCCGCGCACATCAAGCTCCGTCAGCGTCTCGCTGACATTTTCCATGATGATGCGACCGATGTTGGAGCGGGTGGCCATGCAGGGCTCCAGCAGGTCCGCCTCTTCCGCCAGCACGATCTTGATCGGACCCGATGCCGCGAGCGCCGGCGAAACCGCGGCGCTGAAGGAACCCAAGACAAGGGCGCCCGCAATCAATGACTTCTTCATTCCGTTCTCCTCCCAGATTCAGAAATTCAGCAACATGGCGGCGCGCCGCAAGGGGCATTTGAAAAATCCCCGTCTCCTGCATTAAGGAGCATGGCATGCGGATGATTGTCTCCTCCACCCGTTAGCGAAGCATCGACGCTATCACGTTTTTTGTCAATTTATTTTTCGAAGGCAATTTTTATTAAAGCCAAATTCATTAATTTTATTATTTAAAAACAAAAGTTTAATTCCAAAAATCAAAAATATCGAATCCTCATTTTCTATCAAATAAACTTGACAACTTTTTGAATATGTCATTTTCATCGAGACAAGAGGAGACCATGATGACCCCTGATGACATCGCTCGCGCCATGACCGGAGCCATGCATGCTGTGTCGGAAAACCGGCAGGAAGCCTTTCTGCCGTCGCCCATGATTCAGAACCATGCGAGCTTCCTGCACCTTCTGGACGATGGCGCCCTGCTCTGCGCATGGTTCGGCGGCACGCTGGAAGGAAAATCGGATATTTCGATTTTCGCATCCGTACTGACGGCGGGTGCAACCCGGTGGGGACCGCCGCAGCGACTGAGCCACGACCCCTCCCATTCCGAACAGAACCCGGTTGTCTTCACCGCGCCGGATGGCGTTCTGTGGCTGTTTCATACCGCTCAGCCCTCCGGTAATCAGGATGAATGCCGCATTCGCATGGCGCGGATCCACCGCGACGCGACTGCGCCGGAAAAGCTTGTTTCCGAGGAAGGACGTTTTCTCGATCTCCCGCAGGGCTGCTTCATCCGCGCGCCGCTGCGCATCCGAGATGACGGTGCCTGGCTGCTGCCGATCTTCCGTTGCATCCAGCGCCCCGGCCAGAAATGGAACGGTAGCCACGATACGGCAGCGCTCGGCATATCCACGGACAATGGTGCGACCTGGCGATTGCAGGATCTGGAAGAATCGACCGGCTGCGTGCATATGAGCCCGGTTGCGGTGACGAATGGGGACTACGCCGCCCTCTTCCGCCGCCGTCAGGCTGACTTCGTCTACCGCACGCAAAGCGCCGATGGCGGCCGCTCGTGGTCAAAGCCGGAGCCGACCGATGTGCCCAACAATAATTCCTCCATTGCGGTCATCAAGCTCAACAATGGCAGGTTGGCTATGATCTGCAACCCCGTCAATGCCGCGCAGTCGAGCGATCGCCGCGCCTCGCTTTACGACGAACTGGGAGAGGACGACGACAGGCCGGATGCCGATCCGAGCGGCGGGTGCGTTCCCGTCTGGGGCGTGCCGCGCGCGCCTGTTTCGATCTGCCTGTCCGACGATGACGGGCGCAGTTTTGCCACCCGGATCCTGATCGAAGACGGGCCGGGCACCTGCCTTTCGAACGATTCGACCGATGGGCGCAATCTGGAAATGTCCTATCCGTGGCTTCTGGAAGCGCCGGACGGTACGCTGCATGCAAGCTACACCTATCATCGCCGCGCAATCAAATATGTCCGGCTGGCGCCCGGCTGGGCTGACGAGAACGACGGGAGACAAAGATGAGCAATATTATTGGCATCACCATGGGTGATCCCTGTGGTGTCGGCCCGGAAATCACGGTGCGGGCGCTCGCCGAAATGTCCGGTTCGGATCGTGCAGCGACGCGGATTTACGGCAACCTCGCCACGCTGGAAGCGGCGCGGGATGCGCTCGGCGTTGATATCGATCTTTCTCAGCACGTGGTCGACCTGCCAGTGGAGGGTGCGCCGCTGCCTTGGGGTACATTGTCGCCTGTTGCCGGAGACGCCGCGTTCCGCTTTATCGAAAAGGCTGTTCGCGATGCCGAAGCGGGCGCAATCGGCTGCATCGTTACCGCGCCGATCAACAAGGAAGCCCTGAACCTCGCCGGTCACCATTATGATGGCCACACCGGCATGTTGCGAAGCCTCACCGGCTCCTCGACTGCCTATATGCTGCTCGCCTCCGAACGGTTGAAGGTCATTCACGTTTCCACCCATGTCTCCTTGCAGGAAGCCATTACCCGCGCGACGACGGAGCGCGTGCTTGCGACCATCCGCGCCGGCAACGCGCATCTGAAACGCATCGGTTATGGTCAACCGCGCATCGCGGTTGCCGGCATCAACCCGCATTGCGGTGAAAACGGCCTGTTCGGCAATGAGGATGACAATCAGATCGCACCGGCGGTCGCCGCCGCACGCGCCGAAGGCATCGAAGTTCAGGGACCGATTTCCGCCGATACCGTGTTCCACCGGGCTTATTCCGGCGCTTTCGATCTCGTCGTCGCGCAATATCACGATCAGGGCCATATCCCGATCAAACTTGTCGCTTTCGACACCGCCGTCAATGTCTCCGTCGATCTGCCGATAGACCGCACCTCCGTCGATCACGGCACGGCTTTCGATATCGCCGGCAAGGGCATCGCCAATCACGGCAACATGAATGCGGCCATCGCCTATGCGCGCAAGCTGGTGGCCGGCAAGGATCGAAAGGGATGAGCACCATGTCAACAGCTCCCATTCTCATCCATCAGCCACGCCGGCTCGCCGTTGGCGCTGGCACCGTTTCACAGGTCGGCGTCTGGGCGGGGAAAACCGCATCGACCCTCGTTATCGCCACACCGCTGACGGCCAAATTTGCCGAACGGCTGCAATTGCCGGGTCCTTTCACTGTCTTCGACGCCATTCCCGGCGAGCCGGACACCACAACGCTCGAAGCCGCCCTTGCCGCGGCAAGCGCCGCCAAGCCGGATCTCGTCATCGGCCTCGGCGGCGGTTCGGTAATGGATGTGGCGAAGCTGGTCGCGGCGCTCTGGAATTCCGGCCAGACGCTTGAGGATGTGGCTGGACCGAACAGGGTTGCCGGGCGCAACACGCGGCTGGTGCAGATCGCCACCACCGCCGGAACCGGCTCCGAAGCCGGCATCCGTTCGCTTATCACAGACCCGGTAAAAGGCAGCAAGATCGCGGTCGAAAGCCCTCATCTGATCGCGGATTTCGCCGTGCTCGATCCGGAACTCACCTATTCGGTCCCATCAGCCGTTACGGCGGCAACGGGTGTGGATGCCATGGCCCATTGCGTCGAAGCCTTCACCAACCGCAAGGCCCACCCGATGATCGACGGTTTCGCACGCATGGGATTTGCACTGGTCGGTAAATATCTGGCGCGCGCCGTCCGCGATGGTGCGGATACTGAAGCGCGGGAAGGCATGATGCTTGCCTCGTATTATGGCGGCATCTGCCTTGGTCCGGTCAATACGGCCGCCGGCCATGCCATCGCCTATCCGCTCGGCACGCTTCTTAACCTGCCGCACGGGCTGGCGAACGCCATCGTCTTTCCGCATGTTCTGGCCTTCAACCAGCCCGCGGTTTCTGCGAAGACGGCGGAGGTGGCGGGAGCGCTCGGGCTTCGCGAACATCTTTCGCCTGATGATTTGCGCAAGGCGGCGACGGATTTCTGTGCCGGACTCGGCATCGAAATGTCGCTTGCACGGCACGGCGCCATTGAAGCCGATCTTCCCCGCTACGCTGAGAATGCGCATGCCATCCGCCGGCTGATGGACAACAACCCCGTCGACATGAGCCTCGAGGATGTGCTCGGCGTTTATCGCCACGCCTTCTGAGCAAAATTCCGGTGCGCGGGCGCGCGCATCGGTCTTCGGTCACCCGCTTAATCCGTGTGCGAAGACTCAAACAGGCGGTCGCGCGATCCGGTCAGGTGCTGGAGCATCAGCTGGCGTGCCGCCTCTGCATCCCCATCGGCAATCGCCTTTGCGATTGCCTCATGCTCGGCAAAAACACGCGTCAGGCCGGATGCTTCCCGCTTCAATGACATGCCGTGGAACTTCATTCCCACGGCAATATGGTCTTTCAGCGCTTCCATCGCAGTGGAGAAATAACTGTTCCGCGCCGCCCGTGCGATGGCGAGATGAAACTGATAATCGGCATCCTCGCGGTGGGACTGGCGATTGGTCGCATCCCGCATCAGTTCGAGCGCCTTCCGGATCGCCGCAAGTCTCTCACCATCGTGCCGCAGAGCCGCCGCTGCCGCCGCTGCCGGCTCCAGCGTCAGCCTGAATTCGTAACAGTTGAGAAGGTCCGCGACGTTTTCAAGCTGTCCGAAGCCGAGCGGCTCGCGCAGGCCGAAGGCCCTGACATAGCTGCCGGAGCCTCTGCGGGAATAGATGAAACCCTGTTCGCGCAGCCGCCGGAGTGCCTCGCGCACCACCGGTCGCGATACTTCGAATTCCATGGCGAGTTCATGCTCGGTCGGCAGCCGCTCATCCGGCTTGTAGGCGCCGGATTTGATCGCGCGGTGCATTCTCTCGAAAATAATGTCCGGAAGTGCCTTGCGCGCCGTTTCTTTCATCAGCCCCATCTGGTCAGCTCTCTCCAGCGTCATTGTCGCCAAGCATCATTTTCGCGATCCGTTTCAACGTGTCAGCTTGCCCAAAACCGCCGGACTTCGCAATGATGCATTGATCGCCGGACCAGCCCACGCCGAGACCCGGCAGGCATTCGCCGGCAAGACGCAAGCGCGAAACGCCCATGGCCCGCAGCACGGCCTCCGCCGTGGCTCCACCTGACAACAGCAGTCTCGCCGCTCCGGCGGTAAAATGCGGCACGACGCCTTGCGCCAACCGGTCTGAAACCGCAAGCGGCGACAGATTTTCCGCACCCTGCGTCGCTTGAACCAGCATCAGACCGGCACCGTCATCGGTGTGGCGGGGCATGACGCCATTCGGCGCCTCAATGATCGAAACAGGTCCAACGCTTTTGAGAACGTCAATCTGCTCCACCGTGATCGGATCGCGAGACCCGATGACAAAAAGCCCCTTTCCGGCCGGAATGATCGCGGCCTCAGGAACAGCCTGCGCCGTCATCGCCTCAGCCAGCGCCTCGGCAAGCCCGCGCGCGCCGACCAGAAGATCGGCCCCTTGCGCCTGCGCGGCGGCGAGAGCCTCGGCGATTTCGCCCTTTGATCGCGTATCGGGTATCGTGCAACGGTCGGCATGCCCGCGAAGCCTTTCATGAACCGGAATGGCAGCGTCGACGCCAAAGCCGGAAACGGCTCCGCCAATAACGACGCGTCCGAAATCCGGAATTGCGGGCGCGACAAGCGCGTGGCGATAGGAAATCGCATCCATTTCCGCCGCAATATGCCCCTTCAGGCGGGAATCGATCTTCTTGAAAAGGATGGTATCGACCGGAATCATCCCCAGCAGTTCCCGCGTGCGGCGGCGGGCTTCATCCGCCTCGCCGTCGCGGCAGCCGAGATTGACGCTAAGGACGGCAGGCGCATCCGCCAACGCCGCACGCGCACCGTCAAGCCCGATGGCAACCTCGGTCGCCAGCCCGCGCCCGGCAAAAGGGGCGGCGGCGTCGAGCGCTCCGGTCAGATCATCGGCAAAAATTAATAGCAAGGGCGATGTCTTCATAAAAGTTGTAATGTTTACTGTCGATAAATTTATTTATAATCAATAGATAAGTGGATGTGAATAACAAAATTTGCGACACAGCTTTTCGCACTGACCAATCAGCCGCAAAGAGGCTCGAAGGACGAGAGAAAAATCGGAAACGGCAAAAGAGAACGCCAAATGCGAGCCGCAGAAACATCTGGCAAGACGGCCGAGAGATGGCGAACGAACAAGGTCGCTAGATGAACCGGAAGGGCAGACCTGAAATGAGCGCGTTGACGAAACGCTTTTTCTGAAAGCGACCATTCAGCGATACACGCGGCAGCTGCGTCGGCTTTTCAAGGCAACGGGGATCGATAACGCCAGCCTGCGTGGTCACGGCTGCAGAAAATCCTGCGTCGTGAACCGCTTTCGCTTCCCGTTCTCCCACGGCCTTTACCCAGCCATAGGGATAAGAAAAGGACCGTGGCCGGTGGTCGACATAAGCTTCCACCCGACGCGTCGATTCCGCGATCTCATAAGCCAGACGCGTCGCATCGACCTTGCGCATATTCACATGCGTCACGGTATGTGCGCCGAAATGCACCAGAGGGTCTTGCGCCAGCGCCTTGATCTCGTCTTCATCCATGACAAGTTCGTCCACGATCGCGATGGGATCGACGCCATGCTGCCTCGCGACACGATCGATCCTTTCCACCGCCTCGTCTTCCGAAAAATTCTGGACGAAATCTTCAAGCCGCGTGAATGCCTCCGCTTTCTGCGAAGGGCTGGCGCACGCCACCAGTTCCGGCCCCGCCCCGAAATCGAATTCGAAAGACGCGGCTTTCTGCGTCAAGGCAGCAGCGGTTTCCCACCAGAGGCTGCGTGTTCGCTCCACAAAACCCGGCGTGATGAAAATCGTGTAGGGAACGGCATATTTACGGAAGATCGGTGCGGCATACTCGGCATTGTTTCGATAGCCGTCGTCGAGCGTGAAGGCGCAGAAGGACCGGCCCTCGTGATTATCGGCAAGCAGAGCCGGCAGATCGTGCAGATGGACAGGAACAAGACCGCATTCGAGTGCGGCCTGTATCGCCTCTTCCAGAAATTGCGGCGTGACGGACAATTGCACATTGGGTGCGAAAGCCGAAACAACCCCTCCGGGGCGCACATGATGAAGCGTAAAGATTACGCCACGCCCGGCAAAAGACGGAAATGCCGAACGGACGGCCGGGAGAGAACTCACCTCCAGCCCCGCCCTTATGACTCCATATTTCACAAGGCGTTTTATCGGCTGAAAGAAAATTCTCCCCGATTGTCCTGATCTCAGGCCGGGAAGAAGGCGTTTTCTCACGACTCTCGAGACCGTCAGCGGCAGATCGATCAGGCCCGGTAAGGGATCGTTCGGCGCAAAGGCGGCCCAGCTGCGGATCTTGCCCAGAGAAGCAAGGTAGTCACCAATTTTCGCCTGCCCCCTCCGGGCCAATGTGAAAGCGGCAACGGCGTCGCGGACAAGATAGGACCAGGAAACACCCTGCCGCACATCGCCGGGCGGACCGACCGGCTCACCGTTGGCGACCCGCCATAGCAGGGCGCCAAGGTCGACGCCCGCCGCCGAGCAAAGGCCAAACCATGACCATGGACGCGGATTGACATCGAGAAGCTTGAGTTTCCCGTCCCGAGGGTCGAGCTTGAATTCCGCCTCGACCAGCCCGCTATGGCCGGCCGATTTCAGTATTTTTCGGGCCGCCTCCACCGCTTTCCCGTTGTCGACGACCTCGACGCGGGTGCTGGTATAGCCGAAATCGACAGGATATTGCCGGACGCGCCGGGCAGTGAATTCCGCTACCGGCTCTCCGTTCAGCCAGAGCGCCGCGTAGGAGAACTGGCTTTCTCCCCCACCCGGAATGAGTTCCTGCACGACGACATTGCCGACGCCGATCTCTTCACTCGCATCGGCAAAAGCCGTTTTCAAAGCATGGCGGTCATCGGCGCGAATGACTTTTGCCCGGGCGATGGTGGTATCGCCACCCCCCATATTCGGCTTGAGAATGACGGGAAACAATATGTCCAGCGTGTCGATGTCAGCGGCCGATGTCAGTGCATAGGTACGCGGAATATCGACGCCGAGTTCTGCGGCGCGCTGATAAAGCAGCGGTTTTTCGCAGAGCCATTGCAGCTCCGCCCAATCCGGCAAAACGATCTTGTAAAGAGCGGAAAGCTCCTCACGATGCTGCGCAACGAGCTGGACCTCTCCGTCACCGGATGGCACCAGCAGACAGCCCTTCAAACCACGTTTCGCCGCCATCTGACGCAGGAACTCCATTGCTCCGGCGTCGTGCGGGCCATCCCAGCGGATTGTTTCCCGCACGAAGCGCGACCAGCCTGGCAACGGTGAATCATGGGTGAGATAATAGACAGGCACATTCAGGGCGCCGAGGCTGCGCGCAAGGGCGAGCGTGCCGTGAGCGCCGCCGACAATAACAACACCTGGAATGGTCAAAGCCTGATCCTCGTCCTATTCCATATCTTGATCGCAAAAATTGATAAATAAATTGGATATTTCTAAAGTATTGAGCGGACGGATATCGAATTGCGAAAAATCCGAAACGCCTATGCTTCTAGTCATATGCAGGCGCTTCGGAATTGCTTTGAAAAAAGCGGAAGCCGTCTCACGCCTCCTTGCGGACGGGACGAGGATCGCCGTTGTCGTCCACCGCGACCATGATGAAGACGGCCTCCGTCACCTTTTCGCGTGAATCCTGATAGTGCCTGCGGGTCCACGCCTCGATCTTCAATGTGACGGAGGTACGGCCGATCTTTTCGATTTTGGTATAGACACACAATGTATCGCCGATCTTGACCGGCTTCTTGAAGACGATCTCATTGACTGCGACGGTGACGGTGCGGCCGCCAGCCACATCATTGGCGCGGACGAAAGCGGCAAGGTCCATCTGCGACATGACCCAGCCGCCGAAAATATCGCCGGCCGGGTTGGCATCGGCGGGCATCGCAAGCGTTCTGAGCGTGAGTTCCATATCGGCAGGCGGTTGCTGGTCCATGTCTCAAAGTCCTTTCACAAGCCTCCCGCTGCCGGACTTAAACAACCGCACCCCATCCGCCAATAGCCGATTTGTCGCGGCAGCCCTTCCAAAACAGCAAGGAATCATAGAGCCGTCGTAAGCTTCGGTTAACCATGATGAGGCACGATTCCAAAAAACGCGAGGGCGTGCGAATGGCCTATGACCGGAGTGGAAACAACGCAATACAGCAGCGCTACGACCGTATTGTCCTGGTGGTCGCCAGCGTCGTCGCCATCAGCCTGGCGACCGGCACATTTGCCCTGCGTTCGCAGGTGGAGCCGGACACCACCCTAAGCCTTGTCAAACAGCCGCGGCTCGCTTCGGATCAATGGCATCTTCGGCTATAGCCCGCTCCGAACAACTCCATAGCCCGACGGCCTATAGCGGAGCGCTGTCTGCCGGGGAGATATTTTCCTTCTGCGCGGTATGGTCGAGATGCGCCACGGCCGGGGCGAGAACCGACAGAAATGTTTCGGAGCGGCCGATATAGATGATCGCCGCACTGTCGATCCCGTTCAGAACTTCCGCCAGCGTATCCTGCGTCTGTTTTTCCAACCCTTCGAGCAAATCATCGATAACGAGGAATTTCGGCTTCAGCAGCAGGGCGTTTGCAACCCGGATGCTGGCCTGCTCGTCTGAATCCAGTTTTTTATCCCAGCGAATGTTTTCATCGAGACGGGACGCCATCTCGCCAAGCCCGCAGGCAGCGAGCGCCGAGATATAATCGGCATCGGCAAAACGCTGGGGAGCGCGCGGATAGGCGAGGATTTCACGCAGCGACCCCGCCGGCAGATAGCCGTGCTGGGCGATGAAAAGCGTGTCAGATTGTTCGGGCATCTCTATCCTGCCCTGTCCCCAGGGCCACAGGCCCGCCATGGCCGCAAAAAGCAGCCTTCGGTTCACGCCCTGCTCGCCATTGATCATCAGTCGTTCGCCCGGCCCGATCGTGACTTCGCTCTCGCGCAGCTGGAAGCCGCGATCCAAATCCTGTCCGCCCGCATCGCGGCAGATCACCACCGACTGGAGCCGGATTTTTTCATTCTCCGCGCTGCGTTGCAGATCGATCGCCAAGCCGTGCTGTTCGACGCTGTCCATCTCGATAAGGGCGTTACGGAACACCGAAACGCGCTGTAACGTGGCCTTCCAGCTGGCAATCGGTCCGAAATTGTCGATGTACCAGCGCAGCGCCGTGTTGACCTGGTTGAACGCACCCACGGCCATCATCAACCCGCCGAATGTCAGATTGCCGGAAAAATAAACGGGAGCTGCGATCAGAATCGGCGCCACCACCGCCAGCCAGCCATATCCCGCCGAAACCCATGTTAGATTTGTCAGGGCCATCGCCAGCCCTCGAATGACGCCAATCACCGCATCAACATCGATACCGATCCGCCGCCTTTCGTTCTTTTCACCGCGCGCAAGGGCAATGGCGGCAAGATTTTCGCTGGCCCGCATCAGCGAGAAGCGAAGCTCCGCTTCTTTGGAGTAACGCTCGGCATTCAGTCCAACCAGCCGATAACCGACGAGATTGCTGAGCAGGGAGGCTGAACCGGCGTAAAATATCGCCGCCCAAACCATGTAGCCGGGGATAGCATAGGTATCGCCGCCGATGGTGACAGCAAAGCCCGCCGAGAGCGACCAGAGGACGCCGATAAAGCTGATGAGCAGGATCGTCGCATTGACGAGCCCGATGGAAAGCGCCGTACTGCTTTCAGCGAGATTGCGGACATCGTCATGCAGGCGCTGGTCGGGGTTGATCGCAATTGTGCCGAAACCGGCAAGACGGGCGGCGCGCCCGGGTTTCAGCCATTGATCCACCATATCCTTGGCAAGACCTTCGCGCATGTTCAGCGCCGTCATCTGGTTCAGCCAGGTCTGGATGACGTTGAGGAGAAGCAACGCCCCCCCGATGATGGCGAAGACCTCCAGCTGGTGAATGAAGGCGGCAAGATCGCGCCGCTCCAGCGCATTGTAAAACGGCGCGTTCCATTCATTGAGCCTGATCTGGCCGTAAGCGGTGAGCAATATTACCGTGAGCAACGCCATCGACAGCAAGATCAGCCGATTGCGCACCGGCGAGGTCCAGAAGGCGCGCCCCATCATGCGCAGCTGCGCGGGAAAATCGAGATCGAAACCCGAAAGATTAGCCGCGCTTTTGCGCTGATCGTCGGTCACCGTTGTTGCCATTCATTCCATTCCGAAACGTCAGTCGGCAAAGAAAGCGGGGCGCGATTCTGCGCCTTTCGTTGCCAAGCAATAACACGCCGTTCAACCTTGTCCACAATCCCGGCGAAATCTCAGCTGCGATGATTGAAAAGCCCAGACAATTCTTCCCACGGGCAAATATCGCGGCTTAACCCAACAATGCTGTCGCTTCCGGAAATGATCCTTGCTTTCTTTTCCTGCATTGCACAAAATCCGGATAATTTCAGAGGGGCGGACAAACCGCATAAGCCGGAAAACCGGGCAAGGCAGATTAATGGCGATCAAAGCGAGCATCTATCATCTGACGCATTATAAATACGACAATCCTGTTCGCCTTGGACCACAGATCATAAGATTAAAGCCCGCCTCGCACTCCAGAACCCGTGTCATCAGCCATTCGCTCAAGGTTTCGCCCTCCAATCACTTCGTGAACCTTCAGCAAGATCCTTACGGCAATTACCTCGCCCGCTTCGTTTTTCCCGAGCCGGCGACGGAATTTAAGATCGAGGTCGATCTTGTCGCCGATATGACGGTTTACAATCCGTTCGATTTCTTTGTGGAGGAAGAGGCGACAAAGTGGCCGTTCGATTATCCGCAGGAATTGCGGGACGATCTCTCCATCTACATGAAGCCGGAACCGACAGGCCCGCTGCTTGCCGCCTTCATGGCCACCGTCGACCGCACGCCGGGGCAACCGACTGTGGACATGGTCGTTGGCCTCAATGCCCGCCTGCAACAGGAGATCGGTTACGTCATCCGCATGGAACCCGGCGTCCAGACGCCGGAGGAGACGCTCGCTTCCGGCAAGGGCTCCTGCCGCGATACGAGCTGGCTGCTCGTGCAGGTTCTGCGGCATCTTGGCCTCGCCGCCCGCTTCGTGTCGGGATATCTCATTCAGCTTACTCCCGATCTCAAGGCGCTGGATGGCCCATCCGGCACCGAAGTGGACTTCACCGATCTTCACGCCTGGGCCGAGGTCTATATGCCCGGCGCCGGCTGGATCGGGCTTGACCCGACCTCCGGGCTTCTGACAGGTGAAAGCCATATTCCGCTGGCCGCGACGCCGCATTATCGCAATGCCGCACCGATTTCCGGCGGTTATTTCGGCCACGCCAATACCGAATTCGCCTTCGACATGCAGGTCCGGCGTGTTGCCGAGACACCGCGTATCACCAAACCCTTTTCGGATGAAAGCTGGGAGGAGCTCAACGCGCTCGGTGAAGCGGTCGACGGCGTTCTGAACAGCCATGACGTCCGGCTGACCATGGGCGGCGAGCCGACCTTCGTTTCCATCGACGATTTCGAATCCGACGAATGGAACACCGGCGCAGTCGGGCCGACAAAGCGTGAAAAGGCCGACGCCCTGATCCGCCGCCTGCGTGAGCGTTTCGCACCGGGCGGCTTTCTGCATTACGGGCAGGGGAAATGGTATCCGGGCGAAACCCTGCCGCGCTGGACCTTTTCGCTCTACTGGCGGAAGGACGGACTGCCGATCTGGCAGAACCCGGCCTTGATTGCGGAGGAAGGCGCAGATACGGGCGTCAAGGCCGAAGATGCACAGAAGCTATTGGGTGGTATAGCCACCCAGCTCGGCATTGAGCCTGATCTGGTGCTGCCAGCCTATGAGGATCCGGCCGAATGGATCATCAAGGAAGGCAGCCTGCCCGACAATGTCGACCCGTCCAATTCCAGACTGAAGGATCCGGAAGAGCGCAACCGTATCGCCCGCGTCTTCGAACGCGGTTTGACGACGCCCACCGGCTACATCCTGCCGGTACAGGCATGGAATGCGCGCGCCGCCGGCGAACGCTGGATCAGCGAAAAATGGAAGACGCGGCGCGGCAAGATTTTTCTCGTTCCGGGCGACAGCCCGGTCGGTTACCGCCTGCCGCTCGGCACCCTGCCCTATGTGCCGCCGTCGGCCTATCCCTATATCCATGAGGCCGACCCTTCTATCCCCAGGGGCCCGCTTCCCGATGTCTTGACGCCCTCCGGTCGCGCCATGCCCGAAGCCTCGTTCCAGGCAAGCGAAGTGGCCGGGCAGGAGCGCATAGAGCAGACGCTTGGTGAAATCGGCGGCGCGGTGCGCACCGCCATGTCAGTGGAACCGCGTGACGGAAGGCTTTGCGTTTTCATGCCGCCGGTCGAGCGCATCGAGGATTATCTCGAACTGATCGCGGCAGCGGAAGCGGCTGCCACAGAGCTTGGACTGCCCGTCCATATCGAGGGTTATGCACCGCCGCATGACGAACGCCTCAATGTTATCCGCGTCGCGCCCGATCCCGGTGTGATCGAGGTCAACATCCACCCCGCTTCGAGCTGGAAAGATTGCGTCAATATCACCACGGCAGTCTATGAGGAGGCGCGCCAGTCGCGTCTCGGCGCCGACAAATTCATGATCGACGGCCGCCATACCGGCACCGGCGGCGGCAATCATGTGGTTGTCGGTGGGGCAAACCCTAATGACAGCCCCTTCCTGCGCCGGCCCGATCTTCTCAAAAGCCTCGTGCTGCACTGGCAGCGGCATCCCTCACTCTCCTACCTCTTTTCCGGCCTGTTCATCGGCCCCACAAGTCAGGCGCCGCGCATCGACGAGGCCCGCCACGACAGTCTCTACGAACTGGAAATTGCGCTGGCGCAGGTGCCTGCCCCCGGTGAGGGCGTTCCACCTCTGCCATGGCTGGTCGACCGGCTGTTCCGCAATCTGCTGACGGATGTGACGGGTAACACCCACCGGGCCGAAATCTGCATCGACAAGCTGTTTTCACCCGACGGGCCGACCGGGCGCCTCGGACTGGTGGAATTTCGCGGTTTCGAAATGCCGCCGAACGCGCGCATGTCGCTTGCCCAGCAATTGCTGGTGCGCGCCCTCATCGCCCGCTTCTGGAAAAATCCGGCCGCCGGCAAATTCGTGCGCTGGGGTACGGCGCTCGCCGACCGCTTCATGCTGCCGCATTATATCTGGGCGGATTTTCTCGATGTGCTTGCGGACCTCAGAGAAAACGGTTTCGACCTCAAGCCGGAATGGTTCACCGCCCAGCAGGAATTCCGTTTCCCCTTCTTCGGCGAGGTGGAATACGAGGGTGCGAAGCTTGAGCTGCGCCAGGCGCTGGAACCCTGGCATGTGATGGGCGAACAGGGCGCGATCGGCGGCACCGTGCGTTTTGTCGACAGCTCCGTGGAGCGCCTGCAGGTGCGGCTGGAAACCTCCAACCCTTCTCGTTACACCGTCGCTTGCAACGGACGCGCCGTGCCGATGACACCAACGGAAAACCGCAGTGTCGCGGTGGCCGGCGTGCGCTTCAAGGCGTGGCAGCCCTCTTCCGGCCTGCATCCCGTCCTGCCCGTCAATTCACCCTTGACCTTTGACATTTATGATACATGGTCGAGGCGATCGATCGGCGGATGCATCTATCATGTTGCTCATCCGGGCGGGCGCAATTACGAGACGTTTCCCGTCAACGGCAATGAGGCCGAGGCACGCCGCCTCGCCCGTTTCGAACCATGGGGGCATACGGCCGGGCAATATCCGCTGATGGCGGAAACCGTGTCGCCAGAATTTCCGCTGACGCTCGATCTGCGTCGGCCTTACGGAGTGTAAATTGTCCAAAGCCCCGGCAACGGAACGCAAGACGGAAACAGGCGCGCAACCACGCGGGCTTGAATATTCCCCCTTGCCGGGCGTTGCCGACGAAATGCTCGATACCAATGGCAAGGTCAGGCCGGTCTGGAAGACCCTGCTCGACGCCCTGTCGCGCATGTCGGAACGGGAATTGCACGAGCGCTTTGCCCGCACCGACCGCTATCTGCGCGACGCCGGCGTGTTCTACCGCGACTACGGCAAGGGCAGCAGCGAAAGAAACTGGCCGATCTCGCATATTCCGGTCCTGATCGACGACAGGGAATGGACGGTACTTTCCGAAGGACTGAAGCAGCGCGCCAATCTTCTCGAAGCCATGGTTGCCGATTTTTACGGCGAGAACCGGCTGGTGAAGGAAGGTTATGTGCCGCCAGCGCTGATTGCCTCCAATCCGGAATTTCTAAGGCCCATGGTCGGCGTGAAACCGGCAACCGGCCACTATCTGCATTTCTGTTCCTTCGAGATCGGCCGCGGACCTGACGGCAACTGGTGGGTACTGGCTGACCGCACGCAGGCACCGTCCGGCGCCGGTTTTGCTCTCGAAAACCGGGTGGCGACCACTCGCGCGCTTTCCGATATCTATGCGGAAACCCATGTCCACCGTCTCGCCTCGTTTTTCGGTGCTTTCCGCGACGCGCTGCAGGCGCAAAGAAAGTACCCCGATGACCGGATCGCCGTGCTGACGCCCGGTCCCGCCAACGAAACCTATTTCGAACACGCCTATATCGCCCGTTATCTCGGCTTCATGTTGCTGGAAGGCGAGGACCTCACCGTCGTCAACGGCCGCGTCATGGTCAGAACCGTGGCCGGGCTAAAACCGATCGGCGTTCTGTGGCGGCGTCTCGACGCCTCCTATTCCGACCCTCTGGAACTCAACCAGCACTCCCATATCGGCACGCCCGGCATGGTGCAGGCGCTGCGCAATGAGGCGCTCACCATCGTCAACGCGCTCGGCAGCGGCATTCTCGAAACCAGGGCGCTGCTCGCCTTCATGCCGCGCATCTGCCGCCACATTCTGGGCGAGGAGCTGAAACTGCCATCCATCGCCACCTGGTGGTGCGGTCAGGAAGCCGAACGCCGCCATGTCGCCGGCAATATCGAAGGCATGGTCATCGGGCCTGCCTATTCCCGGCTTCCCTTCTTCGACGACAACGGCCAGTCCGTGCTCGGCTCTTCCCTGAGAGAAACTGCAAAGGAATCGATCAGCGACTGGCTTACCTCCGACGGCCACAGGCTGGTGGGCCAGGAAGTGGTGAAGCTCTCAACCACCCCGGCCTATATCGACAACAAGCTCGTGCCGCGCCCGATGAGCCTTCGCGTTTTTGCTGCGCGCACCCAGGACGGCTGGCAGATCATGCCGGGCGGCTTCGCACGGATCGGCAGCGGCGACGATGTGTCTGCCATCGCCATGCAATCGGGCGGCAGCGCTGCCGATGTCTGGATCGTCAGCGACAGACCTGTGGAGCGCACCACGCTTCTGCCGGCGGAAGAGAGCTTCACCCGCAATATGCCGGGCAGCCTGCCGAGCCGCGCAGCCGACAATCTGTTCTGGCTCGGGCGTTATATCGAGCGTTCGGAAGGCGCCCTGCGCATCCTGCGCGCCTGGCACGGGCGTTATGCCGAATCCGCCGATCCGCGCCAGCCGCTGCTCGCGCATGTGACACGCTATCTCGAAACGCTCGATGTGGAGATGAACGATGCCGTGCCGGAAAGCCTGCTGAACAACATCAACAGCGCGCTTTATTCCGCCAGCAACATTCGCGACCGCTTTTCGCCGGACGGGTGGCTGGCGCTGAACGACCTTGCCAAGACCGCCCGCCGTTTCCACGCGAAAGTGGCCCCCGGCGACGACGCTACCCATGCCATGACGATCCTTTTGCGCAAGCTTGCAGGCTTTGCCGGTCTCGTGCACGAAAACATGTATCGCTTCACCGGCTGGCGTTTCCTGTCGATCGGCCGTTACCTGGAGCGCGGCCTGCATATGACGCGTCTTCTCGGCCATATGACCGGCCCGGACGCGCCTGACGGCTCCTATGACATGCTGCTTGAAATCGGCGACAGCGTCATGACCCATCGCCGCCGCTACAACGTCAATACGGCCGGCCTGACCGTGACCGATCTTCTGGCGCTCGACCCGCTCAATCCCCGCTCGATCCTGTTCCAGCTGAACGAGATCCGCACCGAGGTGGAGCAGCTTCCAAACGCCTTCGTCAACGGTCAGATGTCGCCCTTCTACCGCGAGGCGATGCGCCTGCATTCCGGGCTTGCGGTCATGACGCCGGAAAACATGAACGGCGCGATCTATCGCCAGCTCGAAACCGACATGGAACATCTCTCCGATGTTCTGGCCCGGACCTATCTCGGATAATCCTATGCTTTACGATCTTTCCCTGCATATGGGTTACACTTATGACACGCTGGCCCACGGCGCGCGCCACATCATCCGCGTTCTCCCGCTCTCCATCCCCGGCCGGCAGCGGCTTGTCGCCGGCTCCATCGATGTTTCGCCTGTGCCGGAAGAACGTGCCACCTTCGAGGATTTCTTTCATCAATCGGCCACGTCAGTGCATCTGCGCGCACCGCATGAGAAGCTGGATATCCGCATGCAGGCCCGCGTGATGGTGGAGGCGCCGGCGCTGACGGCGGATTTCTCGCCCGAGCTTTCCCGCCTGCCGCAGGACCTGGCAGATGTCTGGTCGCTCGATTTCCAGTCGCCGCACCACTTCATCGGTGCGAGCCCGAGGATCGGAATGGACGCAACAATATCCGCCTATGCCCGGGAATTGCTGAAACCCGGAATGACCATTCGCGAGATCGCGCTCTCTCTATGCAAACGCATCCACAAGGACTTTACCTATGACGGCGAGGCGACGACCGTCGATACGACGCCATCGGAAGCCTTCAAGCTGAAGCGCGGCGTGTGCCAGGATTTTTCGCATATCATGATCATGGCGCTGCGCAGCCTCGGCATTCCCGCCGGTTATGTCAGCGGTTTCCTGCGCACCATTCCGCCACCGGGCAAGGAACGGCTTGAAGGCGCCGATGCAATGCATGCCTGGGTTCGCGTCTGGTGCGGAGAAGCGGCCGGTTACCTGGAACTCGATCCCACCAATGATATCGTCGCCGGAAGCGACCATATCGTTGTCGGTTACGGCCGGGACTATTCCGATGTCGCCCCGGTGATCGGTGTCTTGAAGAGCTATGGCAACCAGCAGATAAAACAGGCCGTCGACGTCATCCCCGTCCAATAATGACACGATGTGTATTATTGCGGCCATCGCGCCAGACA
This sequence comes from Agrobacterium salinitolerans, assembly GCF_027498475.1. Lineage (NCBI taxonomy): Bacteria > Pseudomonadati > Pseudomonadota > Alphaproteobacteria > Hyphomicrobiales > Rhizobiaceae > Agrobacterium > Agrobacterium salinitolerans. The sequence continues at coordinate 413,838 of NZ_JAPZLN010000004.1, read as the reverse complement.
ATTCTTGAAAATACTTCGAAAACTGCTCCAATGTGAACACTGTGTAAAATTGAACCGATCACGTTAGCGGATTTTACATCGTTTGCGGCTTTTCTGTGCTCAGTCGAATATTCTAATCTGTGAGCCCGTCATGACCGCCTCTGCACATCAAAAACCCAAGCGCCGTTTTCTTGCCGATACCAGCGGCAATTTCGGCATGATGACGGCCATCCTGCTGCCGGTCCTGCTGGGTTTTGCCGGCGCCGGCATGGAGTTGGCGAATGTGATGCAGGTGAAAGCGGATATGCAGAATACCGCGGATTCGGCGGCCCTTGCGGCGGCGACCGAGGCCCGTTTGAAAATGGGCGATATGACGGACGAGCAGATCAAGGAAATCGCCAAGAACTTCATCGCCGCCCAGATGGAAAAGAGCCTGACCGAGGAAGAGAAAAAGGAACTGGAGCAGAATTCTCCGACCAGCATTGCGACGACGGAAAATGCCCGCGGCAAGACCTACACCGTCGAGACCACGATCAACCGTCGGATAGAACTCAATCCGCTCCTGGGATTCATTGGCGCAAAAACGCTCGATCTTTCGGTCACCGGCACCGCAAAAAGCACCGTCAACAAGGGCGCACCGATCTCCATGTATCTGGCACTTGACCGTTCCGGTTCGATGTCATTCAAGACGGATACCATCAATACCGCAAAAAAATCGTGCCCGGTTTATACGGCAGACAATTGGGGTAGCAGCGAAGCGAGGGCCACATCCAGCCCTTGCTACATCAACAAGGCCACCTCGCTCAAAACGGCCGTTGGGTTCCTCGTCGCAACATTGAACAAGGCTGACCCGACCTACACGGCTAACGGCGGTTCAGAGCTCGTCCGAACAGGCGCCTCGGTCTATACGCATGAGACCTATGCGGCCCAGCCCATCAGCTGGGGTACGGGCAGCGTTGTCAGCTACGTTGACAAGCAAATCCCGGAATTCCCTACCGGAGGCACAGATGCCCGCAGCAGCCTGAACGCCGCTTATAACGCCCTTAAAAAATCCAACACCACCGAAGCGAAAGCACATAAAGACAAAGGCAGTGAATCGTTCGAGCGCTACATTGTTCTCATGACCGACGGCGAAATGACGGGCAACAGCGCCTCGTGGAACTCCAGCATCGACCAGTCGGTACGCACCACCTGCGAGACCGCCAAGAAAGACGGGATCAAGATTTTCAGCGTCGCCTTCATGGCGCCGGACAGGGGCAAGTCGCTGTTGCAATATTGTGCATCGAGCGCTGACAATTATTACGCGCCGGAAAACATGGAACAGATCGTCACAGCCTTTGGCGAAATCGCCCGCAAGGCTGCCGGCAGCATGGCCACGCTTACCAACTGATTCTGTTTCCGGAGCGGCTTCTCCGGAGCATCTTGTCGGCTGCATGGCTGACACGACACGTCCGGCAGGTGACAGCGGCGGCGGCCCGTGGCATAGGAGGGCCGCTCCCATTCACAGGCCCTGTCATGATCCGCATCGAAAACATCAGCAAGTCGAACAGTCACCGCATTCTCTATATCGAGGCTTCCGCCGCGCTCAATCGCGGCGAGAAGATCGGCCTTGTCGGCCCGAATGGCGCCGGCAAGACCACGCTGTTCCGGATGATCACCGGCGAAGAGCAGCCCGACGAGGGCCAGGTCGTCGTTGAAAAGGGCATGACGGTCGGTTATTTCGATCAGGATGTCGGTGAAATGTCCGGCCGCTCGGCCGTCGCGGAAGTCATGGAAGGGGCAGGCCCCGTCAGCGAAGTGGCGGCGGAGCTTCGGGAACTGGAAGCCGCCATGTCCGACCCCGACCGGATGGACGAGATGGACGCCATCATCGAACGTTACGGCGAAGTGCAGGCGCGTTATGAGGAGCTGGACGGCTACGCGCTGGAAGGCCGTGCGCGTGAGGTGTTGGATGGCTTGAGCTTCAGCCAGGAAATGATGGACGGCGATGTTTCCAAGCTTTCCGGCGGCTGGAAGATGCGCGTGGCGCTTGCCCGTATTCTTCTCATGCGCCCTGACGTGATGCTGCTCGACGAACCGTCGAACCATCTCGATCTCGAAAGCCTGATCTGGCTCGAAGACTTCCTGAAGAACTACGACGGCGCGCTGCTTATGACCTCGCATGACCGCGAATTCATGAACCGCATCGTCACCAAGATCATCGAAATCGATGCCGGCAATCTCACCACCTATTCCGGTGACTACGGCTTTTACGAGCAGCAGCGCGCGCAGAACGAAAAGCAGCAGCAGGCGCAGTTCGAGCGCCAGCAGGCTATGCTCGCCAAGGAAATCAAGTTCATCGAACGCTTCAAGGCCCGCGCTTCGCACGCCTCGCAGGTGCAGAGCCGTGTGAAGAAACTCGAGAAGATTGACCGCGTCGAGCCGCCAAAACGGCGTCAGACGGTTGCTTTCGAATTTGCGCCCGCTCCTCGCTCAGGCGAGGATGTCGTGGCGCTGAAGAAGGTCAACAAGACCTATGGCAGCCGCACGATCTACGACGAGCTCGATTTCATGGTGCGGCGCAAGGAACGCTGGTGCATCATGGGCATCAACGGCGCCGGAAAATCGACGCTGCTGAAGCTGGTGACCGGCACGGCGGAACCGGATTCCGGCAATGTCACCCTCGGCGCCAGCGTCAAGCTCGGCTATTTCGCCCAGCATGCCATGGATGTGCTTGATGGCGACAGCACCATTCTCGAATGGCTGGAGGAGCGTTTTCCGAAGGCGGGGCAGGCGCCGTTGCGCGCCCTTGCCGGCTGTTTCGGCTTTTCCGGCGACGACGTGGAAAAACGTTGCCGTGTTCTTTCCGGCGGCGAAAAGGCCCGCCTCGTCATGGCCGCCATGCTGTTCGATCCGCCGAACTTCCTCGTGCTGGACGAGCCGACCAACCATCTAGATCTCGACACCAAGGAAATGCTGATCAAGGCTCTGTCAAATTATGAAGGCACGATGCTGTTCGTTTCGCACGACCGCCATTTCCTGGCCGCACTTTCGAACCGGGTGCTGGAACTGACGCCTGACGGTATCCACCAATATGGCGGCGGCTATACCGAATATGTCGAAAGCACGGGACAGGAGGCACCGGGTCTTCGCAGCTAAGATATCTGCCGGACGCATCGCCCTGTCACGGCAGCTTTCGTTTGGAGACTGGAGAAACAGATGCGGATCGTGGTCTACAGCGCCAAACCCTATGACAGGCAGTTCCTTGACGCTGCAGCCCACGCTGACATGCGGATGCTATATTGCGAAGCACGTCTGTCTCCAGAGACAGTTGCGCTGGCGGAGGGAGCGGCGGCGATCTGCGCCTTTGTTAATGACGACCTGTCGCGGCCCGTGCTTGAAAAGCTTGCGGAAATGGGTGTCCGGCTCATCGCCCTGCGCTGCGCCGGTTTCAATCAGGTCGATCTCGCCGCCGCCGAAAAGCTCGGCCTGACCGTTGCGCGCGTGCCAGCCTATTCGCCCTATGCGGTCGCCGAACACACCATGGCGCTCATCCTGTCGCTCAACCGCAAGATCCACCGCGCCTATAACCGTGTCCGCGAAGGAAACTTCGCCCTCGATGGCCTGCTTGGCTTCGATCTTCACGGGAAGACCGTCGGCATTGTCGGCACGGGCAAGATCGGGGCGATTTTCGCGCGCATTGCGGCCGGCTTCGGCTGCCGTCTCGTCGGCCACGATCTACGGCCAAATCCGGATTGCGAGGCGCTGGGCATGGTCTACGTCACGCGCGAGGAGCTGTTCCGAACATCGGACATTTTGGCGCTGATGTGCCCGCTCACACCGGAGACCCGTCACCTTATTCGTGGAGAGACGCTGCCGCTTCTGAAAAAGGGCGTGATGCTCGTCAATACCAGCCGCGGCGCCATCATCGACACGCAGGCGGCAATTGCAGGCCTGAAAGACGGCACGATCGGCAGTCTCGGCATCGATGTCTATGAAGAAGAGGCCGATCTCTTTTTCGAGGATCTTTCCAACGAGGTGCTGCGCGACGATGTTTTCGCGCGACTGCTGACCTTTCCAAATGTTCTGGTCACCGGTCATCAGGGCTTCTTCACGCAGGAGGCGCTCAAAAATATCGCGGACACCACGATCGGCAATATCGAGAGCTTTTTCAGGACCGGCAGGGCGTTGCATGCCGTTTCCACGGAACAGTTTGCTGGCCCGGCCTAGTGTCTCCGGTCAGAATCGGGAAGATTTTTAGTACCATTCTGCGCCTCCTCTGCATGAGGGCGGGTAAAATTGGTATGATCATTGAGTTTTAATGAAATTCATCATACATATTTGACAGGCTCCACGCCTGCCTCGATTTCAATGCATGGTGACCGACGTGCCTGAACAGCAAAAACAGCGCAGCAAATCCTCCGGTTCTCTGGTGAGCAGAGTTAGCCTCAGCCTGAGAAACGCGATTGCCTCCGGGCAATATGGGCCCGGCGACCGCCTGCCCAGCGAGATCGAGATGACGGAAACCCATGGCGTCAGCCGCACCGTCGTGCGCGAGGCGGTGACGGCGCTACGCTGCGACGGACTGGTGGAGGTGCGTCAGGGAGCGGGCATTTTCGTACTGAAGCATGAAAAGGACACGTCACCCACACCCGGTGTTGACCGCGCCCGGCTTTCTTCCGATCTGGAGGTGCTGGAAATCAGGACGCCGCTTGAAATCGAAGCGGCGGGGCTCGCCGCCCTCCGCCGCTCGCCATCGCAGGAGGAAGCGATTTTCGACTGTCACGCCCGGCTTCTGCAATGTATCGAGGAGAACCGCTCCATTCGTGAGGCGGATCTGGCGCTGCATCTTGCCATTGCGGCCGCCACCAACAATCCGCTTTTCACACAGTTCCTCGAACTGCACGGCCAGACAGTGATTCCACAATCGCGCGTGGTTTCCGAAACCGGCGAGAACGACCAGACAGCTTACCGGCGATTGATCCACAAGGAGCACGAGGCAATCGTCATCGCCATATCGGACCGGAACGAACAAGCCGCAAAGCTGGCGATGCAAGCGCATCTGCGCGGCAGCCAGCACCGTTACCGCGACATGATGCGCGACATGCGCGGCATCGCACACAGCTAAAGGATTTCACGTAAACCCGGGTCGTAGCTTTGTGTTCTGAAAGGCGCGATCAGGGGCTACGGCGCTTCCCGCAGATCCGCCCCCCAGACCTCGATCTGCGTCAGCGCGGGAAAGGGCGAAGGGTCGTCCGCTTTTTTAAGATCATGCAGACGGATCCACTCCACCCGGCGCGGCACAACCGGGAAGGTTTGGGCCACACCGGTTTTCTGCAGGGAAAAGCTCGCACTTTCGCCGTCGGAAAAAGTGACGCTCGCTTTTTCCCACCAGGCATCGTGTGGGAAGTCTGCCCGCAGGTAAAAAGTCAGCTGGTCGATAAGGACTGCGCGGCCGAATACGAGGGTCAGCGAAGCTTCGGGATCGCGGTTGATGCCCCAGCTTGTATAGGGCCAGAAGCCGTGGCCCGCGCTCGCCTTTTCACCATCGATAACATTGCGGGCTGCGAAGGCCGCCTCCCCACGCGTTTCCGTGCTCGCATAAACGTGCGGAAACAGCGAGGTGTTCTCATGATCGTCAAACGGGTTGAGCGCCAGATTCCTGCGAACTCCAATTTCACCGGCAAGTGTGCGGCGCGCGGCGATCCTGTGAAGATTGCCGCTGAACGCCTGCGGCGGATAGGATTTGCGTTTCGCCGCGGAAGGAATGGGCAGGGTGAATTCATTTCCGTGCAGGAAAACCAGCGTCGGCTGCATGCCGGCGTCGAGCGCAAGCCAGATATGACCGGGCTGTGAAATCTCAACGACAATCCTGTCACCCTCGCAATATTCTGCGCGATAAACGAGCAGAGCTTCGTCCTCCGCTTCGGCTTTCGCCAGAACATCACCCAGCGCATTGACGACCTTGAGTGTAAGTTTCATCGGCACTTCCTTAACTGATCGTCAGGCACAGACGCTGGGCTGCGATGGGGATGAGAATGCGATAGATTACCGGGGGCCAGGACTGGCGAAGGCGGGCATCGTCGATTGTTATGGCTTCGATTGCGGGTTCTCCCGCGCCTTCGCAGGCTATCTCTCCCAGCCCCGCAAAGTTCAGGACACCCGGCGTGACAGCGGGCTTTTCGGCAACCATCAGCGACAGAACCGCCTCCTGCCCGCCGTGATAGTCGTCAACGACTTCCACATGGCTGCCACGCAGCAATCGGACGCGGCGACGATAGTGTTCAACACGCGCCATGGCGGGATAGGCCCTGGCTATGTCAAAAGAGACTTCCGCCTGCTCTTCGGAAAATTCGGTCGCAAAATCTGTCGCGGCAAACTCTGCCCCGGCAGCCTGCATGACGCCGCCGAAAGTCGGCAGATTGTGAAAGGCCGATTGCATCGTCCAGATGTCGTAGCGTTGCGGTGAGAAGGTTTTTGCGGTGTAGGCTTCCACCCCGACATCGATGATGAACGGTCGGCCGTTCTTATAAAGCGTGAAACTGCCGACATCGTTGTGATTGTGGCTCTCACCATTATTACCCGCCTTAACGGCAAGATCGAAAACCCCGTCGCGGGCAATCGCCAGACCGATACCGGGATAGGCGATATCGATCTTTGCCGGTTCCGCCGGGACAGGCGCGGACAATTCCGGGATGGCGAGAACTGCCTGGACCCGATACCAGAGATTCCACTCCTTGCACATCATCCGGTCCGGTGAGCGGTTCCAGCAGGCGGCAGCGAAAGCCTGAAGCGGTAGCGAAGAAACGGCCCTGCCGAAGAGATATTCCCGCACGCCGGATGTCTCGACCTTCGCCGGCGCATCGGCGAAGTTGAAGAACCGGTCTTCCGCCACGTGCATGTTGAGAATGAATTCGGCCATGCTGCGCAGCTTCGGCGCATGAAAGAGCGACGCCATGAAGCCCGGCGCAGAGGCTTCGAGAATGCTCATCGCCCCGAACAGGCAAAGCGCCGCATGGCCATAATAAAGAACGCCCTCTTCGCAGGCGCCGTCTTCCGCATAATCCTTTTGAAACGCATCGAGACTCTTGAGCGCCTTTTCCACGACCGCACGCCTCGTCGACTGGTCTATGGGCAATAGCAGGGTCGAGAGAAGGACGTTCTGGGTGATCCAGGCCGTCCAGTTGTTCATCCGTTCGTCGCCATTTCCCATCCACCAGAAATGCCGGGCGAGATAGGGCTTCGTGATACGCCTGTCGATCTCGGCGCGGATGCGGAAAACAAGGTTTGCATTCGCTCTTTCCAGTTCCGGAGCCAGCAAATGCAGGCACAAAGCGAGATTGGCGCCCGTTTCGGCGGCGAACAGGTCGATCACCGGGTTCTGCGGATCGGGCAGAGAATCTCGCGGGCCGCCGCGAATATGGGAATTATGGGCGGGCAATTGCCAGCCGCTTTCCTCGCATATCAGCCAAAGACCATCGATGATGGCATCGAGAAAGCGACCCTGCCCCTCGGCGCATTCTCCAAGAACCAGCGCGTTCAGCTTCAGTCTTCGGGAAAAATAAAGCGCCTCGAAACGATCGCGATTGCCGGTGCGGCTATATTCCCGGTAGTCGCCCGCCAGAATTGTGGACCAAGGTTCGTCAAGCGTCTGCTCCGCCGCCTCGATGAGACCACGGGAAACCGCGCCCGGCGCTGAAGACCGTATTTTCTGCGCCGTCAGTTCCGCGCCGAAATCGGCGAACCGCTCTGGCAGAAAACGCATCCTTTCGACAAACACGCCCTCAAACCTCCCGCGCGTTCCGCAATCCGATACGGGCCTCCTATCATACGTATTTTCGAAAAACCAGAAAATTTGTCTGACTTTATTCAAAGTTGTTTGACCAATATCGATATTGTGTTATCCAGAGCGCGGGAGGCGGCAGGGCGAAGACCTGGACCGCAATGGAACATGCAGGCAGCCGCCACCGATTAAGCGGTGAAACGGCGGCAATGGGAGATATGCTGTGGCAATCGCAACCGCGACCATGTCCGACAAGCAGGCGACTCCGTATCGCAGGAAAAAACGCCGCATCGTCTCCAAACGGCGGCGCGGAATAGAAAATGCGCTCGTCGCCTATTCCTTCATTGCGCCCAATTTTCTCGGATTTGCGATTTTCACGCTCGGACCGATCCTCTTTGCCTTTGCGTTGGCCTTCATGCATTGGGACGGCTCCAATGCCATGCGTTTTGCCGGTCTCGATAATTTCTGGCGGCTTTTCGAGGATAAGGCCTTCATCGCGGCCTTCTGGAACACGGTCATCTACACCGTCGCGTCAGTGCCGGCCACGCTCGCCTGCGCACTCGGTCTCGCGATTCTGCTTAACCAGAAAATCCTCGGCCGCAATTTCTTTCGCACGGCCATGTTCTTTCCCTATGTCGCATCATTGGTCGCCGTGGCCGTCGTCTGGAACATGATTTTCAATCCGGAGATGGGTCCGGTCAACATGCTGCTCTATACGCTCGGCCTCGATCCCGCCGACATGCCGGGATGGGCGGCGGACCGGCACTGGGCCATGGTCACGGTCATTCTCTTCGGCGTCTGGAAGAGCATGGGATATTACATGGTCATCTATCTCGCCGGGCTGCAGGGCATCAACTCGGAGCTTTATGAAGCCGCGGGGCTAGATGGCGCCAATGCCTGGCAGAAATTCATCCACGTCACCCTGCCACAGCTTGCGCCGACGACCTTTTTCGTCACCGTTATGCTGACGATCCAGTCCTTCAAGGTTTTCGATCAGGTCTATATGATCACGCAGGGCGGTCCCGGCACCTCGACGCTCGTTCTCGTCTACCACATCTACAATGAGGCCTTCATTTCCTGGGATCTCGGCTATTCCAGCATGATCGCGCTCGTCCTGTTCTTCCTGGTCTTGGTGGTCACCATCGTCCAGTTCAAACGGCAGCGGGAGGATTGATCCATGCGCATCATGGGCCGCAAAATCCCCGCCGCCACGATCGGCATCTATCTGACCGTCATCGTCGTCACCGTCGTCATGCTTTTGCCCTTCGCATGGATGCTGTCGGCGTCGCTGAAACTCAGCCGCGATGTCTTCGCGTTCCCGATCGAGTGGATACCCTCCCAGCCCCGTTGGGAAAACTATGTGGAAATCTGGACGAAAATCCCGCTGGCGCTGTTCATCTACAACACGTCGAAGCTGACGATCATCGTCACGCTACTGCAATTGCTGACCTCAAGCTTCGCGGCCTACGCCTTCGCCAAGCTGCATTTTCCCTACAAGAATACGCTGTTTCTCGGCTATATCGCCACCATCGCCATGCCCTGGCAGGTCTATATGGTGCCGCAGTTTCTGCTGATGCGTGAATTCGGGCTCAACAACACCCATCTCGCGCTGATTTTCCTGCAGGCCTTCACCGCCTTCGGCGTCTTCCTGATGCGGCAGTTCTACATGTCTATCCCGAACGAGCTTTGCGAGGCGGCGCGCATCGACGGCATGAACGAGTACCAGATCTGGGCGAAGATCATGCTGCCGCTTTCCAAACCGGCGCTTTCCACCTTGACGATCTTCACCTTCGTCACGACCTGGAACGATTTTCTCGGGCCGATGATCTATCTCACCAAGACCGAGCTGAAGACCATCCAGATCGGTCTTCGCATGTTCATTTCGCAATATTCGGCGGAATACGGGCTGATCATGGCCGCCTCGGTGGTGGCGCTCATCCCGGTTCTCGTCGTTTTCCTGGCATTGCAGCGCTTCTTCGTCGAAGGCGTCGCCTCCACCGGCCTCAAGGGTTGATTTCATGCTCGATTTGACCACGTCCCTTCCAACCCCGATCACCGCAGCGGAAATCGACGTAGCGCTGACGGCCGCCGTCGCGCAGGTCAGGCGCAATCTGCCTGAGTTCACCTATGCCGCGCAGAACCATTCGAGCGTGAAGAATTTTTACCCCGCAGTGGCCAACGACCAGTGGACCGCCGGTTTCTGGCCCGGCCAGATATGGCTCGCCTTCGAACATACCGGCGACAGGACCTTTCAGCATGCGGCGCAAATACAGGTGCAGAGCTTCCTGCACCGTATCGAAAAGCGCATCGAGACCGATCATCACGATATGGGCTTTCTCTACTCGCCCTCCTGCATCGCCGCATGGAAACTGGTGGCCGATGAGGATGGAAGACGCGCGGCGCTGATGGCGGCGGACCAGTTGATGGAACGGTTCCAGCCGGTCGGGCAATTCATCCAGGCCTGGGGCCGCAGGGACAATCCCAACGAATATCGCTACATTATCGACTGCCTTTTGAACCTGCCGCTGCTTTATTGGGCGAGCCGTGAAACAGGCCGGGAAGACTACCGCACCGTGGCGCTTGCCCATGCCCGCACCACACTTGCCCATTCCGTCCGGCCGGACGATTCCACCTATCATACATTTTACATGGACCCGGAGACCGGCGCGCCGGTGCGCGGTGTGACCAAGCAGGGTTACAGCGACGAGAGTTACTGGGCCCGTGGACAGGCCTGGGGCATCGCCGGCATGGCCATTTCCTATCGTTATGAGCGTCTGCCCGCCTATCGCGACACCTTCGAGCGGCTTCTCGCCTTCTATCTTAAACGCCTGCCCGATGATCTCGTACCCTATTGGGACCTGATTTTTGCGGATGGCGATGGCGAACCGCGCGACAGCTCGGCGGCGGCCATCGTCGCCTGCGGCCTGCTGGAAATGGCGGAGCTGGAAACGCCGGAAAAGGCCGCGGAATATCGCGACCTGGCAAGGCGCATGATGAAAAGCCTCGCCGATCTCTATTCGGTTCGCGATCCCGCGATCTCCAACGGGCAGCTTCTGCACGGCACCTATTCCAAGAAGACGCCCCACAACACCTGCCGGGGCGAAGGCGTCGATGAGTGCGTCTCCTGGGGCGATTATTATTATCTGGAAGCGCTGATCCGGCTTTCGCGCAACTGGTCTTCCTATTGGTGAGCGCGAGGCACAGATGGCTAGCATTTCCCTGAAAAAACTCAACAAGACCTTCGGCGCGCTCAAGGTCGTTCACGATATCGATCTGGATATTGCCGACAAGGAATTCATCATTCTGGTCGGCCCTTCCGGGTGCGGAAAATCCACGACGCTCAGGATGATCGCCGGGCTGGAGGAAATCTCCGGCGGTGAGTTGCGCATCGGCGAGGACGTGATGAACGATGTGCCCTCCAAGGACCGCGACATCGCCATGGTGTTCCAGAACTATGCGCTTTACCCGCATATGACGGTCTACAAGAACATGGCCTTCGGTCTGGAACTCAGAAAGGCGCCGCGCCATCTCATCGACACCAAGGTCAAGGATGCAGCGAAAATTCTCGACATCACCCATCTCTTGAACCGAAAGCCGAAAGCGCTTTCCGGCGGCCAGCGCCAGCGTGTCGCGCTTGGCCGCGCCATGGTGCGCAATCCGGAAGTCTTTCTGCTCGATGAGCCGCTTTCCAATCTCGACGCCAAGCTGCGCGGAACGATGCGGTCGGAAATCTCCAAACTGCACAAACGGCTCGACGCCACCTTCATTTACGTCACCCACGATCAGGTGGAAGCCATGACCATGGCGGACCGCATCGTGGTGATGAAGGATGGCCATATCCAGCAAGTGGATACGCCGCAAAATCTCTACGACCGACCGATCAACATGTTCGTCGCGGGCTTCATCGGCGCGCCGCAGATGAACATGCTGCCGGTAACGCTACGCCGCGACGGCGACCGCTTCACCGCCCTGTTCGACGGCGCTTCCTTGCCACTGCCGGCAGGCATCGATACCGCACGCCTGCACCCATATGAAGGAAAGGACATCGTTCTCGGCATCCGCCCGGAAAACTTCCACGAATTCGCCCCGGCGGATATCGACGCCGCCAATGTCGCACCCTTCCGGGCGACGGTGGAACTGGCGGAGCCGATGGGATCGGAGGTGCATCTCAACCTCGTCTCCGGCGGGCGAAACCTCGTCGCGCGCGTCTCACCGCGTTTCAGGGCGAAGATCGGCGATCCCGTCGAACTGGTGGCGGATCTGACGAATGCACAGCTTTTCGATCCCGCCACCGAGCGATCGATCCTTTATTGAGGCGACGGGGAGAAACGCGATGCAATGGCTGGAAGGCTTATGGACAAGGGAAGGGGCCGGGATCGACAAGAACGCCCCGCCGCTTACCGGCGTTGCCCTGTTCCTCGATATCGTCAAGCGCGAATGGTGGGAGATGGTGAAGCTCAACCTCCTGTTCATCATCGCCAGCCTGCCGGTGGTGACGATGCCAGCGGCGATGCTGGCCACGGCCCGCATCTCAGTTTCCTTCGCAAATGACGAGAATACCTATCTGCTGCGCGACTTTCTCGAGGCCTTGCGGAAGTTCGCTCTTCGCGGCACCGCACTTGTGGTTTTGAGCGCGCTGCTGGTGAGCGCCGGTGTTTACGCGACTGTCAGCTATGCCGGGGCCGCCCGGCTTCAGCTCGTTTATAGCCTGCCCTTTACGATCAGTCTGGCAGTGACGCTGCTTCTCATCCTTCTCAGCGCCTACGCCATTGTTCTCATGGCGAAACAGGACTTGCTGCTTGGAGAAACGCTGCGGCAGGCGGCATTTTCCGCACTCATCAGACCGTTGCCGATGCTGGCGGCGCTCGGCTTCGTCACAGCGCTGTGGATCGCACACATCCTCTTTTATCCGGTGTCGGTGTTCATGCCGGCCACCATCAATTTTTCGCTCGGCATGTTCGCCCTGTGTTTCGCAGCGAGAAACGCTGCAGCGAAAACACGCGCGCGGATGCCCGAACCGGCGGGGAGCGGCGCTTAAGGCAGACTAAAATCAAAACGACATCAGTCAGGGAAGGAGAAACGGGCTATGGAGTTTAAGACAACCAGACGTGCATTTGCTCTCGCAACCGCCGGTCTCGGCATTGCGATCGGCATGGGAGGAACGGCGCTTGCTGCGGGCGATGCGCCCGTCACGCTTAAATGGGCGCTTTGGGATTTGGACAAGGGCGCTTATTTCAAACCCTTGATGGAGGCCTACAAGCAGAAACATCCGAATGTGACGTTCGAGGTGGTCGACCTCGGCTCGCAGGACTATACGCAGATGATATCCACTCAGCTGACCGGCGGCTCCAAGGATATCGACGTCGTCACCATCAAGGACGTGCCCGGCTACGCCAATCTGGTGCGCGCCGGCAACATCACCGATCTCAGCGGCTTCATCAAGGACCAGAAGATCGAGACGGCGCCCTATGGCGGCCTGATCGAGGAACTGACCATCGACGGCAAGATTTACGCCCTGCCGTTCCGCTCGGATTTCTGGGTGGTCTATTACAACAAGGATATTTTCGACAAGGCCGGCGTGCCCTACCCCACCAATGACATGAGCTGGGCGCAGTTCGATGAAATCGCCGGCAGGCTGAAGGGTGGCATGGGCGCCAACCGCACCTACGGCGCGCTGCTGCACACCTGGCGTTCGACGGTGCAGCTGCCCGGTATTCAGGACGGCAAGCACACGCTGGTGGACGGTAATTATGAATTCCTGAAACCCTGGTATGAGCGTGCGCTTGCCCTGCAAAAGAGCGGCGCGATACCGTCCTACGCCTCGCTGAAAACCTCGAATACCCATTATTCCGCTCTTTTCTTCAACGGAACGATCGGCATGCTGCCCATGGGCACATGGTTTGTCGGCACCCAGATTGCCAAGGTGAAATCCGGCGAGTCGAAAAGCGCCAACTGGGGCATCGTGAAGTTCCCCCATCCGGATGGTGTGCCGGCAGGGGCGACGGCCGCGCAGATTGCAGGATTGTCGGTCAATGCCAATTCCGACCACAAGGAAGCGGCGCTGGATTTCATCCACTTCGTTACCGGACCTGAGGGTGCGGCGATCATCGCCTCCACCGGCACTTTCCCTGCGCTCAGAACCGATGATGTGGCCGAGAAGATCGCAGCACTGCCGGGCTTCCCGCAGGATCAGAACAGCAAGGACGCGCTGCAGGCGGGCAAGGCCTATCTGGAAATGGCGGTCAACCCGAATGCGGCCAAGATCGAAGTTGTGCTGAACCGCGTGCATGATGCGCTGATGACCGACAATATCTCCATCGATGATGGCATCAAGGACATGAATGACGGCGTCAAGGCCATTAAATAATTGCCCCAGGGCCGCGGGCGATGAGCCTGCGGCCCTTCCTTCGATCATGAATTCCGGATATTCGTCACCGTGCCTCACGAGACCGCCACAGCCAATCCGCTCTTTCACAATCCGCTTTTAAGCCGGGACGATCTCGCAAAGGCGGTGATCGATCTCTTCAACCCGCTGCTTGCCTGTTTTTCACCCGGCGGCGCGCGTGTCCGACTTGGAGCGACGGGGGCGATTTTCGATTTTCCTGCGGCGGAACTGGAGGGTTTTGCCCGGCCACTATGGGGCATCGTTCCACTTGCCGCCGGCGGTTATGACTTTCCCCACTGGGATCTCTACAGGCGTGGACTGGCCAATGGCGCCAACCCCGCCCACCCCGAATATTGGGGCGACACGGCTGATCGGCACCAGCGGCTGGTCGAGCTGGCGGCGATAGGATTTGCGCTCGCCATGGTTCCCGAACATATCTGGGAGCCGCTTGCCGAAACGGACAGGCAGGCCGTCGCCGCCTATCTTCTTGCCGCCCGCGAGCGGGAATTCGTCGACAATAACTGGAAATTCTTCCGGGTTCTGATCGATCTCGGGCTGGAACGGGTCGGCGTGGAATTCGACCGCGCCAAGACCCAGACCTATCTCGATGAACTCGAGGCTTTCGATATCGGCAACGGCTGGTATCGCGACGGGCCGGTGCGCCGGGTCGACCACTATATTCCCTTCGCCATGCATTTTTACGGCCTGATCTATACGGTGCTGGCAAAAGGCGACGACGCGCGAAAAATGCGCTTGCTCGAACGCTCGCGCATTTTCACCCGTGACATACGCCACTGGTTCGGGCCTGACGGGGCCTCGCTCGCCTTCGGACGCAGCCAGACCTACCGTTTTGCGGCGGGCGGTTTTTGGGGCGCTCTTGCCTTTTCCGGTCTGGAGGCGCTGCCGTGGCCGGAGATCAAGGGTTATTACATGCGCCATATCCGCTGGTGGTCGAAGCGGCCTATCGCGGACCGCGACGGCGTCCTGTCGGTCGGATATGGCTACCCAAATCTTTTGATGAGCGAGAGCTACAATTCTCCCTGTTCCCCCTATTGGGCGCTCAAATTTTTCCTGCCGCTGGCGCTGCCCGCCGATCACCCATTCTGGACTGCGGATGAGGCAGAACCGCAGGAATTTGCCGAACCGGTTCCCTTGGCGGAGCCAGGTATGGTGGCCTTTCATACGCCGGGCAATATCGTGGTCCTGTCCTCCGGGCAGCAGCACGACAGGATGCGCGGCGCACAGGAAAAATACTCGAAATTCGTCTATTCCACCCGTTATGCCTTCAATGTCGAGGCGGATGACCGGCATTTCGCCGCCGCGAGTTTCGACGGCATGCTCGGCCTTTCCGACGATGGCGTGCACTTGCGCACCCGCGAGACGATGGAAGAGGCCTTGATTGCGAGAGACTGCCTCTATTCCCGCTGGCGGCCATGGGCGGATGTCGAGATCGAGACCTGGCTCGTGCCACAAAACCCCTGGCACATAAGGCTGCACCGCATGCGTACCCCGCGCCCCTTGCAAACATCGGAAGGCGGATTTGCCATAGAGCGGGCCGATTTCAATCGCGACTGCACCGAGGCGGGTGAAGGTCGCGCCGTCTGTTACGGACAGACTGACACCAGCCTCATCGTCGATCTTTCGGCTGGCATTCGGCGCGAAGGCGTGTGCCATCAGGCAATCGCCAATACCAACCTCATCCACGCCAGAACCCTTGTTCCGCAATTGCGCGGCGCCATCGCATCCGGCGAAACGCTGCTGGTGACGGCGGCCATGGCACTGCCGGCCGGTAGAGAAGCAGAGGCCGCATTGGCTGTCCTCCCCGAAAGTCCAGATCTCCCGAGACTGGAAGAGATGTTCAGGCGGGAGGGGCGACGCGTTCCCGCCTATGCTCTCGATGAAACCCGCGCAGGCTGGCGGAGATGACAGACGAAGTATCGAGCTTTTCCCAAAGATCGGATCGGCTGAACATCCTGACCTGGGAGCGGAAGCAGGAGGATATCGACGGCCCCGACCATCAGGCGCGGTTGCGTGGCCTCAAGCGCTCTGCCAACACCGTTTTCGGGCAGGGCGTCTACATCGCCGCCAGGGCCGAGGTACATACGGATAGACTCCTTATGGGTGCGTATTCGTGGATCGCCGGTTACGCAATCGTGCGCGGCGACATCGAACTCGGCGACAATGTGTCGATCAACCCCTATGCCTGTCTTTCCGGTAAGGTCACAATCGGCAATGGCGTGCGCATCGCCTCACATGTCAGCATCGTCGGTTTCAACCATGGCTTCGACGACATTGAAACTCCGATCCACCGCCAACCGCTGACCTCGCTCGGGATAGAGATCGGCGACGACGTCTGGATCGGCGCCAATGCGGTTGTGCTTGATGGCGTGAAGATAGGACGCGGCGCTGTTGTCGCCGCAGGCGCGGTGGTGGCGAAGGACATTCCCGCCATGGCCATTGCAGGCGGCGTTCCCGCCCGGGTTCTGCGATATCGCGGAAAAAAAGCGGCCGCGCCGACGCTGATGGAACCCGATAGCCCGCTGCGAGAACTCGGCAAGGAGATTGCGGACGACTGGCTTGCGGCCATCCGCGCCTATGGCGAGGATGGTAACTATCGTTCCGCCGATGCATCTGGAGGTGAGGTCGAAAGCGTCAGGCATCTGTGCGATGCCATCGAGATCGCAGCAGCCTTCGGACAGGAAAAGATCGCTTTCGATACCGGAAAAACCGTGGCCAATCTTCAGGCCTTGCAGGATCAAGAAACGGGGCTTTTTCTTAACCGTCACCACCGCTCTTCTACATCTCCCGAGAAGGACCCTGCCGTCCTCTATAATATTCTGGCTGTCGGATATGCGCTTGAATGTTTCGGAGCTGCGCCAAAACAGCCGATCGCTTTCATTGAGCGTCTGCGCGCCGAAGAACTCATCCTCCTGCTGGAAGAATTGCCGTGGCAAAGCCGGGCATGGCATTGCGGCGCCACAATAGACGCCATCGCCACCGCGCTTTATTTCAACAGGCGCTATTTCACATCCGGCGACAACCTCACCGTTCTCTTCGGTTGGCTGGCGATGAATGCAGATAAAACCACCGGGCTTTGGGGTGAGCCGACTGCCGCACAGGGCCTGCTGCAACCGGTCAACGGTTTTTACCGGCTTACGCGCGGCTCTTACGCGCAGTTCGGCCTGCCCCTTCCCTATCCGGACGCAGCAATAGACTCCGTTATCGCCAATTATCGTGCCTATAGCGGTTTCCACGGCGAGGATTTTAATGCCTGTAACCTGCTCGATACAATCCACCCGCTTCTTCTGTGCCTGAAACAGACGGATCACCGGCAGGACGAGGCGAAAGAGATAGCCCGCGAAATTCTGCGCCGAAATGAGGGACGCTGGCAAAGGAACAGAGGATTTGCCTTTGCCGAGGGGCATCCGGCCGGGCTGCAGGGCACGGAAATGTGGATGTCGGTTCTCTGGCTTTCAGCGAAGCTCCTCGATGCGGAACATCTCCTGCCGTTCCGACCTCGCGGCATCCATCGCTTCGAGCCTGCGGAAATCGTCCGTGGCCTGATTGCCCGCTCCAAATCTCCGGTATAGGTTTCCGACACTCTTTTGAAAGCTTTCAAACCTGACCGGTCGAGTAAAAGATGCAACTCAAAGACTGCTATAATTTCCACGATTTTCGCCGCATGGCCAAGCAGCGTCTGCCCGGACCGATCTTCAATTATATAGACGGCGCCGCCGATGACGAGGTGACGTATCGGCGAAACACGGCCGCCTTCGAGAAATGCGATCTCGTTCCCGATGTGCTGCGGGGCGTGGCCGATGTGGATATGTCGGTCACCGTCATGGGGCAGAAGCTGTCCATGCCGGTCTATTGTTCGCCGACGGCGCTGCAACGCCTCTTCCACCATCAGGGGGAACGGGCGGTTGCGGCCGCGGCGGGAAAATACGGCACGATGTTCGGCGTTTCTTCGCTCGGCACCACGAGCCTGGAAGAAGCGCGCCGGATCAGCGGCGGTCCGCAGGTCTATCAGTTCTATTTCCACAAGGACCGAGGCCTCAACCGCGATATGATGGCGCGCGCCAAGAGCGCCGGTGTCGAGGCGATGATGCTGACGGTGGACAGTATTACCGGCGGCAACCGCGAGCGCGACAAGCGCACCGGCTTTGCCATTCCGTTCAAGCTCAATCTTTCCGGCATCGCGCAATTTGCCATCAAGCCGGCCTGGGGCATCAATTACCTGACGCATGAGCGCTTCAGCCTGCCGCAGCTCGACGACCACATTAAAATGGACGGCGGCGCTCTTTCCATCAGCCGCTATTTCACCGACATGCTCGACCCTTCGATGAACTGGGACGACGTGGCGCAGATGGTGCGCGAATGGGGCGGGCCGTTCTGCCTGAAGGGCATCATGTCGGTGGATGACGCCAGACGCGCCGTCGACATCGGCTGCAGCGGCATCGTGCTTTCCAATCACGGCGGCCGCCAGCTCGATGGCTCCCGCAGCGCCTTCGATCAGCTGGCCGAGATCGTCGATGCGGTCGGCGACCGGATCGACGTGATGATGGATGGCGGCGTGCAGCGCGGCACCCATGTTTTGAAAGCACTGTCTCTCGGTGCAAAAGCCGTGGGGCTCGGCCGCTATTACCTTTTCCCCTTGGCTGCTGCCGGGCAACCGGGCGTGGAAAGAGCGCTCGAGTTGATGCGTATCGAAATCGAGCGCGGCATGAAACTGATGGGCTGCACCTTCGTCGATCAGCTGACACGCCGGAACCTTCGGTTTCGTTGAACAAGCTGGACGTTGGGAAAGAGCTGGGCGAAGCGCGGTCGCAACCGACTACGTGAAACCGCATGCCATTTCAGCCGCGTTTCGTCGCTGCTCCTGAAGCGCCATACTGATGTTCCAGACGAGCGCCAGACAAACAAGCCCGCAAAAGCAGGCTGAAATCAGCGAGCGATGACGCTTGGCTCCGGAGAGAAACTGAATAGCCCCGCGTTTCGTAGACACCCTCGGGTTACGTTTTCTGCCGTTCTTCTAACTCGACGGGTGACAGCATCCCGTTTCTGACATGTTTGCGCTTCGGGTTGTAAAACATCTCGATGTAGTCGAACACGTCCTGCCTGGCTTCGTCTCTTGAGCGATAAACCTTTCGGCATACCCGCTCCCGGCTCAACAGATTGAAGAGGCTCTCGGCCACGGTTTGTCATGGCAGTTGCCGCGCCGGCATCCTCCACTTCAAGAGGGGGTATCCTCGCTGCGAGGCAAATGATCAGATAATCACGGCGCTAGATTGGCGAGCGCTGGTCGCGGAACGACCGCGGGCGATCTCGTGTTTAGAACCAACAGCAATAGCTCGACACTACTCCAAAGTGGCCAGATGCTCACGAACAATCCCCCGTATCAGGGCCTGAGGTTTAGACCGCACGAGGCTGTAAAATTAATGTGTTTTCCAAGTTCTCAACAGCATTTCCACGAATTTTTCCGCCGCCGGAGACAGCGCGTTACTCCTTCTCCGCACGATGCCTATCGTGCGGGAAACCACCGGGTTGACGATCGGCCGGGTGATAAGGAATGGGTGATCGCCCTGCGGCGTTGCCAACCGCGGCAGGACGGAAATCCCAAGTCCAGCTTCCACAAGACCGAGCGACGTGTTCAGGTGCGTCACCTCGTAAAACCAATTCAATTTTAGATTGCATCGCGCAAGCGCGCTGTCGAGAAGCGTCCTGTTGCCACTTGAACGGTCCACGACAACCAGCGGAAAGGCCTCCAGCTGGTCCCACTCGATTGTCTCGTAGGCTGCCAGAGGGTGGTCTTTCCTCATCGCCAGCACGAAGGGGTCATCGATGAGGGGCTCGAATGAAAGCTCGGGATCGGAATTGCCCATCAGGTTGATGCCGAATTCCACCTCGCCTCTGGCGACCGCCTGAAGACCTTCATTGGCTGTCAAATCCCTGATCCTCAGCCTTATGTGGGGATATTGCTGGCTGAAGGTCTTGATGACGGTGGGAAGAAAGTAAAAGGCGGCGGTCGGAACACAGGCCATGGTGATAAGCCCACGCCGTTGCGCGCCGTCCTTCATGGCAAAAAGCGATCCGTCAAATTCCTCGAGCATACGCCGAACGAGCGGCATGACTTCCTGTCCCATGGCAGTGGGGGCAACGTGGCGTGTCGTTCTTTCCAGAAGGGGCGCCCCGATCGCCTGCTCCAGTTTCTGGATACGGCGGGTGAGCGCCGGTTGCGAGATGTGAAGCGCCTCGGCGGCCCTGTGGAAACTGGCCAATTCAACCACCGCTTGAAACGCCCGCAAATCCAGAATTTCGCAATTGATGCTCATATCGCAATAAAACTCCAAAACATTGCATTTAACAGATTAGACTCTTTTGCTCATATTGCAACAACACGACGCATTGATCCGCCAAATGCAATACTGAGGCAACCCATGAACGACCTGCTGAAGATACCCTGTGTGCTGATGCGCGGTGGAACGTCGCGTGGACCGTTCTTTCTCGCATCCGATCTTCCCCGTGATCGAGTAGACCGGGACGCGGCCCTTCTCTCCATCATGGGGTCGGGCCATCCACTGCAGATCGACGGCATTGGCGGAGGCAATCCGGTTACGTCCAAAGTTGCGATTATCGGCCCTTCCACAGTCCGGGGCGCGGACATTGATTACCTGTTCGCGCAGGTTCGGACCGACAGGCAGTATGTCGATTATTCGCCAAATTGCGGAAACATGCTGGCCGCTGTCGGCCCTTTTGCTATCGAAGCGGGACTTGTCGAAGCACGGGGCAAGGATACTCTTGTGAGAATCCATAACGTGAATACCGGCAAGCTGATCGAGGCGAAAGTTCCGACACGCGGTCGTGAGGTTATTTATCTCGGCGACGCCTCGATCGACGGCGTTCCGGGTCTGGCGGCACCCATCGCATTGACATTCATGGATGCAGCAGGTGCGAAGACCGGCCACCTGCTACCAACTGGAAAGCCGGTTGATCTAATCGATGGCGTCAACGTGACGGCCATAGACTGTGCCATTCCGATGGTTCTCATCCGCGCACCCGATCTCGGCGTGACGGGGTACGAGGATCCGCAAACCCTGAGCGCTCACAAGGACCTCATCGCACGGATGACCCGCATCCGCATCGAGGCTGGAAAGTTGATGGGAATGGGTGATGTCAAAGACATGGTCATTCCGAAACCGGTGCTCGTTGCGCCTGCCCGCAGAGGCGGCACTCTCTCGGTACGGTATTTCATGCCCAACGAGTGTCATCCTGCACTGGCGACGACCGGTGCTGTTGGCATCGCAACCGCGGCTGTCACCAAAGGCTCTGTCGCTTATGATATGGTTGGAGGCCTTTCGGTGCCAACCCAGATCCGCATCGAACATCCCGCCGGCTGCCTCGACGTGCAGCTGGAGATGCGAAACGGAGCAATAACGGCCGGACTTGTAAGAACGGCGCGCAGGCTTTTCGAAGGCTTCGCCTTTGCCAAACCAACCGCTGCGATTGAAGACGCAGCCTAGACGCGGCCATAGTGGCGCAAAATATAGTTGAACCGGGAGGAGACCCTTATGCGTAAATATCTGCTTGCAACCGCCGCGCTCTGTGCGCTGGCAGCATCAGCCAATGCCGAATCCGTCAGGATGAGCGTTGGCTCGTACAACCTCAACAACCTGCCTTTCCCCGTGGCTGCGAGCCTTGGCTTCTACAAGGAGGAGGGCCTTGATGTAACGACCGAGAACTTTGCCCAAGGCGGGTCGAAGGTCCTGCAGGCGCTTGTCGCGGGTTCCACGGACGTTGCCGTGGGCTTCTACGATCATACGATCCAGATGCAGTCGCAGAACAAGCATGTGGTCGGCTTCGTGCAGCTTGCCCGTAACTCGGGCCTGGTTCTCGCTGGCAAGAACGACACGGACTTCGATCCGGCCAAGCCCGAGACGATCAAGGGCAAGAAGGTCGGCATTACGTCGCCCGGCTCCTCCTCGGACTTCTTCATTCGCTATTACATGAAGCAGCATGATCTCAGCGACAACGACATCTCCATCATCGGCGTCGGTTCGGGTGCTGCAGCCGTAGCCGCTCTGCAGCAGGGCAAGATCGACCTGCTCGTCAATTACGATCCTGCCGCGACCATCGTCGTGGAACGCGGATTGGGCAAGATCCTCATCGATGCCCGTAGCGATCAGGGCGCCAGGGATGTCTATGGCGGCATCTATCCGACATCGGTCCTTTACGCGACGCAGGACTATATCGATGCCAATCCAGAAGTGGTTCAGAAAGTCACCAACGCGACGGTTCGGGCGCTGCACTGGATGAAGCAGCATTCTGCGGAAGAAATCGTGGCGAAGCTTCCCGATGATTTCGTGTCCGGCGACAAGCAGACCTACATCAAGGCTGTCGAAGCAGCCAAGGCGATCTTCTCCGAAGACGGCAAGTTCGAGCCTGCCGATCTCGAAACGCCGCTTTCCGTTCTGAAAAGCTTCAATGATGCGGTTGCCAAGGCGACGATCGATCTCAACACCACCTACACCAACAAGTTCGTCGAGGCTGCTGCCTCGAAGGCCGCAAACTGAGAGGCCGCCATGTCTTCGCCAGCCAGAAAGCTAGAACCCGTGACGGAACTGAAGCCCCCGCCGATGGTAGCAATCGATGATGTGACCATGGCGTTCGGTTCGTTTGTTGCCGTACAAAACGTAAATCTCAAGGTCGGCGATGGCGAGTTTCTCTCCATCGTTGGGCCTACGGGATGCGGAAAGTCCACCATTCTCAACGCCATTGCGGGCCTGTTGAAGCCAGCGCAGGGCAAGGTTTCCATCGACGGTTCGCTCGTCAAGGGCGTACAGAACAACATCGGATATCTGTTCCAGCAGGACGCGCTCCTTCCCTGGAAGACAGCGTTTCAGAATGTCGAGCTTGGCTTGATGTTCCGCGGCGTTCCCGAAAATGAGCGGCGCGCCAAGGTTCAGTCCTGGCTTGAAAAGGTCGGCCTGAAGGGATTCGGAGACCGCTTTCCGCACCAACTCTCCGGTGGGCAGCGCAAACGCGTGCAGATGGCACAGGCACTCATCACCGAGCCGAAGGTCATCCTCATGGACGAACCCTTCTCCGCATTGGATATCCATACCCGCCACCTTATGCAGAACGAATTGCTGCGCCTGTGGCAGGAGGACCGCCGTGCGGTGGTCATGATCACCCATGATCTGGAAGAGGCGATTGCGCTCGGAGACCGGGTTGTTGTTCTCGCTGCTGGCCCGAAGAGCCGCGTCATCGAGAGCTTCCCTGTCGATCTTGAACGTCCCCGCAACGTTGCGGAAATCAAACTCGATCCAAAATTCATGACGCTCTATCGCGATATATGGGCGTCCCTGCGTGGCGAAGTGGAGAAAAGCTATGCAAGCCGTTAATGTTCGTATCATCCAGGTCGTTCTTCTGGTCGTGCTTTTGGGAGGCTGGCAACTCGGTGTCACCTCGGGCGCCATCGACCGGTTCTTCTTTCCGGCGCCCTATGACATCGTCAAACAGGTGATTGATTGGGTTGCCGATGCCGGTTTTTACAAGCATGTCGGCATCACGCTGAGCGAAACGGTGCTTGGCTATCTCATCGGTACAGGTCTCGGCGTCGGCGCCGGCGTCTGGCTGGGCCTCAGCCCCTTCGTCGCCCGGGTGCTTGATCCGTTCATCAAGGCCGTGAACGCCATTCCGCGTGTGGTTCTGGCTCCGATCTTCGTGCTGTGGCTCGGCCTCGGCCTGTGGTCGAAGGTTGCGCTTGCGGTTACGCTCGTTTTCTTCGTCACTTTCTTCAACGCCATGCAGGGCGTGCGCGAAGTGAATCCGGTCGTGCTTTCCAATACTCGCATTCTTGGCGCCAAGCGTTCGGATCTGCTGCGTCACGTCTATTTCCCCGCTGCGGCGAGCTGGATTCTGTCGTCGCTGCGCACCTCCGTCGGATTTGCCGTGGTCGGCGCAATCATCGGCGAATATCTGGGAGCCTCCGCTGGCCTCGGTTATCTAATCGCCCGCTCGGAAGGCAACTTCGATGCGGTCGGCGTCTTCGCGGGCATCATCATCCTGGCGGTCTTCGTTCTTGTTATTGACCTCATTCTGGATTTTGCGGAGAAGAGGTTGATTACCTGGCGGCCGAATGCAGGCGAGGAACGTCCCGCGTAAGCGGAATGAAACAAGACTATTTCCATCGGGGCGGCCAGTCGGCCGACCCGCTTTTTCTTTAACGACGTTGCTACACTTATCCCATCGGTCGCTTGCGGTCCAGTTTTCGTCGCCACACTTCCAAAAGTTCTGGCGTGCGAAGCCCCAATCGAGTTACCTGTTAACGCCACAACGCCGCGATTGGGACAGCGGATAGCCGCTCTCCGAACGGGATCACCTTGTCATGGTCGTACATGACAATGCCTGAAACAAATCGTTCCCTTGTTGCTTTAGCCAATATGCGCAGTCCAGAGAAATCGGAATTCGTCACGGATGCTGCCGCTTTGATCTCGATACCGACAATCCTTCCCCCTATCATGTCGGAGTCAGTCAAGAGACAGGTCGCGCAGAGATGCAAGAAGACCGGAATCTAGAAAATGGATTTTGGGGTCTTGGTCAGACGTTTAAGTTTATTGGAAAACCAGGGTTGAACCGTTCGGGCAAGGAAAAGGCTCTCAAATATGCCGACGTATTTCTGCGTTGTGACGTTATTCATCCCAATAGCGGCGCCGATCCCGGAATAGTTCACGAGTTGTCCCGAATGCTCGGCCAGGATGCGCAACAGGCGTGGCATTTGTGCAATCTGTTCAATCTGCGCGACATCGCGAACGTCGCGTTGGACGATCGCCTCGACATAATCTTCGTACCAATCATGTCTGCGGCTCAGGTTCCTACGACCCAGCGCCTCTGGATATCCACCGGCCAGAACCGCGGCCATCAGATCATCGCCGACGATGGCTTCTCCGCCCTTGGCTTCATTTTGAAATGCATCGCGCAGAAAGCTGCCGCGGCAGTTTTGATCTCGCTTTGCGCAAGCGGAAGCAATCTGACCACCTCCATCCGCCCTGCGAGCGAGTCCGACACGCGCGGCAGGGTCATGAGATTGGCTGAATCGGTCAGAAGGAAGCGTCCGGGGCGTTGGTCAGCATCGCAGGAAGGCGGCACAGTGTTGAGATTGAGGGTGCCTGCCGAAAACGGGGATCACTTTCGGCAACAGCGCGAAGATGGTGTTGGCCGTCAGCGATTTGCCCGAGCCGGATTCACCGATGTTGCGGAGAATCTAGGCACGCTTGAGATCGAAGGGTACGTTCTCAACAGCGTGTGGACGCTCCATGCCGCGCGGTAGGTTAACGGTCAAACCACGAACCGCAATCACCGCGTCATCCGGCAACACAGGCTCGGTCGTAACGACCATGCCAGAGACAATATTCCTGGGCCGAAACTCTGACTGCCACGAGAAAAGCCTGCTCAAGGCAAGGCCTGGAGGTGAAGAGATTAACAGAAAGCTAAATCCAACATTCACTAGTCATTAATTGCAGCCTTTATGAATTGGCGGCAAATTGGGATCAAACCGGAAACCGGACTGATGGATGCAAGGACGCTTCAAATGCGGACAGAACCCAATTTCGCCAGCACGCTCGACACCCTGGAAACGCCCTGCCTTATCGTGGATGCGGATCGGATGGAGAGAAATATCACGCGGCTGCGGACGCGTCTCGATGCACTGGGCGTTTCTCTACGCCCGCATCTGAAAACTGCCAAGTCGATCGAGGCCGCCCGCAAGGTCATGACGACGCCGGAAGGGCCTGCGACCGTATCGACCTTGAAGGAGGCCGAACAGTTCGCCGCAGCAGGCGTGCGCGACGTGATCTATGCGGTTGGGATTGCACCCGACAAGCTCGCTCGTGTCGCCGAGATGCGGGACCGCGGCATCGACCTCATGGTCGTGGCCGACAATGTCGAGCAGGCCGAGGCTATTGCCGCAGCATCCAAGGCGGCGGGTTTACGCATTCCAGCCCTCATCGAAATCGATTGCGACGGCCATCGCTCCGGCGTTCCGCCCCATGACCATGCCCGGCTGCTTCAGATCGGCGAAGTACTTGCCGCCGGCGCCGAGTTGCGCGGCGTACTGACCCATGCCGGTGATAGCTATCGCGGCGGCGGCCCGGAGACTCAGGAACGCTTCGCCGAGGCAGAACGCCGGGCTGTTGTCGAGTCCGCGCAGGTCCTGCGCGCCGCCGGCCTGCCCTGCCCCATCGTTAGTGTCGGCTCAACGCCGACGGCTCATCACGCAAAGGATTTGACCGGCGTGACCGAAGTCCGCGCTGGAGTCTTCGTGTTCTTCGATCTGGTCATGGCCGGGATCGGCATCTGTCGGGTGGATGACATTGCGCTCAGCGTTCTCGCCACCGTCATCGGCCACCAGCGCGATAAGGGCTGGATCATCACAGATGGCGGCTGGATGTCGCTGTCGCGGGACCGCGGCACCAGCAAACAGCCCGTCGACATGGGCTTTGGTCTGGTCTGCGACGTCAACGGCGAAGTTTTCAACGATGTGATCGTTGCCGATGCGAACCAAGAGCACGGGATCATTGCTGTCCGGCCGGGTTCCAACGGCCGCCTTCCAGACTTGGCCGTCGGAGACCGCGTCCGCATCCTGCCCAACCACGCCTGTGCGACCGCGGCACAGCACGGCGCCTATCATATCGTGCGCGGGGTCTCGCGCGATGTGGAAGCCGTCTGGCCGCGCTTTGGAGGCTGGTAATGACAAGATTGCTGGACATCAGCACGGATGACGCGCCGCGCCCGGCTGGGCATTATGTCCAGGCAAGGCGTGGCGGTGATCATCTTTACATATCCGGCCAGTTGCCGATCCGCCCCGATGGGGAGCCCCTGCCCGACGACAGTTTCGAGACGCAGGCTGCGCAAGCAATCGACAACATGCTGGCGATCCTCAAGGCGGCCGACGGGCAGCCGGCCGATCTCGTCCGCGTGACGGCGTACATCGTTGGGGTCAGCAATTGGCCGCGTTTCAACGCGGTCTATGCCGAACGGCTGGGTGAGGCGCGCCCCGCCCGCACAGTCGTTCCCGTCCCTGAACTGCACTATGACTATCTCGTCGAGATTGACGCGATTGCCGTCATTGGCCATTAAATCCAACGGGCATCCGGTTGCAAGAACACCACTCACCTAGGTCAAGATTCATGACTCCACTGCTCAGATCCATCCCAAGCGACCCGGAACTCCCGGCCAAGGCCGATGTCGTGGTCATCGGTGCCGGCATCATCGGCGCGTCCGCAGCATTTTCGCTGGCCGAACGTGGTCTCTCCGTGGCGCTACTGGAAAAAGGTCTGGTTGGCGCGGAGCAATCGAGCCGCAACTGGGGCTGGTGCCGCCGGCAGAACCGGGATGAGCGCGAATTGCCACTCTCGGGCGTCGCCATGGACCTGTGGGACGAGATCGCGGCGAAGATCGGCGAGGATGTCGGCTTCCGCCGGTGCGGCCTGTTCTATGCCACGGACAATCCGCAACAGCTGGCGGAATGGGAGCAATGGCAGACGACCGCCCGTAAGTTCGATGTCAATACGCGCATGCTGAGCCCCAAGGAGGCACATGAAAGCGTTCCGGCGCAGGGGCGTCGATGGCTCGGCGGGGTTCATTCCGTTGATGATGGCAAGGGCGAGCCGGCCATTGCCGCTCCGACAATCGCGAGCGGTGCCCGCAAGTTCGGGGCAACCATCCACCAGAATTGCGCCGCGCGCGGGCTGGATGTTGTCAACGGCGCGGTCGCCGGGGTCATCACCGAAAAGGGCACGATCAGGACACAGGCCGTCCTCAATGCCGGCGGCGCATGGGCATCCATGTTCAGCCGGCCCTACGGCGTCATATTTCCGCAGGCAAGTGTCCGCCAGACGGCGGTGCGCACAGTACCGACGGTGGATGTCGGCGATGCCCTTTACACACCCGAATGTTCGCTGACGCGCCGGCTCGATGGCAGCTACACCTTTGCCGTCAGCGGCAGGGCAACACTTGACCTGACGCCACAAGGCATGCGCTATGCCCGCTGGTTCATGCCGATGTTCCTGAAACGGCTCAAGGCCGTACAGGTCGGCGTCAGTACCTCGATGTTCCGCGGTCCGGAAGCGCTGGCACGATGGACGATGCAGGAAACATCGCCCTTCGAGCGGATGCGGATTCTTGATCCGGCCCCCAGCAAGCGCACAATTGCCGCCATGCTGAAGGGTGTCCACGACCAGTTTCCGGCGCTTGCCGGCGTCACGATCGCCGATAGCTGGGGTTCCTATGTGGACTGCACACCGGACGCAGTGCCGGTGATCTCTGCAGTCGACCGCGTGCGCGGCTTTTATCTGGCGGCCGGCGGGTCCGGTCGCGGTTTTGGCATCGGTCCGGGCATTGGACGACTCGCGGCCGACCTGGTTGCCAATGACAAACCCTGCGTTGATCCCACGCCCTTCCGGCTGTCGCGCTTCTTTGACGGATCGAAGGTGAATGTCGGCGCGCTTTGATTGCAGTCGAGATCGCCACCGACGGATGAACGCACACGTCCGGTCGATCGTCGTCGGCAAACTTTATGCGTAAGCCGCGACGTCAATCACAACAATCTGCGTTCACCGGCAGTCTATGCGGCGAAAAATGAAGACAAATATCGGGCATGGTCATCACACGAGCAGTCGCATGCGACTGCAGGAAACTGCGAGCAAACCGATGTCAGCGATGCAAACGCTCCTACTCAACAAGGATCAGGTAAGGCGCCTGATCGACATGCGGCAGGTGATAGGCGCTGTGGAAGACGCCTACAGGGCCTATAGCAGCAACCAGGTCGCACAACCCGACTATATCGGCATCCACCTGCCGGACGGACGCGGAGAGATCGATTTCAAGCTTGGCTATCACAAGCAGGCGGAAATGATTTCGATGAAAGCCCATTCCGGCGGCTTCGCCAACAACCCCGAGCAGCATGGCGTGCCGAACAGCATGGGAACCATTCTGCTGTTCGACGCCACAAGCTGCGCGCTTATCTGCATACTGGATGGAAGTCTGATCACAGGCTTTCGAACTGGGGCTTCTGGCGCCGTCTCAGTGAAGGCCCTTGCCCGAAAAAATTCCCGTGTCATTGCATCGATCGGTACGGGCAATCAGGCGAGAATGCAGATCCGCGCGATTAGCAGGATCATGCAGATCGACGAGATTCACGCCTGGAGCCGCACGTCGGCGGCCCTGGCTGCTTACAAGCAGGACATAGAGCGCGAGTTCAACATACCGGTTACGCTGGCGGCGTCCAAGAAAGACGCTGTCGAAAATGCGGACATTCTGATCACGACGACGCGCGGCAAAGGCGATCTGGTGCAGGCCAATTGGGTAAAACCTGGAACCCACATCGTTGCGATCGGCACTGATCAGCGCGGCAAACAGGAACTCGAACCCGAAATATTCCGAAACGCGAAGATTGTCGTCGATTCCATTTCGCAGTGCTCGCAAAAGGGTGAAACCTTTCATCCGCTCGCAAACAACATCATCACCATGGACGACATCCATGGCGAAATAGGAGAGGTCCTGCTCGGCGCGAAATCCGGTCGGACAAATGATGAGGAAATCACGATCTTCGATTCCACCGGCATGGCGATCCAGGATAACACGACTGCCCGGTCCATCTACCAGAACGCCCTCGCCAACAATGTTGGCGCATTCTTTTCCTTTTTCGAGTGATCACCATGAAAAGCTTCCCGACCCTTCAGGACATCCAGGACGCGCGAGCGCGCCTGAAACCCCATATCCGGCATACGCCCCTGTTGCGCGCAGACAAGATTGAAAAGGTTGTCGACTGCGAACTCTACCTCAAGCCTGAGACCTTGCAGGTTACTGGCGCCTTCAAGATTCGCGGCGCGCTCAACAAGGCTCTCTCGCTGTCCAGGGACGAAATTGCAAACGGGATTATCGCGACATCTTCGGGCAATCACGCACAGGGGTTAGCCTATGCCGCCCGTATGCTGGGCGTGAAGGCTATTCTGGTGCTGCCGGTCACATCACCGAAGATCAAGATCGAGAACACAAAAGCGCTGGGGGCAGAGGTCGTTCTCTTTGACGGAGACAATGCAGCGCGGTGGAAACACGTCTACGCGATGGCCGCCGAAAACGGATATGCCCCCATCCACGCTTTCGAGGATCCGATTGTGATGGCAGGCCAGGGAACGATCGGCTGCGAAATTCTCGATGATCTATCGGACGTTGATACGGTCATCGTCCCCGTCGGCGGTGGCGGACTGATTTCGGGTATCGCAACAGCCATCAAGGAAACTAATCCCTCCGTGCGCGTCATCGGCGTAGAGCCCTCTTTGACGCCGAAATATTACCAGAGCCGGATCAATAAGGAGCGCACTTCGCTTCCGTTGCTGAACACGATTGCTGACGGGCTGCGGCTCAGCGTGCCGGCCCAGAATCCGTTTCCCATCATTGAAAAATACGTCGATGAGATTATTTTGGTTGAAGACCGACATATCGTTGATGGCATGCGTGCGTTGGCAAAAGATGCCAAGCTGATTGCTGAGCCGGCGGCCGCGATCACGGTGGGGGCGCTGCTGGCTGGCTCGATAAATCTGAAGCCAAATGAAAAGGTCTGCGCCGTGCTGTCTGGCGGAAACTGGGACTTAAGCGATCTCGCTGAAGTCTATGCCGAGGGATAAGCATTTGAGTCGGTCTCACCAGGCAGCCGGCGACCAAACGTCTCATTGTATGGATTGACTGCTCATCCCTACCGGAAATGGTCCGGGAGAACACATCGGTAACTTGCGCCGTCTGGACGAAAGCCGTTCTTATTCTGGTGCAGGTTGGCTGCTGACTTGAGACAGATGCCTGTTCTTGAACGTCGCAGTTCTTCAGGTGACCGTGACGAAGGTTACGCAGCGTCTCGATCGTCCTCCAGGCGCCGACATAGCCTAGCTTCATCACGAAGCTGTCGCCCGCGCGGCCGCGACAATCGAGGCTTTTCCGCGATTCTTCGCTCAAACGTCTTGCCTCCTGAGTATGAAGATGAAAATTAATGCGATTAGAATATTAAATTCAGGATGAACTTAATGCTTACATCCGATGATCTCGCCTTTTTCTCGGTCCTTGTCGGCTCGCGATCCCTGGCGGAGAGCGCGCGCAAGCTCAACGTGACGCCGCCAGCCGTCACTCAGCGGCTGCGTGCGCTCGAAGAAAAAGTGGGTGTCAGGCTGATCGATCGAACCGGCAAAAGCCTCTTTTTGACCGAGGAGGGCTCGCTCGTCGCTTCGCACAGCGTTATCGTCAGCAACGCAATCGATGAGCTGTCAGAAGCCCTGGCGGACCGCAGGGGCGTGGTGCGGGGACATTTGAGGATCGCAGCCCCACACGGGTTCGGCAGGCAGCATGTCGCACCCGTCGTGGAGGCGTTCGCGCGCGAGCATAAGAGCGCGCTCGCCACGCTGGAACTGTCCGACCACCCTTCCGCCTTGCTCATCGAGAGTTTCGAAGTGATCATTCACATCGGCGCGCGGGGACATCTCGACCAAGTGGTAACGACGCTGGCGCCGAACCGGCGCATTCTCTGCGCCAGTCCGCAGTATCTGACTTCGGCGTCGCCGATTTTGGAGCCGGCAGATCTCGCCAGGCATCGCTGCCTTGCCGTCCGCGAGAACGAAGAAGACGTGACGCTGTGGCGTTTCACCGGGCCCCGGCAGGAGACTGCGACAGTGCGTATCAATCCAGCCATGTCGAGCAATGACGGTTCGGTCATCCGAGACTGGGCGCTGGCGGGCCAGGGCGTGATGATGCGGTCGGAATGGAGCGTCGCTGAAGACCTCGTCGCCGGCCGATTGCAGGAAGTGCTGCCCGACTGGCAGCTTCCCTCGGCCGACATCATCGCCATGCTGGGATCGAGGCACGGGCGAAGCGCCCGCTCCACCGCTTTCTTGAAGCTCCTGCGTCAGTCGCTCAAGCCGCCGCCATGGCGAAGCGGCAACATGGCATCAGTCGGTCAGTAGCCGAGGATTGACTTCGTCTCGAGATATTCCTCAAGTCCGTGGACGCCGTATTCGCGCCCATTGCCCGACTGCTTGTAGCCGCCGAATGCCGCCGCACCGTTCCAGGCCGGATAATTGATATGAACCTGACCCGCGCGGATGCGGCCCGACACACGCCTAGCCCGGCTGATATCGCCTGACTGCACATGCGCGCCGAGACCGTAGACCGTGTCGTTGGCGATTGTGATAGCCTCTTCCTCGTCCTTATAGGGCATGATCGCCAGGACAGGGCCGAAGATTTCCTCGCGCGCGATGCGCATGTCAGGCGTGACGTCGGAAAAGACCGTCGGCCGTGCGAAAAAGCCGCTCTCGATCCCACCAGGACGACCAGGTCCGCCTGCCACGAGCTTGGCCCCGCCATCGATGCCGGCCCTGATCATGGTCTGAACGCGTTCGAACTGGGCGCGGTTGGCGATCGGCCCCATCGTTGTCGCGGCGTCGCGCGGATCGCCAACCACCATGGCATGGACGGTGTTGCGCGCCAGTTCCTCCACTTGGGAAAGCCGGTGCGCTGGCACCAGCATCCGCGTCGGCGCGCTGCAGGATTGGCCGGCATTGCGCATGCCCGCCTGCAGTCCTTTCGGGACCGCGATTTCGAAATCGGCATCATCCAG
The DNA here is from genome assembly GCF_027498475.1 of Agrobacterium salinitolerans. Taxonomy (NCBI): domain Bacteria; kingdom Pseudomonadati; phylum Pseudomonadota; class Alphaproteobacteria; order Hyphomicrobiales; family Rhizobiaceae; genus Agrobacterium; species Agrobacterium salinitolerans. Next base: position 381,054 of record NZ_JAPZLN010000004.1, on the reverse strand, counting down.
CAGGATGTTGGGCGACTTGCCACCCAATTCCTGAACCACGCGCTTGATGGTCGGTGCGGCCGCCTGGGCGACCAGCACGCCTGCACGCGTCGAGCCGGTGATGGAGATCATGTCGACATCCGGATGGCTGGACAGAGCAGCACCAACGGCCTCGCCCGTGCCGCTGACCAGATTGAAGACGCCGGGTGGCGTGCCGGCATCGTGCATCAGTTCGGCAAACAGCACTGCGCTGTAAGGCGAAAGCTCGCTGGGCTTCAGGACAATCGTACAGCCAGCGGCAATCGCGGGCGCCACCTTGGCGGTGATCTGGTAGAGAGGCCAGTTCCAGGGGGTGATGAGGGCACAGACGCCGATGGCCTCTTTCGCTGTCGCGAGGCCTCCGTTCACCGACAGGAACGGATATGTCTCGAGCGTCTCCATCTGGACGCGGATATGTTCGGCGGCAAAGAAGACCTGCGACGACCGGGCAAAGCTGATCGGCGTTCCCATTTCGCTCACCATCGTCTGGGCGAAGAGCTCGGCGCGCTCGATAACAAGCGCATGCATTCTTTTCAGAAGCGCAAGCCGCTCCGGGATACTCGATTGGGCAAAACTGGGAAAGGCCTTGCGCGCGGCGGCCACGGCCAGGTCAACGTGGCGGGCGCTTCCGGCAGGGACATGGCCGGTAACCTGTTCAGACGCCGGATCGACGACCGGCAGCAGGTTCACATCGGCGAATGCCTGCCACTCGCCGTTGATGTAAAACTGGTTCTCTCGTTTCATCGCTACGTCTTCTCCTTGGTCCTGCACGACGTATTCCGTGCGCTTCGAACAGGATGACTGAAAGGGCAAGAGATCGACAGTCGATCTCGCCTGAGTGCCCGGTTAAGGCTGGGCTTAACAACGGCGGCCCGAATGGGCAGGTCCGCCGGTCGCCTCAGCATGATCAGCCAAGCGTCTGGCTGGCCAGTGAGTACGTCACCGGCGCACGCGTTCCCTCCGTCGCAAAATCCGCAAGCCGCTTGCCCCGCGACATAGTCAGTACGGTATCGTAGACGGTAAGACCGCTGCGCTGCACGAAGAGTGCAAAGTCACCTGTTTCGTAGTGCGTATCGAGACGCAGGAACCGGCCCTCATGATCGCGGATATGCGGCGAAACGACAGCGATGGCCTCCTCGTCGTTCGAGGCCACAATCGGCCCGACGACATGGCCGCGCCCGAACCGGCGACAGAGGGCAAAAGCCTTCAGTACGCCATCGTGGAAAAGGCCGTAGCTTCGCGAATGGGCCATGAGCTTTTCGATGACGCCTGAGCGCACCACGCCAAAGGCCGCCGCGTCGAGCGCCGTCACTGCGGCGAGATCATCAGCGCCCAAGACCCGCAAGTCGCCGGAAAAATCCTGCTCGAAGGGCGCATCGGTGACGATACCCTGGCACTGATAAACAATCTTTTCCGGCACGAAGTCGAGGGACAGGTAAAGCCTCTGGGCAGCCCGCGTTGCGTTGAGGCGCAGATCTATGCCGTCAAGATCTTGTAGCGCATATTCCATCAGCCAGAGGCCCGTGCCATGCGTCTGCAGGCGCGGCGAGGTGATGACCATGCCGATCGTTGCGAGCTCGGGCGATTGACGGAACCACATGGCGGAACTCATGATGCGGCCGATGTCATCGGTCGCAACGACGCCTTTGCCGACGTCGCGCAAGAACTGCCAGTCCTGCGGGCGGTGCGGCCAGCCGACCGAAATCGACAGCGCATGAAGCTGCTCAAGGTCCGCCCTCGCCACATCGTCGATCTGCATCGCGAAGGCATCGATCTGGTTTCTTTCTCCGAGCTTGAGGATTTCACTCACACGCATGTCCTCTATCAATTCCCACCATTTCGTGCCGCTCGTGGCGCATAGCGGCTCGATCATAACCCCACCGCGCCGCAGCTTTTGCTCGAAATCAGTGGAGCTTTGCAACATTTCACCGAAACGGTGATGCGTTCGGCATCACATCCTTCACAATGCCGTGCCCGATAGCTGTCGAACCGTGCCAAAGACGGCCGAAGCCTGCACCCGTGACCCGGTGAACGTGGCTGAAGTTCTGGAAAAACTGGTTTGCTTCATTAGCGTGTTCAGGACGCTGAATGCCGCGATCGTCGAATGGACCGAACGACTGCTGGTCGCAGCCCTGCGACGTCGAGGGCATCAGGAGGGGATGGCACAAACCCCTCGCTCCCGCCCCCTGAACCTGTAGAACCCCGAAATGGAGCTATTGCAAAACATGGATTCCATCTTGTGCGTTACATACAACAGAGTTTCGGAGGATGTGGTGGGAGAGGTGAACGCCGGTGTCACGACGGCCTGTATCCGCTATCCCTTGAGATAGCGACGCATGCAGTAGAGCAGCGTTGCCTGCTCTTCGCTCTCGCGAATGTCGATCACGCACCCGAAAAGAATTCGGTGCGTTGCTTCGTCGACGGCATTGGTCAGCTCGCATTCAAAGCTGACCGAGGCGTCAGCCAGAATCGGGACACCCGTGAGGCCGTCTTTCCATTCGCCAAGCGCAAATCGATCCTTCACCGGTCTCTTTCCGCCGAAAGGGTTCGAGATCTCCTCCTGGCCCGGCATCAGCGTGTTGACGCAGAAGTGTCGCGCACGCTCAAACGCATGAAAAGATGAGCTGGCTCGATTGATGCAGACGAGAAGTGTCGGCGGCGTGTCGCTGACACTGCAAACAGCCGATGCGGCGAAGCCGTAACGCTTCCCGCCGTATGTGGTGGTGACGACGTTGACCGCAGAGCCGAGACGCGACATGCCGTTGCGAAACGTGGCTTTGTCCACAATATCGAAGCGGTGGTTCACCATGTTCATGTCGGCCTCCTGCGGCTCCGGTAACGCTAGGCTGACAGTTCTTTTCGAACGATTTCCGCACCTGCGGCGAGAGCATTCAGCTTGCCTCGTGCTACCCGGCGAGACAGGGGTGCCATGCCACAATTGGTACAAGGGCAAAGTTTGTCGGCATCGACAAACTGAAGTGCCTTTCGCAGAGTAGCGGCCACTTCCTCCGGCGTCTCGATGGTATTGCTCGCAACATCGATCGCTCCGACCATCACCTTCTTGCCGCGAACCAGTTCCATAAGATCCATCGGAACGTGAGAGTTGTGGCATTCCAGGGAGATCATGCCGATGCTGGATTTCTGCAGCTTGGGGAAAGTTTCCTCATACTGCCGCCACTCCGACCCAAGAGTCTTTTTCCAGTCCGTATTGGCCTTGATACCGTAGCCGTAGCAAATATGAACGGCAGTCTCACATTTCAGGCCTTCGATTGCCTTTTCCAGAGTGGCAACACCCCAGTCATTCACCTCATCGAAGAAGACATTAAATGCGGGTTCATCGAACTGGATGATATCCACCCCGGCAGCCTCCAGTTCTCTGGCCTCCTGGTTCAGGATCCCGGCGAATTCCCAGGCCAGCTTTTCGCGACTTTTATAGTGATCGTCGAAGAGCGTATCGATCATCGTCATCGGCCCCGGCAGAGCCCATTTGATCGGCTGTTTGGTCTGCTGACGCAGGAACTTGGCGTCTTCGACAAAAACCGCCTGTTTGCGCGACACGGCGCCGACGACTGTCGGAACGCTCGCATCATAGCGATCCCGGATTCTGACGGTCTCGCGTTTTTCGAAATCGACACCATCGAGATGCTCGATGAATGTCGTGACGAAATGCTGGCGCGTTTGCTCGCCGTCGCTGACGATATCGATACCTGCCTGCCGCTGGTCGTCCAAGGACAAGCGCAAGGCGTCCTGCTTGCCCTCGATCAGTTCGTCATCCTGCAATTTCCAAGGCGACCAGAGTTTCTCAGGCTCCGCAAGCCATGAAGGTTTCGGCAAGCTGCCGGCGGTTGACGTGGGCAACAGTGTTTTCATGATGGGGGACCTTATGCTTTCAGTTCATCAAAGGGCGTGTTTGGTAGACCATTGCTCAAGAACAGTCCCATAGGGTTTGATGAAGTGCTCCTCAGCGAACCTTCCCTGCTCGACAGCCAGCCGGCTACGCTCTTCGCGATCGTAGACGATACGCGTCAATGAGTAGTCCTGATGCCCGAGACTCGGGCGATAACAGGCCCCTGCCGCGGAATTGGCATTATAAATTTCGGGCCGGTAAATCTTCTGAAAAGTCTCCATGGTGCTGATTGTGCCGATGAGCTCGAGATTGGTGTAATCGTCGAGCAGATCACCGAGGAAATAGAATGCAAAAGGCGCGACGCTGTTCGGCGGCATGAAAAAGCGAACCTTCAATCCCATTTTCTGGAAGTATCGATCGGTCGACGACAATTCATCCTGCTGGTATTCGACACCCAATACAGGGTGCTGATTACCGGTCCGGCCGTATGTCCTGCTGCTGGAGGCACTCAGGCAGATGACCGGAAGTTTTTGAAAGTGTTCTTTGTAGGCATCTGAATTCAGGAAACACTTGAACAGGTTTCCATGCAGATCGCCAAAATTCTCCGGCGTGCCAAATGCCGGGCGATCCTTATTGTAAGCCGGCAGCACGACGCTGAAGTCATAATCCCGAACATACGAGGAGAAATTATTCCCGACGATGCCTTCGATGCGTTCGCCTGTCTTATGATCGACGATATTCGTTTTCAGGATTTCGATCAGGGGGAAAGCATCAGTATTGCCTTCAGCATCAATCCTCATCTCGACGGAAACGATCTCGAGCTGGACAGAATAACGATCGTTTTTCGGATTGTCCCAATGCGCCAAGGCGTTGAAGCGATTGTCGATCATCCTCAGCGCGTTGCGCAAATTCTCCCGGCGGCTCTCCCCTCTGGCCAGATTGGCGAAGTTAGTCGTGAGCCGCGTATTTTCCGAGGGTTGATAATCCTCGTCAAAAGGAATGCTCTTGAGAGAGAACGTAAATTCACCGCTCATGGCAATATTGTTCTCATGGACCGAGAAAAACCCTGAATCTGTTTCTTTTTCTTTCAGTGCTCTCATTTTTTCTCTCGTGTTTCTCAATCAACAATCTTTAGCTTGTCTATGGCCTGGAGCGCGCCCCTCTTATGCCTGAGCCGTTGATGGAGAAAAATTGATTTCATTTCATTGAAGCATGAGCCGTCCTCATGGTTTTGGGTAAGCGACATGGCTTGCGGGACAAGTGGGTCTGGCCCGCCGACCGGAAACGAGGCCTTGACCCCACGAGCGGCATGGGACATTGGTTTACCGTCGTGGTTCTGTGGACGACAGTCCGGAGCTAAGAGGGAATTCGGTCAGATGCCGGAGCTGCCCCCGCAACTGTAAGCGGCTAGCGAACGTCCATTTTTGTCACTGGGTTTATCCCGGGAAGACGGGCGGGAGCGGTCATCCGCGAGCCAGGAGACCTGCCACGACAGATAACGTCCACGGGCGGGGTGTCCCGGAGTGCCGCTTTCGCGATCGGCATCTCCGCGCCGTCGTCTCTGCGTCATTGCCCAGCCCTGCCACAACCTGATGGCAGCGCCGATGATCAGCACCGACACGACAGACAAGCCCATGCAGCACCTGTCGACAACACAACTCGTCGATATCGTCTTCCCTGGTGACACAAACCATCACGGAACTCTGTTCGGAGGGACCGGCCTCGCCCTTATGGATCGAGTCGCTTTCATCGCGGCGACCCGCTTCGGGCGCGCACCCTTCGTGACCGCGTCCTGCGAACGTATCGATTTCAAACAGCCCGCACGCATCGGGCACATCGTCGAATTCACGGCAAGACCCGTCAAGGCTGGCCGCCGTTCCCTGACTGTTGAGGTCGAGATGGTGGCAGAGACGATTGTCGGCCGTCAACGGCATACCTGTACGCGCGGCGTCTTCCATATGGTTGCCGTTCCAGAGGGCGAGAACGCGGCGCATTACGCCTTACCCAAACTGCTTCCCGAGGACGCGCCGGGCGAAAGCGATATGCTTGCCATGGTCGAAATCGTCTTTCCGGATCAGGCTAACAGCGTCGGCCGGATGTTCGGGGGCGAGGCAATCGCCTACATGACAAAAGCTGCGTTCGTGACGGCATCGCGCTACTCCGGCAAGCTAGTGGTGCTGGCATCATCCGAGCGTATCGACTTCGCAAGGCCAATCGAGATCGGCGAAATCGTCGAGGCGGAGGCACGTGTCGCGAGCGTTGGCCGCAGTTCCATGTCCGTCGAGACAAAACTCTGGTCGGAAAACCTTCTGACGGGCGAGCGGCATATCACGGCTACCGGACATTTCACCATGGTCGCGGTCGACGAAGATCACCGGCCGGTTCCTGTTCGAGAAAGCGAACAGATAGAAGTCTTTCCCCTCGACCAAGGAGGCGCATAACGATGCTGGACAGGCAACATCTGTCGATCCTGCGCGAAGTCGATCGCATGGGCAGTCTGACGGCGGCGGCAGAACGGCTGAATGTGACCCAGTCCGCGCTGAGCCACACGATCCGCAAGCTCGAAGAACGCTATGGGGTCTCCATGTGGGAAAAGGACGGCCGCAATCTTCGTCTCACCGAGGCCGGCCGCTACATCGTCGCGCTGGCGCAGCGCGTCCTGCCACAGATCGAAAGGGCTGAGGATGTCTTGTCCGACTACCGCTACGGACAGCGAGGCTCGCTCAAGATCGGGATGGAATGCCATCCCTGTCACCAATGGCTGATGGGCGTGACAAAGCCCTATCTGGTAGACTGGCCGCATGTGGACCTGGAACTGACGACATCATTTGCTTTTGGCGGCGTGGCGGCGCTGACCGGATACGAGATCGATATCCTGATCACCCCGGACCCGATCGAAGCGCCTAGCATCCATTATCTACCGGTGTTCGACTACGAACTGGTTCTTGCCGTACCGGCCGACCACTCTCTGGCGGCCAAGGACCATGCCGAACCTGCGGATCTGCTGGATGAAACGCTCTTCACCTATCCTGTGCCACCCGAGCGGCTGGATGTGTTCACGCATTTCCTTGCGCCTGCAAATTGCCGCCCGCGCCACCACCGGAATGTCGAGACCACGGAAATGATGCTACAGCTCGTCGCGGCCGGTCGCGGCGTCAGCGCCATCCCGAACTGGCTGGTGCGTCGGGAGGCCGCCGAGCTCGGAGTTCGTCCCGTCAGTATCGGCAAATCAGGGATACAGAAGAGTATTCACCTCGGTTTGAGAAGCGGCGAAGAGGCCGTTGACTTCATCGCCGGTTTTCTCGCGACGTCGCGCATGGCCTCAGCCTGACACATCGTTGTCAGCATCGACATTGCTGTAATAGAGCTTGCCGATCTCGATCGGCTCACGGCCCTGGCTGCGGCGGTGAATATTGCTGTCGCGCAGGGAACAGACGCCGCCGCAATATGCCTGCTGGTAAAACTCGTCGCGTTTGCTGACATCAATCATCCCTCAATGATAGCGCCATCGCCTCAGGTGAGCTCAGCGACCAATGATGGCGTTCAAATGCCGCATTGTACACGACCAGATGAGGTGTCTGGAGGAGAGCTCCAGCGTCTTGCAATTGCCCGTTTCCTGCTGTTCAAGCCAATCTGCCTGGTAGCCGATGAGCCGACCTCAAGGCTCGATCCGCTGGTGCAAAGGCAGACGATAGAGCTTCTCCGCGATCTCGTGGATGAGCAGCGCATGAGCCTTCTGCTGACCAGCCATGACCTCCGTCTTGTCCGGGCGGTGGCTGATGACGTCGTCCAGCTAGGTTGAGAATTGCACCAACATGGGGCGGATTGGCGGATGAGAACAGGCAGTGAAGGGCGGATTTGCTGAGTTGAGGACTAAGTTATTGGTTATACTCGATACTCAACATACGCGAAGCAGTGCCTTCTAACGCGTCGAGACCTACACGCAACCGGAGCGCTTGTGGGGTAGAGCCGGCAAAACGGCGTCCTTCAGGAGGCGAGACGCCGGATGCGACAGCCGCTCGATCTCCCCCGTCGCACATTCTTCGACGATTTTACCTTCCTCCATCACGATAACCCTGTCGGCAAAACGCTCGACCAGCCTTAGATCGTGGGTGACGAAGAGGTAAGCAATACCTTGTTTCTCCTGCAATTCGGATAGCAACGCGAGCGCCGAGACCTGAAGGTGGATATCGAGGTTCGACACGGCTTCGTCGAGAATGATCAGCTTGGGTTTCGGCGCGAGCGCGCGGGCGATGCAGATCCGCTGCAACTGGCCCCCGCTGACCTGCGATGGCAGCCGATCGGCGATGTCGGCCGACAGCTGCACCATGTCGAGCAGTTCGGCGACGCGGGCGTCACGCGCGGATGCATCGAGGCCTGTCAGGTGCCTGAGCGGCTCGCTGATGGCGGCCCGGACATCGAGGCGCGGGTTTACCGCACTCAGGGAGTCCTGAAACACCAGCGTCACTTCGCGGCGAAACAGCCGTTCGCCTTTTCCAAGCTTATCGATTGGCGTGCCCCGGTAGGACACCGCACCGCTGTCGAGCCGTTCAAGCCCGCACAACAAGCGGGCGAGCGTGCTCTTGCCGCAACCACTGCGGCCGAGAAGGGCAACGGTCTCACCATCGTTGATCGAGAGCGAAACCTGATCCAGCACTTTACGCGGCGCGCTGGCCCCGACCACCGAGAAAGTCCGATAGGTTTTGCTGATGTTATCGGCGCTGATCAGGATCATCAGGCAAGCTCCATTCCGTAAAGCGCGAGATGGGCCTCCACCAGCATGCGCGTGACCTCATGGCGTGGAGTGCTGAAGATCTCCTCGACCGGCGCCTGCTCCACCAGCATGCCGAAATCCAGCACCGCGACGTCGTCGGCGAGCCTTGCCACCACGCCCATGTCGTGCGTAACCAGCAGGACGCCGAGGCCACGCTCCCGCGCAAGCTTTTCGATCAGCTCAAGGATGCGCATCTGCACGACGAGGTCCAGGTCGGTCGTCGGCTCGTCGGCAAAGAGGTAGGGGGCTTCGCTCAGCAACGCCAATGCGATCATCATGCGTTGAAGCATGCCGCCACTCATCTCGAAGGCATGCATGTCAAGAACCCGCTGCGGCTCCTCCAGGCCCACTTCGGCCATGGCCAGTTCAATCCCGTGCTCCGCGTCCGCTCCATGGCGATCAAGCGCTTTCAACGTTTCGACCGCGTGGTCGCGCATGGTAAGGACGGGATTGAAGGCGCTGCGCGGGTTTTGCATGATCGTCGCGACATGCCTGCCACGCAACTCCCGCGCTGGCATCGATTTGCCGTCTAGCAGCACTTCGCCGGCTTCGAGCAGCACGCCCGGCGGCAATACCCCGAGACTTGCCGCACAGGCCATGGATTTGCCCGATCCGCTGGCGCCGACCAGGGCCAGCACGCGGCCGGGCTGCAGCGTCAAAGACAGGTCATCGACAAGAACATGTGCATGGTCGCCATGAGGCGCGGTCACCGTCACGTTGCGAATGGAAAGGCTCTTCGCTGTCAGTGGCAATGTTCTGCCCTCAGATGCGGGTCGAGGCGGTCGCGCAGCGCATCGCCGAGGATGTTGAAGGCCATGACGGCGATGAACAGCGCAAAACCGGGCCAGAAGATCAGCATCGGCGCGGTCCAGACGAATTGCCTTGCATCGCTGATCATCACGCCCCATTCGGCAGTCGGCGGCGTCACGCCGAGGCCGAGGAACGACAGGCCGGAGACATGGAGCATCATATGGCCGATATCGAGTGTCGCGAGCACCAGGAGCTGCGACAGTGTAGCGGGCAGCAGGTGCTCGACGAAGATACGGATTGGCCCCGCACCACTGAGACGCGCCGCCAGCAGGAATTCCCTGTGCCGCAGCGACAGCACGATGCCGCGGACGATGCGCGCGTACCATGCCCAGTGCGATAGCGCGATCGCGATGATGACATTGACGAGGCCGGTTCCGAGCATGCCAATCATGAAGAGTGCCAGAACCAGCGTCGGGAAGGTGAGGAACGCATCGGTGATCCGCATGATGATCTGGTCGACACGACCGCCGATAAAACCGGATATGCCGCCGATGGTGATACCGAGACCCAGGATCACCACGAGGGTGATTGCCACGGAGCCGAGCGACACGCGCGTGCCCGCGATCAGCCGCGAAAAAATATCCCTGCCGAGATGATCGGTTCCGAGCAGAAAGGTCGCGTCGGGCGCCCGCAGCCGCTGGGTCAATTCGACCTGGTCGGGATCGTGCGGCGATATCCACGGCCCCGCGATTGCCGCCAGCACAAGAAGGACGATGATGCAGCAAGCGATATAGGTGCTGAGGCGCGGCGCGAGGATTTTCGCCCGTGTCGGTGAGACGGTCATTATTCGACCCCTTCGGCGGATAGCCGGATGCGCGGATCGGCCCAGGCATAGATGATATCGACGATCAGGTTGCAGACGACGAAGATCGTTACCATGACCAGCGTGAAACATTGGATGACGGGATAGTCCCGGTTCATGATGGCCGAAACGGCATAACGTCCGACGCCGGGCCAGCCGAATATGCTTTCGATCACCAGCGTACCGCCCAGCAGTTCGCCGATATGCATGCCCATTGCCGTGATGATCGGCAGCCAGGCATTGCGCAGGATATGTGACCTCTCCACCTCTCTCTCCGAGAGGCCTCGCAGACGGGCGTAGCGGACATGTCGCTGGCCCGCGACTTCAAGCATGCTGGCGCGCAGCAGCCGGGCATTGATGGCGAGCGACATGAAGGAAACCGCAATTGCCGGCATGACGATATTTGCGATACCGCTGCGGCCCATCGGTGGCAACCAGCCAAGGTGCACCGAAAACACCATGACCAGCAGGAAGCCGAGCCAGAAGTTCGGCATGGAAACGCCGAGAAAGGCGAGGAAACGGACCGCCTGATCGGGCCAGCGCTCACGATATCGCGCGGCCCAGACACCGAGCGGGACGGAAATACCGATTGTCAAAGCCAGCGCCACACCGGCGAGTTGTAGCGTCGCCGGGAGGAAATGCAGGAGATCCGGCAGCACGGGCCGCTGCGTCGCATAGGATACTCCGAAATCACCGCGCACCGCCTTGCCGAGCCAATCGAAATACTGAACGGCGATGGATCGATCGAGTCCTAGCATCTGGCGCGCATCGGCGAGCGCCTGCGGCGTCGGCGGCACTTTGGACAGACGCAGGTAATCCATGGCCGGGTCACTCGGCCCCAATCGCAGCATCAGAAAGATGACGAGCGAGGCGCCGAGCAACATGGGCACGAGCAGGATGACCCGCCGGAGAATGAACCCGGTCATGGAACTCAGTTCGCCTTCGGCGCCAGGCGATCGAAGGGTATCTCGCTCGACATCGCGCCAAAGGGGATTGCACCGACTTCGGGCTTGGCAACGGCGATGGCCGTGACATAGGTCAGCGGCAGATAGACCGCCTCTTCATGGAGCCGCGTCAGGATATCCCGGTACAGCGCCTGCCGTGCCGTCTCGTCGGTGGAAATCAGCACCTTGCCGATCTTGGCATCGATCTCGGCTTTGTCCGGCAGGCCAAGCTGCGCCTGATAGTCAGCATGGGAGGGAACGCGCATCGAGCTTACGAAGGCGTGCGGATCGTAAGGAGCGCCCCAGGTGCGGTTGAAGATCAGCCCGAAGCGGCCATCGTGCTGGCGCGCATAGATCGCGCTCTCCTCTTCGCCGGTCAGCTTCACATCGATGCCGATCTTGCGAAGATCGGCCTGGACGATCTCGGAAATCGACTTGCTGACAGCGTCCGTGCCGATGAAGCAGAGTTCGATGGACAGCGGCTGCCCATCTTTGCTGCGGACACCGCCGCCTTCGCTTTTCCAGCCTGCTTCGTCGAGTAGCCGCTTCGCCTCGGTGGGATCATAGGCATAGGGCTTGAGGCCGATATTCGCATAGGGGACATTGGTGGCGAACAGGGTGTCTGCCCGGCGCTGCGTGCCATAGAGGATGGTCGCGATCATCGTGTCCTTGTCCACCGCGTGATTGATCGCCTTGCGGACGGCCAGGTCGCGGGTGGCACCTTGATTGGTGTTGATGGCGAGAACGCGTGTTTCCAATGGCTCGGACAGCGCTGCCGTAACGGTGCCCATCTTGTTGAATCGCTCATAGGTATCAGGTGAGATCGGGCCGTCCGTGCCGTAGATCAGATCGATCTCGCCGGTTTCGAAGGCAATGGCGCGGGTGTTCGGATCGGGGATTACCTTAACCGTGACCTTGTCATAGGCCGGCTTCTGTCCCCAATAGCCGTCATTGCGCGTGAAGACGTCGCGTTCGCCGAGAAGGGTTTCGGTTAGCTTCCAAGGCCCCGTGCCGACCGGCGCCACAATACCGTCCTTGGTGCCGCCATCCTTGAACTGCGAAGGCGCGACGAAACGGAACGGGCGCGGAAGCGCCAGTTCCTGCAGCAGCGGATAATAGGCCTCCTTCAGCGTAACCTTCAGCCTGTAGGGATCGACGACCTCGGTCGAGACAATCTGGTTGGCAAGCTCCAACCATGCATGGCGCGAGCGGTTGGCGAGCACCGCATCGAAGTTCGCCTTTGCCGCTGCAGCGTCGAATGTCTCGCCATTGGAGAATTTGACATCTTCGCGCAGCTTGAACGTATAGCTGCGCCCATCGGCGGAGCTTTCCCAGGATTCCGCAAGCCACGGCTTGATCGTGCCGTCGGCTTCATAGCGAACCAGCGTTTCATAGACCATGTTCTGCGCGAACATCTGATTGGGCGAATACAGATGCGGATTGAGCGGCCCGACATTCATCGGCCATGAAAAATTGAGGTTCTGCTCGGCAAGGGCGTGGGACGCGGAAAACGAAGCGGCAAGCGACAATGCGAATGCGAGGCCGCGCAATGTGTTCTTGAACATGAAACTGATCTCTCAGGAAATCCGATGGAAAGTATGCTGATTTGCAAAGAACATCATACTTGCAGTGCCGTCAATCCCGACATACGCTGTTTGCCGTACTTCCGACTGGACAATAGGCGACGCGGAGGCCAGAACCATCTGACCTTGTGGGCTGATGTCAGGAAGGATTTGGCTATGCACCGGATTACGATCACCATCGATGAAGACCTCATGGCGGAACTCGACCGTGCCATCGAGACCAAAGGTTATCAGAACCGATCGGAAGCCTTGCGAGACCTGGCACGCGCTGGCCTGAAGCAGGCGGCGCAGGAACAGGGCTCCAACCAGAACTGCGTCGGCGTCTTGTCCTATGTCTACGACCACGCTGCCCGCGATCTGGCCCGCCGACTGACCAGCACGTTCCATGACCACCATGACTTGACCATTGCCAGCATGCATGTGCATCTCGATGCCGAGAACTGTCTTGAAGTCGGCGTGCTCAAGGGGCCGATGGGCGAGGTTCAGCATTTTGCCGATCACGTTATCGCCGAGCGTTCCGTGCGTTATGGTCGCCTGCATATTGTCCCGGCACACAAGTCCTGAAGCCTGACCGGCAGGCCAGATGGGCCTGATAGTGCCGAGGCCACCGACGATTATCCCAACACCGATCAGCGCACTGCAGCGCATGCTCATGAGCGCATGCATCTGACATTGAAGAAGCAGGCAACTCGCCCGCCCGAAGGTAACCTTCTTCAGCAACAGGCACGCTTCGAAGCATTCGTCAGCGAATTCAATGGTGAAAGGCCGCATGAGGCTATCGGCATGAAAGTGCCGGCCGATCTCTACACCGCCTCTTTGCGACCCTACATTGGCCTGCCGGAGATCGATTACCCCTTCCATGATCGGGACATCATCGTCACCAATTGTGGACGCGCCTGCCTCTATCGCAAGAAGATCAACATATCGACCGTGCTGGCCGGACAGAAACTGGGATTTGGTTGCGGGGGCCTGATTCTATGGAGACTTGCAAATTCAGCTAGTTAATAAGCACATCTGCGGAAATCGTTTCCACTTGGTCCATTGTGCCCTAATTCGGACATCCACCTCAAGTGATGAACTGAGCGATTTAGGGCCGCAAGATGGCGGTCCGCTTTCGGTTCGCACATGCGAAGAGCAGCCGCTTTGTTGTCCCATAACATTTACCGATTTGGTGCAAGTTTACCCGCGCACGGGATTTCCCCTATACTAAGTCTATCCTTTCGCTGTTAACGGGCGAGCAACTGGATCATCACTGAAATGAAGGATTATGTGGGCCGCCGACCTGAGCGCCGTAAAGGTCTACTCCGGCACGGCCGATGGTGATGACGTCGAGCGTTTTCTGCATGTTCGCGTCTCTGATACGTGTTGAACCGCGCCCGCCTCGGCGCAGACGACTTTCTGCCGGAAGCATGCCGCCGGCAGCGAATTGATCTTGAGCATGGGTCCGTTTGGCGGCTCCTAGATCGCCTGCGGTTTGAAGTCGCTCTTGGCGACTGGCATGACGGCTTGGAGCAGCGCCACAGACTTCTCCAGACCTTCCAGGCTGTTCAGAAGGACGTCTTCATGCTCGATGGAAAGCCAGCCGTCGTAGCCTGCCATCTTCAGCCTGTAGCAGAACTGCCGCCACCATTCCTCTCCGTGGCCGAAACCGAGCGTGATATAGGACCAGCTCCTGGCGGGAATGTCCATCAGGCTCCCGTTCTCTAGGAGGCTGCCCACGGCCTGTTTCGGAGAGTTCAGGAATGTGTCCTTGGCATGGACGTGATAGACGGCCTCGCCGAGCGCTTCCGCCGCCACAAGAGGATCGGCGCCCATCCAGAAAAGATGGGAGGGGTCCAGGTTTGCACCGATGACCGGGCCCACCGCCTCCCGCAGTCTGAGCAGGGACGGAACGTTGTAGACGCATTGGTTGCCATGAAGTTCCAGCGCGATGCGTTCGACCCCGTGTTCCTTTGCCAGCGCAGCGATCCTCGTCCAGTACGGGATAAGTTTCTCCTCCCATTGATACCGGAGTATGGCCTGCGTTTCGGGAGGCCAGGAGGAAACCACCCAGTTCGGCATGGTGTCCGTTGCGTTTCCGGCGGGGAGGCCCGACATGGAGCAGACAGTACTAACCCCGAGCTCGCCGGCCGCTCGGATCGTATCCTCAAGGCCCTGCCCTTGCGCGGGGTCAGTCGGATGCAGCGGGTTTCCGTTGGCGTTGAGGCTGATGACCTCCAGTCCACGGTCTGCGAAGGACGCGAGGAAGCCCTTCCGCACGTTACCGTCCTTCAATATCCCCGGCAGGTCAAAGTGCGGAGCGGTGGACCAGCCGCAGGTGTTGACTTCCACTCCGGAAACCCCGAGCCGGCGGGCATGGTCGAGCATCTCGTCGAACGGCAGACCACCCAGACTGTCTGAAACAAAACCCAGCTTCATGCGTAGAACTCCGGCTTCATGATCATCTCCACGGGCATCTTGTGTCCCTTGTTCAGCGCTTGCACTCCCGCCTCGGCAACGACGGCGGCGCAGTACCCGTCCCAACTGCTGGACGCCGTCTCTGGGAACAAGCCGCTCTCCGCGAAGCGCAGGAATGCCCTGTTCTGACGCCGGTAGGCCTCATGGTAGCGGCCACGCCAGTCGGCCTCGTAGCTCGTGCTCTGTCCCAGATTACGGTCGACCCGCGTGTAGTTCACCGGGTTCATCGCTATAGTCGCCTTTTCGCCCACCAGTTCGGCACGAACATCGTAGCCATAGGCTGCGTTGTTGTTGATCTCGATGTTGACAAGCTGACCGTCCACCGTCTCAAGCACCATATGAACGGGCGCGACGAGGGTGTCGGAGCGCTTTGGCTGGAACGCAGAAATCGAAATGTATTCGGTGCCAAGGACATGGCGCACCACGTCGAATTCATGGGGTGCCGAATTGGTAATAGCCATCGCACCGGTAAAGTCGGCAGCCGGGGTCGCCACGTTGCGGTGGAAGTTGTGCATCATGAGGGCTCGGCCGATCGCGCCATCCTGCACGGCTCGCTTCATCTCGACGTACGACTGATCGAAGCGGCGCATGAAGCCAAGCATGATGAAGCGCTCACCAGCCTGCTCCTCCGCCTTGAGAATATCGAGGCACTCCGACGACGATTGCGAAAGGGGCTTTTCACAAAGGACCCGCTTGCCCGCCTTGATGCAGGACAACGAAAGGGTCGCGTGCGTAAAGTCCGGGCTCGCAATGATGATCGCATCGACGTCCGGTCGTGCCGCGATACCATCCGGATTCACGTCCACATCCCGAGCGCCGTAGCGGTCCGCGACTTTTCTCGCCCGATCAGCGTCCATGTCGCACACGACTTGGAGCGTTGCGCCCGGCAGATCTTCCGCCACGATCTTTGCATGGTCTGCCCCCATCAGTCCCGCCCCGATGATTGCGATCCTGGTACCCATTTCCTATGATCTTTCTGTAACTGATGAAAGGGATGGCCGGCGCCAGCAGAGCACCGGCCTGTGTCGTTGCGTGCCGGGCCTCGTTTCCCGACACGCTTCCCGTGGGAGGGTTATTTCTTTGCGTACTGATCGACGTTTTGCTTGGTGATCGAGGCAAACGGAACCAGCTTTTCCGCCGGCGCCTGTTCGCCCTTCTTCAGGCCTTCAACAACTTCAAAGGCAGCCTTGGCCTGCCCTGCTGCATCCTGGAAGATCGTCTGGGACATCGTGCCGGCCTTGATGGCGTTGAGCGCGTCGGCCGTGCCGTCGACGCCCGAGATCAGTACGCCCTTAAGGCGATTGGCTCCCTGCAGGGCTTCGAGAGCACCAAGCGCCATCTGATCGTTGGCAGCAACGATGGCATCGAAGTTCGGGAAGCTCTGGATCCAGTCTTCCGTGACCTTCATGCCCTCGGCGCGATCATAGTTGCCCGATAGACTTGCGAGCGTCGTAACATCCGATCGGCCGAGCGCATCCTCAAACCCCTTCTTCCGCTCCTGCGTGTGGGAGAGACCCGGCGTGCCTTCGAGATAGAGAATCTTCGCATCTTTCGGCAGATTCGCCTTCATGTATTCGCCCTGAAGGCGGCCGGCATCGATGTTCTTTGAGCCCACAAATGTATATTTGCCGCCAGCAGACTGGATCCCGAGAGCAATCACGGGAATGCCCGCCTCATTGGCCTTTTCAACTCCAGGCACAATGCCCTGATAGTCGACCGGCACGACAACGATGGCATTGACCTTCTGCGCGATGAAGTTATCGATCTGGTCGAGTTGCTTGCTGACATCGTTATTCGCGTCAGAGAAATTGACCGTCACTGCCGGGTCAGATTTGGCAGCCTCGATGAAGGCATTCTTACGTGCCATGACGAACACGTCGGTGTCGGCCATGTTGGCATAACCGACGACGAACTTGTCGGCTGCTGTTGCGGCGGTTGCAGAAAGCGCGGCCAGAGAGACTGCGCAGGCGAAAGCAAATTTTGCGATAACTTTCATGGTTTCCTCCCAAAGGGTGTGTGTTGGTGCAGGGGCGGAAATCCCGCCGACACAGAGTTATTTCCGGGACCGAAGGTCCCTGGAACGGGTTTATGCCTTCTTCTTGCCACGGGCTGATTTCGTCCAAACATCAAGGATCACCGCGATCGCAATGATCAGACCCTTGATGATCTGCTGCCAGTAGGAGCTGACATTCATGAGATTGAGGATGTTGTTGATAACGCCGATGATCATGGAGCCAATGATCGTACCGGTGATGGTTCCGGTCCCCCCCATCAGACTGGTGCCACCGACAACCACGGCCGTGATCGCGTCAAACTCGTAGCCAACGCCGCCTGCGGGCTGGCCGGAATTGATGCGCGACATCAGAACAATGCCGGCAACGGCACAGAGGACGCCATTGAAAATGAACGCCTTGATGACGATGCTGTCGGGGTTGATTCCGGAGGCAAGTGCGGCGCGCTGATTCCCGCCGACGGCATAGACGTATCGACCGAACTTGGTTTTGTTGAGCAGAAGCCACGACAGGACGACCACTACCGCCAGAATGAGCACGGAGATGGGGACTGGGCCTAGTGAACCCTGTCCTATGACCTTGAAGTCACCGAGGCCAGTTACGGGCGATCCGCCCGTATAGAGCAGAACGGTTCCGCGTGCGACCGTCGTCATGGCAAGCGTCATAATGAACGAGGGGATTCGGAAGAACGTGATTACGAAGCCGTTGATCGTGCCAGTTATGACACCCACGACAAGACCGGCTGCCACCGCAAGTACGATGCTGCCGGTCATCGACATCACGCTTGCCGCGATTACCCCGCAAAGAGCAAGAACCGAACCGAGGGAAACGTCGATATGCCCCAGGATGATGACGAAGGTGATGCCACAGGCCAAAAGACTGACAACGACCACCTGTCTCAGGACGTTAGTGAGATTTGCTTCCGTCAAAAACGTCGGGCTCAACATCGAGGCCAGGATGCAGATGCCGACGAAGATCAGGACGGTGCCGTACTTGCGATAGATCTGGGAGAAGCTCATCTCCCGTAGACCCCGCAGCACCCGTCCCTCCCGCTTTTCTGCTCCTGCTACTGGATCTATACTCATCAATGTCCTCCCGTGGCGAGGCGCATGATGCTTTCCTGCGTCGCCTCGCTCCTTGTAAGTTCACCGGTCACCCGGCCTCCGCTCATCACCACCACGCGGTCGCTCATCCCGAGAATTTCGGGCAGCTCGGATGAGATCATGATGATCGCGAGCCCTTGGCGGGCGAATTCGGTCATGAGCTTGTGAATTTCCGATTTGGATCCCACGTCGATCCCGCGCGTAGGCTCATCGAGAATGAGAAGCTTCAGATCGCCCAGCAGCCATTTCGCAAGAACGATCTTTTGCTGGTTGCCGCCGCTCAAGTTCTCCACAGTCATCGCTGTGTTGGGCGTTTTGATCTGCAGCATCTTGATCATGTGCTGCGCAGCGCTTTCCTCCTGCCGTTCGCTGATGAACAGCCGCGAGGTGAACTTCCTGAGGTTTGCCAAAGAGATATTTTCGCCCACGGACCGGCACAGAACCAGGCCCTCCGACTTGCGATCCTCGGACACCATGGCAATGCCGCTGGCGATCGCGTCCCTCGGCGAGCCAAGCTTCAAAGCAGCGCCGTTCAGTCGGACCACTCCGGCGTCGGCGCCATCAAGTCCAAAAATCACGCGCGCGACCTCGGTTCGGCCGGCACCTATGAGACCCGATAAGCCTACAATCTCGCCAGCACGAACATTGAAGCTCACATTTTCGAAGACGCCGTGGCGGGTCAGGTTTTCGACCGACAGGACGACCTCACCGATCGGCACTTCTTCTTTGGGAAAGACCTCGGAAATCGTCCGCCCGACCATCTTAGAGATAAGCGTGCCTGTATTGTATTCACTAGCCGGTCCCGCAGCGATATATTGACCGTCGCGCATGACGGTAATGTCGTCGGCTATCTGGAAGATCTCATCCATCTTGTGCGTGATATAAATGATGGCGACACCAGCGGCTTTCAGCTCGGCGATCTGCCGGAAGAGCATCGCGACTTCGGTGTCGCTGATTGCTGATGTCGGCTCGTCCATGATGACAAGAGAGGCTTCGCGCGAGATTGCCTTGACGATCTCGACGAGCTGCATGGTCGCGATCGACAGTTCGCGCATTTTCGTGTCGGGGCTGTAACGCAGGCCTACGCGGGCGAGCAGGACCTTTGTTTCGTTGTTCATCCTGTCGAAGTCGACGAACTTGGACAGAAGCCCGGTTTCGGCGCGGACAGGTTCGCGACCGAGAAAGATGTTTTCGGCGATCGTCATATCGAGCACCGGGCTAAGCTCCTGATGAATCATGGAAATGCCGCGATCGAGTGCCGCTGCAGCATTCTGATGATCGAGCTTTTCGCCCCGAAAATAGATCTCGCCGCCATCGATCGCGTACATACCGCTCAGAATCTTCATAAGGGTTGACTTGCCCGCGCCGTTCTCGCCAACGAGCACGTGCACGGTACCGGCACGGACCTGGAGGTTCATCTCGTCAAGCGCGAGCACACCGGGGAAAGCCTTGGTGATTGACCGCATCTCAAGGACAAAGTCGTTTTCGTCATTTATAGGCGCGCGAGCGCCGCCGCCGCCCGATAGCGGCGCCACCTTCAAGGTCGCGGACATGAAAGATTTTCCTCCAAATGAAAGGACTCTCCCAAGTCCTCTTTGCCTTAACGGCGGTATTTCATGAGGAACAAATCACTAAAACCGACCTGATTGTCAACTTAGGGATGGATTTTACTTTCAAATACTCTCATAATTGACTTCATTTTATGAGAGGCTTCGATGTCCCGACCGACTATCCCAGATCTTGCCAAAGCTGCCCGCGTGAGTATTTCAACGGTCGATCGCGTTTTGAATGGCCGCGACCCAGTCCGCGCACAGACCGCCGAACGGGTTCTCAATGCCGCCCGGGAGATAGGCTATCACGGAGTCACGGCGATTGAGCGGCGGCTGGAACACGACAAGCCAGTTATCAAGTTCGGTTTCCTTCTCAAGCAGTCGCATCGAAAGCTTTACCAGATGTGGGGCGAACTGCTGACGGCGGCCGTAGAAGCTTTTCCGGATGCGCATGGGCGACCGATCGTGAGGTTTATGAACGATCTCGCACCAGACAAAGCTGCAGAGGCAATCTACTCCCTCAGCCGGGAGGCGGACGTGATTGGGATAATTACGTCAGATCATCCGCAGGTGAACCACGCCGTAGACGGTCTTGCCGCCGAAGGCATTCCCGTCGTGACGATGATCTCTGACCTCTCAACTGCCGCACGCGCGGCCTATGTCGGCAACGACTGCGTCAAGAAGGGGCGGACCGCCGCTTGGTTCATAGCGGGACTCAATGCCAACGGCGGCAAGGTCGCTGTCTTCGTTGGCAGCCATCGGTATCTGGCCCAGGAGCTCAACGAAATGGGATTCCGGTCGTATTTTCGAGAAAGCGCGCCCGGCTTTCAAATGCTGGAAACGGTCGCCACTCTTGAGGAACCCGAGATCGCATATGAAGCCACTTGCCGTCTTCTCCAAACCGAACAGGATTTGGTCGGACTTTACGTCGCCGGCGGCGGCATCACCGGCGTAATGCAAGCCCTTCGCGAGAATGGCGGGCCTGTGGCACAACGGCCTGTCGTCATTGCTCACGAGCTGACGAATGAAACGAGGGCAGGTCTTGCGGAGGGGTTGATCAAGGTGGTCCTATCCCATCCTGCAAGGCTACTGGCGGAGACTCTGGTCCGAGCCATGGCAGAAGCGCTTGACGCTGATAGACCAACTACTCTTTCTCAGCACATTCTCCCCTTTGAGTTTTATTCAGCGACAAACATCTAGTGCAACATTGATTGCTGGCGCCGGCGGTGATCCGTCCGCGACGCAATCCGCGGGTTGCGTCGGACACTCTTATGCAGGCGCGTGACCACCAAGCGGTAAACCGGGCCCTTCGGGCCGATCGGTGTCTTGCCCTTCAGGCGCACAGTCATCGACTCTCCGCCCTCGGAGCTGAAGGTAAGCAAATGTGTCCGAGACAAGCCGTGAAGTCTCCGAATGCCGACGCCCTACTTTCTGCTTGTGGTGCGCAAGCTCCGCGAATGCCTACAGCCGGGAGAGCCCAAACGTTTTCCTGATACCGCCATCCAATGCCTTGGCTGGAATAAACCGTTTCAGGCGGCTCAGAAGCGTAGCCTGTTTTCCAACCGGTCTGCGCATTTTGTGAGGACCTGTGATTGCTGCCATGATTTCGGCGGCGACAGTCTGAGGACTGCTTGCCGTCCTGATGGCGGAAAAAACGGCCTCATTGGATTTGGCTAATTGAGTGGCGTAGTCGTCGATACGCGTCTCCGTCTGCTTCGCATTGACATCGAGACTTGTCCTCGTGAACGTCGGCTCGACCAGGACGGAGCGAATGTTGAATTGCCGAACTTCGTGGTCAAGCGTTTCAGACAGTCCCTCCAACGCATGCTTGCTGCTGGCATAAAGGCCCATATAAGGTGCGGGGAGAAAGCCGAGAACCGAACTGACATTGACGATCAGACCGGAATTCTGCTGTCGCATCGCAGGCAATACCGCTCGTATCATGCGCAGTGGGCCAAAGAGATTGGTTTCAAAAAGGGCCTTCGCCTCATCGTCCGACGTGCTTTCGACCGGCCCGACGAGAGAGACGCCTGCATTGTTCACCACGACATCAATCCGGCTTGAACGGGACAGAACCCAATCGACGAATTGCCTCACCGACTCGTCATTGTCCACATCGAGACGTCCGTACTCGACACCGGGAACCGGTCCACTTTTGTCCGGATTGCGCGATCCTGCAAACACCTTGAACCCATTCTGTGACAGCAACCTCACGGTCGCCTGCCCTATGCCGGAGGATGCTCCGGTCACCACAACAATCTTGTCTGTCGACATCTACGCTCTCCAAAACTGGCGTTGGACTAGAAATCAATATAGATTTCGTTTGTAATCTATATTTCAATTAGATTGCAAGCGAAATAAAACGCACTTCTCGCCAGGCAGTATGATCCCTCCGCGGCATCATCTGCTGCGGAGGGACGGGTTGGCTATTCCGCAGCAAGCGAATGCTGCGCTGTTTCCGAGTTTCCGTGCTCCGTCGAACCCATGTCTGCCTTGGGTGGCTTGATGCGGAACCATGCAGCATAGAGCGCCGGCAGGAAGAGCAGGATGATGAGCGTACCCACCGCCGTTCCGCCGATAAGCGTGTAGGCCATCGAACCCCAGAAAACCGAATGCGTCAGGGGAATGAAGGCTAGGACCGCGGCAAGCGCCGTCAGGATGACGGGCCTCGTTCGCTGCACCGTGGCTTCGATAACGGCATGATAGTCGTCCAGGCCCGCGGCCTTGTTTTCCTTGATCTGCTCGGTCAGGATCAACGTGTTGCGCATGAGGATGCCCGCCAGGCCGATAAGACCCAGGATCGCGTTAAACCCGAAAGGCTGGTTGAACAGGATCAGGGTCGGCACGACGCCTGCAAGACCGAGCGGTGCTGTCAGCATCACCATCGTCATCGTCGACAGGCTGCGCACCTGAAGGATGATGACGATCAGGGTCGCTGCGATCATCAGTGGGAACACCTTCACCAGGGCAGTATTCGCCTTGAGTGATTCCTCGATATTGCCGCCCATCTCGATTGTGTAGCCAGCAGGCAAAGATGCAACGAGTGGCTGAAGAGCGGTCATCACCTGTTGCGAAACCTCCGGCGGTTGCGTCGCCTCGTTAATGTCGGATCGGACCGTCACCACAGGCGTTCTGTCACGGCGCTTGAGGATCGGCTCTTCGAAGCGCACCTCCGTGTGGCCGATCTGATCGAGGGGGATGGCACGGCCGTCTCTCGTCACGAGCGAGAAGTCCCCGAGTCTGGCAGGATCGAGGCGGATTTCGCCGGCACTTCTCGCCACGACAGGAACGTTTCGGATGTTCTCACGGACTTGCGTGACGGGAACACCGCTCAGCAGGAGCTGTATCTGCTGGGCAGCCTCGGCGGACGACATGCCGATGAGGTTCAGGCGATCCTGATCGGGAACGAACCGGACAACGGGTGTTCGATTACCCCAGTCACGGTTGGCATTTCTGACATCAGGTACCGAGCTCATGAGAGCAAGTGCCTGCTCGGAGATTTTGTACAGCTCTTCGGCATCCGGTCCTTTGATCCGAAACTCGACGGGGAATGGCGTGTAGGGACCAAAGACGAGTTGCGTCACGCGGACGAATGCCTCGGGCGCCAGCCCTTGCGCAACGGCTTCCCGAAGACGCAGTTTCAGCACCTCACGCTCATGTGCGTCGGATGTCAGCACAACGATCTTCGCAAAGGCAGGATCGGGCAGTTCGGGCGACATGGCGAAGAAGAAGCGGGGGGCGCCCTGGCCGATGTAGCTGGTGGCGATCTTCGCTTCGGGTTGCTGCTTCAACCACGCCTCGAGTTTCTTGACCGTGGCGGTTGTCGTTTCGATGCTCGTGCCTTCTGGCATGCGGACTTCGACAAGAACCTCAGGACGGTCCGATGTGGGGAAGAACTGCTGCTTCACCGCACCCATCCCGACAACCGAAAGCGCCATGACAACGCCAACAATGGCGCAGGTCAGGAACTTGTGCTTGACGGTGAATTCAATCGCACCGCGCAGGCGTCTGTAGTTCGGCGTATCGTAAATCGCATGATGGCCGCCTGCCACCGGCTTGATATCGGGCAACAGCTTTACGCCGAGATAGGGCGTAAAGATCACCGCCACGAACCAGGAAACAATCAGTGCGAAACCGACGATCCAGAAGATATTGCCCGCATATTCACCCGCTGCAGAGGCGGCGAAACCGACCGGCATCAGGCCGATAATGGTCACAAGCGTTCCCGACAGCATCGGTGCCGCAGTGTGGCTCCAGGCATAGGCAGCCGCCTTGATGCGATCCATACCCTCTTCCATCTTCACGACCATCACCTCGATGGCGATGATGGCGTCGTCGACCAGCAGGCCAAGTGCCAGGATCAATGCACCGAGCGTGATGCGGTCGAAGAAGCGCCCCGTCTCGAGCATGATGATGAAGACGACAGCCAGCGTCAGAGGCACGGCAAGCGCCACGACAATGCCCACCCGCCAGCCCAGCGCAATGAGGCTGACGAAGAGCACGACGCCGAGGGCCATGGCGAACTTCACCATGAATTCACCCACCGCCGCGTCAATGTTGACGGCCTGATCGCTGACCTTCGTCAGCGTTATGCCAAGGGGCAATGATTGTGCGATCTGGCTCGAGCGCTCTTCAAGAGCCTTGCCAAGCTCCAGACCATTCCAGCCCTGCTGCATGACCACGCCGAGCATGATGGCCGGCTCGCCGTCATGACGGATGACATAGCCTGCCGGCTCCTGATAACCCCGGCGTACCTCAGCAATGTCGGAAAGCTTCAACGCGCGGCCGGAAGCGACGATGGGCGTATCAGCGATAGACTGAACACTGTCATAGGCACCGTCGAGGCGAATGAAGACCTGCGGACCCTGCGTATCTATTGAGCCAGCGGGCGTAACGGTATTGCGCCGTTGAAGAGCTGCGGCAATGTCTTGAGGAGATATGCCGAGCGTGGCGAGTTTCTCATAGGAGAACTCTACGAATATCTGCTCGGGCTGTTCGCCGAGAATGTTGATCTTCTTCACGCCGGGAACATGAAGCATGTCCTGCCTGATCTTTTCCGCTTCCCGGACGAGATCGCGCATCGGCATGCCCTGCGCCTTGAGAGCGTAAAGGCCGAAGCTGACGTCGGAGTATTCGTCGTTCACGAACGGTCCCAGCACACCCTGCGGCAGGTTTCTGGCTTCATCGCCGAGCTTCTTGCGCGCCTGATAAAATTCTTCGGCGACGGCGCTTGGCGGCGTATTGTCCTTGAGCGTAACGGTAAGATAGGCAAAGCCGGGACGCGTCGTTGTCTCGACCCGGTCGTACCATGCCAATTCCTGAATGCGCTTCTCTAGCGGCTCGGCAACCAGATCCTGCATCTCGCGTGCGGTTGCGCCCGGCCAGACAGTCGTGACCGTCAACGTCTTGATGGTGAAGGAAGGGTCTTCAGCGCGTCCCAGCTTGACGAAGGCATAGACGCCGGCAAGCGACAGAAGGACGATGAAGAACAGCGTGACGGCGCGTTCGCGAACCGCAAGGGCGGACAGATTGAGGTTCATCAGTTTGTCACCTCTTTTGTCCCAACGCTGGTGCGAACTTGCGCTCCATCCTTCAGAAGATGTGCGCCAAGCGCAACGACCTCCTCTCCCGGCTTGACGTTAGTGACGACCACTTTCTCTTCGCTTACCCGCTCTACTTTCACATCACGAAACTTCACGACGGACGATTGCTGATCGATCACCCAGACACCAGTGCGCGTCCCGTCATCCAACAGGGCGCCTATCGGCAGTTCGGCGTGGTTTTGCGCATCCCTGTTCTCGATTTCGATGGTGACGGTCGCCCCCAGTGGAGCATTGGACGCGGCCCCTTCAAGCACCCAGCGCGTTTCATAGGTGCGGGTCTGCTGATCGGCAGAATCGGAGATCTGGCGCAGCTTGGCCTTTTCGGCATTGTTTCTGCCATAAACCGATGCGGAAGCCTGAACTCCAATGTCAGGACGCATGGTTTCGGGTAACCAGACAATGGCTTCGCGCGGACCAGACTTCGCGAGCCGGACAACCGGCTGCCCGGCGGTTACCACCTGGCCCGGCTCACCGAGCGTCTCGACAATGGTTCCATCTGCATCGGCAACGAGAACCGCATATTTTGCTTCGTTCTCCGCGACATCGGCGTCAGCCTGAGCGGCGGCCAACTGTGCCGTCGCCGTATCCAGCAGGGCCTTCGATCGTTCATATTGCTGCGTCGAGGCAGCAGAGGTCTTCACCAGCACGGCAAAGCGTTTCTCATCGGCTTTCGCTTGGACAAATGTCGCCTGTGCTGCGATGACAGCGTTTCGCTTGGCGGTCAGAGCAAGACGAAGATCGGTCTCGTCAAGCCTCATCAATGGCTGTCCAGCGCTTACCTGCTCCCCGACGTCGACAAAACGTTCAACGATCTTTCCGGGAACGCGAAAGCCGAGATTACTCTGGACCCGGGCACCAACGGTTCCGGTAAAGCTGCTGCTCGAATTGCCAGGAAGCCTGGCCGTCGCGAGGTTGACCAGTGGCGCCAAAGTCCGGGGATCGGCAGCCTTTGCCTCGGGTGCCTGCGTCGGAAGCAGCAGCGCTGCGGCTCCGCCTGCGGCCAGCGCCAGCACTGCTGCTGCAGTGACAACAAGTTTCCGTTTCATTTCATCGCCCCTTCTTGACGGCCATCCTGAAAATATTAGATTGCACTCTAACTCTAAAAGACATATAGATGTCAAATGAAATCTAATTGGAGGTCCACATGCGAGTGAGCCGTTTACAGGCAGAGGAAAACCGGGAACGGGTGATCAACGTCGCCAGCCGCTTGTTTCGAGAGCATGGTTTCGACGGGATTGGCCTGAAAGACCTGATGAAGGGTGCGGGGCTCACCCAGGGTGGATTCTACAAGCAGTTCGCATCCAAGGACGATCTTGCGGCGCTTGCATCACGGCGTGCTCTCGAGAGCGCCACGAGAAGGTGGTCTGATGCCGCAGCAGACACGTCGGATCCGCTGGAATCGATCATCACCTTCTACCTTTCCAAAGACCATAGTGGCGAGAAGGCAGAAGGATGCCCGCTCGTTGCTCTCGGCTCCGACGCTGCGCGTCAAACCGCCGAAGTTCGGCGCCCGTTTGAAGACGGTATCCGAGCACACTTCGAGGTGCTTGAAGAGCTTATCGGAGAGGGTGGCGATAAAGCTCGAAGCGAAAAGGCCATGGCAATATTGTCCATGATGGTCGGTGCGGTGACGCTGTCCAGGATCATTGGGGATGAAGCGCTTTCGACGAGTGTACTCGATGCGGCAGCGAGCGAGGTCCGGCGCATTGCTGGCCGCGATGGCGGCTAACGGATGGTTTTTGGATATTCGTCGCCGATAGCTGTCACAGCTCGGCCGTAGCCCCACGCTATCAGAAGAGAATAGCGCGAACCGCATGTCCCAAGTTCACGACCGGTCATTCGGTCGGGTGCCGAAGGCATGCCAAAATTTTGATCGTTAACAGGTGGAAATGCAAATGCGTCGTGTCGTTGTCACGGGAATGGGAGCCGTCAGCCCCCTTGGTGCAAATGTCGATATCTCCTGGTCCCGGCTTCTTGCTGGCAAAAGCGGGATCCGACGGCTGGGCGACGACATCGTCGGGGATTTGCCTTCAAAAATCGGAGGCGTGGTCCCTTCCCTGGCTGAAGATCCTGAAGGAGGATTTGATCCTGACAAGACCCTGCCCTCGAAGGATCAACGTAAGGTCGACCGCTTCATCATCTTTGCGCTGGCGGCGGCGGAAGAGGCTCTCGCACAGGCGAACTGGAAGCCAGCTTCCGAAGAAGAAAAACTGAGAACGGCGACAATCATCGCATCGGGCATCGGTGGCTTTCCCGCGATAACGGAGGCGGTGCGTACCGTCGACCAACGCGGCGTCCGCCGCCTCTCGCCCTTCACCATTCCATCCTTTCTCGTGAATCTCGCCGCCGGACAAGTCTCTATCCGGCATGGTTTCAGAGGCCCGCTGGGAGCGCCGGTGACGGCATGCGCCGCCGGCGTTCAGGCGATTGGCGATGCAGCGCGACTGATCAGGTCCAATGAAGCCGACATTGCGGTTTGTGGCGGAACCGAGGCCTGTATGAACATTGTCAGCCTTGGTGGTTTCGCAGCGGCAAGATCGCTATCGACAGGCTTTAACGAGACCCCGGCCAAGGCCTCACGTCCTTTCGACACCGCCCGCGACGGCTTCGTGATGGGTGAAGGCGCAGGCATCCTCGTCATTGAAGCGTTGAGCCACGCCCTTGCTCGTGGTGCGACGCCGATTGCCGAACTCGTCGGGTACGGCACGACAGCCGACGCCCACCACATTACCTCAGGCCCAGAGGACGGAAGCGGCGCGCGCAGGGCGATGGAGATTGCCATCGCCCAGGCGGGTATCGCCCCGCACGAAATCGGCCATCTGAACGCACATGCGACTTCGACCCCGGTTGGAGATCTCGGAGAGCTCAGAGCAATCAAGAGCCTGTTCGGCCAAAAGAAGTCGATCGCCGTCAGCGGGACGAAGTCGGCGACGGGACACCTGCTGGGGGCCGCCGGCGGCCTTGAGGCTATTTTTACGATCCTGGCGCTCCAGCACCAGATCGCGCCCCCGACCTTGAATCTCAGTTCACCAGACCTTGAGGCCAATGGCATCGACTTTGTCGCAAACGATGCCCGACCTCTCGATGTTGAGTATGCGATATCCAATGGCTTCGGCTTCGGTGGGGTCAATGCAAGTGCAGTGTTTCGACGCTGGCCGAAGAGAGGCAGTCGAACGCCATTGGCTGACTAGCCCCCGCGCGTGGTCACCTTTAAACAAAGTCTCCACCAGGACACTCCCACTATGCAACCAACGACTGTCGTTTCACCGCCCGGCATAACGCTCCTCAAGCCAAGGATTGCCGTCATCGGCGTCGGCGGTGGCGGCGGCAATGCTGTCAACAACATGATCATGCACGATCTCGAGGGCGCAGAGTTTGTCGTTGCGAACACCGACGCCCAGGCTTTGTCGATGTCAAAAGCCCCACGCCTTATCCAGCTTGGCCTGACCGTCACGGAAGGACTTGGTGCCGGATCACTGGCTGACATTGGACAGGCGGCAGCCGAAGAGTCGATTGATGAGATCATGGACCACCTCGACGGAATGCATATGTGTTTCGTGACGGCGGGCATGGGGGGAGGAACGGGAACAGGTGCCGCACCCGTCATCGCCCGTGCTGCGCGCAAGGCAGGCATACTGACGGTCGGCGTCGTCACCATGCCCTTCACATTCGAAGGTACTCAGCGAATGCGCAGACACGGTGATCGTCATCCCCAATCAGAATCTGTTCCGGGTTGCCGATGCGAAGACGACCTTCGCGGATGCATTCGAAATGGCAGATCATGTGCTGCATGCCGGGGTCAGTTCCGTCATCGATCTGATCGTCAAGGAAGGATTGATCAATCTCGACTTCGCCGATGTAAGGTCAGTCATGCGTGACATGGGCAGAGCGGTCATGGGCACGGGCGAGGCAACGGGAGACGCCCGCGCCCGACATGCCGCCGAGGCAGCGATTGCCAATCCGCTGTTCGATGAAGCGTCCGTCAGGGGAGCAAGAGGCCTTCTCGTCTCGATCTCCGGCGGACCGGACATGACCCTTTTTGATGTCGACGAAGCGGCAACACGTGTTCGCGAGGAGGTCGATGACGACGCCAATATCGTCGTCGGCGCGACATTCAATGATGCACTGACAGGGCGGTTAAGAGTTTCCGTTGTCGCAACCGGTTTGCGGCAACCGGCAGAGGTGATCTCTCTTTCAGAGAGAATGGCATAACGCTCGCTCAAACTGCCAGGCATGCAAATGCCGACTTATAAAGTTGATGGCGATGGAGATTTTAAATGTTGAAACGCTTTCGAGAAAAATGGCGATCGTGGGAAGATGTCGTCCTGGGTATCGACGATCCGCAGGGAGACTACCTCATCGCGCTGGAGAAACGGCTGGACCGGCTGGAGACCGAAGTGGCTGGCTTAAAGGCACAGCCCCATGAGGAGATAGTACGGGAAGACGGCGCCGAAAATAGAGGGTGATGGCTGTATCCTTGCAGTCAGGTGCCGGTGTCGGCTGCGCGCGGCCTAGGTCCAGCGCACGCTGTTGATAGCTCGCTAAGCATCCGGCAAAGGCTAAGAGTATTCTGTGCCCCGCCAACCTTTTTCACCAGTGTGTCTTCAAGTTTCCGAAGACGTTCAAATGCCACTACAAGCCGAGCGCTCCCGTTGTAGGTGAGCAGAAGCCTTCGTGCCCTGCGATCATCGACATCCACGGACATCGTCACCCAATTCTTTCTCACCAGGGGTTTTAGATTTGAAACGACGGTTGAGTGGTCAAGGCCAAGAAGTAGCGAAACTTCCGATATTCGAGGGGAACCTGCTTCACCAATCGCTGCAAGAAGAAATATCTGCTCTGCCGTTAGTCCTGTCGAGCGCAATGCATCGTTGATCTGGCGGGAGATGATGCGGTTTGTCCGCTGCACGGCAAAGCATAGGTCCCCGGCAAGTGGGTTTTCCACCATTTCAGCTTTTATCGATCCTTGATCGGAAACATGGGTTTTGAACACCTGCACGGGCTCCGGTCTCACGCTCGTAAGCGATATTTTAGATTGCGAATGAACTCTATATAATTTAGATTTCGAAACCAATCTATTTTTAAATTCTGAGAACCGGTTGCGAACCCCGGCCTTGGGAGCGGAGCAGAGCCTCGGAGAACTTTTTAGGATCAGCCATGGCCGATATGCCGGACAGCAAAAATTCTCACGTCTCAACAATTTCACAGAAGACACCATATGGAATTCTTCATGGAGCAATCACACCCGCGCTGTTCCGGCTGGCATTGCCCACGGTCGTCGTTCTCGTGGTCCAGACCTTTGTTGGGGTCGCGGAAACCTATTTCGTCAGTTTCCTTGGGACCGAGGCTTTAGCAGGTGTGACCCTCGTCTTTCCGGTCCTCATGCTGATGCAAATGATGTCGAATGGCGGAATTGGAGGCGGAGTTTCCTCAGCCGTGGCGCGAGCGCTGGGTGCCAACCGCCACGCTGATGCCGATGGGCTCGTCTGGCATTCGATTGTTCTGGCCACAGTATTCGGAGCCATTTTCTCAGTCGCTGCAATCCTCCTTGGACCTCTGCTCTACCGCTCAATGGGAGGGACGGGAGAAACCCTGAAGGCCGCCCTCATCTATTCAGGAATTGTGTTCGCAGGCTCCATTCCGATCTGGATCACGGCTTTGCTTTCGGCAGCCCTGCGGGGCGCTAGCAACGTGAACGTGCCTGCACTCGTCATCATCTCCGGCGCGTTCCTTCTCCTCGTCCTGTCGCCGCCGTTGATTTTCGGCTGGGGGCCCTTCCCGCAGCTCGGCGTGGCAGGCGGAGGCGCCGCGGTCTTCATTTATTATCTGATCGCGGCACTGGTGCTTGCCCTTTACCTGCGCTCGTCAAGCAGCCCGCTGAAGCTTAAAAGCGTTCCGCTGCAAGGTCGACTGTTCAAGGACATTCTGGGTGTCGGCCTGCCTTCCGCTGTCGGCACGATCCAGGTAAATCTGACGGTTACGTTCGTAACGGCAGCCGTTGGTCACTTCGGCGCAGACGCGATTGCGGGGTTCGGCATTGCATCGCGGCTTGATTATCTGCAAATCCCCATCATCTTCGGTCTTGGAACCGCTATCGTCACCATGGTCGGGATTAATATCGGAGCGGGCCAGATCGAACAAGCCCGCCGGGTCGCCTGGGTTGGCGCAGGTATTGCATTTGGCATCACGCAGACAATCGGCATTCTCGCCACTCTGTTCCCCATGATTTGGATGAGATTGTTCACGGCAGATCCGGATGTGCAGCAGCTAGGCTCGCAGTATCTGCAAATCGTCGCACCGGCCTATGGTGCGGTTGGATTGGGACTGGCACTTTATTTTGCAAGCCAGGGACTGAAGCGTGTTCTTCTCCCGGTTCTTGCCGGAACAGTCAGGATGATCCTGGCTGCTTTCGTCGGGTGGGCTTCGGTGATCTGGTTTGAGGCGAGTCTCAATTCCCTTTTCCAGATCGTGGCGGTGGCGGCCATCGCATACGGTGGATTAACGGCCGTCGCCGTGCTGCCGCGCCGCATTTTCCATCTTGGCAGGCAACAGGACGTTCAAACTGCCCGGTAGAGACGTCGAGTACCCAACCAGAAGATCGCCATCGCAAAGGCGTCAACGGGTTGGTTCTCACCGCTGGCTTCGAAAATCATATCAAGATAGACGGAATTTCACCGCTGATGAACTGTCGACAACACGTGTCACCCCAGTCAACAAGCTTGCCTGTACTGCTCCGCCTGCGACAGGCAAGCCGTTATGTAGTTGTAGTTCAGAAAGACGATCGCACGATTAGCTCGAAACTGTTCTGGAACGAGTTGCAGGCGCTTTTGGCAATGGGGATACCCAACGAATTCTGGCCATACGTTCGAACGGAGGTGCTCTCAATGATCCACCACAGCGACCTACCGCCTGGAACGGTTCTCTTTGCCAGAAAAAACAGGCGTGGCGACGTCCTAAGCGTCGTCTCGTGGCGCGCTAAAGGCATCGATACCGAGATTTACACGTCGATTGAACAGGCTTTGGCTGCCGTGAATGCCAAAGATGCCTCGAAGAGATCCTACGCTTAGACTTTGGCCAACGATATTGTCCGTCGAGATTGATGTGCTCCTATCCGAGCGGCGAGACACGGGCCAACAAATCTGGCAATAGCGCTTTGCCTCGCGGTGAGAGTTCGGCAGCCGCCTCGGCAGCGACCGGAATTCTTTGCACCAGGCGCAAAGCGAGTAGCGGCCTACATAGTGAATTTCGTCTGAGTATTTCCGTGGGCGACAGGCCGTGCAGCGGCCGAGACCGGCAATCTGACGGTTCACGCTTCATAGACCCGACACATCGCCGGTCCCCGCCGGCTCCCGACGGTCCTATCCTCCTGCAGCACAGACAGGAGAGAACGAAATGCGTGGAGCGGATATTTTGGTGGAAATGCTCATCGGTTACGGGGTCGACACGATTTTCGGCGTCCCGGGGGACACCAACGTTCCTCTCTACGAGGCCCTTCAGTTGCGTGAAGACAAGATTCGTCATGTCATGGCCCGCGATGAGCGTTCAGCCGGCTACATGGCTGACGCCTATGGGCGGTTCACCAATAGACCGGGGGTTTTCGAGTGCCCCTCAGGCGCGGGCGCGATGTATTCGCTGCCCCCGGTCGCCGAATCGAACGGCTCGTCCGTGCCAGTAATCCTTCTCACCATCGACATCCCGCTTCCCGGCGAAGGCCGCGGCGTTCTGACGGAACTCGACTGCGCTAAGCTCTTCGAGCCGGTGACGAAACTGTCCGTTCAGGTGAAATCGCCGGAAAAACTGCCGGAAATCATCCGCCGGGCTTTTCGTGTCGCATGCTCCGGCAAACCCGGCGCCGTGCATCTGCAAATTCCGGAGGACATGCTGCTTGCCGAAGTGGACCCGGGGCGGATCTCCCTTCATGTCGAAGAGGAATGCCGCACCTTCCCCGCTTACCCGACACTGCCGCCGCGCTCGAAGCTGGAGGACCTGCTCAAACTTCTGGCCAGGGCCGAGAGGCCGCTGATCGTGGCAGGCGGCGGGGTAAACCGCGCGCGTGCCGGCGACCGGATCACGCAGCTTGCCGAAAAATACAACGTGCCCATGTGCACGACAATGACCGGCCAGGGCGCCATTGACGACGACCACCGCCTCGCCATCGGCGTCATCGGCGACAACGGCTTTCATCCCCATGCGAACTGGGCGCTGGAGCATTCGGATTTCACGCTCTTCGTTGGCTCGCGCATCGGCTCGGTCGTCACCATCGGCTGGACCTTCCCGCGGATCACCCTCAATCGCCGTCTGGCGCAGATCGATATCTCCCCGGAAATCATGGCGAACAACTATGAGAATCTGCTGTCCATCCAGGGCGATGCCCTGTTGGTTCTGGAAGAACTCCTGACGCTGGACGCTGCAATAGAACCCGCCCGACACGAAGCGTGGATCGGCAGCCTCAATGATCGTCGAAAGGTTTTCTGGGAGCACGCCGAGGAAGCGCTTTCCGACGAGCGGGTTCCCTTGCGGCCGGAGAGGGCCGTACGTGCCTTCAATGAGGCGCTCCATGCCTCCTGCAAGCCGGCTTTGATCTACTCCGACGCCGGCACGCCGACGCCCTACATGACGCGCTTCCTTAAAATCAATGATCGTGAAACGCGTTTTGCCATTCCGCGCGCCTTCGGTGGACTTGGTTCGGCACTTCCCGCCACGGTCGGAGCCTGGCGGGCCGATCCATCCAAGAGGCCGATCGGTCTCTTTGGCGACGGATCGTTCGGCATGACGGTCGGCGAATTGGAAACGCTGGTGCGCTTGCAGGTACCGGCAATCCTTATCCTCTTCAACAACGGCACATTCGGCTGGATCAAGGGCCTCCACCGGCTCAAAGGTCACAATCAGTGCTTTGGCGTGGACTTTCTGGCGCCGCGCGGTCAGGCAATCGCGGAAGCCTATGGCCTCAAGGCATGGACAGCCAAGACAGGTTCGGAACTCGATGCCGCACTCGCAGCCGCCTTTACCCATGACGACGGACCGTGCTTCATTGACGTTCACGTCGAATCCATCGCAGACCGAGTGCCGCCGGTCTATTCCTGGCTATTGAAGCGGGGAGAAGATCCGCTTGAACTGACGCCCATAGAAAAGTCCTATTTTTGACTTAAGGGATGCGTCAGAGGCAGGAATTGCCGCCGGCGCGCGAATTCGGTAGCAAACCAGTCGCGGAAGATCCGCACATTGGCCGAGTTCATCCGCGCCTGCGGGAAACAGAGATAAAAGCCCTCGCCCGATGTCTGAAGCCTGCTTAGAGCGGGGTTCAAAATCCCCGCGGCCAGTTCGGTGCGCACATGGAATTCGGGAACGATTGCCAGTCCCATACCGTTGATGGCGCATTCAAGGATCATATCGAAGTTCGGCAGGCGCGGGCCATAAATGCGGCTCTTGTAGTGCACGCCTGCACCCCGCAGCCAATGCAGCCACAGGCTCGGGCGGCTGGAATTCTGGATCAGCGGATATTCCAGCAGCGCCTCGTCGTTCGGGAGACCTTGCAGCGGCATCAGCTTCGGCGCGCCAACTACAACCAATTCCTCGTCGAAGAGCAGCTGGCTGCGCGCTCCGCTCCAATTTCCGATGCCGCGCAGAAACGCCAGATCCAGCTCGGATGTCGCAAAATCGAGATCGTGACGGCAGGGATAAACCTCGAACCATGTCTGGGGATGCGCGGCTGCAAACGCGGTCAGCATCGACGCGCCCCAACGCCGCATCAGTGTCGGCGGAAAGCCGATCTTCAGCATGCTCTGTGCTTTTCGACCGCGGACGGCATCGATGGAGACATCTTCCAGCTTATCGAGAAGGCGCGAAATCTCATCATAATACCGCGTGCCCTCCTCCGTCAGGATCAGTTTAGGCCCGGCGCGCTCGAACAGGGTAAGACCCAGAAAATCTTCAAGGTTTTTTATTTGCCGGCTGATGCCGCTTTGGGTGATCCCCATGTCCTCGGCCGCCTTGGTAAAACTCAAGTGACGCACGGATGCATCGAATGCATGCAGGGCACTCAAGGATGGCAGAAAACGGCGCATGACGAAGCTCCTGTTGGGATCATGAATAAAAGTCATGAAGAACCCATTTTTCAATGCTTTTCTTTGGGAAAGTTTGAACGCAGTCTTTCCACAAAAGAAAGTGGGAACGACATGGACTACGGCGACAGCATTGACCGCAATCTGCTCAGCATCCTGGAGGAAAACGCACGCGTGCCTGCCAGTGAATTGGCCCGACGTGTCGGCCTCGCACGATCGAGTGTCCAGGAGCGCCTCGAGCGGCTGGAACGCCGCGGCGTCATTCTCGGCTATCGTGCGATCGTTGGTCGCCGCGAGATCGATCAGAGCGTTTCAGCCTATATCTTCATCACCACCGCCATGCGCGCCACGCAAAGGTTATTCGTGGTATTGCGCGGCTACCCGGAGATCTTGACAGCCGATGCGATCAGCGGCCCGGCAAACATCCTCTGCCGTGTGAACGTCAATTTTTTGGAAGATCTGGAAGCCCTGATCGAAGAGCTTGCCCGGATCGAGGAAATCGAGAGCGTGACCTATTCGGTCGTGCTTTCCAATAAAATCAATCGCGACAACGCATTGATCGCCCGCAAGGCGCAATAGGGAACGAATAATCAACTGGGGATATGGCCATGAACAGACGTGACTTCGGAAGAGTAATGCTGCTTGCAGGGGCTGCAACACTCCTCCCATCTTCCGCACTTCTCGCAGCAACCGAAGGCGCAACGCTCGAAGCGATCCGAGCCCGCGGTACGTTGCGGATCGGCGTGTTTGCAGGCACCGAGCCTTATTATCACAAGAACCTGGCGACCGGAGAGTGGGAAGGTTTCTGCGTCGCAATGGGCCGTGATCTGGCGCAACATATCGGCGTCAAACTGGAGTTGGTCGAGACGACCTGGGGCAATTCCGTGATCGATCTGCAAAGCAACAAGATCGACATCATGTTCGGGCTTAGCAACAATCCGGAGCGCGCCAAGGTTGTCGACTTCACCAAGGCGTTGATGGACAATACTTTCACCCTCGTTGCCCGCAAGGACCTGGAAGTGACGAAGTGGGAGGAGATGAACAGGCCGGAGATGCGGGTAGCCGTCGACCTCGGCTCGACACAGGACAATTTCGCCCGCAAGAACCTGCCGAACTGCACACTGGTCGCGCTCAAATCTGCGGATGAGACCATTCTGGCGCTTCAGTCGGGCCGCGCCGACGCCATCATTCAGGTCGCCCTGCTTGCTGTCGTGACGACGAAGAACCTTGCGCCGAATGTCAAGCTTATCATTCCTGAACCCCATGCAAGCCAGCCGACCACGATTGGTGTGCGCCGCGATCCGAATGGCGAGTTCCGCGATTATGTCGATACCTGGCTTGCGGAGCGCCGCGAGCAGGGCAAGATCTCGAACTGGATTGTCGAAAGCCTCGCACTCGTCGGGGTCGACAAGGCTGCATTGCCTGCAAATCTGACGTTCTGACAGGAACCCAATGTCCGCTTCCTCAGGTGCCTTGGGCATCATCATGCTGGATACGACGTTCGAGCGTCCACCTGGTGATGTCGGCCATGCCGGGTCATGGCGTTTTCCGGTCAAGTTTCGCAAAGTGCGCGGTGCGTCCGTTTCCCTCGTCGTCCGTGCAGGCGGCGAGGGTCTCGTTGAAGATTTCATCGCCGCCGGACGAGAGCTGATCTCGGAGGGCTGCAGCGCAATCATCACGTCTTGCGGCTTCATGGCGCGACATCAGCGGAAATTGGCCGAGGCGCTCGGCGTGCCGGTCGCCGCCTCCAGCCTGATGCAGCTGCCCATGGTGGAAATGACGCTTGGCGCCGGGCTGCGTCCCGGCGTGATAACCTATGATGCCGCCAGCCTGGGTGATGACGTGTTCGAAGCCTGTGGGGCCGATCCATCGGTGCCCGTGCGCGGCGTGCCCTCCGGCGGCGCTTTTCATGCGCTCATCGAGGGCTCCGCGGCATATGATCATGCGGCGCTGGAGGCCGAAGTGATCGATGTTGCCCGAAAGCTCATCGCCGAGCATCCCTCGGTCGGCGCAATCGTGCTGGAATGCACCAACATGCCGCCCTTTGCACAGGCGATCTCGGCAGCCCTCGGCCTTCCGGTCTTCGACATCCTGACGCTTGGCGAGTGGCTTTTTACATCAACCTCTCCCCGGATATTCCGCGGGGCCGAACAAAGCGCGCTGTGATGCAGTATCAATGGGACTTCTCCGGCCTTTGGCAGTACCGCGGCCTGTTTCTTCAAGGCTTGGGTTATACGGTCGGCTTTACTGTTCTGACCATCATCTCCGGCATCGTCGTCGGCACGGTCTTCGCTCTTGCCCGGCTCTCTGGGATGAAAGTCGTTACCGTTCCGATCATGACGATCGTGGAACTGTTCCGCTGTACACCTGTCCTCGTGCAACTGGTCTGGTGTTATTATGCCCTGCCCATGCTGGTCGGTATCCAGATTTCGCCAGCGATGGCGGCCTTCATCACGCTAACCATGTACGGCGCCGCGTTTTATGCCGAGATCATCAGGGGCGGCATCGTCTCGATCGATACGGGACAATGGGATGCGGGCCGCGCGATCGGCATGCGGCGAGGCCAGTTGATGGCCAAGATCATCCTGCCGCAGGCCTTGCGCCGCATGGTGCCGCCGCTGGTGAACCAGTCCGTCCTGCAGCTCAAGAACACCTCGCTTCTCTCCGTGCTCGCGGTGCCCGACCTGCTCTATCAAGGTCAACTGGTGACATCCGCCACCTACCGGCCACTCGAAACATACACCCTGATTGCAGCCATCTATCTGGCCGTCCTGTTTCCCATGACACGCCTGGCGCATTGGCTGGAGGGCCGCAGGACATGAATAACGAGATCCAGACGATGGCCGGCACGGAACCGATGATCGAGGTCGTGGGCTTGAAGAAGTCCTTCGGACCGCTGGAGGTCCTGAAAGATATCAATCTTTCCGTGCCACGCGGTCATGTCGTGGCGATGATCGGGCCGAGCGGTTCGGGAAAATCCACCCTGTTGCGCAGCCTCAATCTGCTGTCATTGCCCGATGCGGGCTGCATCACCATCGGCGGAAGGCGGATGGACTTTTCCTCGGGCCACGTCGCCATGCACGACCGGGATCTGGCAACCTTCCGCGCCAATACGGGAATGGTGTTTCAAAACTTCAATCTGTTCCCGCACATGAGCGTCATCGACAATGTGATGATCGGGCCGGTGAGCGTGTTGAAACAGGACAGCAATTCTGCGCGGACACTCGCGATGGAGCTGCTCTCCAAAGTCGGGCTGGTCGAGAAAGCCGATGCACGCCCGGAGCAGCTTTCCGGCGGACAGAAGCAGCGCGTGGCGATTGCCCGGGCACTGGCCATGAAACCGGAGGTCATGCTGTTCGATGAGGCCACCTCGGCACTCGATCCGGCACTGGTGGGTGAGGTTCTGGCGGTCATCCGCCAGCTCGCCGAGCAGGGTATGACGATGATCCTCGTCACCCATGAGATGGCTTTTGCCCGCGATGTCGCCGACACCGTCATCTTCATGCAGGACGGCTTCGTCATCGAGTCGGGCGATGCGCGCCAGGTCATCAACGAACCCCGCGAGACGAAAACGCGGGAATTCCTCAGCCATTTCCATGGCGGACTTTCCTGAGAGCAGGACGAAAACGGCAATGACAGGCAAGGTAATCGTGGTCGGCGCGGGCATCATCGGTGCCACCACAGCATTAAGATTAGCGGAAGCGGGCTGGGATGTAGTCCTTTGCGATGGCAATGCGCCAGGCAGCGAGGCCGGCGCAAGCTATGGCAATGGCGGCTGGATCAGCCCGGCATCGATCATCCCGATGAGCATGCCTGGCCTGTGGCGGAAAGTCCCCGGCTTCCTCCTCGACCGAAACGGGCCGCTGACGATCGATTGGGCGTCTCTGCCGCAGCTGGCGCCGTGGCTCCTCCGTTTTTTGTGGGCAGGTGCGAGCAAGGCACGCGTGCGCCGGACGGCGAAATTACTGAACTTCCTGCTGCACGATGGACCCGAACGGCATCTGGAGCTCGCGCAGAAGACCGGACAGGAGCAGCTCATTCTTCAAAAAGGGCTGCTCTACGCCTATCCCGACCGAGCCTCCTTCGAGGCGGAAGCACTGAGCTGGGAGCTGCGTCGCGAGAATGGCGTTGCCTATGCGGAATGGAATGAGGCCGAAATCCGCGAAAGGCTGCCGGCACTAGGCCCTGCCTACCGGTTCGCCATCCATGTGGTCAACGGTGCCCATTGCCGAGACACCGGGCGCTATGTAGCCGGCATTGTGGACGCCGCGCGGCGCAGGGGCGTCCAATTCCACCAATCCGCCGTGACCGCCATCCTCGACGGCGCGACACCGCAGGCCGTGCTCGAGGGCGGCGAAACGTTATCTGCCGACCGCATCGTCGTGGCTGCGGGCATACATTCCGGCCATCTGCTGCGCCCGCTCGGCGTGCGCATTCCGATGCAGAGCGAACGGGGCTACCATGTGACCGTGACATCGGGGCAAACGCCTTTCGAGATCCCGGTGATGCCGAGCACCGGCCGGATGGCCAACACACCGACAGACATGGGTCTGCGCCTTTCGGGCCAGGTCGAGCTCGCATCAGTCGATAAACCTCCGAATTGGGAGCGCGCGCAGGTGCTGCAACGGCATGCCCTGGCGAGCTACCCCTATCTGTCCACGGACAAGACACTCAGGCTTCGGCTCTGGATGGGGCATCGTCCCTCCACACCGGATGGCCTGCCGGTGATCGGCCCGCTGTCGCGGCACCCTGGTCTTGTCGCCGCATTCGGCCACGGGCATGTCGGCATTGCCGCCGCTCCCAAGACAGCAGATCTCGTGCTCGACGCACTCGAAAATCGCATCAGCGGCGAGGCGCTTCCGTTTCTGCCGAACCGTTTCAGGCAATAATTGGGCTTGTCGCAAATTTTCTAGCTTGACGGAAAGTTGACCATCGGAAGAGAAATTCGCGCTCCAAAAGTTGCGGAGCAAGCCAATGATTCTGAATGCCATTGCCGAGAAGTTGAAGCGCCAATCAAAGGACGATTTCAAGGGAAGGCATTTCGAGGCGTGGGTGATCGTGCAGGCGGTTACGTTGTATTTGCGATACCCGCTCAGTTATCGGGATCTGGAAGAGATGTTCCGTGAGCGTGGCTTCGAGGTCGATCACAGCACGATCAATCGGTGGGTTCTGGTTTATGCGCCCATTATCGAGAAGCGGCTTCGCCGGTTTCGCCGACCACATTGTGGATCGGTGCGGATCGACGAGACTTATGTGAAGGTCCGCAGCAAATGGCGATACCTGTATCGCGCCATCGACAAAGCAGGAAATCCCGTTGATTTCCTGCTGACAGCCAAGCGCGACCTCGATGCCGCCAAGCGTTTCTTCCGCAAAATGCTGAAAGATGATCCGTTATTGTCGCCCGGCAGGATCGGCACGGATGACGCCAATACGTTTCCATCGGCGATTAAAACGTCGGTTGACGATGGGCTTCTGCATCCGGATCCCGTGCACTACGTCACCAAACACCTGCAGCAAGGCATCGAGAGCGACCATTTCCGGGTGAAGAAGAACATGCCGAAGATTGGTGGCTTCCAGTCATTCAACACGGCGCGGCGAACGATCGCGGGTTTCGAGGCGATGCTGTGGCTGAGGAAGGCTTCGGTTTTTCAGGCGGCTGGACCGTAAACGACCAGAATGATCTCCTTGCGCGCCTCTTCGGACTTCAAAAGGTTAACAAAGCGTGAAAGCAGCGGCGGTCAGAGGGTAATTGCGACGTGCAGAAATGATTGCGACAAGCCCGTTTGGGACCTTGTCTGCGGACTTCATCATGGCCAGCGACCCGTGCGGTCGCACGAGTAGGCCGGACACATGATTGCAATCGACCGAACGATATCGCATGAATCACCACTGTGCCGCAGGAGCCGTCCACACATGCTCCTATCCGAGCGGCGAGACACGGGCCAACAAATCTGGCAATAGCAGCTTTCTCTGACGGTAGGCGCGACGAGAATCAAAAATCAATAACCTAACGGTAGGTTGCGTTGACTTTCACGTGCTGCCGAAAAACGCGCCTGAATTCGCGATAACTCTCAAACCCAAGAGAGATTGCCAGCCGAACCACCGTCGACTGGGTGACTGAACAACGAACAGCAAGGGAATTTGCTGTACCGAAGGCGACGATTTCCGGATAGGCGACCGCAAATCGCGCTACTCGCTCTTGACGGAAAGATAACGTCACACCTTGGACCGCAAGCATGCTTTCCAGATCAAGAACTGTTTTTGGCTTCTGAACTTCTGCTTTCGCTTCCATGATGATCCTCTTAGCCTCACCAACAGGCTTCTGGTCACGAACTTTTCCAACATATATGTGCTGACAGAGGCCGACAGCGCCCCTGTCAGCTAGGCCTTCAACTCACAGGAACCGGCTGTTTTCTCGACACGGATTCAATGGCAGCAAGGGCGATCGCCAGAGCGTTGCGAGCATCAGCTCCCGTGGGTGCATTCTGAACAACACCGCGACGAGCCGCCTCAACGAAAGAAGCAAGCTGCGCCGTGTAGGCTTGGACGAAGTGGTCCGTGTCGCGCCGCCATGTGTCGTTGGATACGCCAGTCGCGTCGAACAGCGTCATGCTCGAACGTCGTACGTCGCCCATCGTGACCATTCCGCCGGAGCCGAATACTTCGCCGCGAATATCGTAGCCGTACATTGCAGAGAAGTTTGCTTCCGCAACCGCAATAGACCCGTTGTCAAAGCGGATATTGACGACCGCCGTGTCTAGGAAGCCCTTGTCGCGTGCATCCGGGCGAACCAATGCACCTGCCATTGCAAACACTTCGACAGGCTTTGCGCCGGGGTTCAACCAAAGCAATGTGTCGAAGTCGTGTATAAGGGTTTCATAGAAGATCGTCCACAACGGAATACTGTCAGGATCACCGCCGAACGGACCCGGATCGCGTGTCAGCGACCGGATGAGTTGAACCGCACCGATCTTTCCAGCGTCGATCGCTGCGCGGCCTTCAAAAAATGCCTGGTCCCAACGGCGATTAAAACCGACCTGCAGGGGAACACCCGCGGCCTTGGCGGCCGCAATGCCGCGATCCGCATCTTCAAGCGTGAGTGCCATCGGTTTTTCGCAGAAGATCGCTTTACCGGCCTCCGCCGCCTGCACAAGGATATTGGTGTGAAAGCGTGCAGGTGTGGCAATAATGACCGCATCCAGACCGGGGTGAGAAAGCATTTCTGCGACGTCGGTATAAGAAGCGTCGGCGCCCAGCGCGTCTGCAAGTTTTGCGGCGGCCCCGGGAGCGGGATCAGCGACGGCCACAAGCTCCGCGTCTACGAGCCTTCTTGCGACACTCTCCCCATGGAATGAACCGATGCGCCCTGCCCCGATAAGTCCGACGTTGACTGTTTTGACCTTGGTCATAATTTTTAGTCCTGTTTTTGAAATCAGAGAGTGAAGGCTTCGCGGAAGGCAGCGAGCGCTGCGTCGGCATCTCCGGATGCCCAAGCTTCCATCCCGATCGGGCCGGAGTAGCCCATATCGCTCAGGGCTTTTGCGATCCCCTTCCAATTCACCTCGCCGGTGCCCGGCTCAAATCGGCCGGGTACGTCAGCCACCTGAATCTCACCGATCCACGACAGGCTCCTGCGGCAAAGTTCGATCAGGTTCCCCTCACCGATCTGCGCGTGGTAGAGGTCAAGGTTCAAACGCAGACGCGGGTGATCGATGCTGGATACAAGCGCCAACGTGTCTTCGGCGCGCCCGAACGGCACGCCGGGGTGATCGACGGGAAGGTTCAGGTTCTCCAGTGTGAAAACCACATTTTCTTCTTCCGCGAGGTCAACGATACGGCATAGCGTCTCCTGAGCCTTCAGCCACATGGTTCCCGTGACGACCTCGACAGGCTGAACCGGCAGTCCACGATCCCCGAGGCCTGTGCCGTGAAGATTGAGGCGCTGAACGCCAAGACGTTTGCCAATCTGAGCCGTTTCGCGTGCGGTTCTCAAAAGTTCGGCTGCGCCCTCATCATCGGTGAGGCGGCCTGTCAGGTAACCGTTCATAATTGTGAAGGTTGCACCGGTGGCTTCGAGCTTGCTGATGTCGTGCTCTGGCCAATTCCAGAGGCCGACGCCAAATCCCTGCTCCTTCAATCGGGAGGCGCGCCATTCGATCGGCTTGTCCCGCCACAGCATCTCCGCGCAAGCCGCTAACGGAAACGGGCTAATATTCGCATTGCTCATTTGGGGTGGTTTCCTGGATTTTGGATATGGCTGTCCCGAGGCCCGGCGAATGCGCCGAGCCAAAATTGATGTTTCCAAGTGTCTTCAGATGGTGCCGCCCAGCTCCGCGGAGATCGACTGTAGTTCCTTGCCGCCGGCCATCAGATTCTGCAGGCCATCGAGGTCGATTTCATGCTTGGCAAATGTCCCCAGCGTCTTTCCCCTGTTCAGAGCTGTGAAACGGTTGCCGACGGCAAAAGCGTGTCTGACGTTATGGGTAATGAAAATGACGCCCAGACCTTTGCTACGAACCTGATCGATGTACTTCAGGACCATCGAGGTTTGCGCAACACCGAGTGCAGATGTCGGTTCGTCAAGAATGAGGACTTTTGCCCCGAAATACACGGCGCGTGCGATCGCCACGCATTGACGTTCGCCACCGGAGAGCGTGCCGACGGCCTGTCCGGGTTCACGAACATCGATGCCGATTCTCTTCATTTCTTCGCTGGTAACGCGATCCGCGAATTCCATGTCCATGTATTTGAACGGACCGAAGCCCTTTAACGGCTCGCGACCCATGAAGAAGTTTCTTGTGACAGACATCAGCGGGATCATCGCCAGATCCTGGTAGACGGTCGCGATCCCCGCATCGAGCGCATCTCTTGGACCGGTAAAGAGATGTTGTTTCCCCTCGACGAGGAAGTCGCCGGATGTCGGCCTGTGAACGCCAGAAAGAGTATTGATCAGGGT
This sequence comes from Agrobacterium salinitolerans, assembly GCF_027498475.1. Classification (NCBI taxonomy): domain Bacteria; kingdom Pseudomonadati; phylum Pseudomonadota; class Alphaproteobacteria; order Hyphomicrobiales; family Rhizobiaceae; genus Agrobacterium; species Agrobacterium salinitolerans. The sequence goes on along the minus strand of NZ_JAPZLN010000004.1, from coordinate 336,534 downwards.
TGATTTGCCGGCTCCGTTATCTCCGAGAAGGCACAGAACCTCTCCTGCGTGGACACTCAGCGAAACGCCGTTAAGTGCGATAATCGAGCCGAAGTGCTTGACGAGGTTCTTGACCTCGACGAGTGGTGTCTGGGTCGTGCTCATCAGCGTTCTCCCGTCACACGCTTACGAATGATGTTGTTGAAAATAACTGCAGTCAGCAGCATCCCGCCGAGGAAGACGAGGTACCAATCCTGGTCGATTGACGTGTAGGTGAGGCCGATCAAAACCATACCAAAGACGATCGAACCGAAAAATGCGCCGATCGCCGAACCGTAGCCGCCGGTGAGAAGGCATCCGCCGATAACGGCCGCGATAATTGCTTCGAATTCTTTCTGAAAGCCGCGTCGGGCATCAGTCGAACCGGCGTCGAGGACAGTTAGAATGGCGACAAGAGTGGCGCACATCGCGGTTACGATAAATAGGGTGGTCTTTACACGGGCGACAGGAACACCCGACTTGCGGGCAGCCTTCGGGTCACCGCCCGATGCAAAAATCCAGTTTCCAAATCGTGTGCGAAGCAGAACCCATGTCGCGACGAGTGCAATGAGCACAAACCAGAGGATTTCCACCGGAATACCCGGGACTTTCGGCGTTCCGTTCGGGAAGGTCTCGATAATTCCTGCATTGCCAAGCCATGTGAAGAGACCCGGGAAGGCGTCGCCTGAAAAGAGCGGCGCAAGGGGACTGTCCGCAACAGCCTCTCTCATCCCGCGAAGCTGGGTTGAACCGCCGCTCGCCCACTTCAGGCCGACGAGCGTTAAGCCGCGAAGAATGAAGAGAAACGCAAGCGTCACTATGAACGATGGAAGCCCGGTGCGCATGGTGAGCTGGGCATTGGTGACACCTATGACCACGGCAAAAGCAAGCGCGATCAGGATCGCGACACTGAGCGGGAGATTAAGGACGACAAGGGCCGTGCCGAAAACCAGCCCCGCGAATGCGACCATCGAGCCGATGGACAGATCGAACTCGCCGCCGATCATTAGAAGTGCCGCACCAACCGCAAGAATTCCGAGCTGGGCTGCTGGCGCCATGAAGTTTACAATACCGGCAAGTGTGAACATGGCTGGGTTTGCGGTGAGCATGAAGAATATCGTAACGAGCACCAATCCTGCGACGGCGCCGAGTTCCGGACGTCGCGCGAGCGCGGTCAAAGTCGAAACCTTTTTCAGGCGCTCGTCGGATCGAGTCGGTGACCCGTTCTGTTCGTTGGCCAGCGTCATGGGCATACCTCAGATGTAAGTTTTCTACGTGCGCCATCGGTTGCCGTTCACGCGTCACGCGGATCGGATGCCAGGCGATGAGGGCAGCTCCCGCCGGAGGTGCGAGAGCTGCTAGATGGGTCCCGCTCAGCGGATACCCTGGGAGGATTTCTCAATCACCGAAGCGGCGGTATCCTTCTCGACAAAGCTCGGACCCGAGGCAACGTTTCCAGCAGGAATCGTGCCATATCTTGCATTCAGCGCGAGGAATGTGACCGGAAGATACCCCTGAAGGTAGGGTTGCTGGTCCACGGCAAACAGTGCCTTGCCTTCCGAAACAGCCTTCAGGAAATTCGCCGAAAGATCGAAAGAAGCGACCTTGACCTTGTCACCATTGCCCATCTTCTCGACAACAGCGACCGCCCGCTCACCAACGAGGGGTGCCGACAGGCCAAGTACGACATCGACGGAAGGATCTGAGGTTAAAGCAGCCTGAATCTTCGATTCAATTTCCGCCGGGTCGGCTGTCGTCGGCAGGACCGTAACCTTTCCACCTTCGAAGCCCTTCGCCGTCCCCGCGCAACGCTGGTCAAGAGCGGCATTTCCGACCTCCTGGTTTACGCAAAGGACGTGTTTCTTGCCGAGCGACTTCAGTTTTTCGCCGACCTTCACGCCTGCGGTAAGTTCGTCCTGGCCAACATGGAGCCTGATGCCCAGCTTTTCCGTTGCGGCAATGCCGGAGTTCATGGAAATGACGGGGATACCGGCCGCAATAGCCTTGGCAATCGCCGGGCCCAGCGCATCCGGATCGGGATTGGAAATTACAATACCCGCCGGGTTCTGATTGACTGCGGCTTCAATGAGCTGAGCCATCGCGACCATGTCGAAGGTCTCCGGTGCACGATAGTCAACCTTGGCATTGATGTCCTTGCCGGCCTGCATCATACCGTTTTTCACGATCGACCAGAAGGGGTCGGACGCTTGCCCATGAGTGACAGCAATGATGCTGGGCTGTTCATCGGCTCTGACGCCTATCGACCCCGCTGCAGCCAGTGAAACAGCAATAGCCGCAGAAGCGACATTCTTCCAAATGGATTTCATTTTTTCCTCCTCAATGTCACCCACTCCTCTGGATGACAAATTCGAATGCTACCGGGTGCAAATTTGTTTGCTACCGGGTGCAAGCAGGTGCACGTTACGTCACAATGCGTTAAAAGCAAGCATTCATTTCACTGGATCAGAAAAATGGAATTTATGTTCCATTACCGGAGAGTTCATGCGCAAGAGAGCAACGGCAAAACAGGTAGCGGATGCGGCGGGAGTCTCGAAGTGGACCGTAATACGCGCTTTCACACCGGGCGCCTCTATTACTGACGAAAGCAAGCGGAAGGTACTGGAAACTGCTGCAGCTTTGAACTATACGCCGAACCTCCTTGCACGAAGCCTCGCAACCAACTCGACGGGACAGATCGCCGTCTTCGTGGATGACTTTTCCAACCCGCAAAAACTCCCCTTCCTTGAGGCGCTCACCGAGAAGCTCCAGGCGGCCGGCCTGGTGGTGATGCTGATCAATATCAACAGTCACTTTGACCATGTAAACGCCCTTCTCCACGCGGACCAGCGTCAGGTCGATGCCATCATTCTCTTTGGTACAGCGTTTCGTGACGAAACTCTGACAGACCTGCAGCAGGGGCAAGGCATGCCGCCTATGTTCGTGCTTGCACGCGACAGTCAGATCGACGGCGTTCCCGCTGTTGTCTGCGACGCGGAACTGGCCCTCAAGGAAATCGTAGACCACCTTCATGCGGGGGGATATAAGCGCCCAGGCTTCATGAGTGGTGCTACGGCTTTGTCTACAGCTTTAAAAAGAAGTCACTATTTCACGGAGTTTTGGGCGGAAAAAGGTATCCAGGACATTGTCCACATGAGCGCGGAAAAATACAGCCTGGACGCTGGCGCCGCCTCGGTGAGGAAGTACTTGAGTGAGGCGTCTCCTGACGATCGCATCGATGTCCTGATGTGCGAAAACGACATTCTGGCGATGGGCGCCATGGATGAAATCAGGGCGCGATTCCACCTTCAAGTGCCTGAAGACATTGCGATAGTGGGCTTCGACAACTACGAGCTATCCGGTTCGTTCGGATATGGCATTACCACCTATGAGCAACCGCGCGACGAAATGATTGATGCAATTCTGAGTATGGTCAAGGGGCACTCGGATTTGAAGACGGTCACTCTCCGGGGAGAGCTCGTCGTTCGAAACTCAACATTAAGGTCGGCTGACCTTGCCCCGTTGAAATAATCCATTTTGAAGTAAGCTCTGGCCCATTGAGAGGACCAGGGAATGAAGCGCAATCGTTTCACAGACGAACAGATCATCGGCATTCTGAAGGAGCACGAGGCTGGCACGCGGGTCTCGGAGCTTTGCCGCAAGCACGGCGTCAGCGATGCCAGCATCTATAAATGGAAGGCCAAATTCGGCGGCATGGACGTATCCGAAGCCAAGCGTCTGAAGACGCTGGAAGACGAGAACACGAAGCTGAAACGGCTCCTTGCAGATGCGATGCTCGGCAATGCGGCTTTGAAAGACCTTTTGGGAAAGAATGGTGACGCCCGCAGCAAGGCGGAACGCTGTCACTCATCTGATGATCCACCACCAGATGAGCGAACGGCGGGCGTGTAAAGCCATCGGCTTTTGCCGGATGACGATCCGTTGCGAAACCAGGCGCAGCGATGACTATGACCTTCGCGAGCGGATGAAGGCGCTGGCGCATGAACGTCGCCGCTTTGGATATCGACGCCTTCATGTGCTGCCCAGGCGTGAGGGTCACCTGGTGAACCACAAGCGTCTCTTCCGGCTCTATCGGGAAGAGAAGCTGACGGTGCGCAAGCGCGGCGGTCGAAAACGAGCGATAGGCACACGAGCACCGATACTGGTCCCGCTTGCCGCCAATGATCGGTGGTCACTGGACTTCGTGTCGGATCAACACACCGATGGAAGCAGGTTCCGGGTGCTGACCTTCGTCGACGATTGCACTAGGGAATGCCTGGGCCTCGTCGCCGATACGTCTCTTTCCGGCCTGCGGGTTGCCCGTGAGTTGGACCGGATCATCGAGAGACGAGGCAAGCCGAAGATGATCGTCAGCAATAATGGCAGCGAGTTCACCAGCAACGCAATCCTGCAATGGACGGATCGGACCAAAGTGGAATGGCACTACATCGCGCCTGGCAAGCCGATCCGGAACGCCTTCATCGAAAGCTTCAACGGGCGGCTGCGAGACGAGTTTCTGAATGAAACGCTCTCTCGTCACTGCCCCATGCTCGATCAGGGCTTTCAAACTGGCGCAGCGATTACAAACGATCATCGACCGCATTCCGGCCTCGGCTGGCTGACGCCCGCCGAGTTCGCCCAAGACCCATCAACCCGCGACGTGATGCGGTGCTGCGCAGCCGAAATGGCTCCGCACCGCAACCCGCCGCTACCGCCCCGAATACAGCAACCCAAAACCGCTGGAGCAAACTCAAAACTGGATAAAACTTGGGGGCAAGGTCACCATCGAAATCCCAACCCCGAACCGCGCCGCCGACTGGCGCGCAGACATGCCCGCCGCAGACGCTTTTAACACGCGTAGTCGAAGATCATCGCTCAGTGCTCGTCCCATCATCCACCTCTTTCGCAATGGATGTTGAATCAGCTTCCGCTCGCCCTGTCACTTCACAATCGATTCATCGACCACAGAATCTGCCCTAGCGTTGTGCTAGGGGTAAAAACGACTTCGGCCTCCCGAAGGAGGCCGATTAAAGTCTTGATAGTCATATAAGTTTTGGTTGCGGGGGCAGGATTTGAACCTGCGGCCTTCAGGTTATGAGCCTGACGAGCTACCGGGCTGCTCCACCCCGCGTTACCAGCGCATTCGGCGAAGCCGAATGTCGCGTCTGCGTCGTTGCTTTAGCGACGACGGAACTCTGGCGGAGTAAATTGCGGAGCAATTTATCTCCTTTAAGGGGCGCACATGATTTTGTACGCCATTTTTATTGCCTTTAAATCTTTGCCTTGAATGACAAAAGGCCGCATGTAGCGGCCCTTTTTGTCGGCTGGGCCGAAGAGTGTGATTGAGAAGATTTTGAGTTGCGTTTTGCAGACCTGGCAGCGACCTACTCTCCCGCGTCTTGAGACGAAGTACCATTGGCGCTGGGGCGTTTCACGGCCGTGTTCGGAATGGGAACGGGTGCGGCCGCCCCGCGATAACCACCAGGTCGGCAAAACGCAACATATGATCCATGCGTTTCGCATGGATCATATGATTGCTTGTTTATTGGTGTACCTTATCCTGTTCGCTTGCCGCTCACAGGGGACACCAATTGGCCATACGGTCACCTCGCATATGAGGCAACGTCTGATCCAAGCGATCACAGACCATGTTTTCACATGGAAACTGTTGTTTCGAGAAGCTGGGTGGCATTGCCACTTTTTATCTTAATTACACGTCTTTCTGTGACCTGTCGGTATTCCACCTTTGCTCAACAATGAGCATGGCAGCCATACAGACCAGAGGTCGTCGCGCCCTGTGGCGCGGCCCGTCCGGAGCCCTTCGGGCGTCAGGACAGAAGATGATGTCATCGAACTTTGTTCGATGAACATAATCAATGGGAACGAAGAAGTCGATCGAGCTATTAGTAACGGTAAGCTTCACACATTGCTGTGCTTCCACACCCGTCCTATCGACGTGGTCGTCTTCCACGGCTCTGATAGGGAACACTCGTTTTCAGGTTGGTTTCCCGCTTAGATGCCTTCAGCGGTTATCCATTCCGTATATAGCTACTCTGCTATGCCCTTGGCAGGACAACAGATCCACCAGAGATACGTCCATCCCGGTCCTCTCGTACTAGGGACAGATCCTGTCAATATTCCTACACCCACGGCAGATAGGGACCGAACTGTCTCACGACGTTCTGAACCCAACTCACGTACCGCTTTAAATGGCGAACAGCCATACCCTTGGGACCTGCTCCAGCCCCAGGATGCGATGAGTCGACATCGAGGTGCCAAACAACCCCGTCGATATGGACTCTTGGGGGTCATCAGCCTGTTATCCCCGGCGTACCTTTTATCCGTTGAGCGATGGCCCTTCCACACGGGACCACCGGATCACTATGACCGACTTTCGTCTCTGCTCGACTTGTCAGTCTCGCAGTCAGGCTAGCTTATGCCATTGCACTCGACGACCGATTTCCGACCGGTCTGAGCTAACCATCGCGCGCCTCCGTTACTCTTTCGGAGGCGACCGCCCCAGTCAAACTACCCACCATACACTGTCCCGGATCCGGATAACGGACCGCGGTTAGACATCCACGAAGATAAGGGTGGTATTTCAAGGATGGCTCCACAGAAACTGGCGTCCCTGCTTCAAAGCCTACCACCTATCCTACACATGCCTTGGCGAATGCCAGTGTAAAGCTATAGTAAAGGTGCACGGGGTCTTTCCGTCTGACCGCAGGAACCCCGCATCTTCACGGGGAATTCAATTTCACTGAGTCTATGTTGGAGACAGCGGGGAAGTCGTTACGCCATTCGTGCAGGTCGGAACTTACCCGACAAGGAATTTCGCTACCTTAGGACCGTTATAGTTACGGCCGCCGTTTACTGGGGCTTCAGTTCAGAGCTTGCACCCCTCCCTTTAACCTTCCAGCACCGGGCAGGCGTCAGACCCTATACGTCGTATTGCTACTTCGCAGAGCCCTGTGTTTTTGATAAACAGTCGCTACCCCCTGGTCTGTGCCACCCCATCATACTTGCGTACAAAAGGGTCACGCTTCTTCCGAAGTTACGCGTGCAATTTGCCGAGTTCCTTCAACATAGTTCTCTCAAGCGCCTTGGTATACTCTACCTGACCACCTGTGTCGGTTTCGGGTACGGTCTATACGGTGGAGCTATTTCCTGGAACCTCTTCGCCGCCCAACCAATCCAATAAGGTTGAACAACACACGAGATCCGTCACTACCACCAGGCCCACGAATATTAACGTGGTTCCCATCGACTACGCGTGTCCGCCTCGTCTTAGGGGCCGGCTAACCCTGCTCAGATTAACTTTAAGCAGGAACCCTTGGTCTTTCGGCGAGGGAGTCTCTCACTCCCTTTATCGTTACTCATGTCAACATTCGCACTTCCGATATCTCCAGCAGCCCTCACGGGTCCGCCTTCACAGACTTACGGAACGCTCCGCTACCACTGAAGCAACCCGAAGGTTGCCACAATCCTCAGCTTCGGTGCATGGCTTTAGCCCCGTTACATTTTCGGCGCAAAGACCCTTATTTAGACCAGTGAGCTGTTACGCTTTCTTTAAATGATGGCTGCTTCTAAGCCAACATCCTGGTTGTTTTGGGATCCTCACATCCTTTCCCACTTAGCCATGACTTGGGGACCTTAGCTGGAGGTCAGGGTTGTTGCCCTTTTCACGACGGACGTTAGCACCCGCCGTGTGTCTGCCGACTAGTACTCCTCGGTATTCGGAGTTTGGTTAGGATCAGTAAGACGGTGAGTCCCCATAGCCCATCCAGTGCTCTACCCCCGAGGGTATAAGGTCGACGCTCTACCTAAATAGATTTCGCGGAGAACCAGCTATTTCCGAGTTTGATTGGCCTTTCACCCCTAGCCACAAGTCATCCCGAACTATTGCAACAGTTATGGGTTCGGCCCTCCAGTTGGTGTTACCCAACCTTCAGCCTGCTCATGGCTAGATCACTCGGTTTCGGGTCTAATGCAACTAACTATGTCGCGCTATTAACACTCGCTTTCGCTGCGCCTACACCTACCGGCTTAAGCTTGCTAGTTACACTAAGTCGTTGACCCATTATACAAAAGGTACGCCGTCACCCTTGCGAGCTCCGACTGTTTGTAGGCATCCGGTTTCAGGTTCTATTTCACTCCCCTCGTCGGGGTGCTTTTCACCTTTCCCTCACGGTACTTGTTCGCTATCGGTCATGCACGAGTACTTAGGCTTGGAGAGTGGTCTCCCCATGTTCAGACAGGATTTCACGTGTCCCGCCCTACTCAAGGACAATGACTGTTCTACGCGTAAGGGGCTATCACCCTCTATGGCCGACTTTTCCAAATCGTTCCGCTTTATTCATCATTGCCACTGGCCTGGTCCGCGTTCGCTCGCCACTACTTGCGGAGTCTCGGTTGATGTCCTTTCCTGCAGGTACTTAGATGTTTCAGTTCCCTGCGTTCGCTTCTTACCCCTATGTATTCGAAAGTAAGATACCTTATAACAATACCTAGAAACCATTCCGGTTGCTCTGTCCCACCCGGACGTGCCGGGCTTGTTTTGTCCTCACGCTGTCGCAGCTTGCGCTGCTTCGCTCCGGACGGGCGCCAAACTGTTGGCGACGACCTATCGGTCTGTATGGCTGCCACACTCAAGCTTGAGCAAGGTACCCATACAGGACGCTAGTCCGTCGCTGCTCGTGCAGCGCGCCATCGCAGTGCCAGCACTTCAAAAGGAAGTGCGATACGGCACGTGAGATCAAACAAGACTAGACAAATCATTCCAACAGGAATGATTTTCTAGGTATTTAAGGTGGGTTGCCCCATTCGGAGATCCATGGATCAAAGCTTATTCGCAGCTCCCCACGGCTTTTCGCAGCGTATCACGTCCTTCTTCGCCTGTGCATGCCAAGGCATCCACCAAATGCCCTTAATTCACTTCTTCGTTCTCATTGTCTATGCTCATCCATAGCCGCTCCAAAGGAACGGCAACTTGATTACCTTTTACAATCAAGTCATTTCC